>CAWCWV010000008.1:0-360439 GCA_963799365.1 uncultured Flavobacteriaceae bacterium
GGCTCAGATATCTAAATTGAGAATTCATTAAACACAATACTTATAATGACCAGATCAACTAATTCAACGAAAAACTGCGTTAAGGATTGAGGCGGCATCCCCCGATTGCTATCGGGGATAGAGCCGAAAGCCAGACCCCGACATTCTTTCTTTATAAAGTAAAATACCAACTTCACTTTAAAAGACGACATGATATTCAAGATCTCTTTGTGTTGGAGGGGAAACGCCCAAGAAAAATTTGACATAACACCTACTAAAGTTTATATTGAAACGATAATAATATAGTTGTATGAAGCATATAAATGAAGTAACAACAAAACAGCGAACAAAGACGGGTTGTATATTGCGAGACTTTTAAAACCGTAGTATCTTTGCGAATTAAATAAAATGAATTATGATAGGGATTACCTTACCAGATGGTACTGTGAAACAATTTGAATCGGGCAGCACGCCAATGGATGTTGCAAGAAGCATTAGTGAAGGGTTGGCTAGAAACGTGATTTCGGCTTCTTTTAATGGAACAAAAGTGGAAACCACCACCCCATTAAACACAGATGGTGACCTTGTTTTATTTACGTTTACTACTAAAGAGGGGAAAGAGGCTTTTTGGCATTCGTCTGCTCATATTTTAGCTCAGGCATTAGAAACAATGTATTCTGGCATTAAACTTACTATTGGTCCAGCCATTGACAACGGCTTCTACTATGACGTAGATTTTGGTGAACATAACATTTCTGAAAAAGATCTTCCGGCTATAGAAAATAAAATGCTGGAAATTGCCCGCGGAAAACACACCTTTAGTATGCGCGAATCTTCTAAAGCAGATGCATTAGATTTTTATAAGCGCCAAGGCAATGAATATAAAGTGGAGCTTATTGAAAATCTGGAAGATGGCACAATTACTTTTTGCGACCATGATACCTTTACCGATCTATGTCGCGGAGGCCACATTCCAAACACAGGAATTGTAAAAGCGGTTAAATTAATGAGCATTGCTGGCGCATACTGGCGGGGTGATGAGAATAACACTCAGTTAACACGTATCTACGGAGTAACATTCCCAAAACAAAAAGATTTAACGGAATATCTAGAATTGCTGGAACAAGCCAAGCAGCGCGACCATAGAAAACTAGGTAAAGAGCTTCAGCTGTATACTTTTTCTCAAAAGGTAGGACAAGGTTTACCCCTATGGTTGCCTAAAGGGGCAGCATTAAGGGAACGATTAGAGAATTTTCTGAAAAAAGCACAGAAGAAAGCAGGTTATGAAATGGTGATTACGCCGCATATTGGGAATAAAGAACTCTATGTTACTTCTGGTCATTTTGCAAAATATGGTGAGGATAGCTTTCAGGTTATTAAAACTCCTAATGAAGGTGAAGAGTTTATGCTCAAACCAATGAATTGTCCACATCACTGCGAAATATACAACGATAGTCCTTGGAGTTATAAAGACTTGCCAAAGCGTTTTGCTGAATTTGGTACCGTATACCGTTATGAACAATCTGGCGAACTACACGGTCTAACTCGAGTTCGAGGATTTACACAAGATGATGCACATATTTTTTGTACTCCTGACCAACTAGATGCTGAATTTAAAAATGTAATAGATCTCGTGTTATATGTTTTTGGGTCTTTGGGCTTTGAAAACTTTACGACACAGGTTTCAGTGAGAGATTTTAGCAAGCCTGAAAAATATATTGGTGCTGTTGAAACTTGGGAAAAAGCAGAAGCCGCCATTTTAAGTGCTGTAAAAGATAAGGGTCTAGACTATGTTGTAGAAACTGGAGAAGCAGCTTTTTATGGACCTAAATTAGACTTTATGGTGCAGGATGCTCTTGGGAGAAGTTGGCAATTAGGCACCATACAAGTAGATTACAATCTCCCAGAACGCTTTGACTTAACCTATAAAGGCAGTGATAATGCGCTTCATAGACCCGTGATGATTCACCGCGCTCCTTTTGGTAGTATGGAACGTTTTATAGCTATTTTATTAGAACATACTGGAGGAAATTTCCCGCTTTGGCTGATGCCTGAGCAAGTAAACATCCTGTCTCTCAGTGAAAAATATGAGAATTACGCTGAAAAAGTTTTGAATTTGCTGGAAAATGACGAAATTCGCGCCCTTGTGGACAATAGAAACGAAACTATTGGTAAGAAAATAAGGGAGTCTGAAATGAATAAGTTTCCTTATATGTTGATTGTGGGTGAGCAGGAAGAGAATGATGGCACAGTAAGTGTAAGAAAACACGGCGAAGGAGATTTAGGATCAATGACAGTTGCCGAATTTTCTGAACTCATTAACACAGAGATTAAAAATAATATCGTAGATTTTAATGTATAACCATCCGCCAAAAACGGAATTTAAATAATAATAAGCCATAGCAATACGAAGAAAAAGAAGTAGAGGTCCGGCAAGGATCATAAAAGAAGACCAGCACAGAATCAACAGAAAGATTCGTGCTACTGAAGTACGTCTTGTTGGAGACAACGTAGAAATAGATGTATATCCATTAAGCAAAGCATTAGAAATAGCTGCCGAACAAGAACTTGATCTGGTAGAAATTTCTCCCGATGCCAAGCCACCTGTATGTAAGGTAATGGACTACAAAAAATTTGTGTACGAACAGAAGAAGCGAGAAAAGGCAATGAAAGCCAAAGCTTCGAAAGTTACCGTGAAGGAAATAAGATTTGGTCCAAACACAGACGACCATGATTATGAATTCAAGAAAAAACACGCAGAGAAATTTTTAAAAGAAGGTGCAAAATTAAAAGCATACGTGTTTTTTAAAGGTCGTTCTATTATATATAAAGACCAAGGGGAAATTTTATTACTCCGTTTGGCGCAGGAATTGGAAGACTACGGAAAAGTAGAGCAAATGCCAAAACTGGAGGGGAAGCGAATGATTATGTTTCTAGCCCCTAAAAAAACAAAATAAACCTTCGGCTCCGCTCAGAGTGCTTTAGCACTTTGTTCTTGATAAGACCGACTATAATATTATCCGCTTTGGCGGGTGATGCGAAATAATAATAAAAATTAAAGACATGCCTAAACAAAAGACAAAATCCAGTGCTAAGAAGCGTTTTAAGCTTACTGGTAGTGGAAAGATTAAAAGAAAGCATGCGTTTAAAAGCCACATCTTAACAAAGAAGAGCAAAAAACGTAAGCTTAAATTGACTCATGATGGTTTGGTACACAAAGCAGATGAGCCAAATGTTAAGATCATGCTTCGTTTGAAGTAATAAGCCAATCTTAACCGGTTAAAACAAATTTTTAAACCCTGGAGTTAGGCCTTGAAGATTTTAGATTGACGATTGTCGATTTTAGATTTTTGAACTAAAGTGTCACTAAAACAAAAGACCGCCTGCTACAAAAAAAAACAATTAAATTATGCCAAGATCAGTAAATTCAGTTGCTAAAAGAGCCCGAAGAAAAAAGGTGATGAAGCAAGCCAAAGGATACTTTGGAAGACGTAAAAACGTATGGACGGTTGCAAAAAATGCAGTTGAAAAAGCAAGAACATATGCTTACAGAGACCGTCGTGCAAAAAAGAGAACTTTTAGAGCGTTGTGGATCACCCGTATTAATGCAGGTGCAAGACAACACGGAATGTCTTACTCTCAATTTATGGGAGGGATGAAGAAATCAGGAATAGGCTTGAACCGCAAGGTACTTGCAGATTTAGCGATGAACCATCCTGAAGCTTTCGAAGCAATCGTTAAGAAAGTAAAATAAATTAGAAACCTATTATTTCGCAATACAGAAAGCCCTGCTCCTGTAGTGGGTTTTTTAGTTTATAATGAAAAATTGTCGAGAACTTTTCTATTTAAAAAATACACCCCTAACCCCTCTTAAGAGGGGAAGTAATTAATTAAAAATTAAATTTGTCGCTCGTCGCTCAAAACTCATAGTCCATTACGTTTTTTGCTTCTTCTTCTTAGCTGCTGGAAATAATACATTATTTAAAATCAATCTGTATCCTGGAGAATTTGGATGTAATGCTAATTCTGTCTTAGCGTCTCCTACTCTATGCTGATAATTCTTCTGGATCGTGACCTCCGTAAAAGGTGAAGAACCCTTTACCCTTTATTCCGTGGATGTATCTTGCTTCACTATTGGTTTTGTTTTCACCTAACACTAACACATTTGCTTTTACCGTCTTTCTATCATAAGAGGTTGTCTGACCCATAAAACCTTTTACCAAAGACGTATGGTTTTGTACCAACATACACGGAATTGGATCCCACTTAGCACTATAATCCATTAAACTGAAATAATCCGTCTCTTTTGGGATCCGTCGGTCTTGGGTCATATCAATGGAAGAATATTCATATACCATCGGACTTCGTTCTAATGTAAATTCTTTAAAGGCAAAGGTTTTATTATAATCAATTTTACTTTGGTAGCCTGGTTCGCTAGGATCTCCATCAAACATAGGCTCACAAATATCTACACCTTCTGCTGCTAAGGCAATATCGAAGCTGTCCGTTGCGCTGCACATGGCAAACATAAATCCGCCACCAATTACATAATCTCTTATTTTTAAGGCAACATCACGTTTCTCTTCTGAAACTTTATCATACCCTAATTTGGCCGCTAGCATTTCAGACTTTCTTTTTTCTTCAATATACCAGGGAGCGGCGCGATAGGCTCTGTAAAATTTACCATATTGACCTGTGAAGTCTTCGTGGTGCACGTGTAACCAATCGTAAAGCAATAACTGATCGCTTAAAACTTCTTCGTCATAGATTACGGTGTAGGGAATTTCAGCATAAGTAAGCACCATTGTCACTGCATCATCCCAAGGTTGATTCCCTTTTGGAGAATAGACTGCAATTTTTGGCGCTTTTTCTAATACAACAGCTTCCATATTCTGGGACGGACTGGCTATTTCTAATAAAATTTGTTCGGTTTTGGAGTCGCTCAAAACCTCAAAAGAAATACCGCGAATCTGGCATTCTTTTCTAATTTCTTCGGCATCGGGTAACAAAAATGAACCACCCCGATAATTAAGTAACCACTTTACTTTTTGATTTTTTTCTAATGACCAATAGGTAATACCGTAGGCTTTTAGATGTTCCTTTTGGCCATCGGCATCCATGGGGATGAGTATATACGAAGCTGAAGCAGATAGGCTAAAGCTGAAAAATAACAAGACAATCATGAAGCGTTGTATCATAGTGGGGAAGGTACAAATTTTGAGCCAAAGTTTGGTAAAGGGAATATGGACTTTTGGAGGGTGGAATATGGACGTTTTAATTATTCCTCTGAGATACGCGAAGGGGCGCTGAGATTCAGGGGTACTTTTGGAAGATGACTTTTAAATTAGGGAGTTTTAAGAAACAGGGTGTTTACATTTTGTAAAAGTACTCAGGTTCGATGTTCTTTTGAACTTATTCAAATTGTTGTTTTAGACTATCAGGATCCTGTCTTGTGTCGAACAACGTAATTATTTCAATTTCTTCTTTAATAAAATTAATGCGATAGAAAAATGTAGTTTGCTTGGTTACTACACACTTATAAATCCCACCAAATTCCATCGATTTTCGGCAACTTTCGGGGTGAAGGGATATTTGTTCAATTTTCGAGGTTAGCTTTGCCAAAAAGTCATTTTTAACTTTATAGCTTCATTCTTCAAATAAGTATTCGGTAAGTTTTTTGAGTTTGTATTCGGCAAGTTCCGAAATAAAAACTTCCATCAAGAAATCTTTTTTAAAGCCTCTTTAAATGGAGTCCGTTTCCCATTGTCTAGCAATGCAATCCCTTTTTTTATTTCCGCTTGTTCGGCTTTGGTCAATTCGTTCCAGAAATCTGCTTTTTCATTGTTTATAAACTCTGTTACTTTTTTAATAAAGATATCATTGTCGATATTCAATATAATTTTGACCAGTTCTATTTTTGATGTTTTGATATCCATTGCAATTTCATTTACTTCAAATTTACTGAAAAATCATCTTCCTTGACAAAATTTGTGATTCAAGTACAAATAATTTGTAAGTATTCACTTAAATAAGTCAAAGAAAACTAAGGTTTGTAGATGGGTACGACCTTCCAAAATTTTGCCATTTTATTCAAAAAAATTGATTTGGTTTATATATATATTTGGACAACAAAATTTTATTCAAATAATATGAAACTGATTTTTACTTTTTTATTCTTTTTAATTTACACATATTCATTTGGTCAAATTGTAACTATTCCTGACGTCAATTTTAAAAATGCGCTTGTGAATAATAATTGCGCCGATTTCGACGGAGATCTCCAGTTTGATGGTGACGTAGATACTAATAATGACGGTGAGATACAATTTAGTGAAGCTGAAGCCTTAATTGGCTTACAAGTAGGTTTAAGCAACATTATATCAATGCAAGGTATAGAGGCTTTTACAAATCTTGAAAATTTATCTTGTGGTGACAATCTAATTCAAACACTTAATTTATCTCAAAATCCAAATCTTAAGCACTTAATTTGCTGGGATAACCAAATAACGGATTTGACTGTAAGTGGTCCAAATGTACGTATAATTAGTTGCGACAATAATCAAATTACTAATTTAGATGTTACACAATGTCCAAATTTAAGTGCATTATATGCTATGGATAATGAACTTTCAACAGTAGACTTGTCAAATAATTTGGAATTGGGGTCATTATGGATATTTAACAACCAACTTACAAGTTTAGATGTAAGTAATAATGCGAATCTTAGGTATCTTGAATGCAAAATCAATTCATTAACAGAGTTAGACTTATCCAATAATGTTAATTTAACACATCTTGAATGTCAAAGTAATTCTTTAGAAACCCTTAATTTAAGAAATGGGAATAATGAAATTCTCACAACAATGAATAGCACTTTAAACCCTAGTCTAACATGTATAAATGTAGATGATGCAAGTGCTTCGAGACCAGAATGTATTGCAGAAGATACTGGTTGGTGCGTTGGTGCTGGAGTAGAATACAGCACAGATTGCATCCCATTAGATTTTCCAGATGTAAATTTTGAAAATGCCTTAACAAATACACTAAGTGCAGATTTCGATGGCGACTTTACCATAGATGGCGATGTAGATTCAAATGATGATGGCTTTATACAAGTTAGTGAAGCTGAAGCTGTAATTGGTTTATATGTTGAAGACAATAATATTATTTCATTAGAAGGTTTATCTGAATTTAAAAATATGAAACATCTTTTTGCTCAGAATAATCCCATAACAAGTATAGATCTAACTCAAAATGAGTTTATTGAAATTATTGACCTGAGCAATTGTGAGCTTGGCAGTCTATCTTTAGAAAATACTTCTATTATTGCAATCAATCTTAATAATAATAATTTAACTGAAATAGACATTTCTCAAAATGTAAACTTAGAAATATTAAAAATTGAAGGAAATAATATTAATGATATCAATTTTTCTAATAATACACTCTTACGTGAAGTAAATATTTCATCAAATAACTTAAGCATTCTAGATTTGTCCAATAACCAAAATCTTGAAACTTTAAGATGTAATGATAACCAACTTGAAAACCTTGATTTTTCTAATATTCAGAATATAGGATATTTGAATTGTAGTAACAATTCATTATTAAATCTCGACTTGCGAAATGGTTTCAATGCTATTTTACAAACAATGATTTCAACTGGAAATAATAATCTATTCTGCTTAAATGTTGATAATGAAAATGCCAATCTACCAGTTTGTCAACCTTCTACCTTAGAAGGATGGTGTCTTGATCCTTGGTCTGAAGTAAATGAAGATTGTACAATTCTTGGTATTGAAAGCTATTCGCTTGAAGAAATAATTATCTACCCCAATCCAACAAATAATTTTCTAAACATTAACTTCTCAATAAGTATAGATCAAATTAATATTTATTCAATAGATGGTAGAATGATTAAAGAAGCTTTCAATGTTAAGAAGATTGATGTTTCAGAATTAGCAAATGGCATATATCTTATAAGAATAGGGATTAAAAACCAAAAGCTACTAAAAGAGTTTATCAAATATTAAAGCATTAAATTGTAACGCTTTAAGAAAACACACAAATTCGATTCCTCTTTATTTAAAATTAAATTTAGACTGCCTGCCCGAAAAATTCAATCTGGGAAACGATTAGCCCTATTCCATTCGAGTGAGCAAGATTGGCTGGCGCCCAGCGCCTAAAAAGGTACATCATCATCGCCACCTTGCGGAGACAAATCATCATTCATAGAACTACCAAAAGCTTCGTCTGCGCTTGGAAGGTTGTCTGTTTTAAAAGTATCGTCATTGGCAGCGGCGTTCATTTTGCTGTGGAATTCTCCTGTAAAGTCGAAAGTTTCCAGATTTTCAAAACGTCCTAAATGCCCTATAAACTTTAAGCGAATTTCATCCAATCCACCATTACGATGCTTGGCTACAATAAATTCTCCCTGGCCTTCGGTTGGAGAGCGCTCTTCATCGTCCCACTCTTCAATTTTGTAGTATTCTGGGCGGTAGATAAAGCTTACAATATCTGCATCCTGCTCAATAGCTCCAGATTCACGTAGGTCACTTAACAATGGACGCTTGCTTCCTCCACGGGTTTCTACCGCACGGGATAATTGCGATAGTGCGATTACTGGAATACTTAATTCTTTTGCCAAAGCTTTTAGGTTTCGCGAAATGGTAGAGATCTCCTGTTCGCGGTTTCCTCCTTTTTGGCTTCCACCTGCGGTCATTAACTGCAAATAGTCAATCATAATCAATTTAATGCCGTGCTGTGAGGAAAGACGTCTTGCTTTTGCTCGTAAATCGAAAATAGAAAGTGAGGGAGTGTCATCAATGAACAAAGGTGCTTTTTCTAGTGCATTTACTTTTACATTTAACTGTTCCCACTCGTGTTTTTCCAGGTTACCTGTACGTAGTTTTTCTGAAGAAAGTCCAGTTTCCGAAGAAATAAGTCGGGTAATTAATTGTACCGAAGACATCTCCAAACTAAAGAATGCCACAGGAATATTGTGCTCTACGGCTACATTTCGCGCCATAGATAAAGTGAGTGCGGTTTTACCCATACCCGGACGCGCAGCTATAATAATTAAGTCACTTGGTTGCCAACCTGAAGTTAACTTATCTACTTTATCAAATCCTGATGGAATTCCAGAAAGACCTTCCCGATTTGCAATTTCCTGAATTTTCTTCTTTGCCTGGATTACTAATTGCTGTGCAGTTTCCGAGGAACGTTTTATGTTTCCCTGGGTAATTTCATATAATTTACTTTCGGCTTTATCTAGCAGGTCAAAAACATCGGTTGTTTCATCATAGGAATCTTCAATAATTTCGTTTGAAATTTTAATCAATGAACGCTGAATATATTTCTGCAAAATGATGCGGGCGTGAAATTCAATATGCGCAGAAGAGGATACTTTTTGGGTAAGTTGTACGAGATAAAATTCGCCTCCTGCAGCTTCCAGGGTTGCACTTTTCTTCAATTGGCTCGCAACGGTTAATAAGTCTACTGGTTCGCTATTTTCAAACAGCAAATGGATGGCTTCAAAAATATGTTGGTGTTGCTGTTTATAGAAAACATCGGCCGAAAGAATATCGATCACTTCATCTACCCCTTTTTTATCAATCATCATTGCTCCTAACACAACTTCCTCTAAATCAATAGCTTGTGGCGGTAATTTTCCTTTTTCCAACGAGATTACCTGCGCGGAGCGTGATTTGTATGAGGTTTGAGGTTGCACTTTTTCCATAAGGCGAATGTAAAGAAAATGTTAAGGGAGATTCGTATAAATTTACTTTCTAATATTAACGGGTCATGAACAATTACATTGTTAACAACTCCAATTTCTTGTTAATAACCCGCAAAAAAATCCGAAGCGCGAACTTCGGATTTTGTGATGCGTTGGTATGGTTATGATTAGCTTTTGAAGACTCCCATTTCAAAATATTTTTCCATACGTTGATTCACTAATTCGGATGGGGATAAGTTCTTAAATTCATCGTATGCTTTTTCAATCGCGCTTGCTACGGTAGTAAACGTCTTTTCGCGATCACTGTGTGCACCGCCAATTGGTTCTTTCACGATATGATCTATAAGCTTCATTTTTTTCATATCGGTTGCGGTCAATTTCAAAGCTTCTGCGGCTTGTTCTTTGAACTCCCAACTTCGCCATAAGATAGACGAGCAACTCTCTGGAGAGATAACAGAATACCAAGTATTTTCTAACATCAACACTGTGTCTCCTACACCAATTCCTAGGGCGCCACCGCTGGCTCCTTCCCCAATAATTACTACAATAATTGGTACTTTAAGGCGTGTCATTTCCAAAATATTTCTTGCGATGGCTTCTCCTTGGCCGCGTTCTTCTGCTTCCAGCCCTGGATAAGCACCTGGTGTGTCAATTAAAGTGACTACTGGTATATTAAATTTTTCGGCAGATTGCATTAAGCGAAGTGCTTTGCGGTAGCCTTCTGGATTTGCCATACCAAAATTTCGGTATTGGCGTGTTTTGGTATTATATCCTTTCTGTTGGCCAATAAACATATAACTCTGGCTACCAATCTTACCAAGACCACCCACCATCGCTTTATCGTCTTTAAAATTACGATCGCCGTGTAACTCCAAAAAAGAATCCCCACAAATGGCTTTAATGTAATCCATGGTGTAGGGACGATTGGGGTGACGCGACAATTGTACGCGCTGCCAAGGTGTTAAATTCTTATATATTTCCTTCTTGGTAGCTGATAGTTTTTTTTCAATCTGCTTGCAGGTATTGGTCACATCTACATCACTGTCTGTACCGATCTGGCAAGCCTTTTCGTACTGTTCCTGTAATTCCTTTATGGGTAACTCAAAATCAAGATATTCCATTATTTTTCTTGGTTTGGATTGTAAAAGTTAAGTATTGAACTTATTTAAACCTTTTCTTTTACCTTCAAATTTCGCATTTTGCCATCTAATTTTATAATTTTTATTATACGTAGCGATGCTATGAAGAAGAAAAATTATTTCATTAGTTGACAAAAGCCTTCATTTTCGGTTCCAAACAAAAGGTCTAAATAAGTTCATACAAATATAAAGTTTTGTCCTTACACATTGGTTAAAGTGCGCTTTTTTCTATTCAATCTATTTTTAACAATGCCGTTGGCGATTACTGTAGCTACAATAATAAGTGCGCCGTAATAAAATTGCGGACTCATATTTTCGTCCTCTCCTAATATAAGGAGGGCAAGTATGATCCCATAGACGGGTTCCATATTAATTGTAAGCATCACAGTATAAGGGCTTATCCATTTCATCACGTGTACTGAAGCGATAAAAGCATAGGCTGTACACGCAGAAGCAAGTATAAATAGGTAGATCCAGTCTGTGTTTTTGAGCTGAAAAAATTCCGAAGTAAAACTTCCGCTGAAAGCTAAATAAACCGTAATACACAACATTCCAAATCCTAATTCATAGTAAGAAATTGCCGAAGCATTGTACTTCACAGCAAATTTCCCATTAATCACCGAAAATAAGGCACCTAATAAGGATGCTGCTAAAGCGAGGAGTATTCCGTAGAAATAATCGCCTTCCACATTAAAAATAACATACAGGCCTACAATAACCAATAAACCGAAAAATACTTCATACCCAATTATCTTTCTTTTGTAGAACAGGGGTTCCAATAGTGAGGTAAAAAATGCCCCGGTAGACATAATCGCTAAAGTAACAGAAACATTGCCCACTTTAATAGCACCAAAAAATGCCAACCAATGCAACGCAATAATAAATCCAGCTAAAGCAAATCCGGCTATTGTTTTCTTCGAAAATCTGAGGGATGTCTTTCTGAATTTAAGAAATATAAAGATAAAACCTGTAGCCATTAACATGCGATACCAAACTAGCGGAATGGCTTCAATAGAAATGAGCGCCCCAAGTACGGCGGTGAATCCCCAAATAAAAACTATAAAATGTAAATGGAGGTAATTAAGTAGTTTATCGTTTTGCATTTCTCAACAAATAGATGGCTAAAATAGCAAATACAATATTAGGAAACCACGTTGCAAGAAATGGAGAAAAATCACTTTGTTCTGCCATCGTCCCAAAAATTTTGTCGAAAAAAATAAAAACCATTCCAATCCCAATTCCAATAGCAAGGTTCACTCCCATCCCACCACGACGTTTTATAGAGGAGACCGCAACGGCAATAATAGTTAAAATATACGCTGAAACTGGAAGACTATATCTTTTATAGCGCACTACTTCATACCTATTAATATAAGAAGAACCTCTTGCTTTCTCACGGGCAATAAATCTGTTAAGTTCTACTACATTTAAGGTTTCAGCAATATAATCTACTGGAGTGAGATCTTCCATTTCAAAATCGAACACTGTATCCAAGCGTTTTTTATTTTCTATAATATCATCATTTTCACCCACAGTTCTTTTCGAGTAATTGTATAATGAATAAGTACTATCCTTTGTATTATATCTTATTTGGGTAGCAGCCAATTTATACATCATTTTATTCCCTTCAAAATGCTCTAAGGTGAAATTGTTTCCACTTTTTTCTTTTACATTAAAGTAGCTGGCGTAAATATAATCGTTATCGTTAATTTGCCTAAATACGTTGGTTTGATCGCGATCTTGTTTTCCTTTTTTTAAATATTCATATTTAAATTCGTTAAAGCCTTTACTCGCTGTAGGAGCAAAATACATTCCTGAAGCTAAGGCAACAAGGCATACAATGGTAGCGCCAATCATATACGGACGTAAAAATCTATAAAAGGAAACTCCACTACTTAAAAAGGCAATGACTTCGGTATTATTGGCCAATTTGGAAGTAAACCAAATTACCGAAAGAAATAAAAACAACGGAAACAGTAAATCTGCAAAATAAATCGTGAAGTCCAAAAAATACTTGGCAACAATAGGAAACGGCACTTCGTTTTCCAGGATTTTATCAATCTTTTCAGCCAAATGCACAATAATCCCGATAGGTACAAATAGTAAAAGTAGGAGACCAAAAGTTCCTAGGTATTTTTTTAATATGTATTTATCTAAAATGCTGAGCATAGTGAGTGGTGAGTGGTGAGTAGTGAGTGGTGAGTAGTTATTTTTTTACATTTCAACCACAAACTACAAACTTTTTTTACAATCGTTTATCCATTTGTTTTACCATTTTATTCTTCCAAGTTGAAAAGGTACCTGCCAAAATCTGTTTTCTTGCTTCGCGCATTAACCAAAGATAGAACCCTAAATTATGTATGGTACAAATTTGCCGAGCCAGCATTTCGTTTACAGTAAATAAATGCCGAACATATGCTTTGCTATATTCAGTATCTACCCACGTTATAGCCATTTCGTCGATGGCAGAAAAATCTGCCTCCCACTTTTTGTTTTTAATATTAATACTTCCATGAGCGGTAAATAACATTCCGTTTCTTCCGTTTCTGGTTGGCATTACACAGTCAAACATATCAATTCCCAGAGCAACATTCTCCAGCAGGTTTATGGGGGTTCCTACTCCCATTAGATAACGCGGTTTATCCTTTGGAAGTATAGCGGTAACCACTTCTGTCATAGCGTACATCTCTTCTGCGGGTTCTCCTACTGAAAGTCCGCCAATTGCATTTCCTTCGGCTCCAACCGAGGCTATATATTCTGCAGATTGTTTCCGTAGGTCTTTATAGGTGCTTCCCTGAACAATGGGAAAAAACGTCTGATTATAACCATATTTTAAAGGAGTTTTCTCCAAATGGGTAATACAACGCTCCAACCATCGGTGCGTCATATGCATAGACCGCTTTGCGTAGTTATAATCGCATGGATAAGGAGTGCATTCATCAAAAGCCATAATAATATCTGCTCCAATGGTACGCTGAATTTCCATCACATTTTCTGGTGTAAAAGTGTGATAACTACCGTCTATATGTGACTTAAATTTTACGCCTTCTTCCTTAATTTTTCTTCGGTCACTAAGAGAATATACCTGGTATCCACCGCTATCGGTAAGAATGTTTCGGTCCCAATTCATAAACTTATGAAGACCGCCCGCTTTTTCCAATATTTCTGTGCCCGGGCGCAGGTATAAATGGTAGGTGTTCCCTAGAATAATATCTGGGTTTATTTCTTCCCGCAATTCTCTTTGATGCACTCCCTTTACGGTACCAACCGTTCCCACTGGCATAAAAATAGGAGTTTCTACGGGACCATGGTCTAATTGAATAGTTCCAGCTCTAGCTTGTGTTTCTGAATCTGTTTTGTGTAAAGTAAACTGCATAAAATTTCAATAATGAAAGCGCAAAGATACTTTTTTGAAGAACGAATTACGAATTGCGAGCTACGAATAATGATTTACAATTGACAATATAAGATATAAGATTTTTTTAGCCTGAATCTTGAACTTGAAACCTTGAATTATAAAGAGTGTTAACAAAAGCTGTAAATCGTTAATAAAAGCCCGATTTTGTCCTTTGGTCTGGCTGTGAATTCAATTACTTTTGACATTGAAAATTAAACAAACCATGGCAGATATTAAAAAATTAGAAAACCTTGTTACCCAAGTTCGCAGGGATATCCTGAGACAAGTACATAAAGTTAATTCTGGACATCCAGGAGGCTCTTTAGGCTGTGCCGAATTTTTTGTAGCACTTTATAACGAAGTGATGGAACGCAATGATGGTTTTTCTATGGATGGAAAAGGAGAAGATCTGTTTTTCCTCTCGAACGGTCATATCTCACCTGTTTTTTATAGTGTTTTGGCGCGTGCTGGCTATTTTCCTGTAGAAGAATTAAATACATTTAGACTGTTAAATTCTCGTTTACAAGGACACCCAACTACACACGAAGGATTGCCAGGTATTCGCGTAGCCTCAGGATCTTTGGGACAGGGAATTTCAGTAGCTATAGGTGCTGCAGCAACCAAAAAGTTGAATAACGACAATCACCTTATATATACGCTTTGTGGTGATGGAGAATTACAAGAAGGTCAGAATTGGGAAGCTATTATGTATGCCGCTGCTAATAAAGTAGATAATTTAATTGTTTCTATCGATCTGAATGGGCAGCAAATAGACGGTTCTACAGACAATGTATTAAATATGTTGAGCGTACGCGCTAAGTTTGAAGCCTTTGGCTGGGAAGTACTTGATATAAAAGAAGGGAACAATCTCGAAGCTGTTATAAAGGGTCTAAAAGAAGCAAAATCAAAAACTGGAAACCAAAAACCTATTTGTGTATTGTTACATACGGTAATGGGGAACGGCGTAGATTTTATGATGCATACCCACGCCTGGCATGGGAAAGCTCCTAACGATGAACAATTGGACACAGCGCTAGCGCAGAATCCAGAAACTTTAGGGGATTATTAATTCCTCACTTCGGATAAGAGAATTGAATTAAGTTAATTAAAAAATACCCCTACGCGGGCACAAGGATGAAAAAATATACAGACTCAGGTAAAAAAGATACACGTTCAGGTTTTGGAGATGGGTTAACCGAACTTGGTAAAATTAATGAAAACGTAGTTGCACTTTGTGCCGATCTTACTGGTTCTTTAAAGATGGACGAATTTAAAGCCAACCACCCAGAGCGTTTTTTTCAAGTTGGAATTGCTGAAGCCAATATGATTGGTATGGCAGCTGGAATGACTATTGGAGGGAAAATTCCATTTACAGGAACTTTTGCCAATTTCTCTACGGGCCGTGTTTATGACCAAATACGTCAAAGTGTTGCTTATAGTGGTAAAAACGTGAAAATTTGTGCTTCTCACGCGGGAGTTACTTTGGGTGAGGATGGTGCAACACACCAGATTTTAGAAGATATTGGGCTTATGAAAATGTTGCCTGGGATGACCGTTATTAATACTTGTGATTATAACCAAACTAAAGCAGCTACGCTAGCCATTGCAAAACATAAAGGCCCAGTTTACCTTCGTTTTGGAAGACCGAAAGTCGCTAATTTTACCGAAGAAAATGGCACATTTGAAATTGGTAAAGCCATAAAATTACAAGAAGGAACCGATGTAACTATTGTTGCTACTGGCCACCTGGTTTGGGAAGCACTTCTGGCTGCTGAAACATTACATGAGCAGGGAATTTCAGCAGAAGTGATAAACATACACACTATTAAACCTTTGGATGATGAAGCCATTATTGCTTCAGTTAAGAAAACAGGATGTGTGGTTACTGCAGAAGAGCATAATTACTTAGGAGGTCTGGGAGAAAGTGTTTCCAGAGTTTTAGCATCACACTACCCTACGCCGCAGGAATTTGTGGCCACACAGGATACTTTTGGAGAATCTGGCACTCCAGAACAGTTAATGGATAAATATGGCCTTAATGCCGAAGCTATTGTAAAAGCTTCAAAAAAGGTTATAGGCAGAAAATAAAATGACACTTTAAAAAAATTAAAATAGCTACCAACAAAAAATGCCTAGAAAATTTCTAGGCATTTTTTGTTGTTTAAAACTCCTGTACTGTAATTTAACTATCAGCATCTAAATGGTCTGGAACTCCATCACCATCAGTATCTGGCAATGTTATGGTTCCATCTGAGTTAATTATAATCTCTTCACTTGTAGGTCTGCCGTCACCATCATCATCAGCATCATCAAAGTTTGGAGCCATATCACCATCTGTATCATCATCTTCTTCAATACCGTTATTATTAACATCTTCCATAAATGAAGGCAAGCCATCGCCATCTTGGTCTCCTATTTCAGATTCAAACAATTGAAATGTGAAAATGAGTTGAGAATACAAAGGAATATTTGAGGTAGGTGGCGGATTTACATAGTAGCCAAGACCGGCTTGCATAAAAACAGCACCCGCACCAAAGTTTTCGAAAGTCACCGTTCCGTCTGGATTTGTAATGAAGCCAGAGGACGTTTTAAATTCTATTAAGCCATCTTGTAGTCCATTTACAATAGAAGTCATATCGAATGTTACAGGTACAGATGATGCGTCAAACAGCTTAGAATAGGGTCTTGAGCTTTCCTCAATATTAATATAGGTTCCTTGGTAGCTTATAGTTGCTAAATCTGGAAAATTAGGTTTTTCACCAGCACCTTCCAAAACATCCAAATAATAAAGCTTATAGGAAACACCTTCTGCTATGCGGTCTTCTACCGTTTTAGAGGACACCTGACGCATTAATGGAATTTTATCTGAATTATCCCCAGCAATGGTATCAAATACGATCTGAAAGTCGAAATCGGCTGGAGGATTTTCAAACTCTTCATAGTTATAGAAGTGTGTTTCTAGATACTCTTCTATAATAACAGTACTCAAGGGAGCCTCTTCACCTCTATCTCTTGCGGGTACAAAATTTGGATCTACGCTATCGTCGTCTTTTTTACAACCATATGCAATAGAGAGTACCAATAATAAAAGGGGGAGTATTTTCTTCATTTTTTTCATCATCACTTTTTGAGGTGCGCAAGATACAATTTTCCGCTATTTTTGTATCACAGTTAACGTAGAATTAAGTTGTTTTGTATGAGAGTAGACAAATATTTGTGGTGCATTAGGTATGTAAAAACACGTAGCATAGGCACACAAGCTTGTAAAAAAGGTGCAGTTAAAGTAAATGAAGCATCTGTAAAACCTTCTCGTGAGATATATCCTGGTGATACCATAGTATTTCGAAAAAATCAAATAAATTATAAAATTGAAGTCTTAGATATCCCTCCCAGCAGGGTTGGAGCTAAATTGGTAGATCTTTATAGAAAAGATACTACTCCTAAAGAAGACTTCGAAAAAACTGACATGTTACAATATGCTAAATCTTATTACCGCAAAAAGGGAGTAGGTAGACCCACAAAAAAAGACAGACGGGATATAACAGATTATACCCAAAGCGGAGAAGAAGAATAATTTTTACTATGTATCTTTGAAAAAACATATTAAAATGCCAAAGACAGAAACCTTCATATTAAATAAAACCGAAATAGACCATAAGATCAAAAGAATGGCCTACCAAATTTATGAAGCAAATGTATCTGAATCAACCGTAATTATTGCAGGAATTGTTTCTAACGGATATGTGTTGGCTGAAAAATTAAAAAAAACATTAGAAAAGATTTCTCCTATAAAAGTGACACTTTGTAAAGTGACAATTGATAAAACCAACCCAATTAATGCGATTACAACCAGCATTTCATCAGACGAATATACTAACAAAAGTCTTGTTTTAGTAGACGATGTCTTGCACTCTGGCACTACACTTATTTATGGTGTTAAACATTTTTTAGATGTGCCGTTAAAGCAATTTAAAACAGCGGTTTTGGTAGATAGAAATCATAAAAAGTATCCAATCAAAGCAGATTATAAAGGTATATCACTCTCTACCTCTATTAACGAAAATGTATCTGTTATTTTTGAAAAAGGTAAAGACAGAGCTATCTTAGAATAGTTGTAATACAATTTCTGAAACGACAGTATCCACAGGACCATCAGCCTTTACTTTGTTATGTGCCTGGTTGTAATAATAGTTGCGTTCAAAAATATGCTTTCGTATAAAGTCGTTAAGTAGTTCTTCAGTCTCTATATGAGCAATCAAAGGCCTTTTTGTTCTTTCAGGAAAAAGTCTTTTGGTCAACTCTTGCAGCGAGGTATTCAAAAATATGGATGTTACCTCTTTATGCTCCGTTATAACTTGCATTATATTTCCATAGCAAGGAGTGCCTCCTCCCAAAGCCAAAACATAGTTTTTCCTAGCTTCAAGAAGCTTCAATAAAACTTCATTCTCAGTTTTTCTAAAAAAAATTTCACCTTTTTCATTAAAAATTTCTGAAACAGTTTTTTTAGTTTCAATTTCAATTTCTTTATCTAAATCGTAGAAAGGAACTTGGAGCACTTCAGCAAGACGCTGTCCCACAGCAGATTTACCGCTGCCCATATATCCTAAAAGAAGTATTTTCATAAGTGTAAAATTATTTAAATAAAAGAGAACTTCGACAATTTGAAAAGAAAGAAAATATTTCTTTAAAATTCCCTTGAATAATTAATTTAATGATTCTATATTTGCACCCGCTTAAGGGAAATAAAAATACTCTTTTGCAACTTGAAATAATGACCAGTTAGCTCAGTTGGTAGAGCACCTCCCTTTTAAGGAGGTGGTCCTGGGTTCGAGCCCCAGACTGGTCACAAAGAGTACTGCTTTTTGCGGTACTTTTTTGTTTCTACTCACGTCTATCTAGAGTAGCAACCACCTACCCGGGTGCTGGAATTGGTAGACAGGCACGGTTGAGGGCCGTGTGCACTAGTTGCGTGTGGGTTCAAGTCCCATTCCGGGTACAAAACAGAAGTCATCTTTAAAAAGATGGCTTTTTTTATGTGGTACATTTTCTCAAATGTTATTTTTTACCCATAATTTTATAAACTTTTACAACGGCTGTGTTGCTTTTGTATGTAAACACTATCTTTACAATTGCTACCCCAATGAAATGCTGGTAAAAACAAAATTTAGTATTAAAGATCTCGAAAACCTAAGTGGTATCAAAGCGCATACTATTAGGATTTGGGAAAAGCGTTATGGATTGTTGGCTCCCTCAAGGACCGATACCAATATTAGAGCTTACAACCTTGACAGTTTAAAAAAACTGCTCAATATCAAATTTTTGTATGAAAATGGATACAAAATTTCAAAAATTGCGGTTTTAAATAAAAAAGAATTGGCAGCAATGGTTACCGAGCTGGCCAAATCTAATAAAGAAGAACACTCTATATTTAGGTTTAAAATGGCCATGTTTCAATTTGACCAGCAACTATTTGCCAATACCTATCAAACGTTATTATCAAACCAAACTTTTCCAGAGATATTTCAAACAGTCTTTATTCCGCTCTTAATAGAGTTAGGCATGTTATGGCAAACTGGAACAATTGATCCTTGTCATGAGCGATTTGTTTCAGAAATGATCAAGCAAAAAATCGTACTTAACATTGAAAATCAATATCTTGAAAACACATTAACGGAACCAGCAACCTTTGCACTTTTTCTTCCGTATAGAGAGATACACGACATTGGATTGATGTATGCCAATTATTTGTGTGTGAGTCACGGGATAAACACTATTTATTTAGGCAGTAATATTTCTTTAAATAGTTTAAAAGAAGTTGTAAAACATCATGAAAAGATAATTTTCTTAACCTATCTCACCGTAGAACCTTCTCACCAAAGTATTCAAAATTTTTGCGAGCAATACAATACATATATCGGTGTTGAGAAAAAGAATCCTCTTTGGATTATGGGAAGTAAAGTTTCCGCTCTAGAAAGTGAACTACTACCAGAAAATATCACTACTATAAAAAGTATCCAACAATTAACTGATGCATTAGAAACCTTAAATAAAAGATAAAATTTGATGTTTTCTCTCTTTTTTGTTCAGTATTTACATAAATTTGTTAGACAAAAATGAAACAAAAAATTGCACTTATCGGTTCCGGTTTCTCCTCATTAGCAGCTGCCTCTTATCTTGCCAAAGCTGGTAATGAGGTAACCATTTATGAAAAAAACAGCACTGTTGGCGGTCGCGCAAGACAACTGATTAAAGAAGGGTTTACTTTCGATATTGGTCCAACGTGGTATTGGATGCCTGATGTTTTTGAACGTTTTTTTGGAGATTTCGATAAAAAACCTTCAGATTATTATGAACTTCACAAATTGGCTCCAGCCTATTCAGTATATTTTGGTGAAAACGACTTCATCACTATTGAAGATACATTAGAAAAAATATGCGTTGCTTTCGAAGCAGAAGAAAAAGGAAGCTCATTACAACTTAAAAAATTCATCGCAAAAGCACAAAGTAATTATAATATTGCTATTAAAGATTTGGTTTACAGACCCGGAGTTTCGCCCCTAGAACTAGTAACACCTGTTACTATGAAAAAAATAGGACAGTTTTTTAGCACCATTAGTAAAGAAGTAAGACGCGAATTTAAAAACCCGAGATTGGTTGCCATCTTGGAATTTCCAGTTTTATTTTTAGGAGCTAAACCTTCCAATACACCGGCCTTTTATAGTTTTATGAATTATGCAGATTTCGGCTTAGGCACTTTCCATCCTAAATATGGAATGTATTCAGTGATTAAAGGAATGAAAACGCTCGCAGAAAGTTTAGGAGTTACAATAAAGACCAGTCAAAATGTTGAAAAAATTAATATTGAAGACGACCACGCTACTTCCCTAGTTGTTAACGGAACTACCATTTCAGCAGATTTAATTTTAAGTGGTGCAGATTACCACCATACCGAAACTCTTGTACCACAACAACACAGACAGTATTCTGAAACCTATTGGGAGAAAAGAACCTTTGCTCCATCCTCTTTATTATTTTACATAGGTTTTGACAAAAAAATTGAAAACGTAGAACACCACACCTTATTCTTTGACGTAGATTTTGAAGCACATGCCTACACTATTTACGATAAACCCTCATGGCCAGAAGATCCACTTTTCTACGCAAGTTTTCCCTCCAAAACAGATAATAGTGCTGCGCCAGCTGGAAAAGAAGCTGCCATATTTTTAATCCCTCTAGCACCAGGAATTGAAGATACCGAAGAAATACGGGAGCATTATTTCAATAAAATAATGACCAGATTTGAGCGTCTCACAAACCAGCAAGCAAGAAAATTTGTTATATTTAAAGAGTCGTATTGTATAAACGATTTTATTTCAGATTACAATTCGTATAAAGGCAATGCATATGGATTGGCAAATACATTATTACAAACCGCATTTTTACGACCTAAATTAAAAAGTAAAAAAGTAAAAAATTTGTATTTTACTGGCCAATTATCGGTTCCTGGACCAGGCGTACCCCCGTCTTTAATCTCCGGAAAATTAGTTGCCAGTTTAATTGAAAAACACCATTCGTGAAAGAACTTTTCGACATAGTATCCAACACTTGTAGCAGGCAAGTAACCAACGCCTACAGTACCTCATTCTCTTTAGCTACTAAAATGTTGGCACCCAGTATAAGGCAAGATATTTACAATATTTATGGTTTTGTGCGTTTCGCAGATGAAATTGTAGATAGTTTTCACGATTACGATAAAGCTACGCTTTTTTATAGATTTGAAAAAGATCTAGAGCTTGCGATTTCCGAAAAAATTAGTTTAAATCCTATACTTAATTCGTTTCAACATACTGCACACAAATACAATGTAGACAGGGAACTGATTTCTTCTTTTATGAAAAGTATGAAATTAGACCTGAGCAAGTCGGAATATTTAACCGAAGAAGAATACAAAGATTATATCTACGGTTCTGCAGATGTGGTGGGGCTTATGTGTTTGAAAGTATTTGTAAAAGGCAATACTGAAAAATACGAAGAGTTGAAAAGCGCTGCTATGTCTTTAGGGTCTGCATTTCAGAAAGTGAATTTTTTAAGAGATTTAAAAGAAGATTTTGAAGGCTTAAGTAGAACTTATTTTCCCAACACCAATTTAAACGCGTTGGATGAAATTTCCAAGAAACGAATTATAGAAGATATTGAAGAAGATTTCAGAAAAGGATATCAAGGGATTTTAAGCCTTCCAACCGAAGCAAAATTTGGCGTTTTCATGGCGTATCGCTACTACAGAAAATTGCTTAAAAAACTAGCAAACACCCCGGCACTCGAAATAAAGAATTCTCGCATCAGAGTTCCTAATTACCAGAAATTCGGGTTATTAACCCGAAGTTATGTAAAATATCAACTAAAACTTGTACGATAGATTATGACTGTTGTTTTTTGGATTTTAATTTTTTTAATCACATTTAGCATCATGGAGTTTATGGCGTGGTTTACTCATAAATACGTGATGCACGGTTTTTTATGGTCACTACATAAAGATCATCATAAAAAAGATCACAACAGTTGGTGGGAGCGAAACGATTTTTTCTTCATTTTTTACGCAGCAGTAAGCATTGGATGTTTTGTAGGCTGGCAATATTATGGTTTTTGGGCAGGATTGCCTATTGGACTTGGTATTTTCACATATGGAGTTGCCTATTTTATGGTACACGATATCTTTATCCATCAACGTTTTAAACTATTCCGCAATGCAAATAACTGGTACGCAAAAGGGATACGACGTGCACATAAAATACATCACAAACATTTAGGAAAAGGTGAGGGAGAATGCTTCGGAATGTTAGTTCCTCCTATGAAATATTTCAAAAAATAGCCAATGAACTACCTTTACTTGTGGTTAAATTTAGGCTCCTTTATTGTTCCTTTCTTATTCAGTTTTCATCCTAAAATTCAGTTTTATAAAAAATGGAAGGGATTTATAATTGGCGTTCTCGTGATGATGGCTATTTTTATTCCCTGGGACATTGCTTTTACAAATAACGGCTTTTGGGGATTTAATGATGCTTATATCACAGGTTATAAGTTATTCAACTTACCAATAGAAGAATGGTTGTTCTTCTTCTGTATTCCGTATGCATGCATTTTTACGCATTATGCAATTTTAGCCATCAACAAAAACTTTAAGTTTTCTGAAAAAACGGTGCATATAGTCATTGTAGTTTTATTCTCTATACTTATAGTTACACTATGGTATGCCTACGACAAATGGTACACTCTTATTAATTTTATGTATGCACTTTTAGTTTTAGGACTTATTTTTAACCGAAATAGACAATGGCTCCAGTCATTCTTTGCTACCTATTTAATTATCCTGATTCCATTTTTTTTAGTGAATGGTATTTTGACTGGAACAGGAATTGAGGATCATGTAGTTTGGTATAATAACGATGAAAATTTAGGCATCAGGTTGCTTACCATTCCAATTGAAGATGTTATTTATAACTTGGGAATGTTAGCGACTGTTTTTGCTTTTACGGAATATTTCAGTAAAAAGCGGGTAGCTAAAAGCTTTTAAGTGGTCATTGCTAGTTTGAGATTATAAAGGTTGGGATTAATTGCCCACTTCGCTCATAAATTTTATTCGGAACAGTCGCAATTCATCAGTGTCGTAGTCGCCATCAAATTCTTCCATAGCTGCTTCAATGCTATCGGTTTCGGCTTCTATAAAATAGTCATGAAGCTCTTCCTGCTGATCTTCATCGAGCGCTTCGTCCACCCAATAACTAATATTCAGCTTGGTGCCACTAAAAACAATGGCTTCCATTTCGTTCATTAAGGCATCCATTTCAATACCCTTAGCGGAAGCAATGTCGTCTAGAGCCAATTTTCTGTCTACGTTTTGAATAATGTAAAGTTTAAGTCCGCTATTACTTCCCGTAGATTTTACGACAAAATCATCGGGGCGTTCAATTTCATTTTCATCTACATAGTTTGAAATAAGGGTTACAATAGATTTTCCATATTTTTTTGCTTTTCCTTCTCCAACACCGTGCACATTGGCAAGTTCTTCCAAAGTAATAGGATACTTTAGCGCCATATCTTCTAGAGAGGGATCTTGAAAAATAACATATGGAGGTAAATTCATTTTATTTGCCAAACGCTTTCTTTCGGCTTTCAGCAATCTAAATAATTGCTCGTCTGTTACTGCCCCACCCCCTTTTTGATTGGTAATTATAGAATCGTCGTTCGTTGGTTTGTAGGAATGATCTTCAGTCATCATAAAACTTGATGGTGCCTTTATGAAGTCCAATCCTTTTTGTTGGATTTTAATAACCCCATAGGTTTCAATATCCTTGGATAACATTCCGGTTACCAATACTTGACGTAATAAAGCCATCCAGTATTCTGGTTCTTCATCACTACCAATACCAAAAAAGGGTAATTGATCTGTGCGGTGCGATTTAATCATCGCATTAATTTTGCCCACTAAAACGTTTACTACTTCTTTACTTTTGTATTGTTGGTTGGTTTCCTTTACCACTTTCAATAACTTTACTACGTTATCTTTTGCTTCATTTTGTTTTTTGGGGTTCCGCATATTATCATCCATCATACCACCATCACCAGTTTCATTGTCAAATTCTTCGCCAAAATAATGGAGAATAAACTTTCTTCTGGACATTGAAGTTTCTGCAAAGGCAACCACCTCTTGTAAAAGCGCATGACCAATTTCCTGTTCGGCCACGGGCTTGCCACTCATAAATTTTTCTAGCTTTTCAATATCTTTATATCCATAAAACGCAAGACAATAGCCTTCTCCCCCATCACGACCCGCACGACCGGTTTCCTGGTAATAGCTTTCTATACTTTTAGGAATATCATTATGGATCACAAAACGAACGTCTGGTTTATCTATCCCCATCCCAAATGCGATGGTGGCAACCACTACATCTGCATCTTCCATCAAAAACATGTCTTGATGTCGTACTCTGGTTTTGGCGTCTAGCCCTGCGTGATAAGGAATGGCATTAATTCCATTCACTTGGAGGGTTTGTGCCAATTCTTCCACTCGTTTTCGGCTTAAACAATAAATAATACCACTTTTACCTTCGTATTGCTTCACAAAACGTGTGATATCTGCATCTACGTTTTTGGTCTTCAATCTTATTTCGTAAAAGAGGTTGGGTCTATTAAAAGAAGCCTTGAAGGTATTGGCATCTTGAATGGCCAAATTCTTCAGAATATCTTCCTGTACTTTTGGGGTAGCAGTAGCTGTTAATCCAATAATAGGAATATTATCACCTATGCGTTGTATAATTTTACGCAGGTTACGATATTCAGGTCTAAAATCGTGACCCCATTCGCTAATGCAATGTGCTTCGTCTATCGCTAAAAACGAAATAGTCTGGGTTTGTAAAAAACTTACATATTCTTCTTTGGTAAGTGATTCTGGAGCAACATATAATAACTTGGTAATGCCACTATCAATATCACTCATTACTTTTTTAACTTCCGTTTTATTTAAAGAAGAGTTAAGAACGTGCGCAATTCCTTCTTCAGAAGAAAGTGCTCTCAAAGCATCCACTTGGTTTTTCATTAATGCAATAAGGGGAGAAACAACGATAGCAGTTCCTTCCTGCATGAGAGCAGGGAGCTGGTAGCAAAGGGATTTACCACCACCTGTGGGCATTATTACAAAAGTGTCATCTTGTGCTAACACACTTTTGATCACCTCTTCCTGAAGACCTTTAAATTTTGAGAAACCAAAATACTTCTTGAGAGCTGCGTATAAATCAAATTCAGCCACGCTGGAGTTTTGTTATAAATGTTATGTTATTGGTTCTAATTAAAATTGTATAAACAGGGGAACAATTGTAATTTTGCAACCATTACCGTAAAACTGTATCTTTTACGTGTATATTGTGAGTACTGTGAAAAATATCTTTTTCATTTACTAAATATACTAATTTCTGAAACAGTTGCAAACTTATTAATGCGCAAATTTTGAATAGAACCTCACAGATTATCTCCGTTGCAAAACAAACAATTGAAACCGAAAGCAAAGCTATTTTGTATTTAGCACAGTTAGTAGATGAAGAATTTGCCAATGCAGTTGAAACAGTTTACAACTCTAAAGGCAGGGTTGTAATAACAGGTATTGGAAAAAGCGCTAATATCGCTACCAAAATTGTAGCAACTCTAAACTCTACAGGAACACCTGCTATTTTTATGCACGCCGCAGATGCGATTCACGGTGATTTGGGAACTATCTTAGCAGATGATGTTGTTATTTGTATTTCTAAAAGTGGAAATACTCCTGAAATTAAAGTCTTGGTTCCTCTTATAAAAAGTAGAGGAAACAAATTAATTGCTATTACCTCAAACAGGGAGTCATTTTTAGGAGTTCAATCCAATTTTGTGATGCACGCCTATGCCGAAAAAGAAGCTTGCCCAAATAACCTAGCACCTACAACAAGCACCACGGCACAATTAGTAATTGGTGATGCCTTAGCGATGGCATTGCTAGATTTACGCGGATTCTCAAGTAAAGATTTCGCACGTTTCCACCCTGGAGGTTCTCTTGGGAAGAAACTATATTTACGTGTAAGCGACTTAACCTCTTTAAATGAAAGGCCACAAGTAACCCCAGATACAGATGTGAAAAAGGTAATTGTAGAGATTTCCGAAAAGTTACTCGGGGTTACCGCAGTGGTACAAAACAATAAAATTGTAGGTATTATTACCGATGGCGACTTACGTAGAATGCTTACCAAAGTTGATAACATAGCCGGGCTTACCGCAAAAGATATCATGACGGCTCACCCCAAAACTATTAACAATGATGCTATGGCAGTAGAAGCCATGGAAATTATGGACACCAATGGCATCACTCAGATTTTAGCTGAAGAAAACGGAATATACTGTGGTGTGGTTCATATTCACAACTTGACTAAAGAAGGCATTATTTAATGACCAAAAAAAAAGATAGCATAGAGAAAGAGATGTCTTTTTTGGATCATCTCGAAGAATTACGCTGGCACTTAATCCGCTCAACTATTGCTGTTGTTATAGTGGCTACAATCGCATTTTTCGCAAAAGAATTTGTTTTTGATTTTCTAATTCTAGGACCTAAAAGCCCGGATTTTCCTACCTATAAATTATTATGTAAAGCCGCTACGCAACTTAGTTTTGAAGAAAGTTTCTGTTTTAAAGAAGAAAGTTTCCGCATTCAAAGCAGAACACCTGCAGGCCAATTTTCGGCACATATCTGGACTTCTATCACAGCAGGTTTTATTGTAGCCTTTCCCTATGTTTTATATGAATTTTGGAAATTTATTAGTCCTGGATTGCGCATGAATGAACGCCGCAATAGCCGCGGTTTTATCATTATAGCTTCGTTATTATTTTTTATCGGCGTATGTTTTGGATATTATGTAGTAACCCCGCTCACCATTAACTTTCTAGGTAGCTATAAAGTAAGCGACGCAGTATTTAATGACTTCGATTTAAGTAGTTATATTGGCTTGGTACGTGCATCTGTACTGGCAAGCGGACTTATTTTTGAACTTCCCATTGTTATCTATTTTTTAACCAAAATAGGCTTGGTTACCCCCCAATGGCTTAAAAAATATCGCAAATTCGCATTGGTGGGAGTTTTAGTGCTTTCAGCAATTATTACGCCTCCAGATATTGCCAGTCAAGTGATCGTGGCAGTGCCTGTTTTAATTCTATACGAAATAAGTATCATCATCTCAAAGGTTGTAGTACGCAATCAAAATAAACGAATGAAAACCCATGTCAAATAACATAGTAGACGAATTTAATGCCTATCGTTCAAAAATGAATGATAAGCTCTTGAAAGACAACAACAAGATTTTAAAAAGAATTTTTAATTTAGACACCAATGCTTTTGCTGAAGGTGGCTCACTTCCCAAAAAAACCAAAGAATTACTAGGCTTAGGTAACAGCCTTGTACTGCGATGCGATGATTGTGTACGCTACCATTTAGAAGCTTGTTTTAAGCTAGAAATACCCAAAGAAGAAGTGGTAGAAGCTATGAGCATCTCTTTATTAATTGGGGGTACTATTGTTATTCCACATTTAAGACGTGCGTACGAATTTTGGGAAGTATTGGAAAGTCAAGCTTCTTAATTTTTACTTCGGAAAATTTAGCTGTATTTTTAACGTTCTAGACACATTATAACTAAATAGATTTCCGCCTTCGCGGAAAGTAAAAACATCCGTTTCCACGGGCAGTAATCATGAAATTAAAAGCTGAAAATCTTGTAAAATCCTATAAAGGCCGAAAGGTTGTAAAAGGCATCACTGTGGAAGTAAACCAAGGCGAAATTGTTGGTCTTCTGGGCCCTAACGGAGCAGGTAAAACCACATCGTTTTATATGATTGTTGGACTTATAAAACCCAACGGCGGTAATATATTTTTAGAAGGTACCGAAATCACTAAATATCCAATGTACAAACGTGCTCAAAATGGTATTGGTTATTTGGCGCAAGAGGCTTCTGTTTTTAGAAAGCTGAGCATTGAGGACAATATTTTAAGCGTACTCCAACTCACCAAGCTCTCCAAAAAAGAGCAGCACATGAAAATGGAGACTTTAATTGAAGAATTTGGTCTGGGACATATTCGCAAGAGTCGTGGCGATTTATTAAGTGGTGGTGAACGACGCCGCACTGAAATTGCCCGCGCCCTTGCAACCGACCCGCATTTTATACTCTTAGATGAACCTTTTGCAGGAGTAGATCCTGTTGCGGTGGAAGATATCCAACGGATCGTGGCGCAACTTAAAAATAAAAATATTGGCATCTTAATTACAGATCACAACGTACAAGAAACACTAGCCATCACCGATAGAACCTACCTCATGTTCGAAGGCAGCATCCTAAAACACGGAGAACCCGAAGAATTGGCAAGCGACGAGATGGTACGAAAAGTATATTTAGGACAAAATTTTGAACTTCGAAAGAAGAAGCTGGAGTTTTAGATTTTTTTTTAACTCAAACTACCTAATAAATACAGGCTCACGCTCCTTCTCAGTGTGTTGCTCACTATAACCATACCCATCGTAGTTAAAGCTTTTTAAATCTTTCAAGGTTTTGGTATTAGTATCTATCACGTAGCGGGCCATACTTCCCCTCGCCTTTTTTGCAAAAAATGAAATAATTTTCAATTTTCCGTTTTTAAAATCTTTAAATACGGGAGAGATCACAGGGACTTTTATTTTTTTGGAATCTATTACCTTAAAGTATTCCTGGCTAGCAAGGTTCAATAATATTTCACCTTCTTCTAATTCTTCGTTTAAAACGTTGGTCACCTGATCCCCCCAAAATTCATAAAGATTATTTTTTCTATTAATTTTCAAACTAGTTCCCATTTCCAACCTGTAGGGTTGTATTAAGTCTAATGGGCGTAATACCCCGTACATACCGCTTAAAATTCGTACGATGTCCTGTAGTAAATCAATTTTTCCTTCAGGGATAGTGAAAGCGTCTAAGCCCTGGTATACATCGCCTGCAAAAGTATAAATGGCTGGGCGTGCATTATTTTTGTTGAATGGAGTAGAAAAATCCTTGTAGCGTTGGTAGTTAAGTTCAGCAAGTTTATCGCTTATACTCATTAGCTCACCGATCGCTTTTTTAGACTTTCGTTCTAGTTTGTTGTTAAGTGTTTCAGCTTCGGCTAAAAATTTCGGCTGTGTTCCTCTCTTAGAAGGTAATTTAGTTTCTAAATCAAGGGATTTGGCGGGCGATACTACTAGTTTCATTTGCTTTTCTTTTCAGTAAAAATAATAAGAATTTTTCAGCAAATAAGTATCTGCTACATCTTGCCTTTATAGCCAAATAAGTATTGACTATTCGATGACGTGTTTTGAATAATTACGCCATTTGTCCAAACAAGCTTCAATATCCTGGGGAATTTCAGATTCAAAACGTAAAAATTCTCCTGTCGTAGGTTGTCTAAAACCAAGCGTTCTGGCGTGAAGTGCTTGTCTTGGTAATACTTTAAAACAATTGTCTACAAATTGCTTGTATTTAGAAAATGTAGTTCCTTTTAATATCTTCTCTCCTCCATAACGCTCGTCGTTGAACAGCGTATGTCCAATGTGCTTCATATGCACTCGTATTTGGTGGGTGCGTCCTGTTTCTAATCTGCAACTTACTAAAGTTACGTAACCCAAACGCTCTAAAACTTTGTAATGTGTTACCGCAGCTTTTCCTTTCTCTTCGGCATCATCGTCCAAAAATACAGTGTTTTGAAGTCTGTTTTTTGGATGACGGCCTATGTGCCCTTCTATTGTACCTTCCTCTTCTTTAACATCGCCCCAAACCAAAGCAACATACTCACGCTCGGTAGTTTTATTGAAGAACTGTCTCGAAAGATGTGTCATTGCCTGCTCTGTCTTTGCCACAACAAGCAATCCGCTAGTATCTTTATCAATTCTGTGCACTAACCCTGGACGGTTGCTGCTATTATTTGGTAAATTATCAAAATGAAAAGTAAGCGCATTTATTAAAGTTCCGCTATAATTACCATGCCCTGGATGCACAACCATTCCTGGCTCCTTATCTACTACAAGCAGATCATCATCTTCATACACAATAGCTATGGGGAGGTCTTCAGGGGTGAGTAACATTTCGTAGGGTGGATGCTCAAAAAGAACAGTTACTACATCACCCGGCTTCACCTTGTAATTTTGCTTTACAACAATATCATTCACATATATATTTCCGTCTTTAGCAGATTTCTGAATTTTATTGCGGGTAGCATTTTCTACTTTATTCATAAGGTATTTGTCCACTCGTAAAGGAGATTGTCCTTTATCTGCTACAAACCTAAAATGTTCATAAAGATCGTCGTTGCCTGTTTCGCCTTCGGTCTGGTTATTTTCCTCCATCATCTTCGGGTGCTTCACTGTTATTATTTGGGGTTTCAGAATCGCTTTCACTGTCATCAATACCTCTGTTTATTCTGCTTAAACTTTCGTCACCCACAATAAGATCGATTACTGAAGTAATTTCAAGTTCGGTATCTGGGTCTATCTTGGAGCCTGCGTGTCTTATTTCAAGCACTTGATCACTCATATGTGGCTTGGTAGTTACTTTACCTATTTCAAAACCCATTGCGAGTAGTGTAGGTTCTGCTTGACGTCTCGTTTTACCAACTACATTTGGGATTTTAACCTTTCGGTAGCCAGATGGATTTAAAGTTAAATAGATTTTACGATCTTCTTTAACAAATTTACCGGCTTTCGGTATTTGTTCGATCACCGAAAATCTTGGATAGTCTGGATTATAGTTTGCAGAATCTAATATTTCATATCGTAAATCGTTTTCATCCAATACATTTTCAACATCAGTTAGTGTGAGTTTGGACAAATTTGGGACTTCAATATGCTGTCCGTGATTGGTGGTACTTTTAAGCCACCACAATACTATAAAACACAGCACGATACCCCCTACAATAGCAAGCAATATTTGCTTGACAAAGGCCTTGGAAAAAATATAATTAAAAAAAGACATAGACATTGGGTTAGGGCACAAAAATAACAAACCTAAAGTTAGCAACTTTTATACGATAAGTTATATTTTTGGTAAACGCAATAAATAAAGCTTTGGTATGGGTAAAAAAAATATAGCTGTGGTAATGGGAGGCTATTCTAGCGAGTTTCAAATTTCGCTTAATAGCGGTGCTGTTGTTTGTGAGATGCTGGATACTTCAGTTTATAATGTGTTTGCGGTTCATATTTTAAAAGAAGGTTGGTTTTATGTTGCTGAAAATGGAAAAAAACAGCCTATCGACAAAGGAGACTTTAGTTTTATGGCTGAAGAAAATAGAATAGTGCCAGACGTCATCTTTAATACGGTACACGGAACACCCGGAGAAGATGGATTTCTACAAGCCTATTGGAAGCTGCTGAATCTTCCGTACACCTCTCCCAGTTTTTACCAAAGTGCACTTAGCTTCAACAAAAGGGATTGTCTCTCTGTGCTCAAAGGTTTCGGAATAAAATGTGCTAATTCCTATTATGTAAACAAGGGCGTTGCATACGATACAACTGAAATCATCAAAAAAGTAGGGCTTCCCTGCTTTGTAAAGCCCAACAGAGCCGGATCTAGCTATGGAGTAAGCAAAGTAAACAAGCTAGAAGATTTTGAGGCAGCCCTTTCAAAAGCATTTGTTGAAGATACTGAAGTACTCGTTGAAACTGCGTTAATTGGAACTGAAGTTTCAGTAGGTGCATATATGCTAAATAATGAAATACAAGTGTTGATGCCTACTGAAATAGTTTCAGAAAATGATTTTTTTGACTACGAAGCAAAATATTTAGGCAAATCCCAAGAAATAACCCCCGCTAGAATTTCTGAAGAGGAAACTGAGAAAGCGCAAGCCGAAACGAAAAGAATATTCGCACTCCTAAATATGTCTGGGGTTACACGATGCGATTTCATTATCCAGGAAGGCGAACCTTATTTTATAGAAATTAATACCACCCCAGGACTTAGCAAAGAAAGTATCATCCCAAAACAAGTGCGCCAAGCAGGAATGAATCTAACAGATTTCTTTGGAAGTTTAATTGAAGAGGCCGCTGGAAAAATATAGTTTGTGGATTGTGGATTGTGGATTGTGGATTGTGGCAAAAATAACTTTTGTACCTTAGAGCCAAGTTAGTTTGAGCAGTGAGCAGTGAGCAGTGAGCAGTGAGCAGTGAACGGGAACAGTGATGTAAGAATAACGAAATTTAAAACTTTGGCTTCAAAAAATATGATACGCAAAGCAGTATTCCCAGGATCCTTCGACCCTATTACTTTGGGGCACGTAGATATTATAGAAAGAGCACTCCCATTGTTTGATGAAATTGTTATAGCCATTGGCGTAAATGCAACCAAAAGCTATATGTGGACTCTTGAAGAACGTATCGAAAAAATTGAAGCTGCTTTTAAAGGAATCTCAAAAATAAAAGTAACTTCCTACCAAGGGCTCACAGCCGATTTTTGTAAAACCGAAAAAGCGCAATATATACTCCGAGGACTTCGAAATACTGCCGATTTTTCGTACGAGCAAACCATTGCGCAAGCGAATGAGAAGGTAAACGGGGTAGACAGTGTGTTGCTAATTTCAAATCCAGAATATTCGTACATCTCCTCTTCCATTGTACGTGATATTGCAAGACATGGTGGGGATTATAGTTTATTAGTACCGAATGTCTTGAAATAGAAAAGGATGTTGATTGAAAAACAATATAATTGGAAAAATTTTCTATTACTTACGACATTATTGTTTACTGTGTTTTGTACAATAACTTTCACTTCCTGCAATGATGCAAAAGTTAGCCTTCTTCACAAACCAAATAAAGAATTAATTACAGAAACCGAGAAGAAAATTATCATTTCATCAGAGCCAAGTTTTACCTATAGTTATGCTCCGTTTAGAAAAGGTGTGCTTCAGCATTTGGACAGGGACTATACTTATGATGTAATTCCAGAAGAAATGGAGGGTGGTTTATTATACCAAGGAATACATCGCCCACCTAAAGGAACAAAAATAAAATTAGCCATAAAACAACCCACAACAGTTTATTTCTTCTTCCACGACAATTTTGATGGTGGGTATACCAAAATATTTAAAGACCTCCACAATTGGAAACAAATACCAGTAGCGCCAAAATATGATGTCAATAATGGGACCCATGGACTTTCCATGATTGTATTTAAGGCAGATTTGGAAAAGGGGGTTCATGTAATTCCTGAGACAACTAAAGATAAGGCATGCTTTAGCATTGTCGTAAAGTATTAAACAACTAGCAGGCAAAAGAAAAATTTATAGGGTATTGTTTTGATTTCAGAAAATTCTTAAATTTTTCCATAAAAAAACTCCCCCAACATTGGAGGAGTTATAAATTTTAAGCAATTTAAACTTATAGCGTAGCTACAAATTTTGCTAGTTTAGACTTAACATTAGCCGCTTTATTATCATGGATAATGTTTTTCTTAGCCAGTTTGTCTACCATACAAGTAACCTCAGGAAAGAACTTCTCAGCTTCTTTCTTATCTGTCATTTCACGTAACTTTTTAATTGCATTACGCGTCGTTTTGTGTTGATAACGGTTACGTAAACGCTTTGTTTCGTTACTTCTAATTCTCTTTAATGCTGACTTGTGATTCGCCATTTTGTTTGTTTAAATCTTAATTTGTAGTCCGTAGGGGAATCGAACCCCTGTTACCAGGATGAAAACCTGGCGTCCTAACCCCTAGACGAACGGACCATTCTTTTTAAATGCGGATGCAAAAATACAACTATTTTTTAATGTTCCAAATCCGATGCAATCTTTTTTCAAAAAAATTAATATGCCTTGGCAAAAAGTACTCTCCTACTAGAAGTTTTTCCAGTAACCATACAGGTTCCAGGCTCATCAATACCATCTATTGGAATACATCTAATAGTTGCTTTTGTTTCATTTTTTACACGTTCTTCTGTTTCAGAAGTACCATCCCAATGGGCAGAAATGAACCCACCCTTTTCTTTTAGTACTTTTTTAAAGGCTTCGTAGGTATCAACCTTGGTTGTATGTTCGGTTCTGTAATTCAATGCTTTTGTGTAAAGATTCTCTTGAATTTCTGTCATTAATCCTTCCACAACATCTACTACTTCCTCACGCCTTACAAATTGTTTTTGTAATGTATCCCTCCTTGCTAATTCGACAGTTCCTTTTTCTAAATCTTTCGGACCAATTGCAATTCTTACAGGCACCCCCTGTAATTCGTACTGGGCAAATTTCCAACCTGGCTTTTGTGTATCACGATCGTCATATTTTACCCGAATTCCCTGTGCTCTTAATTGCTTTTGGATGTCTTTAGCAACCTCGCTAATAGCAGCTAATTGTTGGTCGTTTCTATAAATAGGCACAATTACAACTTGATCTGGAGCGAGTTTGGGAGGTAACACCAAACCGTTATCGTCACTATGCGTCATAATTAAAGCGCCCATTAATCGTGTAGATACGCCCCAAGAAGTTGCCCAAACATATTCTTGCCCTCCTTCTTTAGTAGCATATTTAACATCAAAAGCCTTGGCAAAATTTTGTCCTAAAAAATGCGAAGTTCCTGCTTGCAGCGCTTTACCATCCTGCATTAAAGCTTCAATACAGTAAGTTTCCAGTGCTCCTGCAAAACGCTCACTTTCAGTTTTAAGCCCTTTTATAACAGGCATAGCCATATAATTTTCAGCAAATTCTGCATAAATATGCATCATTTGTTCTGCTTCAGCAATTGCTTCATTTTGTGTTGCGTGGGCTGTGTGTCCTTCTTGCCATAAAAATTCGGCAGTTCTCAAAAACAATCTTGTCCTCATTTCCCAACGCACTACATTAGCCCATTGATTAATCAATAACGGAAGGTCACGATAACTTTGAATCCACTTTCTATAGGTATCCCAAATAATAGTTTCAGAAGTTGGCCGTACTATCAATTCTTCTTCTAATTTAGCTTCTGGATCTACCATAATACCTCCCTTTCCGTCGTTTTTAAGCCTATAATGCGTTACTACGGCGCATTCTTTGGCAAAACCATCAACGTGGCTTGCTTCCTTACTAAAATATGATTTCGGAATGAAAAGCGGGAAATAGGCATTCTGATGTCCAGTTTCTTTAAACATTCGGTCCAATTCTGCCTGCATTTTCTCCCAAATGGCAAAACCGTACGGTTTTATCACCATACAGCCTCTAACACCACTGTTTTCAGCCATATCGGCTTGAACAACCAGTTCATTGTACCATTTACTATAATCCTCTTCTCGAGTTGTTAAATTCTTTGCCATAGCCTGTAGTTTGGCACAAATGTTGTGACTTTGTTAATTGATTAGTTTAATCGGGCAAAACTAGTTATTTTTACGTAGCCCAACAATAAAATACTTCACTTATGAAAACTAAATATATATCCTCCAAAAGTTATTTCTCCATATTTGTATTGGGTCTTCTCTCACTTACCCTAGTTTCGTGTGGATCTTCTCAATATGCAACTCAAGATGGAATCTATAGCAATGGATCTGAAAACGAAGAAATTGCTACAAATACTAATAGTAACAGCAATAGCAATTACTACAAACAATATTTTAAAACCAAAGAAGCAGAATATGAAAGTTTACCTGACGAAGATTTAATCTTTACAGATGTAGATGCGTATGTTTCTGAAGATTATATTGATGATGAAGGCTATATTATAACGAGAGAATCGAACTATCAGGATGGATATGGCTCTTGGGGGTCTAACGCCTCTAATGTAACGGTAAATGTATACGAAACCGGCTTCAACAATTGGGGCTGGGGTGGTGGTGGCTTTGGCTGGGGTGGCGGCTGGGGCTGGGGTTGGAATAACCCGTATGCCTGGAATGGTGGTTTTGGCTGGGGCTGGAATAACCCATGGGTCTGGAACGCTGGTTGGGGCTGGGGCGGTGTCTGGGGCTGGAATAATCCCTATTATGGAGGTTTTTACGGTGGCGGATACTATAATAATCCTTATTGGGGTGGCGGATACTATGGTTCTGGAGGGAATTTTAACAATGGAGTAGCTTACAACAGAGGTCGCAGAAACTCAAGTGACTATGGCAGAAGCGATAGCAGAGGAAGAAGTTCCTATTCAAGATCAGAAAATTCTAGAAGAGGTTCTAATACTAATGCCAGAAGTTCGGTACGCCGTTATAATAGCAGAAACATTGATGCCACTCGATCTAACAGTAGTATTTATTCTAGAAATAATAATAGTTATAGAAGAAATTCAAATTCTAGAAATAATTCATATAATAGATCTTCATCGCCAGTTAGATCGCGCGCCAACACTAGATCATCCAATTCTTCCTCACGTTCATCTGGTTCTTTCAGAAGTTCTGGAGGCTCAAGATCGTCAGGTTCTTTTAGAAGTTCTGGAGGTTCATCAAGATCTTCTGGTAGCCGCGGAGGTGGCGGATCACGAAGAGGTGGCGGACAATTATAACATTCAACAGTAATTTCACGTAATATTATCTTAATATGAAAAGAATTTCAATCTTTATCATAGCTATTGTAACTATGGCATTTGGGAACGCTCAAAACATTACTGACGGACTAAGATATGCAACAGAAAACACCAACGGAACAGCTAGATTTAATGCATTAAGCGGTGCATTTGGCGCACTTGGAGGTGACTTATCGGCCATCGCAATTAATCCTGCTGGTAGTGCCGTTTTTTTGAACAATAACGCATCTATTTCTTTTTCTTCAAACAACGTTGCTAATGAAGCCAGTTATTTTAATACAATAACCAAAAGTGAAGACTACGACATAAGCCTTAATCAAGCAGGAATAGTTTTTGTTTTTAATATAGGACAAGAAGAATCACCATGGCGAAAAATTACGTTGGGCTTGAATTATAACAATACTCAAAATTTTGATAACGACTTATTTTTTCAAGGCAGAGGAAATACATCAGTTGCTAATTTTTTTACGGAACAAGCTCAAGGTATTTCTATAGATCTACTTCAATTACAAAACGGTGAATCTATTTCAAGCCTGTATAATTTTCTAGGTGAAACTCAAGGCGTAAGAGCACAAAATGCATTTTTGGGTTACCAAGCTTTTATTTTCGACCCAGTTTCAGAAAATCCTTCAAATACCCAATATGTTAGCAATGTTGCAAATGGTACTTTTAATCAAGAATATAACGTTTTAACACGTGGCTATACCGGTAAGTATACATTTAACATTGCCACGCAATATGGAGATGATTTTTTCTTCGGAATAAATTTAAACTCACACGCTATAGATTATCAAAGATGCACTTTTTTATATGAAACTAATAATAATATAGGAAGTTCTGTGAATGAAATTGGGTTTGAGAACAACCTTTCAGTATTGGGAGCCGGATTTTCTGCACAGTTGGGAGCGATTGCTAAATTGGAAAATTTCAGAATTGGTCTTTCCTATGACACACCTACCTGGTATGAAATTTCAGAAGAAACATCACAGTATGTCGAAACACAAAGAACGCAAGACAACCAAACGATTATAGAAATTGTAGATCCAAACGTATTAAATGTATTTGAGAATTACAATTTACAAACCCCAGGAAAAATCACAGCGAGCACCGCTTATATCTTTGGAGAAAAAGGGTTGATTAGCTTGGATTATTCCTATAAAGATTTTTCTAATATTGAATTTAGCCCAAAAAGCGATGCCTTTTTCGCGCTACAAAACACGGCAATAAGCAACCAACTAACTGGGGCTTCAACGATACGTTTAGGAGGAGAATACAGAATTAACCAATTAAGTATAAGAGGCGGATTTAGACATGAGCAAAGTCCATATGAAAATAGTGATATAGTAGGAGATCTCAATGGGTTTTCGCTAGGATTAGGGTACAATTTTGGCGGTTATAATTTCGATCTATCCTACGCAAGAGCAGAGCAAGACCGTAACGAACAACTATACACTGTTGGATTAACAGACGCAGCCAATGTGAACTTTGTTACAAACAATATAGTTTTTACTTTTGGTATTAACCTATAGGTTACAATTAAGCTATTTACCCACATTTAATGAATAATAAACTTGTAGAAGATCCTTTCCTATGGAGAAAGGCTCTTTCTGTTTGTAGCCTCTTTACGTTTCGTTTCAGCGTAAAAATCCACTAATTTTTTTTACGAATGTAAAATTATACAATTCTTAAAACAAGAGAATTTTAAGTGACATGGTGGTGGAATGCTATGAACGTATGATTAAATACTACCCTTCAAATTTTCATCTCATACACTGAAATACGTATCTTTGTCCATTGTATTAAAAAATACATAATAACAGCACATATGGATTTGGAAAAACAGCTTTCAAACATAGAAAATTTAGGCGATGAGCATATAGGCACCTCTGCTGAGACTCCGTTAAGAAAGGACGCGTTTGATTTAAGCGATATTGAAAAAATTGCAAGTATTAAGAAAGACGTAGAGAACATCATGCAAACCTTGGGACTAGACCTAAAAGATGATAGTCTTAAAGGAACTCCAAACCGGGTTGCAAAAATGTTCGTACAAGAAATATTTGGTGGTTTGCACCCAGAAAGAAAACCTAAAGCCTCTACTTTCGATAATAAATACAAATACGGGGAGATGCTTGTTGAAAAAAATATTACCCTTTACTCTACTTGTGAACATCATTTGTTACCCATAGTTGGAAAGGCTCACATTGCGTATATTTCTAATGGTACCGTAGTTGGACTTTCAAAAATGAACCGCATTGTAGATTATTATGCCAAACGACCACAAGTTCAAGAACGACTTACCATTCAGATTGTAAAAGAATTACAAGCAGTTCTTAAAACTGAAGATGTTGCCTGCGTTATAGACGCAAAACATTTATGTGTTAACTCCAGAGGAATTCGAGATATTGATAGTAGTACTGTAACCAGCGAATATGGCGGTATGTTTAAAAATGCTGAAACACGAAGAGATTTTTTAGATTATATTCAGCTGAATACGGATTTTGCAGGTGTCTGATCGAAATCTTGCTTCGACTTCGCTACGCAACCTAAGATCTAGCATTAAATATCCTATAAATATTTACGAAAAACTGAAAGTCATTTAAATCAAACAATGAGCCTGTATAAAGACCAAGAAATAAAAATTTACAATTCTCTTACCAAGGAAAAAGAGACTTTTACCACAATCAATGAAGGTGCTGTAGGAATGTACGTGTGTGGTCCAACAGTGTATAGTAATGTACATATGGGAAATTGCCGTACGTTTTTATCCTTCGATTTGATTTTTAGATATTTAAAACATCTTGGTTTTAAAGTACGCTATGTTCGTAATATTACCGATGCTGGTCATCTCGAGAACGATGGTGAAAGTGGTGACGATCCTATCCTTAAAAAGGCACGTATAGAGCAATTGGAGCCTATGGAAATAGTACAAAAATACACAGTAGATTTTCACGAAACGATGGCAAAATTCAATGCACTGCCTCCAAGTATAGAACCTACTGCAACGGGACACATTTACGAGCAAATTGCTATAGTTGAAAATTTAATTGCTGAAGGCTATGCCTACGAGAAAAACGGATCGGTATATTTTGATGTCGTAAAATTTAATGAAGACCATACCTACGGAAAATTAAGTGGCCGAAAGTTGGAAGACATGATTACAAACACCCGCGAATTAGCTGCCCAGAGCGAAAAAAAGAATCCGCAGGATTTTGCACTCTGGAAAAAAGCCGAACCACAGCATATTATGCGTTGGCCTTCCCCATGGAGTGAAGGTTTCCCAGGATGGCACCTTGAGTGTACTGCTATGAGCACCAAGTATCTGGGTGAAACATTCGATATTCACGGTGGTGGAATGGATCTTAAATTCCCGCATCACGAATGTGAAATTGCACAAGCAGAAGCCAGCAATAAAAAAAGCCCTGTAAACTATTGGATGCATACCAATATGTTAACACTTAACGGTAGAAAGATGTCTAAATCTACAGGCAATAATATCTTACCAGGTGAATTATTTTCGGGTGAAAACAATGCGCTAGGGAGAACGTTTTCTCCTTCTGTAGCGAAGTTTTTTATGTTTCAGGCACACTATGGGAGTATGCTGGATTTTTCCAATGAAGCTTTAGAAGCTTCTGAAAAAGGCTTTAATCGATTACTAGATGCCTATCATTGTTTAGGTGCAATTTCAGTTTCAGAAGAAAGTAGTATTTCAATTAGTGAATGGAAACAATCCTGCTATGATGCTATGAACGACGATTTTAACAGCCCTATTTTAATTGCCCAGCTTTTTGAAGCTGCCAAATTCATTAACGGATTAAAAGATGGCAATACAACTATCACAAAAGAAGATTTACAAATTCTTTCAGCTACTATGAAGGCATTTCTTTTTGACGTACTTGGATTAGAAGATGCAACACTTCAAGGCGATGCCTCTGCTGAAAAACTCGAAGGCGCTATAGGTTTGCTTGTAGAGCTTCGCAACCAAGCCCGAGCTAATAAAGACTTTGCGACAAGTGATAAAATTAGAGACGAGCTACAAGAAGTAGGAATTCAATTGAAGGATGGCAAGGAAGGGACGACGTATTCATTCGCTTAGTATGTGCACCCTGACCCCTAAGGCAGAATATAAGCGAGGAACTATTAATGAAAAAAATAATCACATATCCATTTATTTTTTTAATTCGTGTATACCAGCGGGCTATCTCACCTATTTTCCCATCTAGCTGTCGATACCAACCTACTTGCTCCCATTATGGGGTGGAAGCATTACAAAAACATGGTATTCTTAAAGGCGGTTGGCTCACGCTAAAACGTATTGGGAGTTGTAACCCATGGGGAGGTTCGGGATATGATCCTGTACCGCCTATCTCTAAAGAAAAATAAAAGCGCGTCACTTTTTACCCTAGTCAATTTCGCTATCTTTACACTTCATAAATTTGAACTATGCTACACTTTTTAAGTACCTGGAACCCAAGTGAAGGGTTAGACTTAGGTTTTTTCATGATTCGATATTACAGTCTTACCTATGTTATTGCATTTGTTGTGGGATGGTTTATAATGAAACGTTTTTATATTAAAGACAATATTTCTTTAGAAAAACTGGATAGTATTTTTATCTATATGGTTTTGGCTATTCTAATTGGCGCAAGACTAGGGCACGTTGTTTTTTATGAAACTGAATTACTCTGGAACGATCCACTCTCTGTTATACTCCCCTTTAAAACAGTACCGGAGTTTGAATTTACAGGGTTTAGAGGCCTTGCAAGCCACGGTGCCGCAATTGCCATTGTGATAGCACTTATTATGTATAACCGTAAGATACTTAAAAAACCAACCTTGTGGATTTTTGATAGAGTGGTGATTACTGTTGCTATTGGCGGAGCTTTTGTGCGCATGGGTAATTTTATGAATTCTGAAATAGTTGGAAAACCTTCTGGTAACCATCCCTTAGGAATTAAGATGCTTCGACACGATATCTATCCTTCGGAAGCTGTAAAAGCAACAGGTATAAAAGATGTAAACAAGGCGTATGATGCCATTGCAAACAATCCTCAATTTGCTGAAATTTTAGCTACAGTACCAGACCGTCATCCCACACAACTATATGAAGCACTAGGATACGTTATTACATTTTTAGTTTGCTGGTTTATTTACTGGAAAACTCCTTACAAAAAATATTGTGGTTACATTTTTGGATGGTTTTTAATCCTCTTATTTATGACTCGTTTTGTAGTGGAATTCTACAAAATCGCCCAAGTAGATGCACGCGATGTTTGGATGTTGAATACGGGTCAAGTGCTTAGTATTCCTTTTATAATCGCAGGATTTTATATTTTATGGCAATCTAAGAAAACAGTTTATACTGAAGAGTCCACTGCTGCATAAAAGATTTTTAAAATGAAAAAGCTACTCTATTTACTTACATGTATTTCATTACTGCTTTCCACTGTAGGTTGTAAAGAGACCCCAAAGGATGATCCAAAAGTATTAACCAAAGATATTCCCTTTACCAAAGAAGCCAACGGTGTTTTAATGAAAGCCGAAACAGATAGCATTATCGCCACCTTAGACCTAGAAATTGCAGAAGGTGACTACGAAACCCAAACCGGTTTAATGTATCGAAAAAACATGCTTCCCAATCGAGGAATGCTCTTTATTTTTCCAAACGAGCAACGTCGTAGTTTTTATATGAAAAACACAGAGTTTGCACTGGATATTATTTACCTCAACTCCAAAAACGAAGTGGTAAGCATACAAAAGAATGCACAACCGCTAGACCAAACTTCTTTGCCATCTGATGCACCTGCAACTTATGTGCTTGAAGTAAATGCTGGATTGAGCGACCAATGGGGATTGGAGGCTGGTGATGCTTTGGTTTGGACAAAGATGTAGTTGTCCGTAGGACGATTTAATTTATTTCACCTCGATCTCAGGGCGTTCACATAACTAATGCTCTTAAAGTTTATTACTTCTATTTTATCACAATAGTTCATTCAATATAGACAGTCATATTTTTTCATCTCAATACCATTAATAACCCCACCCACTCCTGTGTGATTTCTCCTATCGTCGAAATAAGAAAATAAAAAGCCCGCTATTGTTTAAGAGCGGGCTTTTCAATGTATAAAGGTTCAGTTAAAAACTACGCGATCAACGCTTCGTCTTCCTCATCTTTTTTATCAGTTAAATCAATTCCTCTTTTCTTCACTGTATCAAAGAACACTGGTGTTGCGATGAACAATGAAGAGTAAGTTCCTACTATTACACCCACGATTAATGCAAAGATCAATCCGCGGATAGATTCGGCTCCTATAAAGAAGATACACAACAATACAATTAAAGTAGTGATTGAGGTGTTTAATGTACGACTCAAAGTGCTATTTAATGCACTGTTAATGATGCGGTTCATCTTCCAACCTGGATGCTCGTTAAAGAATTCTCGAATACGGTCAAAAACTACCACGGTATCATTAAGTGAATACCCAATTACTGTCAGAATCGCCGCAATGAAACTTTGACCAATCTCCATACTAAATGGCATAAATTGGTGCGTCAAAGAGAAGATACCCAACACGATTAAGACATCATGAAATACCGCTGCTACAGCACCTAAACTAAATTGCCATCTTCTAAAACGGAGTAAGATATACAAGAACACCACAACGAGTGATCCTAATACCGCCCAGAAAGACGACTTCTTAATATCATCGGCAATGGTTGGACTTACTTTGTAGTACTCCATACGGCCTGCCACCTTGTTGTCATCGTCGGCCTTAAATTGCTCCAAAGTCATAGTAGCAGGAAGATTAGGCTTTAACGCTTCAAAAAGAGTTGCTTCTACCTCGTTATCTACAGCAGCACTTGTTTCATCTACTTTGTATTTTGTAGTAATTTTTAACTGGTTATCTGCACCGTAGGTTTTTGCTTCGGCACTTTCAAACACAGCAACTAAGTCACTTTCGATTTGCGAAGGATTTACATCCTTATCAAAACGAACTGTATAGGTGCGTCCTCCAACAAAATCTACACCCTGATTAAGACCAACTGTGAATAAAGATCCTAAACTAATAGCAATTAAAATTCCTGAAATAACATACGCAATCTTACGCTTTCCGAGGAAGTTGATATTTACATTCTTAAATAAATTCTTGGTCATTCCTGTAGAACACGGTAATGGCTTACCATTTTTCGTGTAACGGTCTATAAATAATCTTGTAATAAAGATTGCAGTAAACAATGAGGTTACAATACCAATTAATAGCGTGGTTGCAAAACCTTGGATGGGTCCTGTCCCGAATACTAATAAGATAAGTCCTGTAAGACCTGTTGTAATGTTTGCATCTAAAATAGAAGAAAGTGCATTCTTGAAACCATCATTAATAGCGTCGCGTTGCGCTTTTCCTTTGGCAAGTTCTTCTCTTATTCTCTCAAAAATAAGTACGTTCGCATCTACCGAAATACCTATGGTTAATACAATACCTGCAATACCAGGAAGCGTTAATACAGCCCCAAGTCCTGCTAAAATTCCGAAGATAAACAAAATGTTTACCACCAAGGCAACATCGGCAAAGGCACCGGCTTTTCCGTAGTAGAAAATCATCCATAGCAATACAAATGCCAAAGCAATTCCAAACGAAATCATACCACTATCAATAGCTTCTTGACCAAGTGTAGGCCCCACTACTTCTGCCTGAATAATATCTGCAGATGCAGGAAGTTTACCAGCCCGCAGTACGTTTGCTAAATCCTGACCTTGCGCAATCGTAAAATCTCCTGTTATTTCACTTCGTCCTCCGGCAATAGGTCCAGAAGTTACGCCTGGCGCAGAGTAAACTACATCATCCAATACAATAGCAATCTGGCTTTTGTTGGTAAATGCCTCACCCGTCATTTCTTCCCACTTCTTAGCTCCAGTTCCATTCATTTGCATACTTACAGCTACCCGTCCTACTTGATCGTATGTTTGGACTGCATCTGTAACAACACCACCACTTAATGGTGCTTCGTTTTCACGATTCCCTACTAGTGCATACAAGTCTACGTATTCAAGGTTTTCTGTTTCACCATCTATAGTAACTTCTCTTGTTGTTGGTAATCCCCATACAAATTTTGCATAACGCAACTCTGTTGGTAACAACTGGCGAACTTGAGGATTCGCTAGATATTCTTTTACTGTTTCTAAATCTTTGTTCTCAATAGAAGCAATAATTGGCGAGCCTGGTGCTCCAAACTGAATTTTAGACAATAATGGATTGTTTACGGCTGGATCGTCGGAAGCGTCAGCCTCTGAATCTTCTCCTAATAAACTTTCAAGATCGTCTTGTTCCTCTGCATTTTCAGAGGCTATTGCAGAACTGTCTTGAGCAACTTCGGTTCCTTCTTCTGCGGTTAAGTCTGTTTGTTCTCCTTCTGTCTCAGTAGTTGGAGAAATCATTGTTTTCAATTTTGCATCTGCTTCGAACAAAAAGTTCTGAAAACTTTCCGCTTTGTAAGCAGTCCAGAATTCCAATTGTGCAGTACTCTGTAACAAATCTTTAGTACGCTCAATATCTTTTGCTCCCGGTAACTCTACTAAGATACGGCCAGAGTTTCCTAAACGCTGCAGGTTAGGTTGTGTAACGCCAAACTTATCTATACGCTTACGCAATACTTCAAAAGCTGAGGCGATAGACTCATCAATTTTTCTGAGAATAACGGCCTTTACCTCGTCATTGCTTACATTGGTACTTTCAATAGCATCTTCCAGATTTTTGTTGAAGAAAATGTTGGGAGACGCTAACTTATTGTCTCCAGGTAATTCCTCAAAAGCCTTAAAAAAAGACTCTGCGTAGGTGTCTTGTGAGTCCTTCTGAAGTTCATCTGCATTGGCCAACGCTTGGTTGAAAGCAGGATCTTTGGTATTGTTTGCCAATCCAGACAAGATATCTTTTACTGATACTTGAAGGATTACGTTAATACCACCTTTAAGGTCGAGACCTTTGTTTAATTCTTTTTCCTTAGCCGTTTTGTAATCTATTCCAAGCATCTGCGGCTCGTTGGTGGCGTCTAGCAAGTATTGTGCTTCTGCTTTTTGTCTTTCGGCTGGTTCTGTCTCAGGAAAGTTGCTTTTTGCATATTCCTTGGCATCAGTTTCTACCTTATTTGCAATGTAGGTGTACGATAATTGGTACAAACTCACAATCCCAAAAAGGATAGCAAACACGGTAATAAGTCCTTTATTTTGCATTTTGTGTTGTTTTTGTGTGTTGAATTTTAATCTCGAAATTTACGAGCGGGCAAATATATACTTTACCGTTTCATTCAACAATTAATACTAATGATTAAATCTATTTTTTATGAAAAGCTATCTACTAAAAGTAGCAACTATTTGTAGTTCGAAAATCCATGCTGATTTTATTTCAACAATTTGGTTTTCTGAACAGTACAGTGATTGAAGGATAGGATATTTTTTGAAAAGCTAATCAGATAATGTTAGCGAGTATACCCTTTAAGACAAGGGCCCTGCGCGCACTTCGGGTATTTTATAAGAAGTAGTGTCTATACGTAGTGTTTCATCTCCGTAAAGGGTGCAAGCTACTTTTTTTATAGTATTTCGGATTGTGAAATCTATACTGGCATTTCCTGCAAAATGCACTGGATTAATATACCAATCGTTTCCAGACCTTATCTCAACTAAAGAGCCATTTAAATCCATAGCTGCATCTGTTGCAGTTTGGATTTCACTTACGTTAAGTTCGTAGGTTGCGGTATCGCTGTTAAAAGGTTGGCTTGAAGAATCGCCATCAGAATTATAACCAACGTATCCTAATTCTAAATACGCATGCTTGGAAAATAAATCTTTCACTATAGCCACCTCTAGGGTACTATAGTAAGTGATTTTTAGTTTTCCATCAATTGTTTTTACTACTTGTATCCGTTGTACGCCTATAGATTGCAACTGTTTTGTAACAATCGCTATGGTGTTTTCGGTTTCATTGGCGCTAACCGCATCTGTATCAAACTGAACCACAATTTCCTGGTTTGGCACAGCAGTTTGCTCCATGCTTATTCCTAAGAAAGCGAGAGCAACAATTACTACACCAATAAACCATTTCGAGTTCATGCGCCAAATATAGTAAAAATAGATTGGAGAGGTGAGATTTGAGAGATGAGAATTTTAGCAACGCTTTACTGAACCTAGTGGATTCAAAATTCTAAACTCAATATTGAATTCAAAAAAACCACACAATTTTAAAAACTGTGTGGTTTAATATGGTGGATTATAATTTATTTTACAATTCCAACAAGCTGTTGGTTTTGCTCACACCTTCTGCACTTTCTTTCATATGTGCTTTTTCGGCATCGTTCAATTCTATCTCTACTATTTTTTCAATACCGTTGCTCCCTAATATTACAGGTGCTCCAATACAAAGGTCATTTAATCCGTATTCTCCTTCCAAAAGTACTGAGCAAGGGAACATTTTTTTCTGGTCGCAGGCTATGGCTTGAACCAAAGCACTTACAGCTGCACCTGGAGCATACCACGCAGACGTGCCTAATAATTTGGTTAAGGTTGCACCACCTACTTTGGTGTCTTCTAATACTTGACTTAGTCTTTCTTCAGAAATAAACTCACTTACAGGAACACTATTTCTCGTTGCCAATCGTGTTAATGGCACCATTCCAGTGTCGCTATGACCACCTAGTACCATACCGTCTACATCACTAATGGGTGCTTCCAGCGCTTCGGCTAAACGGTATTTAAAACGTGCGCTATCTAAAGCTCCTCCCATACCAATGATTCGGTTTTTAGGCAATCCTGTAGTTTTGTGAACCAAATATGTCATAGTATCCATTGGATTACTTACTACAATGATGATCGTGTCTGGAGAATGTTTGATCAAGTCTGAAGAAACAGATTTTACAATTCCGGCATTAATTCCTATTAACTCCTCACGCGTCATTCCTGGTTTTCTTGGAATTCCAGAAGTGATGACACAAATATCACTCTTTGCAGTTTTACTGTAGTCGTTGGTAGAACCTGTTATTTTGGTATCGAAACCATTTAATGAAGCTGTTTGCATCAGGTCCATCGCTTTTCCTTCGGCATAACCTTCTTTAATGTCTAACAATACAACTTCACTTGCAAAATTTTTAATGGCAATGTACTCGGCACAACTAGCACCTACTGCACCTGCTCCTACTACAGTTACTTTCATTTTTTTAATTATTTATTGCTCGCTGCTGGTGCAACTCACATTGGTTATTATTTATTATTTGTTGCTTTTAGCAACTATTTCTATTTCCTATTACTTAACGTTATCTTCGGAAATTTGACACAAAAATACAATTCTTGCTATATATATCATGATAACAAAGGGTTAAAATAAAGTAAGAGCCCAGAAGCACGAGCGACGAATTCTGAAACTTAAAAAAAGATGTTACTATATAAAATTTTTAATGATGCCCAAACCACTCCTTTCGAACTTGATACGGATAGCGCTCATATATTATATTGTCTTCGTTAATTGTATTTCCTTTTAAAATATCATCTTTGGCTTCAGTAAATAGAAGTTTCGCTTCTTCAACTTTTCCCAGATTATATAAGCAACCAGTTTTATAATATTTTACATCGCCAAAGTTTGGATATTTCAGCAAAGCTTCGTCAAAAGATTGTATCGCATTTTCGTACTCGTTCATTTCCATTTGTGCTATTCCCAAATACATCAAATCTAAAAAATGAACCCAATCCCGTCCGCCGTTGGCTTCTGTTTGAGAAATACTCTTTTCCAAATTAATTTGTGCTTTTTCAAATTCATTTAATTGAAGGTAGCTAATTCCTATATAAAAATAATACGTATGGTCCATTACGTAGCCTTCCCCATGTAGTTGAAGGTACTTTTCAAAATCTGCTATGGCACTTTTATAGTTTTTCGAGAAAATACATTCCATAAAACCTTTGTAGTCCAAATACTTCTGGGAGTTAAGTTCCGCAGCTTTTGTTAGAAATGGTAACCCAAGTTCGTCTTTATCTTGTTTGTACAGAGGCATTGCCCGTTGTTGGTAAAAATAAGCTATCGTTGGATAATCGAGAATAATACTATCTAGCGCATCTCTTCTTGCTTGTGAATTAATGCCATAATCACGTAAAGAATCCATTACTTGGTCTGTAATAGAATCTCTTTGAAAAACTGTATAGGCATCTGTAGTTTGTGCTTTTTGATCCTCAAAATCTGAATTACACGCAAATAGAAACAATCCTGCAACCATAAAAAAACCAAAATTGGTAGGTGTTATTTTCTTCATATAGATATTTCAACAAAAATTAAAACAAAAAGACCCTCGAAAAGAGAGTCTTTAAATATAATGTTATGATTTAAGGTAACTGATTGATTCTAAAAAATCTCTTAGGATTTTACAGAAATGCACCGAAGTTACGCGTCAATATTCGCATAAACAGCATTCTTTTCAATAAACTCTCTACGCGGCGGAACTTCGTCTCCCATAAGCATAGAGAAAATCCTATCTGCTTCGGTTCCATTATCTATGGTTACCTGGCGTAGGGTTCTAAACTCTGGATTCATAGTAGTATCCCATAACTGAGAGGCATTCATCTCTCCAAGACCTTTATAACGCTGGATTCCTGCACTTCCTCCAAATTGTTCATTAAGAGCATCACGCTCTTTATCACTCCAAGCATATTCTTTCTTCTGGCCTTTTTTTACCAAGTATAATGGAGGCGTCGCAATGTATACGTGTCCTGCTTCTACAAGGTCTTTCATATACCTAAAGAAAAAAGTTAATATTAAGGTAGAAATGTGACTACCATCTACATCGGCATCACACATTATTACTACTTTATGGTATCTTAATTTTGAAATATTTAAAGCTTTACTGTCTTCTTCGGTGCCAATAGTAACGCCTAATGCAGTAAAAATATTCCTTATTTCTTCATTTTCAAAAACCTTATGTTGCATGGCCTTTTCCACGTTCAGAATCTTACCACGCAAAGGCAAAATTGCCTGGAAGTTACGGTCACGGCCCTGTTTCGCAGTTCCACCTGCCGAATCTCCCTCAACGAGAAAAACTTCACATTTTTCAGGATCTTGTTCAGAACAGTCTGAAAGCTTTCCTGGTAATCCTCCACCACTCATCACTGTTTTACGCTGCACCATTTCACGCGCTTTGCGTGCGGCATGACGCGCCGTTGCAGCTAAAATTACTTTTTGAACAATAATTTTAGCATCGTTCGGATTTTCTTCTAAGTAGTTCTCGAGCATTTCAGAAACAGCCTGACTTACTGCGCTTGTTACTTCACGATTTCCTAACTTGGTTTTTGTCTGTCCTTCAAATTGTGGCTCCTGTACTTTTACCGAAATAATGGCAGTTAAACCTTCACGGAAATCATCTCCAGCAATGTCAAATTTCAATTTATCCAACATACCTGAAGCATCTGCATACTTCTTCAACGTCGTTGTTAATCCACGTCTAAAACCACTTAAATGGGTTCCTCCTTCATGGGTATTAATATTGTTTACATACGAGTGTAAGTTTTCACTATACGAAGTGTTATACACCATCGCTACTTCAACCGGCACACCGTTTTTCTCCCCTTCCATGGAAATTACACCAGCAATTAAAGGTTCACGATTACCATCCAGAAAGCGAATAAATTCAGGCAGCCCTTCATCACTATGAAAAGTTTCACCAATAAACTCACCTTTTTCATCCGTTTCTCGCTTATCGAGAAGCGTTATGGTAATTCCTTTATTCAGAAAAGCTAATTCACGTAGACGACTCGCCAACGTATCGTAATTATACTCACGTGTTTGCTGAAATATTTGCTCGTCCGGTCTAAAGGTTACAACAGTACCTCTTTCGTCTGTTTCACCTACGGGCTTTACAGGGTAAAGTGGTTTTCCTCTTTCGTACTCTTGCTGATAAATTTTACCATCGCGATATACTGTAGCTGTTAAATGTTCCGACAGCGCGTTTACACAACTCACTCCAACACCGTGCAGTCCTCCAGAAACTTTATAGGAATCCTTATCAAATTTACCTCCAGCTCCAATCTTGGTCATTACAACCTGAAGCGCAGAAACACCCTCTTTTTTATGAATGTCAACAGGAATTCCACGGCCATTATCCTTAGTAGTAACCGAGTTATCTTCGTTTATAATTACACTTATGGTATCACAATGCCCTGCAAGCGCCTCATCGATAGAGTTATCCACCACTTCATATACTAAATGGTGCAACCCTCTTACGCCAACATCTCCAATATACATGGAAGGACGCATACGCACGTGTTCCATTCCTTCCAATGCCTGAATATTTTCAGCACCGTAATTACTTTTATCTTGTTCTTTGCTCATATAAAAATAGGTTGTTTGTATTCAAATTTTCACTAACGAACAAATATAACCAAACCACCAATAAAATAGGCTGTTTTCACGTTTTTAAAGGGGTAAGTTATTAACAAAAATTGTGGAAAAAACACAAGCTGAAGAGGCCATGTACTATTTTATCCAATGCTAAAATTTTATACCAAATTCATCAGCTAAAAGACACCCAAACGGATTGTTAGTTTATTTCAAACTAAACGACCAAAAACGGTAATATTTTTGGTTTTTATTAACGTAAATACTAAACCTTAACCAATATCTTTAAACTTAAATTAAACTAAAACTCATGAAAAACAAATTCTTCACTACAGCATTAGTAGGGTTAGCCATCCTTTTTACTATTAACATGGATGCGCAAAAATTCTCAGACCTTGACAAAAGCCCTATGGATATAGCCTCATATCCTAATAGTTACAAAGAAAGTAACAAATTAGTAAAAATTGCTTACAGCAGACCAGTACTAAAAGAACGTCCTCTAAGTAAACTCGCACCCAACGGAGAAGTTTGGAGAACCGGTGCCAATGAAGCTGCAGAGATCACCCTCTACCAACCTATGAAAATTGGTGATAAAGTAGTAGAGGCAGGAACGTATTCATTATTTACAATACCAGGAGATGATACCTGGACTGTAATTTTAAGTTCAGACGTTAATGTTTGGGGCGCTTATAGCTATAACGAGGCAAATGACATTGTGAGAACCACAGGAAAGGTTACCAAAGCAGATGATGCACTAGAAGCGTTTAGTATTGTATTCGAAGAAGCAGATGGTGGTGTGCATATGCACCTTGGATGGGGAACTACAAGAGTAGCTGTTCCATTTATGTCGGTAACAATGTAGCCCCCTAGCCCCTTAAAGGGGGAAACAATTGAATATGAATTAAAAATTCCAAACTCTTCCCTTTTACACACCCTTTAGGGGGCTTGGGGCAAGAATTTGGGATTTCTTATTTGAAATTTTTTAGAAACTACGGAATATTGAGATACCTATGTGTTTGTCCTTCGACTCCCTGCCAGACGAAGTCATTCAGGCGGGCGCTCAGGAACCTTAGGGCGCTATTTTTTAGACTATTAGGTCTCCAACGATTAAGGTATGTTTAAATATTTATGAGTTTGTAAGGAAACTACCCATTTAGGGTCGTTCATTACATATTCCACAATAGCGGGAATCATTTTATCCCGTTTACTCCATTCGGGTTGTAAATAAAGCTTACAATCTTTTGAAACTTTTAGCGCTTGTTCTTCCGCAAAACGGAAGTCGTCGTTATTATAAATAATTACCTTTAACTCATTGGCTGCTTTGTAAACTTCTGGAGTAGGTAATTTCATCTTTTTTGGGGAAAGACATATCCAATCCCAAATTCCACTTAGTTTGTACGCTCCCGAAGTTTCAATATGAGTATCCATTCCTTTTTCTTTCAGTAAAGAAGTTAAGGGTCCCATATCCCACGTTAATGGTTCACCACCTGTAATTACAATTGTTTTAGAATATTTTGCAGCGTTTTCGGCAATGGAATTAATTTCGGTTGGCGGATGAATATTCGGGTTCCAACTTTCTTTTACATCGCACCAATGGCAACCTACATCACATCCACCTACCCGTATAAAATAAGCAGCGGTTCCTTTGTGGTATCCTTCTCCTTGAATGGTATAAAACTCCTCCATTAAAGGGAGCATGGTACCTTTTTCGACTAGTTCTTGTACTTCAGTTTTCATTGGCGCAAAGGTAGTAATGAGTTTGCAGTTTTCAGTAGCAGTTGGCAGTAACTTTTAAAAAACACACTTTCCACTAAGTATTATTCTTCAAACTGTCAGTTGCTACTGATTACTGGAGACAGCCACCACTTCAATTTCAATCTTAGCACCCTTCGCTAATGCTTCCGCCGCAAAAGTAGTACGAGCTGGTTTTTGTGGAAAGTATTGTGTATATATTGTATTGAAAGCCGCAAAATCTTCAATATGGTCCAAAATTACCGTTGCTTTAATTACATCCTTCATTTCAAGGTTATATTGCGCCAAAACAGCTTTTATGTTTTCTAAAGTCTGTTTTGTTTCAGTTTCAATACCGCCTTCCACCAATGCTCTGGTGGAATGATTGATTCCAATTTGACCAGACAGGTAGAAAGTATTTCCAACTTGCACGGCATCGCTAAACGGAGCGTCCTGCTTTTTCGGTTCGTGAGAAAGATGAAAAACAGGAGTTTTAACCTCAGCAATAGGTTCAATCTCTTTTTTAGTATCATTTATATTTTCAGAAGTTTCGGCACAACCAAAAATCCCGAAAAATATAGGAATAGATATAAGCTTGAAGATATAATTCATAGTAGTAATTAAAGTTATCAATTTCTAAATTACATCTTTCTTTTCATTTATTCACGAACTAAGCAATTGAACATTTCACCAATTCACTTATTCACTAATTCACCAATTCACCAATTCACCAATTTACCAATTCACCAAATCACCAATTCACTAATTCACTAATTCATTAAAATTATTTCAGAAGCTACTGGACATTATGTACTTTTATGCCCAATTTCAACCTCATGGCAAATCAGCAGGAATTTTTCGATCATATTACTGAAGGGTATACTAGCAAAGGCGAGTCCATTACCTTAGGTGCAGCTATGCTGAATGGTGAAACCATTACAAACGCCTTGGTGAAAGTTCCTCTTAAAACTTTGAATAGGCACGGATTGATTGCCGGTGCCACAGGAACAGGAAAAACAAAGACGCTACAAGTACTGGCAGAGAACCTTTCAGAAAAAGGGATTCCGGTTTTATTAATGGATATGAAAGGTGATTTAAGCGGAATTGCACAGCCAAGCCCTGGACATGCAAAAATTGATGAACGCCACAAACAGATTGGAATTCCTTTTAACCCACAAAAGTTTCCTGTGGAAATTTTAACGCTTTCGGAGCAAGCAGGAGTGCGATTGAGAGCTACAGTAAGCGAATTTGGACCCGTACTTATTTCAAGAATACTGAATGTTTCTGAAACGCAAGCTGGGATTATTTCGGTATTGTTCAAATACTGTGATGACCATAAATTGCCACTTTTAGATTTAAAAGATTTTAAAAAAATATTACAATTTTCCACAGGAGATGGTAAAGATGAAATAGCGGCAGATTATGGTCGTATTTCACCCGCCTCTTCAGGTGCCATTCTACGAAAGATCGTTGAACTGGAACAACAAGGAGGTGATTTGTTTTTTGGTGAAAAATCTTTTGATACAGACGATTTGCTTCGGATTGATGAAAACGGAATGGGGTATATTAACATCGTTCGCCTAACCGATATACAGGATCGTCCTAAATTGTTTTCAACCTTTATGCTTTGTATGCTTGCTGAAATTTACAGTACATTCCCCGAACAAGGCGATAGCGGCAGACCTGAGCTCGTTATTTTTATAGACGAAGCGCATCTTATCTTCAAGGAAGCCAGCGATGCGTTGTTAGACCAGATTGAGAGTATTGTAAAATTGATACGTTCTAAAGGGGTAGGAATCTACTTTGTTACCCAAAACCCGACCGATGTGCCGGATGCAGTATTGAGCCAGTTAGGATTGAAAATTCAGCATGCGTTACGAGCATTTACGGCAAAAGATAGAAAGGCAATTAAACTAACTGCCGAAAATTATCCTATTTCATCCTATTACAAGACAGATGAAGTGTTGACTTCCTTAGGAATTGGAGAGGCCTTGGTAAGTGTTTTAAATGAAAAGGGAATCCCGACTCCGTTAGCCGCCACCATGCTTCGTGCCCCCATGAGTCGAATGGATGTATTAACTGATGATGAACTGAATACATTACTGGAGCATTCAAAAATACTAAAAGAATACAATGAGGAAATAGACCGTGACAGCGCCTACGAAATGCTGAACAAAAAAATAGAAATAGCCAACAAAGAAGAAGCAAAAGAAAAAGCGGAAGAAGAAAAAGCTGCAGCTAAAAAAGCTACTTCCAGAAGAAACCCCTCTTCTAGCCGAAGCAGAAGTTCCAGCAAAGGAGCGCTAGAAAAAATGCTCACAAGCCCGACTATTATTAGAAGTGTATTAGGAATTTTAAGCAAATTAATAAAATAGAATAGAGATTAAAGATTAAAAGCTAATTAAGATAAAAGACTAAGATAAAATGAAAAAAACCCTATTATTTGCCGCAATAGCTACCATGCTTTTTGTGCAATGTGAAGAAGAAAAAGACCCGTTTGCAATTTCAGACGGAGCTATTGGACATTTAACTAAAAAAACGCAAATGAAGCAATTGGACTCCATTTTTGCTCAAGATAGCATTGTAAGGTTAAATCCTATAACTGGAGCTATTGAAACGCAAGGTGAAGTTGAAATTTATGACAAAGATGGCACTAAGCTTTTATTACTTTCGCCTTATGACGAGAGTGATCCAACGTCACAAATTGCGAATATCCAAATTTTTGACGCACGTTACAAAACCGACAAAGGCCTCACGAAAGCTAGCACCTTTAAAGATGTAAAAGCTAATTATGAGATTGAAGGAATTCAAAATGCAATCAACTCCGTAGTCGTATTTTTAAAAGGAACCGATTTGTACTTAACAATAGACAAGAAAGAATTACCAGAAGAAGTACGCTATAATTTCAATCAAAAGATAGAGGCTACTCAAATTCCAGACACTGCAACTTTCAAATACTTTATGATGGGTTGGGATGCAGGAGAGGCGATAGAGATTCAGGAGGGAGATATATAAAATAAATATCCTAAAATAGTAATCCTAAAAAATGAGGCTGTTTTCACAACCTCATTTTTTTTATACCTGCTAACCTTTTGTTAAGCTATGGTTGGTTTTGGACTATTTCTATTACTTTTATTTAAACAACCAACCAATACAATATATCATGATTAAGATTTTAGGGCTTATTTTAACCATTGGCGGAGCTATTGCTCTTATAATGGGTGTTTTAGGCGCTTTTGGAAGTTTAAGCGTTGGACTTAGCCCTTGGGCGTTGCTTATTATAGGCATTGTATTCTTTTTTGCTGGTATTGGTCTTTTAAAAAGAAGAAAAGATACCGACGAGACCCCAAATTAAATACCATGGACCGACCCAGTATTAAAAACGAAGACCAGTACGACGCACTTCGCGACAAAGGGTATAGCCAAGAAAAAGCTGCCCGCATTGCCAATACGCCCAACTCAGGAAAAAAAGGCGGTAAATCAAGTACGTACGAAGAATGGACAAAAGTCGAACTCTATGAACAAGCTAAAAATGTTGGCATTGAGGGGCGCTCTAAAATGAATAAGAAAGAACTCATTCACGCTTTACGAAATAATTAATTGATGCAAAAACTACAACCTTTCCATTTAGCTATTCCAGTCACATCCATAGAACCCAGCAGAACCTTTTACCGGGAAACCTTGGGCTGTAAAGAAGGGCGAAGTAGCGACCATTGGGTAGACTTCAACTTTTTTGGACACCAATTGGTGTTGCACGTTAAAGAATCTTCTGAAGAGATTTCAGATAAAACCAATCCTGTAGACGGTAAGGACGTTCCTATTCCGCATTTTGGGGTGGTTCTAGCTATGGATCAATTTGAAACATTTGCCAGTATGCTTACTGAAAAAGGCGTTACCTTTATTATAGAGCCATATATAAGGTTCCAAGGAAAAACAGGGGAACAGGCTACTATGTTCTTTAAAGATCCTTCAGGGAATGCACTGGAATTTAAAGCATTTAAAAATAGAGACCAACTTTTTGCTACCTAACCAAATGAGCAACTCCATAAATCCAAAAATAATTCGACAAATATTTATTCTCCTACTCATTTTGTTGATGGGTACCTTAATTTTCCGTGAATTAATCCCTTATCTATCCGGAGTTTTAGGGGCTATCACCATCTATGTATTGCTTAGAAAATGGATGAGCAAGTTGGTAAAAAGAGGCTGGAAACCCGAATGGGCTGCCGCTGTATTAATGTTCTTGTCTTTTGTTGGAATTTTACTCCCGGTGGCTGGAATTGTATTAATGCTGGGGAATAAAATAGGGAGTGCTGTTAAAAATTCGGAGAAAGTTACCAAAGCTTTTAAAGAACAAATAGGAACTATAGAAGATAGGATTGGTTACAATTTGAGTTCACAAATAGATGTTTCGGCCGTTTCAGGTTGGTTATCGGACAATTTACAGAGTTTTGCGGGTGGAACTTTTAATATTTTTATAGCGATTGGGCTCATGTATTTCATGCTTTATTATATGCTTACGAATAGGCGAGAATTGAAAGATTCACTTTTTGAATACATCCCCATAAGTAAACATAACCTCAAAAAAATAGGAAACGAATCACACGCAATGGTGCGTTCCAATGCTTTAGGAATCCCAATGGTTGCAATAGCTCAAGGAATTATTGCACTTATAGGTTTTTTTATTTTTGGCATTGAAGATCCCTTCTTTTGGTTTGTTATTGTAACTATTGGATCCATGATCCCTTTTGTTGGTACATTAATTGGAATTCTTCCTGTATTTATACTTACACTCTCTAGTGGCAATACCTTTCAGGCCTGGGGAGTATTAATTTATGGCTTTGTGGTGGTAGGTTCTACCGATAATATTATCCGTCTGTATGTATTAAAAAAACTGGACAATGTACACCCGTTAGTTACTTTAATTGGTGTCATTGTAGGAGTGCCCCTTTTTGGATTTATAGGGTTAATTTTTGGGCCGCTCCTCATTAGTTTATTTATGATTGTGATGCGTATTTACAAACGTGAATACGGTAAACCTCAGCCCAACAATACAATTGATGACGATCCAAATATGTAACAATGTTTCAGAAATTTGAACACACAAAGTTTCCGCCTAAAGAAAAACCTATCTTGGTTTGGGATGGTGAATGTGGTTTCTGTGCCTATTGGATAACACGGTGGAAAAAAATTTCAGCAGGAAAAATAAATTTTCAGACCTACCAGGAAGTAGCCCAACAATTTCCTGATATTCCCTTAAAAGAATTTAAGAAAGCATCCCGCTTAATCACCCCAAAAGGCACTGTTTATAGCGGACCGGATTCTGCCTATATGAGCTATTTCATTGCGAACCAAAAATCACCTTGGCATCGTTGGTATGCTATGCACTCCTGGTTCACAAAATTAAGCGACTATGGTTATAATTTTATAGCGAAACATAGAAGCCTCTTCTTTACGCTCACAAAGGCGATGCTTGGCAGCAATCCAACTAGTTTCAAACACTACTGGATTTTATATTTTTTAGGAATGGTTTTGCTACTTTCTTTACTTGTAAAGATATTATAACAAAATTTTAAAACAGAAAACAAACAACTAGTCTTATCTTTATTTAAAATTAATACCAAATGTTTTTTACTAAGAAAAAAGAGTCTGATAAAAACGTAGTCGAAAAGAAAATCGATGATGTTTATATGGAAGAAAAAATCTCCGAAATTAATGACGGCGATGTAGAAATCCTTATAGACAGTGAGGAAAAAATTGAAAAAAAGCTAGCGGGTGCAAACTCGCTTAGTAAATATGTTGAAATTGGAAAGATAATGATGGGGATGGTTAAAGATATGAAACGCGGTGCTTATACGAGTGTTCCTTGGTTTGTAATTGCAACTATTGTTATGGTATTACTATACATGCTAAACCCACTGGATCTGGTTCCAGATTTTATTCCTGGTGTTGGCTATTTAGATGATCTTGCCATACTCTCCCTAGGAATGGGCTGGATTGAAACCGATGTTCATAAATACTTAGACTGGAAGCTCTCTCAAACAAAATAGAGATTATAAATTCGAAAAATGAATATTATGCATTTAAATACTGCTGAAGTTCTTATTCAACTTTATTCCGAAGCTTTCCAAATATATAATTAACTGAAAATCCAAATAAATTTTCCCTTTCTGAAAGTTTAATAATCGGCCCGATTGAAATACCGTTGTGCTGAGAAAGACAAAATTCTATTTTTGGCTGTATAAGAAGAAAAACTGCCGAGGAATTCTTAGTATCGAAAGTATAATTAGACACAACAAAAATACCTCCCGAAGATTCAAAATTAGTAGCGTAGCTGTAAGCAGCATAGCCAACCCCGCCCATTAAATTAAAGCGTGTTTTGGGATGGTTAGTAAGTTCGAAGATTTTTCCGAAAGAAGCATGGAAAATGTTGTAGTTATCTCTTGCAGCCGTAAGCCCAAGTGACAACACATCCAAAGCACCTATTTGATAGTCGCTGGGTCTTTCTTCGGCATTACTAATAAGGAACTGATACCCAACTTGCACCACGTATTTGCTAGGAAAAACATAGGTGCCAGCAATGGTGATCCCTACATAATTTCCACCCTCTGGACCAAATTGACCATAGATAAACGGTTTTTGTTCTGTTTCTTGGGCAAATGTGTTGCATCCTGTACTTAATACTAAAAACAATCCTAAAATAAAGTAAGCTATAGTTTGTTTCATCACATTAACTTGAACGTTGTTCTCTTGCCAATAATGTATTTTTTAATAACATCGCAATGGTCATAGGACCTACACCACCAGGAACAGGAGTAATAAAACTTGCCTTTTTACTAACGTTTTCAAAATCTACATCACCAACAATTCGGTAGCCTTTTGGAGCATCCTCATCTTCTACGCGTGTGATTCCAACGTCTATGACAACAACATCGTCTTTTACCATTTCGGCCTTTAAGAAATTGGGAACTCCTAATGCCGAAATCACAATATCTGCCTGTGAGATAATTTGTGTTATATTTTTTGTATTACTATGGGTTAAGGTTACTGTGCTATTTCCAGGCCAACCTCTACGGCTCATTAAAATACTCATGGGGCGACCTACAATATGGCTACGGCCAATTACTACGGTGTGTTTTCCTTTGGTATCTACATCATAACGCTCCAACAATTCTAAAATTCCGAAAGGTGTTGCAGGAATAAATGTACTCATGTCCAATGCCATTCTTCCAAAATTTTCGGGATGGAAACCATCAACATCTTTACTAGGGTCCACAGCCATCAATACTTTCTGGGTATTAATTTGTGGCGGCAACGGTAATTGAATGATAAATCCGTCTATATCATCGTTTGAATTCAACTCTTTTATTTTATGAAGCAATTCAATTTCTGAAGTAGTGTGCTTCATTCGGACCATGGTAGATTCAAAACCAACACGTTCACAAGCTCGAACTTTACTTCCAACATATGTTAAACTAGCACCATCGTCCCCAACAATAACGGCAGCCAAATGAGGAACTTTTTCACCGTTGGCTTTTATTTTATCGACTTCGACTTTAATTTCGTTCTTAATGTCGTTGCTTACTTTTTTTCCGTCTAGTATTGTCATTTTTAATTGTTATGCAGTAGCAGTGGCAGTAGCAGTGGCAGTTTTATTCTGTATGCACTCCAAATTTACCTGGATTGTTAATCATATAATTTATTAGTTTACCAACTTCTAAACTTTCATTGGTTAACGATGTAAATACTTCCTTATTTATATATTCACAAGCGTGAGCAAATTACAACCAAACTTGTGTTTCAGAATTTTCGACATCGCTATCTGAGAGTTTACTTATGAAATGCCTTTTATATCTTCTTTTTCTATATGCTTCGGCAATATTAGCGCAAACCGATCGTGAACTTCTTCTAATTTGGTCAGTCAGCGAATATGTTTCTTCTTTGGGAAAAGATTTTGACAATTCTTGAATCTTCATCGATAAATCAAAGCCCTTTTTATATGCCAGAAGATTCTTAAATGCCATTAAAGAATAATTTATAATATATTTTTTATACTGCAACTGCCACTGGTTACAGCCACTAAAAAGCGCTCCGCGCTACTTCATCTTCCCCATCATTTGCATCATCTTTCGGCCTCCACCGCCTTGCATCATCTTCATCATTTTGCTCATCTGGTCGAATTGTTTCATTAACTGGTTTACCTCTTGTACCGAAGTACCACTTCCCTTCGCTATTCTTTTCTTTCGGCTGCCATTAATTACAGAGGGTGAACTTCTTTCTTCAGGGGTCATACTGTGGATAATGGCTTCAATACCTTTGAAGGCATCGTCATCGATATCTACATCTTTCAGGGCTTTTCCGGCACCAGGAATCATCCCGATCAAGTCCTTCATGCTACCCATTTTCTTTACTTGCTGAATCTGCTTAATAAAATCGTCAAAACCAAACTGGTTCTTCGCGATTTTCTTTTGCAATTTTCTTGCTTCCTCTTCATCAAACTGCTCTTGCGCTCGCTCAACTAGGGAAACAACATCTCCCATCCCCAGAATACGGTCTGCCATACGAGCCGGGTGGAATACGTCTATCGCATCCATTTTCTCGCCAGTACCAATAAATTTAATAGGTTTGTTTACTACACTTTTAATGGAGATAGCAGCTCCACCTCGGGTATCACCATCTAATTTCGTTAAAACTACCCCGTCAAAATTAAGAATATCGTTAAAGGCTTTTGCCGTATTTACAGCATCCTGCCCTGTCATAGAATCCACTACAAACAAGGTTTCATCTGGAGTAATCGCTTTGTGTACGTTGGCAATTTCGTCCATCATTTCCTTATCCACAGCCAAACGACCTGCTGTATCCACGATCACTACATTGTGACCATTTTGTTTTGCAAAGGCAATTGCGTTGGTAGCAATGGCTACGGGATCCATATTACCTTCTTCGCTATATACATCTACTTTTATCTGCTCTCCAACCACGTGTAGTTGGTTTATTGCGGCAGGACGGTACACATCACAGGCAACAAGTAAAGGTTTTTTTGTCTTTTTTGTTTTAAGGAAGTTGGCCAGTTTACCAGAAAAGGTAGTTTTACCACTACCCTGTAAACCAGACATTAAAATAACGCTTGGCGAACTTTTCAGCGTAATGCCTACCGTATCACCCCCCATTAATTGGGTAAGCTCATCCTTTACGATTTTCACCATTAACTGCCCTGGTTGTAGGGTAGTTAATACATCTTGTCCTAGCGCTTTTTCCTTTACACGGTTGGTAAATTCTTTGGCTGTTTTAAAGTTAACATCGGCATCCAGTAAGGCGCGGCGAACTTCTTTTAAGGTTTCGGCTACGTTTACTTCGGTAATACTTCCGTGCCCTTTTAATACGTGGAGGGCTTTATCTAGTTTATCGCTAAGATTATTGAACATGGTCTTGTGTCATTTTTAGAGATGGCAAAGATACAAATTGAAGGGCATGTATCAAAGTGAGGGAGTCACTATTCCAGCCCTGCAAACAACTATAAATTATCGACTGTTTCTACGTGAATTTCGTCGGTTTCCGCTTGCACTCTTAGATGCATTTCCAGCTGGTTTTTTACCTCTAGAATTCTGTCGTCCACGCTGATTGGCTGCTTTATTTTCGGCCTTCTTCTCTAAAACATCCTGTAATTTTTCGGTTACTTCAAAACCATTGATGGTTTCCTGATCTAGTCTTTCGCCTAGTAATTTTTCAATGCCACGAACGTATTCAAATTCGTCTACACTTACAATGGAAATTGCCTCACCACTGGCTCCTGCCCTACCAGTTCTACCAATACGGTGTACATAGTCTTCTGGAATGTTTGGGAGTTCGTAGTTTATAACGTGAGGTAATAACGGAATATCCAATCCGCGCGCCGCAATATCTGTTGCCACTAATACACGCACATTTCCACTTTTGAAATTGGCCAAAGCTTTCGTTCTCGCTCCCTGACTTTTATTGCCGTGAATAGCTGCAGAAGAAATTTTCGCTTTACTTAATTTTTCAGCCAATCGGTTTGCACCGTGTTTGGTTCTTGTAAAAATTAGAACCTGTTGCCAATCTCCTTCAGAAATCAATTTTATAACTAAATCTGTTTTTTTGGACTTATCGGTTTTGTATACAATCTGGTCTACTTTTTCAGCAGTGGTGTTTTCTGGAGTCGCCTCCACCATCACTGGATTGTGAAGGAAACTTCCCGCCAGTTTTTTAATTTCTTTTGAAAAGGTGGCCGAAAATAATAAGTTCTGTCTTTTTTGAGGAAGTAACGCTAAAATTTTATTGATATCGCGGGCAAATCCCATATCCAGCATTCTGTCGGCTTCGTCTAAAACCAAAAACTCTACATTTTTTAAGCTGAAAACGCCTTGATTGTGTAAATCCAGCAACCTCCCTGGAGTAGCTACTAAAATATCTACGCCCTGGCGTAAGGTTCTAATCTGCGGATTTGCATTAACCCCACCAAAAATAACGGTAGCGTGTATGTCTACAAATTTCGAATAGGTTTTTACATCTTCCAAAACTTGTGCAGCTAATTCCCTTGTTGGTGTTAGTACAAGCGCCCGAACTGGTCTTTTATGAAGTGGTTGTGTAGTTATTAATTTCTGAAGCATTGGCAATGTAAAACCTGCCGTTTTCCCTGTTCCTGTTTGTGCTGAAGCCAGCACATCTTTACCTTCTAATATTTTTGGAATCGCTTTTTGTTGAATGGGTGTTGGGGTATCGTATCCTTTTTGGCTAATTGCTTTTAGCAGGGCATCGGAAAGCCCAAGATTTTTAAATGACATATAATGTGTTTCCGAGACAGTTGAAGTTTTTTGTTTTGTCTCTTTATGAGCGACAAAGGTACGTTTATTTTATTTGAGCGAAGTTTTGAAAGAAAAGCTAACATTATTAATAGATATCAATTTCATTAAACCTTTCGAAGAACATCCCCTCCCAGCCTCCCCTTATAAGGGGAGAAGTATAAAAATCTCCCTTTGAAGGGAGATTTAGAGGGATGTTTCCCAAGTGTTAAAATATATAAATTCTATTTTTTCTTCAATTTACGTCTCAATAATAAAATAACTAAAGTGATCACGATGAGCACTGGCCATATATGTATCAACCCCACGACAATTACTTCAATTAACTCCCAGCCAAAACTAAAACCGTTTCCAGCTTTATCGAAAAAAGATTTTGAGTAGCTTTCGGGCTCCTCTTTATATTCCACAGTTTCAAACAAATCTACTTGCACGGTACTGTAGGAAACTTTATTACTTAAATATTTCAGTCTTCCTTGGGCAGCTTCAATTTCTTCTTGAAGGATTCTTAACTTTTCTTCAGTTGCCAGTATATCTTCTACGGTTTTCGCATTTTTCCGAAGGATTTCCACATACCGTTTTTTTACCTCTTGCTTGGTCGCTAAGCGACTTTCTAAGTCTAGATATTCTTCTGTTATATCCTGGGTGGTGATGTTTTCAAATTCAGTAAAAATAGACACCCTTGAAATGCTATCCAATAAAACATCAAAATATGAATTTGGCACCTTAATCGTAAAGCGATTTTGCTTCTCGTACCTATTATTTTCAAATCGAAGGTCACTTATATAACCATTGTATTGCTGTGCGATGACCTTCACCTGCTCCGTAGCTTTTTTTACGTCCTTTACTTTATAACGGGCCGAAGCAGATTTAATAATTTTAAGTTGAATAGCTGTGTTTGCTAAAGCTTTAGTATTTTCACTTTCGGTTACTGCCTGATAACTTTCGGTTACATCTACAGATTCTAAAGAAAAGTCTTCTTTATAAGAACCATTTTCGCAACTACCAAAAACGAGAAAGCTTATACTAACTGCTATTAATTTTAAGTTTAACTTTGTGCTAGGTGTCTTCATAATTTTACATTTTTAAAGATTATGAATCAAACCTACTGCATCTCTAAAAGTGACTGCTGTAAAACTCTTGTAACGGCTTTGTAATCTATTTTACAATTTACAAAGAGTTAAATTTCAATTATATAAAAATAATTTGACCGAAACCAACCTGCACCATTTTAACCTGTTAAAAGCCAAAGTAGCCGAAACTTTTTTGGAAGAGCATCAGGCTTCCATACATATTGGCGAATGGAAAGGGGAAGAAATTCTAGCATTTCAGGAAGATCTTTTGAGCAAAACAAAAGGACGCATTTCGGAAAAATCGTTTTACACCTATTTTAAAAATAAGCCTAAAAATTTACCTAGGATAGATATTCTTAATTTGTTGAGCCAATATGGCGGGTATACTAATTGGCAGGACTTTAAAGATGGCAATCTTGGTTTGGTTGAAGAAAATAAAGACAAAAAGAAAAAGAGCTTTCCACCAGTACTTTGGATAGCTATTGCTATTCCAATAATCACTATGTTTTTCGTCCAAACTATGGATAATAATACGTTCACATTTTGCATGGTCGACGAAGATAAAAACGAAGCAGTAACCGGAACTATAGACATTAAAGTTTTGCAGCCCGGCGAATCACCAGTGCATCTGAAAACTGATGATACAGGATGTTTCAGCTACGAAACTGACGAAGAAAAAATCTCTTTTGTGGTACAATCACCCTATCACAAGACAGACACCATTACCCGAACCATTGATGGCAGAGAGAATACAACTGTAAAACTTAGCGTGGACAATTATGCCCTAATGCTGAAATATTACAGCACTGGAAACTTTAAGGATGTTGAAAAACGCCAGGCGCAACTTCAAAATTTAATAGCTAATAATGCAGAAATTTATCAGGTATACCCCAACAACACTGGGATTGAACTCTTTTCTAAAACAGATTTTATTCAAAAGCTAACCATCCCCACAAGTACCCTAAAAAACATTCAGATTTTAAATAAAACGTATGAAAACGGAAAGCTAGTAAAACTTAAATTTTTAGTGAAATGAAACAACTAGTTTATATAGTATTCATAGCATTTCTAATAGGTTGCAACAATACTTCCGAAGAAAATTCCTTAGCCACCAGCGATAGTACCGAAAGTGAATTCATTGAAGAAACAGCTGCAACAACTATAGAAGAAGCTTTTCCCTACGCCACTATAACCCAACAAAAATTACAAGAATATTTCGATTTGCTCGCCATCAAGAACGAACATCCTGAATTTGCCGAAACAATTTCAGCCCAACTTAGGCAAATAACTACCGATTCAATTTTGTTACCGAACGAGCAGGATTCCGTAGCCGTAAAAAACCTTTCGGCAGTTGGGCCATTTATTAAAATTAACGACACTTTGCAAAAGCAATCATTTTTATACACCCTTGCCTCGAAAACTATTTTTAAAACAGATACACTTACTGCTCACATCATTACCAAACCCATAGAGATCGAGGGCGATAGAACTTTGGCTATAAAATTAGTTTTCAAAAAAAATTAATTTTAATGGAAATCATTAAAAACAAGTATTCCAAATCGTATCTTTCCATCTTAAAACCATATTCATGAAATCAATTGTAGTCTTTATTTTTGCATTCGTATTTGTAGGCACGTTCGCTCAAACAGAAAAAGAAAAAGTAGAAAGTACTGTCTCAAAATCCAAAATTGAAGGGCATATTAATTTTCTTGCAGACGATTTACTCAAAGGTAGACAAACGGGAACCCCTGAAAATAAAATCGCTGCCGCTTATTTGGCAAATACATTAAAAAGCTATGGCGTAAAACCTAATCCTAAAACAGCAACCTACTACCAAACAGTGCCACTTACTAATAATATACCACCAAAAAATATTTCACTTACTATTGGCGGGCAGGAAATTAATGACAAAGTAGCTTTGAGCGCGGTAAAAATAGATTATAATAGCCAGGCGGTATATTTAAACTACGGTGTAGAAGCAGATTATAAAGACCAAGATGTTACTGGAAAAATGGTCGTTGTAAAAGCTGGAAGTGACACCGCAAAAGACGCCAGAGGTGCTTTTGGATTGATGCAAACAAAACGCGAATTAGCCGAGAAAGCAGGTGCTGTTGGACTCATAGAATTACTTAATAGTGAAGACCAGATGTGGGGCTTTATTTCCCATAATTTTGACGCCCCAACGATGGAAGTAAGTCAATTAAAAGTAGATTCGAATAATGAGGAAAGTATTCCTCATATTTGGGTACAGGATAAGGAGCACCTATTGGCAACAAATATTAGCTCCAGAAGAGCATTGGGCGCATCGTTAAAAATGGAGGGTTCTAAAAAAGAAAAGGTACTATCACAAAATGTCATTGGCATTGTAGAAGGTACAGACCCGAAACTAAAAAATGAATACGTTATTTATTCTGCGCATTATGACCACGTAGGCATTGGAACCCCAGACGAAACGGGGGACACTATCTACAATGGCGCCAGAGATAATGCAGTGGGTACAACAACAGTTTTGAGCATGGCCGAGAACTTAGCTAAATATCCAACCAAGAGATCTGCGTTGTTTATTTTGTTTACAGGTGAAGAAAAAGGTTTATTAGGTAGTAGTTACTATGTTGATAATCCAGTGCTACCCCTTCAACAAATGGTATATTGTTTTAATAGTGACAATGCTGGCTATAATGACACCTCTAAAGCTACCATAATTGGTCTGACAAGAACTACCGCTGCAGAACATATTAAAAAAGCCGCAACTACTTTCGGACTTACTGCCATAGACGATCCAGCTCCTGAACAGGGGTTGTTTGACCGTAGTGACAATGTTCATTTTGCTGCAAAAGGAATTCCTGCGCCTACGTTTTCTATGGGTTTCAACTCTTTTGATGGAGAGGTAACGAAATACTACCACCGGCCAGGTGACGAGGCAGACACTTTAGATTATGATTATTTATTGAAGTTTTTTAGAGCGTATGTACTCGCAAGCCGCAGTATTGCAAACGATGCTATAACTCCTTTTTGGACAGCTGGAGATAAATATGAAGAAGCTGGAAAAAAATTATACAGAAATTAATTAACTGTTTTACAGTTTGTTATGTTGTTTCTTTTTCTTCGAAATAAGTCGCGTAAAGAAAAAAGATATGCTAATGAACAGGGTGCTTCTTAGGTTATTTATAACTCAAAATGATATTAGAATGCGTTATTGGTGCTGAGGGATTGAGCGAAGAGTTTCATCTTGCTAGTGATGATAAATATAAGTTAAGGCTTACTTCAAAATAAACACTTATCTTTTCTTTGTGAAAATACAATCAAAGCACATTTATTTAATATTGGGGTTGACAATCGTTTTTGTGTGTCATCCCAGAATTTTGTTTTCCCAAAACTTCGGAAAAGAAAAAATAGACATCATTCTTCAGAGTCTGGAAAGCAAATCTCAAAAAGAAAAGCGTCCTATTTATTTTGAATTAGGGGATAGCTTGGTTTTGAAAAATTCTCCAGAAGAAGCAACCTTATTGTTTGAATATGTCTTCGAAAAAGATACTACAGCCTACGCCAAACTTATTATGTATGAGGATTATTCAAGCAACTTATCCAGAAGTGGATTTCTAGATGAAGCCATTGCGCTAAAAAAGAAAGGAATACAGTTAGCTGAAATATTTAAAGAAGAAAAGCGATACATTTTTTATACTTTCTCTTTAGCGTATGCATATGATCAAAAAAATAAGCCCGACCTAGCGCTACAATACCTAAATAAAGTAGAAGAATTGGTTCTAAAAAAAGAACACAAGGACATATTGGCAAATTTCTACGATGCCAAAGCAGCTGTTTATAATTCTCTTAAAGATTATGACAAGCAAGAAATTTATCTTTTAAAAGTGTTTGAGCTTGTAAAAGACTTTCCCAACACCCCTCAAAAACGGTTTCATATCTACATGATTCTAGATTTTTATACACAGGTAGAAAAACCAGAACAGTTGGCAAAATTTACGCAAGTACTTTCAGAACTCTATGAAGAAGCACATGCCAATACCCCTGCAGGGCATATGCCTATAGAAGCACTTTTCAAAAAGCGTATGAGCCAGGAGAACATACCATTACTTCAAAAAACCATCCAAATAAGTGATAGTCTCAATAGTATTAATTCCTATGTATCCACAACTATTGCTTTAGCCAATCTTTATACTGCCAATGGAACCCCTGATAAAGGAATTCCTTTTCTTAAAAACGCGGTTACCAAACTTAAAACAGTAGACAAACCCTCTCACTTAATTGATATATATGTGTCGTTAGCCAAAATAAGTGAGGCAGCTGCTAATTACAAAGATGCTTACGATTATAAGATACTGCAGGGTTCTTTACAGGACAGCATTACTTCAGAAAAAATGAGGCGGAACATCGCTGAACTCGAAATTGAATTTGAAACTGAAAAAAAGGAACGAAAGATCCTTTCGCAACAACTAGAGCTAGAGAAACAAACCCGAAGTAAAAACCAAATCCGTTTTGCTTTCATAGTTGCAGGTTTGGTGGCCATACTACTCTTCTTCTTTTTTAGATACAGACTAAAATCTCAAAAAACAATTGCAAGCCAAATGCAAGCCATTCAACAACAAAAAATAACAGAGCTTCAGCAAAAAAATAAATTACTAGCGCTAAATAGTATGATTGAGGGCCAGGAAGTAGAACGTCTTCGTATTGCAAAAGATCTACACGACAGCCTAGGTGGCTTGCTAAGCACAGTAAAAGCACATTTTACCACCATACAAAATGAAATCGAGCAATTAAGCGAATTAAATCTTACTAAAAAGACCAATAACTTAATTGATGAAGCCTGTATAGAAGTACGTAGAATTTCACATAATATGATGCCACACGCAATTAGTCTTTCTGGACTCCAAGGCGCTATTGAAGATGTAGCTACACATCTTAAAGAACAAGGCTATACAATAACATTAGAAATAAAAAACCTTCCCGAAAATATTGAACCCACAAAAGAAGTGATGATTTATAGGCTGTTACAAGAAATTATTTCTAACATAAGAAAACATTCGGAAGCAAAAAATATATTAATCCAATTGGTAGGACACCAGGAAGAAATTAATTTACTAGTGGAAGATGACGGAAAAGGTTTTATTTTTGAAGAAGCCCTTGCTAAAGGTGGTCTTGGTTTAAAAAGCATAAATAGTAGAGTTGCCTATCTTGATGGCTCTATAGATTGGGACACGCAACCCAATAAGGGAACATCTTTAACCATTAACATCCCTACAATATGATACACGTATTTATAGTAGACGATCACAAAATGGTCATAGACGGTATGCAATTATTGTTAAAAAATGAAACCGATATTATTGTAGTTGGTACGGCATTAAACGGAGAAGAAAGCATCTTAGAAATACCCAAACAAAAAGTAGATGTAGTCTTACTAGACATTAATATGCCCGGAATTAACGGTATAGAGACCTGTAAACAATTACTGAAAGACAATCCAAGTTTAAAAATTGTTGCCATAAGTATGCACAAAGAAAGCAGCTTAATTAAATTAATGCTGAATAATGGTGCTAAAGGATATGTACTAAAAAATGCTGGACAAGACGAGGTAATCGAAGCTATTAAAACAGTACACCAAAACAAAATGTATCTGGACGATACGGTAAATGAAATTGTCTTAAACAGTGTACTAAAAAATGGAAATGAAAAAATTACCAGCCCCTTCCCTACCTTATCAAGACGTGAAAAAGATGTGTTAAGACTTATTCTGGAAGAATGTACCACCCAGGAAATTGCAGACAAGCTATTTATAAGTTTTGGAACCGTTGAAACACATCGAAGAAATATGCTTATTAAGACAGGGGCACGAAATACTGCTGGTCTCGTTCGCACAGCTATTGAATACGATCTAACCAAACAATAAAAAATGAAATACATTATACCTTTCATAGGAGTACTATTATTTATCTCCTGTGCTTCAGAAACCGAAAAAAAAGTACTGGATGATATTGCTGAAGTCTATAACGGTAATGTATCCTATTCAAAAAGTTTTGTTTCTAATGAAAGTGAAAAACGCAACACTTTCAATGTGTTCATTGAAAACAGTAAAATGACGGACTCAATAGCTCCAACAGTAACAACTTCAAACACTGCGTTATTGGTTTATGATGCGTTTACTGAAAATGAAAAAAACAATTATACAGATATTGAAGTATTTGTTGTTAATAAAAAAAAGGATACTGTATCTTATTATTATCCTATGGATATCCTTACTCCCATAAGTGAGAAAGCAATGATTTTTAAAGAGTTTTCGCAACGTATTATCGATAAAGATTTTGACAAACTTGACGAACTTAAAAACAATGTTGATATTCAAAAATCTATGGCGATAAATATAGAAAATGGATTAAAAAGAATGGAGAAAGAACACGGCAGTCTAAAAGAATATTATCGTTTTGGGATTTCAGAAGAAAAAGATGAAATTGGTATAATTTATCAATTTCAGGGGTATTTCGTGTTTTCAGATGGCTTTAAACTTAGTTATTTAATTGTTGTAGATGCCACCAAAGAAAAAGATAAAATAGTAGGATATAGATTCTTCAATTGAATTTCAGAAAATTAAAAAAGCCCAGCTACAATAAAATTGTAAGATGGGCTTTCACATTAACCAACCGAATCTTCTTCATAGCAATTCAGTTTCCTTTGTTTCATAAACCTGAAACAAATTTAGATGAGGATAGCACGTTCTAAAAACTATCCATCATTACTAAAACAATTTACGAGAAGAATTACTACCTGGTTTTTATATTTAATTTTTTCCATAAGTTTACAGCTAGCTATGGAAGAAAAATCAAACGTTTGCGAAGAGCGCACTTACGACAGCATTTATAGAGCACACGCCCAAGCCATTTTAAATTTTATTTATTTTAAATGTGGCGACAAGGATAAGGCTAATGATGTAGCGCAAGAAGCTTTTATTAAATTGTGGGAAAACTGTAAAAAAGTTTCACCAGAAAAAGCGAAATCGTATGTATATACCGTAGCCAATAATTTATTCTTAAATACCGTTGCTCATAAAAAGGTAGTCTTAAAATATGTAGAAAGCCATCTCCCCAAGGTAGAAAAGCATTCTCCTCATTTTTTACTCGAAGAAAAAGAATACGGAGAGAAATTACAACAAGCTATTGCCAATTTAACCGAAATACAGCGAGAAGCATTCCTGTTAAGTCGTATTGAAGGAAAAAAATACAGAGAAATCGCCGAAATTTTGAATATTTCGGACAAAGCAGTGAGCAAAAGAATCCACGACGCCTTGGAAGCACTTCGAAAAACGGTTGAAAAAATCTAAGCCAGAGGTAGTAAAAAATGATTCTAACTGTTTAACAAATAGAAGCAAGTAATTATGAACAAGCAATTATTGGACAAATGGCTTAACGGCACCCACACCGTCGAAGATCTAGCTATCCTGGAAACGTATCCAGAGTTCGCTGCCTACCAAAAAATTGACGCTTACACCAAGCAAATTGAAATTCCTTCTTTTGATGCAGAAGCTGGTTTAAAAAACTTAAAAGAAAAACTTGCTACAAAAACTAAAAGCAGTCCTAAAGTAATAACCTTTCCTAGATTGCTTAAAGTTGCTGCCGTATTAGCACTTATTGCAGCTTCCTATGTTTTTATAAACTCATTACCTACAACAGTTACTACAAAGCTAGCCGAAAGCAAGACAATTGCTTTACCAGACACCTCTGAAGTATTCTTGAATGGCAGCTCTGAAATATCCTACAAAGAAAACACTTGGGAAGATTCAAGAGCGTTGAACCTTAACGGAGAAGCCTATTTTAAAGTTGCAAAAGGAAATAAATTTTTAGTAAATACTTCTCAAGGACAAGTTGCCGTGCTTGGAACGCAATTTAATGTGTTGGAAAATGGAACTAATTTTAGTGTTACTTGTTACGAAGGTTTGGTCGCCGTAACTCATAACAATAAAACCATACAGTTATCCAAAGGGAAAAACGCAGTTATACTAGATGGTACGCTACAAATTACTGAAGTTTTCACCAATAAACCTGAATGGATTGGCAATGAAAGTAGTTACGATAATGTTACTATTAATAATGTGCTTCGCGATTTTGAAACCACTTACAATACTACAGTGACAACTAAAAATATTGATGTAACTTTACGATATACAGGCAGCTACACACATAAGGATTTGGAAGCTGCATTACAAACAATTACCATTCCACTGGGATTAACTTATACCATTGAAAGCGAAACAAGTATCATCATTTCATCTCGAAATACTTCAGAATAAGAACTTATTTTGGTGCTGCTTTCTTATGCTTTTTGCAACACTCTCCGTTGCATCTCAAACTCCAACTGAAAAAATCCCACTCTTAAAAACTCTTAAACAAATCGAGAGATCCTTCGATGTGAAATTTTCATACCTTCGAAGAGACATCAAGAATATTGAAGTTAAAAAACCAGACCAATCATTAAATCTTCAGGAAACATTAAATGAGCTTTCGGTTTCCGGAAATCTTCAACTAACCCAAATAAACGAACGCTATATAGCAATACAGGTAAAACAGGCTGAAAAAATATCAGTTTGTGGCATACTCATAGATTCAGAAAGTAGCTTCCCTATTGCAAATGCCGAAATAGTTACAGCAAACACAGTCACTATTAGTGATGGAGGTGGAAATTTCAACATTCCTTCTATAGCTGAAAATGAAATCATAAGCATTTTGATAAACGGATTTTTAGCGCGTACCATTAATGCACAGGATCTTAACCTTCAAAATAGGTGCCCATTTATATATGTTTCGCAGGACTATACTTACTTATCAGAAGTAGTTTTGAGCGATTTTATCACCAAAGGAATTTCTAGAAATGTTCAAGGTGCCACCACCATTTCTAATAAAAATTTCGATATCCTCCCAAGCCTTATTGAACCAGATGTTTTACAAATAGCACAAGCGTTACCAGGAATTGACAGTGCAGACGAAACAGCCGCCAACCTCAATGTGCGCGGTGGCACAGCAGATGAATTTTTGATACTTTGGGACGACATTAGAATGTACCAGACAGGGCATTTTTTTGGGCTTATTTCGGCCTTTAATCCTAATCTTACGAAAAATGTTACTATTTACAAAAATGGGACCAGTCCCCGTTATGGAGAAGGTGTTTCTGGCGTTATTGCATTAGAATCCAACAATACAATTCCTGAAAATTTCCAGGGCGGTTTGGGAATAAATCTAACCAGCGCCAATGGCTATGGAGAAATTCCTATTTCAGAGAAATTTTTACTTACTATTTCTGGAAGAACCTCTATAAATACTGGTATTGGAAACCCAGTTTATAATGAGTTTTTTAGTAAAGTCTTTCAAAATACCATTGTTACCAACCTACAAAACAACACCACCGATGGGGTAAGGTCTACTGATGAAGCCTTCAATTTTTTTGATGTTTCGCTAAAAGCGCTTTGGAAAATTACACCTCGTAATGAGATAAGTTATCATTTTCTAGCCATAGATAACAAGTTACAATTTACAGAACGCTTTATTGCATCGGAAAACTCTTCAGTCTTAGAAAGTGAATTAGAGCAACAAAACACTACCAATGGCATTTCCTGGCAACGCAATTGGGGCAGCTTTATTCCGCTCACATCAAAACTATTGGTGTACCAAAGCAACTATAATCGCAGTGAATTTACTAACAATGTAGATCTAGCCTTGCTTGCCTCCAACCAAAACAAAGTGATAGAAAAAGGCCTGAAAGCAGATGTTTCTTATAAATTAAATGAGCAAATAACCTTAACGGGCGGCTATCAATATACAGATACCGAGATTGTAGACGCAGAAACGAATAGTAACAGCCCAGTTATTAAAACACAAAAAAATAGTCTTTATTCCAATGCCTTTTTTGCGGGAAGCAATTTGAATTTTTTTAATGGAACTACCAATGTTTCCTCCGGACTAAGGTTAACTCAGTATGAAACAATTTCAGAAAGCTTTATAGAACCAAGATTTCATGTCGATCAAAAACTGAATACTAGCTGGCGCGCAACACTTTCTGGCGAATTAAAGCACCAAGCTGTTTACCAAACTATTAATATTAGGGACAACCTCTTGGGTGTTGAAACCCGCGATTGGCTGCTGGCAGATAATGAAGCTCATTCAATTCTACAAAGCAAACAATTGGGAATTGGTTTAAATTATAGCAGAGACAACTGGATTGTTGCTACAGAATTATTTCTGAAAAACGTGGAAGGCATCAACACAGGAAATCTTGGTTTTAGAAACCAATTGCAAGACACCAATTTTACTGGCGAATACAACGTTAAAGGAGCTGAAGTTTCTCTCAATAAAAAATTAAAAGACGCTAATATTTGGTTGAGTTATACCTATCAAGACAATACGTACAGTTTTAAACAATTACAACCACAAACCTTTAGAAACAATTTGGACACCAATCATTCTTTAACATTGGCTGGATCGTTTGATTATAGAAATTTTAGTTTTTCAGTAGGAAATACGTTTAAATCTGGACTCCCTTACACCTCACCTGTTGCAGGCAATTCCATCTCGACTATTGCTGGCGTTTCTAGGATAAACTTCAATACACCAAATAATGAAACGCTCCCTAGTTATTTTAGGAGTGATTTTTCGGCATCGTATGCTGTAAAATTAGATGAAACTTTTAGGGGAAAAATAAATATAGCTGTTCTAAATATTCTTAATAAAAACAATTCCCTAAATAGATATTATATTCTGGAAAACATAGAAGGCGTTCCTACCTTAAGGCGTGTAGATGAATTCTCCCTTGGGTTAACACCTAACATTTCGGTTCAGTTGTTATTCTAGTTACCCTGAGATTTACATCTTATCAGGCACCTGAATCCCAAGTAAAGAAAACGCTGTTTTAATTATATTTCCAACCGCGTCACACAATTGTACTCTAAAGGCTATTTCGGCATCATTTTCGGCACCAAAAATAGATACATTTTGATAAAAGGAATTAAACTCCTTAACCAGATCGTAGGTATAATTTGCGACCAACGCAGGACTGTAATTACTAGCTGCTAACTGAATAACATCTGGAAATTGCTGTAAAATCTTAATCAATTCTTTTTCCTTTTCGTGAAGATCTATGGACGATTCCTCACGGTTGCTGAGCGGAGTCGAAGCAGCTTTTCTCAGAATAGATTGAATACGCGCATAGGTATACTGTATAAAAGGTCCCGTGTTGCCTTGAAAATCTACACTTTCCTCAGGGTTGAAGAGAATTCGCTTTTTAGGATCTACTTTTAGGATATAATATTTAAGTGCCCCCAAACCAATAGTTTTGTACAAATGCGATTTCTCTTCAGCTGAAAAATCGTCAATCTTACCCAGCTCTTCTGAAATTTCCTTGGCTGTTGCAGCCATATCATCTATCAAATCGTCTGCATCTACTACGGTTCCTTCCCGACTTTTCATCTTACCGGATGGCAAATCTACCATCCCGTAACTCAAGTGGTATAAATTTTCAGCCCATTTGAAACCTAATTTTTTCAAGATCAAGAACAGTACTTGAAAATGATATTCCTGCTCATTACCCACAGTATAGATCATTCCGTTTACATCTGGAAAATCTTTTACTCGCTGGATGGCGGTACCTATATCCTGCGTCATATACACAGCAGTGCCATCACTTCGCAAAACAATTTTTCTATCCAGACCATCATCGGTTAAATCACACCAAACGGAGCCGTCCGGATCCTTTTGAAAAACTCCCTTTTCGAGTCCAGATTGTATAAAATCTTTTCCTAACAAGTAGGTTTCACTTTCGTAATAGTTTTTGTCAAAATCTACACCTATACTTGCATAGGTCGCATCAAAACCTGTATACACCCATCCGTTCATTTTTTTCCACAGGGCAACAACTTCGGGATCTCCAGCTTCCCATTTACGGAGCATTTTCTGGGCTTCTAATAGGATTGGAGCTTCGGCTTTTGCATCTTTTTCTGTAGCTCCTTTTTCGATAAGGGTATTTATTTCTTTTTTGTATTCCTTGTCAAAACGCACGTAGTAATTTCCTACCAGTTTATCGCCCTTAATTCCAGAGGATTCTGGTGTTTCCCCTTCACCGTATCTTTCCCATGCCAACATACTTTTACAAATATGAATTCCACGGTCATTAATAATTTGTGTTTTATAAACTTTTTTACCCGCTGCTATTAAAATTTCAGCAACCGAAAAGCCTAACAACACATTCCGTATATGACCTAAATGCAAGGGTTTGTTTGTATTTGGAGAAGCGTACTCTACCATCATTGCATCTTGAGTGGCGGGAACAGTTCCGTAGGTAGTAAAGTCTTGAATATTATGGAAAAAATCGAGGTAATATGCATCGCTTAAAACTAAATTCAAAAAGCCTTTTACCACATTAAATTTGGAAACTTCAGCTACATTTGCCACTAAATACTCACCAACGGCCTCCCCTATTTGTACGGGATTACCTTTAACCGAACGTAACATAGAAAAAATAACCACCGTAATATCACCTTCAAAATCTTTACGGGTAGCCTGAAATTCCACGTTTTCAAGGCTAACGTTATAAGTTTCGGCAATGGCTTGTTTTACATGCTTCGATAATATTGACTGCAAATCCATGGAAGTGTTTTAAGGGTGTAAAGATAACTATATTCTAAAAAGATAGCAGGTGCAGAAAGGCTTTTCGACAAAAATCAACGGTATGTTAATGTAGTTTGGCTTCAGGATTGCCTATTGTATCTTGCGGTTTAAATTAAAAAGTTAATGAAAGCAAGCCCAGCTCTTATTTGTATTCCGGACATTAGCGGTTTTACAGAATTTATGCGCTCCGTTGATATTGAAGTGAGCTCACTAGTTATTCCAGCGTTGCTCAACGAGATTATTTATAGCAATGAGATCAATTTAAAGGTATCAGAAATTGAGGGAGATGCAGTTTTGTTTTTCCGAAAAGGTGAATTGCCTCCATTTCAGGATTTGGTAGACCAATGCAAATTATTTTACACGCAGTTTTACGAGCGTATGGATGTCTTGCTGAAAAAATTTAAAGACAAACATAAAGAAGTGAATTTCCCTGAAATTCTAGGGCTAAAAATAATTCTTCATTACGGTGCCGAAATTGGTATGGTACAAATTGGCAACCATATAAAATTGATGGGAGAAGACGTAATTACCGCTCACAGATTACTTAAAAATGACGTTCCAATAGATGAATACTTGCTTATTTCTGAGGCTCTTTTGAGCCATTACAAAGATCAAAAAATTGAAGAAAATTGTGATTGGGCGCAACTAAAATCTGAAGAATTGGAAGTAGAACATCTTGGCACCATTAAATACTATTACATTAATTTAAAACCCTTGAATAGCGATTAACAGTCCTTTAAAATATCACTGAATGTTACTTAACGTCTCTTACAACAATAAACAAACCAGCCAAAAAATTGATGCCGAAGTAGGCAAGCCTTTCTCCCTTGCAACGCGAATTAAAATGCGCGGCATAGGCTCCACAAAATTGATTATTACCGAAAAGAGCATTCAAATACATAATTTGCTTATTCTGGACAGCAATAGAAACCAATGTAATATCGAAATGCGTCCTAACGGAATTATTGTAGGGTTTAGAAGTCTGTTAGAGAGTTATGCACTTGTAATACCGTATTATAAATTAGTGCTTTATAAGGGAAAAGCTGAAGAATACAGTATCTACAGAGACAATTATTTTATTAAAATTGAAGCCAGACCTAAAGATAAAGCTATTCATAATTTTATAAGTAAAGTATTAGCAGCGAAAGCAGAAGCTACACCTACGAGGTTGGAAGATCTCTAGAATAGAAGGTTGTCGGTTGTCGGTTGTCGGTTGTCGGTTGTTCGGTTTTCGGTTTTCGGTTTTCGGTTTTCGGTTTTCGGTTTTCGGTTTTCGGTTTTCGGTTTTCGGTTAATTTAAAAAATCAGACGCCTTTTCTCTATTTTCTATTTTCTATTTTCTATTTTCTATTTTCTATTTTCTAAAATTATCTTTTCTGCATAAACGCGCCAGCTATTAACGCCAGAACGCCCAATCCAATCATTGCCATTATTTGATTGCTCAACCCTTCTTTTGTTGAAACTTCCAGTGGCCCAATGTCCAAAACTTTCTGAGGGATAAATGCATTGTACAAGCCAAAGCCAACAAGCACAACACCCACTACAATTAAAACGGTTTTTAATATTTTCATATGTATTTTCCGCCTAGGGCGGAATAGTATTGGTTAGTAAGATCGATAAAGATAGTAAACCATATGAAACCAATTTAAAGTTATTATAAAGTCAGTACTCGTTTAACAAACTCTACGTATCTTTAAACAAATACAAACATTTGAAAATTCTACTCACCGGAGCCAACGGTTATATTGGAATGCGTTTACTTCCTTTGCTTTTAGATGAAGGCCATGAAATAGTTTGTTCTGTGAGAAACGCAAATAGGCTATCTATAGATGATGACTTAAAAAAGAAAATCGACATCGTTGAAATCGATTTTTTGGAAGAAGCACAACCCGAAAAACTACCCAAAGATATAGATGCAGCCTATTATTTAATTCACTCCATGTCTGCGTCCACGGACGATTTCGATGAAAAGGAGGAGATTTCAGCGAAAAATTTTAATAAGTATTTGGCAGACACAAACTGCAAACAAGTTATCTATTTAGGCGGTATTGTAAATGAAGCTAACCTTAGTAAACATCTTTGGTCACGAAAAAATGTTGAAAAAATCTTATCCAGCGGAAAGGCAGACTTAACCGTTTTGAGAGCTGCAATTATTGTAGGAAGTGGTAGTGCATCTTTTGAAATTATAAGAGATCTTTGCGAAAAGCTTCCCATCATGATTACCCCAAAATGGGTTAAGACCCGTTGTCAGCCCATTGCTATTAGAGATGTCCTGCGATATCTTACAGGAGTTTTAGGAAATAAAAAAACGTACAATGAAAGTTTTGACGTTGGAGGCCCAGATATACTTTCATATAAAAATATGATGTTAGGCTATGCCAAAAATAGGAATATCCGCCTTGCCATTATTGATGTACCGTTCATGTCGCCTAAGTTATCTTCGTATTGGTTATATTTTGTGACCTCAACTTCCTACAAACTAGCATTAAACCTAGTAGACAGTATGCGGGTTGAGGTAATAACCAAAGACACCCGCCTCCAAGAAATGTTAGAAATTACACCTGTCACCTATCTTGAATCAATAGATCTTGCCTTCAAAAAAATTAAACAAAACCAGGTAGTTTCCAGTTGGAAAGACAGTATGGTGAGTGGCCGTTTTAGAAAAGATCTTAAACGATATGTTGAAGTTCCAGACCAGGGTTGCTTAAAAGATTCTCAAACTATTCAACTTAAAAACCCAGAAAAAGCATTAGAAAACATTTGGAGTATTGGGGGGAAGCGTGGGTGGTATTATGGGAATTGGCTGTGGAAAGTAAGAGGATACGTAGATAAACTCTTTGGAGGGGTAGGTTTGCGAAGAGGACGCACGCATCCAAATAAAATTTACGATGGTGACAGCCTAGATTTTTGGCGTGTTATATTAGCCGATAAGAAGGAAAGAAGATTGCTACTTTTTGCAGAAATGCGTGTTCCTGGAGAAGCGTGGTTAGAGTTTGAAATAGACGAAAACAACGTATTACACCAAACAGCAACCTTTAGACCTCGCGGTTTATGGGGGAGATTGTATTGGTATGCGATGCTACCATTCCATTACTTCATTTTTGCGGGAATGATTAACAGGATTGCCAATTCTTAAAATTGAAATCGAGAATTACTACTTTTTCATAGGCAAAAACACCTCTGCCATCATACAACGAGCACTTCCACCTCCACAGGTTTCAATAGTAGTAAGGTCGCTGCTTAAGATTTTAGTGTGCTTTTGTATGGCCTTTACCTGATCTGCTTTTAAACTAGACCTGGCTGCCTCACTCATAATCATATAGGTATGGTCTTTTCCTTGTACTTGTAACATATTCCCGGCAAATTGATGCATCTGCGCTTCAGTAATGGTGATAACTTCCTTTTTAGATTCTTTTAAATGCTTGAGAACAGTTTTCTTTTCGTGCTTATCATCTATGGTATCCAAGCAGATAATTGCAAAATTTTCAGCTAATGCCATCATAACATTGGTGTGGTAAATGGGCATACGTTGATTGTTAACAGTTTGGTTAGCTGTAAAAACCACTGGGTCGTATTCAAAATCTTCGCAAAATTCAATAAAAAGTTCTTCATCAGCTCTTGGAGATAAGGCACAATAGGCAACTTTGTGTACACGATCTAATAATAGGCTTCCGGTTCCCTCCAAGAAAAATCCGTCGTCCTCGGCAGAAGTGTAATCCATAAAGTTCTTAATATCGAAACCTTCCCTCTCTAAACGAATCATAACTTCTTCCCTGCGCTCTCGACGTCTGTTTTCAGCAAACATAGGATATAGACCCACCGTTCCGTTTTCGTGAAAGCTCACCCAATTATTTGGAAAAACAGAATCTGGTGTATCTGTTTTAAGATCGTCGTGCTCTACAATTACTTGTACCCCTACTGCTCTTAATTTTGTTACAAACACATCAAACTCTTCTTGTGCTTTGGTATTAATATCGAAGTTTTTAGCATCAATATCTTCTTGAAAATAATTGTTTACGGCAGTTTCTTCATTCATTCTGAAGGCGACCGGACGAATCATTAAAATGGTATTGGTTATTTGTGGCATAAGTTATATTTCGAAATGCAAAACTAAGGAAATAGTGACTTATAATTACTTATGAAGCATCAAATATTAATTGGCAAAAATTTGATAAGTAACTCCCAATCCATAGGCTGCACCAAGAAAAGTATTTCTACCTGCAAATGTATAGGACACCGAAACATAGGCACCAAAATTTGATGATAAAGGTTTGTACAGGGTTCCACCGGCTTTATGAAAATCTACACCAAACTCCCTAAAATTCTGTGGTGCTGGTGTGCCACGATAATTTATCCCACCAAACGAATGCTGATAATCATAATACATATCATAATACCAATTTGAAGTTGCCCTTCCTATTTTTAAAGTAGCAGGGATACTGTTGGGAACTTCTTGCAATTTAAATGAAAAACCACTTTGTAGTGTTGCAAACCACGAAGTTTTGTGTGTAAAGTGGAGCATTGCCCGTGTTTCAACAATCGTGGCTTGCTGTCCAATATCGTTTAATCCTCCAATTTTATACGCTGAAAGTGGTGTCGAAAAACCTGCTGCAGTACTTAGTTCAAAAATCCCAAAGTTTAAATTAAAACGGAGAAATCTATATTTCATCAACACTGAAAGATCCTGAAAATTACTTTCCTTGTTGCTTGAAATATAAGGTACCGAAAGATTTGCATCTAGATTTTCTGTAATTCCGTATGCGGTGAAAACAGAAGCATAATAAGTACTGCGCTCTAAGTCTAATTTAGTATCGCCTGCCAGATATTTTTTTGAATCTTCAAAGCCTCCACCCAATACAAAAGTTCCTTGATTTTTGCCGTTGTAAAAGCCATCTATTTTCCCTTGTCCAAAGCAAATAGGATTAAAAATTCCCAAAACTAATATCACGTAAAATAATCTCATACTAGATGTACGAAACAACTGCTTTTTTAGATTTATTTTTGGATAAGAACTCGTTTGCTAATAATACCATTTGAAGTTTGGAGTTTTACAATGTACAAACCTCCCTCCAATGCCTGTATGTCTATAACAGGCTGGAGTTCATTATTATTTTGATTTGATTGTACCTTTCTTAAAGCTGTATCAAAAACTTCAATAGTTTCAATTGTAAGTTCAGAGGGATGTGCTATTTGTATGGTATGCTTGGCTGGGTTTGGAAATAATATTACTTGATTTAAAAGATTAGTTTCTTCAATACCCAGAATTTCACCATTAAAATAAGCTTCTGCAAGATCGAAAGCTCCAACAGCTATTTGTTCCCCTAAAATCCTTCCTGGGATATCGTCTACAGGCGGATGTATACCTCCCCAGATACGGGAAAGACTAGTTTGGTCCGAAGCATCACGATAGGTCGCCCATTGTAAAGTAAATGGTTCTGAAGGCCCTTTCTCGAAAAACAAAAAGGTGTCTTGCTCCACTTCGAACGTTCCCATACCCCCAGGAAAAAAAGCATCGCCTGTGGCAAAAGTAAGCACCTCTGCTGCTGCTCTTGAAAAAGTAGAATGACCCGAAACGTATCCAGCAAATGGTGGCGTAACAAATGTACCTCGCTGGTAAGGCCACCAATGCGTCGCTAAAATCCAATCTACTCCAGCTATATCTATGGTTGGGTCTTCTATAAAATCGGGGCCTTTCCAAGCAAATACTTTCAATTTTCCAACATTTTCATTGTCTGTCCCAGCAAGCGGATCTCCAATTTCTATTATTTCTATTAAATTATCAACAAGTGGAAGCCCGTGAGGATCGAAATTATTAAGCGTAGGATCTGTACTCTGTCCTTTTGCCGCCATATAACGTAGGGTCGAAATAGGTCTTACGTAGTCGTAATATCCTTTAATCCCCCAAGTTGTTACTGCTGAATCATGCATTGCACCACCCATTGTTAAATACAGTTTTACATCCCATTCTAAATCTGATAGGATGGGCCCTTCTCCTTCAAATCTCTTTTCCAGCAGCGGATGGTCAGACACATAATTTAAGATTACAAACCAATGTCCTGGAGGTGTTTCAGAATCTGGACCATCTGCCCAAAATTCGGCTAAGACACGAGCGTAGTCACTCAACTTTACAAGTTGTGTTTCATAAGGCATTCCTGTAAAAGGGTTTAGATCATGACCATTGCTAAAAGCTCCACCATTGCTAAAGTCGTAAAAATCTTTGTAGGTATCGAACTTAGTTGGAAATTCTGAAATATCCAAATTCCCTAGTGTTGCTGGAGATATATCAATCTGTGTAGGATTTTCAGGATCTAAATGCGAAGACCAGGAAAGCACTAAAGAAAAGTTCCATTTATAGGGATCGTCAATACCATTGGCAGCAGAATCTTGAATATATGGTGGTGCGCCCGGGTTATTGTAAATATAACTGGTTATACTTCCATTATTTAAAATTTCTAGATCTTCCTCTTTCAATGCAAATGGACTTACCACACCCCATTCTGGACTTAAAAAATTTGGAATTCCCCCAGGGATTATGTTCCCGCTTTGATCTATGAACGAATCAAAAGCAAGAGGCTGCCAATGGTCTGGATTAATATTGAGGTTATCTTCGTATTCTTCTAAAATAAGAGGGGGATTCACAGGAGCATAAAACTGATTGGCATAATTGTTCTGTTCGTTTGAGTTATCCTGTAAGCCAAATTCAATTATCATTCTTGCAAGGTAGTTTCCTAATGCAGCGTAAGACCCGTCACTATAATTTGTCGTATTAATAGTAGTGTCGTACCCATAACTATCCATTAACAGCTTTATTGAAGTGAAGATTTCTCCCGCCTTTGGTGAGTTTTGAAAGCGGTGCCTTATAAATCTATACATAGCATAACTCATTACTTCCTTTGTCGCTGCATCTGCATTCATAGGAACTGGCAAACTGTTATAAGGAGTACTTACCCCTTGAAATGTATTTCCTAGTAAGACTGGCGAAGCAGGTTCATTGAATATTGCCCAAGCATCATACATGACCACACTGCTATGAAAGAGATTTCTTGCGTGTACTGTAGGTCTTGCAAAGTCATTTCTAATAGCAAAAAGCATCTCTTCATTCCAATCTCTAGCTGGGGAATGTTGTGCAAAAACACTTGCAAAAGAAAGTATGAAAAGTGTAAAAAATAGTTTTAATTTCATAACAACTCGAAACTAATTCATGGTACACAATAGTACTGAAAAATAGTCTATTTACCTATTATTTAAAGACTTAAGACGGTCTTTTTTAAGCCCTCACCAATGGCATTGTAGTACATCGCAACAAACCTTCTTGCTTCGAGATTTCAAAATAAGGTACTTCTTCCACCGTAAAACCCTCAGCTCTTAGCCAGGTATTTAACCTTGTAAAGTTCTTTTCTGAAATAATCACCTCTTCGGAAATAGAAAAAATATTACTATTCATAAAATACATTTCTTTTTTATCTATATGGAAGCAATTTTCAATTCCGAAGTAATCCACTAACCATTCATACTCTTCTTCTACCAAAAAACCTTCTTTATGAATGATACATTTCCCCTTGCCAATAGGTTGAAAACAACAATCCAAATGCAAAGCATTATCTTCGGCCACAGTGTTGCTTTTTCGTAAACTGAAAGACTTTACTTTTTTATGCGGAAACAAAGATTGTAAATGTTTTACTGCTTTCATATTAGTTCTTGCCGTGATATAACTTTTATAATTTTCCCCATAATAGGTGCCAACAAAAATATAGTCTTCGTGTGGCATTACGTCTCCTCCTTCAATATGTGCGTTCTCAGGGAATTCAATAATTTTTGATGGATCAATCTTTGAAATAACGTGTTGCAACGCTTCAATTTCCCTTGAGCGATCGTCTAGTATGTTGGCGATGATAAATTTATCTTCAATAACAAAAGCGATATCTCGTGAAAATATTTGATTGTAATCTTCAATAATACTCGGGCGGTACACTGTTACTCCATATTTTTCAAATACAGCGGCTACAGCCTCCATTTCTTTTACCATATCAGTTTCGACCGGATACGTACCAGCCTTGATATGCTCTGCCGATTTGGGATCATAAGCATCCTCAAGTGAGGGTGTTGGACCATTACTTGTTGCGGTACCTAAAACAACAGTTTTTAGGGTAGAAAATTCGTTTGTAACTTTTAATTGAATCATAATTTCAAATATAAAAAAAGCACCTCATTGCTGAAGTGCTTTCTCATTATTTTTATCTTAGTTTATCTTTTATCCAGTGGCTTAAAACTTCTTAAGTTTTCACCAATATATACTTGACGTGGACGACCAATTGGTTCTTTTTTCAAACGCATCTCTCTCCATTGTGCTATCCAACCTGGTAATCTTCCAAGAGCAAACATTGGGGTAAACATTTCGACTGGAATGCCCATTGCACGGTAAATAATACCAGAATAGAAGTCTACATTTGGATATAATTTTCTATCTACGAAGTAATTATCTTCCAAGGCTTCCTTTTCTAAGCCTTTTGCGATATCTAAAACTGGATCTTGAACTCCTAAGGCTTCTAATACGTCATCTGCAGATTTCTTAATAATTTTTGCCCGTGGATCAAAGTTTTTATAAACTCTATGCCCAAAGCCCATTAAACGGAAAGGATCTTCCTTGTCTTTAGCTTTGTTCATAAACTTATGCGTGTCACCACCATCATTTTTAATAGACTCCAACATTTCAATAACAGCTTGGTTAGCACCACCGTGTAATGGTCCCCAAAGTGCATTTATACCTGCAGAAAGTGATGCAAACAATCCGGCGTGAGAAGAACCTACCATTCGTACTGTTGATGTTGAACAGTTTTGTTCGTGATCTGCGTGTAATATTAATAATTTGTCCAATGCATTTACTACCGTCTTATTTGATGTATACTCGCCATTTGGCTTTTTAAACATCATCTTTAAAAAATTATCTACATATCCTAAAGAGTCATCTCCATAATCTAAAGGGAGTCCTGCTCTTTTTCTGTAAGTCCAAGCCGTTAAGACTGGGAATTTACCCATAATCCGAACAATAGCCTGATACATTTCTTCTTCACTATCTACATTTACCGAAGTGGGGTTAAAAGCAATCAAAGCCGATGTTAAAGCAGACATCACTCCCATAGGATGTGCAGCTTTAGGAAAACCATCTAAGATTTTCTTTATGTCTTCATCTACCTGTGACTGTGCTTTAATATCGTTATGAAATTTGTTCAACTGCTCTTTTGTAGGCAATTCACCAAAAATTAATAAGTAAGCAACTTCCAAGAAGTCTGCTTTTTCTGCAAGTTCTTCAATAGAATACCCACGATACCTAAGAATACCTTCTTCACCGTTTAAGAAGGTGATGGCACTCTCGCAGGAACCTGTATTTTTATATCCTGGATCTAGGGTGGTAACACCGCCCGTAGCTCCACGAAGGGATTTAATATCTATGGCAACTTCATTTTCGGTCCCAACAACTACAGGAAATTCATAGGATTTACCGTCAATTGTTAGTGTGGCTATTTTAGACATATATGCTTTTTGATTTTATTAAAATTTCAGAATACTGTTTGCTTTACGTTTACAAACAAAGAAGATGCTAATTTACGAAATATCACACTAATCTTTTAGGAATAATAAGAGTTTGTAGGTTAAATAATCCTTAAAACTGAGACTTTCAAGCTAGACCCATCATAAAAACAACAAATCTCTAAACTGTTTAGCTTAGAGACCTTGTAATGTTGTCATTTAATAGTTTTAAATCTTAAAAGATTTTCTACCTGGATAGTAAGCCACATCTGCCAGTTCCTCTTCAATTCTAAGTAACTGGTTGTATTTTGCCATACGGTCACTACGGGAAGCCGAACCTGTTTTGATCTGACCACAATTAAGCGCAACGGCTAAATCTGCGATGGTGTAATCTTCGGTTTCGCCACTTCTATGACTCATTACTGAAGTATACCCAGCATTATGCGCCATAGTTACAGCAGCAATAGTTTCCGTTAAGGTACCTATTTGATTCACTTTTATTAAAATTGAATTGGCTATTCCTTCATTAATTCCTCTGGACAACCTTTTCACATTTGTCACAAACAAATCGTCCCCTACCAATTGTACTTTATCTCCTACTTTTTCGGTCAAAGATTTCCAGCCATTCCAATCGTTTTCATCCATTCCATCCTCTATTGAAATGATTGGATATTTCTCACATAACTCAGCTAGGTAGCTTGCTTGTTCTTCGCTGGTTCTTATTTTTCCGCTATCACCTTCAAATTTTGTATAGTCGTACTTACCGTTTATATAAAATTCGGCTGCTGCACAATCCAAAGCAATCATAATATCGTCACCAAACGTATAACCTGCATTTTTTACTGCTTTTGCGATAGTATCTAAAGCGTCTTCAGTACCTTCCAGCGTAGGTGCAAAACCACCTTCATCCCCTACCGCCGTGCTTAAATTTCTATCGTACAGTACTTTTTTAAGGTTGTGGAATATTTCAGAACCCATTTGCATCGCCTGTGTAAAGTTCTTTGCCTTTACTGGCATCACCATAAACTCTTGAAAAGCAATAGGCGCATCACTGTGGGAACCACCATTAATAATGTTCATCATAGGTACAGGAAGTGTCAATGCACTTACGCCTCCAATATATCGATATAAAGGTTGGCCTAATTCGGCCGCCGCTGCTTTGGCACAAGCTAAAGAAACTCCTAGAATGGCGTTTGCTCCTAGCTTAGATTTGTTAGGCGTTCCGTCCAAATCTATCATTATCTTATCTATTTGCGCCTGCTCAAAAACTGAAACACCTAAAAGTGTTCCTGCGATCTTTCCATTTACATTGTTAACAGCTTTTAAAACTCCTTTACCCATATAAGCGCTTCCGCCATCACGTAATTCAACTGCTTCGTGTTCTCCCGTGGAAGCTCCAGAAGGTACTGCTGCGCGACCCATATACCCATGCTCAGTTAGTACATCTACTTCAACCGTAGGATTTCCTCTTGAATCAAAAATTTGTCTTGCGTGGATGTCTATGATGATGCTCATGGTACGTAATTTACTTCGATACAATTTTGCGAAAAGTATCTTATGTTGTTAATTATAAAGTTTACGCAAAATCACTAAGTAACCTTGCGTCAAAAAGGTTTCTAAAAAGCAATAAGACCTCACAGGTTTTTAAGAAACAGTGAGGTCTGGTACTTAATTATTTCGAGTTCTTAATATTTTCAATGAAATCATCAAAAAGATACTTGGCGTCATGAGGTCCCGGGCTTGCTTCTGGATGGTATTGTACAGAAAATACTGGTTTATTTTTCATTCTAATCCCCGCAGCCGTTTGATCGTTTAGGTGCACATGTGTAATTTCAATGGCATCGTTTGCCTCCGCTTCTTCTCTGTTAATAGCAAAACCGTGGTTCTGTGAGGTAATTTCCCCTTTACCAGTAATCAAATTAAGGATTGGGTGATTGATGCCTCGGTGCCCGTGGTGCATTTTATAGGTTGAAATGCCGTTGGCTAATGCTAATATTTGATGCCCCAAACAAATTCCGAAGAGCGGTTTCCCTGAATCGATAATTTGTCTTGTTGTTTCAATAGCTTCGGTTAAAGGTTGTGGATCTCCTGGCCCATTACTTAAAAAATATCCATCTGGATGGAAGCTTTTCATTTCTTCAAAAGAAGCGTTATAAGGGAATACCTTTATATAGCAATCTCTTTCGGCCAGACTTCGAAGTATATTTTTCTTGATTCCTATATCTAATGCTGAAATTTTGTAGCTAGCGTTTTCATTTCCGAAAAAATAAGGTTCTTTGGTAGAAACTTTACTAGCCAATTCCAAACCGTTCATATCTGGAACTTCAGAGAGACGTCTTTTTAATCCTTCTACATCATCAACTTCGGTAGAAATCACAGCATTCATCGCGCCATTATCACGGATGTAGCTAACCAAAGCTCTGGTATCAACGTCGCTTATGGCAAGCAACTTATTTTCGTTTAAAAATTCTTCTAAGGAGCCATCTGCTTCAGGTCTTGAATAGTGGTAGCTGAAATTTCTACAAATTAGCCCTGCTATTTTAATACCTTCGCTTTCTACTTCATCTTTTGCAACACCATAATTCCCAATATGGGCATTGGTAGTTACCATTAACTGCCCATAATAAGATGGGTCTGTGAAAATTTCTTGATACCCCGTCATTCCTGTATTAAAGCAAACCTCTCCAAAGGCCGAGCCTTCTTTACCTCCCACGGCTTTTCCGTGAAAGATAGTTCCATCTGCTAATAAAATAAGGGCGGGTTTTCTTGTTTGATATTTCATAATTTCCTCTAAAATATTTTGTAAAAATACGTTTATTGAAACGGTTATTAAAATTTAGAATTTATAACTTTTAAACAATTGCAACTTACACATTTGCCTGCGCTATTTCAATTGGTGGGGTCGTAAAAACCACAAAAAAAATTATAAAAAAAGGGACAAACATTGAATTGTTTGTCCCTTTAAAATAGTTAGCAATGAAGTTTCATTTATTCTTCTTCTTTCGTTGCTTTTGTTTCTGTTACTGGAGCAGCGGTTGCTTTAGAACCTCCACGACGGCTTCTTCGTGTAGAAGATTTCTTCTTAGTCGCTTTTCCAACATTGTATATTTCGTTGTAATCTACAAGTTCGATCATTGCCATATCTGCAGCATCTCCCAAACGACTTCCCAGCTTTATGATACGTGTGTATCCTCCTGGACGATCACCAACTTTTACAGCTACATCGCGAAACAATTCAATGACAGCATCTTTTTGACGTATTCTTGCCATAACAATACGACGGTTGTGCGTAGTGTCTTCTTTAGATTTTGTAATAATTGGTTCTACAAATTGCTTTAAAGCTTTTGCTTTTGCTACCGTAGTATTGATTCTCTTGTGTTCAATTAAGGAACAAGCCATATTGGCTAACATTGCCTTTCTGTGCGCTGTTTGTCTTCCTAAATGATTTACTTTTTTTCCGTGTCTCATGACATTTTTGTTTTCATCATCTTGCTACAAAATCCGTTCATCGGAGAGCAAATTATGATGGGTTAATTAAAATTAGTATAAGAAATTGAAGTGAGCTTAAATACTTTCTCACCTCTCACCTCTCACCACTAAACTAGTCTTTATCTAATTTATATTTTGAAAGATCCATTCCGAAGTTCAGTCCTTTTACATTTACCAGCTCTTCAAGCTCAGTTAATGATTTTTTACCGAAATTTCTGAATTTCATCAAGTCATTCTTGTTGTAAGACACCAAGTCTCCCAATGTATCTACTTCTGCAGCCTTTAAGCAGTTCAATGCACGTACTGAAAGATCCATGTCTACTAACTTGGTCTTCAATAACTGACGCATGTGCAATGATTCCTCATCGTATGTTTCAGTTTGTGCAATCTCATCTGCTTCCAGCGTAATGCGCTCATCACTGAACAACATAAAGTGGTGGATTAAGGTTTTTGCAGCTTCTGTCAAAGCATCTTTAGGATGAATTGATCCATCTGTTTGGATTTCAAAAACTAATTTTTCGTAATCTGTTTTCTGCTCTACACGGAAGTTTTCAATACTGTACTTCACGTTTTTTATAGGTGTGTAAATTGAATCTGTGAAGATAGTTCCAAGAGGCGCATTTGCTTTCTTGTTTTCTTCAGCTGGAACGTAACCACGACCTTTTTCGATAGTAATCTCGAAGTTCATGTTTACTTTCTTTTCCATATTACAGATTACCAGGTCTGGATTCAATACTTGGAAGCCAGAGATATATTTTTGGAAATCTCCTGCAGTTAATTGGTCGTTCCCACTTACTGAAATGGTTACTGTCTCATTATCTATTTCATCAATTTGACGCTTGAAACGAACTTGCTTCAAGTTCAAAATTATTTCGGTTACATCTTCTACAACGCCTGCAATAGTAGAAAACTCGTGATCTACTCCTTCGATACGTACCGAAGTAATTGCAAAACCTTCCAAAGAAGATAGTAAAACCCTTCTAAGTGCATTACCAACTGTTAATCCATAACCAGGCTCCAAAGGACGAAATTCAAATTTCCCCTCGAAATCTGTAGAGTTGATCATGATAACCTTATCAGGCTTCTGAAAACTAAATACTGCCATTTTTTTCTTCGTTTTAATTGTTATTTAGTTGCGCGATTTAAAAGCTTGAAGAATACTATAAATCCTTTGGCCAAATACCAATATAATTATTTTATTATTTAGAATATAATTCGACGATAGACTGAACATTGATTTTTTCTGGAATCTGAATCATTTGTGGAACAGAAACATAATTTCCTTCCATTTTTTCACCATTCCAAGTAATCCATTCATATACGTGACGTGCATTGTCTAACGAAGATGTGATAGCTTGCAAAGACTTAGATTTTTCTCTAACTCCTACAACATCACCAGCTTTTAATTGGTATGAAGGAATGTTTACCTTTTCACCGTTTACTGTAATGTGTCTGTGACTTACTAGTTGACGTGCACCACTACGTGTAGGAGAAATTCCCATACGGAATACAACGTTATCTAGACGAGACTCAGCTAATTGCAACAATACCTCACCAGTAATTCCAGGGGCTGCAGTTGCTCTTTTAAACATATTTCTAAATTGACGCTCCAAAATACCATAGGTGTATTTTGCTTTTTGCTTTTCCATTAACTGGATTGCGTATTCAGATTTTTTTCCACGACGACGGTTGTTACCGTGTTGCCCTGGAGGGTAATTTCTTTTTTCGAAGGCTTTATCGTCTCCGAAGATAGCCTCACCAAATTTACGGGCTATTTTAGATTTTGGACCAGTATATCTTGCCATTTCTAGTTGTTTTTGAAGGAGAAACTAAATTAAGGTCTTACGTTAATCCTTTAGTTTCCTAATCCCTCGGTTGATATTTATTAAATTTTTGAGTTTGCAAATATACGATATACAATGCTATAAATTAACTTTATAACATTGTATATCGCATTTTGGAAAAAGTATTAAACTCTTCTACGTTTTGCTGGGCGACATCCATTGTGTGGCATTGGAGTTACGTCAATAATTTCAGTAACTTCAATTCCTGCATTGTGGATAGAACGGATAGCAGATTCTCTACCATTTCCTGGTCCCTTTACGTATACTTTACACTTGCGCATTCCAGCATCTGTTGCAACTGCTGCTGCATCTTCAGCCGCTAATTGTGCAGCGTAAGGAGTGTTTTTCTTAGATCCTCTAAAGCCCATTTTACCGGCAGAAGACCAAGAGATTACATCTCCGTTCTTATTTGTCAACGAAATGATAATGTTGTTGAAAGATGCAGTAATATGCGCTTCTCCAACAGAATCTATAATAACTTTCCGTTTTTTCGTGCTTTTAGCTTTTGGATTTGACTTTGCCATATCTCTAGTGATTATTTAGTTGCTTTTTTCTTGTTAGCAACTGTTTTACGTTTTCCTTTTCTGGTTCTTGAGTTGTTCTTGGTACGCTGTCCACGTAAAGGAAGACCCGCTCTGTGGCGAATACCTCTGTAACAACCAATGTCCATTAAGCGTTTAATGCTTAATTGCACTTCACTACGTAACTCACCTTCGATTTTGAAAGACCCAACAGCATCACGAATAGCACCGATTTCATCATCGTTCCATTCGTTTACTTTTTTGTCTTCGCTAACTCCGGCTTTTTCCAATATATCCTTCGCTCGGCTATTGCCAATTCCGAATATATACGTTAACGCGATTACACCCCTTTTTTGCTTTGGGATATCTACACCTGCGATTCTTGCCATAACTTATCCTTGTCTTTGTTTGAACCTAGGGTTCTTTTTATTAATAACATATAATCTGCCTTTTCTGCGAACAATCTTGCAGTCGGCACTTCTCTTTTTAACTGACGCTCTAACTTTCATAATAGCTTAGTATCTGTATGTGATTCGAGCCTTGGTTAAATCGTAAGGGCTCATTTCTAATTTTACTTTGTCCCCAGGTAATAATTTAATATAGTGCATACGCATCTTACCTGAAATATGCGCTGTAACAACGTGACCGTTTTCTAGTTCCACTCTAAACATTGCGTTAGACAATGCTTCGATTATAGTTCCATCTTGTTCTATTGCGGGTTGTTTGGCCATAATTATGCTACTGCTTTTCTGTTTTTACCACTCTTCATTAAACCATCATAATGACGGTTAAGTAGGTATGAATTGATTTGTTGCATGGTATCTATTGCCACACCTACCATAATTAATAGCGATGTACCTCCAAAGAATAATGCCCAACCTTGTTGTACTCCCATAAGCTTTACAACGAAAGCTGGGAAAATAGCAACCAATGCCAAGAACACAGATCCTGGTAAAGTAATTTGTGACATAATTCTATCTAAGAACTCAGCAGTGTCTGTACCTGGTTTAATCCCTGGAATAAAACCACCACTTCTCTTAAGGTCATCTGCCATTTTATTAGTTGGCACTGTAATAGCCGTATAGAAATAGGTAAAGATGATGATCAACGCTGCAAACACAACATTATACCATAATCCAAAAATATCACTAAAAGTTGCTAACATGCTCTGTCCCCATTCAGTATCTTTTATGGATCCTAAATTTGCCAAAGCTGTTGGTACAAACATTAATGCTTGTGCAAAGATAATTGGCATAACTCCAGATGCATTCAACTTTAAAGGAATGAACTGTCGTGCTCCAAAAATATTCTTTTCATATCCACCACTAGCGGTACGCCTAGCATATTGGACGGGGATCTTTCGAACCGCCATGACCAGCATAACACAGGCCAGAATTATTACAAACCAAATTACCAGCTCTATTAACACAAACATAATGCTACTTGAAGCCAATTCTTGTGCAAAAGACTGAGGTAATGTTGCAATAATACCTACCATAATTAAAATAGAGATACCGTTACCAATACCTTTATCTGTAATCTTTTCACCAAGCCACATCGCAAAGATACAACCTGTTACAAGGATGATAGTAGAAGATACAAAGAACATAGGTGTTTTACCAAGAATAAATGCATCGACAGGAACTCCAAGAGCTTCTAGACCGAATAAATAACTAGGTGCTTGCACCAAACAAATACCAATGGTTAACCAACGGGTAATTTGCGTGATCTTTTTTCTGCCACTTTCTCCTTCTTTCTGTAATTTCTGAAGATATGGAACCGCAATTTGCATTAGCTGAACTACAATAGAAGCAGATATATATGGCATAATACCCAATGCAAAAACAGAAGCATTTGCAAACGCACCCCCCGTAAACGCATTTAGTAATCCACCAATTCCACCAGCATCAAAGTTACCAGCAAATCCGCCCAATTTTGAAGCATCAATCCCAGGCAGTACTACTTGTGCTCCAAAACGGTACACCAAAAGTAGCCCAAGAGTAACCATGATACGGTTACGAAGCTCTTCAATTCTCCAGACATTTTTTAAGTTCTCAATAAATTTCATTTGTATCTGTATTACAATGTTATTGCTTCACCTCCGGCAGCTTCAATAGCTTGCTTTGCTGAGGCAGTAAACTTGTGTGCAGATACTTTCAATCCAGCTTTCAATTCTCCTCTACCTAAAATCTTCACCATTTCATTCTTTCCGGCCAAACGAAGACTCATCATTGTATCGAAGTCTATTGTATCCTTAATTTTCTTTTCATCAACCAGTTTCTGAAGCGTATCAAGATTTACACCTTGGTATTCTTTACGGTTAATATTTGTGAACCCAAACTTAGGCACACGACGTTGTAAAGGCATTTGACCACCTTCAAAACCAACTTTCTTAGCGTATCCCGAACGTGACTTCTGACCATTATGTCCACGGCCTGCTGTTCCAGCTTTACCTGAACCTTGACCTCGCCCTAATCGTTTTCCCTCTCTATGGGTAGAACCTTCTGCAGGTTTTAAGTTACTTAATTCCATGTTGTATATCTTAAACAGTTTCTACTGAAACCAAATGTTTAACTTTATTTACCATACCAAGAATGTTTGGCGTGTTTTCGTGCTCGATTGTCTGTCCGATCTTTTTAAGACCTAACGCCTCAAGCGTTCTCTTTTGGTTTTGTGTGCGGTTTATGGCACTCTTCACCTTAGTTACTTTAATTTTTGCCATGTCTCTAGTATTTATCCTTTATATAATTTTTCCAAAGTAATACCACGTTGTTTTGCAACAGTATCTGCACTACGTAATTGTAGTAAAGCATCAAATGTTGCCTTTACAACATTGTGTGGGTTTGATGACCCTTGAGACTTAGACAATACATCGTGAACTCCTACTGATTCCAATACTGCACGTACCGCACCACCAGCGATCAAACCAGTACCAGGCGCTGCTGGTAAAAGATTTACTCTTGCTCCACCATACTTACCTTTTTGCTCGTGTGGTAAAGAAGCTTTGGCCAAAGGAATACGAACCAAGTTTTTCTTAGCGTCTTCAATAGCTTTCGCGATAGCACTGGCAACATCCTTAGATTTACCTAATCCTTGTCCAACTACTCCGTTCTCGTCTCCTACAACTACAATAGCTGAAAATCCGAAAGCACGACCACCTTTGGTTACCTTGGTAACACGTTGTACACCCACCAAACGGTCTTTCAATTCAAGACCTCCTGGTTTTACTGTTTCTACGTTTTTATAATCTTGATACATATTTCTTAGAATTTAAGGCCGCCTTCGCGAGCTCCTTCAGCTAATGATTTAACTCTTCCGTGGTAAAGGTATCCACCTCTGTCAAAACTTACCATTTCAACACCTGCTTTTGTTGCTTTTTCAGCAATTGCCTTTCCAACTAATTTTGCAGCTTCAACTTTATTTGCTTTTGAAGCGTCTATGTCTTTATCTCTTGAAGATGCAGCGGTAATGGTTTTTCCATTTACATCGTCAATAAGTTGTGCATAGATCTCTTTGTTGCTTCTGTACACAGCCAAACGCGGACGTTCTGCTGTTCCAGATACCGTTTTACGAATTCTGAATCGAATACGGTCTCTTCTATCTGTTTTTGATAATGCCATAACGTTATTTCTTATGCAGATTTACCTGCTTTTCTTCTAATGATTTCACCAACAAACTTAATACCTTTTCCTTTGTAAGGTTCTGGGGTACGGAAAGCACGGATTTTGGCCGCTACTTGTCCTACTAATTGTTTGTCGTACGATGTTAATACTACGATTGGGTTTTTCCCTTTCTCACTTATAGTCTCTACTTTTACTTCTGGAGCAATATCCAAAACTATATTGTGAGAGAAACCAACAGCCAAATCTAATCTTTGCCCTTGGTTGCTTGCTCTGTAACCAACACCTACTAACTCTAATTTTTTGGTCCATCCATTAGATACACCTTCAATCATATTGTTAACAAGCGAACGATACAAACCGTGCTTTGCTCTGTGATCCTTCGCATCGCTAGGACGCTCCACAATTACATTATTATCTTCAACTTTTACGCTAACATCAACTATTTCTTGAGTTAACTCGCCTAATTTCCCTTTTACAGTAATAGTGTTGTCTTTAACATCTACTGTTACTCCTTCAGGAATCGCTACCGGGTTTTTACCTATTCTTGACATTTCTTTTTTGTCTTTAAATTTTTAGTAAACGTAACACAATACTTCACCACCTACATTTTGATTGGCAGCCTGCTTTCCTGTCATTACTCCTGCTGAAGTAGAAACGATAGCAATACCTAAACCATTTAAAATACGCGGCATTTCTGAAGCACCTGCATACTTACGTAAACCGGGTGTACTTATTCTTTGTAATCTTTTGATAACTGGGTCTTTCGTAAGCTTGTCATACTTTAAAGCGATTTTTACGGTTCCTTGTGGGCCGTTATCATCTTCAAACTTGTAGCTTAGGATATATCCTTGGTCAAACAAAATTTTTGTAATCTCTTTTTTGAGATTTGAAGCTGGCACCTCTACTACGCGGTGTCCTGCTTTTACTGCATTTCTAACTCTCGTTAGATAATCTGCGATTGGATCTGTTGTCATTATTTATTTATTGCGGTAGTGGTTTTTTATTCTGAAAAATTTCAGTCTAAAACCTTCAACCAGTTTATACTCTTACCAAGAAGCTTTTCTTACTCCTGGAATTAATCCTTGATTAGCCATTTCACGAAACATAACACGTGAAAGACCAAATGTTCTCATATATCCTTTTGGACGTCCTGTTAATTTACAACGGTTGTGCAAACGAACTGGAGAAGCATTCTTTGGTAATTTTTGTAAACCTTCCCAGTCGCCAGCTTCTTTTAGAGCTTTACGCTTTTCAGCATACTTTTTTACTATACTTTGTCTTTTGCGCTCACGCGCTTTCATTGATTCTTTAGCCATCTTAGTTCTTTTTAAAAGGTAATCCTAATTCGGTTAATAACGATTTTGCTTCCTTATCGGTAGCTGCAGAAGTTACAAACGTAATGTTCATACCTTCGATTTTCTTTACTTTATCAATATTGATTTCTGGAAAGATAATCTGCTCTTCGATTCCCATAGAGTAATTTCCTCTACCGTCAAAACCAGTTGCACTAATACCGTTAAAATCACGCACGTTTGGCAATGAACTTGTAATAAGTCTATCTAAAAACTCATACATACGCTCTCCACGTAACGTAACTTTGGCACCAATAGGCATCCCTTTACGTAATTTGAAGTTTGCAATATCTTTCTTAGACATAGTTGAAATTGCACGCTGACCAGCTATTATTGTTAATTCTTCAACAGAATTATCAATTAATTTCTTGTCGGCTACCGCAGCTCCAACACCACGAGACACAACAATGCGTTCTAGTTTAGGAACTTGCATTACATTTGTGTAACCAAATTCGTCTGTAAGAGCGTTTGTTACTCTGCTCTTGTATTCTTCCTTAAGTCTTGGTGTATATGCCATAACTATAATACTTGATTCGATTTTTTAGAAAATCGTACTTTTTTACCATCTTCCATTCTATATCCTACACGTGTAGCTTCTCCAGATTTTGGATCTACTAACGATAAGTTAGAAATATGAATAGGAGCTTCTTTTTCTGTAATTCCACCTTGAGGACTAGCCGCACTTGGCTTCTCATGTTTCTTCACAGTGTTTACTCCCTCTACTATTGCTTTGTTCTTTACAGCGTCTACACGAAGTACTTTACCTTCAGACCCTTTGTGGGCTCCTGCAGTAACTACTACGGTATCTCCTGTTTTTATTTTAAGCTTTCCCATTTCGTTATCTATTAAAGCACTTCAGGTGCCAATGATACTATTTTCATAAATTGTTTGTCACGAAGCTCTCTTGCAACGGGTCCAAATACACGGGTTCCTCTCATTTCGCCCTGAGGGTTTAACAACACACATGCATTGTCGTCGAAACGAATGTAAGATCCGTCTGGTCTTCTAACTTCCTTTACAGTACGTACTACCACTGCGGTAGAAACGGTACCTTTTTTTACAGTTCCGTTAGGAGTTGCTTCTTTTACAGTAACAACAATCTTGTCACCAATTGATGCGTAACGTTTTTTGGTTCCGCCCAATACACGGATGGTAAGTACCTCTTTGGCACCTGTGTTATCCGCCACTCTAAGTCTTGATTCTTGTTGTAACATAATTACTTCGCTCTTTCAATTATTTCTACTAGTCTCCAAGTTTTGGTTTTACTCATAGGTCGTGTTTCCATGATCTTTACAGTATCACCTTCGTTGCAGTCGTTTTTCTCGTCGTGTGCTACGTATTTTTTCGTTTTCAAAACGAATTTTCCATACATAGGGTGTTTTACTTTTTTCACCTCGGCAACAACAATAGATTTCTCCATCTTATTACTGGTTACTACACCTATACGCTCTTTTCTTAAGTTTCTTTTTACTTCCATCTTTCAGCTTCGTACTATTGTACTTCTCTTTTAGTTAGTTCTGTCGCAATTCTAGCTATAGCTCTTCTGTGAACTCTTAACTGAATTGGATTGTCCAACGGTGAAATGGTGTGAGCCATTTTAAGGTTTGCGAATGCTTGTCTGTTTTCAGTTAAAGCTTCTTGCAAATCCGCTGTTGATGCTTCTTTTATTTCTGATTGTTTCATCTTTGTAAAATTAAGCTTGATAATCTCTAGACATGATAAACTTAGTTTTCACCGGTAATTTCTGAGCAGCTAATCGAAGGGCTTCCTTAGCAGTTTCTAACGGTACTCCTGAAACTTCGAATAATACTCTACCTGGCTTCACTACAGCTGCCCAATATTCTACGGCACCTTTACCTTTACCCATACGAACCTCTAGAGGCTTCTTAGTGATTGGTTTATCTGGAAAAATCATTATCCAGATAGACCCTTCTCTTTTCATAAAACGGGTAGCGGCAATACGCGCAGCTTCTATTTGACGTGCTGTCAAGAAATTTGAATCTAAAGATTTAATACCAAAAGTTCCATAGGCTAGCTGATTTCCTCTACCAGCATTACCTTTCATACGGCCCTTTTGTTGTTTACGGTATTTTGTTCTTTTGGGTTGTAACATCTTTTCTTTTCTTTAAAAAATTACTTTCTGTTACGACGTGATTTGTTACCACCTCGGCCAGAACCGCTTTTGCCACCTTTTTTGTCTAAACCGACCAATGGAGAAAGCTCTCTTTTACCATATACTTCGCCTTTCATGATCCATACTTTAACACCCAATCTACCATAGGTAGTGTGCGCTTCTACTAAAGCATAGTCAATATCGGCTCTAAAAGTACTCAAGGGAATACGTCCGTCTTTGTACGATTCACTACGTGCCATTTCAGCACCGTTTAAACGTCCAGAGATTTGGATTTTAATTCCTTCAGCATTCATACGCATTGCAGCCGCAATGGCCATCTTAATTGCACGACGGTATGAGATTCTATTCTCAATTTGTCTTGCAACACTGCTTCCTACTAGAAATGCATCTAATTCTGGTCGCTTGATTTCGTGAATGTTGATTTGTACTTCTTTTTCGGTAATTTTTTTAAGCTCTTCTTTTAACTTGTCTACTTCCTGACCACCTTTCCCGATAATGATACCAGGTCTTGCAGTAGTAATAGTAACGGTTACAAGCTTAAGCGTACGCTCAATAATTACTCTAGACACACTTGCTTTACTTAAACGAGCATGGATATATTTTCTAATCTTATCGTCTTCGGCCAATTTATCGCCGTAGTCGTTACCTCCGTACCAGTTGGATTCCCATCCTCTAATGATACCTAAGCGGTTCCCGATTGGATTTGTCTTCTGTCCCATTTAAATTTAGCTTTGTGTGTTATCGTTAGCTCCTAATACCAGTGTTACGTGGTTGGAACGTTTTCTAATTCTGTGTGCGCGACCCTGTGGTGCTGGACGTAGTCTCTTCAACATAGTTCCACCATCTACACGAATCTCTTTTATGAAAAGATCTGCATCTTCTAAAGAAGCATCTTCATTTTTTGCTTGCCAGTTTGCAATGGCAGACAATAACAGTTTTTCCAAACGGTTAGAAGCTTCTTTTTTGCTGAATCTTAAAATATTAAGCGCTGTGTTTATCTTTTCACCACGAACCAAGTCTGCAACTAAGCGCATTTTTCTTGGTGACGTAGGGCAATTATTCAATTTAGCAAAGTATTGTGTCTTCTTCGCCTCTTTGATTGCTTCTGCTCTTTCTCTTTTACGAACTCCCATGGCCTATTATTTTTTTCCTTTGTTTTTTGCACCAACGTGACCACGGAATGATCTTGTAGGTGAAAATTCGCCTAATTTATGTCCTACCATGTTCTCAGTTACATATACAGGCACAAATTGCTTCCCGTTGTGTACTGCGATGGTTTGTCCTACAAAATCTGGAGTAATCATAGAAGCTCTTGACCAAGTTTTGATCACAGTCTTCTTATTAGTCTCGACATTTTGCTGTACTTTCTTATCTAATTTGAAGTGAACGTACGGTCCTTTTTTTAACGATCTTGCCATAGCTTATTTCTTTCTACGTTCGATTATATACTTATTACTAGCCTTAGTTCTAGAGCGGGTTTTGTATCCTTTAGAAGGAATACCGTTTCTTGAACGTGGATGACCACCTGAAGATTTCCCTTCACCACCACCCATTGGGTGATCTACTGGGTTCATCACCACTGGTCTTGTTCTTGGACGACGGCCTAACCATCTAGATCTACCAGCTTTACCACCAACCAATAACTGGTGGTCACTGTTACTTACAGCACCAATGGTAGCCATACAAGTAACAAGTATCATTCTAGTTTCACCTGAGGGTAATTTTACCGTAGCGTACTTTCCGTCACGAGCCATAAGCTGTGCAAAGGCACCAGCACTACGCGCCATAACAGCACCTTGACCTGGACGTAATTCTATACAAGAAATAATAGTACCTAGAGGAATACTCGCTAGGGTCATTGCATTTCCTATTTCCGGAGGAGTTTGCTCTCCAGAAACAATATTCTGCCCAACTTGAAGTCCATTTTGAGCAATTACATATCGCTTTTCACCATCTTGGTAATTCAATAAAGCAATAAAGGCTGTACGATTTGGATCGTATTCGATTGTAGCAACTGTAGCAGGCACGCCGTGCTTGTCGCGTTTAAAATCGATTATTCTATAACGTTTCTTATGACCACCACCTATGTAGCGCATAGTCATTCTTCCTTGACTGTTTCTACCACCAGAACGTTTCTTCGGAGCTAATAAACTTTTCTCCGGCTTATCAGTTGTAATGGCATCATAACCATTTACAACTCTAAAACGCTGTCCTGGGGTGATAGGTTTTAATTTTCTTACTGACATCTTTTGTCTAATTTATTGCAAGCTTAGCTTACAAATTGTTGTAAAAATCTATTGTATCACCTTCCGCCACCTGTACAATTGCCTTTTTAACAGCATTTGTTTTACCAGTTTGAACTCCCGTTTTCGTATGACGAACACGACGATCTGGGCGGACATTCATTGTGCGAACTTTTTCAACAGAAACTCCGTAAGTGGCCTCAACCGCTTTCTTGATTTCTACCTTATTCGCCTTTGGGTTTACCTGAAAACCGTATCGGTTATTTAAATCCGCATCGGCCGTGGCTTTTTCCGTAATTATAGGTTTTATTAAGATATTCATCTTGTTTCTATTTACTTAAGTTCGTATTAATTCCTTCCAAAGAACCTTCAAACAACACTACGCTGTTTGCATTCATAATCTTGTAAGTACTTAATTCTGAGTTGTTTATAACTTCTGTACCTTTCAAATTGCGAGACGACAAATATACGTTATTATTTGACTCTCCCAACACAAACAAAGATTTTTTGTTTTCAAGTCCTAAATTCTTCAAAACTGAAGTAAAACTCTTGGTTTTTGGAGCATCAAAATTTAAATCTTCTATCACCACAATTGCCTTGTCATTTGCCTTTACAGTAAGGGCAGATTTACGAGCCAAACGTTTTAAGTTTTTATTCAATTTGAATGAATAATTTCTTGGTCTAGGTCCGAACATACGTCCACCACCTCTAAAAACACCAGACTTGATACTTCCCGCACGGGCAGTACCTGTTCCTTTTTGTTTTTTTATCTTTCTGGTTGAACCAGATATTTCAGCACGCTCCTTAGATTTATGAGTTCCCTGACGTTGATTTGCCAGGTACTGTTTTACATCCAGGTACATTGCATGATTATTAGGCTCAATTCCAAACACATCGTTAGAAAGTTCAACCTTTCTACCTGTGTCTTTTCCGTTGATATCTATTACTGCTACCTTCATTACTTTTGGATCATTACATAAGCATTCTTATGTCCTGGCACACATCCCTTCACGACTAGAAGATTTTTGTCTGCTACAACTTTAAGAACTCTTAAATTTTCTACTTTCACCTTTTCATTACCCATTTGGCCAGCCATCTTCATTCCCTTGAATACTCTCGCAGGATATGATGCTGCTCCAATAGAACCTGGTGCTCTTAAACGGTTATGCTGTCCGTGAGTAGCTTGACCCACACCAGCAAAACCATGACGTTTTACTACACCCTGAAAACCTTTACCTTTGCTCGTTCCAGAAATATCTACGAACTCACCTTCAACAAAGTGTTCTACAGTGATAGTATCACCTAATTTGTAACTTTCTTCAAATCCTTGGAATTCGGCGACTTTGCGTTTTGCAACAGTTCCTGCTTTCTTGGCGTGGCCTTCAGCAGCTTTTGTTACAGTCTTCTTGTCATCGAAACCAAGTTGAAGAGCTTCGTACCCGTCAACCTCAGAGGTTCTGACTTGGGTAACAACACAGGGCCCACACTCAATAACGGTACACGGCATATTTTTTCCGTTCTCGTCAAAGATGCTGGTCATCCCTATCTTTCTTCCAATTAACCCAGACATATTTATCTATTTATTTATTAATAATTCGCCGATTATCGGCTTTACTTTTATTCAAACTTTTTCCGCTTTGCCCCTCCCTAAAGGGTGGCGAAAACAATTTCCTCCCTTTAGGGTTGGGGTAAAGAAATTACTTTTATTCAAACCAAACGGGGTCAAAAATAAATTCGACCCCGAATGTTATTTTTTTCCGTTTTTCCACAACCATCGTTGAGGACATTTTCTTCTTTACGAGATCCCGAAGCAAATTCGGGCCGTAAATTAAAGTTTATACTTAAACTTTAATTTCCACTTCCACTCCACTTGGCAACTCCAACTTCATTAGAGCGTCAATTGTTTTTGAAGAAGAACTGTAGATATCCAATAATCTCTTGTAAGAGCTTAACTGGAATTGTTCTCTACTCGTCTTGTTAACGTGAGGTGAACGCAGTACTGTAAAGATTTTCTTGTGTGTTGGTAACGGGATTGGTCCTGTTACTACTGCACCTGTACTTTTTACGGTTTTTACGATTTTTTCAGCAGATTTGTCCACTAAATTATGATCGTACGATTTTAATTTAATTCTTATTTTTTGACTCATTGCTGAAATATTAAGCGTTAGCGGTTCCTCTTGCTTTTGCAATTACTTCTTCTGAAATACTAGAAGGAGTTTCTGCATAATGTGAAAATTCCATTGTTGATGTTGCACGACCAGATGATAATGTTCTTAATGTAGTTACATATCCAAACATTTCAGAAAGCGGTACGGTAGCTTTTACAGTTTTAGCACCTGCACGGTCTCCCATACTTGTCATTTGCCCTCTTCTTCGGTTTAGATCTCCTACAATATCTCCCATGTTTTCTTCAGGAGTGATTACCTCTATTTTCATTATAGGCTCCATAATAACGGCTTTAGCAGCTTTAGCAGCAGCTTTAAACCCTAATTTTGCAGCAAGCTCAAATGAAAGTTGATCTGAATCGACATCGTGGTAAGAACCATCCGTCAAAGTTACTTTCATAGCATCTACTTCATATCCTGCTAAAGGACCATTTACCATCGCCATTTTGAATCCTTTCTCTACTGAGGGAACAAATTCCTTAGGAACGTTTCCACCTTTAATAGCTGAAATAAACTCTAATCCTTCTGCCCCTTCTTCTGCTGGCTCTAATGTAAATACAATATCAGCAAATTTACCACGACCACCAGATTGCTTTTTATAAACCTCTCTGTGTTCTGCTTTTCTTGTAATTGCTTCTTTGTATTCTACTTGTGGCTCTCCTTGATTAACTTCAACCTTGAACTCACGTCGTAAACGATCTACAATAATATCTAAGTGAAGCTCACCCATTCCAGAAATAATAGTCTGTCCTGAAGCTTCGTCTGTACGCACTGTAAATGTTGGATCTTCTTCAGCCAATTTAGCCAAAGACATCCCTAATTTATCAACATCTGCTTTTGTCTTAGGCTCTACCGCGATTCCAATTACTGGATCTGGGAAGTCCATCGATTCTAGCACGATTGGATGTTTTTCATCAGACATAGTATCACCAGTCTTGATGTCTTTAAACCCAACTGCCGCACCAATATCTCCTGCCTCGATATAGTCGATAGCATTTTGCTTATTAGAGTGCATTTGGTAAATACGTGAGATACGCTCTTTTTTACCTGAACGGTTGTTCAAAATATAAGACCCTGCATCTAAACGTCCAGAGTAAGCACGGAAGAAAGCCAAACGACCAACAAATGGGTCTGTCGCAATCTTAAATGCCAAGGCTGCGAAAGGTGCAGTTACATCTGGTTTTCTAATTTCTTGTTTGTCGGTCTCTGGATTTATACCAATAATACCTTCTTTATCCATTGGAGAAGGCAAGTAACGACAAACAGCATCCAATAAAAACTGAACACCTTTGTTTTTAAATGCAGATCCACAGATCATTGGGATGATAGACATATCCATTACAGCAGCACGAAGCGCAGCGTGCACTTCATCTTCAGTAATAGAGTCTTCATCTTCCATATATTTTTCAAGCAAATTTTCATCGTAAGCAGCTACCTCTTCGATAAGCTTCCCACGCAACATTTTTGCCTCTGCTTTCAATTCCTCGGGAATATCAACAACATCAAAAGTTGCTCCCAAAGATTCATCATGCCAAATTACAGCACGGTTCTTAACCAGATCAACTATTCCTTTGAAGTCTTCTTCGTCACCAATATTTAATACAATAGGCACTGCATTAGAACCTAACATATCTTTCACTTGTTGACAAACCATCATAAAGTCTGAACCTTGACGGTCCATTTTATTTACGAAACCAATACGAGGCACTTTATAGTTATCAGCAAGTCTCCAGTTAGTTTCAGATTGTGGCTCAACACCATCTACTGCACTAAAAAGAAACACCAATCCGTCCAATACTCGTAAAGAACGGTTTACCTCTACTGTAAAGTCTACGTGACCAGGAGTATCAATGATATTGAAATTGTAATCTTTAGTATCTTCGGTAGGCTCGGCGTTCTCTAGAGGGAACTTCCAAGTACAAGTAGTAGCAGCAGAAGTAATTGTAATACCTCTTTCCTGCTCTTGCTCCATCCAGTCCATAGTTGCCGCACCATCGTGAACTTCACCAATTTTATGGCTCACCCCAGTATAGTACAAGATACGCTCTGTAGTAGTGGTTTTACCAGCATCAATATGCGCAGCAATACCTATATTTCTTGTAAATTTTAAATCTCTTTGTGCCATTTTTTAGAATCTGAAATGTGAGAATGCTTTGTTTGCTTCGGCCATTTTGTGCGTGTCCGTTTTTTTCTTGACTGCCGCACCTTCTTCTTTAGCTGCTGCCAAGATTTCTGAAGCTAATTTTTGAGCCATAGATTTTTCGTTACGCTTTCTTGCATACCCAATCAACCACTTCATAGCGGTAGAAATTTTACGGTCTGCACGAATTTGCATAGGTATTTGGAAGGTAGCTCCACCCACTCGGCGGCTACGTACTTCCACGTGAGGCATCACATTAGAAAGTGCATCTTTCCAAAGTTCAAGGCCTGTTTTTTCTTCGTCTGTTTTCTTTTCTTCTACGATATCGATTGCATCGTAAAATACTTTAAAAGCCACCGACTTTTTTCCGTCCCACATCATGTTATTTACAAAACGTGTCACCAATTGGTCATTAAACCTTGGATCCGGCAAAAGCGGTCTTTTCTTGGCTGCTCTTTTTCTCATTTCTTCGTTTTAAAACTGTTTAAAATTACTTCTTAGGGCGTTTTGCACCGTATTTAGATCTACGTTGTGTTCTACCTGCAACACCTGCGGTGTCTAAGGCTCCACGAACAATGTGGTATCTAACTCCTGGCAAATCCTTCACCCTTCCACCTCTAACCAATACTATCGAGTGCTCTTGTAGATTGTGTCCCTCGCCTCCGATGTATGCGTTAACCTCTTTTCCATTCGTCAAACGTACACGCGCAACTTTACGCATTGCTGAGTTTGGTTTTTTTGGAGTAGTGGTATATACACGCGTACACACTCCGCGACGTTGCGGGCACGAATCCAAGGCAGCCGATTTGCTCTTCTTGGTTATTTTGGTCCTTCCTTTTCGTACTAATTGTGAAATAGTTGGCATAAAATCCTGTTATACTTAAATTAATAATATAATTTCCCCACTATAAGGGGGCGCAAAGGTAGAATTTTTATTTGATTATTCAAACACCAACTCACTTATTTTACAAACCTTTTTAATAAACCCCACTTTACTATATGAAAACTGCTTCTGAAACGTTAGATTTACTTCACAAATACTGCTCTAATTGAAACAAGTTTTCTTCATTTTATTATACCTTAATATATATGCCCTCTTTCATCAAGGGATTTTTGCACAGCAATTGTATTTAGACATCGAAGCCGAAACTGCTATTTCAGAAACACTAAAGGACAGCCTGCTTCCACAACAAAAATTCAAGGATTATCTTTCCCTAAAAGCTGAAGCTGACTCTCTTGTTCATAAACTGTATCGTTTGGGTTTCATAAATGCACAATACAAATCGCTAGAAAAGAAAAACGACACCAATTATATTGCCACTTATATTTTTGGAACAAAATACAAAGAGATTAAAGTTTTTTATTCAGATTCCAGTTTCAGTAAAAAACAACTAAGACAAATCTCCCAAGATGTAGCAAACGACTATTTTATATTAAATTTTGAAACTGCAGAAGCTTCACTTCAAAAATTAAACAATCTCCAAACGGAAACCGGAAATACATTTGCTCGATTAAAATTAACGGAAATTGAAACCGAAGGAAATAGCGTAACCGCAAAAATTAATACAAAAGGAAAAAGCTACAGAACTTTAGATTCAATTGTCGTGAAAGGCTACGATAAATTTCCTAGATCTTTTTTAAAATATTATGCAGGAATTAGAACAGGAAAAACATTCAATAGAAAAAAACTGTTGTCTCAAAATTTGGTTATAGACAACTTGGGATTTGCCAACACCACTAAAGCACCAGAAGTACTTTTCAGGAAAGAAACAACAACAGCTTATTTTTATGTTGAAAAACAAAACAACAATCTGTTTGATGGAATTTTAGGATTTGCTACAGATGAAGAAACACAAAGACTTCAATTAAACGGATATTTAAATCTTGAATTGAATAATAATTTAAATTTCGGAGAACAACTCCTCATTAATTATAAAGCAGATGGCAACGAGCAAATAAATTTTCGAGCCAAAGTAAAAATGCCCTATTTACTTAAATCTCCTTTTGGGATAAGTTTGGAATTAAATATTTTTAAAAGAGACAGCACTTTCGTGACCACACAACAAGAAGCACAATTGTCTTACCAGCTAAATCCCATATCTTCGGTTTACCTGGGCTACAAGGGATATGAAAGCAGCAATCTTTTAGACGAAACATTAGCAGGTGCAGCTATAGAAGATTATAGCGCTTCATTTTTAACAGCTGGAGGTATTTTGATAATTCCACAAAATTCTAAACTTTTCCCAAAGAAAACCGAATTACAACTAGGATCTGAATTTGGAAAAAGAGAAAGTAAAGGGACAAATGAAAATCAAACCCGTCTTACTGCACTAGCCAACCATATTTTTGACTTAGGTGGAAATAATAGTGTGTATCTTCAAAATACTTCCAGCATTCTATTTAGCGAAACCTATTTCACTAATGAACTATTTCGCTTTGGAGGCATTAATAGTATACGTGGTTTTAACGAGAACAGTATAGATGCGTCACTTTTTTCAGTTTTAAATACTGAATACCGTTATATCCTTAATCCAGGGCTATATATCCACAGTATCATCGATCTAGGTTATTTTGAAAATAATCCTGTAGATGTAAAGGAAAAATTGTATAGCTTTGGCCTAGGGATAGGATTACAAACAAATGGAGGTATTTTGCGCTTTAACATCGCAAATGGTAGCTCTGAAAATCAATCATTTAGATTTTCAAACACCAAAATCCATCTTAGTCTTTCCTCACAATTTTAGATAAAGCTAACAATAGCTTAACACTGAGATTAAAAAAAAACCAAATTTTAAGTTTAAAAAGTTGTGTAATTAACTTTTTATTGTGATTTTTGGCATTGGCTAATTCAAATAATTTATAAAATGAGAACAAAGTTTAGTGGAATTTTGACGCTATTGCTAGCGTTAGTAGTGCAACTCACGTTCGCACAAGAAAAAACAATCTCTGGAACGATAACCGACAGTGGTGGGTTACCGTTACCTGGAGTAAACATCATCGTAAAAGGTACATCTAATGGTACACAGTCCGATTTTGATGGTAAATACGCCATTCAAGCCGCTGTGGGTCAAAGGCTCGTTTACAGTTACGTTGGATTTGTAACTGAAGAGCGACCCGTCACAGCATTGACAACGGATCTTAGTTTCCAATTGGATGAAGATGCACAAGCCCTTGATGAGGTAGTTGTAACTGGTTATGGTATCCCTAGAGAGAAAAAAGCACTAGGATATGCCGTAAGTACCTTAGAGGCAGAAGCGGTTGAAAACAAACCGGAATCTGACGTAGTAAGGTCTTTGAACGGTAAAGTAGCTGGTGTTCAGGTTGTAGGTACAGGTGGTGCCTCTGGATCAGGTACAAACTTCATTATTCGTTCTAAAAGTTCGATTAACGGTAGTAACCAACCTTTATTTATTGTTGATGGTGTGCCATTTGATGGTGGAACTAACCAACAATCTGGTTTTGGTGGTGGTAACTCTGTTACAAGTAGCCGTTTCTTGGATTTAGATCCTAACAACATTGAAAGCATTAGTATCCTTAAAGGATTAAGTGCAGCGGTATTGTACGGACAACAAGGTAGAAATGGGGTTGTATTAATTACAACTAAAAACGGGAGTAAGAAAAGCTTGAACAAAAAGTTTGAGGTAACACTTTCTCAATCTGTTTATATTACACAAATTTCTAACCTTCCAGAATACCAAAACCAATACGGACAAGGTTCGGACAACACTCCAAACCCTGGATTTGTTGGTAACTGGGGTGGACTTCTTGATACTGGATTAACTATTGCGCATCCTCTTGCTGCAGATTTCGGTGATGTATTTCCTGAATTAACAGCGAATGAGATTCCTTATTCTGCTGCACCAAACAACGTAAAAGATTTCTTTAGAACAGGTCTTGGTAATACAACTTCTGTAAACGTTTCTGGTGCTCCTAATGGAGATAGCCGTTACAACATTAACTTTGGTTATACAACAGAAGATGGATACATTCAAAATAACGGATTAACTCGTTACAACATTGGTATGGGTGGATCTACTAAATTGTCAAACAAATTTAGTTTCGACGGTACTGCTAACTTTAGTAATTTACGAGTTAACACACCACCAATTGCAGCGAATAACGCAGCGAACTCTATCTCTGTATTTACACGTACATTATTTATTCCTCGTAACTTAGATTTACAAAATTTACCTTTCGAGAATCCTAATGATAACTCTAACGTATACTACCGTAGTGACCAAGATAACCCATACTGGTTATTAAACTATGCTGGTACAGAGCAAATCACAAATCGTTTTTACGGTAAACTTGCTACTTCTTATGCTATATCAGACAATATCTTAGCTTCTTACCGCTTTGGTCTGGATACCTATACTGAAAAACAAGAGTTTAGAGTAGCTAAAGGTTCTTCAACAGCTCCTTATGATGGTGCAAACTTGAATGGTTTTTTAAGAACTACATCAGGAACAAACTTTATTTTTGACCATAACTTAAACTTTAGTTTTAATAATATTCAGTTAGCTGAAGATTTCGACTTAACTGCACAACTAGGTTTTAACGCTAGACGTGACGAATACGACCAATTTGGTATTACAAGTTCTAACCAGATTGTATTTGGTTTCTTTAACCACAGAAACTTCGTAAGTCAAAACAACATTGACCCAACAACTGGATCAAACTTAGACTTTAGAAGTGAAAGAAATATCTTAGGTGCCTATGGTGAAGCATCTTTTGATTATGGAAACTTTGTTTTCTTAACACTTTCTGGTAGAAATGACTGGGGTTCGAACGTAGAGCGCGAGAATAGATCAATTTTCTATCCTGGAGCTTCTATCTCTTTCATTCCAACTTCATTAGACGGATTTGGAAACAGTGGAGCCTTAAACTTTTTAAAGCTTAGAGCTGGATACGGTACTTCTGCTCGTTTCCCTGGATTATACGGAACACGTGCAGTTCTAACTACAAATCCTAATACATTTATACGTCCTAATGGAGATCCAACAACAATTAACTCTTTACCTACTACGAGTCCAAACCCTGACCTAAAGCCAGAGCTTCAGAAGGAATTTGAACTTGGAGCTGAGGCAGAATTTTTTAAGCGCAGATTAACACTAGATGCAACTGTGTACAAAAGAACTATTGAAGATCAAATTGTAAACAGACCTGTAAATCCTTCAACTGGATTTAGCTTTATCAATGATAACATTGCAGAAAGTGAAATTAGAGGTTTTGAATTAGGATTAGACTTTATTCCGCTACAAACTGAGAACTTTACTTGGTCTGTTAGAAATAACTTCACTGCTTATGAAAATGAAGTTATTAGCTTAGGAGGAATTGAAGCATTCCCATTTGCTGGTTTTATTGGACTAGGTAACTATGCTTCTGAAGGTGAGCCATTAGGTGTAATTAAAGGTAATTTCGCTGCTCGTTACGATCCATCAAATATTTCACCAGAAAACCCAACAGGTGTTGGCGTAAATGGAGTACTATTAATTGATCCTACAAACGGTAAAATTATTGATAGTGACAACTTGCCACTTGCTACTCAAAACCAAACTGTTGGTGATCCAAACCCAGACTGGAATGCAACTACAATTAACACCTTTACTTACAAAGGTTTATCTGTATCTGCGCAATTAGAGTACCAACACGGAGGAGATATTTATTCTCAAACTGCTACTCAGTACTACAGACGTGGTGTTACAACTGCGAATGTTGATAATAGAGAAGGAAGTTTTGTGATTCCTGGTATTTTAGCAAACCCTAACACTGGACAGCCACTTGTTGATGCTGGTGGTAACTTTATCGATAATACCATTCAGATTGGTGCAAACGATGTTTTCTTTATCAACTTGGTTGACCCTGTTGGTCAAGGTATCTATGACGCATCACACTTTAGAGTAAGAGATGTATCTATTGCATATAGTTTAAATGAGAAAATGTTAGACAGAACTCCATTCGGAAATGTTACTTTCTCTTTATCTGGACAGAACTTATATGTGAAAACATATAATATTCCTGATGACTTCAACTTTGACCCTGAAGCTTTGAGTACTGGTGTTGGTAACGGACAAGGTTTGGATTTCCAAACTGGACCATCGAACAAGAGATATTCTTTTAGCGTAAAAGCAACATTCTAAAAAAAAGTACACAATCGAGGTAGTAAAAACCTGCCTCGATTGTTTTAATACTGTACTTAAATCCTATACAAAATATTATGAAAAATTTATTTAAAATAACATTACTCTCCGCAGTTGTAGCATTGTTTGCTAGTTGCGAAACGTCAGAATTAGAGCTTTTGGTAAGTCCTAATGACGTTACTATAGATAATGCAGATCCTAATTTCGTTTTAAACGATATTCAACTTACCTTTAATGGTGTTGTAGGATCATATAGTGGAACTTCTAGAGCTATCACTAGACAGACAAATCAATTTGGTACTTATAACGGTGCTGTTGGAAACAATACCTTAAATGGTGCTTGGGGAAATTCTTACCAAATGTTCTCTAACATAGACCTTTTACAAGGTATTAATGATGCTCAAGCTGAAAATGGCGGTATTCCTTATCACGTAGGAGTAGCACAAGTTATTGAAGCATACGCATATATGCTACTTGTTGATTACTTAGATCAAGTTCCATTTAGTGAAGCCGTACAACCTAGTGAGTTCCCTAATCCTAAACTTGATTCTGGTGCATCAGTATATGCTGCTCAATTAGTTTTATTAGACGAGGCAATTGCTAACTTAAACCTTGGAAATTCAGTTGGAGCAAGAATTCCAGATGATTTATTCTTTCAAGATTTTGATGCAGCCAAATGGATAGCTTTAGCAAATACATTAAAGATTAGAGCTAACCTTAACACAGGAAATGCTGCTGGTATAAACGCTGCTGCTGCAGGAAACATTATTGACCAGAATGACGAGGATTTCCAATTTGGATATTCAACTGCAACAGACCCAAACAGTTTACACCCATTTTTTAGTGGAAGTTATGGTCCTTCTGGTGCAGGTACTCGTATGAGTAATCAATTATTTGACTTTATGAATGTTGGTGATGCTGCGGCTCCTTTCCCTGAAACTGATGGTCCAGTTGACCCTCGTACTAGATATTATTTTTACCGTCAAGACCTTACAGATCCATCTGGATCTAACTTACCTTGTCTTGGAGAGGCTAACTATGATTACTGCTATGTAGGTAATGGATATTGGGGTAGAGACCACGCAGATGACGAAGGTCTTCCTAATGATGGATTAAAAAGAACTGCTTATGGTATATATCCAGGTGGTGGGGCCTTTGATGCAGATCAAGGTATGCCAACTCCAGCTGTAGCCTCTTCTCCAGAAAGTCTTGGTGGTGCAGGTATCCGTCCTATTTATCTTGCATCTTACACGCATTTTGCTTTAGCTGAAGGTGCTTTAACATTAGGATCTAATGGTAACCCTAGAGCACTTCTTGAATTAGGTATAAGAAGAAGTATGAATAAAGTTCGTGATTTTGCAGGTGCTGCAGATAATGGACCTTTAGCTATGACCGATGGAGATATTACTACTTATATTAATGGTGTATTAGCTGAATACGATGCAGCTAACGCTAATGGAAAATTAGCAGTTATTTCTAGAGAATATTTTATTGCTGCCTGGGGTAACGGTACAGAACCTTACAACTTGTACAGAAGAACTGGTTTACCAGATCTTCAAGCACCAGTTATTCCTGCTGGAGCATTTCCTAGATCTTTCCAGTATCCTGAAACTGAAGTAGATGGTAACCCTAATATTCAGCAAAGATCAGTATCCTCAAAAGTATTTTGGGATACTACTGGTAGCTTAGACTAATCAATTAAACAAAATTATATCATGAAAAATCTTAAATATATAACAGTAGCTTTTATCGCAGTAGTAGGCTTAATTACACTTACTAGCTGTGAAGATGAAGACAAATTTCGTTTTCCTGAATTAGGAAATGGCGGATTTGTAAAATTCGTTACTATGCCAGAATTTAATGCTGGTGCAGATCCTTTAAGTGCTAGCTTTACAGCAATGACTGAAGATCCAAATGGAAATCTTGCCTCTTACGAATTAAGAGTAGTTGGAGATTTTACTGGTGCTACAGAAGATACATTAGCTTTTAGAAGTACAACTACTTTCCCGTTTGATGTAAGCTTTACAGCTGCAGATATGGCCGCTCTTTTTGGAGTTGACATTGCAGTCTTTGAAGAAGGAGATAGTTTTGAATTTCTAGGTAGCGCAACAACTGTAGATGGCGTAGTTTATGACTATACTACCCCAGCCTGTGATTGTCCAACTCCAGATGATGGTCAAAACACTGTAGAAGATCCAGGAACTTGGAATGGTGGCAATACAGATGCTGTACTTATCAATGCTGCAGGATTATTACAAGCATTCATCTATGAAGTTGAATTCTCTGATCCACCAGTTGAATAATAATTAAATTGTAATTATTTAATATATAAAACCATCACGTTTTTCGTGATGGTTTTTTACTTTTACACTATGAAGAAAGAAAATAAAATATTTGGAATCTATCCAATTCTTGAAGCTTTAAAAGCAGACATAGTTATAGATAAACTATATGTGCAAAAAGATATTCAAAATCAAAAAATTCAATCTATTGTTGACGATGCGGAAAAGGTTGGTGTCACTATAAATATAGTCCCAGTTGAAAAACTTAACAGATTAACACATGGAAATCACCAAGGCGTTGTAGCTGTAACATCTCCCATTTCTTTCCCACCTCTCGAAGAAACTGTAGAAAATATACTTCAAACCAAAAAGAATCCTTTATTCATTATATTAGATCAAATTAGTGATGTAAGAAACTTTGGCGCTATATTACGTACTGCTGAATGTACAGGAGTTGACGCTGTAATTATTCAGAAAAAAGGAGGTGCTCCAGTAAGTGGAGATACCGTTAAAACATCTGCCGGAGCTATATTCAGTATTCCTATTTGTAAAGTGGATCATATAAAAGACGCAATCTTTTACTTACAAGGATCTGGAATTACAACTATTGCGGCGAGTGAGAAAAGTGGAGAAACACTTTATTCCAAAAATTTTAATAAACCTCTGGCATTAATTTTAGGTTCCGAAGGAAAGGGTGTATCAAAATCAGTTCTATCCCTAGTGGATGAGACTGCTTCTCTACCCCTTATTGGCACCATTAATTCTTTAAATGTTTCAGTTGCTTGTGGCGCCTTTTTATACGAAATTTTAAGACAGCGTTCTCTATGATTTATCTTCGGTATCTGAAGTTGGTTTATAGGAATAATTCACTGTGATTTTGAAAGAATTATCGTCATTTTTAGTCAATGATTGCATTACTTGCTGTTCTTCAACCTCAGGAAGTTTCTCAATGAAATTTCCGTTTTCATCAAAATGGCTCATGAATTCATCTTCTTCTTCGTTATAAGAATCTTTTTCCCATTCAAACTTTTTATTTCCAACAGGGTTTTTTCTGAACACAAGTGCCAAAACAAAACCAACTAAAAAACCCGAAAGGTGTCCTTCCCATGATATTTTAGGATCTATAGGAAACAAATACCAAAGTAAGCTGCCATATAAAAATACAACAACAAGGGCAAGTGCGGTTAACTGATATTGTTTTGAAAAAATACCTTTAAAGAAAAGAAATGATGCCAATAGGTAAACTATTCCACTCCCTCCAATATGTAACGCTGGGCGCCCTATAAACCAAGTAAGTAATCCTGTTAACAAAAAGCCCAAAAAGAATACTTTCCACCGTATATTTCGGTAAAAGTAAAAAAGAGCAGATCCCAAGACCAATAGCGGGATTGAATTATTAAATAGATGCTTAAGGCTGCTATGAATAAAAGGAGCTAGGAAAACACCTCTCAACCCTTCAATTTGATGTGGTAAAATCCCTAGATAATTTAAATTGACCTTAAATCTAGTTTCAATCCAGAAAACCACCCAAGCTATAAATACAAATAGCAATGGATAACAGATAACATCTAGGGTAAATTCCAGTGGTTTTTTAGTAGCCATAGATTTTAGTAGTCAAAAATACGCCCAATTTATAAATTGTGATAAATTGTCAGTTTTCAATATTCTGATTATTGTAAATTTACCAAATGAATACACCATTAGCTGAAAGAATACGCCCAAAAAGTCTCGATGCATATTTGAGTCAGCAACATTTGGTAGGACCTCAAGGTTCGTTGAGTGCGCAACTTAGCTCTGGCATTCTCTCTTCATTAATATTATGGGGGCCTCCAGGCACCGGAAAAACAACCCTGGCGACTATAATAGCCAACGAATCCAAGAGACCCTTTTTTGCATTAAGCGCAATTGACAGTGGCGTTGCTGCTGTTAGGGAAATCATACAAAAAGCGAAGCAAGGTGATGGTCTCTTTACAACCAAGAATCCAATACTTTTTATAGACGAGATCCATCGTTTTAGTAAATCGCAGCAAGATTCATTATTAGGAGCTGTGGAAAAAGGATGGGTTACACTCATTGGCGCTACTACTGAAAATCCAAGTTTTGAAGTAATCCCAGCACTATTATCCCGCTGTCAGGTTTATGTTTTAAAAGCATTTAACAAAGAAGATCTGAATAATCTATTGAAGAGGGCCATAAAAATAGATACGGTACTTTCAAAAATTAAAATAGAACTCAAAGAAACCGAAGCTCTTATTCGACTTTCTGGCGGCGATGGAAGGAAGTTATTGAATATGCTAGAATTGGTGGTACTTTCTGAAAATAATACCCATGTTACTGTCACAAACGACCTTGTTTTGCAAAAGGTTCAAAAAAACACGGTGCTATATGACAAAACAGGTGAGCAACATTACGATATTATTTCGGCTTTTATAAAATCTATACGTGGAAGCGATCCCAATGCTGCGGTTTACTGGCTTGCTAGGATGATTGAAGGAGGAGAAGATGTAAAATTTATTGCTAGGCGCTTATTAATATTAGCTGCCGAAGACATAGGGAATGCCAATCCTACAGCATTGGTGCTTGCTAACAATACGTTTCAGGCAGTAACTACTATTGGATATCCGGAGGCAAGAATTGTTTTAAGTCAATGCGTAGTTTATCTCGCCACTTCCCCTAAAAGTAATGCGAGCTATGAAGCAATTAATAAAGCGCAGCAGCTCGTAAAACAAACTGGCGACCTTTCTGTGCCTTTATCTCTTAGAAATGCTCCAACGAAACTTATGAAAGAATTAGGCTATGGAAAAACATACCAATATGCGCATAGCTATCAAGGCAATTTTGTGCCACACGAATTTTTACCCGAAGAAATAAAAGGAACTTCATTCTATAAACCTGGAAATAATGCTAAAGAACAACAGCTTAGCACTTATTTAAAAACACTCTGGAAAGATAAATATGATTTCTAATGTCTTCTCAAAACATATACCCTATCTCCAGTTGGTTTTTTTATAGTTAAGTTCATATTGGCATCAAAACTTGCTGGAGAAATTACTCCAACAACATTGGTAAATTGCAAAATGTTATCTTTGAGACTTAATCTGCCTACCAATAGTATATCATCATCTGCACCCTTAACCTCTTGAAATAATGAATATCCTGAGGACGTTTTTTTGAGCAAATAAGAAGTTCCCTCTTGAGTGTAGGTGGAGAATTTTAATAATGGAAAATTACTTTCTGAAGTGGCTACTTTGCTAACAATTGTATTTTCAGTATTCGTATTTGTAGCTGATACATTCGTAGGCTCAATTTCTATTTCTTTTTGGGTTATTCCTAAATTTTCAAAACTTTCAAAGGCATTCCTTAACGCTTGATTATAGGTTTTGCTGTATTCTTTTAACTTACTTCTCCCTTCGGCACTGCGGAACACTTCTACCCCATTACAATCTCGAACAACAACTACCATTTTGGTATATATAAAGCCAATTTCAGTTTCAACATCGGCAAACAAACCGTCACATTTGGTTACATTTGGCAATTCCTTGGAAAAATACGCGTGAAATCCATATTTGTTAAAGAGAAATTTAGTCAAGGAGTTAATCTGGTACTGATCCTTTGTCTGTTGAAAATCATATATCTCAGGCACCTCAACATAACTATAGTCACTCATGGACTGTTGAGAAAACCCCAAATAGCTACATATAATCAATAAAAATGCAATAGCAAAAGTCTTACTCTTCATCTATCTTAATATTAAATCCTAGCTGTAAAGATACACTTTTTGCCTTGGCTATATTTCCGTATCGCAGTATGTTATCTGCTGTAATATAAAAGTTAACCTTCCCAATATCTACCACGGCTCCAAGACCTAAATTAGACGCACTAAAAGAATCTACCGTATATGTTACCTTTCCGGTAAGAAACTCACCAAATTTTCTCCTGTAGTAAACAGTACCAGCATATTGAGGACCTTTTGGTCTTATAATACTATAAAACTGTGCGCCAAATGCCTGTTGCCAAACGCCACCTGTCCCCTTATTCAGGCAGTCACAAACATTTCCACCAAAAGAATCTCCAAAACCATATTCAAGACTCGCATTCAACTTCACAGGCCTAAATCTTGTATACGAATTTGTTAAGGTGTCAATTGGAACTTCCCGTTCTAAATCGTCTTCAAGATTATCAAAATACGGCAATGCAGCTTCACCATCAGACAATGGAGGGAATATGAGTTCAATACCATTAAGGTTATAATCGCCTTTTGCTTGATAGTTTTCGTTATCCTTTCCGTAGAAAATAGCACCAAAATCTAACACGCTTGCTGTTGCTGTAATTCGATCTGTAAGCTTATAGGTAGCTCCTAAATCTAGCCCTATTCCCAGATCACCCCCAAAAAAAGACCTCCCTAAAATTTTGCTACTTACCTCCCCTGCACCCTCCAAATCTCTCAAAGAAGCGTATCCTGAAGTATTTACAGTTATATTGGCATTCTGAACAGTATGGTCATATATATTGATACCATCTTCATCTAAGGATGTGGTAAATGTCCCGGAGTTGTTTGTGCTGCTGAATGAAATAAGACTGGAATATACTTTTACTCTTGCCCCGAGTGTTAATCTATCTGAAACTTGTTTGTTGGCACCAAAATGATATACCGTTAGCAAATCTGCTGTAAAACTAAGTTCCCCCAAGTTGAATGGATAGTCCAAATAATCACGGTTTCCTTCCCAAGCTAGGATTGCTAAATCTCTTGGGAAATAGGTGATAAAATCTAATTCTTCGTAAACACCACCCGAGAAATAGATATCATTTTTATTTTTCCAGCCAAAGCTAAACAACTCCAATTGCTGTGTTACGGTAAAGAAGTCTGTATTATCAAGTTCAAATATTTTGTTACGAATTCTTGTATTAATATCTAAATCGCTTTCGCCAAAAATATCAAATACTGAAACTCCCGAAGCACCGCCATTGATATGAATTTGAGATAAGAGAGGAATTCCAAAATGTTTTTTTTGAGGCACCATTCCACCAGGGTTTAGCATAAGACTTTGTGGCGCATCCTCAAGGCCATAAAGCACTTGTTTATTCTGAGAAATGGCAACACCAACCCAAAGGGCTAAAAATAGAATACAATACTTTTTCATAGTAATTTAACTCAATCCTTAATTTCTAAGAAGTACGTAGTTTTAGACTGAAGGTTAAGTTCCCCTTCTAAATTTTGGTCTGCGAAAGGTATTGTAACCGATACTACAACTTTATTAGCTTGTGTGAGCTGTAGTATTTCTTCTCCTTCAACATTTTGGGTAAACAACGTAATTTCTGGTGAAGCCACAGTTCCCTGATTCACTGTTGTTTGGGTGGTGTAGGTTGTATCGTTTTGTTCATTTAAAAACTGAAAATCTACTTCAAAAGACCGAGGAATACTATTGGTAAAACTAAATAAAAACTCAGCCCGCTTCAGATTTTCTTGTATTCCTGAATCGTCAAGAAATTTAATTTCAGTAGTATCTACAACAGTAAATCTTGGTGTTTGAGTGATAGGATCGAAAAAATCTGGAGCTGTGAGGGTAAAGAAAATAAGGTCAAGCTCTATAATTGGAGTAAGTGCAATTTCATCTGCTTGGTCAAAATCTGTATCTTTTACACAAGAAACTAAGGTGCCTAAGCAACATATCATGGCAAAAGGGAGCCAGAGATTCAATTTCATATTTGGGGGTTTACAAGTATAACGCCATAAACAAATGGATTAGTATACTTATAAAAAGGTTTTAATTTCTAACAGATGATTTACCAGGCTATGTGAAGTAGGAATTTCTTCCTTTCTGTAATTATAAAAAAGGGCGTGCATACCTACGCCTTCAGCTCCTAAGATATCGGCTTCATAGGTATCTCCAATCATTATAGATCTGTTAGCAGTAGTATTGGCTTTTTCAAGGGCGGTTTGAAAGACCAAAGGATTAGGTTTTTTTACCCCTACCTCTTCCGAGGAAGTCACGGTTTCAAAATAGTGAGCTATATTACTTTTCTGTAATTTTATAGTTTGCACTTCTTGAAATCCATTGGTAATAATATGTAATTTATATTTGGGATAAAGGTATTTCAAAATTTCGGCAGCTCCCGGAATTAAGTGATTGTTTACTGGTAATTCGTCAATATACGAAGCTGCCATGGCATCAATAGTTACTAGCGGATAGGTAACTTTTAAATGAGTAAAGGAATCTACAAGCCTTCCTCTTCTTAATTGCTCCTTAGTTACCCGTTCTTCTCTATAAGCTTTCCAATAGTTAAAATTAATAGGTTCATAAATGGCTAGAAAATCGTTTAAGGCCACATCAATTTTAAATTTCTTGAATATTTGCTGAAAAGCAAGACCCGAATTTTGGTCAAAATCCCAAAGGGTGTGGTCTAGGTCAAAAAAAACGTCTGTACAATTATTCATAATTTTGAAGCGTATTTGAAAACAACTTTCTCCATACGTTATTTTCATCTTTTGAAGTGAAATTTTCGTTACTCAAAACAACACTAAAAACACCATTTACGTTTGTTACATTTTGCATTAGTTCCTGTACTTTGTCTTTTATTTCAGCTCCATTCTTATGTTGCAATGCTGTTGAAGCTACTGCAACGGGGTGCAATATAAGGGGTGTTTTAATTTCAAAATCCAGATCATAAAAAAGAAATGGTGTACACGTACCCGCCCTAAATCCTGGGGTATCATAATAGGCCATGGTAAAATCTTTTTTAATCTCAAGTTCAATAAGATTTCGATAGTTGTCTGGTAAGTTTACAAAATAATTAGATTGTTTAGCACTTATAACATTTCGGTTAATGGTGTTTTCCATACGTTTTACCTCCTCTTGTAAAGTAGCAAATTTTGTTAGGGAAGAAGCGGAATACAATAATCCGACCTCTTTATAATCTGCTACGTATTTTACCAATAGTTGAAATGCCGTTCTATGGGTGTTTAAACTGTCTTGATATTCTTCGTTTTCGCCCAATAGGAAAAAAGCAGTCATTTTGGACGTACTTCTCTTGGCAATGTTAATGATCCAAGTAAAGGTATCATAAGGATCTTTCCTAATCCCCAATAGTACCTGAGTACGGTAAAAATTATTCTTAAATTTACCTTTTAGAAGATCTTGAAGATAACACATAAATGATCTAAAAAACCCTTTTTGATTATAGGCAAAAGGACGCTGGACTGAAATAAGATTATGAAGCACCATTTTTTTGGGTGGAAATTTTATTTCTTCAAAAGATTGCTGTATGACAGCCTTTAATTTATAGGCCCACATATCTACAATAGGTAATTCAAGAAAATTGTGCTGAAATGCCAAGCTCTCTGCAGCTGGATATCTTCCTTTGCCGTCTTTAACGTGGGGTAAATACTCTTCGTAACGGCTCAATAAATAAAAGGAAGCCGCAAAAATATCGAAGGGAATGGCACTTTTTTCAATCGTTGGAAAAAAAGCGGGAATCCCGTCCCATTCTTTTAATTGTATTTCTATAGATTCAATACCATTCTCTGCCAACAACCCGTGTTCTTGAATGAAAAATTCGTTACCTAGTGGATTTTTTCCGTAGGACATTTTTGGACCTTCATAGGCAATAAACTCCTCTAATATGGTGGTAAAATTTACATCTACCCCTAAAATCCTTAAAAAAATATGTTTAAAGGAATAAGAAAGTCTGGTAGTTATTTTTTGGGAATAAACAAGAAGCATTAGTGCTATAAAAGATTTTCGTCTGCAAAGCTAAAGTAGCTGTTTTCGGTGACAATTAGATGGTCTAGTACTTTTATATCTAGACTTTCTCCAGCTGTTTTAAGTTTCTGAGTGAGTTGTTTGTCGGCATTACTAGGTTTTAAGGTACCACTTGGATGATTGTGTCCCAAAATAACGGCCACCGCTCCAAGTTGTAGGGCATTCTTAAATACAAGTCTTACATCTACCAAGGTACCCGTTATTCCTCCTTTACTAAGTTGTGTTGTTTGTAATACTTTATTAGAATTATTGAGGTATATTATCCAGAATTCCTCGTGCGGCAACTCTCCAATAATTGGTTGCAAGAGTTCAAAAACAGATTTACTGGAGGTTATTTTTTTTTGTTTTAAACCTTCCTCAGCGCTTCTTCTTCTACCTAGCTCCAGAGCAGCGGCAATAGTTACTGCTTTTGCCTCTCCAATTCCCTTAAATTCCATGAGTTCTTTAACATCCATTTTACCAAGTTTGTTCAGGTTATTATGGGCTTCTGCTAAAATACGCTTGCTAAGTGCTACGGCACTTTCTTCCCTACTTCCACTACCTATTAAAATTGCAATGAGTTCAGAATCTGAGAGTGTATTTTTTCCTTTGGTCAACAATTTTTCACGAGGGCGATCGTCCTCGTTCCAGTTTTTAATAGAAAAAGATAAAGTATCTTTCAAAAGAGTGCTAGTTTTCATAAAGATAAATAAGTATATTTAAATTTCAGCAACATTTAGTTAATCAATACAATACGTTATGAAATCTCTTTTTGAAACCGACGCTCTGACCGAAATTCGCACACGCTTACAAACCTTATCTGAAACTTCAGAAAAACAATGGGGAAAGATGAGTGCAGGACAAATGGTACATCATTGCCAAATTCCTTTAAACGTTATTCTGGAGAAAGAAGATTATAACTTAAAACCAAATTGGTTTGCCAAAACCTTTTTCAAGAAAGCGATGTATAGCGACAAACCGTGGAGAAAGAATTTACCCACAATGAAACAGTTTAAAGAAACGACGACTAAAGATCTTACTACTGAAAAGCAAAAATTACAAGAATTGCTAGATGAATTTGAAAAACAGCGCGAACGGACGGATTGGAAACCACACCCAAGTTTTGGCGCGCTAACAAAAGAGCAGTGGGGAAAAATGCAATACAAGCATTTAGACCATCATTTTAGGCAGTTTAATGCCTAAGTTTTTACTCAAAGATTAACCTACCATTAAAAAGTTCTTCTACTTCTACGAAAGGGGGTCTATTTTTTGAAATTACATCACCTACGCTCACAATTTTTCCTCTAAGACTGTCTATAGGAAAGCAAATAATTTTGTTAGTACTCCTATGAAAAATATTTACACTATTAGCTTTTAACTCTCCCGCTTCTACCCTAGCGTCACTATCAAAGAGGCCAATTTGAAATCCTCTGGTTCTTCCTTTTAAACGAAATGTAGAAATACCGTTAGCGTTAATAATTATTCCATTGGTATTTAATTCATCCAAATCAAAATCTCCATCTATATGAAATTCATCTTCTAAAAGCCTGTCTTCAGACACCAACTCTAGCCTATCAAAACCAATTTCGCCTATGTTTTCAATGGTAATTCCTGAGCTATTTCTTATTAAATCTATCTCCGGAGCAGTTACATAAACTTTTGTTGTTTCAAAATCACGTAGTAGATTGCAGCTATTATTATCTTTTAATTTAAGGATGCTGTCTTCAGACTTTACAATCACTTCCGAAAGTAAATTACTTGGAGACTCTACAATCACCTTTTGTACTGGACCTTGAGAAATATAAAGTTTAACTCTATCAAAAACAATGATACGTTTAAAGACATCAACGTCGAACTCCTGTCGTACCACCTCTCCATTATCATTTTGGAAACAATCGCCCAAATTATCTGTATCGCAGCTAAAAAGCAATCCTAGAAGTACAAATAAAATTATATTTTTTATCATATTTTATAGACGTATACCAACACTAAATTCTACTGCTTCGGCTTTAGCATAATGAGCCTTTACGGTAATTGAACCAAATAAATTTTCAGTAATATACCTTTTTAAACCCAATCTATTATAAACCCGGTTTTCAAATTCATAGGGCCAGTACACATAATAGCCCACTTGAGATACAAACGCCACTTTATTAAATCTTAATTCATGCCCCACGAAAACGCCTATCCTCCTAGCATCCTCGTTACCTCTCAAACCATCACTGGTAAATGCAATAGACCTAAATTTTATTAATTCTTCAATCATTCTAGAAAAAAACACATCTGCTCCAACTTGAAAACTGCTTTTGTAATTAATGCGCTTATCGGCAAAGGCAGACAATGTAACAAACGGATATTGTCCCAGGCCATTTACGTCGGCTTCATTGACGCCGGATCTAAACACAAAATTATAATGTATTCGCTCTGCATAAAATTCACTTCCCCAAGCTACAGGCACGAGCGCTTCAGGATAATTAATGGAATTAAATAAATAGGTAGCTCCTGCACTTAGGTAAAATGTATTGGTACTATTATTTGGTGCTTTAAAGTTTGCATTCGAATAGTGAATCACTCCCATTCCCAAAGTAACCCCCAAACCATCTATAATATTTTCTTGTACAAAATTAAATTTCAGTAAGGTAGAACTTAGAAAATTACTTCCGTATGCATTGTTTTCAAAATTTGTTTCTGCATCGTAAGGATTGGTTGCAAAGGCAATACCTTGCCCTACTCCTATACTCAATCTACGTTTCCAAAAGTAGAAGTTGAAGTGTCCATACAGTGAATGGTTCTCTCCTAAAAATTGATTGTCTAAATCCTGATAAATATACGTAAAACCCCAGTCTGGGTAATTGTAGCGACCTTCCCATTCGTTATAACCATATGGCTTACGGCTATAACTTAAAATAAGCCCCGAAGGATGCCCTGTTATTAAATGAGAGATATCTGGATTGTGTTCAATAATAGTTCCGAAGAAATATTCTGCTTTTACCTCGTGAAATTTAAGTTCGTTTTGCTGTGCCAGAAGACCGTGGCAACAAGCACTTAATAAAACTAAAACCTTAAGGTATTTCATATTAAAAACAAACGCCAAATATACAAGTTTATTGAAATAAAAGACGTCCAGAATTTAATTCTTCAACCTCAATTAATTCGGGGCGGTTCAGTGAAATTACATCCCCTACTCCCACAATTTTTCCCCGGATACTCAATTGCGGATTTACTATCATTTTATTGGCACTTCTATGGAAGATACGTAAATGATCCACTTTCAGATTGGCACCTTCAAATCTTGGCACTTCATCTTCAAAAGAAATGGAGGCATTTACCGCGCTTCCATCAATGAAAAACCCACTAAAACCATTGGCTTCCACACTTAAATTTATAGCGTTAACAGTTAATGTAAAGTCACCACTTTTTCTAATATTTTCAAATCCTCCCGTAGTATTGCTTATCAATCTTAAGTCAGGGAAGTTTAAGGTCCCCTCACCTACTACATTATATGAACTACCGTTTCTTATTTCTAAAAGATTAGGTATTGTTACAATGGCGGTTGTAATACCAAAATCACGAACATAATTACACTCGTTATTATCTCTTACCACCAATACTTCATCTTCAACATACACCAGGATATCGGGCACTAAATTTTCTCCGGTTTCTAAAATAACCTTCTGTGTTGCCGCTTGTTTTATTAATAAAGACACATTCTTCTCAATTCTAATTTTGTTGAAGCTGGACAACTCAAATGGCACCTGAACCGTTTTTCCTGCCAACTGAAAGCAATCTGGAGCTGTTTCGCTATTACAAGCAACAAAGAGTAAAACCAGTATGTAACAAAATAATTTTTTCATATTATAACCGTATTCCGACACCAAATTCAATTGCTTCAGCATTTGCTCCATGCGCTTTTACAGTAGCTGTTCCATATACTGTTTCCGTAAAATAATACTTCGCCCCTATTCTTTCATAGACTGGCGATTCATATTTTGATGGCCAATATACATAATACCCCAGTTGAACAGGAATCGCAAATTTTGAAATACGCAATTCATACCCACCAAAAATAGCTACACGTTTATAATCTGTATCTACAAAATCTTCGTCAAAAAAGGCAACTGCTTGGTATTCTATTTCTTTCTCTAGAAATTTTGAAAAGAATATTTCTGTGCCTAACTGAAAGGTACTTTTATAACTTATTCTCTTGTCCACAAAACCACCTAGTACTAAGAATGGTTGTTGTCCTAAACCTACAACATCCCCTTCATTTATACCAGCTCTAAAAAATAGATTGTAATGCAAATGCTGGTTAAAGTCCTTCTTTTCTTCAAGTGGAATATATACTTCTTTGCCCTCGCCTTCATCAAAATCATAGCGCACTCCCAAGCTTATGGCATAAAGATTTGTGCCAGAATTAGGAGCTCTAAAACTTCCATTAGAATGATGAATAAAAGATAGCCCCGCTTGTAAACCTAAACCTTTGTAAATATTAATTTGTTGATAGTTTAAAGACAAATAAGAGGATGCCAATACCCTACTCCCATAGGCAATGTTCTTAAAATTTGTGTCCAAATCGAACGGGTTGGTATTCACCCCTACTCCTTGTGCAATCCTAAACTGAAGTTTCCGATTAAAAAAATAAAAATTAAAGTGACCATATGCTGCGATATTCTCTCCCAACACATCACTATTAAAATTTTGATATCCCAAAGAAATACCCCAATCTGGATAACCATACTCTTGCTGCCAATACTTTTCACCAAATGTTTTGACGTTAAAACTTACTATAACACCTTCTGGTTGGTTGCGTTTAAGCTGGGCTACATTTTTATTCTGCACCAATAAGGAACCATAATAATAATTAGCATCTACAAAGTAGGGCGAATTATCTTCGGTTTGCGCATAAATTGGGACGGTGCAAAGCAGGATTAGGAGGATTATTTTTACCACGACGGCAAATGTAAACAATTAAAATATTTGAGACGCAATCGCTCTAATATTATCACTTTTACCCATTGAATAATAATGCACAAAAGGCACCCCAGCAGCGACCAACTCTTTACTTTGTGCAACACACCAATCAATACCTACTTGTCTCACCTGCGTATTGTCTTTACATTTTACAATTGCCATAATTAGTTCATCAGGAAGCTCTAAACTAAAACGATGTGGAATTAAATTCAGTTGTTTTTTGGTGGCTATAGGTTTCAATCCCGGAATAATAGGCACCGTAATACCAGCTACCCTGCATTTTTCAACAAACTGAAAAAATTTCTTATTATCAAAAAACATTTGGGTCACGATATATGTTGCTCCTTTTTCTATCTTCTTTTTTACAAAATGTATGTCGCTATCCAAGCTAGGAGCTTCCATGTGTTTTTCAGGGTATCCCGCCACACCTATGCAAAAATCTGTGGGTGTTTTGTTCTGTAGTTCTTCATCCAAATAAATTCCCTTGTTCAATGCTGAAATTTGTTCTACCAACTTACTGGCATAAGTATGACCTTCTTTCTCTGGCGTGAAATAAGTCTCACTTTTTACTGCATCCCCTCGAAGTGCCATTACATTATCAATTCCTAAAAACCCTAAATCAATTAAGAAATTCTCAGTGTCTTCTTTGCTAAAACCACCACACAATATATGCGGAATGGCATCCACATGATATCTATTCTGGATAGCCGCACAAATACCAACCGTTCCCGGACGTTTACGCACTACCTTTTTTTGAAGCAACCCATTTTTTAATTCCTGGTATACATATTCCTCACGATGGTAAGTAACGTCTATAAATGGCGGATTAAACTCCATTAACGGATCTATATTCTCAAAAATTGAATTAATATTTTGACCCTTTAACGGAGGTAAGATTTCAAATGAAAACCTAGTTTTTCCGTTGGCATTTGCTATATGTTCTGTTACTTTCATAGGCCCCTAGCCCCGAAGGGGGAATATTTTATTTCACAAAAATTGTGAATGGTTAGTTTATTTTTTTGTTTCATCATAAAATATTTAATATTTAAATTAATCAATTCCCCCTTCGGGGGCTAGAAGGCTTAATCTGCAATATTTGGTTGCAACCATTTCGTTGCTTTTGCTACTGAAATATTTTTTCGATGTGCATAGTCTGCCACCTGGTCTTCTTTTATTTTTCCCAATCCGAAATAACGCGCCTGTTCATTTCCAAAATAATACCCAGAAACCGAAGCCGCAGGCCACATGGCCATACTATCGGTTAAGGTTACACCTATCTTTTCTTTCACTTGTAACAGCTCCCAAATGGTTTCCTTTTCCAAATGGTCCGGACAGGCGGGATAGCCAGGTGCTGGACGAATTCCCTTGTAGCTTTCTTTGATTAAATCTTCGTTGCTTAAAGCTTCATTTGCAGCATACCCCCAATGCTTTGTGCGAACTTCTTTGTGTAAATATTCAGCAAATGCTTCGGCCAATCTATCTGCCAGGGCTTTTACCATAATACTATTGTAATCATCGAGTGCTGCTTCATATTGTTTTGCAAGCTCCTCAGTACCAAAACCTGTGCTCACACAAAAACAGCCTATATAATCTTGAATTCCCGTTTTAGCAGGTGCTATAAAATCGGCTAAGGCTATATTAGGTCTACCAATGGCTTTCTTAGATTGTTGGCGGAGGGTTCGGAAAGTCCCCCTCTCGGTCGTGCCTTCCTCTCGCAAACTTGTCGGAGGCAAGGAAAGGGGAAATGAAGGATAACTAAACGAAATATCATCATCATTAACTGTATTGGCTTCAAAGAGACCAAAAATAGCTTTCGCTTTCAATAGCTTTTCTGAAATTAATTTTTGAAGCATAAGTTTTGCGTCTTCAAAAAGCTCTGTTGCTTGGGCACCTACAACCTCATCTGTAAGAATATCGGGATATCTTCCGTGTAAATCCCAGCTTCGGAAAAAAGGCGTCCAGTCTATAAACTCTTTAAGTTTAGCTAGATCGAAATCATCTAAAATTTGAATCCCAAGTTTATTTGGCGATTTAATTTCAGAAGCATTCCAATCTATTGTAAATTTATTCTTTCTCGCTTCTTCAATGGAAACATAGGTTTTAACCTCTTGCCTATTCAAAAAACTTTCACGAAAAATGGCATATTCGTTTTTTATACTTTTTATATACCCGTCTTTTCTGTCTTTCTGAAGTAAATCGCCTACAACGGTAACCGCACGTGAAGCATCGTTAACATGTACCACTGCACTCTTGTAATGTGGATCTATTTTAACTGCCGTATGTGCTTTGCTCGTCGTAGCGCCGCCAATTAACAAAGGAACTTCAAAATCCTGGCGCTGCATTTCTTTAGCTAAAAAAACCATTTCATCTAGGGAGGGAGTAATTAAACCGCTTAACCCAATAATATCTACATTATGTGCTTTCGCTTCTGCTATAATTTTTTCCGGAGCTACCATCACCCCGAGGTCTATTATTTCGTAATTATTACATGCCAACACCACCGATACAATATTCTTACCAATATCGTGTACGTCTCCTTTTACGGTAGCCATTAAAATTTTACCTGCCCCTCCGGCCCCCTGACCCCCGAGGGGGGAACCGCCAATCTTCTCTGATTGTTCTATGTTTTCTAATGCGTTTAAAATAGCATCACAAACACTATCAATATTATAAATCACCTCAATATTGGAAAATCTGATTACTGTATACCCTTCAGATTTTAGCCAACTTGTTCGTTCTTCATCACTTGCAACGTTTTCAGGAAGTTGGTGAATAGATCCATCAACCTCAACTATTAATTTTTGTTTTAAACAGACAAAATCTGGAATAAATTGACCAATAATGTGCTGCCTTCTAAATTTATAACCGCCCAAATTCTTTCCTTGTAAAGCTTTCCATAAAGTTGCTTCAGCTTTAGTAGGTTCATTACGCATTTTAAAAGCATACTCCTTCAGCATATTGTACAAGGAAGGCTGTGCTGTAGCCCAACCATGACGAGTGTCCCCTTTCGGGGGTTCGGGGGCTTCAATAAATGGAAGGAGATAAGCCACCGCTTTTTTCATCACTCTTGCGCTCTTTACCACTTGTGGCAAGAACATTTTGCCACTCCCAAAAAGGTCGCCCACCACATTCATACCAAACATTAAATGCCCTTCAATTACTTCTATAGGCTTAATAACGCTTTGTCTGGCTTCTTCGATGTCTTTAATAATGTATTGATCGATTCCTTTAACAAGTGCTCTTGTTATTCTATCTTGAAGAGGCTCTAACCGCCAAGAGAGATCTATAGTTTTTTCTTTGGAAGTACCTATTACTGTTTCCGCAAAATCGAGGAGGCGTTCGGTAGCATCCTCACGTCTGTTCAGCATCACATCTTCTATACGTTCCAGTAAATCCTTCGGAATATCATCGTACACTTCCAACATTGTTGGATTTACAATCCCCATATTCATTCCCGCCTGAATGGCATGGTATAAAAAAACTGAATTCATGGCCTCACGAACTGTATCGTTCCCACGGAAACTAAACGAAACATTACTCACGCCTCCGCTAACACTCACATGTGGCAAATTTTCACGAACCCACCTTGTGGCTTCAATAAAATCTAAAGCGTTTTTACGATGCTCGTCCATCCCCGTAGCGACAGGAAAAATGTTAAGATCGAAGATAATATCCTCAGGTGCAAATTTTACCTGATGTACCAAAATATCGTAAGACCGCTGCGCAATTTCTATTCTTCGCTCATAATTATCTGCTTGCCCCACCTCATCAAAAGCCATCACAATTACAGCGGCACCATAGCGTCTTACCAAAGTTGCATGGTGTATAAATTCTGCTTCGCCTTCCTTTAAGCTTATGGAGTTTACCACGCACTTTCCCTGCACTACTTGTAAACCAGCTTCAATAATTTCCCATTTGGAGCTGTCTATCATTATTGGGATTCGGGCGATATCTGGTTCGGCCATGATAAGATTCAGGAACTTTACCATAGCCGCTTTGCCCTCTATTAGCCCATCGTCCATATTAATATCTAGGATTTGAGCACCGCCTTCTACCTGATCACGGGCAATACTAAGGGCTTCCTCGTACTTGTCTTCATTAATCAACCGTAAAAATCTACGGGAACCTGCCACGTTGGTTCGCTCGCCTACGTTAATAAAATTGCTTTCTGGGGTAATAACGAGAGGTTCTAAACCTGATAATTTTAACCCCCTGCCCCCTGAAGGGGGTTTAAAAGACTTTTTGTTAGTTGATTCTTGCATAATTTTTTTAAAAAGGCAAATTTTTTAGATCCACATTCCCCCCAGAAAGAATTATCCCAATTTTTTTTCCCTGAAAAGTCTCTTTCTCTTTTAAAACCGCTGCAAAGGGAACTGCACAACTGGGCTCAATAATTATTTTCATACGTTCCCAAATGTGTTTCATCGCCGCCACGATTTCATCTTCTTCCACCCGAATGATTTCTGATACCAATTCCTGAATGATAGGAAAATTTAAATCTCCCAAATTGGTTCGTAATCCGTCGGCTACAGTATTTGTAGTCTCGTTTATTTCAATGGTACCAGACTGTAAAGATCTATACGCATCGTCTACGGCAAAGGGTTCACCGCCTATTACTTTACAATTTTTTCCAAAGTATTTTGCTGCAAGGGCTGTTCCAGCAATTAATCCGCCACCTCCAACAGGAGCTAGTATATAATCTAAATCTGGATATTGTTGTAGTAGTTCTACGCCTGCTGTGGCATTCCCTAATATCACATCCAAATTATTGGAAGGATGTAAAAAAGTAGCGCCTGTATCTTGTTTAATTTTTTCTGAAGTTTCTTCTCGCGCCTTCAATGTACTTTCACACTCTATTACTTTTGCACCATAGCCTTTTACTGCTTCTTTTTTAACTGAAGGTGCATTCTCTGGCATTACTACATAGGCAGTAACTCCTAAATTTTTCGCTGCCAAAGCCACTGCTTGTCCAAAATTTCCTGAAGAATGGGTTACCACGCCAGCCTCCTTTTGTGCTGAAGATAGTTTTTGAATGGCATGTACCGCACCCCTCATTTTGAAAGCACCCATTTTCTGAAAGTTCTCACACTTAAAAAACAATTGGGCTCCGGCCATTTCATTTAATACTGAAGATCTTAAGTACAGGAGTTGCGTGCACTAATCCCGACACTATTTTAATAGTATTATCTATGTGGTTTTTTGTAGGAATCATACAATACTAATTTCTGAAATTAAAGGTCTTGGTTGGTATTGAGACGCTAATTTTGCAATCGCCTCGATATGTTCTGGCGTGGTACCGCAACAGCCACCAATGATATTAATTAAATTTTTTTCCAAATACTCTTTAACCTGTGCTGCCATTTGTTCTGGTGTTTCGTCATATTCTCCAAAGGCATTAGGCAATCCAGCATTGGGGTAGGCAGAAATAGCGCTGTTGGTTCTCTGAGCAATCACTTCCAAATGCGGAGTGAGCTGTTTGGCTCCTAAGGCACAATTAAAACCTACGCTTAATAAGGGAATGTGGGAAATTGAGATTAAAAAAGCTTCTGCAGTTTGTCCAGAGAGGGTTCTTCCTGAAGCATCTGTAATGGTCCCACTTACCATAATTGGAATTGCTATATTTCTTTCGGCTTTTACTTCTTCAATAGCGAACAGCGCTGCTTTGGCATTTAAGGTGTCAAAAATTGTTTCTACCAAAAGCATATCTACTCCGCCATCTAAAAGGGCTTCAGCTTGCTGTTTGTAGGCAATGCGTAATTGGTCGAATGAAATAGCTCTAAATCCTGGGTCATTCACATCTGGTGACATACTCGCGGTTTTGTTTGTTGGTCCCATAGCTCCAGCTACAAATCTGGGTTTGTGAGGTTCTTTCGCTGTAAACTCCTGGGCTACTTTTTTAGCAATTTTTGCACTCTCGAAGTTTAACTCGTATGCCAGGTCTTCCATGCCATAATCTGCCATGGCAATGGTTGTAGACGAAAAGGTGTTTGTTTCCACAATATCTGCTCCTGCTTTAAAGTATTTGGCATGAATTTCAGCAATGGCTTTAGGTTGCGTAAGCGAGAGTAGATCGTTGTTTCCTTTTACTGATGTTGGGTAGTTTTTAAAACGTTCTCCTCTAAAATCTTCTTCTGAAAAATTATAGCGTTGCAACATGGTTCCCATGGCTCCGTCCAGAATGAGGATACGTTCTTGTAATGCTTTATCTATGTTGTTTTTCATAATTTTATAACCTTTCCATTCGACTTTACATTGGGTACTGTATATTTTAAATTTCAAAAATTGTAGACCGCGAGAGGGATTGAGGCTTTGTTGGAGCTCTCCCAGCTTATTCGTCTTCGACTGCGCTCAGAATGTCAACTGGAAGCGACTGCCGAAAGCCCGACGCTTTGCAAATGCCCAAAAGCATTTGTAACGGGGCTCGCCCAATCGCAACAAATTGAACTCAAAAAATGAGGTAATAAGTTGTAAAAATCTATCAAGAAATGTGGAAAGGTGGAAACCTATTTTCTGTTATCTATTCCCCGAAAAATAGGGATAGAATGTAGCACCTTCTCGAGATCCCGCAATGAAGCGAGTGGGATGACAAGGGTTGCTAAGGCTTCGTAGGGTCTAATCCCTCCGCCTTTCTTGATAACTTTCAGTACGTAATGAACTTGGTACAAAGAAACAGCATAAATATTAAAATGCCAATACTTTATGCTTTAATCTTTGGGTTTGGTTGCAATGAGATCTGCTAAAGTGGTATTCTCGAAAATACCTAAATTGGTATCCCTTACTTGCACCATGAGTCTATGAACACTGCACGCCTCTTCGTCTGGGCAGTCATTACATTTTTCGTAAAAATTGAGACTTACACAAGGCACCATTGCAATAGGACCTTCAAGTACACGCAGGACACTTGCTATGGTAATTTCTTCGGCAGGCTTGGCTAAAAAATACCCTCCACCTTTTCCCTTTTTGGATTGTAAAATTGTCGCCTTTCTTAAAATGAGGAGAATGCTTTCCAAAAATTTTTGAGAAATGTTTTCAGCTTCAGAAATCACGATAATTTGCACTGGATCCTTGCTATTTTCCCTGGCCAAATAAGAAAGCGCCTTTAGTCCGTATTTTGTTTTTCTCGATAACATTTGTTATTCTATTATTTCATTGTTAACGTAAACATTATACGTGATAGACACTTGTGGCTCTAGTGTTAAAGATACAGAACAATATTTTTGAAAACTAAGGTCTGCCGCTTTTTTTGCTTTTACTGGGTGTACCTTTCCTTCTAAAAATATGTTTACGTGGATAGACTTAAAAGGTGTAGCCTGCGCTACCGCTACACGTTCCCCAGTGACCTCCATACTGTAGTTGGTAATTTCCTGTTTTTGTTTTGTAAGGATAGAAACAATGTCTACCGCACTACAACCACCCACCCCCATTAATAGTAATTCCATTGGGCTAGCTCCTTGCTCGCCATCATCGATATTTACAGGAACTGGGCTTTTACCCATTCCTTGAAACCAATAAGCCTTGTTCTTTCTTTCTAGTGTAACTTTCATAGTTAGTTTAGGTTATTACATATGCGTAAAACATCTCCAAATACACCCCGCGCCGTTACTTGTGCACCGGCTCCAGCTCCTTGAATAACAATAAGGTTTGCTCCGTAACTCTCTGTGTAAATTTCAAAAAGAGAGTCACTTCCTTTTAGCTGTCCTAACATACTATTTTTAGGTGTTTCTTGCAAACTTACTTTTAAGATACCTCCATCTTCTCTGGATAAATCGCCGTGAAGATCGCCAATTTAGCGAAGCACTTTGTCTTTTTTAAGGTTTTTCTTCTTCATTAAATAAGGCTGATCTAATTGATGCATGTTTTCAGAAAACAAATCTTATTTGATATGAATGATATGCTTCTCACGACCCTTATTACTTTTGAAACAGAAGCCATGATTTTTGAAATCATCACCACCTCAAAGAACAGTAAACAAGTGGCTTACGCTCAAGGTGAAGCTAAAACAGAAGTTATTTCCTATCCCATAACCGCAATCCAAATAGCTGTGTTAAAGAAACAATAGAATACTTTCTAATTATAATTCTTTCTGTACCTTTGCACCCATTAAGAGGAAAGATTTGACTGATTGCAACCTCTTCTGAAACGTTTAAATTTTCAGAATAAAAATGCTAAAGGCAGTTGTAAACTACCTTCGACGTTTTCGTCAAATCTCCTTCGATTATTATTTTCAATTTTTAAAAATTAAGCAATGGCGTATTTATTTACTTCAGAAAGTGTTTCTGAAGGGCACCCAGACAAAGTAGCAGACCAAATTAGTGATGCTTTAATAGACAATTTTTTAGCGTTTGACCCACAGAGTAAAGTTGCGTGTGAAACCCTTGTAACTACCGGACAAGTAGTCCTAGCTGGAGAAGTTAAGAGTACTGTATACCTGGATGTACAAAAAATAGCTCGTGACGTTATTAATAAGATTGGGTATACCAAGGGTGCTTATCAATTTGATGGAAATTCTTGTGGTGTATTATCTGCCATACATGAACAGAGTGATGATATTAACCGTGGTGTTGACCGTGCTAGTAAAGAAGAGCAAGGGGCAGGTGACCAGGGGATGATGTTTGGCTATGCTACTAAAGAAACCGAGGATTATATGCCGTTGGCTTTAGATCTTTCACACCGTCTTTTGAAGGAACTCGCTGCACTTCGCAGAGAAGAAAACGAAATAAAATACTTACGGCCAGATTCAAAAAGCCAAGTAACCATTGAATACAACGATGACAATACACCCGTTCGTATTGTAGCTATTGTAGTGTCTACGCAGCACGATGAATTTGATAGCGATGATGAAGCCATGTTGGCAAAGATAAAAAAGGACATTATTGAAATTTTAATCCCACGTGTAAAGGCTCAATTAAAGCCAGAAATTGCCGCGCTATTTACAGAGGGTATTACCTACCATATCAACCCAACTGGTAAGTTTGTAATTGGTGGACCACACGGCGATACAGGCCTTACGGGTCGTAAAATTATTGTAGACACATACGGTGGTAAAGGTGCTCACGGTGGTGGCGCTTTTAGCGGAAAAGATCCAAGTAAAGTAGACCGTTCTGCTGCATATGCCACCAGACATATTGCCAAAAATATGGTAGCTGCAGGGGTTGCAGATGAAATTCTAGTACAGGTAAGTTACGCCATTGGCGTTGTGGAACCTATGGCAATTTTTGTAGACACTTACGGAACTGGCAAAGTGAATATGACCGATGGTGAAATCGCTAAAAAGATTTCTAAAATTTTTGATATGCGCCCCGCAGCTATTGAAGAGCGTTTAAATCTACGCCAACCGATATATTTTGAAACTGCCGCTTATGGTCATATGGGAAGAAAAAATGAAGTAGTTACGAAAACCTTTGAAATTCCAAATGCCGCTAGCAAAACCATGCAGGTAGAACTATTCACCTGGGAAAAATTAGACTATGTTGAAAAAGTAAAATCAGCTTTTAATATTTAAAAGTTAGATGAATTTCAATTTAAAAAAAATCCTCATTTAAATTAAATGAGGATTTTTTAATTGTTCATATTATATTTATTTTTTTACAATACGTTTTAAGATTGTTCCTTGTGGTGTTGTAATTTCTACAAAGTAAACTGAAGCTTTTAAGGGTGACATATCTAATTGATATCCCTGTACGCTGTCCAAGTTCATTTTGGCAACTTGTCTCCCAAGCACATCGTATACCTTTATACCTTCTAAAAGTAAATTTGTACTAATTACGTTTAAGGTGCCGCTTGTTGGATTAGGATATACCAAGATGCCTTCCAACGGTGCTTCATTGTTTCCTAGCACCTCCTCATCCTGCTCAAACACAACAGTAAATCTACGGTCCTGTTCAGAGAACCCACTTCTGAATGTATAATTTTCTTGGGTGAGATCCGTAAGTATGTTTAATTCATTATCATAAAGATAGATGGCTCTATCCACTAAGTTTGCACCTTCAAAATTTGATAGGCTTATGGTGAAACTTGTCTCTTCCTCTAGGATGGTTGAGAATCCTACTGGTATTTTCATATCTTGTCTAAATGCCTCACGGGTTTGTATGGACATACGCGCATCTCCTGTTTCTAATTGTGAATAAATAGAAACACTGCAGGCCAATCGATCTGTATCATATCCTTTGTCTATACCTGCGGTAGCCTGTGGGTTAAAACCTAGCATCATATTGTTGGCTAATTGGAATTGGTCGCTCTCTAGGTGCAACCATAACCGATCTATTTCTGCTTCGTTGTTACGTAATGTCGTGTTTCCAGTGGTAAGTCTCATGTCGTTAGTAAAGTTTACCATACCATTGGCTACTGCCTTGATAGCAAATCCTTGACCGGTGGAGATTACATTACTTGGAATATTTAAAGGATTATCGTTGTTTGCGGCAACTCCACCACCAAAATTACGAATGGAAACATCGTCCATATCAAATTTCAAACCTTCACCGGGCACAATCACACTTGGAGGCGTTAGATGTTCCCAAAAGAACAGCTCGTTTAATTCATTGTCATCTATAAACTTGTCACCGTCTATTGCACTCGGATATGGATTTGCATAAGCGTTGGGCGTACCAGCTGGGCTATTGGCGACATTATATATCTTTGGGCGGCTCATCATACCATTATTAAGGGTACCTGCACTGTAGGTCATATCGTAGGTGATGCCTGCAGGATCACTATACCCAGTTTGTGGTCGCACAATATAACCTTCACCAGGGGTAATAACACCCGTATAAGCAGCCCAAAAATCTCCTTCCAAATCACTAAAATTAGTCGCTCCCTGTGGTATGTTAGGATGTGTATTAGGATTAAAATTATTTGGAGTGTGGTTAAGTACCAAAAAAGCATTCGTAAATACACCGTTACGCGTCTCTGAATCCATAGGGCTTCCCATAACCATAAAATCACGTTGCTGCAATATTGGTGTAGTTATATTCACGTTAATTGTTCCGTTCTTGATAACAGTCGCATTTGGGTTTACCTGAACGACGCTTCCCTGGTGTTCCACGACTAAAGTACCGTCTACCGTCAAGTTTCCTTGAATATTTAAGTATTCGTTGGCTCTTACTGTTACTGTAGCACCTATATTTATTATAAGTTCACAGGCTTCTATGTTTCCGCTAGATGTATTATAGTTTCCATTTATTATTGCAGTATCGGTAGAACCAGGAGCCCCCGCTGGGCTCCATGTTGAACCATTCCAAGTCTTAGTGACACCGGAACAACTGATGAATGCTGCTTGACGACCAAAATAATACGATCCATCGGTACCAGAAAAATTTCCGGTTAGCGTGGTATGGGTACCGAAAGCACCAACTGTAGCGGCTACTATATCCGTTAAGTTTCCTCCTGTTTCACGTGCTATATACATCGTATAACTTCCTGTATTTCCTGATGTTGTCTCCCATCCTAATAGCTCTGTATCCTCTATGTAAAATGTTATGGTGGTATCACCATTCGCAATTGTATTAGCAGGTGACATCGTAAAGCGTTTGTCCATTACCTGATTCACACCAGTGCTACCATTGTAAGATTGCGCTCCAACACCTGCTCTTGATACGGAAATGTCTGTACACCCATAATTATCATTTTGATTATTTTGTATAGCCGCCATACTATCACCACTTGAAGGGTCTGAAGTATAGGCTGTACCTAGACCATTTAGATTTATTGAATCTGGTGCCATCGTATTTACTGCTGTTTGAATTTCGGTTCCAGAAACTACATCTAGCGCTATTGTATCCAGCATTAAAAGGCTATCTCCGTGTGGGGCATGATGTCTAAAAGAAAGAAAACCTGTTTGACCGGCTAAAGCTGTTACATCAATTGTTCTTGTTTCAGTAGCTATACTATTTGAAACAGGTCTGGATTCTAAGACTGTACCTGCAATTATACTTGCTACAGATGATTTGTTGGTTGTAAAGTAAACCGTATAATTTTCTGGCGCTCCTAAATCGCCAATTTCAAAAGTAAGTGTTGCACTCATTAGAACTGCAGGAATGGAAAACTGTGGGCTAGAAATAAAATTATCTGGTGTAAGTACTCCACTTCCTCCAGTTACCGCTAAATCTGTAACCGAACCTGCCCAATTTCCACTGAGGTTTCCATGAGCAAAAGGATTAAAAATACTCCACAATTCATCATCATTATCACCACCCGCTTCATTTTCAAGAACGGTCCAACCACTTGCATCTTCAAAATCTTCAAATAATACATTGGTTGTTACAGTTGCTATTGGCGCGACGTCGTCGTTACTTATTGTAAGCGTATACATATCCAAGGCTCCATTTGCCGAAGCATCTCCGCCATTGGCATTCACGGTAAAATCTATAATTACCGTTTCATTTCCTTCAACAAAACCATCTTCATACACTCTTACTATCATTGTTTGACTTGTTGTGCTTCCAGCAGGGAATGTTACACTAGACGTCATCAAATCGAAATCTATTCCTGTTAAAGCTGTACTACCAGGATTAACCGTAAAAGTTACTTCTGCAGCTGCCGAAGCTCCTGTTGTTATGTTTACAGGTACGCTTATATCTGTAAAACTGCATTCAGAATTTTCAACCGCATTGCCGCTTGTAGTTCCAAAAGCAATTTGAGGTGGGCCAGTTACAATTTGTCCTCCTGTAATTACCAAAGCAAAATCTTGACTTCCGCTAAAAAGTGTTCCATCATCAGATATATTTAAGGTGTACAATCCTGAAGCTCCAGTAATGTCTACCCTTTCAAAAGGATCTACATTATTCTCGTTATTCTGACTATTTGCTGTTATTCCTGTAAGTCTCCAGGGATAATATATAGTTCCATTGTCTAAATTTAAGTCCAAATCGTTTACCAAAGCAGGTGTGGTACTATTCGTTCCGTTATTTTGAGTTCCCGCTGGATCTGTCCAAGAGATGGAAGCCATAAGTGGTTCGGTTCCGTTAGCCTGCACATTTACGCTATATACTTCCCCTTGATTTAAAGTGAGTTCTAACACTTCTGCATTTGCACCAGCATCTGCTATTGTAATTGTTTCAGCAGCTTTTTTTCCATTCAATAGTCCCCAACCATATACCACATCCGGGCCATTTGCGTCAGGGTCGTCTGCCGTGTGCAATGCCAAACCTTTTAAGGTGGAGGCTCTCATTGGTATATTGTGTATATTTTCGTAATGTTCTTGCAATAAAAGTAATGTTCCGGCAACATTTGGGGAGGCCATTGAGGTACCTGTTAATATTATATAAGCATCATCTGAGGTCTCACCAGTGGAAGCCAATGAAGTCCCATTTCCAGTGATATCTGGTTTTATTCTGTAGTCATCGGTAGGACCTTCGCTACTTCCAGAGTTAATCACCACAGAGTTTAAACTACCATCTGGATTAATATTGGCATCTTGAGCATTGGCAACTACCAAGTTGTTTTTCGCAGTTGCGTGACCACTTAATTTATCATATGCAACATTACCATTTAAAGGTGCTCCATTTGAAGTATTATCATTTCCGTCATTACCCCCAGCAACTACCATGCAGATAATAAGGGGCATTATACATTAATGTATCCCAATCTACAGCATCTGAACCATATTGACCAAACCAAGCATCTGGAATACCACTTGCTCCGTAACCATAAGAGTGATTAGAAAGCAACATATCGTACCCGAAATTAAAGGTACCGTTACCAGAACCATCATTTACTTGGCTGGTTGCTTCTGCAACATCGTTATTCCACATATATCCTCTTACCCTACTTTGCCAAGCCATCCCTTTTGAAGTTCCAAACGGAGGATTAAAATTACCAACACCTGTTGCCATAATGGTTCCCGTCACATGAGCTGCATGGAAATTCAGTTGTGTCCCGCCTTCTGTTCCTGTATCCATGAGTGTAACGCGGTTATTACCCCCTGCACCATCATAGTCCTGATGTGTTATTCTAGCATGACCTCCATCCCAACATGAGCAATAAGTCCATTCCCATTTAAATTGAGTCCCATTCCGCCTCCTGTATGTAACCAATCTGCTCTAGTAGATGTTGCAGCTGCAGAGTTATAAGTCCTGTAATAAATTAAAGAGCCGTCATCTGCAATGTATTGTAGCTCTGCAAAACTGCCATTTTCTAAAGTTTTTCTTACAGGAACATTATGAATAAATGCATATGCTAAAGCTTCTTCCTTACGGGCTATATAGCGCGCTTGAAATTCTGCTTCCATTTTCTTTAATTTATCTTTCCTGGAAGATGAGGCCGAAGATAATGTCGACTTATCTTTTGGTCCTATGGAAGCTACATTGCTAGTGAGCTGTGAAGATTTCGCGATGTTTTTTTTTACAATCTGCGCATTTGCAGTTGTAGCTATAAATACTGAAAGGATTAACCCTAAAATTATATTGTTTTGCATAAGGAACATTATTAACTCTAGAAAAGCCTGGAGCGAAACATTCCTAAAGTACTGATAATTAGTATTTCAAAAATAGTATAATTTCGATATAAAACAACTTAGAATCGTTTAATTACAGCATCTCTCCTAAAAAGTATTAATATATTTATAATAAATATGAAGGTGTTTCAAAAAAAAAGCCAAATACGTACTGTATTTGGCTATCTCGTTTGGTAAAGATATTATTTATCCTCCAAAATCATCAAATCGAATATGTTCATCTGGAATCCCGAAGTCTTCACCCATTTTTTGAACCGCTTGGTTCATTAATGGTGGACCACAAAAGTACAACTCAATATCTTCTGGAGACTCGTGATGGTTCAGATAGTTGTCTATCACTACTTGGTGAATAAACCCTTTAAAGCCATCTCCAGCCTCATCATTAATATCCTTTTTTAATTTCCAATTGTCTTCTTCCAATGGCTCGGACAACGCCATATAATATTTAAAATTCGGAAATTCTCTTTCTAACTTTCTGAAATGTTCTATATAGAACAATTCTCCTTTTGAACGCCCACCATACCAATAGGTTACTTTACGGCCTGTTTTTAAGGTATTAAATAAATGATACAAATGAGAACGCATAGGGGCCATTCCTGCTCCACCTCCCACGTACAACATTTCAGATTCTGAAGGGTTGATGAAAAATTCACCGTAAGGTCCAGAGATGACACACTTATCGCCCTTTTTTAAACCGAAGATGTAGGACGAAGCTACTCCTGGATTTACATCCATCCACTGATTTTTTGCTCGATCCCATGGCGGGGTTGCAATACGAACGTTCAACATAATTTCACGTCCTTCAGCAGGATAGGAAGCCATTGAATAGGCTCTCTCTACTACTTCATTATTTTTCATCACTAATGGCCAAAGACCAAATTTATCCCATTCTGCCTGAAACTTATCTGGTGTATCGTGCTCTTCAGGGTGGGCTGTAATATCCATATCTGCAAATTTCACTTCACATTCCGGAATTTCAATTTGTATATAACCCCCTGCTTTGTAATCCATATCCTCGGGTATTTCAACTACAAATTCCTTGATAAACGATGCTACATTATAATTACGCACAACGGTAGCATCCCACTTTTTAATTCCGAAGACTTCTTCAGGAATATGTATGTTCATATCTTGCTTCACTTTTACCTGACAAGAAAGACGTGCGCCTTCTTTTAATTCTTTTCGGCTAAAGTGTGGCGTCTCTGTAGGCAATGCCTCTCCACCACCTTCTAAAACGTGACATTCACATTGAATACAAGTTCCACCTCCACCACAGGCAGATGGTAAAAATATCTTGTTATTTCCTAAAGTAGAAAGTAACGTTCCACCACTGTCTACTTCAATCTTTTTTTCATCGTTAATCGTAATAGTTACTGGACCCGACGGAGATAATTTTTGCTTTGTAAATAACAAAAGCGCCACTAATAAAAGTGTCAACACCAAAAAGGCTACGACGGTGGCTGCTACAACTCCTAGTGTACTTGCTGCTAAAAACATATTATTGCTGTGTTAGTTCTGAAACTTCAACTTGAGCCGTTTCTTTTTCAGTAGTTTCTAAAAATTCTCTTCTTGTGTTTCAATACCAATATTTTCTGGTATTTGCATCTAATGAAGGTGTTTCATCATCACCTCCTGTTAACATTCCTCCAAAACTCATAAAACCAATCGCCATTAATCCGGTAATGATAAATGTAATTCCCAATCCTCTTAAAGGAGCAGGTACGTTACTGTATCTTATCTTCTCACTAATCGCTGCAATAGCAACAATTGCTAAAAACCAACCAATTCCAGAACTAAAACCGTAATTTAATGCCAAGCCAAAAGATTCTATTTCTCTAGATTGCATAAATAAAGACCCTCCTAAAATTGCACAGTTTACTGCAATTAAGGGTAAGAAAATACCTAATGAGTTATATAGTGATGGTGAAAATTTTTCAACAATTATCTCTACTAATTGAACCATAGTTGCAATGGTTGCGATAAAAAGAATGAATGACAAGAAGCTTAAGTCATAATCTGCATACGCACTCAACTCTGGTGTCGCTCTATTACCATCTAACCAAGACAATGCTCCAGGTTGTAAAATATACTGATCTAAAAACCAGTTTAAAGGTACTGTAACAGTTAATACGAATATTACTGCAGCACCTAAACCTACTGCAGTACTTACTTTCTTAGATACAGCTAGGTAAGAACACATACCCAAAAAGTATGCGAATACCATGTTATCTACGAAGATGGATTTAAAAAATAATTCAATGTGTTCCATATTTTATGTTATTCAATACACTTTGCAGATTTTCAAGCCTCGTGAGATACAATTAGATACTTTTAATTTTCTTCTATTAGTGCTTTATTTCTGCTACGTTGTACCCAAATAATAATTCCTACTACAATTAATGCCATTGGAGGCAATACCATAAATCCGTTATTTTCATAACCTATGGCGTACAATCCAGTTTTCTCAACAGGATCTCCTAATACCTGAAAACCAAATAATGTCCCGACTACCTAGCAACTCACGAAAGAAACCAACAATTATCAAGATTAATCCATAGCCAGCTGCATTTCCAATTCCGTCAAGGAAAGATTTCCACGGACCGTTTGCCTAGAGCAAACGCTTCAAAACGTCCCATGATGATACAGTTGGTAATAATCAATCCAATAAATACTGAAAGTTCCTTACTCAACTCGTACGCAAATGCTTTTAATACTTGATCTACAATAATTACCAAGGTAGCTACAACGATGAGTTGAACAATAATTCGAATTTTTGAAGGGATAATATTTCTCATTAACGAAATCACCACGTTTCCTAATCCTAATACGAAGATTACAGATACTGCCATTACGATAGATGGCTTCAATTGTGCTGTAATTGCTAAGAGCAGAACAAATACCCAGATACTTGAATAGTAATAGGATTATCGTCCGTTAACGGATCCAGTATTAGTTTTCTATCTTTTTTTGATAGTAATCCCATTTCTTATTTGTTTAAAGATTTAAAATAAGGCACATACATTTTCATGTCCTTTTTTAACATCGCTGCAACACCGTCACCAGTAATCGTTGCACCTGCTAAGGCATCTACTTCATAATCTGATTTTGTCTATATTTTTAGGATCGTTATTACCTTTAGCTACTTAAATTCCTTTAAAAGCATCTCCGTTTAAAAAATTTCTCTCCAGTAAAATCGTCCATGAAATACCGTTGTTTTATTTCAGCACCAAGTCCTGGAGTTTCTCCTTTGTGATCAAAATACACTCCTTGAATGGTCATAGCTTTATCGAAAGCTACAAATCCCCAGATAGCATCCCAAAGTCCTTTACCTCTTACAGGTACAACATATATTTCTTTTCCATCTTTCTCACCAACAAATACTGGCAATTTTCTAGTGTAGCCGTCTTTCTTAGCCTTAGTTTCTTCTTTTTTAATATCAATTAAATACGCTTCAGGATTTTCAGTCACTTTATCACCTTCTATAACATATTGCTTTTTTATGTATTTATCAAATTCAGCTTGTACGTCTTCAGTAATAAAAGTAGCTGCTCCAGACTCTTCATTATCATTAATACCCATTGCATACAGAATATTCTGCTGCTTTTCGTTCTTTTCGTTTGCTTTTACCATTGGCTTTAAACCACTAGCAAAACCTGCCAATAAACTACCTACCACAACCACCATTATAACGGCAAATATGATAGTGTATACGTTTTTATCTTTGTTAACTGCCATAATTAAGCTGTTTTAACTTTTAAACGTTTTGCTCTTTTCTTAATATTTCCTTGTATCACATAGTGATCTATGGTTGGCGCAAATACATTCATTAATAATATTGCTAGGAAAACTCCTTCTGGATATGCTGGGTTGAACACTCGAATGAGAATAGAAATAAATCCAATCAAAAATCCATAAATCCATTTTCCTTTATTTGTTTGGACTAGCTGTTACAGGGTCTGTTGCCATATATACAGCTCCAAATAAAATACTTCCAATAATAAGGTGTTGCCAGAAAGGAACGTCCATTAATCCAAAGAATTTAGAGCTCTCGTCAATCCAACCTGCTGAAACCACTCCATTAAAGATAAGTCCCATTGTCAAGGCTCCCACAAGTGTACTAAAGATAATACGCCAGCTACCAATCTTGGTGAAAATCAAGATTAATGCTCCAACTAGAATCAATAATTTTGAAGTTTCTCCAACCGAGCCTGGTATAAAACCCCAAAACATATCCCAATAATCATAGGCTATATTTGTTGTGTTTTGTGCATAACTACCTAAAATAGTCTCACCCGAAATAGCATCTACATTAGCACCTGCCAAAATTTCTTTCTGGCGGTCTACAGCTCCGTGTACCCAAACTTTATCTCCACTCATCCAAGTTGGATAGGCAAAGAATAAGAAGGCGCGAATTGTTAATGCAGGATTCAAAATATTCATTCCTGTACCACCAAACACTTCTTTTCCAATGATTACTCCAAAGACTACGGCAACCGCCAGCATCCATAATGGAATATCAATAGGTACAATTAATGGAACTAACATTCCTGTTACCAAATATCCTTCTTCTACTTCGTGGCCTTTAATTACTGCGAAAATAAATTCAATTAACAAACCAACTCCGTAAGACACTATTACTAATGGCAACACTGTCCAAGCTCCCAAAACTGAAGTTATCCCAAGTAAAGAAATTTGCCAAAGGCGCTTGACGCTAATGTATTATCTATTGCAGCGTAATGTTGATATCCGGCATTAAAAATTCCGAATATCAAACAAGGCACCAATGCCAAAATAACAGTATTCATGGTACGCTTTAAATCGTCTGCAGCTCTGACATGCGTCCCATTGTGCGTAGTCTCATTAGGTAAGTATAAAAAGGTGTGCAATGCGTTAAACGCAGGAGCCATTTTAGTGCCTTTATATTTTTCCTTTAGCGTATGTAATTTTTGTTTCAATCCCATATACGGTGTATTTTTCATTTTTTCAAAATGAACAATTATCCAATTTCTTTATACATTAAGTCCAACCCGTTTCTAATAATTTGTTGGTGTGGTTGTTTAGACACACAGATAAATTCAGTCAATGCAAAATCTTCTGGTGCAACTTCGTACATTCCTAATGCTTCCATAGCATCCAGGTCTTGTACCATACATGCTTTTAAAATTTGCATCGGATAAATATCCAGTGGAAATACTTCTTCGTAATTTCCTGTAACTACAAAAGCTCTATGCTCACCATTGGTATTTGTGTCCAATTCAAACTTTTTCTTCGGAAACATCCAAGAAAATGTCAAGGCTCTCGAAGTTGAAATTTTATTAAAGACTGGTTTGTTCCATCCAAAAAATTCATAATCATCTCCTTCAGGAATTACGGTCACTGTGTTTGCGTAATATCCCAAATGTTGTTTGGGCGAAACTTGAGTTCCGCTTAAAACATCACCGCTAATTACACGTACATTTTCTTCATTCAAACCACTATCGTAGACAAAAGTTGCAACCTCAGCTCCAATTTTTGTAGTGTAATATTTTGGTGTTTTTACCGAAGAACCTGCCAGGGCAATAATTCTTTCAGCATTAAATTTTCCTGTTAATAACAACTCCCCAATAATAACCAAGTCCTGTGCAGCAACTGTCCAAACGGTTTCGCCTTTATTGATTGGATCCACCATCGCTATTTGCGTTCCAACATTTCCTGCAGGGTGTTGCCCTTTTACGGAATGAATCACAGCATCGCTCATACCTTTTAATGGAGAACTTCCATCACTTCCAATACCTATATGCACAGAACCTTCGGTGAGTTTACTAAGTGCAGTAACTGCCGCTTGCAGTTCGGCCTCTTTCCCGTGTAAGGTGAAATCAAGGTCTGCCGCTAAAGGTGCTGTTGTATATCCTGAAATAAAAATAGCTTTCGGTGCTATTTCAGGATTTGCGATCACATCATAGGGACGTTGCTTGATGAATGGCCAACAACCCGAAGCCAACAAATGACTTTTAAGGGCATCTGCCTTCATGGATGCTAGCTTCATGCTTCCGTGATTTACAAAAGTATCTTGTGGTTCAGCTTCAATTAGAATACGAGTAATCACACGTTTTGCACCACGCTCTATAGCAGTTAACGTACCACTTACTGGTGACGCAAATTTTATGTTCTCGTTGTCTTTCGAGTAGAAAATGGTTTCTCCCGCCTGAATTTTCGCCCCTTCCTTTACTACCATTTTAGGTGTGGTAAGGTGGAAGTCGGCTAGGTCTTATGGCAAATGTCCTAGAACGTGGAGCTCTTGACAGCGTTTTTTCCGCTTCGCCTTTAAGGTTAATGGTAAGACCTTTTTTAATCTTAATGTCTTTGGACATAGGATAGTTGTGTTAAAATTGTCTTTGCCCCTACGAACCGTTTTAGCTCTATTTAGGGTGTGCAAATTTAATAATTTAAACTAGCAATACACAAGGAATATATCTTAAAATTTTAATACCAAAGCCCCTTATATTCCAGTGAGAAAAGAAGGCATAGAAATTGTGTATATTTAGCCCCTATTAAAAACAATTTTATGTGTAAGTATTTAGTATCGCTATCCCTTTTGGTGAGCATAGTTTCAAGTTCACTCGCTCAAGTGGCTCAAGAAATTCCACCGCCAGAATATATTGGAACAGTTCAGTTCAGAGGCACTACCACACAAAACCAAACTCCTGTTATAAACTTGGGTGACAGACTTCAAATTTCGTTCGATGCCCTTAACGGAAATGAAGACGACTTTTACTACAAAATAGACCATTATAATTTCGATTGGACTCCAAGCAACCTTTCCAAGAACGAATATCTTGGAGGTTTTGATGAAGTACGTATTGAAACCTATGAAAACTCGTTGAACACCCTTCAAATTTTTTCGCATTACTTTTTAACCATTCCTAACCGGGAAACCAGTAGAATTTCAAAAAGCGGAAACTATCTCATTACTTTTTCTGATGACGATGGAAACATTGTATTTTCTAGAAAATTTATCGTTATGGAAAATATAGTAGGCGTGCAAGTAGCTATTAAAAGAGCAAGGGATTTAAGCCGAATTAGAACAGATCAGGTAGTACAATTTACTATAAATTCCCCAGGTTTATTACTTATTAATCCCAAACAGAACGTAAAAACCCTGGTGATGCAAAACGGCAATATAAAAAATGCCATTACCAATCTGGTACCACAATACACTATTGGTACAGAACTTATTTATAGATATGATGAAGAAGCTGCTTTTGGTGGCGGAAACGAATATCACAATTTTGACAATAAAGATGTTCGCGCTGCCAACAACAGCATAAGGCGTGTAGAATTAAATGATATTTACGAAAATTTTCTATTTACAGATATTGACCGAAGTGATAGACCCTATACCTACAATCCAGACATTAATGGAGATTTTGTAGTAAGAAATCTCGGTGCCGAAGACCAGAGAATAGAAGCAGAATATGTACGTATGCATTTTAACCTTCAGTATTTTGAGCCACTAGGAGAAAAAGAAATTCACATCTATGGAAACTTTAATAACTATACTATAGACGGCTCTACCTATATGCGCTATAATGATAAAACAGATACATATCAAGCGTCCCGCCTTTTTAAACAAGGTTTTTATAATTACAAATACGTACTGGTAGACCGTGACGGAAGCATAGACCAAGGCGCCATTAGTGGAGATTTCTGGGAAACCGAAAACGACTACACCGTATTGGTTTATTACCGCGGACCTGGGGAGCGATTTGACCGCGTCATAGGTTTTGGCCGTGGAACTTCAACGAATATTACCAATAATTAAAGAAATTTGTAAGCCTCGAAGCTGGTTTACTACAAATGACCCAAATGTACATTATGACAAACGAACTTGAATTATTCAACAAGCTCGCTCACAAACTTTTTGAAGCCGAAAACTTACATCCAGTTACCCAACCAGTTCCAGCCACGGAGCTCTTTGAACAATTGGACCTAACATTGCACGATCACCCGGACGCTAATTTTGAGGAAACCCTAGAAAAATTGGTGCTTAGTACTCCAAGAACGGCGACTCGATTGTTTTTCAATCAGTTATTTGGCGGTAGAAATCCTAAAGCTACGCTGGGAGATTTGCTAGCAGTATTGCTTAACAACAGTATGTACACTTACAAAGTAGCAGGACCTCAAGTAGGTGTGGAAAAAGAAATACTTCACAACATTTGCGACCTTATAGGCTATCCAACAACCAGCGATGGCACTTTTGCACCAGGAGGCTCTATGAGTAATTTTATGGCCATGGTAATGGCGCGTGATGCTTTTAACGAAAATATTAGGTCTGAAGGGGTTCAGAAAAAGCTAATCGTTTACACCTCTGCAGAATCGCATTACTCTATTCCTAAAAATGCATCTTTAATGGGTGTTGGACGTGAACAAGTTAGGTATGTTGCGACAGATGCTTTTGGAAAAATAATTCCTGAAGCCTTAGCTGTTCTTATTAAAAAAGATATTGACGATGGTTATCACCCTTTCTTCGTGAATGCTACAGCAGGAACGACTGTTTTGGGTGCCTTTGATACGATTGAACCGTTGACTGATATTTGCAAGAAAAATAATATTTGGCTTCATGTGGACGGAGCCTATTGTGGCAGTGTTATTTTCAGCTCAACATACAAGCACTTGGTAAAGGGACTAGAACATACCGATTCCTTCAGTGTGAATGCGCATAAAATGATGGGGACTCCCCTTACCTGCTCCATTATTGTGACGCGACATAAAAAACACCTCAACAATTCTTTCAGTAATGATGCGGCGTATCTTTATCAAACCGATGGTGACGATTATAATTTAGGTAAAACGTCTATTCAATGTGGAAGAAGAAACGATGCCCTAAAATTTTGGACGCTTTGGAAAAGTGTTGGGACCATTGGACTTGAAAAAATTGTGGATCAGCAGTTTCAGTTAGCCGATAGTAGCAAGGGATTACATTAGAAATCATAGTGATTATACGTTGTATAGTTTTGACGATTCCATTTCAGTATGCTTCAATTACAAAAACATCCCTGCACAACAGCTATGCACAGCGCTCTATGAGCATGCCGAATTAATGGTTGGGTACGGAACATTTCAGGAAAACGAATTTATACGTTTAGTGACCATTAACTCAGGAAATAACGAAGCAGATATTTTGAATTTCTTTACGGTATTGGAGCGTTTTGTGGAAGAACATGAGGCGGTTTTTACTGCTGAAATTATTTCGGACGAAGCATAAGCTTTGTATTGCTTCTCGATACAAATTTAAGTATTGGCTCGCCACCATTATTAAAACCCACTCGAAGTGACGAAATGTTAGAATCTGCTAAATTTAATACGTCACCTCGAGTGATTTTTTTTCGACAATAGGAGAAAACAAAATTGTATCGAGAGGCAGGTTCGATAGTTTAATTTAATTTCGAAATGCTTCTCGATACAAATTTTAGTATTGGCTCGCCGCCAATACTTAAATCCACTCGAAGTGACGGCAAACAGATACAAATTTTAGTATTGGCTCGCCGCCAATACTTAAATCCACTCGAAGTGACGGCAAACAGATACAAATTTTAGTATTGGCTCGCCGCCAATACTTAAATCCACTCGAAGTGACGGCAAACAGATACAAATTTTAGTATTGGCTCGCCGCCAATACTTAAATCCACTCGAAGTGACGGCAAACAGATACAAATTTTAGTATTGGCTCGCCGCCAATACTTAAATCCACTCGAAGTGACGGCAAACAGATACAAATTTTAGTATTGGCTCGCCGCCAATATTAAAATTCACTCGAAGTGAAGGTAAATAATTAAAACAACGTTTTTCTTACTTTGTACTAATGAAAGTTTCTTATGTATATAATTTAACCTGCTCAGATGATTCCCACTACACTGGTGTAACATCAAACCTCTCAAAAAGATGGGAACAACATCAATCTGGTTTTTTTAAAGAGTGTTACACTTATAATAGAAGACCTTTAGAACTTTCATTTTATGCTGAATTTACCGATATAAACATTGCAATTGAATGGGAGAAGAAAATTAAAAAATGGTCTAGAGCAAAGAAAAAAGCATTAGTTGATGGGAATTTTGAAGCGCTACCTAATTTGTCTAAGAAGAAGTTTAAAAAATAAATTCTAGGTACAAATTTAACTATCCGTTAAACTCAACGCGTCACCTCGAGTGATTTTTTTTCGACGATAGGAGAAAACAAAATTGTATCGAGAAGCAAAACTACAACTTCACCTCAACCTTCGCAGCCAATTCTTTTGCGCGTTGGGTAACTTTTGAGACATCTCCACCCAAACTATCGTAGGTAACTACCACCCCCATACGTCTATACGGACGCGAAGTAGGTTTCCCGAACAATCTAAAATCACTTTTAGGGGCCGAAGCCACCGCTTCTATATTTAAAAAGGTTGGATGGTCGCTATGGCCAGTTGCCAAAATCACGGCACTAGCGCCTATACGCTCCAAAGTTATTTCAGCAATGGGAAGTCCCAGCACAGCGCGCAAATGCAATTCAAATTCGTTGAAGTTTTGTGTGTTTGCCAAGGTTACCATTCCAGTATCGTGTGGTCTTGGGGAGAGTTCAGAAAAATACACCCCATCATCCCCTACAAAAAACTCCACACCCCAAATTCCACATCCTCCAAGTGCTGCAGTTACTTTCGCCGCCATCTCCTGAGCTGTTTTTAAATTATGGTCTTCCATAGCTGCAGGTTGCCAACTTTCCTGGTAATCGCCGCGTTCTTGGCGGTGTCCAATAGGTGGGCAAAAAAGTGTTTTCCCGTTGTGCTGTGTCACTGTTAGCAGAGTAATTTCATAGTTGAAATTAATAAAAGCCTCTACAATTACTTCGGCTACATCGCCTCTGGAGCCTTCTTGCGAATAGTTCCAGGCTGTTTCAATGTCGGATTCAGATGTAATGGTACTTTGTCCTTTGCCGCTGGAAGACATTAGTGGTTTTACCACACAGGGCATTCCAATGTCGGCAACGCAATTTTTTAATTCTTCAGCTGAAGTTGCATAGCGATAGGCTGCTGTTTTTAAACCCAGTTCCTTCGCTGCCAGATCCCGGATTGCCTTACGGTTCATCGTAAAATTTGCCGCTTTTGCACTTGGGATTACGGTGTAGCCTTGTTTTTCATATACGTACAAACGTTCGGTGCGTATGGCTTCAATTTCGGGAATAATAAAATCTGGTGTATGTTTTTCAACCAACGCATCTAAAGCGTTTCCGTCGAGCATATTGATCACCTCAAATTCGTGTGCTACTTGCATAGCTGGTGCGTTTGCATAACTATCTACTGCAATTACATATTGTCCAAGGCGTTGTGCGGCGATTACAAATTCTTTACCCAGTTCGCCAGAGCCTAGTAGAAGTATTTTTGACATGAAAAATTGGTTTAGACCAGTGCAGCCTTGATACGTTTCATAGCTTCTATGATATTTTCTTCGGAAGCGGCATAACTTATTCTGATGCAGTCTGGATTTCCAAAGGCTTCTCCAGTTACCGTAGCAACATTGGCTTCTTCTAAAAGATAAAGCGCAAATTCTGAAGCATTCGAAATGGTTTTTCCGTTTAGTGTCTTTCCGAAGTAATACGAAATATTTGGAAACACATAAAAAGCACCTTCAGGTTCGTTGGTTTTAAAGCCTGGAATTTCATTTAACAACCCAAGGATTAACGAACGACGCTCCTTAAAAGCATCTATCATATATTGGATTTTACTGGGAGGATTCTCCAAAGCTGTAATGGTTGCTCGCTGTGCAATACAGTTGGCGCCACTTGTTACTTGTCCTTGCATTTTATTGCAAGCACGTGCTATATATTCTGGACCGCCCATATACCCAATACGCCATCCAGTCATCGAAAACGCTTTGGAAACACCGTTTACTGTAACGGTACGGTCATACATGTCTTCAAACTGCGCCATGGAAACACGATCGTCTGTAAAGTTGATGTGCTCATAAATTTCGTCACTTACTACAATAATTTTTGGATACTTCACCAATACATCTGCCAAAGCACGAAGTTCTTCCCTGCTGAATACCGATCCACTCGGGTTGCAAGGAGAACTATAGATCATCATTTTTGTTTTAGGGGTGATGGCAGCTTCTAAGGCCTCTGGTGTTATTTTAAAATCGTTTTCAATAGTCGACTTTATTTCTACAGGTATACCGCCTGCAACTTCACTAATATCTGCATAGCTCACCCAATAAGGTGCTGGAAGTAACACTTCGTCACCTTCGTTTAAAAGTACTTGTGCCAGGTTTGCCAAAGTTTGCTTGGCACCTGTAGAAACCACAATTTGGGAAGGGGAATATGTTAAGTTGTTATCACGCTTAAACTTTGTGATAATTGCTTTTTTAAGATCAGGATACCCATCCACCGGAGAGTAGCTGTGGTAGTTATCTTCTACTGCTTTAATGGCAGCTTCTTTTACAAATTCCGGAATGGTAAAATCTGGCTCGCCCAAACTTAATCCTATAATATCTTTTCCTGCTTCTTTAAGTTCTCTTGCTTTTGCAGCCATGGCAAGGGTTGCAGAGGTTGCCATGTTATTTACGCGGTCAGAAAGTTGGTTGCTCATAGTTTTATGCAGAAATTGCAGGATTCATTCCCATTTCTTTTAAATGTCTAAAATGTGCTATAATTGCACCCCTTGTAGTTTTATATTCGTAGTACGGCAAGTTGAATTCTAAGGCCGTATTTTTTACGATTTCTGAAATTTTTGTATAATGAACGTGGCTTATATTGGGGAAAATATGATGCTCTACCTGGTGGTTTAAACCGCCCGTAAACCAATTCATAATTCTATTATTTGTACTGAAGTTTACCGTAGTAAATAGTTGATGAATTGCCCATGTATTTTTCATATTCCCAGTATTATCTGGCAATGGCATTTGCGTATCGCCCACCACGTGTGCTAATTGAAATACAATACTTAAGATCAATCCAGCCACATAATGCATTAAAAAGAAACCTATTAAGATTTTCCACCAGGCTATTTCAAAAAATAGAATTGGTAGCACAATCCAAATAGTCGCATAGATAGCTTTCGTTATAAACAAAGTGGTCCATTGCACCGAAGGTTTTGGAAATTTTCCGTACGATAGTTTTTTAGACAAATAGCGCTTGGTTTGTTTCCAATCTGACGTAAGCATCCAATTAAACGTTAACAAACCATACAGGAAAATACTATAAAGGTGCTGAAATTTATGAAATTTATACCATTTACTGTGTTCAGAAAACCTGATAATACGCCCAGCATCCAAGTCTTCGTCATGACCGTGAATATTGGTATAGGTATGGTGTAACACATTATGCTGTACCTGCCAGTTATAAACATTACCTGCTAAAATATAGATACTGCTTCCCAAAATTTTATTGATCCATTTTTTGGAAGAATAAGACCCGTGGTTGGCATCATGCATCACGTTCATTCCAACTCCAGCCATCCCTACGCCCATAACAATAGTTAAGAGTAGTTGCGCCCAGGTTGGAAGATCAAGGGTAAGCAGTAAAAAATAAGGAGATAGAAATAAAGAAAACATAACTATGGTCTTAAGGTGTAGTTTCCAGTTACCTGTCCTAGCAATATCGTTTTCTTTAAAATACCCATTCACACGCTTGTTGAGCGTACGAAAAAACTTGGCAGAATCTACCCGGGAAAATTTAATTTGAGGAGTGTTCACAAAGCTTGAAATTCTTTCAAAATTTCTTTTGAAAATTAAAGCTCAAAAATACGGATTGTAAACCGAAAATTATAACACGAAATTCATAAAGTTATAAAAGAAACCTACTTTTGCAGCTAAAATCGCACTATGGACATCCTCCACAACTATTTTCCGCAACTAACTGAGCAACAAATCCTTCAGTTCCAACAATTGGAAACACTTTACCAAGACTGGAATCTTAAAATTAACGTGGTTTCCAGAAAAGATATTGACGAGTTGTACCTAAGACACGTCCTTCATTCCTTAGGTATTGCAAAAGTTCAACCGTTTGTTTCTGGAGCTAAAGTGCTGGATGTAGGAACGGGCGGCGGATTTCCAGGTATTCCGCTGGCAATTCTTTTTCCTGAAACTCAATTTCATTTGGTAGATAGTATTGGAAAAAAAATAAAAGTAGTTGAAGAAGTTTCTGAAGGATTGCAACTTCAGAATGTGAAAATAACGAATGCACGTGCTGAAGATATTACAGATCAATACGATTTTATCGTAAGCCGTGCTGTAGCCCAAATGGAAACCTTTGCACGTTGGGTACGCGAACGGGTTACCAAAAAAAGCAAACACGACCTTAAAAATGGGATTCTGTACTTAAAAGGAGGTGATCTTACCGAAGAATTAAAGGATTTTCCAAAAGCAACTATCTATAACCTTACCGATTACTTTAAAGAAGATTTCTTTGAAACTAAAAGTGTGGTACACCTTCCACTTAAGTTTAGAGGGTAGTTTCGGTTGTGGGTTGTGGGTTGTGGGTAGTGGGTAGTGGGTAGTGGGTAGTGGGTTGTTAAATTGTCTTTTTTTGGCTTAGGAACCATTGTAGCGCTATGATGGTTTTGGCGTCAATTATTTTTTCTGAAAGCCAGGATTTAATTTCAGTAATTGGCAATTTTATAAGTTTTATATCCTCTTTTTCTGAAACTAATCCTCCTCCTTTTGATGTTTTATCCTTTGAAGAAACTTCGGCATAAAAAAGATAGCACCTTTCTGTAGCACCTCCGGGAGAAACATAAAAATCAAAAATCTGTTCTGGTTGAAATACCGAATACCCTACTTCTTCTTCGGTTTCACGAATGACACAGGCCAAAGGGCATTCGTCTTTTTCCAAAGATCCTGCAGGAATTTCATACATCCATCCCTGATGATGTTGGGTAGTAGGATATCTAAATTGCTTTGTCACCAAAATGGAAGCTGTATCCTTTTCATATAATAAAATAGCTACCGAATCTCCGCGATGAAATGCAAACATATTCGCAGTAATTTCTGCTCCACTAAAAGTGTCATAAGTAATATTTGCCTTCAACATTTTGTAATGCTCGTCAAAAACAGTTTCCTCCTTGTTTATCGTATACTCCATACTTAAAAATACAAAAAAGGCATCAGTTTCTCACCAATGCCTTTTTTCAATTGTAAAATTTATAAAATTATCCCAAGAAAGGATATCTATAATCTACAGGAGTTACAAAAGTCTCCTTAATCATTCTTGGTGAAATCCAACGGTAGAGGTTTAATTTACTTCCTGCTTTGTCATTAGTTCCACTGGCTCTAGCACCTCCAAAAGGTTGTTGTCCTACAACGGCACCTGTTGGCTTGTCGTTTATATAAAAGTTACCAGCTGCATTTTCCAACGCTTTCATGGCAACTTCCAAGGCGTAACGGTCTTCACTAAACACAGCTCCTGTTAGGGCATATTCACTGGTTTCGTCTACCATTTTTAAGGTTTCTTCCCATTTATTATCTTCAAACACATAAATAGTTACTACTGGGCCAAACAACTCTGTACACATGGTAGTATACTTTGGATCTTTGGTTTCAATTACAGTTGGATGGATAAAGTATCCTTCGCTTTTATCGTAAGTTCCCCCTACTATAATTTCAGCATTTTGGTCTATTTGAGCCTGGTCTATATAACTGGCTAGTTTATCGAAAGAACCTTCGTGGATCACTGCAGTGATAAAGTTAGCTGGGTCTTCTGGCGAACCAATTTTAAAACTATTTACATCGCCTATCAATAAGTCTTTCACCTCATTCCAAATACTTTTCGAAATATAACAACGGCTGGCTGCGCTACATTTCTGCCCCTGAAATTCGAAAGCACCTCTGGTAATTGCCGTCGCTACTTGTCTTGGGTTAGAAGTTTTATGTGCGACAATAAAATCTTTACCTCCAGTTTCCCCTACAATTCGCGGATACGTTTTATAGGTATGAATATTAGTTCCAATTTTTTGCCAGATGTCCTTAAATACATTGGTAGAACCTGTAAAGTGAATCCCGCTAAAGTCTGGACTTGCCAAAACAGTATCGGTTATCATCACGGGATCTCCCATTACCATATTAATAACTCCGTCTGGCACGCCTGCCTCACGGAATACATCCAGCACTACTTTGGCCGAATATACCTGGCTGTCACTTGGTTTCCATAACACAACATTACCCATCAATGCTGCGCTTGCGGGTAGATTACCTGCAATAGCTGTAAAGTTAAATGGGGTAATGGCATATATAAATCCTTCCAGCGGACGGTATTCCAATCTGTTCCAGGCTCCCGAAGTCGACTCTGGCTGCTCGTGGTAAATCTCTGTCATGTACTGTACATTAAAACGCAAGAAATCTATCAACTCGCAAGCGGCATCAATTTCGGCTTGGTGTACGGTTTTACTTTGTGCCAGCATGGTGGCCGCGTTTATTTTAGCACGGTAGGGTCCAGCAATGAGTTCGGCAGCACGTAAAAAAATACCTGCGCGTTGTTCCCACGGCATTTGGCTCCATTTTTTTCTGGCTTCCAAACTTCCGGCAATTGCATCCTCAATATGTTTTTTTTCGGCTCTATGGTAGGTTCCTAAGATGTGCTTATGGTCGTGTGGTGGTGCCATGGTAGCAGTATCACCAGTTTTAATGTCTTTTCCATTTATGTATAACGGCACTTCTACAGTCTGGTCATACATTTCCTTATATGTGTTTACCACGCGTTTGCGCTCTGGAGAACCTGGCGCATAGTCCAAAATTGGTTCATTTACTGCGAGAGGCACTTCAAAAAATCCTTTTCCCATAGTCTTGGTTTTTGTATTAAAATTTAGAATTGCAAAGGTACTAAAATTAGTGCGCAGTTAGCAGTTGCAGTTAGCAGTATCTTAAAACTGACCCTGAAAACTAAAAAGGATTTTAAATTTTATATTCAGAATTACATTTTAGTCTCTATTTTTACCTCACGGCGAAAGCTATAGATTAAAATAACGACAACTCCACCTATGTGTACGGTTACATTTATCCCTAAAAATAATAATGGTTTTCTACTCACCTCTAACCGTGATGAAGCCCCGGACAGAAACACAATTGCACCTGAAAAATATATTGTAGATGGCACACAGTTGTTATTTCCAAAAGACGAAGTGGCCGGAGGCACCTGGATAGGACTTTCAGAAAAAAAACGCCTTATTTGCTTGTTAAACGGAGGGTTTACAGCCCACGAAAGAAAAACCAAATATCGCATGAGCAGAGGGGTAATTGTTACTGAATTACTTACTGCCGAAAATGCCATTGAAACTATTTTAACCTACGATTTTAGTGGCATTGAGCCTTTTACAATACTACTAGTTTTGTTTGAAGCTGAAACACAACTTCATGAATTGGTTTGGGACGGCGAAACACCCCATTTTACTGAAAAACCACTACAACCACATATTTGGTCTTCATCTTTATTGTATACTTCTGAAATGAAACAAGAAAGAGAAACATGGTTTTCAGAATTTATATTTAAAACAGTGAAGCCAACTTCTGAAGAAATACAGAAATTTCATAACCATGCAGGAACCGGAAATCCAGAGAGTGATTTAGTAATGGACAGAAACTTTGTAAAAACAAAAAGTATTACTCAAATCCATAAAACGGAAGATGCCGTAACTATGAATTATCAGGATTTACAAATCAAACAACAAACTGTTAGCATTCTGTGAAGTATACCGGTAAAATAATAATCCTCGCATATCCCGACACTTTTGTGACTATGAGTACAGAATGGATATGCAAAGTATTGCCATTGGTGGGTCTTGGAACAAAAGATTTTATAAAGGCAGGGCATGCAGCCTTGGTTCTTATTGAAAATGAAACAGGAAAAGCACGTTATTTCGATTTTGGACGTTACGTCACTCCAAAAGGTCATGGGCGCGTTCGAAGTGCCATTACAGATGCCGAATTACACCTACCCATTACAGCAAAACTTTCAGCAGAACATACACTTCAAAATCTTGATGAGATGTTAGTATGGCTGGATGCTTATCCGCAAAAAACGCATGGGGAAGGACGGTTATTGGCTTCTGTATGTGATGCGATAGATTATGTAAAAGCGGAAGCCTATATTCTTCAACTTCAACAAAGAGGAAGTATTCCTTATGGTGTTTTTGGAAAAACGGGAAGCAACTGTGCCCGCTTTGTTACCAATACAATTCTAGCTTCCACCAATGACAAAAAAATTATAAAGGCACTTAACTTCAACAAAAAATTTACCCCAAGTACCGTGGGAAATGTTGAAAAAGCAAACACTTTACAAGAAGCATTTCAAGTTCGTGACGGAAAAATAGAAGTATTTGAAGGCAGTGCCTTAAAAGAAAATCTCACCAATTATTTCCATAAAAATAAACCTGAAAGCATTACTGCTGCCAGTATCGAAAAAGCTGAAATATTATTTAGCAAAAAACCTCAACTTCAAAAATTATCCGGCACAGGCAGTAATGCCTGGTTTGAGGTTGTAACAACCGAATTGCCTTTGCATCATTTCAATATAAAAAGATATAACGATTTGGGCGAGTTAGATTATAACGGGGTGTATGTTTCAACAAAATTTAACAGCTCGTTACCGTATCAATTTATGTATGATAGTCATTGTGCATTTTGCCATATTTTACAAAATGAGGAACTATTAAAGTTGGAAAGTGTGGGTACGCTGGTGCAGTTTAATTCATTGCAAAAGCAGCGTTCAGCTTAAACGTAGGGATGGTAACGTAAAAGTATTCGGCAGTGTCAAAATTCATCATTTTATAGGCACCCTGCATGGCACCTACAGGGGCTTGTAACAAACAACCGCTGCTGTAGGTATGCGTTTCACCAGGCTGTAAAATAGGTTGTACTCCAATTACACCATCACCCTCTACCGTTTCTTTAACATTTAATGCATCTATAATTTCCCAACGTCTGGAGACCAGTTGTACTATAAACTTACTTTGGTTCTCTATGGTAATCGTATAAGAAAAAGCATAAGAGGGTCTTGGGCTATCTTCTAGCATTCCTTCATACCTATTGGCTACTGAAATTTTTATTCCTTTGGTTATTTGTTGTATCATACTTAATAGACTGCTGCTGTGATCACAAAAAATATTGCTGCCGCAAAAATTGAGCTCATAAAGAAAACAATATTTAAAAATAAGAATTTCAAAATTGTTACGAAACGATTTTGCTTATAGAAATTACGCAATGCCTTATAAAAGTAAAAAGGACCTATTAAAGTGAATAATATTCCCGATAAAATTTCTTCTCCAATTAACAAGTCGGGAATGAGAGCAATGAACATCCCAATAAAGAGAAAGCTAAAAATATGGAAGATAAAAACCATATGTTCTACATAAGAATACTTCTTTCTGGAGTAAATCAGCCAAAAGAAAATAGCAAATACTGGCGTAAAAAAGAATAGGAAAAAAGGAACTTTCCCCAACATATAATTTAGGAATTCAGTGGGTTTATCTCTAATCCGTTCATAAACCTGCCCTTTTTGATAGATCCATCTATTCATTCGCGTATGGGAATGATTAAGACTATCCAAAGCAATTGCTACATCTGTAATTTTGGTCTCCTCGTAGAATTCCTGATAGAATATAAAGCGTTTAATTTTACTTTCAGCCCAACCCAGCGTATCCAGTTCTTTTTCTGAGATTAGCTCGAACTGCTCCTTTTTTACTTTGTTATCACCAGTAGTATTTTTTAGTATGGAATCTACCTTTTTATTTACAGAATCAAGTGTTGTAATAGGGACCTCATTGTTACCTTGATATTGGTTAGACTCATTTAAGTTGAAAGTTTTATCTCCAATTGAATATTTAATACCAGGGTCTACCTCATCATTCGTTTTTACGATGGCGTTCTCACTGTCTGTTGCCACAAAGGTGTTAATAATCCCATTCAGCAAAAAATAGATAATTGAGACGCTTAGAAAGAAACGGAATGGGTTCGCATATCGCAATCGTTCTCCTGTCACATACCTTCGGGTAATAGTACCTGGTCTAAATAATAAATCTGAAATGGTATACCGTAATCTGGAATCGTAGCTTACGATACTGTTAAAAAACTCACTGAAGAAATCCTTTAACGAAAGTTGTTTGGTACTGTTTAGTTGAGAACAATATGGGCAATACACGTCGCTAAGGTCTAAAGGGTGACCACAGTTAAGACAGGTGTTGCTTCGGTACCTAAAGTGCCTGCGACTATTTTCGCTTACTTTATTGGCAGGTGGTACTTGTGTATCGCTACTCATACCGTAAAAGTACTGAAAGTTTTAAAATGTCATTAGCGGTTTCGCCAAAAGAAAGGCGTAAACAAAATAAGCACGGTAAAAAGTTCTAGTCTGCCAATGAGCATTAAAAATGACGCCCACCATTTTGCAGCTGTTGGTAGTGCTCCGTAGTTATTTACAGGCCCTAGATCTCCTAAAGCGGGTCCTACATTCCCTAATGTTGATGCTGCGCCACCAAGTGCTGTTTTATAGTCTAAGCCTAGCCAGGAAAACACTAAAACTCCAAATATAAAAGAGAGCATATACAAAATAAAAAATCCCAATACATTATAAACAATTGGTTGTTGTACGGAGCGGTTGTTATATCTAACTGGTAAAATAGCATTGGGATGTAATGTTCTTTTAAATTCTAAAATTCCATTTTTAATCATTAGTAAATGTCTAACCACTTTAACTCCTCCAGCCGTAGAGCCAGCCGAGCCACCTAAAAACATCAACCCAAAGAAAAACACAGCCAAAAATGGCGTCCATAAAGTATAATCTGCGCTTATAAAACCAGTAGTGGTAATAACACTTAACACCTGGAACAACCCGTGACGAAATGCACTCTCTGCTTCTCCCCAAATCATGGGATGTTCAATGCTGGAAAGTGAAACATCTGCCTGCAGGTAAATAAGAATAGCAGCAATGAAGGTGAAGAAGACTATCATTCCAGCATACCACTTAAATTCATCGTCTTGAAAAACGCGCTTAAAGCGTCTTTTAAAAGCAAAATAACTCAATACAAAATTGGTTCCTGCCAAAAACATAAACACAATGATAATATATTGTATAATAGGTTTATCGTTCCAATATGCAACACTCGCATTTTTGGTTGAAAACCCACCTGTACTTAAGGTACTTAATGAGTGATTCATAGCATCAAAAAGACTCATTCCTGCTACTTTCAATAAGATAGTTTCGGCAACGGTGTAACTCACGTAAATAAGCCATAATCTTTTTGCAGTATCGGTAATTCTTGGATGTAATTTATCGCCACCAGGTCCGGGAGCTTCAGCAGTAAAAAGTTGCATTCCTCCTATGCCTAGCAATGGTAAAATAGCAATGGCCAGAACAATAATTCCCATCCCACCAATCCAGTGTGTAATGCTACGCCAAAAAAGAACCCCTTTGGGTAGACTTTCAATATCGCTTAAAATAGAGGCTCCTGTTGTGGTATAGCCACTCATGGTCTCAAAGAAAGCATTTGCAAAACCTGGAATGGCTCCTGTAAAGAGATAGGGTAAGGTGCCAACAAGTGCCATGCTTACCCATCCAAAGGTGACAATAATGTATCCGTCTCTTTTTTGGATTTCCTTGCGGTGTTTTCGGGTTGTTAGCATCACTACACCCCCTATAAAGAGTGTTGTAAAACCAGCCAGAAACATCTCCAATACCACCCCATCTTTATACAAAAAACTAATAAGTGCTGAGAGGAGCATAAATCCACCATTCACAAGTAAAAGCAGCCCTAAAAGGTGAAAGATTATTTTATAATTAAGGGAGGCGATGGGACGCATTACACAAAGAGTTTTTCAACTTTAGAAATAGATTGAGGTAAACAACAAATTACGATCCGGTCACCACTCATAATTCTGAAATCACCCAAGGCAATAATACCTTCACCATTTCTAACAACACCGCCAATAATGGCCGATCGTGGTAGATCTATCTCCTTTATGATTTTCCCAGCAACATCTGAATTTGGTGTGACTACAAATTCCAAAAGCTCTGCGTTCATATTGTTTAGCTTGGTCATGGCCACTACTTCTCCTTTACGAACATATCGAAAAATGGTATTGGCTGCTAATAATTTTTTATTAATAAGCGTATCAATCCCAATAGATTGTGAGAGTTGAAAATAGTCCATATTCTCCACCAAAGCAATGGCTTTTTTAACACCTTTACTTTTAGCAACAAGACACGACATAATATTGGTTTCGCTATTTCCAGTTACCGAAATAAACGCATCCATATCTGCAATAGACTCTTCCATTAAAAGCTCTACGTTACGACCGTCTCCATTTATAACCAAACAGCTGGGGATTTCATCGGCGATATCAAAGGCTTTGCTCTGTTCTCTTTCAATTAATTTCACACGAAAGCTATTTTTACAGAGGTCTCTTGCTGTTTTGTAGCCTATTTTACTTCCGCCAAGGATCATGACATTTTTAATTTCCATTTTCACCTTTCCAGTGAGTTTAAAAATTTCGTCAACTCCTTTTTTGGTGGTCGTAAAATAAACCTGATCTCCTTCTTTGAACTGGGTATCACCTCTTGGAATCAAGGTATACTGGGTTCCAAAACGTTGAATTGCCAGTGGCACATACTGTAGTTCTGGATACAAATCTCCTACCTCTTTCACTGTTTTATCTACAAAAGCTGCGGTTCTGGAAAGGGAGAGCCCAATCATAATAAGTGCTCCATTTTCAAACTCGTAGGTATCGTTAAAGCCACTTTGGTTCAGTAAAAGGGATATTTCATTTGCAGCAAGTGCTTCCGGAGAAATAAGCTCGTCTATCCCGAATTTTTTAAAACCTACTTCTTCCTGGTTGTCTAAAAATTCGGTATTGCTAATTCGGGCTATGGTACGTTTAGCACCTAATTGCTTCGCCAAAACGCAAACGGTAATGTTGGTAGTCTCGCTACTGGTTACTGCAATCACAAGATCTGCTTGCGCTATCTGAGCGTCTTTTAAAGTTGAGATAGAAGTAGCATCTCCCTTGATAACTCGGATATCCAAGTGTGTATCTGCGTAGGTAAGTGTTTCCCTTTTATTATCTATTAATATGATATCCTGCGACTCGTACGATAAAAGTTTGGCTAGGTGAAAACCTACTTCCCCGGCGCCGGCAATTATTATTTTCATGAAATGTAGATGAAATACGTTGGGCAAAGGTACGATAGAAATATAAACTAATGTAAAAATGATTGGTTTGTGTTTTAATGCAAAAGCAATAAACCTATAGGGAATATTTAAAAATTTCCACAAAAAGTACGTAGCTTTGCACCCGCAAAAACCTATGGAAGAGAAAGTAACCCCTTATAAAGATAGCAACCGTAATAAAAAGGAACAGGTAGAACAAATGTTCGATACTATTTCTGGCAATTACGATGGTCTAAACCGTGTTATTTCTTTGGGAATAGACCAAAAATGGCGCAGAAAAGTAGTAAAGTTGGTTGCTGAAGTACAGCCCAATTCTATTCTTGACATTGCAACAGGCACTGGCGATCTAGCCTTACAATTTGCAGCAAAAATTCCTGCAGACCACATTGTTGGTCTGGACCTTAGTGAAGGAATGCTCTCTGTGGCCCGTAAAAAAGTAGCAGGAAAAACCATTTCAGAAAAGGTGCTCTTTCTAAAAGGCGATAGTGAAAAACTACCTTTTGAAGACAATAGTTTCGATGCGATTACCGTTTCCTTCGGAATTCGGAATTTTGAAACCCTGGAAAAAGGTTTGGCAGAAATACTGAGGGTCTTGAAACCGAAAGGTAGATTTGTGATTCTGGAAACTTCAGTCCCTACAAAATTTCCTTTTAAGCAGGGGTATTATTTGTACTCTAGGGGTATATTACCTATTATTGGACGCCTATTTTCAAAAGACAAAGTAGCATACAAGTATTTAAGCGAAAGCGCGGCTGTTTTTCCACATGGCGAAAAGCTCAACAATATTTTACGAAAAATTGGGTTTATAGAGGTGAAAAACAAACCGCAAACCTTTGGTGTAGCAACCATTTATACGGCAAGCAAATAATGATAAAGAGATTATTTTTTTTACTGGCACTAGTATTTATAGCACAATCTGCACAGGCACAGCTTTTTACTAAAGAACGGCTGGCAAATCTAGAAACGTTTGACAACAAATTTCTAACCTATGGTTATTTTCTAGGTTTTAATAGCTACGATTTTAAAATTGAATATGAAAATCAAGCCCAAGACGATAATACCGATATTCTTGTAGAAAGCCAATCCGGATTTAACGTAGGCCTTGTAGGCGATATGCGCATAAACCGATACATTAACCTGCGCTTGGAGCCTGGTTTATATTTTGCACAACGAAATCTTATTTTTCCAAATTTTGTAGAAGAAAGAGATTTTTTACGAGAGACGAAATCTACCTACATCCACGTACCGCTTCTGGTAAAGTTTTCTACTGAACGTTTAAATAATTTTAAACCATTTATTGTCGCGGGAGTATCACGATCGATCAATCTTTCCAGCAACCAGGACAACCCAGAAGACAATGAGCAGGGGCAATTTAGGATGACCTCTGGAACCAGTTATGTTGAACTTGGTTTTGGAATAGACTTCTATCTATTCTACTTTAAATTTACACCGTCCATACGCGGGGTGTTTGCCACAAGTGATGAGTTGGTAGCAGATGACGATCCAAACTCTCCCTGGACAGGAAATATTAATAAGCTATCTACACGAGGTATTTTTATAAACTTTACCTTTCAATAGGCACGTTTAAACTCGCTTAGCAGGATAGCTGCAGCAGTAGCTACATTTAAACTTTCGGTGGTCGCATTTCCAAATTGTGGAATGCTTATTTTTTCTGAAATAATTGCTGAAATTTCTGCTGAAACACCATTGGCTTCATTCCCCATTACTATAATTCCTTCTTGAGGCATTGTGCTTTTGTACACATTTTTCCCTTCCATAAAAGCACCAAAAACAGGCAGTTTCGAATTTTGAAGCGTTTCAACAAGCGATACATATTGCACCGAAACCCTCGCAATACTTCCCATTGTGGCTTGTACCACTTTTGGATTATAACAATCTGTTGTATCCTGCGAACATAGTAATTGCGTTACCCCAAACCAATCGCATAATCTAATGATAGTTCCTAAATTTCCAGGATCACGCACCGCATCCAGCGCTACAATGAGTCCGCTATCTTTAATTTTTGGGGGGTTGGGCTTTTCAAAAATGGCCAGCGAGGTATTGGCAGTTTTTAAATTGCTTATTTTTTTAAGTTCCTGGGGGGAGATCTGCCTATAAATCATTTCTGAAACTTCAATACCGCCTTTAGAAGGATCGAGAGGCGCTGTTGCATAAAATGCGTTCAATTTTAAACCCTCGGCAAGCAATTCTTTTATTACTTTAGGGCCTTCGGCAACAAAAAGAGAACGTAAATCACGGTACTTTTTTTGTTGTAATTGCGTTATTGATTTTATTTCACTTTTACTTATCAAAATTATCCTATTTTTGAATTCCAGTAAAGACAACAGCTTGGTCCAAACACATACAAAAGTAGCATTTATTTTAGGAGTCGTACTACTCTTGGTTTCGTGCAACGCAGTAAAATATGTTCCCGATAACGAATTTTTACTTACCGAAAACACGATAACAGTAGATGGTGAAGAAACCGGAGACAGCGAACCCTTCTCCTATTTAACACAACGCCCTAATACAAAATTCCCACTCTTAGGTGTTCCGGTTGGATTACATATTTATAATCTAGCCGACCCAAATCCAGACTCCACCTTTCAAGCCTGGCTGGATAAAAAACCACGCCGTGAAGATAAACTTGTAAAACTTTTGTCTCGAAAACAGTTAACAGCACTAGACAGTTCCTATATAAAATTTAACCAGTTCTTACAACGTGCCGGAGACGCACCGGTGATTGTTTCGGAAGACAGAAACAAAAAATCGGTTACACAACTGGAACGCTACTATGCCAGTCTTGGTTATTTTAATGCCAAAGCAAAGCACAAAGTAATCACAGACTCCAGCAAAGAAAAACGCGCCTCAGTTGCCTACGATGTCCTTAAATACAAGCCGTATTTTATAGATTCTATTGCTTACAATATTAGTTCGCCCTTGGTCGATTCGCTTTTTAAACAAACAAAAAACGAAACCTTTTTGAAAAGTGGGGAGCAATACATGCGTAACAATTTTTTAAACGAGATAGATAGATTGACCATACAATTCCGAAATTCCGGGATGTATTATTTCGATCAGGATTATGTAACCTTTAAAGGAGATACTGTAAAAACAGATCATAAAGCAAATATCACCTATGTTATACCAGATAGACGGATAACAAAAGATGACAGCACCGTTACCGAGCCTTTTAAAATATACACTGTGAACGACGTGCGGGTGGTAACAGATTATACTTTTGCAAACAGTACTAAAGCATTTACAGACTCCGTAACATACAATGGCTATAAACTCTATGGCTATGAAGAAATAAAATACAAACCAAAAGCTATTACAGACGCACTTTCAATCTCTCCAGACAGTATTTTTAAAGACATAGATAGAAATCTTACCTACAATCAGATTAGTGATTTAAAGATTTTCAAATATCCAAACATTTCATACCAGGAAGACCCAGCAGATAGTACCGGCCTTATCGCTACTATTTTATTATCTCCACAGAAAAAATATACCTTAGACACAAGTTTTGACGCCTACACCTCTGCCCTACAACCTTTTGGGACAGGTTTTAGCACCTCGTTATTAATTAGAAATATTTTTAGAGGTGCTGAAACCTTACAACTATCAGCAAGCGGTAGTGTTGGATCTTCGGCCGATAGGGATGTTGGATTTTTCGGAACTTCAGATATTGGAACAAGTGTTAGGCTATCGTTCCCTCGAATTTTATTTCCACTGAATACCGAGAAATTCATTCCGAAGTATATGTCGCCCTCCACCAATTTAAGTGTTGGAGTGAATCTACAGAGTAATATTGGACTGGACCGCCAGAACTATTCCGGTAAATTTAATTACCGATGGAAACCCTCGAAAATTAGAACAAATGAATTTGATTTATTCGATGTTCAGTATGTTCGAAACTTAAACGTAGACAACTATTTTAACGTATACCGAAGCTCTTACGACAGGCTTAATGAGTTAGCCCGTGTTACAGGTTACGATTTTAGCAATCCAAGTATGGCTACCACGCCAAGTCTTACCATCCCTGGAGAAACTAATGATTTTCTAAATGATGTTTTGCTGGAGCAGGACCCAGATTTAAATGTAAGTGCAGATCAGCTTCAAGAAATTCGTAGAATTGACGAACGAAGGTTCCGTTTAAGTGAAGACAACCTCATTTTTGCCACTGCTTTTACCTGGCTCCAAGATACCCGTGAAAATATTTTTGATAAGAGCTGGACACGTTTTAGATGGAAACTGGCATCTGCAGGAACTATTTTGTCTGGTGTGAGTGCCATAACAGGAGCAGAAGACAATGAAAATGGCTCTAAAGAAGTAGGTGGCGTAGCCTATTCGCAATACATAAAAGGAGAAGCCGAAATAATAAAACACTGGACACTTTTTGACAATAATGTTTTTGCAGCAAGAGCTTTTATTGGCCTTGCCATTCCCTACGGCAACAGTAACAGCATACCTTTCACCCGAAGTTATTTTGCTGGCGGAACTAACGATAATCGTGGATGGAGAGCCTATAGTTTGGGTCCCGGAACCAGTGGGGGTGTGTTAGATTTTAATGAAGCAAATTTCAAACTTGCCTTTAACGGAGAGTACCGTTACACTATTTTAGGAGCCTTTAAAGGAGCATTTTTTGTGGATGTGGGAAATATCTGGAACGTGCTGGATGACCAGGCAGATAATGAAGTTGTTAATTTTGACGGGATTCAGGATTTAAAAGAACTTGCTGTAGCTTCAGGATTTGGTATTAGATACGATTTTGGATTTTTTGTGATACGCTTCGACATTGGCTTTAAAACCCACGACCCAGGACGTCCAGAAGGCGAACGCTGGTTTAAAGATTACAATTTCCAGAATGCTGTGTATAACATAGGTATTAACTATCCGTTCTAACCCAGCAATTTTTATTATTTTTGCGGTTCAAAATACCCTACTATGAGCCACACCATTTTACCGGGCGTTGCAACCGGAAGACAAGTGCAACAAATTCATAAACTTGCTAAAGAAAAAGCATTTGCGCTTCCTGCCGTAAATGTTACCAGTTCCAGTACCGTAAATACAGTGATGGAAACTGCTGCCGAACTGAATGCTCCAGTGATCGTTCAGTTTTCTAATGGTGGCTGTCTTTTTAATGCCGGTAAGGGATTAAACAATGATGGTGAAAGAGCAGCCATTGCAGGGGGTGTTGCAGGTGCTAAACACGTACACGAGTTAGCAAAATTATATGGGGCTACTGTAATTTTACACACAGATCATTGTGCAAAAAAATTACTGCCCTGGATAGACGGTTTGCTGGATGCTAGCGAAGTGCATTACAAACAACACGGTGTCCCTTTGTATAGTTCGCACATGATAGATCTTTCTGAAGAGCCTATTGAAGAAAACATAGAAATTTCCAAAAGATACCTAGAGCGCATGTCCAAGATGGGGATGACGCTAGAAATTGAATTGGGTATTACTGGAGGTGAAGAAGATGGCGTAGATAATACCGATGTGGATTCTTCTAAATTATATACCCAACCAGATGAAGTGGCATATGCCTATGAAGAGTTACTGAAGGTAAGCGACCAGTTTACGATTGCCGCAGCCTTCGGAAATGTGCACGGGGTGTACAAACCGGGAAATGTAAAATTAACCCCTATTATTCTGAAAAATTCTCAGGAATATGTTCAGAAAAAATATGGAACCGGACACAATCCAATAGATTTTGTCTTTCACGGCGGAAGTGGTTCTACCTTGGAAGAAATTCGCGAAGCAATAGGCTACGGGGTAATTAAAATGAATATTGATACCGATCTTCAATTTGCATATACCGAAGGTTCACGGGATTATATTGCCAAGCACATGGAATACCTCAAAACACAAATAGGAAATCCTGAGGGAAGCGAAATCCCAAACAAAAAATATTACGATCCAAGAAAGTGGTTGCGTGAAAGTGAATTAACTTTCAAAAAAAGATTAACACGCGCTTTTGAAGACCTCAATAATATAAATACACTCTAAGATTCCCTATATTTGAATTACGAACCCTCCTCAATCGAAAAAAATATGTCTTGGTTTAAAAGAACAAAAAAAGGAATACAAACTCCAACTGAAGATAAAAAAGATGTGCCTAAGGGCCTTTGGTACAAATCTCCAACAGGTAAAATTGTAGGTGCAGATGAGTTAGAAAGCAATTTTTACGTGAGCCCAGAAGACGGCTACCACGTCCGCATTGGAAGCAAAGAATATTTTGAAATATTATTTGACAATGGTAAATTTAAAGAACTGGATAAAAATCTTGAGTCCAAAGATCCTTTAAAATTCGAAGACAGTAAAAAATATGTAGACCGCTTAAAAGATGCCCAGAAAAAAACAGGATTGAAAGACGCCGTACGATCAGGTGTTGGAAAATCTATGGGTAAAGATCTGGTAATTGCCTGTATGGATTTTAGTTTTATTGGAGGTTCTATGGGAAGTGTAGTTGGAGAGAAAATTGCCCGTGCCGCAGACCATTCACTTAAAAATAACATTCCATTTTTATTGATCAGTAAAAGTGGTGGCGCGCGTATGATGGAAGCTGCCTTATCCTTAATGCAATTGGCAAAAACAAGCGCCAAACTAGCCCAATTGGCAGATGCTAAAATACCTTTTATCTCTTTGTGTACAGACCCAACTACGGGAGGCACTACCGCAAGTTTTGCCATGTTAGGCGATATTAACATTGGCGAGCCAGGCGCCTTAATTGGTTTTGCTGGACCTCGTGTTGTAAAAGACACCACAGGTAAAGATCTACCAGACGGGTTTCAAAGTGCAGAGTTTCTACTGGAACACGGTTTCTTGGATTTTATAACACATCGTAAAGATTTGAAACGTAAAGTAAACTTATATCTGGATTTAATTCTCAACCAGCCCTTAAGAGAAAAGGCAGTATAAAAGAAAAGCCACTCGATTGAGTGGCTTTTTTTATTCATTGTTTGGGTGTTGTATCGTCAATTCCAGTAATTCTTTGTGATACACTACTTGAGGCTATTTACAAAAATACGGTATAATCAACGCCATTAAATGTAAAAACAGCTTGTGCATCGCAGGCACCATTACCAAAATCCAGCGAACCCGTGAGTCCGTCCTGGGTAACTTCTAAAGTTCCACTTACTAAATACGGGCAGTCTAACCTACGTACCAAAGTTTCAGTGACTACCCCAGAACGCTCAAAACCATTGGTAAACGTGGTGTTCCAGTTTCCGGTGATGTTGTATACATTATCTGTCCAGGTGCCAGAGCCTACCCCTTCCACCCATTCTGCAATTCGGAGTCCGTTACGGGTTGCCGTTACAGTGCTGCTTGGAAAAGATACTGTGATGGTTTCGTTTACAGTTGAAGCTGGATTGCCGTTCGCATTCATTAATTCTCTTAAGATTTCGCCACCACCAGCTACGCCGTTTCCATTATAAAAATAATTTTCGAAGGTGTAATTTATAATTCGGGAATCGTTTATAATGGCTTCATAATTCAAATTAATTTTTCCTGAAACTGTTGCTCCATTATTCAACGTACACCCAGTTCCAAAATCCAGGATAATACTACCTGTACCATCGCCATTTGCATTCAGCGTTACTGTAGCACAGGCTGGAAAAAGTGACATATTATTTTGTCCTCGTGTGGCTTCTTCATTTTCATCGTAACCGTTTTCCATAATGGTTAAGGTACCTTCAATGGCAGTATCTACTTTCGCTGCTAGCGCTGCATCTTCAGCCGAAAAATCTACAGGATCTTGTGTGTCGTCTTCTTTATCGCAACTATTCAGGAACAAAGTAAAACTGAAAAGTGATGCCAGGATTAGTGATTTCTTCAATGTTTTCATAATTTTAAGTTTTCGTTTACGTTTTAGATTTGGACTTATATAACGTTTGTAAGTTTAAATAAGTATGCTTATCCCTTGAATATAAAGTAAAGCAACCCTTCTATATGCGCTTGCAAATAAGTACATATTTACTTTTTATACTGCCTGTTTTCGGTTTATGCCAAGAACAAGGTGGCCCGTGGTCGTTGTATTTTGAAAACAATAGCTACAAGATAACTGCTTCTCAAAAACAGTTTATAGATAGCATTCAGCAACACTCTTTGCAACGCAACGATAGTATTGTTTTGAAAGGATATGCCAGCAGTCCAGCAGATTCTACCTATAATTTAAAGCTTTCTGAAAGGCGTGCCAATGCGGTGAAACAACAATTTAAAAACTACACCACTATTATCGCCAACGGTTTTGGAGAATTGGAAGGTGATGAAGATGAAAACAGGCGGGTAGATATTATGACCTGGCCCGTATATAAAGAAAATTTAGCTTTCAAAAGCAGTACAGCGAGTCCCACCAAACTTCCAGAGAAAATAAACGATTACACAAAAATAAATATAGGAGAAAAAATAGAATTAAAAGGAATCCACTTTTACCCAGGCCGAGACGATATAAGAAATGACAGTAAAGATGCTCTCAATGAATTATTGGAATTTTTAACAGAAAACAACAGCATCACTTTTAGACTCCTGGGCCACGTGTGCTGCGGAAAATCACACGACCCTGGCAGGGATGGCTACAACAACCGTACGGGCAAAAATAATTTAAGTGAAGCCAGAGCCAAACGAATTTATAATTACCTTCTGGATAATGGCATTGACAAAAAAAGAATGAGCGCCCGTGGCTATGCCTACCGCTACCCTACTGGTAAAGGTGATGAGTTTGACAGACGTGTGGAGATTGAGATTATTTCTCGGTAATCGGTTGTCGGTTCTCGGTTGTCGGTTGTTGGTTGTGGGTTGTCGGGTCAAGCTTCACGCCTCACGGTTCACGATTCACGGTTCACGGTTCACGATTCACGATTCACGATTCACGGTTCACGGTTCACGGTTCACAGTTCACGGTTCACGGTTCACGTTTTTTAGAGTAAATATTTCTAACATCCATAAACGTCAATCTAAAATCTTTTTGTATTTTTGCGCCCGTATTATGATAGTCGTAGTACATACATAACAATCATTTACACAAATATTAGCATGTATTTAGCACCAGAAGAAAAAGCGAAAATTTTCGCAAAACATGGTAAAGATGGTAACGACACAGGTTCTGCAGAAGGACAAATTGCGTTATTTACATACCGTATTGAGCACCTAACAGGGCACCTTAAAGCAAATCACAAAGACTACAATACAGAGCGTAGTCTAGTAAAGCTGGTAGGAAAGCGTCGTTCTTTATTAGATTATTTAATGAAGAAAGACATTATGCGTTACCGTGCAATCGTTCAAGAATTAAAATTACGTAAGTAATTATTGATTATTAAAGGGCTCATAGGAGCCCTTTTTAGTATAAAACTTTGCTTAAACCGTAAGTCTTTTACCCCGACCCTAAAGGGTGGACTTTCTAAAAGCAAGATTTCATTTTCAAATTTGCTCCCTTTAGGGCCCGGGGTCACAAATTTGAAAAACATAGAAAAGCTACCCTTAGGTTTTTCATTGGTCAAACCACAACAACACAACAACACTTAGCTTGAAAATCAAGCTTTGACCAATTAACTGCGTATATTCTTATGCGCAAAAGTGAAAAACAATTTTATGATACCTAAAGTATTTAGAGAGGTCATTGACCTTGGTGACGGTAGAGAGATCTCTATCGAAACCGGAAAACTAGCAAAGCAAGCCCACGGGTCTGTTGTTGTTCAATCTGGAAAATGTATGTTGCTTTGTACTGTAGTTTCAAACTACGAGCAAAAAGACCTGGATTTCCTTCCATTAACGGTAGACTACCGTGAAAAATTTGCAGCATCGGGACGTTACCCAGGTGGTTTCTTTAAAAGAGAAGCACGCCCTAGTGATGGTGAAGTGTTAACAATGCGTTTGGTGGACAGAGTACTGCGTCCGTTATTTCCAAAAGATTATCATTCTGAAACTCAGGTGATGATCCAGTTAATGTCTCACGACGAAGATGTCATGCCAGATGCTATGGCAGGTCTTGCCGCTTCTGCAGCAATTCAGTTATCCGATTTTCCGTTTGAGTGTGCTATCTCTGAAGCAAGAGTAGGGCGTGTAAATGGAGAATTCATCATTAACCCAACAAGAGCACAGCTTTTAGAATCTGACATCGATATGATGATTGGAGCCTCTGCAGATAGTGTGATGATGGTAGAAGGTGAAATGGATGAAATTTCTGAAGAAGAAATGGCAGACGCTATCAAATTTGCACACGAGCATATTAAAATTCAATGTGCTGCTCAACTAAGATTAGCAGATGCAGTTGGAAGAAAAGATGTACGCGAATATCCAGCTGAAAGAGAAGATGAAGATTTAGCTAAGAAAGTACACGATATGGCGTATGACAAAGTATACGCGATCGCACAAGCTGGTTCTGCAAAGCATGAACGCAGCACTGCTTTCAGCCAGATCAAAGAAGACATAAAAGCTACTTTCTCTGAAGAAGAGTTAGCAGATTATGGCGGTTTAGTTTCAAAATACTACCGTAAAGCAGAAAAAGCTGCTATTAGAGATTTAACCCTAAACGAAGGAACACGTTTGGATGGTCGTAAAACTACAGAAGTGAGAGATATCTGGTGTGAGGTTGATTACTTGCCATCGGTTCACGGTTCTGCAGTTTTTACACGTGGAGAAACTCAGGCCCTGGCAACAGTAACTTTGGGAACTTCCAGAGATGCAAATAAAATTGATATGCCATCTCACGAAGGAGAAGAAAATTTCTACCTTCACTACAACTTCCCTCCTTTTTGTACGGGTGAAGCTAGACCTATTCGTGGAACCTCTCGTAGAGAAGTTGGTCACGGTAACTTAGCGCAACGTGGTCTTAAAGGAATGGTGCCAGACGATTGTCCTTACACAGTACGTGTAGTAAGCGAAGTATTAGAATCTAACGGTTCTTCTTCTATGGCAACTGTTTGTGCTGGGACAATGGCAATGATGGATGCAGGTATCCAAATGAAGAAACCAGTTTCTGGTATCGCAATGGGATTAATTTCTGATGGTGCTTCTGGAAAATATGCGGTGCTTTCTGATATTCTTGGTGATGAAGATCACTTAGGAGATATGGACTTTAAAGTTACCGGAACAGCAGACGGGATTACCGCTTGCCAAATGGATATTAAAGTAAAAGGATTACGTTACGAGATTCTTGTTGCTGCATTGAAGCAAGCAAGAGAAGGTCGTTTACACATCTTGACGAAATTGACAGATGCTATTGCTGCTCCAAGAGCAGACGTGAAAGACTACGCTCCAAAAATGGTAACAGTGCGTATTCCTAACGATTTTATTGGTGCTTTAATTGGACCTGGAGGAAAAGTAATACAAGAACTTCAAAAAGAAACTGGTACTACTATCGTGATCAACGAAGACCCTGTAACAGAAGAAGGAATTGTTGAAATTCTAGGTACTGGACAAGAAGGAATTGACGCCGTTTTAGCGAAGATCGATTCTATTACCTTTAAGCCAGAAGTTGGATCTGTTTACGAAGTAAAAGTAATCAAGATGTTAGATTTTGGTGCTGTTGTGGAATATATGGATGCTCCAGGAAACGAAGTATTATTACACGTTTCTGAATTGGCTTGGGAACGCACCGAAAACGTAAGCGACGTAGTAAATATGGGCGACGTGTTTGATGTGAAGTATTTTGGTTTAGACAAGCGAACTAGAAAAGATAAAGTTTCTAGAAAAGCGCTACAGCCAAAACCTGAAGGTTATGTAGAGCGTCCACCAAGAGAAGATCGTGGTAGCCGTGACAACAACCGTGGTAGAGATGATCGTGGTCGTGATAACCGCAGCAGAGACAGAAAGAGAGACTAGTCTTAGACTACGCTCAGACTGTATAGCTATTTAATTCCGATATTCTCGGATTACAAATACTCTTAAACGCCCTCCTACCTTGGAGGGCGTTTTTTTTATGCTGAAATTTTAAAAATCAACATTAGATATTCTGCTATCTTTGTTGCTGAAAATTTACAAATGTCTTACCAACTTCTATCCTCTCCTTTACAAGGCTTTACAGACGCTATATTTCGAAATGCGCAACAGAAATTTTTTGGAGGCATAGACACGTTTTATGCGCCCTATATTCGGTTCAATAGAAAGATGGTTATTAAGGGATCCTACCAGCGAGATTTAGACCCTGAGGTCAATACAAGTCTGGAATTAATTCCGCAGGTAATGACAGCAGATGCAGACCATTTTATATTTGTGATTCAGTATATCCAATCGTTAGGCTATAAAGAACTTAACTGGAATCTGGGTTGCCCCTACCCAATGGTAACTAAAAGCGGTATGGGTTCTGGACTTATTTGCAATACTGAAAAAATTGACCATATATTACATCGTGCACATATCGAAACCGATGTGACCATCTCCATGAAAATGCGTTTAGGCTATGAAAATAGTACAGAAATACTAGATGCTTTTCCCATCTTAGAAAAGTACCCTTTAAAAAATATTGCCATTCACGCGCGCCTAGGAAAGCAATTATACAAAGGAGGTGTAGACCTCGAAGCGTTTCAGAAATGTGTAGACGTCTCCAAGCATACGCTGTATTATAATGGCGATATTACAACAGTAGCACAGTTTAAAACAATGCGCGAGCGTTTTCCATCCATACAGCATTTTATGTTGGGCAGAGGGCTTATTGCAGATCCTTTTTTGCCCAGTATGATAAAAGCAGATACGATAGTATATCCAGCGGAGCGATGGGAGATTTTTAGAGAGTTTCATGATACTATCTATGAGCAGTATGATGCCATGCTTTCTGGACCCACGCCCATAAAAATGAAAATGCTGGGGTTTTGGGAGTTTTTCGCTCAGGCTACACACCATCCTCAAAAAGTGTACAAGGCAATTAAAAAAGCTGGGAATCCATATAAATATCATCAGGCTGTAGGGGAAATTCTTGCTTTGCAAAAACAGCACTCATTAAAATAAAGTTTCTAGAAACAGCACTACAACCAAAACTTGAAGGCTATGTAGAGCGTCCACCAAGAGAAGTTAGTGTTGCTGTAACACCAATCGTAGTAGAGATAAATAGAGAGATTAATTTATTTTCTAAACAGTAATTAAAACGCCTTTCAACTATTGAGAGGCGATTTTTTTTGAAAACCTGTCAGGAAAAACTTTTTTTTAAAAAGAAGACTGCAATTACGTCACTAGCTTCTTAGCCACTATCTATAGTGAAGCAATAGCGATTTCATTCAAATAAAAAAATAAAGAAGGACAAGTGTTGTGTTTCGCACAGTCCTTGCACTAACTGTTTAAATTTAACTGAAAAACAATGAAAGTACTTGTAATTGGAGCCGGAAATATGGGATTAACATATGCTGAAGGAATGGCGGGCTCTCCCTATTTGAATCGGCAAAAAATAATGATCTATGATGTTTCGAAAACCGTTACAGAAACCCTTAACAAATCGCCACAATTTAATGCTTTTCATAATTTAGAAGATTGCGCTTCGAGGGCAGACATCATTTTTTTGGCGGTAAAACCTTACCACAGCGACGCTTTGTTCGTAGCGCTCAAAAAATACCTACGTAAAGAACAACTCATAATTTCACTAATGGCGGGCGTTACCATTGCAAAAATACAAGAAGGTCTGGGTATTACAAAAGTAGTACGTGCTATGCCCAATCTCCCAGCCAAAGTAGGCAAAGGCGTTACCTCATTTACCGAAGTTCCGGAAATTAGCCGTATTGAGTTATTAATGGTTCGCAACTTATTGGATACTACCGGCAAGGCCATACACGTAGAAAATGAAAATTTTATCAATGCATCTACGGGCATTTCGGGCAGTGGCCCAGCTTATGTTTTTTATTTTATGCAATCTATGCTGGAAGCAGCCTTAAAAATGGGCTTTTCAGAAAATGACTCGAAAGTATTGGTCTCCCAAACGTTTGAAGGCGCCGTCACATTGTTTAACGATTCGGACCTTTCGCCAGAATCCTGGATGCAGCGTGTAGCTTCAAAAGGAGGCACAACCCGTGCGGCATTAGACTCTATGGAGGACAACAATGTAAAAGAATTAATAAAAGACGCAGCCTACGCAGCATTTAACAGAGCCACCGAATTGGGAAAAGAATAATTAAATAGCTTCAACTATTTTCACGCAACTTTTTTTTTATATGTAGGACTATAAGAAAATAACCCTTAAAATAATTGCTATGAAAAATCTTAAAATATTATTTCTGTTTTTGTGTTGTGCACTTTCTGTAAACGCACAAGATATTGCCTGGCTAAATACTATTGGGGGCAATGGTTTTGATGTCGCTTCGAAAATCGTGACCGATGCTTCTAATAATGTATATGTACTAGGAGAATTTGGTGAAACAGTAGATTTTGATCCCGGTCCTGGAGAATTCAACCTTACATCTTCAGCATTTAATGATATCTATCTTCAAAAGCTCGATACCGATGGAAATTTTTTATGGGCAGTAGCGTTTGGTTCGTCAGAATTTGAACAGCCCATAGATTTAATAGTCACTGAAGATGGAACCATCTATATTTTAGGATTTCACAGTGCACCCATAGATCTAGACCCCGGAGCTGGTGATTTTTTGATAACACCACAAGGGGAAAATGATTTTTTCATTATTGCTTTAAATAACGATGGGAGCTTTAATACCGCAAAAACGTGGGGTGGTGTTGGCCAAGACTTTGCTTATAATATTTCAGAAAATAGCGTAGGAGAACTAATTTTAACTGGTGTATTTGAGGATATCGTAGATTTTGATCCAGATGCTGCTACCACAAATTTAGACGCTAAAAATGGCAACGCTTTTGTTCTTACACTATCTCCGGATTTGCAATTTGTAAACGTATTTGCTTTTGGAGGGGCTGGTTTTGTAGGAGCTTACAATGTATTAGTAGATACTAATAATAGTATTATAATTTCAGGAAATTATGAGGGTACTGCAGATTTTGATCCAACTGCCGGAGTTGAGGAATTAACAAGTACTGGAGGTTTAAATTTCTTCGTAGCTAAATACAGTAGCGCGCAGCAATTAATGTGGGCAAAAGGTTTTGGGAATGGTGATTTTAATCAGCGACTTAGAGAATCCAGCTTAGATTCTAATAATAATATACTAATTACTGGCGGTTTTGGCGGAACGATGGATGTAGATCCTAATGCAGGTGTTTTTGAAATTACATCTCAAGGTGATACAGACATACTAATCGTAAAACTTAATGAAGCAGGTGCGCTTAGTTGGGCAAAAGCAATTGGAAGTGACGATTTCCAACCAGACGAAGGCTATTCCATTGCTATAAATAGCCTAGATGATGTGTTAGTTTCAGGTAAATTTTTACAAACCGTCGATTTTGATTCAGGAACTGAAACCTACGAGTTAACATCAAATGGTGATAAGGATATTTTTATTTTACAATTAAATAGCGAGGGTGAATTTAAAGAAGCGTATAGCATGGGAGGCTTAGATAGAGATACAGGTGTTGCACTAGCAATAGATAGTACCGATGCAGTTATTCTTGGAGGAACTTTTAGGGAAACCGCAGATTTGTATCCTGGACCCGGCGTCTTTAATAAAACCTCTAACGGAAGTGCAGATGCTTTTTTAATAAAATTAAACAACTTAATTCTAGGTACTGAAGATTTTGACATTCAGAATTCAGAAATTAGTGCATACCCCAACCCAACTACTGGCGATTTTAGCTTGGTGTTTCAAGACACTTTTGAGAGCGTAGCTATTACCATCACCAACATGTTAGGACAAGTTGTGTTTACTTCAACCTTTCAGCAACAAAAAACAATACAGCTTTCCTTACCTAACGCTGCTGGTGTTTATTTTTGTACGGTCACTTCGGAAGGAGCAAATAAAACTATTAAAATGATAAAAAAATAGCAAAGCACGCAACCATCAGGTTTACTTATAGACTATAAAGAAATTGCTATAAAACCCTTCTGCAAGACTTCGACTCAAAAGAATTGTTGAGGGGTATTTTCAACCTTTAAAAAATTGCTGTGAAAAAGATAATTTATTTCCTTCCCTTAGTATTCATCCTAAGTTTTATTTCGTGTGAAGATGAGCCCATAGGTGCTGCCGAAATTAATTTAGATATTGTGGATGAAGAGCTCTTTACCTTTCTAGAATTAATTACAGACGAACCTTTTGAACAAAGTATTAATTGTATTGAATTCAATTATTCCTTTACTGTTTTTAGCTTTGATGAAAAACTAGATCTGGTAGATACGCGTGCAGTTTTTAACAATAAGGATTTTATTGAATTACTAGAAGCCTTGCCCGAAACACATTCCATTAGTGTTAATTATCCAATCTCTGGAACGTTGGATACCGGCCAATTAATTGAAGTAAACACAAACGAAGAACTTAAGAATGCCATTAAAAGTTGTAGTAAAGAAGAACGCCAACGTCGTTGCAACAATACTTTGGTGGAATGCCCAATGAAAATAATTGCTGTACCAGGAAGTCCTAACAATTTTGAAGACGCTCGTTTTAATGTAAACCTAAATGGAACCGTAGAACTGTATTATAACGATGCTATATTTTTTGGCACCTGGATAACACTCTATATTGGAGAAGATTTATTCTTAAACATAGACCTAAACGACAATGCCAAAGTGGAAGCCTTTTGGGATTTTAATTGGGAAGTAGGTGTGCTTACAGACGAGCAAATTTTTATAAGCAACGACATACATTCGGTATTAATAGAAAAAGATTGCAGCCTACCTTGTACACCAGACGGATATCAAGTTTGTGAGCTGGACACTATGCCAGGTGTAGCCAATTTCAATTTACAGCGCTATATAACTTGTATTGCTGTGCCTGCTACGCACGATATCATTTCCAGCATAACGTACAGCTTTTTTATATCTGAAGCGGATGCTTTGGCCAATACCAATCCATTAAACCCAACAAATTACACGAATGTTGAAAATCCGCAGACTATTTTTGTCCGTATCGCCTACACAAGCAGTGGCGAATTATTAGAAACAACACAAATAACCATTGAAGCCGTACCTTGTACTGGCGGATAAAAAGCGCATCCTATTTTATTGACACAAGAACAACTCATAAAAGGCTGTTGCAAAAACGACCGTATTGCGCAAAGTGAACTCTTTAAACAGTACAAAGACGTACTCTATTTTGTTTCCTTGAAGTATAGCCGAAATGCCGCAGAAGCAGAAGACAATTTACACGATGCCTTTATGGTCATTTTTGACAGTATAAAAAAATTTGAAAATCGAGGTAGTTTTGAAGGGTGGATGAAACGCATCACTATGTTCAAGGCTATAGACCGCTACAAGAATAACAAATATATTCCTGTAGATGTAATGGAAGAAACGATAGCCGAGCCTAATCAGGAAACTGAACTTTCAACAATATCCCTGGACACGCTTTTACATTGCATACAGCAATTGCCAGACCAATACCGATTGGTGTTTAACTTATACCAACTAGATGGATATTCGCATAAAGAAGTAGCGCGTATTTTAAATATTTCTGAAGGCACTTCAAAATCTAACTATCATCGCGCAAAACTGGGGTTACAAAAGAGTATTTCGGCACTCACCCAATCAAAAACAACACCTACACATGGAGCATAGAAAAGACATAGGCGCGCTGCTAAAAGACAGACTGGACAATGCTAAAAAAGCTCCAGAGCAAACCCTTTGGGAGCGACTGGACAGTAGCCTGGATAAACGTGAAAAAAAACGCCGAAGCATTATTTGGTTTTGGTATGGAGGAGCAGGAATTCTTTTGGCATTGTTGCTGTTGGCTGGTGCGCTAGTGACAACAAATTCAAATAAATTGGATGAAAATGCACCTATAATTTCTTCAGAAGAGAACAGAATGAAACCTCAAATCGAAATGGAATCTGAAAATCCGCTAAACAATACAATACTAACACAAGAAGGGACTGAAACCAAAGTAGCCGAAACAATTCCAAAAAACAGCGTTACTAAAACAAACGATGGTTCTTCTAAAAATCCTAATACAACAGGTGGATTTACGGTCACTACCACCCACGAATACTATAATAGCGATCTGGATACTACGACCACAAGCAAAAGCAAAAAGCTAATAGACAGTCTGGTAGCCACCAATAAACGTGTGATGGCCATAAAGGATTCTATAGCCCGTAATCGTGCAACAGATTCTATAAAACTGAATGAGGCCAGGAAGGATTCGCTTAGAAACTAAAATAGCGTATCATTATGTTGTTTTTTTTGGTAGCTTTATGGAATTATGATTTCAATCGCTTTAGAACCATTTACGCACCACTCGAAAAATTGTTTAGCTATAAAATTTCAGTATAATTTTGAAGCTAAAGAATATATAAAAACGTTTAAGGATGTTAAATGGACAAAGACCCACAGCTGTTTTTATATTTATTATGATGAAGAACGGGTAGAAAATCTTAAAAGCCATTTACAAAAGGGCGGATTTAAAATCCTGGGAAACCCTCCAGAGAGTATTGAAATATACAGAAAGGATAACAATACAAAGCTTACCCCACTCTCAAAAGAAAAGCTTGAAGTTTACGACAATTTTTTAAAATTTCTAAAAGGAAAACGCTTTAGTGACAGTACCATAGTTACGTACAGTAATTTTATTTTGGATTTTCTTCGGTTTACAGGAACCAAAGCAGTGGATAGCTTAGACGAAACAGATGTTAGGCTTTATTTAGAATGGACCGTAGGAACTTTAAATTATGCGGTAAGCACCCATAGACAAATGGTAAGTGGCTTACGGCATTTTGCGTATTTTTATCCAGCCTGTTCTATTAATGCTGAAGCTATTTATATGCCTAGAAAAGACAAGAAACTTCCTGTTATACTTAGTGTGGAAGAAATATTGCATTTACTACAGGTTACCAAAAATTTAAAACATCGTGTGATTATTGCGATGTTGTATGCATCGGGATTACGAATAGGCGAATTAATTTCTTTAGAAATAAAAGACTTTGATTTTGAGAGGAACGCGATACATATAAGAAATGCAAAAGGCAGAAAAGATAGATATGCAACCATTGCCAGGAGTATATATCCTTTACTTAAGAACTATCATGCTACTTACAGGCCTAAAGTATATTTTATTGAAAATCCAAATGGTGGCATGTATAGTGCTACCTCTATCCGTTCTTTTTTAAAGAAGAGTTGTAAAAAAGCGAACATACTTAAAACGGTAACGCCGCATTCTTTAAGGCATAGTTATGCAACGCATTTGCTAGAACAAGGAACAGATATACGTTATATTCAAGAACTACTTGGGCATAGCAGGCCAGAAACCACGATGATTTATACCCATGTGACACAAAAAGATTTACGGGAAATAAAAAGTCCTTTAGATACTACTTTAAATAATTTATCTTTACGGGATAACGACGACACAAAACTGTTTATATCCTGACCTATTTACGGGATAACGACGACAAAATACATTATATAACGAGTTGCCACCAATTATAAAAAAAATCCGTCTATGAAAAAAACAATCATTTTATTTCTGATTATTTTCTCAAATTTGACTTACGGACAAATTCCAAATAAATTGTCCAAAGAGGAAAAAATCTATGGTCTATCCAAATTTTGGCAAGAAGTAAATTACAATTTTGTTTATCTAAATAAAGTGGACAGAACGGAATGGGATAATCAATACAAAAGACTTATATCGGAAGTTCAAAACACGCCGAACGATTATGAATATTATCGATTGTTACAAAAATTTTGTGCGTCTTTAAAAGATGGACATACGAACGTTTGGTTTCCAAAAGAAATTCAAGATAGTATTCTAAATACAGATTTTGGAGATTATAGAATTTTTCTATCAAATATAGATGGTAAAGCTATAATTACAAAAGTGAATAAAAGCAAAAAGGACGAATTGCCAATCGGTACGGAAATAACTAAAATAAATGGATTATCGACAAATCAATATATAAATCAAAACGTCCGACCTTATATTTCTACATCTACACAACATATTTTAGACGATTGGTCAATGACTTATATGTTACAAGGTTTTATTGGTTCAACTTTTGAACTCAAATTAAAATTACCAAACGGTAAAATAAAATCTCTAAATCTTACGCATAAGATAAGCGAAGAAAAAGAATTATATCCACAAGAGAATAACGATATATTTGAATATAGATTATTAGAAAAAGACATAGCCTATATTGCTCTAAATTCATTTACGAGTTGGGACATAATGGGTTTATTTTCTGATAAGCTTACTGAAATACGAAAAGCAAAAAAATTGATAATCGATTTAAGAAAAAATGGTGGTGGAAATGAAAATATAGCTCGGGAAATTTTTAAATACCTTACGAACGACACGATTCTTTACGGCTCAAAATCAAAAAGCAGAGAAAATGTTTCTTATTATAAAGCTATTGGTAAATACACAAAGGCAAGTGATACATTAAATAACAATTGGTCAAAACAAGCCTACCTAACTTATCACGATAATTATTATTATGATTTTCCATACAATTCCTATAACACCGCAAATATGGACATTGAAAGAATTGAAATGCCAACTGCGATATTGATTGGACATAATACTGCATCGGCTTCCGAAGATTTTTTAATTTATGCAGATAATCAAGAAAATATGACAAAAATCGGAGAGCCAACTTTTGGAAGTACAGGACAACCTATGATATTTGACTTACCAAATGGTGGAATAGGACGAGTTTGCACGAAAAAAGATACTTATCCAGATGGTCGAGAATTTGTCGGTTATGGAATAAAACCAGATATCGAAATTAAAACTAAATTAAGTGATTATATGGAAAATAGAGACGTAGTTTTAGAGAGAGCAATTAAACATCTGAACGGAAAATAACTGGTGGCAACACCGTATATAAGCTATGGCTTGGTCTGTGCTTATTTGTAAAATCTGCGGATTTACCAAAGTTAGTTTATATTTGGAGAGGTTTGTGCTAAAACACGCCACAGCTCATATACAAACACGTTGTGTACAATGCCTCACTCGGCTCAAAAAAAAAAAATCTCTTAAGTTCAAATCAAAACGGTATTAATTTTTATCAAAAAAAATTAACGCGCAATTATTCCGCAAAATAGGGGCTTGTAAACGGATTAAAAAGCAAAACGGAGCAATACAACGGATCTAACACTCAATCCATTTCTGACAAGTTAAATGCGCAACTGTTGCCGACTACTACTCTACTCCTATTACGGATAAAAACATAACTGTAAAACTGCTGCTTAAAGCAAAACGCAATGTTGCCAACAGATGACTTTAAGTCCGGTAAAAGGGATAAAAAAATATAAAACACTGTACACAACAATGTGTAAATATAATTGCTTGGTTCTTTCTTACTCGGAAAATCCTGCGGATTTTCCTCTGGTTCGTTAATATTTACTATTTTAGTGGCTTAAAAACGCAACTATCCTTACACCAAACGTTACCCACAAGCTGAAAACCAGCCGCATATTTTAGCACTTTCGGTTTTTCCCAACACATAAATCCAACGCTCTAAAAACCAAAAGAGCTAAAACTTTCCCAAAATTCGTAATTATGTATTTAAGTATTTGCTTATATACGTAATTAATTATATGTTTGTACGACAAAGCAAATAACTTTAATAAAAATATATACACAAATGAAATTAGAAATAACCTGTACAAGAGCGGAAGCCAACCATAAGCAGTTACAAAACTGTATGGAGGCATTGGATAATATGGAAGGGAGTTTTCAAAAAATGACAAAACTTTTATCAATTGCAGGAAGCGATGTAAGATTGAGAATTCTTTATTTATTGAATTTAGAAAATGAACTATGTCCTTGTGATTTAGCTGATATACTAAAAATGAGTGTTCCTGCGATCTCACAACATATACGTAAAATCAAAGATGCAGGAATAATCAATTCAAGACGAGATGGTCAAACACTTTATTATTCATTAAATAAAGATGAAACAGAGATATTTATTAGCATTTTTAAATCTATCGAATTAATTAGAAAAACAGCATAATTTATAAAGAAATGAAAACAGAAAAAACATCAAAAAATGCAGCATACACAGGTTTATTTGCTGCTGTAGCAGCATCATCTTGTTGCATACCACCTGTTATAGCATTAATAGCTGGCGTTGGAGGAAGTGCATCTGCACTATCTTGGATGGAACCTTTTAGACCCTATTTAATAGGTTTAGCTGTAATAGCTATTGGCTATGCTTGGTATGCTTACTTAAAACCCAAAAAAGCCGATGACTGTTGCGAAGTTGATGCAAAACCAAAATGGTATCAAACCAAAGGCTTTTTAATAGGCATTACATTGTTTGCAGCTATTTCAATTAGCTTTCCTTATTATTCTCATATATTTTATCCAGATAACAAAAAAGAGGTTATTGTCGTAAATCAATCAGACATTCAAACTGTAAATTTTGATGTAAAAGGTATGACTTGCGCTTCTTGTGAAGAACACGTTAAGCACGCTGTTAACGAATTAGAAGGTATTGTTAATGTAGCTGCTTCTTATGAGAAAGCTAATGCCGAAGTGGAGTTTGACAATACAAAAACATCTAAAGAAGATATAGAAAAAGCTATAAATTCAACGGGTTATAAAGTTATTAATAAATAAAAATAAATCTTATGAAAACAGCAAAGCAATATTTGGGCAAACAATTAAACACCATGTTATCTGAAATTCAACTTGATGATAATAATTTTATCGTGAATGTCCAAAGGGAATTACTTAAAGGCAATCCACTGCCAAAAACAACATTTTATGCACTTATCGATGCAACTAAAGAGAAAGCTGATTCACTGTTGGAATTATTAGGAGAGCTAAATGAAAATAACCAAATTACAGCCTTTTCTGGTTTGTCGATTACACCTACCAACCACAAGTTTATAGTGCAAGGCAAAACACTTTATACTTGGTGTGCATTAGACGCTATATTGTTTACCGAATGGCTGGATGTTTCGTCCCAAATTATATCTCAAGACCCAATTGACAATTCTATAATTGAGTTGAATATTGAATGCGATCATTTGATATCATCTAATCCATATCCAATATTTCTCTCTTTGATTGAAAAAATGGACTCTTGCAATATCAGAGGTTCCTTTTGCAATCACGTCTTTTTTTTTGCAAGCGAACAAACCGCAAAACAATGGCTTGACAGCAATGTAAATGGCAAGATATTAACCATGGAAGATTTATTTGAATCGAATAAAATTGGCTTAAAATGTTGTTAAAAATAATCACCTATATTTATTAAGCACCACATAAAAACAAATCATTTTTAATATGAAGAATTTATTTAAAAAGAAAAACGAGTTATCTCAAAAAACAGAAACTGTTTCATTACAGATAGAAGGAATGACCTGTAGTGGCTGTTCATTACATATCGAAAAGGATATCAATAAAAAAGATGGTATTCTAATCAGTTCTGTGAACCACGAAACTGGTAAAGGAGAATTTACTTTTGATACTGCCAAGTTGAATAAAGAGGAATTGATTAACGCTGTAAATAGCATTGGTAAGTATACGGTTGTTAAAGGCAATGAAAAAGAGGATTGTTGTGATTCAATTTCGGATAGCACGACAGATAAAGCGTCCAACAAAGGAAAAAATCAATTCGATTTAATCGTAATTGGAGGTGGTTCTGCTGCATTTTCAGCAGCCATAAAAGCCGAAAGTTTAGGGCTTACCACGCTTATGGTAAATGGTGGTTTAGATTTTGGTGGCACTTGTGTTAATGTAGGTTGTGTACCTTCTAAAAATCTAATTCGAGCTGCCGAAACAGCTTACCACGCTACACATTCTAATTTTGCAGGAATAAAACCAAAAGGCGTTGACATTGATTTCGCACAAGTTATCAAGGATAAAAAAGCTTTAGTTGCTGCATTACAACAACAAAAATATATGGATGTGGTCAGTGATTTTAAAGGCTTGACCATGCTCAAGGGATGGGCAGAGTTTGTGGATACTAAAACCATTCTTGTAGATGGAAAAGACAAGTTCACTGCAACCAATATTATAATAGCCACGGGAGCAACCACCAACATACCTAATATCGAAGGATTAAATGAAGTTGGGTATTTAACTAATGTGTCTTTGTTCGATTTAGAAGAAAAACCAGAAAGCCTAACCATTATGGGCGCAGGTTACATAGGGTTGGAAATAGCAATGGCCTATAATCGTTTAGGTGTAAAAGTGCGCATCATTGAATTTACAGATAGACCTTTACGAAGTCAAACCGAAGACATTACTGGTGTTTTAGTTGAACAAATGAAAAGTGAAGGCATTGAAATTCTTCCAAATTTTAGAGCCTTTAAATTTGAAAAAGAGGGCAACAATACTATTATTCATTGTAACTGTCCTGATGGTTCTACAACACAAATTGTTGAAAAAGGACATATTGTTGTCGCGACAGGAACCACGCCAAACACGTCTAAATTAGGTCTAAAAAAAATAGACCTAAAATTATCAGAAAGAGGGCATATTGTGGTTAATGAAAAAATGGAAACTAATATTTCCAATATTTATGCAGCTGGTGATGTCACTAATACACCGCCATTTGTGTATACAGCAGCAACCGAAGGCAGTACAGCCGTTAATAATGCATTTTCATTATCAAAACAAAGTGTAGATTATGCATCATTACCTTGGGTAGTATTTACAGACCCTCAAATTGCGGGAGCAGGTATGGATGAAATTGAAGCTGAATCAAGAGGCATTCCTTTTGAAGTATCAAAATTAGATCTAACACATGTACCAAGAGCTTTAGCTGCACAAGATACCAGAGGATTTATAAAGTTGATTCGTAATACGGAAACGGATAAATTAATTGGAGCAAGAGTAATAGCACCAGAAGGTGGTGAACTCATCCAACAATTAAGTATGGCTATTAAATTTGGAATTACAGTAAAAGATTTGGCTGAAAGTTTTTATCCATATTTGACACTTGGAGAAGGAATCAAATTAGCAGCAATTACTTTTGGAAAAGATGTTTCTAAATTGAGTTGTTGTGCAAGTTAATCCCTACTAAAAGCCATACACATTTGCAATTCGCTCAAAGCCACCACGCCATCAAAAATTGCAAAAGAGTATGTCTTGCCAACGCTCAATCCGAACATTTAAGAAAATATCGGAATTGAAAAGCAGAACGGAATAAAGCCAGTGGGTAACAACGTATATAAAAAATAGCAGTTAAGAGCTAAACTAAAAGTTTGGTTCTTTTCTGCTATCTTTGTTTTCAACTGAAAAATTGCACATACAAATCTGCTACTTTTCATATACAAGACCGTTGAGCAACAATAAGATCAGATCACTAGGTTGGTTTGCTTTTCGATGTTTATACTGAAGACCATTTTAAGAATATCAATCTGATTAGTATAAATCGGATTTCCAAGCTTTGGCGATTTCATCGTTGAGAGTTTACTCTCAGAACGTTGAGACGCTCCCAAAGCTTGGTAAAGTTAGTGTTTGATTTTCAAAAAATCAAGTAACGGACTGATATTCTTAAAAGTAGTGGTCTGAATTCTTGAATTGTCATCGAAAATTTGTTTATGACGTCATTTTATAAGCCCTTATAAAAAGCATAAAAAACAAAAAGCAAGATATAATGCGTTATCTGACTGACTTCGTATTCGTCGAATTGCAACTTAGGGACGAATACTGTTGCCAACTGTGCATAATAACAATTTTGCCGTAGGGATTAATGAATATTATTTCACTAGTTTTAAGGAAAAATTAAAACATCTGAAAATAACGTCCTATTTATAGGCAAAACTGTTATTATACAAACCCGTTACCAATCATGGCGCAATTGGAACTTTTCATAAAAAATATCATGGCTGATAAATCCGCAAATTCGTGCAACTGATTTGCAAAAAGATAGGTTTGTGTTTGAGTTAAAAATTCTCACGGCTGACAAATCCGCCCACGGCGGATTTAATTGCGCAAACGGACTATTTCGTTGGCAAAGGTCGGTGGAATGTTACGCAGGATCGTTTCTGTGCGATTGGCAAGTTTGCGCCACGCTAGGTAACAATGCATAAAGTCCATTGCTGCTGATTTTCCTATCGGAAAATCATCGCAGGCGGGAAATGAGGGAAATTCTAATTATATTCGTTAAAACGTTCCGCAACGGAACGTTATGCAAGACCGTTACCCAACATACGAAAACAATGAAATCGACATCAAAAAAGATAACTACGAATACAAGGGTAATCAAAGACCTCTTGACGAAATACAGAGATACATTTCAGGCTTTTCGTGAACTGATAAACAATTCCTTACAAGCCGAATCTAAAAATATTGAAATTAACATTGAGTATGTTAACGAAGCCAATATTAAATCACCTATTAAAAGTATTGAGATAAAGGATGACGGAATTGGAGTTCCATTCAACGAATTTGACAATCGAATTTTGGAAATTGGAACTACAGCCAAGGCAAGAGGTCAAGGAATTGGAAGATTTAGCTCTTTGCAAATCGGAGAGTTAATGCATATCGAGACTGTAGGTTTTGACAGCGATAAAAAGCAATTCTCTAAAACTAAATTTAGTATGGATACATTGGACTTTAATGATGCCCAATTAGAAGAGACTGAATTTAAAGTAGACTATGAATATCTTACCGAAAAACAAAACCCTTATTACAAAGTTTCAATAGAACAACTTCATCATAATAAACAAGAAAAGCCTGCTAAAAGAAATAGAATTCACGAAAACTTTTTACCAAACAATATCAATCAAGCAATATTCGAGCATTACCCATTCGAGATTTTTCACAATTCAGTAAACTTCATTGTAAACGGTAAAACTCTTAAAAGAGACCAATTCGTTATTGATAAACCTTCTAAAAAAACGATAGATTACACCGACAAAAAAGGAAAAACACATAAACTAAACTTTTACTTCTACAATATTAATTCCTCACTAAACAAAGTAAAAGTCTTTTTTCAAACTGACAACGCAGGGTTAAAAAGCGTTGCACACGAATACACATATTCGTCCGATTGGTACACACCAGATTTAGGCACTTGGTTCATTTATATCGAATCACCAATGTTGAATACCGATTTATTCAGAAATTTAGATTTAGAAACATTAGGAGAAGCGGAAATAAATAACTTAAAGAATACAATAAAGGAAACTATCAATGATTTTTTCAAAGCAAAAAATAAAAGGTTTGAAAAATTTCTAAAGAATTTAGAAAAAGACAGATATTATCCATATCAAAATGATGAGCATCCAGCTTCAAAATCTCAAGAGGTTCTGTTCAAAAAAGTTGCCTATTTGTTAGAGGACGAACATAGACTTATACAAAAGGATGATAAAATAAGAAACTTCCTCTATCCTCTTCTTGACAAGGCAATTGGTAATGGGAATATTGAGTATATTTTTAAGAAAGTATTAAAACTTTCGGAGGAAAGTTTAGAAAAATTCCACAACCTATTAGAGAAAACGGATTTAGAAGATGTAGTTCATTTTGCAAGTGTTGTAGCTGATAAAACAGAATTCTTGGAATTTCTTCACGAGTTGACATATGGAGAGATTTCTAAACATCTTAAAGAAAGAAGCCAACTTCATAAAATAGTTGAGGATGAACTATGGCTATTTGGAGAAAACTATAATGGCACACCTAAATTATGGTCGGACAAAAAGATAGGTAATATTCTAAAAGAGTTAAGAGAGAAATATTTTGAATATGAACCTACCGAAGAAGATGAAAACTTAATTGAATTAGATGAAAGTGGCTTGAATGATATAACGGATTTATTCTTTTTTAACGAAAAAATTACTGACTCTGATGTCAAGGAGATTATGGTTGTTGAATTAAAGTCGCCTAAATGTGCAATTAGCAAAAAAGAACTAAATCAAATTGACGAATATGCATTTACCATTGAACAGCACTCGGCATTACCTACCGAAAAGGTTAAATACAAACTGATTTTAATTTCATCACGTTTGACAAAATTCGCAAAATCACAAGTCAAATCACGAAGATTAAATTTCCCAGACAATCCATTTATGTATGACAAGAAAACTGAAAAGAACATTGAGGTTTACGTAATGGAATGGTCTGAACTAATAGAACAGAATAACCGAAAGTTAGGTTATTTGGCAAATAAATTAAACATAAAAGATAAGTCTGTGAAAACGAAATTCGAAAAAGAATATGCGGAATTAATAGATGAAAAAATATCTGCTCAATTAAGACTTGTGAAATAAGTACGTTGGGTAACAACGTATATAAAAAATAGCGGGTTAGTCGCTTAAACGAAAGAAAATGAATAAATTAAAGGTCAGTTATAATCCGAAAAGTTAGTGCTTAAAATCCGCTACTTTTCATATACAAGACCGTTGGCACCAATTATGGATGAACAAAACCTTTATGATATAATTTTTCAAACTTTGGCGGAAGAAGATGCTGAATTGAAAGTGCTCACGGGTAAGGGGATTTTTTACTCACCTGAATTATACATTGCTTTTTTACTAGGAAAATCAATCAAAAAATATGAACAAGTAATATTCAATCGCCAAAGCACTTGGATTAGAGAAACGGATTTCAACAAAAACGGGCCCACAGATTTTGCATTCAAGGTTGACGGAACAATGTATCTATTTGAGTTAAAGCTTCGGTCAACAATCCATTCGTACAAAGCAGATATTGAGAAACTGAATAGACTTGATAAAAATTATAAAAAATATTTCCTTGCACTAATCGATGCGTTTGATACTGAAAAAGAAAATGATTACCGATTAGCATCTTTGGAGAAAGACCATCCTGAATTAAAAAGAATTGCTAAATTTAAAAATTTTAAAACCAACCAGGACAGATATAAAAAAGATGTCTGTTGCATCATCGGTCTTTGGGAAATCAACTAAATTATGGAATATATCATTGGCGGAATTGCTTTAATTATAATTTATTTTATTCTAAAAAGCTATTTTAAGAACAGAAGGATAATAAAACATCTGAATTTAATGGTACAAAAATATGGAGAGAATTATGGGAATATGATTGCCAATAACAATATCGATATTGGAATGACGGAAGAGATGCTTGTCCAATCTTGGGGCAGGCCACCAAAAATCGACGGTAAAGTTCTAAAAGAAAATTATCAGAAAATAAATTACCATTATCGAAAATACCCAAACAAAGCTGGCTATAAATTCAGAGTTGTTTTAGAAAACGATAAAATAACCGAAATCAGAGAGGATTAATAACTGGTGCCAACAACGGCTATAGTTCATTGCTTCTGACTTTCCTTGCGGAAAGTCCTCGCAAATTTCCTATCTTCGGTTTACGGCGGAAAATCCTCGCGGATTTCCACGCAACGAAACCATAGCCAAGACCGTTAGCACACATTTGAACCAAACCTATGTACTTAATCAATAAAGAACAAAATAGAGTTACCAAGTTAAAGCAAAAAACATTTTCGGAATTGAAATTTCGAGAGCGTGACCACTTGCAGGAATGGATTGCGAATAATCCCTCAACTTTAGGCGAAGAACTTCTAATAATCCAAAAAGAATTTAGCGGATTTAGCGAAACCAACGAACGATTGGACTTGCTTGCGTTGGACAAACTTGGAAACGTAGTTGTAATCGAAAACAAACTTGACGACTCGGGAAAAGACGTTACTTGGCAAGCCATAAAATACGCTTCATATTGTGCAAGTTTAACCAAACAAGACATAATAAAAGTCTATCAAGATTTTTTAGGTACTTCTGCAATCGCACAAGAAAAACTATCTGACTTTTTCGATGGTCGAGAATTATCGGAAATTGTATTAAACCAAGGTCTAAACTCACAACGACTGATTTTAGTCGCAGCGAATTTCAGAAAAGAAGTTACTTCTTCGGTACTTTGGTTGCTTAATTTCAAAATTAGACTTCAATGTTTTAAGGTTACGCCTTTTGCCTATGATGACCAACTGTTTTTAAATGTTGAGCAAATACTGCCAACTAAAGAAACAGAAGATTTTGCAATTAGCATTTCAACAAAAGCACAGGAAGAAATTGAAGTCCAAGAAACTTTAAAAAACAGACATCACGTACGACTTAAATTTTGGGAAAACTTCATCAATTTTAGCAATACAAAAAATAATCTCTTTTCAAACAATTCGCCTTCCAAAGAAAGTTGGATAGGAAAAGGAATTGGAATGAGCGGAGTGAATATGAATATTGTGGTAAGTAATTCATATTGTCGGAGCGAAATAACAATCAATCGCGGAAGTAAAGAAGAAAATAAGGAACTGTTCGATTTTCTATATCAAATGAAAGACAGCATCGAAAATGATTTTGGAGCGGAACTGACTTGGGAACGAATGGACGAAAATGTTACTTGCAGAATTAAGTACCAACACGATGGAGTGAGTTACTTTGAGGAGGACGATTGGGACAAAATAAATGACTTTTTGATAAATGCAGCAGTCCGAATGGAAAATGCTTTTAAAGAACCTATTAGAAAGTTAAACGCATATTCAAAACGGAAATAAAAACGTGTGCTAACAATGTATATAAAACATAGCTATTACAGGCTTTCCGAGAGGTTTGTGCGTGTTTGTGAAAACCGCCAAATTTTTAAATTTGGCTTTTTGAGAAGTTTAAGATAAAAAGAAAAATTTAAAAATTCGGCTCGTACATAATCCGAAAAGTTAGCGTCTTTTTACACGCTACGTTTCATATACTTGACCGTTACCAATCATGGCGCAATTGGAACTTCTCAAAAAAAAATTATCACGCGGATAAATCCGTATTTTCGTGCAACTGATTTGAAAAAAGAATGGTTCGTGTTTAAGTTAAAAATTATCACGGCTGACAAATCCGCCCACGGCGGATTTAATTTTGCAAGCGGACTATTTCGTTGGCAAAGGTCGGTGGAATGTTACGCAGGGTCGTTTCTGTGCGTTTGGCAAGTTTGCGCCACGCTAGGTAACAATGCATAAAGTCCATTGCTGCTGATTTTCCTATCGGAAAATCATCGCAGGCGGGAAATGAGGGAAATTCTAATTATATTCGTTAAGACGTTCCGCAACGGAACTTTATGCAAGACCGTTGTGCAACATTGAAAAAATATCTTGAATAAATTTAAATCGCTTAATATAATTATACTGATTCTGGGGATTATTCCACTAATCTGGCTGACTTTAGTGTTAATCACATATTTTGGAGTTGCAATTGAAATTGGATATTTACCTACATATAACAATCCTGATTCTGGTCATTTTGAACTTTTATTAAGTAATTATTCTTTTTGGAATTATGGACTTTTATTTATGTCTCAAATTGGAATTATAACTGTTCCGGTTTTATTACTTTCCTATCGAATAATAACAAACTATAGTAAAAGTCTGCCTAAACTGACAAAAAGAAATATTGTTTACGGATACGGCGGATATCTGATTTTCATATGTTTCTTTATGATTGAACCTCTGAATGAAATTATCCTTTGGTATCTTGATTAACTCTAGTAAAACAACGATTGCACAACAATGCATATAATACAGCGGGTTAATGGTCAAGTGAATTGGATTTCCTACAAATAATCGTAAATTGGTCACGTGGATAAATACGTAGTGGCGGCGCCACTGCCCACGGCGGATTCGCACGCTGCGCTTCCCACTTTCGCTGACGCAAAATGTTGGCACTGCCGAAGCTGCCGCTCAAGACCCGCCGTATCATATGCAAAACCGTTAGCAAACATTTCTAAATAACACACATGAATAACGAATTACAAATTAATTACGCATCTAAAGGAACAAGATTTGGGAATAATATTATCGATACAATTGGATTCTACTTTTTTATTTTTTTACATGCGATGATTCTTGACGAATGGCTAGGGCTAATTCCCGAAGGAGGTTCTCCAATTTTCGGAATTTACTTTTTCATATTTTATGTTATTTATCATTTGACATTTGAATACTTCTTTGGTAAAACACCAGGTAAGTTTTTAACTGGAACTAAAGTAATTGACTCGAATGGTAATAAACCAAATTTTAAAACTTTACTTATTCGAAATCTCTGTCGACTGATTCCATTTGATCCTCTCTCCTTTCTGATTGCTGACAGAGGATGGCATGACTCTATTTCAGAAACCTATGTAATTTACAAATAAACGTTTGCTAACAACGCATATAATACAGCGGGTTAAATGGTTAAGTGAATTGGATTTCCTACAAATAATCGTAAATTAGTCACGCGGATAAATACGTAGTGGCGGCGCCACTGCCCACGGCTGATTCGCACGCTGACGCTTCCCACAAACCGCTGACGCAGTTTTGTTGGCACTGCCGATGCTGCCGCTAAAGACCCGCCGTATCATATGCAAAACCGTTACCAATCATGGCGCAATTGGAACTTCTCAAAAAAAAATTATCACGCGGATAAATCCGTATTTTCGTGCAACTGATTTGAAAAAAGAATGGTTCGTGTTTAAGTTAAAAATTATCACGGCTGACAAATCCGCCCACGGCGGATTTAATTTTGCAAGCGGACTATTTCGTTGGCAAAGGTCGGTGGAATGTTACGCAGGGTCGTTTCTGTGCGTTTGGCAAGTTTGCGCCACGCTAGGTAACAATGCATAAAGTCCATTGCTGCTGATTTTCCTATCGGAAAATCATCGCAGGCGGGAAATGAGGGAAATTCTAATTATATTCGTTAAGACGTTCCGCAACGGAACTTTATGCAAGACCGTTATGTTTAATGGCTCCGAATTGCGTCAAAACAAAAAAAATTGCGACTGATTTTATTATTCCGGCTGAATAAAAACTGATTTTTGAGAAGCTTTTCCAATCGTTGCGCTGATTTAAAAACGTCCCGATTTCATTCCAACTGATTTTTGACAAGCTGTACGGAATCGTTGCGCTGATTCAAAAACTGATTTTGCCAATCTGTACGCAATCGTTGCGCTGATTTCAAACAAAAAAAGCCGAACTGTACGTGAAAAGCTTTACGTGTCGCCACAAAACATAACAACGCATAAAGTCAATTGCTCATATTATCCTAATCGGATAATCCTCGCAGGCGGGAAATGAGGGATTTTTTATGTATTTTGGTCTAGAAGTTCCGCAACGGAACGTTATGCAAGACCGTTGTGTGCAATTTGAAAAAAACCAAATGGAAAGAATAATTGAATTAAATGAATATGATATTGTCAAGTATTTAAAATCAACCTACTTAGTAAAAAGCTTCCGACAATTTGACAACGGAAAATATCAACTAAAATATCATTTTCGGACTATTAGAAAAGAAAATGCTAAACTACATAAGAACAAAAAAGACGAGCTTTATGAATGTGACCTTGAAAAAATAAAAAAAGCGGACGAAAAAGAAAGAGAATTTCTGATTTTAAGAATTCTATCTGAAAATCCAGATTTTGACTTATCGAAATTGGAAAAGGATACACAGAAAAAAAAGTCGGAATTGAATGAAGAAAACTGCATAGAATTTTTAAAAGATAAAGGTTATTTAATTTACAAACAACAATAAAATTATGGCTGAACTAAAATTAAACGAACAAGAATACAAAGATTTAATAATTCAAGTAGCCATTAAAATAAGTCCGATTTTAGTAAAAAAGAAACCTGACAGTATAAGTGCAGGAGAGAATATTGCGATTTATGCAAGAGATATAGCTGATGCAGTTGACGACGTACTAAAAGGAAAATATTAGGAAATAAACTGCACACAACACCGCATATAATACAGCGGTCACATTCGGCTTCAATTAAATTCCCTAACTTTATCAAAAATTGTTACGGCTGATAAATCCGGAGTGGCGGCGCCACTGCCCACGGCTGATTCAGACGCTGCGCTTCCCACTTTCGCTGACGCAAAATGTTGGCACTGCCGAAGCTGCCGCTCAAAACCCGCCGTATCATATGCAAAACCGTTAGCCACAAGTTTAGAAATGAACAACTTAATTAAAAAGATATCTGAAAATCTGACTGAACGACATCCGTATATTGATTTCAAAATCAGAGATGAAAATTCACTATTAATTGAATCTAAAAGTAGCAACGGATTTGAAATTTTGATACAACAATCTGAAAGAGAAAATACTATTCATTTCAACTTCTGGCATTTCCATTTTGAAAACACCAAAGACGGAAAAAATGAATTGATAGATTATATAATTTTCGGAATGTCCAAACATGGTAGATTAAAAACCTATTCAAGAAACGGAAAGGAATATAAATGGACTTTTGAGACTCTGAATGAAAATGATGGAAATTGGTACTCAGCTGGAACAACTGGATTGATTAATTTAAATTTTTGGCAAAAATCAGAAATTAAATACTATCAGAATGATTTGATTGACATTAATGAATTGAAAGAAAAAACCAGTGGCTAACACTGCATATAATCCAGCGGTCACATTCGTCTTTAATTAAAATTCCCTAAATTTAAAAAAAATTGGTACAGCGGATAATTACGTAGTGGCGACGCCACTGCCCACGGCTGATTCGCACGCTGCGCTTCCCACTTTCGCTGACGCAAAATGTTGGCACTGCCGATGCTGCCGCTAAAAACCCGCCGTATCATATGCAAAACCGTTGGCAACAATTAAAAAAAATCAATCTTCAACCGATTCTGAAATGGAAAGCGCTGAAAAACTTTACAATTATCTAGATTTGAAATTACAAAGCTCTATCAATTTTGAGGATTTGAATAATTTATGTTATTCACTTTTTTGCACAATTGACTTCTTGCCGGAAAACATAAAGACTCTAAAAATCACGAAAGAAGTCTTATCTCGAACTTTTTCTAAAATTGTTGAGAAAAAATATAATTCTGATAAAAATGAAAAATATTGGATTGAATATATAGATGAATCCTTAAAATTAGGAAGATCTCCGAATCTAGAAAATGCACGAATCTTGCTCGGAACAAGCTGAAAAAACTGTTGCCAACACCGCATATAATACAGCGGGTAACATTTGTCTTAAATTAAATTTCCTAACTTTATAAAAAAATTTGGTACAGCGGATAAATACGTAGTGGCGGCGCCACTGCCCACGGCTGATTCGCACGCTGCGCTTCCCACTTTCGCTGACGCAAAATGTTGGCACTGCCGAAGCTGCCGCTCAAAACCCGCCGTATCATATGCAAACCCGTTACCAATCATGGCGCAATTGGAACTTTTCAAAAAAATTATAACGGCTGATAAATTCGCAAATTCGTGCAACTGATTTGAAAGAAGAATGGTTCGTGTTGGAGATAAAAACTCTCACGGCTGACAAATCCGCCCACGGCGGATTTAATTGCGCAAGCGGACTATTTCGTTGGCAAAGGTCGGTGGAATGTTACGCAGGGTCGTTTCTGATCGAGTGGCAGGTTTGCGCCACGCTAGGTAACAATGCATAAAGTCCATTGCTGCTGATTTTCCTATCGGAAAATCCTCGCAGGCGGGAAATGAGGGAAATTCTAATTATATTCGTTAAAACGTTCCGCAACGGAACGTTATGCAAGACCGTTGTAAGTAATTTTATGAGATACTCATTATTTATCATTTTCTTACCTTTAATTTTTTCTTGTCAATCGAAAAAATCTTATGAAGATTATAGCGAAGATGATTTTTATGAGGTTCAAGGAATTATTGAATCTGCATATAGAACAAGAGATCCCTTCGATGGAACAAATGTGAAAAATATCACTTATAGATATTTTCTAGATCGACCAACTCCGAAACACGGGATTGAGGAAGATTTGCCGATTATAAATGTTCAAGAAGGTTACCCATTGATAGTCTTAGTTCATAAAGATGATGAGAATATCAGTTTTTTTGGTACAATTGGAGTTTTAGATTCGCTCAACGAAAAAGAAAAAGTGATAATGAGAGAGCATATCCAAAGTGAAATAAACAAATTAAAATAAAACTACTTACAACAACGCATATAATCCAGCGGGTTAAATGGTTAACTAAATTGTATTTCCTACAAATAATTGTAAATTAGTCACGCGGATAATTACGTAGTGGCGGCGCCACTGCCCACGGCTGATTCGCACGCTGCGCTTCCCACTTTCGCTGACGCAAAATGTTGGCACTGCCGAAGCTGCCGCTCAAAACCCGCCGTATCATATGCAAACCCGTTGGCAACAATTTAAGAACATAACGATAAAAATTCGAGAAATGGACAAAATTTGGATAATAACAATAGCCGTAATGATTTTTTTGTTAATTAATTTCCTCTACTATAAAGGTATGAACGGTTATGTCAAAAAATCATTTGGTAAAAAGTGGTTAAGCGTATGGGGAAACAAAGTTTATTTTTGGCAAAGCTCAATTTTTGTTAGTACAGCCGGAACGGTTTTCGCAATGTTTGTTTTGAAGTGGTCAAATATTTTGACTTTTTAGAATTCTAAAAACGCTGATAAAAGAAAATATGCCTGAAAAGAAAAAACGAACTTCTATTCCAAAAGTTGCGAAAGTAAAAGCGGAATTACAATCAGAAATCAATTCCGTATGTCCGTTTTGCAAAAGTACAGAAGTTGGACATTTTGAAATTCACCACATTGATGAAAATCCAACTAACAACGGAACGGAAAATCTGATTTTGATTTGCCCAAATTGTCACTCAAAAGTAACGAAAGGAGATATTTCACAAATTGAGGTACTGAAAAAGAAAATTTTGTCGGTTAATCGCAAAAATAGCAATGGAAAGGAAAAATCAAGCGTGAATTTTAACGACAAAGTTGGGAACGCAGTAGTTGGAGACAATAACCGAATTTCGATTAAAAATAGTCCAAAAAAACAAAAAGCAAAATATCCAGAAGGTTGTATCGGATTTGATACTGTCAAAGCAAATTATATCGCACATTTAATCAAAAGATATAACGAATATAAAGAATACGAAGTCGGAAAAGGAAATGTACGTTATGCAGTTTTTGGAGCTCACTTAAAAAAGAGATATAAAATTGGACCAACTCGAACAATTTACAATGTACCAATTGGAAAATTTGAGGAATTGAGCCAATATATTCAGTTGAGAATTGATGGAACAAAATTGGCTAAAATCAAAGGTAATTCCCATAAAAATTATTCTGATTTTACCGATTACGAAAAAGATTACGGATAAAAAACTGTTGCCAACAACGTATATAAAACATAGTGCGAGCCGTTGCTAACACAAAGGTTCGGGCATTTTTGCGAGGTCGCCAAATTTTTAAATTTGGCTAATCGGGAAAGGAAAAATAATTAGAAAATTTAAAAATTCGGCTTGTGCTTATCCGAAACGTAATCGCTTATTTTCTGCACTACGTTTCATATACAAGACCGTTAGCCACAAGCTTTGAAAAACACCATCATAGAAGAAAAATTTGACATACTTTTAGAAAACGAAATTCCAGAAGAAACTATCTCGGAAATTTTAAGAGGTGCTTTCTTTTTCGAGACTGCTAATGGTCTACCAATGACTGATTATTGGAAATCGAATGACTTTTCAAATAGAGATGAATTTTATGTCGTATTGAATGCTTATTTCAGTTTAGTTACAACCATACCAAAATTGCCTGAAAATAATGAATGGCGTTTAAAATTTGATGTAGCAACTCTATTTCAACTAAAATCGAATGCTCAATCAGCGAAATCAATAGATTTACTCACTCAAAGTAAATGTTATGCAGATGCACTATCAATTTGCAGGATTTTAATTTCAAGATTGAATTTATTGATTCTTTGTTCTCTAAATCCCAACTTATTTAATATTTGGATGAAAAATCCAAAGGACAAAATCTTTTTAGATGGTAACATAAGAAATGAACTTAAAAATAACCAAGTGTTATTACCAACACATTTATATGAATTCTACAGCGAAATTATTCATGGACAAATTCAAGGATTGGCTGAAATCGGATATTTTGAGAAAGGTGTATTTGCAGACGTACCTTCTGCGGAAAATCAAATCTGGGTAACAGCCAAATTTGCGATTGCGACAAGCTATTATACTACTCTGTGTATGGCAATTAAAGATTGTGAAGGAAAAACAATTCCAGAACAATTTATAAAGCACCAAAAACTTTTTGATTGGCTAAAGGATAATTATTTAGTGCATAATAGGATTGACCAATTTTGGACATTTATGTTAGAAGATAGACACGTTGAAAAAGTTAAAAAAGATGAATATATTGTTGGTAGAAAATATGATTTTGACGGAATTAAAAAACAAATAAATAAGTTTCACCGTATAGGACAGAAGAAAAAATTATCAAAAAAATACGATTTAGTTGAACACTTGGGCAAAAAAGCCAGTGGCTAACACCGCATATAATACAGCGGGTCAAATGGTTAAATGAATTGTATTTCTTACAAATAATTGTACATTAGTCACGCGGATAATCACGTAGTGGCGGCGCCACTGCCCACGGCTGATTCGCACGCTGCGCTTCCCACTTTCGCTGACGCAAAATGTTGGCACTGCCGAAGCTGCCGCTAAAGACCCGCCGTATCATATGCAAACCCGTTAGCAAGCATTTGAAAAAAATTTAGGAGCGACTGAAAATTTTGATTATATTTAAATATGCAAATCGAAAGAACAAATAAAGAAATATTAATCCGACTATCCTCTGGAACTGACCTAGTTGGACTTCAACGAATTTTGGACTATCTGAAATTTCGTGAAATAGCATCTAAGAGCAAAGCTTCCCAGAAACAAATCGACGAACTTTCTTCCGAATCCAAATCTTCTTGGTGGACTAAAAACAAAAGTCGTTTTGTAAAGTGAAAATCGTAGTTGACACCAATATAATTTTTAGCGGACTTTTAAGCCCAAACGGTACGATTAGTGACCTTTTATTAAATTCATCTGGAATATTTGATTTTTATGCGCCAACTTATTTACTCGATGAACTAGAAAACCATAAAGAAAAACTATTAAAAATTACTGGATATTCAGAAAAAGAACTTGATTTTCTTCAGCGGAACTTATTCAAAAAAATAGATTTAATTGATTTAGAATCTATAAGAGAATTGACTTGGGAAAAAGCAATCGAACTGACCAAAAATGTTGATGAATTTGACGCCCCATTTATTGCGCTTGCTCTCGAATTAGACTCACCTCTTTGGACAGGAGATAAAAAGCTGATTAAAGGATTAAATAAAAAAGGTGTCGATTGGATTTTGCCGACTGAAATCGTAACTGAAATAAGGAACTCGCAGTAAAAACGCTTGCTAACAACGTATATAGCTCATAGCTAGTCAGTTGCTTAATCGAAGTTAAGGCATATTTGCTAGTCCGCCAAATTTTTTAATTTGGCTTATTGAGAAAAAAGATAATAAGAAAATTAAAAAATTTGGCTCGTGCTCAATCCGAAAATAATTTTATAATTTGCACGCTACGAGCCATATACAAGACCGTTGAGCAACAATAAGATCAGATCACTAGGTTGGTTTGCTTTTCGATGTTTATACTGAAGACCATTTTAAGAATATCAATCTGATTAGTATAAATCGGATTTCCAAGCTTTGGCGATTTCATCGTTGAGAGTTTACTCTCAGAACGTTGAGACGCTCCCAAAGCTTGGTAAAGTTAGTGTTTGATTTTCAAAAAATCAAGTAACGGACTGATATTCTTAAAAGTAGTGGTCTGAATTCTTGAATTGTCATCGAAAATTTGTTTATGACGTCATTTTATAAGCCCTTATAAAAAGCATAAAAAACAAAAAGCAAGATATAATGCGTTATCTGACTGACTTCGTATTCGTCGAATTGCAACTTAGGGACGAATACTGTTGCCAACTGTGCATAATAACAATTTTGCCATAGGGATTAATGAATATTATTTCACTAGTTTTAAAGAAAAATTAAAACATCTATAAATAACGTCCTATTTATAGGCAAAACTGTTATTATACAAACCCGTTGCCAGCAATTAAAAAAACAGAACAAAATGAAAAAAATAGCAGTACAGTTGACCATCATTTCTTTATTGACTTTTACATCTTGCTCGAAAGATTTGACTTCGATTCCAGATAAAACAGCGGAACAAATTTCGGCTACCTACCAAATAGAAAAAGATGTAGCGTATGGAACTGATTCCGAACAGAATATGGACATTTATCTTTCCAAAGAAGCAAAATCCTATGGCAAGAATAATTACACAATTGTTTTCCTACACGGAGGAGCTTATTATTTAAGCGACAAAAGAGAAGAAGAAAGATACATCGAGCCTTATTTAAAAAAAGGGTTAACTGTTGTAAATATGAATTACCGATTAAAAAAAGGAATTCCAATGGCAACTATGGATTTAACGAACGCTTTAAATTTTCTGAATGCAAACAATAACGACTACGGTTTGAACTTGAATAACATTATTGTGACAGGTTTTTCTGCTGGAGCTCAAATTGCAACTAATGTCGGTGTATCTCAAAACAACTCTGAATATCCAAATAAACTAAATAGCGGAATAAAAATAACTGGAGTAATCAACTTTTCTGGACCTGTTGATGGATTGGACATTGTGGAAAAGATTTTTATTGACCATGATTATGAATTATTTAGTAAAGCTGGTAACGCCCTTTTCCCATCGGAAAGTTATGAATCAAAAGAAAAAATAGCAGTGTACGAACCAATAACATATCTCGACAAAAATGACCCACCAATATTTATTTGGCACGGAGGAAAAGACGACCAAATTCCCCCTGAAACATTCGTAGATTTTGTTGAACTACTTGACGACAAAAAGGATTTTGTGGATTATAATCCAGATGGTTTGCATAGTCCAAACGAAACGGAATTGAAAAATGCTTACATAAAGATTTTTACGTTTTTAGACGAAATATGAATCAAAAACTGCTGGCAACAACGCATATAATACAGCGGTCACATTCGGCTTTAATTAAATTCCCTAACTTTATAGAAAATTTGGAACAGCGGATACATACGTAGTGGCGGCGCCACTGCCCACGGCTGATTCGCACGCTGACGCTTCCCACAAACCGCTGACGCAGTTTTGTTGGCACTGCCGAAGCTGCCACTCAAGACCCGCCGTATCATATGCAAAACCGTTACCAATCATGGCGCAATTGGAACTTTTCAAAAAAATTATCACGGCTGATAAATCCGCATTTTCGTGCAACTGATTTGAAAGAAGAATGGTTCGTGTTGGAAATAAAAACTCTCACGGCTGACAAATCCGCCCACGTCGGATTTAATTGCGCTAGCGGACTATTTGGTTGGCAAAGGTCGGTGGAATGTTACGCAAGGTCGTTTCCGGTCGTTTGGCAAGTTTGCGCCACGCTAGGTAACAATGCATAAAGTCCATTGCTTCTGATTTTCCTATCGGAAAATCATCGCAGGCGGGAAATGAGGGAAATTTTAGGTAAATTCGTTAAGACGTTCCGCAACGGAACGTTATGCAAGACCGTTGGCAAACATTAAATGAAACAGTACAAAAAGGATTTATTAAAAGGTTTTGAAAAAAGAAAATTCGAGCTGACTGAATTACAGAGCGGAGAATCCTTGCCTTGGTGGATTGAAGAAAAGTGGATTTTAAGCGGATTAAAATCTGAAAATCGGAACGACAAACTTTATGTCAATTTTTTAACTGATAGAAAATGGGAAAGTGGTACTAAAATCGTGGACGAAATACTAGTGAGTGATTCGGAAATGCAAAACTATTCGGATTTTAATTCAAAGATTAATGAATTAGATATGCGAAAAGGTGTTTTCAACGAAAAACTTGAACAGTTTTGGGCTGAATTTGATAGTAAGAAATAACGTTTGCCAACACCGCATATAATACAGCGGTCACATTCGGCTTCAATTAAATTCCCTAACTTTATAAAAAAATTGATACAGCGGATACATACGTAGTGGCGGCGCCACTGCCCACGGCTGATTCGCACGCTGCGCTTCCCACTTTCGCTGACGCAAAATGTTGGCACTGCCGAAACTGCCGCTCAAGACCCGCCGTATCATATGCAAAACCGTTACCAACCATGGCGCAATTGGTACTTTTCAAAATAATTATCACGCGGATAAATCCGTAATTTCGTTCAACTGATTCGAAAGACGAATGGTTCGTGTTGGAGATAAAAATTCTCACAGCTGACAAATCCGCCCACGGCGGATTTAATTTTGCAAGCGGACTATTTCGTTGGCAATGGTCGGTGGAATGTTACGCAGAGTCGTTTCTGTGCGATTGGCAGGTTTGCGCCACGATAGGTAACAATGCATAAAGTCCATTGCTGCTGATTTTCCTATCGGAAAATCCTCGCAGACTGGAAATGAGGGAAATTTTAGGTAAATTCGTTAAAACGTTCCGCAACGGAACGTTATGCAAGACCGTTAGCTACAACTTAAAATAAAAATTTAGAAATATGAAAAACTTAAAACTGACATTAATAGTTTTAATGTTTATTTGTCCATTTACTTATATCCATTCTCAAAATACTCCAGAACCGACTTATGATATAGAATTCATTCAAGCTGAGTTTAAAAAGAAGAGAAGAAAAACCGAAATCATTTTATTTTTTAAATACGAAAAAGAAAAAGACGAATTAGCGCTTATGAGTACTAAACTGACATATAATTTGAATGATGGAAATGGAGATGTAATTGAAATATTAGAAGAATCGAAACATTCAATAATTGTTCACGGAACCATCAATATTAAGGAGAAAAACCCATTACTTTATTTAAGATTGAGAAACAAAGTCGATTTTGATATTGATAATGAATTATTCATACTTGAATTTCGTTTAAAAAACATAACCAAAAAATATATTGATAAAATGACATTCAAATACGGACTTTGGGAACCTTCTAAAGTTGATCCTGAATCCAGACCTGATGTAAGAATTGAAACTGAATATCAAATTGAAATTGAGGATAAAAGCAGTAGCTAACACCGCATATAATACAGCGGGTTCAATTGTTAAGTGAATTGGATTTCCTATAAATAATTGTAAATTAGTCACGCGGATAATCACGTAGTGGCGGCGCCACTGCCCACGGCTGATTCGCACGCTGCGCTTCCCACTTTCGCTGACGCAAAATGTTGGCACTGCCGATGCTGCCGCTCAAGACCCGCCGTATCATATGCAAAACCGTTACCAATCATGGCGCAATTGGAACTTCTTAAAAAAAATTATCACGCGGATAAATCCGCAATTTCGTTCAACTGATTCGAAAGACGAATGGTTCGTGTTGGAGATAAAAATTCTCACGGCTGACAAATCCGCCCACGGCGGATTTAATTGCGCAAGCGGAACATTTGGTTGGCAAAGGTCGGTGGAATGTTACGCAGGGTCATTTCTGAGCGTTTGGCAAGTTTGCGCCACGCTAGGTAACAATGCATAAAGTCCATTGCTGCTGATTTTCCTATCGGAAAATCCTCGCAGACGGGAAATGAGGGAAATTTTAGGTAAATTCGTTAAAACGTTCCGCAACGGAACGTTATGCAAGACCGTTACCAATCATGGCGCAATTGGAACTTTCCACAAAAAATATCACGGCTGATAAATCCGCAATTTCGTGCAACTTATTTAAAAGAAGAATGGTTCGTGTTGGAAATAAAAACTCTCACGGCTGACAAATCCGCCCACGGCGGATTTAAATGCGCAAGCGGAACATTTGGTTGGCAAAGGTCGGTGGAATGTTACGCAGGGTCGTTTCTGAGCGTTTGGCAAGTTTGCGCCACGCTAGGTAACAATGCATAAAGTCCATTGCTGCTGATTTTCCTATCGGAAAATCATCGCAGGCGGGAAATGAGGGAAATTTTAGGTAAATTCGTTAAGACGTTCCGCAACGGAACGTTATGCAAAACCGTTGGCAACAAGCGAAAAAAAAATTCGTTATAAAATTGATAATTCAGTATCTTTGATAAAAGCCTAATAAAATGGATATACAATCGAGAAAAATAGAGTTCGTACAGGAATTTTTAAAACTTCAGAGTGAAGAGGCTATTTCTCGTCTTGAAAAGATGCTAAAGAAAGAATCAAAAGTAGTGGAAATTGAACCAATGACTCAGGAAAAATTGAATAAACGTATTGACCAGTCAGAATCGGATTTTGAAAATAACCGCTATAAAAGTAGTTCAGATCTTTTAGCCAAATTCAATTAATAGCAATGCAAATTATATGGTCAGACTTTGCAGATAGTCAGCTCGACGAAATTTTTGAACATTATAAAGAACAAGCTGGAATAAGGGTTGCCAAAAAACATCTAAAAAGTATCGTCCTTGCCCCTAATTTACTTTCAAAAAACCCAGAAATAGGACAAAAGGAAGAATTATTAGAAGGAAGAGATATTGAATATCGATATTTTCTTTTTAAAAGCTACAAACTCATCTACTCTGTTGACTCAAAAAAAGGATTTATTAAAATTGCCGATGTTTTCGATACAAGACAATATCCACCAAAAATCAAGCGAAAAAAATAAAGCGCCAGTTGCCAACAACGCATATAATACAGCGGTCACATTTGGCTAAAATTAAATTCCCTAACTTTATAGAAAAATTTGGTAGCGCGGAAAAATATGTAGAGGCGGCGCCACTGCCCACGGCTGATTCGCACGCTGGCGCTTCCAACGCTAGCCGATGCAGCCGCTCAAGACCCGCCGTATCATATGCAAACCCGTTACCAACCATGGCGCAATTGGAACTTTTTATAAAAAATATCTCGGCTGATAAATCCGCAAATTCGTTCAACTGATTTGAAAGAAGAATGGTTCGTGTTGGAAATAAAAATTCTCACGGCTGACAAATCCGCCCACGGCGGATTTAATTGCGCAAGCGGACTATTTCGTTGGCAAAGGTCGGTGGAATGTTACGCAGGGTCGTTTCCGGGCGATTGGCAAGTTTTGCGCCACGCTAGGTAACAATGCATAAAGTCCATTGCTGCTGATTTTCCTATCGGAAAATCATCGCAGGCGGGAAATGAGGGAAATTCTAATTATATTCGTTAAAACGTTCCGCAACGGAACGTTATGCAAACCCGTTGGCAAATATTTAATGAACAAATCTAAAAATAATACCAAATCATCATATTTCAGTATCTTAATTCTTGGAATTATCCTAATAATTCTAGAACTGATTGCTTCATATTTGAGTTATGAAAATTATGGTGGATTATATCCAGGTTTTATTCTTCTATTAATAATGCTAAACGTCATTCCATTAATCTTTTTAATTCAAAAAAAGAACCTTTTGTCTTTAGTCCTAATGCTCTCCATAGCGATTTTGATAGTACCGAATCAAATAATACACTCCAAAAAATTGAGTTTATTGAAAATTGAGGGGGCGAATATTGTTAACTATGTTTACATGAATAAATTGAAGGAAGGTGAATTCCCATCTGATCTTTCTGATTACAATTTTAGATATCCAGAACTAAAAGATAATTTCGGTTATCAAGATCTTACAAAAGAAAAAAAAGAAGATTTTATAGTTCGATATAATGTCGGATCAAAAACGACTTCCTTTTTTTATTTCCACAGTTATGGACCATATTGGAATTATGAAAACGATTGATTGAAAAACATTTGCCAACACCGCATATAATACAGCGGTCACATTCGGCTTCAATTAAATTTCCTAACTTTATAAAAAATTTGGTACAGCGGATAAATACGTAGTGGCGGCGCCACTGCCCACGGCTGATTCGCACGCTGCGCTTCCCACTTTCGCTGACGCAAAATGTTGGCACTTCCGATGCTGCCGCTAAAAACCCGCCGTATCATATGCAAGACCGTTATACACCATTTGAACACCAACAATGAGAATACTTTTAATAATAGCTTTGATTGTTTTATTTTCAAGTTGTAAATCAAAAATCGTCAAGTTAGCTGATTATGGAAAGCTAGATACAAGATTTGTTTGCAGTTCGGAACAGTATAAAGATGCAAATCTAATTTTGAAAATATCTGATTCTGAATTTCGATTTAATCTTGAAGAATTCGAAAATAATATGACTGATAGAAATTATGGAGAATTCAAAAGTGAATTAGATAAACTGAAAAAACATCAATCGGAAAACACTTTGGATATTTATCTTACTCAATTTGAACGTGGATATATAACTAAGAATTCTGATACCATTTATGCGATTAATAGTTACGGAACGAGTATAACTCTTGACGAACTTTTTAAAGCTGGAAAATTCAATCTTAAATCTCCAAAAAAAATAAAATGTGTTGAACACAGAGGTTGGGAACCGAATTATCAAGGTACTATTTATTCTGAATGGATTATGAATAAAAAAATTATAAAACGGATTGATTTAGGATACGTTAACTGATATTAGAAAACGGTGTATAACAACGCATATAATACAGCAGGTCACATTCGGCTTAAATTAAAATTCCTTAAATTTAAAAAAAATTGGTACAGCGGATAAATACGTAGTGGCGGCGCCACTGCCCACGGCTGATTCGCACGCTGACGCTTCCCACTTTCGCTGACGCAAAATGTTGGCACTGCCGATGCTGCCGCTAAAGACCCGCCGTATCATATGCAAAACCGTTACCAATCATGGCGCAATTGGAACTTTTCAAAAAAATTATCACGGCTGATAAATCCGGAATTTCGTTCAACTGATTTGAAAAAAGAATGGTTCGTGTTTGTGATAAAAATTCTCACGGCTGACAAATCCGCCCACGGCGGATTTAATTTTGCAAGCGGACTATTTCGTTGGCAAAGGTCGGTGGAATGTTACGTAGGTTCGTTTCTGAGCGTTTGGCAAGTTTGCGCCACGCTAGGTAACAATGCATAAAGTCCATTGCTTCTGATTTTCCTATCGGAAAATCATCGCAGGCGGGAAATGAGGGAAATTCTAATTATATTCGTTAAAACGTTCCGCAACGGAACGTTATGCAAGACCGTTAGCCTTCATTTAACAAAAATCGATAAAACCAACAAAAAAATATGAATTTAGAACCAGTAATCAACGCCAAATTTAAGAATTTCAGAGAGCAGATGGAGTTAACCAATATTCCTGACGGCGTAGCCTTTGAACAATATGTAAACTTAAGCATATTAAAATCACATCAGCCAGATGCCTTTAACGGAGATAACGAATTATTTAACAAAGTAAATATTGGTGGATTTGAGGATATGGGCATCGACGGAATTGGTATTAAAATTAATGGGATTTTAATTCGTGATTTAGTAGAGGCAAAAGATTTAGTTTCCAAATTTCCAAGAGTAGAAATTGAATTTATTTTTATACAGTCGAAATACAAATCAAATTTTGACAAAGGAGAATTTAATAATTTTGTTGATGGAACTCGTGAATTCTTATCGGAGAAACAAAGACAACCACATTCTGACGAAATAAAGCAATTAATAAAAATCAAGGAATTTTTAGTAAGTGATAAAGCTGTCGTAAAATGGGAAGATAACCCAACCGTTCGATTATATTATGTTGTTATGGGCAAATGGCAAGATAGCCAACATCAGCTTGCCCTTGCCGAACAATTGAAAGAAGATATTGGAAGACTTAATACTTACAAAGAACCTTATGTACATTTTATTGACCTTGTTGGCTTTAAATCAATCCTTGACTCAAATGACAATAATTTTGAAGTCGTTATTAATTCAATAGACACAATGCCACTCACTTCTGTTGACGGTGTGGACAATTCTTGTCTTTTGATGTGTTATGCAAGTGAAATAAATAAATTACTCACAACAAACGAAGGAATTATTCGGAAATCATTATTTGATGACAACGTTCGTGATTTTCAAGGAGATAATAATATCAATTCTGAAATTAGTAAAACTATACAAAATGAACCTGAAAAATTTGCATTGCTAAATAATGGGATTACAATTGTCTGCGAAAAGTATATTCCAAGCAATAGACAAATAACAATAAAAAATCCTCAAATTGTAAATGGATGCCAAACAAGTCACGTTATATTTAATCATTCCCATTCAGAGGAAATATTAAGCAAAGTTCCTCTTGTCATAAAAGTTATATCAACTGAAAACAACGAAATCACCAATCAAATAGTTAGAGGAACGAATCGACAAAACATTGTTTTAGATGAGGCGTTTGAAACCACTAAACCATTTCACAAAGAACTGGAAGAATTTTTTAATGCGTTATCACCAGAATATGAAAGATTTTTTTATGAAAGAAGGTCAAAACAATATGACCATAACCCTTCTATTAGTCAATTTGAAAAACTAAATCTTCGAATCATAATTCATTCGTTCGTTTCGATGTTTTTAAACCAGCCCAACCTTTCACATAGACACGAATCTAAATTACTTGATACTTTTGGGAATATACTATTTAAAGACTTTCAATCAAAATTGCCATATTTTACATCAAGTTTAGCATTTTTCAAACTTGAGAAATTATTTCGAACAAAGAAATTAGACAAAAGTTTTTATACATTCAAGTATCATTTGTTAATGATTTTCAGAGAATTAATAGCTGGACCTAATCCAAATGTTAATAGTGAAAGAGTTATTGATGAACACTCGCAATTAATATTAAAAGTCCTAAAATCAGACGAACAATCAATCAAAATGTTTAATTCATCAATTAAAATATTTGAGAAGGTTCGAGACGTTTGGTCTAAAGAAATGTCCAAAAGTATTCACGGAATAAAAGACAATAAAGACTTTACAGAGCTTTTGCTCAAAGAATTACGTAACCATAAAATAGTAGTTAGCGACACAGTAGAAGATAAAGATTATATTTATAAAGGCTTTATTAAAAAAATAATTAAAGATAGATATGGAAAATTTTGTGGATTTATTGACCGTAAACCAAACAACATTTTTTTCCATTCCTCATCTGTCAAGGGAATGAAACTATTCGATGCAGAAGGAAAATTGGTTTCATATAAAGTATCAACAAATCCAAAGACGGGTCAACTATTGGCAACTGATGTAGAATTCGCAGATAAAAACGAAGGCTAACAAAGAACTGAGGTAAAAAACAACACTTTTCTTCATTAAATTTAGACAATATTATTTTTGGCTCAAGAAATAGTAATAATGATTTCTTGGGCTTCTTTTTTTACAAACCACAAGCAATTATTTGGTCAATACGGACACGTACTTTTCGTCGTAGGGTCTACCAGATTTTGCTATTGCAAAGCACTGTTTTAGCAGTTTATTTGCCACAGCAATCAACGCCAGCTTTTTACTTTTCCCTTTATTTACTATCCGCTCATAGATCTCACGACAGGCTTTGTTGTATTTGCAAGCGTTAAAAGCACACAAAAATAAAAGGTTGCGTAGTTTCCGGTTTCCCACTTTACTTATCCTCGCCCGTCCCCGGACACTGCTGCCCGATTCCCTGATTGTTGGTGTGATACCCACATAACTGCATAGCTGCGACGCTCTCTCGAACTTTGAAAATCCATCTGTAACCACTATTAAAAACAATGCCGTCTTCTGTCCTATCCCAGGGATGGATGTAAGTAAACTTAATTGATCCTGCTGATCCTGCTTCACCAATGACAGTAGTTTCTCCTCGATACCATCTATCTCCTTATCCAACTGTTTCCTGTTTCGCCTCAATGAACGGTAAACAAACTTTGAAGGTATTCCCAGAGCCTCTTCTCCGTGCATCTTGTTCTTTGTTGCTGTACGTTGTTTCACATAGGTGTCAAGCAATCTAAAAAGCTGAAGGCATTCGCTCTGTACATCGGTAAGGGCATTATAGAGAGGAACTTCGTTCAACAATCCGTAATCACAGATAGCCTTGGCATCACTCTTATCGGTCTTTACCTTGGCCAATTTCATTTGAATGAACCGTTTTATAGATAAGGGGTTCACAACAGATACAACTACTTCTTTCTTGTAAAGAAACTGAGCGAGTCGGTAATAGTAGTAGCTTGTAGCTTCCATGACCACTAACGAGCCTTTTGGCAGATCTCCAAGGAATTTCTTAAATCCCGATGGGTCATTTTTATATTGATTATGCCCAACCACACTACCGTGAACGTCAAAGACAGCTTTGCTGATGTCAACTCCAAAAGTTTCTTTATATTTATTCATAAGAACTAATTTATGAAAGAACTAGCTACTGTACCCACAACAACTTGAAAACGAGATCTAAAGTCTCACAGAACTGAACGTGATCTAAGTAGTAAAAGAGAGAGGATTATCAATGTTGACGAAGTCTAAAGCTTCAACGCATATAGTAACCTTAATTCTCTCTTTTGTTCTTTCTGATTAATGATTTAAATGTAACAATTACTGAGAATCAAACTTAAGACGTATATAAGCTATGGCTTGTAGGTTGCCTATTTGGAAAATCTATTGATTTTCCAAAGCCAGTTTTTATCTGGAGAGGTCGTGCCGAAACACGCCACAGCTCATATAAAACAACGTTGCCATACATACCCAAACAGAATGCCTAGAATTGAATTACGAACAGAAATTAATGCGGATAAAGAAATAGTATTTGATCTTTCTCGGAGTATCGATTTACACAAAATATCAACTGAACATACAAATGAAACAGCAATCGCTGGAAAGATGAGCGGACTAATCGGACTGGATGAAAGTGTAACTTGGCGAGCAAAACATTTTGGAATTTATCAAAAACTGACTTCCAAAATAACCGAATTTGACCGACCAAATTACTTTGCGGATGAAATGATTAGCGGAGCGTTCAGCGAATTTAAACACGAACATCACTTTGCTGATTTGAATGGTGGAACATTGATGACTGATTTTTTTGACTATAAATCACCTCTCGGAATTTTAGGCAAGTTAGCCGACAAAATCTTTCTCGAAAAATATATGACTGACTTACTAACCGAGCGAAACCGAATTGTAAAGGAGTTTGCGGAATCGAAAAATTGGAAATAAATATTAACCGAATAAAAAGTACGTATGGCAACAACGCATATAATACAGCGGGTTTGATGGTTATGTGAATTGTATTTCCTACAAATAATTGTAAATTAGTCACGCGGATAAACACGTAGTGGCGGCGCCACTGCCCACGGCTGATTCGCACGCTGCGCTTCCCACAAACCGCTGACGCAGTTTTGTTGGCACTGCCGAAGCTGCCGCTAAAGACCCGCCGTATCATATGCAAACCCGTTACCCACAATACAAGAAAAATCGAGATAAATGAGAAAGTTCGGAATTATAACAATGATTTTGGCAATCGTTTTAATGAGTTGCAATACGGACAAATCAAAAACGAGAATAGAAAATCCTGAATTCAGCACAACCGAAAAGAAAACTGATACGCTGACAAAACATCTAAAACCATTTAAATCGGAACTGCCGACAATCGGACTTTTGATGTATAACGGAGTTTTACAAAGCGAAGTTATTGCAACATCGGATGTTTTTGCTAAACCGACCGAAGATGGAAAACAACTTTTCAATGTAATTTCAATAGCAGAAACCGAAAATCCAATCACGACCGAAGAAGGAATGCGATTTGTCCCAGATTACACATTTGAAAATTGTCCTAATTTAACAGCTCTGTTCGTACCAAGTGCCTATGATATGTATGCACAAGTCCACAACGAAAAAATTGTCGATTTCATAAAAAGGAAAAATATGGAAACCGAATATACCGTAAGCAATTGTGCAGGAGCGCAACTAATCGGAAAATCCGGAATTGCAGACGGAAAGAAAATCGTAACGTGGATTGGTGGTGGCGAACAATTGCAAAAAGATTATCCGAACTTAAAAGTACAGAACGACAGTTTAGTAACGTTCGTTAGAGATGGTAAATTTTTGTCTTCCAATGGTAATTTGGCAAGTTACATATCTGCATTGGAATTGGTTGAAATAATGACAAATAAAGAGCATAGAAAATTTGTAGAAAGTTATTTATATCTCGACCGACTCCAAAATTGGAACGAATAAGTACTGTGGGTAACAACGCATATAATACAGCAGGTCACATTGGTCTTCAATTAAATTCCCTAACTTTATAGAAAAATTGGTACAGCGGATACATACGTAGTGGCGGCGCCACTGCCCACGGCTGATTCGCACGCTGCGCTTCCCACTTTCGCTGACGTAAAATGTTGGCACTGCCGAAGCTGCCGCTCAAGACCCGCCGTATCATATGCAAAACCGTTACCAATCATGGCGCAATTGGATTTTTCAAAAAAAATCTCACGGCTGATAAATCCGCATTTTCGTGCAACTGATGTAAATTCGAAGGGTTCGTGTTGGAGATAAAAATTCTCACGGCTGACAAATCCGCCCACGGCGGATTTAATTGCGCTAGCGGAACATTTGGTTGGCAAAGGTTGGCGGAATGTTACGAAGGGTCGTTTCCGGTCGATTGGCAGGTTTGCGCCACGCTAGGTAACAATGCATAAAGTCCATTGCTGCTGATTTTCCTATCGGAAAATCCTCGCAGACGGGAAATGAGGGAAATTCTAATTATATTCGTTAAAACGTTCCGCAACGGAACGTTATGCAAGACCGTTGGCAGTAATAAAAGAAAATCTACAAAGTTCGGTTTTAATCCGAACTTTTTTATATATTTGCAATCGCAGATGAGACTGACCAATAAGAAAATATTAGAAAAGCTTAAAAGAAAGAACAGAGGAAATATTCCTTTGACCAAAGCTATCGACCAACTGATTAAGGATATTAACGATAATAATTGGAAGAATCAAACTGAACTGAATAAGACAAGAAAAGATGCAGACAACGTTCATAGCGATGGGTTTTATTTTTTTAACATTAATATTCACAGAACAATGATTTTAATTGAGTTTGATGACAACGAAGCTACTGCTGTTTGGGTTGGAACACACCAAGAATATGAAACGACCTTTAAAAACAACAGAAATACTATTAAAAAGTGGTTAAAGTCTAATGATTGGATTTAAAATACAAGATTATGAAAACACAATTCGACATATCAGAACTAATTGAAAATGGGAAAATCCTAAATGAACTGGATTTTGAAAGAGCAATGATTGCGGACAGAAAATTGCGTGTTCTTGCAAAGGAAAATCCGAAATTCAAATCCGTACGAAAAAAATTAAGAGATTTAATTGAGCAGTACGAAAATAAAAATTGGAGTACTGATTCTAATATTTCTGACAAAAAACTACGAGAAAGCGATGTTGCGGAATTGATAGCCGAAAAAGAACGGTTATTTATCCAGCGAAGAAAAGAGCTTATCCGAAAAAAATTAAAGAATTTAAATCTAACACAACAAGACTTTGGGAAAGTTTTGGGACACCAAAGCAAATCCTATATGTCTGAACTGATAAATGGAGTAAGTCCTTTTTCCTTAAAAGATTTGATTGTTATCAATAGAATTTTAAAAATTGATTTAACCGATTTAGTTCCAACTTTTCTGCCACAATCTGATAGAGTAAAAATTAGAACAACGATTAAAAAATTGGATAATCCAAAACTGAAATTAAGTAAAGACGATTTAGCATTAGCGTAAAATTACTACTGCCAACACCGTATATAAAAAATTGCTGGTAAGTGCTTAATTCATTGGCTTTTTCATATATTTAAGGTCAGTACTAAACCGAAAAATTTGCACTTATTTACACGCAACTTTTCATATACAAACACGTTACCAATCATGGCGCAATTGGAACTTCTTAAAAAAAAATTCTCACGCGGATAAATCCGTATTTTCGTGCAACTGATTTGAAAGGCGAATGGTTCGTGTTGCAGATAAAAATTCTCACGGCTGACAAATCCGCCCACGGCGGATTTAATTGCGCAAGCGGAACATTTGGTTGGCAAAGGTCGGTGGAATGTTACGCAGGGTCGTTTCCGCTCGAGTGGCAAGTTTGCGCCACGCTAGGTAACAATGCATAAAGTCCATTGCTGCTGATTTTCCTATCGGAAAATCCTCGCAGGCGGGAAATGAGGGAAATTCTAATTATATTCGTTAAAACGTTCCGCAACGGAACGTTATGCAAGACCGTTACCAATCATGGCACAATTGGATCTTTTCAAAAAAATTATCACGGCTGATAAATCCGCAAATTCGTTCAACTGATTTGAAAGTCGAATGGTTCATGTTGGAGATAAAAATTCTCATGGCTGACAAATCCGCCCACGGCGGATTTAATTGCGCAAGCGGAACATTTGGTTGGCAAAGGTCGGTGGAATGTTACGCAGGGTCGTTTCAGCTCGATTGGCAAGTTTGCGCCACGCTAGGTAACAATGCATAAAGTCCATTGCTGCTGATTTTCCTATCGGAAAATCCTCGCAGGCGGGAAATGAGGGAAATTTTAAGTAAATTCGTTAAAACGTTCCGCAACGGAACGTTATGCAAGACCGTTACCAATCATGGCGCAATTGGAACTTTTCAAAAAAATTATCACGCGGATAAATCCGCAAATTCGTTCAACTGATTTGAAAGAACAATGGTTCGTGTTGGAGATAAAAACTCTCACGGCTGACAAATCCGCCCACGGCGGATTTAATTGCGCAAGCGGACTATTTGGTTGGCAAAGGTCGGTGGAATGTTACGCAGAGTCGTTTCCGCTCGAGTGGCAAGTTTGCGCCACGCTAGGTAACAATGCATAAAGTCCATTGCTCAGATTATCCTAATCGGATAATCCTCGCAGGCGGGAAATGAAGGAAATTCTAATTATATTCGTTAAAACGTTCCGCAACGGAACGTTATGCAAGACCGTTACCAATCATGGCGCAATTGGAACTTTTCAAAAAAATTCTCACGGCTGATAAATTCGCATTTTCGTGCAACTGATTTGAAAGACGAATGATTCGTGTTGGAGATAAAAATTCTCACGGCTGACAAATCCGCCCACGGCGGATTTAATTGCGCAAGCGGACTATTTCGTTGGCAAAGGTCGGTGGAATATTACGCAGGGTCGTTTCTCTGCGTTTGGCAAGTTTTGCGCCACGCTAGGTAACAATGCATAAAGTCCATTGCTGCTGATTTTCCTATCGGAAAATCCTCGCAGGCGGGAAATGAGGGAAATTCTAATTATATTCGTTAAAACGTTCCGCAACGGAACGTTATGCAAGACCGTTACCAATCATGGCGCAATTGGAACTTTTCAAAAAAATTCTCACGGCTGATAAATCCGTATTTTCGTGCAACTGATTTGAAAGACGAATGGTTCGTGTTGGAGATAAAAATTCTCACGGCTGACAAATCCGCCCACGGCGGATTTAATTTTGCAAGCGGACTATTTCGTTGGCAAAGGTCGGTGGAATGTTACGCAGGGTCGTTTCTGTGCGTTTGGCAAGTTTGCGCCACGCTAGGTAACAATGCATAAAGTCCATTGCTGCTGATTTTCCTATCGGAAAATCATCGCAGGCGGGAAATGAGGGAAATTCTAATTATATTCGTTAAGACGTTCCGCAACGGAACGTTATGCAAGACCGTTACCAACCATAGCACTTTTTGAACTTTTCAATACAATTTTGTTGCAGGGTGTTTTTATTGGGCTAGTCCAAAAAGCTGAAATAAATATCGGACGACCTCTCGCCTATCATAAAAAGTAGTCGGGCTGAATTAATTCGTCCACGAAAATTTTTATTCGGCTAGCGGAAAAAACCTGGAGAAAGGGTTGCTGATATTTTGGAAGTTCCGTTACTCGCTTCAATGGTTCGGGGCGTGCTACGTTAGGTAACAACGCATATGATTTATGGCTAAGATGGTTAGAAGTTTGAAATGTCGTTCAAAAAACATAACTTGGTCAAGCGGATAAATCCGGAGGGCGGCGCCATTGCCCTGCCGATGCTTCAGCCAAATGCGGCGCCACGTTGCTACTTGCATTTTACGCACAGCCGATGCAGCCGCAAGAACGCCACAAATCATATACGAACCCGTTGTGCTTCATTATAACCAACCACTAACGAATGATAAAATTCTTTAGAAAAATTAGACAAAAGCTGCTATCTGAAAATAAATTCAGTAAATATCTAATTTATGCAATTGGAGAAATAGTTTTGGTAGTTATTGGAATTTTAATTGCATTACAATTGAATGATTGGAATGATTCTCAAAAAGAATTAAAATTAGAAAACGAATATTATTGTAGACTTTCAGAAGATGCAAAATTGGATAAAGAGCAAATAAATAATTTGCTGGTCTTAGCTAAAAATCGTTTAGAAGCTTCAAATCAATCTGTGAGATTATTACTTCAAGATAATGTTCAAAAGGTAGAAGCTGGAACACAAATTTCTCTTGCAACAAAAGCAATCTATTCGGATTTTGAACCGAATAATTCGGCGTATGAAGATTTAAAATCTGGTGCAAATTTGAATATAATCAGCGATAAAACTATTATCAAAGCATTGAACAGATATTTCAATAAGGTGGAAGAATTGAAAAGTATTATTATGATTAATGGGAAACATGCTGTAGATATTTCTTTTTCTCACAATGATTATTTCGCAAATGGATCAATTCAGGCATCAATAAAAGATGGTAGATTTAAAACTGGGCTTGATCAAGATCTAAAGGAAAAAATAAAGGCAATTGACCAAAATCAGTTGTCGGCAGAAATGAAATCGAGACTTTTAAATGAGTCTTTAGAATATGTTGGAGCAAATACAAGACAAATTGAACTTTATTCTTTAATGTTGGAAGAAATTGCATCTCTAGAAAATCTTTTGCAATCCAAATGTCAATAGAATATATAAATAACGAAAGCACAACAACGCATATAATACAGCGGGTTAAATGGTTAACTAAATTGTATTTCCTACAAATAATTGTAAATTAGTCACGCGGATAAATACGGAGTGGCGGCGCCACTGCCCACGGCTGATTCGCACGCTGCGCTTCCCACTTTCGCTGACGCAAAATGTTGGCACTGCCGAAGCTGCCGCTAAAAACCCGCCGTATCATATGCAAAACCGTTGTGCTTCATTATCAGAAACCACAAACCAATGATAAAATTCTTTAGAAAAATTAGACTAAATCTGCTGACTGAAAACAAGTTCAGTAAGTATCTACTTTATGCAATAGGAGAAATTATTCTTGTTGTGATTGGAATTCTGATTGCCTTGTCTATAAACACTAGTAGAGAAGAATTCCTTCAAAAAAAATCTACGCAAGGTATTTTTGAACAAATAGAAAAGGATTTAACAAATGATAGTTTACAATTAGCAGTATCAATAAACTCATTAACATTTAGCAACAAAATGATAATGGATATTATTGAAGACAAAATCCACGATTCAATTTTCAATAAAGTCGACACCATAGAATATTCAAGTACTTATATTCGAAAAATGCGCGGATTAGTAACTAGCTTCGAAAAATACTCACCAAACAATAAAGGCTTTAATCTACTAAAATCATCTAATCAAAATAGTCTCGTTGACGACCAATTGGTAAACGATATTATTGAGTTTTATTCAACCATGATGACTAAACTTCCTGAATATTATCAAGCTGTAGTAGAAGTGGCAAAACGAAATATACTTCAATATCAGCAATATGAATGGTATGAAAACTGGGCATTGCAAAAATATGATAGTAGATTTATTGAATATATGAGAACTAGTCCCGAAAGTAGAAAACGAATGAGTGAATATTATATTTATAGTTCAGTCCAAGAGACATACTACAAAGCACTTGAAGAAAATAGAGAACAACTTAAAAGTAAAATCACAAAAAGGATTAATTCAATCAGAAACTAAAATAACGAAAGCACAACAATGGCTATAAGTAATTGCTTGTTCTCGCCTACTTCTGAAAATCCTCGCGGATTTTCAGTTTGGTTTGTACTTGCAAAGTTAAGCGCTAAACCACGCAACTACTCATAGCCCAACCGTTAGCCACAATATGACGAAAACCCAAATCAGAAATATAATAACAAAGATTCATTTCTACCTTTTGGGATTTGCTTTACTGAATTTTACCCTGAAAAGCACCATTGAAATAAGTCTGAATTATAGACTTGCTTATATTATAAACTTATTAGTTTATGGAAGTGGAATTATTCTCTTTTTCTGGAATTTAAAGCCATTTAAGAAAATTGGATTTTACTTTAGTTTTTATGCATTTACGCCAATTTTGACTTTATTATTCTGGTTGTTTGGCGGAATATTTTTCGGAATTATAACCTCAATAGTTCTTTATCCTATTCAACCGAATGATATCGAATATAAGCAAGATAATTTTGTAATTTATCAAGAAAATCAAGGCTTTCTTGGAATGTGTTGTCCTTATAAAATTACGGAAAAGCAATTTCTGGTACTTGAAAGGAAAATTAAAGAAATAGATTTAAACAATGAAATCGAATTTTATGATAATTCAATATATACAAAAAACGGAAAAACGGAATTGAAAATTAAATTTGAGGGATATCAATTTTTAGAAAGAAATTTACCCGAAAAAGACACAATAATTTTAATCAAAAAAGAATAAATACTGTGGCTAACACCGTATATAATTTATTGCTAGTTCTAGCCTACTTACGAAAATCCTCGCGGATTTTCTATTCGGTTTTTATTTGCTAAATTACGTGCTTAACCACGCAACAAACCATATACAACAACGTTACCAATCATGGCGCAATTGGAACTTCTTAAAAAAAATTCTCACGGCTGATAAATCCGCATTTTCGTGCAACTGATTTGAAAGACGAATGGTTCGTGTATGAGATAAAAATTCTCACGGCTGACAAATCCGCCCACGGCGGATTTAATTGCGCAAGCGGAACATTTGGTTGGCAAAGGTCGGTGGAATGCTACGCAGGGTCGTTTCCGGTCGTTTGGCAAGTTTGCGCCACGCTAGGTAACAATGCATAAAGTCCATTGCTGCTGATTTTCCTATCGGAAAATCCTCGCAGGCGGGAAATGAAGGAAATTCTAATTATATTCGTTAAAACGTTCCGCAACGGAACGTTATGCAAGACCGTTACCTGCAAGCTTAAAAAAAACAATGAGAATCTCGATTTTAATACTAAACTTGATGTTATTGATTTCTTGCAAAGAAGAAAATAAGCGGAATTTTAAAAATGCAGAGAACAGTAAAATAGAAACAGAATTCAAATCTGAATATTTGGCATTTAAAATTTCGGAAATTGACTCACTCTGGCAAAACGGGATTCTGACTAAAAAAATGTATCCGAATATGTCAGCTTGTGGTGGAAGTTTAAGCGGATATTATTTCGAAAATCAACTCGTTTTTATTGATGCAACTTACAGCGGAGAATTAAGTTATACTAGAAAAAAAATGTATCTAACAGAAACGGGCTTTTCTAAAATTATTTATCAAGAACATTTTCCAGAAATAGAAAAATATGAAAAAAAATATCCATCGGAAAAATATGATTTCGACCCAACTAAAGTAACTTTTGCTGATACTATTTATGAAATCAAAATTAAACCAAACTTAGAATTCAAAAAATCATATTTAGACAAGGTTTTATCGACTGAAAAAGATTCAACATTGATTAATAAATTAATAGATTGCGGAAAGAAGATGATAGCGGAATTGAATACTGTCAAGGAAAAAGCCAGCAGGTAACAACGCATATAATACAGCGGGTTAGATGGTTAAATGAATTGTATTTCCTACAAATAATCGTAAATTAGTCACGCGGATAAATACGGAGTGGCGGCGCCACTGCCCCACGGCTGATTCGCACGCTGCGCTTCCCACTTTCGCTGACGCAAAATGTTGGCACTGCCGATGCTGCCGCTAAAGACCCGCCGTATCATATGCAAACCCGTTACCAATCATGGCGCAATTGGAACTTTTCAAAAAAAATTCTCACGGCTGATAAATCCGTATTTTCGTGCAACTGATGTAAATACGAAGGGTTCGTGTTGGAGATAAAAATTCTCACGGCTGACAAATCCGCCCACGGCGGATTTAATTGCGCAAGCGGAACATTTGGTTGGCAAAGGTCGGTGGAATGTTACGCAGGGTCGTTTCCGCTCGAGTGGCAAGTTTTGCGCCACGCTAGGTAACAATGCATAAAGTCCATTGCTGCTGATTTTCCTATCGGAAAATCCTCGCAGGCGGGAAATGAGGGAAATTTTAGGTAAATTCGTTAAGACGTTCCGCAACGGAACGTTATGCAAGACCGTTGTCCTTAATGCTGAAAAAAAACATTGATGAAAATATTATTCATATCATTTATTTTAATTCTTTCTTTATCATCCTGTAATGAAAAGGATAAGAAAAATTCGATAATTGCAGAAGAAAGGAATACTACAATCTCATCTAATAATAGTAAAATTAACTATCTAAATTCAGGTTGTAATTTCAACAATGACGTTTCGGCTTCAAATACTATTGATATTTATCCACCATCTGAACGTTGTGAATACATCATAAAAAAAATCTTGTCATTTAGCGGATTAAATGAAAATTTTGAAATATATCGAGCAGAGATTGATAATGCAGTCGCAACAATAATAGACAATAGACGATTAATTCTATATGATAGTGATTTATTAAACCTTACAGATTATGCTTCTGATTCTTATTGGACATCTATCTCAATATTAGCTCACGAAATAGGACATCATTTGTCTGGTCATACCTTAAAATCAAGTAGCGAGAATGGGCATCAATTTGAACTTGAAGCAGATAAATTTTCTGGATTTGTTCTTTATAAAATGGGAGCAACACTTCAAGAATCACAAAAAGCAATTAACTTATTGGGTACTGAAAACGATACAAAATCACATCCAAGTAAGTACAAGCGATTAAAAGAAATTAAAAGTGGCTGGTTAGATGCAAATAATCAAAAATACGAATCAGCAATACCGCCACCTTTAGAAGATGACAGTAGAGTTTTTGCAATTTCGGAATTTGATTATGATGAAATAACTTCAGATTATTTTCAAGAAATGATTGTGCAATATGACAGATTAAGTTATAACGAAGGTTATTTAGAAGGTGTTATAATCGACGTTGACAAAATTGATGGTAAAGATTTCTCACACAGTTCTGGTTATAACGATAATATTAGATTGAATATTCATTTAACTAACAGTACAAGACCTAAACCAACTGTTAACGGAAAAAATGTAGGAGAAAGAGATTATTTTCATATGATTGGTTATCGTAATACTGCTAATGTCGGTTTAAGTTGGCTTGATGCAATTCTTGTTCCAGGAAGAAAAATAAAATTTAAATCCTATTACTACGGTCACGGAGCGGAAGATATTTATTACGTTAAAAAAATGAACCGCAATGAGAATAATATTTCGAGAAAGACAATTAATAGAAATCTTGACATAACGCCCGAAGATGTAATAACTTCATTTCTTGTTTCAGAAGAAAACAGAAATCTTAATGAAATTTTGAGATTTTATTCAAACAATACGAAAAGATATTATAATATCCAATACCCAAATAATGAAGAACATTAGACAACAATATTTAAAAGCTTGGAATAGTACAATATGGTCAATTAATAATATTGAAGTTATAAATAAAGTTTCAAATGGAATTTACGATTTGAAAACAGAGTTTGTTTTCATTAAAAAAAACGGAGATAGACGAACAGTTAAAAGTACTGTGAGATTTGTTTTCGATACTAATCTAAAAATAATCGAAACCTTTAACTTATAAAATGAAGTCAGCTTTAAAAAGAACTAACATTCTTTATCATTCAATTCGTGAGTATAAAAACCTCTTGAATATAATTGGCGACAAAGGATTTAAAGCAAGTTTCGCTGATGAAGTACTTGATGGCTATAAGGCTAAAATACTTATGGTAAGTTTTAGCAATGTTGCATTATTAGAGTCAAGGTCACAAATTAATTATGGAGATTTTTCTCTTGGTCTCACAAAAGAATGGGCAAAAGAAAAAAAATTAGAACCAGTTATTTATACCTACGATAAAAGTGAAATTGGAACAACTTTTTTAGATGTAATTTCTATTGCAGGAAGAAATCAAGAATTTTTAAATCACATAAAGCAGAACGAAATTTCAAAATCAATGAAAGAAGCTTTTTCTTTAATACTCGATAATACCTTAAATATGTTGATGTATGTCAAACCAACAAAGGTATTTGATAATGACGGAGAAGAATTTATTGCTTACAACGATAGAGAATGGAGATTTGTTCACAAACACGGACAAATCAATCCATTGATATTCGAAAAAAATATCTTAACAAATGAATATTTAGAGCCTTATAAGGGTAAAGAATTAAAAAACAAACCTTTTACAAAATCGATTGTTTTACCGTTTGAATTAGATGACTTAAAATATGTGGTAGTTAAAATAAAAGAGCAAAAAAAAGAAGTAATCGAAAGCTTATCCAATAGTTTTAATAGAGAAGATGTAATGCAAAAAATGGTTGAAGGAGATTTAGAGATTTTAGTTAGAGATACAATGTGGGACAACTTATAGATTGCGGAAAGCACTAAGGACAACAACGTATATAACTCATAGCTAGTGAGTTGCTTAATCGAAGTTAAGGTATATTTGCCAGTCCGCCAAATTTTTTAATTTGGCTTATTGAGAAAAGATAATAAGAAAAATTAAAAAATCTGGCTTGTGCTCAACCGAAAGGAAACAGCTTTTTTGCACGCTACAAGCCATATACAAGACCGTTACCAATCATGGCGCAATTGGAACTTTTCAAAAAAATTCTCACGGCTGATAAATTCGCATTTTCGTGCAACTGATTTGAAAGACGAATGGTTCGTGTATGAGTTAAAAATTCTCACGGCTGACAAATCCGCCCACGGCGGATTTAATTGCGCAAGCGGAACATTTGGTTGGCAAAGGTCGGTGGAATATTACGCAGAGTCGTTTCTGAGCGTTTGGCAAGTTTGCGCCACGCTAGGTAACAATGCATAAAGTCCATTGCTGCTGATTTTCCTATCGGAAAATCCTCGCAGACGGGAAATGAGGGAAATTCTAATTATATTCGTTAAAACGTTCCGCAACGGAACGTTATGCAAGACCGTTAGGTGCAAGTGAAAAAAAAACCGCAGATGAACAAACCAAAACTGAACATAACAGAAAATGACATTCTATTCTTTGATATGGACGGAACATTGGTGGACACAGATTTTGCAAACTTCTTATCTTATAAAAAAGCTATACAATCGTTCATTCAATCCGAAAATGAAATTGAATTCAACCCAAATGAAAGATTTAATCGTGCTTCACTAAAAATTGCAGTTCCAAATCTGAAAGAGACGGATTATGAAAAAATAATTCAAAAGAAAGAGGAAAATTATAAAGAACATTTATCGGAAACAAAACTGAATAAATCAGTTGCGGACATTCTACTAAAATATTCCAAAACAAATAAAACAGTATTGGTAACTAATTGTCGTGAAAACAGAGCATTGATGACATTAAACTTTCATAACCTAACTGACAAATTTAGCAGCATATTTTTTAGAAACATTTCGACAAATGGACAACGAATAAATAAATACAAAAATGCAATATCAAGTTTGAGCCTATCGGCTCAAACTGTTATTGTTTTTGAAAATGAAAGACCTGAAATTGAAGATGCTATTCAAGCAGGAATTTCGATTGAAAATATTATAAGTTTTTAAATTATGACGCCATTTACAATTGAGACAAATCAATATTTAACACAAGAAACACAAGGTTTTTATCATACAGATTTTGGTGGAGTGAACTTGCCAAATAATCCAAATTATTTGTATAAGTTAAAAAACGACCCACACCACAATTGGTCAGATGATTGGATACGACAATCACAAGAGCAGTTATATAGAGTATTGCTAATTGACCTTCCAGAAGTACAAAATCATATTGGTAAAAATCCATTAACAATATGTGTTGTTCCGAGAGCAAAGGCTGACAATACATACAACCCAAATCAGTTACTTTTCAAAGCAGGTGTTAGAAATGCAATAATTACGTTAGGCAATAGTTTTATTGATGGAACTAATTATATCCAACGACATACAAATACAAAAACAACACACCTTCGCCAACCAATTGACGGATATAATAATGATGGTTCAAATCCCTATGTTGGAATAACAAATGCTACTTGTAATATTTCAAATAATGTTGTAGGTAAGGATGTTTTGCTAATTGACGATATTTATACAAGAACAGTAAATATTGACGAAGATGCAATTCAAGCATTGATAAGTAAAGGTGCAAAATCGGTTTCATTCTATGCAATAGGAAAAACTGTTTTTAATCACTAAAATATAATTCAAATGAAGTACACAGACAACGCAATCAATATCTTAACTGCAAAAACCTATAAAGGAATTGGTAGGGCTTGGATTGTTAAATATTTGAAAGGAAATGAAAGTGTCGATAAAATTGTTTCATTAATAAATAGCAATACAAAACAAGACGAATTAATAACTTTTGATGATTTTGAATTCAATAGAAATCAAATAATAAATCAAATCGAAACATTTGAAGAAAGTTGTGATGGTCTTGTTGCAATTGGCGATACAAACTTTCCAAAATATAGAGGAACTGTAAAGGAAAGTGAAAGACCAATATTTCTTTTTTACAAAGGAGATTTAAGTCTGATTGACTTTGAAAATAATAACGTTACTGTAATTGGACTTCTCAATCCAGACGAAACAATTGAAAGTCGAGAACAGAAAATAGTTTCAGAAATTGTCAAAAAAGGGATAACAATCGTTAGTGGTTTAGCATTTGGCTGTGATAGTATTGCTCATAAACAAGCACTTATTGGCGGAAAAACAGTTGCTATTTTGCCAAGCCCACTTTATAAAATAATGCCAGCAAAAAATAAGAGTTTAGCATTCGAGATAGTTGAAGAAGGCGGACTTTTGGTGTCTGAATATTTTGACGAGCATAAATCAGCAATGGATTTAAGTAGTCGATATAAAGACCGTGACAGATTACAAGCATTATTTTGTGACACTATAATTTTGGCTGCAAGTTATGCTCAAGATACCGCTGAAAGATGGCAGTTGTTTGGACAAAAATTGGATAGTGGAGCAAGATTAGCAATGGGATTTGCAAAAGATTATAATATTCCAAGAGCCGTTATGTATGACCAAAAGCTTGATGCAAATAATCCAATGTTTGATTTAAACCGAGAGTTAATCAATGACGGAAAATCTGTTACAGTTTTGACTCAAAAAAGTTTGGAAGAAATCATAAATAATATTGAAGTAGATAAAGAAAAATCGATTAAACAAAACAACTTTCAGACTGATTTATTTGGCTAAAGATTAAATAGAAACATACGGAATGAAAGAACACCTGCACCTAACAATGTATATAAAAAATAGGCGAAACAGTAATAAAATCAAGGCTTGTGGCTCGTTTCAAAGTTCGTTCTTAACCGAAAGTTTAGTGCTTCGAAATCGCCTACTTTTCATATACTAACCGTTACCCACAATTTGAAAAAACTGCTCACATACATTTTTATTATTGGAATTTTGACATCGTGCGCAAGTATCAGAAACGCCGATGCATCGATTAACGTTACTGAATTATCAAAAACAAATCTCAATAAAATAAGCGGAATTTATAAGAATAAAGCTATAAACGGAGAACCTGAATTTAGTTCATTATGGTCTACTTTGAATTTTCAAGCTGATAGTATTGAGAATTGGAAAAATTTGAACGTAAAAATATCGCTGATAAGTAATAAATCAATTAAAGCGGAATTAATAGATAAGGGGAATATAATAGCGGAAAAAGATTTTAAAGGAAATCTGAATAAAGAGTATTTTTTACTTAAAAACCAGACCAAAGCCGAATTAGGAATTGTAATTGTTTGGTTTCTTGCGAATTCTTCCGTTAAGATTGGACTATCTGAAAATAATGAATTGGTTCTGTTAAGGAGAAGTGATGGAATGGCTTTATTGGTCGCTTTTCCTGTATTTGGAGCAAATAGCCCGATAATCGAAACTAAATACGAACGAATAGAATAAAAACTGTGGGTAACACCGGCTATAGTTCATTGCTTCTGACTTTCCTCTCGGAAAGTCCTCGCAAATTTGCTATCTTCGGTTTACGGCGGAAAATCCTCGCGGATTTTCACGCAACGAAACCATAGCCAAAAACGTTACCAACCATGGCGCAATTGGAACTTTTCATAAAAAATATCACGGCTGATAAATCCGCAAACTCGTTCAACTGATTTGAAAGAAGAATGGTTCGTGTTGGAAATAAAAATTCTCACGGCTGACAAATCCGCCCACGGCGGATTTAATTGCGCAAGCGGAACATTTGGTTGGCAAAGGTCGGTGGAATGTTACGCAGGGTCGTTTCTGAGCGTTTGGCAAGTTTGCGCCACGCTAGGTAACAATGCATAAAGTCCATTGCTGCTGATTTTCCTATCGGAAAATCCTCGCAGGCGGGAAATGAAGGAAATTCTAATTATATTCGTTAAAACGTTCCGCAACGGAACGTTATGCAAGACCGTTACCAATCATGGCGCAATTGGAACTTTTCAAAAAAATTCTCACGGTTGATAAATCCGCAAATTCGTTCAACTGATTTGAAAGACGAATGGTTCGTGTTGGAGATAAAAATTCTCACGGCTGACAAATCCGCCCACGGCGGATTTAATTGCGCTAGCGGACTATTTCGTTGGCAAAGGTCGGTGGAATGTTACGCAGGGTCGTTTCCGGGCGATTGGCAAGTTTTGCGCCACGCTAGGTAACAATGCATAAAGTCCATTGCTGCTGATTTTCCTATCGGAAAATCATCGCAGGCGGGAAATGAGGGAAATTCTAATTATATTCGTTAAAACGTTCCGCAACGGAACGTTATGCAAGACCGTTACCAATCATGGCGCAATTGGAACTTTTCAAAAAAATTATCACGGCTGATAAATTCGCATTTTCGTGCAACTGATTCGAAAGACGAATGGTTCGTGTTGGAGATAAAAATTATCACGGCTGACAAATCCGCCCACGGCGGATTTAATTGCGCAAGCGGAACATTTGGTTGGCAAAGGTCGGTGGAATGTTTCGCAGGGTCGTTTCCGGGCGATTGGCAAGTTTTGCGCCACGCTAGGTAACAATGCATAAAGTCCATTGCTGCTGATTTTCCTATCGGAAAATCCTCGCAGGCGGGAAATGAGGGAAATTCTAATTATATTCGTTAAAACGTTCCGCAACGGAACGTTATGCAAGACCGTTAGCCACAATTGCCGAAATGAAATTAAAATTTGTCTTTTTTTTATTAATCTTCAGCTCATTTCTAAGCTGTACTAATATTAAACAGAAAACTCGTTCAGAAATCTATTCAGAAAATACTATTGAATTACTAAATCAAATGCTCGAGAAGGAAGATTATCAAATGTGTGATTGCATTTTAGAGCCGAGTGAAAATTCAATGTTATATGACTGGAAAGATGATGCACCGGTTTTTGATTTTAAAAAGTATATTGCAGAAAAACTAGAATTAAAAGATATTTCAGAAATTGATAGTCTTTACGGAATAAGAGAAAAACTAATTTTAGATATTGATTTGATTAGTGATAGAATATATATTGTACCACGCAAAAAATTAGACTCAATAAGGAAGCTTGAAGATATTATAGTTTTCAGAGAATTTCTTAGTAAACTTTATATTGAACATCCAAATATGTGTTATTTTTCTAAACCAATATTTGACTCAAAATTTGAAAAAGGATTATTTGATTTAACTGATTATAATGGCCATATGATAACTCCCCCTCCAAAAATAAAAAAGGTTCAAGGGAATTGGGATTTTGATTGGAATTAACGGCTGATTGCAACTGTGGCTAACACCGCATATAATACAGCGGTCACATTTGGCTAAAATTAAATTCCCTAAATTTATAGAAAATTTGGTACGGCTGATAAATTCGTAGTGGCGGCGCCATTGCCCACGGCTGATTCGCACGCTGCGCTTCCCACTTTCGCTGACGCAAAATGTTGGCACTGCCGATGCTGCCGCTCAAGACCCGCCGTATCATATGCAAAACCGTTACCAATCATGGCGCAATTGGAACTTTTCAAAAAAATTATAACGGCTGATAAATTCGCAAATTCGTGCAACTGATTTGAAAGAAGAATGGTTCGTGTTGGAGATAAAAACTCTCACGGCTGACAAATCCGCCCACGGCGGATTTAATTGCGCAAGCGGACTATTTCGTTGGCAAAGGTCGGTGGAATGTTACGCAGGGTCGTTTCTGATCGAGTGGCAGGTTTGCGCCACGCTAGGTAACAATGCATAAAGTCCATTGCTGCTGATTTTCCTATCGGAAAATCCTCGCAGGCGGGAAATGAGGGAAATTCTAATTATATTCGTTAAAACGTTCCGCAACGGAACGTTATGCAAGACCGTTGCCCACCATTTAAAAAAAAATCGTGCATAATAATAAACATTCAGACGCTGAACATTTTGCAGATACCTTGAAAAAGGTTGATTTGCAGAATAAACTTACAATAGGAAAATTTATGCTTAATGGAAAAATAGGTGTGAAAAACTCAATCCAATACAATCAAGCAGATACGGATTTGTTAGACAACAAGCATGAATATACTTTTCCGTTATTAATGGGCGATTTACAAGTTTCATTACAACTTTACGAAAATATAAATAATCACTTTAGACTTTTTTGTTACACGAATTTTGAGGGAACTTCCGGAATGACTTTCTCAATGAATTTAACGACAGAAAAAGAAAGCGACAACATAATATTTTTGACTCAAAAACTCAAATTTGCCGAACGATACGAAGGAAGTCAAGAACTTGCAAAAGCACATAGAAGTCAAAAGCAAATTGTTTTTTGCGAGTTGTTAAATAAGCTCGGAATGGACGTTACCGACACTAATAATTTGATTTTAGGAATTTTTGACCCAAAGAAAAAAGAGTTTGCAAATACAAGTGCTGAACAATTTTTAAATGACTTTATTGTTGTTTCAATCTTGAAAGGTCATTTTCAAGGTAATAAAGGCTATCAACTTGAGATTTTGCCGAGTTACAATAAGTTAGATTACATTTTTACAGGTCGAGACCAAGAAATTAAATCTTTGCCAAGCAAAATAGTTGAGAATAAAAGCAAGCGGAATATTCCTTTAGGAATGCGTTATAAAGTTTTGAGAAAAGACAACTTTCAATGTATTGCTTGCGGAAGGACAACTGACGACGGAATAAAGTTACATATCGACCATAAAGTTCCTTTTTCACTTGGAGGTTTAACCGAATTGAATAATTTGCAAACACTTTGCGACCAATGTAATATCGGAAAGAGCAATAAATACATTGACGGAGAAAAAAACGGTGGGCAACGGGTTTGCATATGATACGGCGGGTTTTAAGCGGCAGCTTCGGCAGTGCCAACATTTTGCGTCAGCGAAAGCGGGAAGCGCAGCGTGCGAATCAGCCGTGGGCAGTGGCGCCGCCACTCCGGATTTATCCGCTGTACCAAATTTTCTATAAAGTTAGGGAATTTAATTGAAGCCGAATGTGACCGCTGTATTATATGCGGTGTTGGCAACTGTAGCACCAAATATCAAAGGATATTATTTAAATCCTGTCTTCCAACTATTGCCATAATTTCAACTGTATCTTCGATTATTCGATAAAAAATACTGTCAGATCCGCAGACGCATCTACGGTATCCGTCCTTTATAAAATCAACCGATTCAAATGAATAGGGGTTTTGAGCAATTATGTCAAAGTATTCAAAGAATGACTCGAAATATTTATCAGCTTGAATAATTCCAAATCTTTTGATTCCGTATCGGTGAATTCTGATTAAATCATCTTTGGCGACATTGCTAAATCTATATTTGGCCATCTATGATTGACTTTGATTGAGCTAAAATATTTTCTTTGCTGTCGGACGTAAATCCACTTTTTTCTGCTTTTTCAAGTTTTGTTCTTATCCAATCGATTTGTCTTTGTTGGTTTCGAGCTTGTCTGATCAAATCATTGACGAGTTCACTCTTACTAGAATATTCTTTATTGTCGATTTGGGATTTTAGCCAATCATCATTTGGTTGTGTGAAGGAAATACTTTGCCTAGCCATAATAATACATTTACGTTTGGTGTAAAAATACATCAAAATTGCATCGGAAGCAAGTTTTTTTTCTATAGTTGCCAACAACGTATATAGCTCATAGCTAATTAGTTGCTTAATCGAAGTTAAGGCATATTTGGAAAGTCGCCAAATTTTTAAATTTGACGATTTCCAATAAAAAAGATAAATAGTAAAATTTAAAAATTTGGCTTGTGCTCAACCGAATGGAAACAGCTAATTTGCACGCTACGAGCCATATACAAGACCGTTGTGCTTAATTTGAGAAAACAGAAATAAATGAACAAAATTATAACCATAAACGAATATTTATGAAAGAAATACTAGAAGAATATGCCTTGATTGCTGAAATCATATCAGCTTTTGCTGTCATTATTTCATTGGTTTTTGTAGGATTACAAATTAAGGCCAATACAAAAGCGACACAAGCATCAACGTTTCATGAAATTGCTGCTTTAGATATTAATATACTTCTAAGTTTAGGTTCTTCTAAAGAATCTGCAAGAATAATTTCAACCTTCAGAGGAAATCCAGATGCCTTATCGGAAGAAGAACATAATCATGGTTTTTACTTATTTGGTGCGGAAATACGGCACGTTGAGAATCTATTTTTACAGAACGAAAACAAAATGTTAAGTAAAAAAAATTGGGAATCTAGAAAATCCTTAGTTGATGGCATGGTATTATCTCCAGGTTTTGGAGCATTGTTAAAAAGTCCTAATAAACAATTTTTTGACGGCTCATTTATTGAATATGCAGAAAATCTAAGAAAAATATACTTAAAAAAGAGTGATGATTTTGAAAATAAAAACTAAGCACAACACCGTATAAAATTAATGGCTAGTTCTCGCCTACTTACGAAAGTCCTCGCGGACTTTCTATCTGTAATTTATTTGCTAACTTTAGTGACTAAACCACGCAACTAATCTTATACAAACACGTTGTGCTTCATTATAACCAACCAATAACCAATGATAAAATTCTTTAGAAAAATTAGACAAAAATTACTGACTGAAAACAAGTACGGGAAATATCTGACTTATGCAATCGGAGAAATTGTACTTGTTGTAATTGGAATTTTAATTGCATTGCAGATTAACAATTGGAATGAGAATAGAAAACTAGAAAATAGCCGACAAACACTCATGTTGGCGCTAAAAAAGGAATTGCTCATCAATAAAAGTGAATTTGATAATTACCTGCCTGAAATACATGAATATAATAGTAAATTTAATAAAGTACTTCTTTATTCTGTAGGAGATTATAATATTCCAATAGATAGCTTAAAATACTACCTTTCAGAAATGCTTTACGGTAGAACATTGTCATTATTGAATTCAGTTCAAGAAGAAGCTATTAATTCTGGTAAATTTGAAATGTTAAGTGATAGCTTGAAACAGAACCTTTCTAAACTAAAAGACTATACTAGCGCTAGAAAAGCAATTACCGATAAAAGCACTGATATGCTAAATATTGATATTGATAATGATATCGTTAATTTAATGGCTAGATTATATATGCTTCCTGTAATTCCAGAAGAATTTTTAATTCATCCATTAATTCCAACACATCCTGATTTTTTATTAAGCAATATGGAGTTATCAGCTCTAGTCAAAGATCCTGACACCTATCTAACATTAAATAAAATATATTTAATGTATGCAGCCGATGAAGTTTGGCTTAAATATGGTCTTGCGAGATTAACAAATAAAACCATTGCAATAATTGACAATGAATTGAATGAAAAATAACGAAAGGACAACCAATAACCAATGATAAAATTCTTTAGAAAAATTAGAAAAAAAATGCTGACTGAAAATAAATTCAGCAAATATCTGATTTATGCAATTGGAGAAATAATACTTGTGGTAATTGGAATTTTAATTGCTCTTGGAATAAATAATTGGAATGAAAAGAAAAGCAATATCAACCAAGCTAAAGAGCATTTAGAAACAATAAAATTAAATCTTCAAGATGACATAATACAAGCAGAAAAATTACTGTCAGAAACTCAAACTACGATTGATTATGCTAATGATTTTTTAGACCAATTTAAAACTCTAAAACCAGTAGATAATAACGTTCAAATGTATCTGATTTATATGATGTTTGAGAGAAATATAGAAATAAACGAAAGCGGAATTAATGCACTTGTAAATTCAAATGGAATGTCATTTATTGATAAGGGACTTCAAACAAAAATATTGAATTATTATAGATACATTGAACAGTTAAAAAGTAGAGAACTTAATGCTAATACAGAAATCAAAACAATGTATGAGCCTTACATAAAAGAAAATTATTATTGGATATATAATAAAACAAATCCTTGGCATCGACAAGTGGAATTTTATAAAGATGACCCAAGAATACTGGAGAATATTGATTTAAAAAGTGTAATAGATGATAAGAAATTGGAAGTAATGATTATGAATAGACGCTACCAATCAAACCTTATTTCTGATTTCTATACAAACACCATAAAAGAAGCAAAAGAAATAATCGCAGAAATTGAAAAATAACGAAAGCACAACAATGGCTATAAGTAATTGCTTGTTCTCGCATACTTTGGAAATTCCTGCTGAATTTCCAACTTGGTGTGTACTTGTACAGTTAAGTGCTAACCCACGCAACTACTCATAGCCGAGACCGTTGTGCTTCATTATCACAAACCACTAACCAATGATAAAATTCTTCAATAAAATCCGCAAACAAATGCTTGATGAAAACAAAACAGGACGTTACTTAAAGTATGCAATTGGCGAAATCATTCTAGTCATGATTGGTATTTTATTAGCTTTACAGGTTAATACTTGGAATAACAATCGAGAGCTTAAAAAAGAAGAACTTAAAGTAATGAAAAGCCTTCATAAAGAGTTTAGTGAAAACCTAATCAGGTTCGATGACATCTATAAAAAGCAGGAATACAGAAAAAAAAGCATCGAAACTCTTATGTCTGTCAACCACAACGAATTGTCTTTAGACAGTTTAATTACTATCGTTCAAGGAGCTTCTAGACAATGGACTTTTGACCCCTTTCAAGGCATATATAATTCTGTAATTAATTCAGGTAAAATAGAGTTAATTTCTAATGATTCCTTAAAGAAAAAAATATCAAGTTTTCAAGACTTGTTAATTGATTATAAAGAAGAAGAAATAGGCACAAGAGACATAACTTCAAACAATTTATATCCCTTTGTAATTGATAATCTCAACATGGATTTTAATGTTAATTTTGGCTTTAAAGAAAGAATAGCTGAAGAAAAAAAGAAGTTTAGAAAAGAATATATACAATTTATTGAATCTGATAAATTTGAAAATTTAATGATTTTTGTTTATAGCTTTATGCAGGATGTTTTTACTGAAGGTCCAGCTTTGCAAAATGAAATGATGTCAATCATCAATTTGTTAGAATCAGAAATTGAAAAGGGTAGATAATAACGAAAGCACAACACCGCATATAATACAGCGGTCACATTCGGCTTCAATTAAATTCCCTAACTTTATCAAAAATTGGTACAGCGGATAATTACGTAGTGGCGGCGCCACTGCCCACGGCTGATTCGCACGCTGCGCTTCCCACTTTCGCTGACGCAAAATGTTGGCACTGCCGAGGCTGCCGCTCAAAACCCGCCGTATCATATGCAAACCCGTTGCCCACAATATGAAAAAATCGCTCACAATCATTATTCTACTTATTTCTAATTTTAGTTTTTGCCAATTAAAATCAGTAATAATTGACAGCGAAACGAAAGCGGAAATACCTTATGTAAATATTTGGATTGAAAATGAAAACGTTGGAACAACTTCAAATGAAAAAGGTGAATTTTCATTAGATATTACAAGTGGTGAATTTTTAATATTATCAAGTTTAGGATACGAAAAAAAGAGAGTTGAAATATCATCAATTTCAGAAAGAATATTTCTAAATCCCAAAATAACAGAACTGAATGAAGTCACAATTAGTTCAACTAAAGAGCAAGAAGAAACCGTAATTGGAAAATTTAATGATTTGGATGTAGGTTATTATTATGGCTCTTTTGACAAACCCGAAATAAAAGCAAGATATTTTCCATTTGACTCAAGTTACACAAAAACACCTTATCTTAAAAAATTAAAATTTAGAATTTACAGTAACATTAGAAATGCAAAATTCAATGTTAGACTTTACTCAATAGGAGAAAATGGAGAGCCGAAAAATCCTATTTACGAAAAAAACATTATTGGAATTGTAAAAAAAGGAACGAAAAATGTCGAGCTTAATTTGGCCGAATTAGACATTATGTTTCCTGAAAATGGAATTTTCGTTAGTTATGAGTGGTTAATTATACCAGAAAATGAATTCAAAACTTCATTTCCAATAAAAGATTCGAAAAAAAGAATTGATAAAATTATGTATGAACCAAAAGTTGGGTTTTTACCGAGTGAAAAAGATGAAAATAGTTGGACATATAAAGATGGACAATGGCAAAAAGTAAAAGCATTTGAGGAAGAAAGTCAAAGTCCAGAACGATATATAAATAAGTTTGGACTTTTGGCAATTGAATTGACATTAACGAATTAAAATACTGTGGGCAACAACGTATATAGCTCATAGCTAGTCAGTTGTTTAAACGAAGTTAAGGCATATTTGGAAAGTCGCCAAATTTTTAAATTTGACGATTTCCAATAAAAAAGATAAATAGTAAAATTTAAAAATCTGGCTTGTGCATAATCCGAAATTAATTTTATAATTTGCACGCTACGAGCCATATACAAGACCGTTACCAATCATGGCGCAATTGGAACTTCTTAAAAAAAATTATCACGCGGATAAATCCGTATTTTCGTGCAACTGATTTAAATACGAATGGTTCGTGTTGGAGATAAAAACTCTCACGGCTGACAAATCCGCCCACGGCGGATTTAATTGCGCAAGCGGACTATTTCGTTGGCAAAGGTCGGTGGAATGTTACGCAGGGTCGTTTCCGGGCGATTGGCAAGTTTTGCGCCACGCTAGGTAACAATGCATAAAGTCCATTGCTGCTGATTTTCCTATCGGAAAATCATCGCAGGCGGGAAATGAGGGAAATTCTAATTATATTCGTTAAAACGTTCCGCAACGGAACGTTATGCAAGACCGTTGTGGTGCATTTGAAGAAACATCGTGCCAACCAAAAAAAATTTAGCCAATGAAATACATTTTAACAGTATTTACCATATTTATATCTTATTATATTTCTGCGCAATCTGTTTGCAAATTAAGTCAACAAGAATTAGACCTTTACCTATGTGTAAACGATTATACCTCAATTGAATCATCTGCATCCCTGACTTTAGGATTAAGTGAAATAGTGTCGGAAATTGGACTTTCACAAAGCAATTTTACTATGAAAACTTGTAATTCTATTCAAAATGCGGTAGCGGTTATAATTGATGGAGAAAGAGAGCTTTTAATTGATGAAAATTATTTATCCAAACTAAATAATTCTACGAATAGTTCTTTTTATCTCTTTATTCTTGCCCACGAAATTGGACACCATCTAAATGGGCATACTTTAAAAAGTAGCGACAATTCGACATCAAGAAAACAAGAATTAGAGGCTGATTATTTTGTAGGTTTTGTGTTAAAAAAATTAAATAGTAAAATTCAAGATATTACAAACGCACTTAACAAAATTCCTCATCCAAACCAAAACACAGGAACACATCCAATTTTAAAAGACAGAATATTTAGCGCAAAAAATGGATTTAACGATGCGGAATTAAAAGAGCAAGAAATTCTGCAAAAATTTGAAACTGAAATAACAGATAAAATAAAAAATGCAAATAAAATAAACACACTAAACTTGGCGAGGTCATTTTATTATAAATATGCGGAAACGGGAAATATGGAGTTTTTTGATTCTTCAAGAAGGTATTACGAAGAACTAATTAATAAAAAATTATTTGGTAATATACCGTTCATAGAATTATCCTATTTGCACAAGTTAAATGATGATTTTGAATCATCAATCCAAATACTCAATGAAATTCAAAACCCTAATCGTTATACTGCCTTATTGCTTTATGAAAATTACCGCCATTTGGAACAATCCATTCCAAATGAAATAGAAACTATCTTAAGTGAAATTGATTATACTTCTATTGAAGGTTTGACCTACCAAACAATTCTTGCTAAATATTACCTTAACACAGATAAAACAGAAAGTGCTAAAAAAATATTCGATAACTTATTAAACACAATCCAAGAGAGCGACATAGAAGAAATTAATAAATATGAGCTAATTCATTTTTATACCAATTACAGTTATTTCCTCAACTCTCAAAGTGAATTTGAGAAGTCTGTTACAAATTCTCAAAAGGCTTTAGATTTAATAAAAGCATCTGAATATCTTGATAACAAACAAATAAATTCAATTTTTAAATCTTGTTACAATACTTATTCTGTTGCTTTATTAGGCTCAAAAAATTATACACTTTTAGAACAGTCACTTAAAGATTGGCGGAAATTAAATTTGACCCAAAGCGAAATTAATGAGGATTTTTTGTATTTGACAGCTCGTTTACAAGAAGAAACTGGCAAAACAAAAGAAGCTATAAAAAGTTTTCAGTCTTATCTTAAATTAAACAATGACCCTTTTGCAAATTTTCATTTAGGCAAATGTTATTTAGAAAATAAAAACAGTAATTCTGCTTGTTTAGAGTTCAAAACTGCTTGTGAAAACGATGTAGAACTCGCTTGCAGATATTTAAAAATAAAATGTGATGACTAAAAAAATTTCGATACTGATTTTATTAATTGGCTTTAAAGTAATTAGCCAAGAAAATGAAATAGTTTACATTGATAGATTTGATAATGACAAGAATGACTGGGGAATTACTGACACCAACAAATGGCTCTGTCAAATAGAAAATGGCAAATTACTTATAGAAAATAAGCTTGATGACATTTGGGTATATTTTGATGCAGAAAATATCAAAAATCTGCCTAATAGAGCGCATTCTGAAATATCATTCGATTTTAACATTTCTAAATTAGATTTAGAAAATGGAGGCGCAGGATTAGCTTTTATAAATGATATAAGTTCTAAAGAATTTGAATCGGTTTATTTAATCATTCGGAAAGATGTATCATATTTGAGTAAACTCTCAAATTCCTATCCGGAAGGAAATTTTACGCTTAATGGTCCTTCTAAAACACCTAATTTACAAGCAACCAACGTAGTGAAAATCGTTTTTGATAATCAAAAAGATTCACCAAATTCAACAAGGACTAAAGTTTATATAAATGATGTACTAACACTCGAAAGCGAATGGAATATATCAAATTTTAATAAAATAGGATTTATTTCTTATGGTCAGCATAAAACCTATTATGACAATTTAGTGATAAAACAAAGTCCAGAATTGAATTATGTAGAAGATGCTTTCGATTATATTTTTATTGACAATAAACAACAAATAGACCATAATGGTATTGAAACAAAATCACTCACAAAATACATTCCAATCGAGATAGTTGACAACCAAAATATATTATCTACTAAAGACCTAATTAAAAGTCTTAAAAAAAATAACAAGTGTTCAAGTATCGAAACAAAAAAAGTTGACTTCAACGGTAAAAAACGAGAAATGTTCTCATTTAATTACGGCAATTCGTTAATTGAGTTTTTTACGGATACGGACAAACCAAATCCTATCGAGATAAATTTTTTAGAAAAAGATGATTTAGACACTTTTTTTAAAATCTATTCAGATTATAATAGTTATAGATATACTGATGAAGATAAGTCTCAATGGCCATCACACGCTTTTTATTCAGTTTTAAAGTTTGAGGATTCTTATAGAGCAACTATCTGGCGTGGTATGTAAATTTTGAAATAAGCACTACAATCTAAAAAATTATGGCAAAAAAATGCTACAATTGCGGAATTCCAATGTCAGCTTTAAAAAAAGAAAATCGTACTAAAGAGCATATTCCTGCAAAGACTTTTTTTGTAGGCTATCCAGTAGATTATAAAGACCAAAGAAAAACTGTCCCTGCGTGTCGGATTTGTAATGAAGAATTTGCAAAAATAGATGACCAGTTAAGAGATGTCATAGGAATTTTGAATAATGGAGACCCTAATAAATCGGAATTAACAAGGAAATCTGTAAAAAAGATTTTAACCAATAAAAAGGAATTGACTGATAGAATTACCATTAATCAAAATAGTATTGAAGTAACTTTTGACAAGTTAATTTTAGACTCATTACATAAAAAGAATTTTAAAGGTATTTATTCATTAGTTAAAAAAAGTCCTTTAAGTGATGATTTCAAATTAGATGTTTATTCAGCAGGAAATGACGAAAAGAAATTGAGATTAGGAGCTGAATTTCGTTGTGAAATGGAAAAAATGGGTGGTTGGGAAAAATCTGGACACGAAGATGTGTTTAAATACAAAATTTGCTATTTCGACTTAAAGACTGATACTTTAAAATCCTTTGTGGAGTCAACAACTGATTATATATTTTTAGTCGCTGCCTTGGAATATAATAAAGAAATAACAGCAATGGTTGTCGCGGCGAAACCTGAAATACAGAACATATAAAAACGCACCACAACAACGTATATAGCTCATAGCTAATTAGTTGCTTAATCCAAAGTTAAGGCATATTTGCGAGTCCGCCAAATTTTTAAATTTGGCTTATGGAGAAAAAAAGGTAATAAGAAAAATTTAAAAATTCGGCTCGTGCTCAACCGAAAAGTAATCGTTATTTTGCACGCTACGAGCCATATACAAGAACGTTAGCAATAATCCAATGAAAGCTTACATACAAACAAATGAGAGCGGAACGTTTTATAATATAAACGACTACACAGCGTATGTTGGATTTGATGCTTTGGGATATGAAATTGAGAAATATGTAGACGCCGATTCTATAACGGATTTAGACAAAGAATCGATATTTGTTGGTGGAATTGGAAGCATTAGAAAAAGACTTAAAAAACTTAATTTAGAAATTCCAGAAGAAATAGAATACCCGAATGAATTGACCTCATTTCTTGGGCGAAAAGTTTGGCAATCAACTTTACAAGAAGTTATGAACAAGAATGAATTTCCGGTATTTGTTAAACCTTTGCAAACAAAACTCTTTACAGGCAAGATTATATCTGAATTTAAGGATTTTATTGGATTAAAGTTCGATTCTACCGTTCCCGTTTTGTGTTCAGGGGTTATTAATTTTGAAACAGAATGGCGCTGTTTCATACGTTATGGCGAAATATTGGATGTTAGATACTATAAAGGGAAATTGGATAATAAAATTGATTTGAATATGGTTTCGGACGCAATATCAGCTTATAAGAGTCAGCCAAATTCATTTAGCTTGGATATCGGAATTGACTCTAACGGAAAATGTTACTTGGTAGAAGTAAATGACGGACATAGTTTAGGAACTTATGGAATAGGTCCGATTACCTATGCAAAATTTCTATCAGCAAGATGGAGTGAAATGACAAAAACGGAAGACTACTTAAAATTTTAACGGATGGGACTATTGCTAACACCGCATATAATACAGCGGGTCTGATGGTTAAGATAATTGTATTTCCTACAAATTATTGTAAATTCGTCACGCGGATACATACGTAGTGGCGGCGCCACTGCCCACGGCTGATTCGCACGCTGCGCTTCCCACTTTCGCTGACGCAAAATGTTGGCACTGCCGAGGCTGCCGCTCAAGACCCGCCGTATCATATGCAAACCCGTTATGTTAAATGGCTCCGAATTGAGTTAAAGCGGAAAAAATTGCAACTGATTTCATCACTTAGACTGACTAAAAAACTGATTAAAAAACAGCTGATTATTGCGCTGACTGAATTGCTAAACTGAGAATCAGAACGGATTGAATTACAAAATAAACTGATTTTTGACAAGCTGTGCGCAAGCGTTGTGCTGATTTAAAAACTGACTGATTTCTCTCAACTGATTTTTGACAAGCAGTCCGGAATCGTTGCGCTGATTTAAAAGTAAACCGATTTTAATTAAATTGAATATTATCAAAATCTAGCCGATCTGTACGTGAAAAGCAGCACGTGTCGCCACAAAACATAACAACGCATAAAGTCCATTGCGGTTGAATTTACCATCGGATAAACCTCGCAGACGGGAAATGAGGGAAATTCTATGTAAATTGGTCTGAAGTTCCGCAACGGAACTTTATGCAAACCCGTTGGCAACAAGCGGCTCAAAATAAATTATTGAATATAAGAAATTGATAGAGAATTCGTACTTTTGATTAAAACTAAAAAAATGGATTTGGAAGCCAAAAAAATTGCGTTTATCCAGGAGTTTTTAAAACTTCAAAGTGAGGATGCTATTCTGCGACTTGAAAAAGTTTTGAGAAAAGAGAAAAAACTCTCACAATCAATGACCAAGAAAGAACTTAACAAGCGGATTGACAAATCAATGAAAGATTCGCAGGAAGGTAAACTAACCGAATCCAATGATTTAATGGCTGAAATTGAAAAATGGAGCTAAGAATCTTCTGGACTGACTTCGCAAAAGTTGAACTCAAGAAAAACTTCATTTATCTAAAAGATAATGCCAGTTTTCGAGTCGCAAAAAATGAGATTGATAAAATAGTCAAAGAAACAAGGCGACTGAAGAAACAGCCTGAAATCGGACAAATTGAAGAAATGCTGATCGATAGGAAGCAAAAATTTCGATATTTAGTTCATCAAACCTACAAAATCATTTATTGGATTAACACAGAGGAAAAGCGAATTGAAATTGTTGATGTATTCGACACGCAACAATATCCAACAAAAATTAAGAGGGGGAAATAGCAGCCAGTTGCCAACAACGCATATAATACAGCGGGTTGATGGTTAAATGAATTGAATTTCCTACAAATAATTGTAAATTAGTCATGCGGATAAATACGGAATGGCGGCGCCACTGCCCACGGCTGATTCGCACGCTGCGCTTCCCACTTTCGCTGGCGCAAAATGTTGGCACTGCCGAAGCCGCCGCTAAAAACCCGCCGTATCATATGCAAACCCGTTGCCCACAATTATGACCCGTCCTGAAATATGTATACACTAAAACAAATGTATATGTATAAAAATGATGGATATGTAAGACGATATAGCGAGAGCTTTAAACTAAAAGTCCTTGATGAACTCGCTAAGGGGAACCACTCCAAAAGACAAGTAGGACTGCTCTACGGCATCCAACCCAGCACCATTAATGAATGGATAAAAAAGTACAATCGTAAAGATTTAATGAACACCCGTGTACTCGTGCAAACAGACGATGAACTTACCCGAATAAAAGCCCTGCAAAAAGAGCTAAAACAGCTAAAGGAACTTCTCATAAAGAAAGACCTGGATAAGCTTATAGACGACAGCTACCTCAAAGTAGCGGCTAAAAAATTAGGCTACAAAGATGTTTTCGAACTTAAAAAAAAACTAAACATCAAGCCCTAATGGAAACCATTGACAACTGCCCAAAAGAAAGACCCTACAGCATAACAATAATATGTAAAGGGTATGGCCTGACCCGTGATGCTTTTTACAAATACAAAAAGCGTTATGTAGAGCGGATAAAAATTGAAATCCAAGTTTTGGATATCGTTCATAAAAGACGAAGGATTCTGCCAAGGGAAGGTGCCAGAAAGCTAATGAGATCACTAAAATCAGACTTTGAAGGGCACGACATCAAGATAGGAAGAGACCAGCTGCTACGGATCTTAAGGGACAATGACCTATTGATCAGACGGAAAAAATATTCGTCCAGAACAACAAATTCACACCACAGGTTTTACAAGTACAAGAATAGTATTAAGGATGTTATAATTAACAGATCAAACCAAGTGTGGGCAGCAGATATAACCTACATCAGAACCATCAAGGGATTCTGTTACCTGGCGCTATTAACCGATATGTATTCACGCAAAATAGTTGGCTATGACCTAAGTGATAGCCTAGAGCTAACCGGATGCTTGAGAGCGCTTAAAAAGGCTTTATATAATAATAGAGGGCCTAGGAACCTAACGCATCACTCGGACAGAGGAATACAGTATTGTAGCAACGTATACACCAACGAATTAAAGCGAAAAAAAATAGCAATAAGTATGACCGAAGAAAATCATTGCTACGAAAACGCAATGGCAGAACGTGTGAACGGCATCTTAAAAGACGAATTTTATCTCGACCAGACCTTTGCCAGTGTGGAGGAAGCAAAAAGAGCAACCAAAAATGCAATCAAACTTTATAACTCTAAAAGATTACATTTATCTTTAAACTATAAAATACCTAATAACGTGCACCAAAATGCAGCTTAATTTTAATCAATAACCTGTAGACGTATTTTAGGACGAGACATGTAATGAAACACGCAATCACAATCATATTTATTCTGATATTTTCAACTTCGACAAAAGCTCAAAGTGAAATTACACTTGAAATTTTAAAAGGAGAATGGATTTCGGATTCGCTACGGACAAATGAAACTGAACGATGGAGAGATTTCGTTTTTATCGACAGTTTAGGGCAATTTTATCGAACGACTTGGTGGAGCGAGAACTATGTTTTAGATAAAAAATTAAAAGTTAATGGAAACAGAATTGAAAAATCCAACGAAGAAAAATTTAAAATAACTTCGGTTGACTCAAATACAATTGAACTAAACGGAACTAATTATTACGGACTTTTTAAACGTGACCCTTGGCCGAATATTGGAAGTTATCAAGAATCGCTGAACAGATTTATCGTTGGAGATTCAATCAAAAAATTACTGACTGGTAAATGGAATTTGAAAAAAATAGAAGTTCTGCAATCAGACAAAAATGCCGACTATCCTAAAGAATATTTGGAGTCCTATAAATACCGCGATTTTCTTAATCAGTCTGCTAAAGAACAATTGGAGATAACATTTCGAAAGGATAATAAGTTTCAAACAAATGGCAACAATGGAGAAATAAATTATCATAGATTTATAGTTGACGATGAAAAAATCCAACTATGGAAATCTGACTATATTATTTCATTATATTGTGAATTGAATAAAGGCGATTTAATAATTATAGAAGCCAAACACGGAATCGAAAGAAAGCTGATATTTAATAAGATAAGTGGATAAAAACACTACTGGCAACAACGTATATAGCTCATAGCTAGTCTGTTGCTTAATCGAAGTTAAAGCGTGTTTGGAAAGTCGCCAAATTTTTAAATTTGACGATTTCCAACAAAAAGATAAATAGTAAAATTTAAAAATCTGGCTTGTGCTTAATCCGAAAATAATTTTCTAATTTGCACGCTACGAGCCATATACAGAGACGTTAGGCAACATTTAAAAAAAATCTGCAGATATTCAAAAATTTACTTATCTTTGACGTTAGTAACGTAAAACAAAACTATGATTATTTCTTTTGGCTCGAAACAGACTGAACAAATCTGGAATGGAATCCGAGTAAAAAAAATGCCGATTGAAATACAGAACGTTGGACGGCGGAAATTAAGAATGTTAAACAATTCGCAGGATATTGCTGATTTAAAAATTCCACCTTCAAACCGACTTGAAAAACTGACTGGAAAATTAAAAGAGTTTTATAGTATTCGAATTAACAAACAATGGAGAATTATATTCATTTGGGAAAGCGGAAACGCCAGCGAAGTGGAAATAGTTGATTATCATTAAAAAGTAAAAAAATGGAAAAGTTAGCAAATGTACATCCTGGAGAAATCTTGAATTTTGAATTTCTTGAGCCACTTGAAATTACTGCATATCGACTTTCAAAGGACTTAAAAATTCCACAAACTCGAATTTCGGAAATCATAAAAGGTAAACGCAGAATTACCGCCGACACAGCTTTGCGATTAAGTAAATATTTTGGAAATTCGGCCAAATTCTGGCTCGGAATTCAAGACGATTATGATATCGAAGAAGAAAAAGATGCAAAAGAAAATGAACTGAACGAAATAAAACATTACGGAAATAAAAACGTTGCCTAACATCGTATAAAAACAATAGGGCAATTGTAGCAAAACCGAATGGTTCGGGCATATTTTCGAGGTCGCCAAATTTTTAAATTTGGCTTATTGAAAAGAAAAAATAATAAGAAAAATTTAAAAATTCGGCTTGTGGCTCAACCGAATGGTAACAGCGTATTTTCCGCCCTACTGTTCTTATACACAACCGTTACCAATCATGGCGCAATTGGATTTTTCAAAAAAATTCTCACGGCTGATAAATCCGCATTTTCGTGCAACTGATTTGAAAGAAGAATGGTTTGTGTTGGAGATAAAAATTCTCACGGCTGACAAATCCGCCCACGGCGGATTTAATTGCGCTAGCGGAACATTTGGTTGGCAAAGGTCGGTGGAAAATTACGTAGGTTCGTTTCTGAGCGATTGGCAAGTTTGCGCCACGCTAGGTAACAATGCATAAAGTCCATTGCTGCTGATTTTCCTATCGGAAAATCCTCGCAGGCGGGAAATGAGGGAAATTCTAATTATATTCGTTAAAACGTTCCGCAACGGAACGTTATGCAAGACCGTTGCCAGCAATTAAAAAACCAACTATAATGAAAAAAACAGTAGTTAATTTGATAATCCTTTGTTTATTGCTTTTTACATCTTGCTCAAAAAAATTGACTTCCGTTCAAGATAAAACGACTGAACAAATTTCGGCTATATATGAAATTAAAAAGGATGTTTCTTACGGAACAGATACCGAACAGAAAATGGACATCTATCTTGCCAAAGATGCAAAGTCTTACGGAAATAATAATTTCACGATTGTATTCCTACACGGAGGAGGTTACTATTTAAGCGACAAAAGTGAAGAGGAAAAATTCATTGAACCATATCTAAAAAAAGGATTAAATGTTGTCAATATAAACTACCGATTAAAAAAAGGTATTCCAATTGCGACAACGGATTTAACAAACGCTCTGAATTTTTTAAAAACAAATAATAGCGACTATGATTTAAACTTGAACAATATAATTGTAACAGGTTTTTCTGCTGGAGCTCATATAGCAACAAATGTTGGTGTATCTCAAAACAACCCTGAATATCCAAATAAACTAAATGACGGAATTAAGATAACTGGAATAATCAATTTTTCGGGTCCAGTTGATGGCTTGGATGTAGTGGAAAAGATTTTTTCGGACCACGAAAACGAATTTATGAGCGAAATTGGAAAAGCTCTTTTTCCAGAAAGCGAAGGTTATGAATCAAAAGAGAAAATATCTGTTTACGAACCTATAACTTATTTTGACAAAAACGACCCACCGATTTTTTTATGGCATGGAGGAAAAGACAATCAAATTCCACCACAAACTTTTGAAAAATTCGTTCCAAAACTTAATGAAAATAAAGATTTTGTTATTTATAAACCAAATGGACAGCACGACCCGACTGATGAAGAATTAAAAGATGCGTATGTCAATATTTTTGCTTTTTTAGATAATTTATGAATAAAATAACTGCTGGCAACACCGTATATAAGCTATGGCTTGGTCAGTCCACACTTGGAAAATCCTGCGGATTTTCCAAAGCCAGTTTTTATCAGGAAAGGTCTGTGCCGAGACACGCCACAGCTCATATACATCAACGTTGTAAGCAAGCTAAAAAAACCGAATGGCTTCATTATTAGAAGATATAAAAAAACAATCTGATTGGACTGTAAAAGCTTTCAAATCAGACGGAATTGAATTAGACTACTCAATTGGAAGTTTAATTGAAATTGACCGATTTATCCAAAAATACACGAAAGACGGAAAACCTATAAAAGGTGGACGACTTTCAAAAAATTTAGGCGGAATTATATTTTCAATTTCTGCTTATATTGGAGAAACATTGATTAACAATGCTCCAAATTCAAAATGGATAACTGATGACAAAGACCCACAAGGTGAAATAAATATTGCGGTTGAACTTGAGGACGGAACAACTTGTTTTCCAGGACAAAGATTAATCAAAAGAATTCAGAACGGACTTGAGGACGGAATTTACCCTTTTGGAGTTAGCGTAACAGACCAAAAAGCCGATGATAAATATGATGGAGCATTTTGGAAAATAGAGAAAGAAGTTCAACCGATGGAACCGAAAAAACCTTGGTGGAAATTTTAATTTAGGAAAGCCAGCTTACAACACCGCATATAATACAGCGGTCACATTCGTCTTAAATTAAATTCCCTAACTTTATAAAAAATTTGGTACAGCGGATAAATCCGGACAGGCGGTGCCACTGCCCACGGCTGATTCGCACGCTGCGCTTCCCACTTTCGCTGACGCAAAATGTTGGCACTGCCGAAGCTGCCGCTAAAAACCCGCCGTATCATATGCAAAACCGTTGTGCGCAAGCTGAAAAAAATCGAGAAGTGATTAAACCGATTTACTATATTTTCCTGATTTTAGGATTAATTGGAATACCACTATTTGAATTTATGGCTTTTAATTCAATGGTCAGTTTAAAATACGAAACAAAGGAATTGACCGATTGTATTTCACTTGTTTCTGGAATTGACCTTTGCAAAACAATTAAGATTTTTCACGTTTTGGCGATAATAAGCGGATTAGTTTTTATCGGATTATTAGTTTTCAAAAAGCGTATTTTAAAGTATTGAGCGAATAATTGATAAGTAAAATGACTGACGAATTTACACCACCAATAAAAGAGCGAACGACTGAACAATTACTCGAAATAGCTGGTGCGCCTGATAAATGGAACCCAAAGGCAGTAAGACTTGCGAATAACGAATTAATTGCTCGAAAAGTTGAACCGAAAAAAATAGAAACTGCAAAGTATCTATCAAAAAAGAGAGACAAAGTTGAAAAGAAAATTAAGGCTAACGAAAGTTATCACGTTTGTGATTTTATTTTAAATCCATTTCCAACTTTATTTGAGATTATATTTTCTTGGGAACTTAAAAAAGACGGATTTCCTCGAAAAGCGAAACAACAAAAATACTTCCGAATTGCAATTGGAATAATAATTCTAACTTGCATAGGATATTCATATATTGCGTAATTGAATTGGAAAAGCAGAATGCAAAAAGCCAGCGCACAACAAAGAACTGAGGTAAAAAACAACACTTTTCTTCATTAAATTTAGACAATATTATTTTTGGCTCAAGAAATAGTAATAATGATTTCTTGGGCTTCTTTTTTTACAAACCACAAGCAATTATTTGGTCAATACGGACACGTACTTTTCGTCGTAGGGTCTACCAGATTTTGCTATTGCAAAGCACTGTTTTAGCAGTTTATTTGCCACAGCAATCAACGCCAGCTTTTTACTTTTCCCTTTATTTACTATCCGCTCATAGATCTCACGACAGGCTTTGTTGTATTTGCAAGCGTTAAAAGCACACAAAAATAAAAGGTTGCGTAGTTTCCGGTTTCCCACTTTACTTATCCTCGCCCGTCCCCGGACACTGCTGCCCGATTCCCTGATTGTTGGTGTGATACCCACATAACTGCATAGCTGCGACGCTCTCTCGAACTTTGAAAATCCATCTGTAACCACTATTAAAAACAATGCCGTCTTCTGTCCTATCCCAGGGATGGATGTAAGTAAGCTTAATTGATTCTGCTGGTCCTGCTTCACCAATGACAGTAGTTTCTCCTCGATACCATTTATCTCCTTATCCAACTGTTTCCTGTTTCGCCTCAATGAACGGTAAACAAACTTTGAAGGTATTCCCAGAGCCTCTTCTCCGTGCATCTTGTTCTTTGTTGCTGTACGTTGTTTCACATAGGTGTCAAGCAATCTAAAAAGCTGAAGGCATTCGCTCTGTACATCGGTAAGGGCATTATATAGAGGAACTTCGTTCAACAATCCGTAATCACAGATAGCCTTAGCATCACTCTTATCGGTCTTTACCTTGGCCAATTTCATTTGAATGAACCGTTTTATAGATAAGGGGTTCACAACAGATACAACTACTTCTTTCTTGTAAAGAAACTGAGCGAGTCGGTAATAGTAGTAGCTTGTAGCTTCCATGACCACTAACGAGCCTTTTGGCAGATCTCCAAGGAATTTCTTAAATCCCGATGGGTCATTTTTATATTGATTATGCCCAACCACACTACCGTGAACGTCAAAGACAGCTTTGCTGATGTCAACTCCAAAAGTTTCTTTATATTTATTCATAAGAACTAATTTATGAAAGAACTAGCTACTGTACCCACAACAACTTGAAAACGAGATCTAAAGTCTCACAGAACTGAACGTGATCTAAGTAGTAAAAGAGAGAGGATTATCAATGTTGACGAAGTCTAAAGCTTCAACGCATATAGTAACCTTAATTCTCTCTTTTGTTCTTTCTGATTAATGATTTAAATGTAACAATTACTGAGAATCAAACTTAAGACGTATATAGCTCATAGCTAATTAGTTGCTAAATTGAAGTTAAGGCTTATTTGCAAGTCCGCCAAATTTTTTAATTTGGCTTATTGATAATAAAAAGTAATAAGAAAATTAAAAAATTCGGCTCGTGCTTAACTGAAAAATATTGATAATTTGCACGCTACGAGCCATATACAAGACCGTTGTAAGCAATTTAAGAAACCGTCGTGATAAAGAATTTAAACGAATTACATAATTTATTTTTTAACAAATGGGAATTACCATTTATTGAATTAAAGAAGGTAGAATTGATTAATAAACCTAATTCAATCTTAATGAATTATGTGAAAAATTTTGGAGCCTTAACTTCAAAAACCAACAATCAAGACTATTTGCAAATAAGGCAAAATCCAAGTGACTCAGAATTGATGAATTTCATAACAGAACATTCTGGGAACTGGAATATTGCTGTAAACAAAAAAACAGATAATATTTATACAAACGAACATTGGTTATACACAGAAAACAGCTTTTCTGATTTCAAGAAACTAAACTTTGGGATTGAAGAATGTCTTATAAGTTTTAGCTTACAAGAAGTTTATTTCGAATTTTACGAAAATCATTCAAAGTCAGAATCTGAATTAAATCTAAGGCCACTTTGGATTAACAAAAAATATAATTCAAACGAAAAAACACATAGCTTTTATTATGATCCTGAATTCAAAGCTTTGAAATTCGATCATAGTGAAAACAACTTTAACAAAATTGCATTTATTGAATAAATATAGCGGAATAAAAACTGCTTACAACACCGCATATAATACAGCGGGTCTGATGGTTAAGTGAATTGTATTTCCTAAAAATAATCGTAAATTGGTCATGCGGATAAAAACGTAGTGGCGGCGCCACTGCCCACGGCTGATTCGCACGCTGGCGCTTCCCACTTTCGCTGACGCAAAATGTTGGCACTGCCGATGCTGCCGCTAAAGACCCGCCGTATCATATGCAAACCCGTTGCCCACAATTTATGAAATCCGTCATTTTAACAATATTAAGTCTTTTAATTTTTGGCTGTGCTAATAATAAATTAGTTGCGCCAGTAAAATTTGACGGAAAATATGGTTTTATCGAAAAAAATGGAAATTGGCATTTAGAACCAAGATTTGACTCACTTGGTAATTTTACAAATGGTTTAGCAGATACTTACAAAAACGGAAAAGCAGGTTTAATAAATACAAAGGGAGAACAAATTATTCCAAATGAATTTGACTTTATTGGTAATATCTCGGATAAAAGAATTTTAGTTTTATTAAATAACAAATACAACTTTTCGGATAGAAACGGGAATTTTATTTCAAATGAATATTACGAAGATGCACAAGATTATTCTAATGGTCGAGCATCAATTAAATACTCAAAAAATGAAAAGTGGGGATACATTGACAAAAAGGGAAATTTAAAAATAGACACAATCTATGATTACGCTTATGACTTCCATAACCGAAAGGCGGAAGTTGCAATTAAAAACCAAAGTTTTATAATAAACAAAAACGGAAAAGTAATAGATACCTTAAAAAACGATTACGTTAAAACAATAAAAAAATTAAGGTTAATTGGTAACTCGGACAGGGGAACTCTTGGAAGGATAAACAGAAGTGGAGATACAATAATGAAAGGAATCTACACTTCCTTTGGTTATGTTCAAAAAGACAAGTTTTGGTTTAACAAACAAGGCAAATATGGTTTAGCAGACACATTAGGAACTATTTTAATAAAACCAATTTATGATTATTTGACTTATTTCAGCGATAATGGGCTTGCAATGACCAAAAAAGGAGATAAATTTGGTTTCATCAACGAAAATGGAATAGTTATTATTGACTTTAAATTTGACAAAGTTCGAGGCTTTAAAAATGATTTAGCTGGAGCTATGGTAAATGGAAAATGGGGATTTATTGACAAAAAAGGAAAATTCGTTATTGAGCCAAAATTTGACCGAATTGAAGACGAATTTAAACCACTGAATTCTGATTCTGAAAGAATGTACGAGTTTGATTATGAATAAAAAACTGTGGGCAACAATGTATATAAAAAATAGCGCGAGCAGTTGTAAACACAAAGGTTCAGGCACTTTTTCGAGGTCGCCAAATTTTTAAATTTGGCTATTTGGAAAAGAAAAAATAAACAGAAAAATTTAAAAATTCGGCTTGAGTTTAACCGAATGGTTTGCGCACTTTTTCAGCGCTACTTTTCATATACTCGACCGTTGGGCAACATAATGACAAAAACGATGAAAATAATTAGTTGGAACAAAGCAGTTGGACTCGGAATTATTATTCTTTATGTTTTATTTGTCTCTTCAATAGCAATGTCTATTTATACAACATATTTTACGGATGAAGATCAATTTATTAGAATTACTCTCAGGACAGCATTAGTTCCATTGATTTTTGGAATAATCGGAATTTTGATTGGTAATTTGGTGTTCAACAGAAAAATGCGAATTGATTTCGGAATTGCCTTGAGCTTTTTGAATTTCAGTATTTTTATTTTCCTTATTTATATCATCTAAGACTATCTTACGTTGCCCAACACCGCATATAATACAGCGGGTTAATGGTTAAGTGAATTGGAATTCTTACAAATAATCGTAAATTGGTCACGCGGATAATTACGTAGTGGCGGCGCCACTGCCCACGGCTGATTCGCACGCTGCGCTTCCCACTTTCGCTGACGCAAAATGTTGGCACTGCCGAAGCTGCCGCTAAAAACCCGCCGTATCATATGCAAAACCGTTATAAAATATTTATGAAAAAAAATTTAACTATAATTATACTTTTTCTATTTGTGGGAGGAATGTATGCACAATGCGAAAATAGTGGAATTGAGAGTACATATGATGAATTTGATAAATCGACGAGCAATGAAATCAAAATTTTATTGCAGAATGATAAAAAGGAAGAATTAGGATTACACATTTCTTTTTATAGCACACCAATAACTCGAAGCGGAAAAGTAACTCCTTCAATTAGAATTAGTGCAAGACTTTTAAATAGAGGAAACAACCCGACAAATGTTGGGGAAAACCCATATATACATTTTCTATTTGAGGATGGCACTTCATCTAAATTATACGGAGGCGACCACATTGGTCACATTTACACAACTATGATTTGGTTGAAAGAATTTAATGAAAAATCATCTGAAAGATTAGATGCGTTGCAAAAAGTAAAAGTCAAAAAAATTAAGGCTATCAGATTTAATAGAAGTTACGATGATTTTGATTTTTATCTGTCAGAGGGCGAGAAAATTGCTTTTAAGAAAATCTTTAATTGTATCACAGAAATATAATTATGAATTTAATAAATAGTGATGATAGGTTTGTTCGGTGGCAATCAAATTTAAGAAAACAAGTTACATTTACGAATAACCTATTATTAACTATTGCAATTGGAATCTCAGGTTTCGTATTTAGCCTTCTCAATTCGGAAAAATTAGCAATGTTTTGCGAAAACAAGTATACTATCAAATTTGGTCTATTACTCATTTTGAGTTCTGTCGCAGTTGGAATATTGACTAATTTAAGCAGAATAATTGACTTTAGGCTAACTCTAAAAAAAATTAAAAAAGAATTGAATAAGGAAGGAATTTCTAATTCGAGTAAAATTGCAATTAACGTTTTTGGAAATATTACTTGGATTTTATTTTATGGTCAAATTTTATCTTTTATTACAGGCGTAATTTTCTTATCAATTGGTCTTTTTAAATTATATTTTTGATGAAAATTGCGGATGTAAACATTTTATAACAACGTATAAAAATAATAGGGCAATTGTAGCAAAACCGAATGGTTCGGGCGCATTTGCAAGGTCGCCAAATTTTTAAATTTGGCTTATTGAGAAAAAAGATAATAAGAAAAATTTAAAAACTCGGCTTGTGTTTCATCCGAATAGTTTGCGACTGTTTTCAGCCCTACTATTCTTATACACAACCGTTGTAAGTAATGCCGAAAAACCCAGAAACCGAGTGAATAAAACGATATTTGAAATTACCAAAATGGACTGTCCTTCAGAGGAAAATCTAATCCGAATGAAATTGGACGGAATTTCAAGTATTACGAATCTGGACTTTGATATTCCGAATCGAAAATTGACTGTTTTTCACAGCGGAGAAATTGACCAAATCGAAAAGTCAGTTATCGAACTGAATTTAGGCGGAAAAAAAATCTCAACGGAACAAACCGACCAAACGGAATTTAAAGAAAACGCAAACCAAAAAAAGCTACTTTGGTCTGTACTTGCAATCAATTTTGCTTTTTTCATTATCGAAATGACAACAGGAGTTATCTCAAAATCAATGGGACTTGTTGCAGACAGTTTGGATATGCTTGCCGACAGTTTCGTGTACGGAATTAGTTTGTTTGCGGTTGGAGGAACTATAGTTAAGAAAAAGCGGATTGCAAAACTTGCTGGATATTTTCAAATTACACTTGCGATTATCGGATTTGTGGAAGTTTTAAGAAGATTTTTCGGAGACGAGAAATTACCCGATTTTTCGACAATGATTATCGTTTCGATTTTTGCACTTATCGCAAACGGAATTTGTCTTTACATTTTGCAAAAGTCAAAAAGCAAAGAAGAGGCTCATATGAAAGCGAGTATGATTTTTACATCAAATGACGTGATTATCAATTTAGGAGTAATAATTGCTGGAATTTTGGTAAATTTGTTGAGTTCGAGTAAACCTGATTTAATTATCGGAACAATCGTTTTTATTTTGGTAATTCAAGGAGCGTTTCGGATTTTGAAATTAAGTAAGTGAATGAAAAAAGCACTACTTACAACAACGTATATAGCTCATAGCTAATTAGTTGCTTAATTCAAAGTTAAGGCTTATTTGCAAGTCCGCCAAATTTTTTAATTTGGCTTATTGAGAAAAGATAATAAGAAAAATTAAAAAATTCGGCTCGTGCTTAATCCGAAAATATTTTAATAATTTGCACGCTACGAGCCATATACACGACCGTTACCAACCATGGCGCAATTGGAACTTTTCAAAAAAATTATCACGGCTGATAAATCCACATTTTCGTGCAACTGATTTGAAAGAAGAATGGTTCGTGTTGGAAATAAAAATTCTCACGGCTGACAAATCCGCCCACGGCGGATTTAATTGCGCAAGCGGACTATTTCGTTAGCAAAGGTCGGTGGAATGTTACGCAGGGTCGTTTCTGAGGGTTTGGCAAGTTTGCGCCACGCTAGGTAACAATGCATAAAGTCCATTGCTGCTGATTTTCCTATCGGAAAATCATCGCAGGCGGGAAATGAGGGAAATTTTAGGTAAATTCGTTAAGACGTTCCGCAACGGAACGTTATGCAAGACCGTTACCAATCATGGCGCAATTGGAACTTTTCAAAAAAATTCTCACGCGGATAAATCCGTATTTTCGTGCAACTGATTTGAAAGACGAATGGTTTGTGTTGGAGATAAAAATTCTCACGGCTGACAAATCCGCCCACGGCGGATTTAATTGCGCAAGCGGAACATTTGGTTGGCAAAGGTCGGTGGAATGTTACGCAGGGTCGTTTCCGCTCGAGTGGCAAGTTTTGCGCCACGCTAGGTAACAATGCATAAAGTCCATTGCTGCTGATTTTCCTATCGGAAAATCCTCGCAGGCGGGAAATGAGGGAAATTCTAATTATATTCGTTAAAACGTTCCGCAACGGAACGTTATGCAAGACCGTTACCAATCATGGCGCAATTGAATCTTTTCATAAAAAATATCACGGCTGATATATTCGTAATTTCGTTCAACTGATTTGAAAGAAGATAGGTTCGTGTTGGAAATAAAAATTCTCACGGCTGACAAATCCGCCCACGGCGGATTTAATTGCGCAAGCGGACTATTCCGTTGGCAAAGGTCGGTGGAATGTTACGCAGGGTCGTTTCTGAGCGTTTGGCAAGTTTTGCGCCACGCTAGGTAACAATGCATAAAGTCCATTGCTGCTAATTTTCCTATCGGAAAATCCTCGCAGGCGGGAAATGAGGGAAATTCTAATTATATTCGTTAAAACGTTCCGCAACGGAACGTTATGCAAGACCGTTGTAAACCATTGAAGAATAAATGGCAAATTCTATTTACGCAATACCAATAAAAAAACTCTATGACGAAAAAAATGACCCAACTATGGAATCATTTACGTCTGACTTAGATATTGACCTGAAGACTGATATCGCTTGTTCTTATCCTACTGTGCTTGATTTAAAAAAAGCTATTACTGATGCTGGATTAAAAATTTCAGTTGAACAAAATAAAAATTTTCAGGGAGAAGATGGTTGGTGCTTTGGAATCAAAGAACCTGAGGGATATGAAACTCCAGTTAGTGCTGACAAAGTGAAATCTGAATATGAACCCATTACTGATTTAATTTCTTTCCCGAGAGGTAATTGGAAAACAGTTGTCAATATACTAGTTGAATTAGAGAAAATTATTGGACCTATATTATTCTATTGTGATTCTGGACAAATGACAATGATAAAAAAGGGTAAAACGACTGAACAAATTCTAAAAGAAATGGAATAACAACGGTTTACAACAAAGAACTGAGGTAAAAAACAACACTTTTCTTCATTAAATTTAGACAATATTATTTTTGGCTCAAGAAATAGTAATAATGATTTCTTGGGCTTCTTTTTTTACAAACCACAAGCAATTATTTGGTCAATACGGACACGTACTTTTCGTCGTAGGGTCTACCAGATTTTGCTATTGCAAAGCACTGTTTTAGCAGTTTATTTGCCACAGCAATCAACGCCAGCTTTTTACTTTTCCCTTTATTTACTATCCGCTCATAGATCTCACGACAGGCTTTGTTGTATTTGCAAGCGTTAAAAACACACAAAAATAAAAGGTTGCGTAGTTTCCGGTTTCCCACTTTACTTATCCTCGCCCGTCCCCGGACACTGCTGCCCGATTCCCTGATTGTTGGTGTGATACCCACATAACTGCATAGCTGCGACGCTCTTTCGAACTTTGAAAATCCATCTGTAACCACTATTAAAAACAATGCCGTCTTCTGTCCTATCCCAGGGATGGATGTAAGTAAACTTAATTGATCCTGCTGATCCTGCTTCACCAATGACAGTAGTTTCTCCTCGATACCATCTATCTCCTTATCCAACTGTTTCCTGTTTCGCCTCAATGAACGGTAAACAAACTTTGAAGGTATTCCCAGAGCCTCTTCTCCGTGCATCTTGTTCTTTGTTGCTGTACGTTGTTTCACATAGGTGTCAAGCAATCTAAAAAGCTGAAGGCATTCGCTCTGTACATCGGTAAGGGCATTATAGAGAGGAACTTCGTTCAACAATCCGTAATCACAGATAGCCTTGGCATCACTCTTATCGGTCTTTACCTTGGCCAATTTCATTTGAATGAACCGTTTTATAGATAAGGGGTTCACAACAGATACAACTACTTCTTTCTTGTAAAGAAACTGAGCGAGTCGGTAATAGTAGTAGCTTGTAGCTTCCATGACCACTAACGAGCCTTTTGGCAGATCTCCAAGGAATTTCTTAAATCCCGATGGGTCATTTTTATATTGATTATGCCCAACCACACTACCGTGAACGTCAAAGACAGCTTTGCTGATGTCAACTCCAAAAGTTTCTTTATATTTATTCATAAGAACTAATTTATGAAAGAACTAGCTACTGTACCCACAACAACTTGAAAACGAGATCTAAAGTCTCACAGAACTGAACGTGATCTAAGTAGTAAAAGAGAGAGGATTATCAATGTTGACGAAGTCTAAAGCTTCAACGCATATAGTAACCTTAATTCTCTCTTTTGTTCTTTCTGATTATAAAGGAAAGTTAATCCATTTATTAAAAATCAAACTTAAGACGCATATAATACAGCGGTCACATTCGGCTTAAATTAAATTCCCTAACTTTATAAAATAATTGGTCAAGCGGATAATTACGTAGTGGTGGCGCCACTGCCCGCGGCTGATTCGCACGCTGCGCTTCCCACTTTCGCTGACGCAAAATGTTGGCACTGCCGATGCTGCCGCTCAAGACCCGCCGTATCATATGCAAACCCGTTGTGGTGCATTTAAGACAAACATTTAGATTACCAAAAATTTCTGTTTTAAATCCAAAATTTAGACTATATTTGTATCTAAACGGATACACTCTAAATGATTATCACCGAAAAGACAACTGAATTTGATAACTGGATTAGAAAGCTCAAAGATATACGGGCGAAATCTAAAATACTTTTCCGAATTCAAAAACTCGAAACTGATGAACATTTTGGAGATTGTAAACCTGTTGGCGACGGAATAAGCGAAATGCGAATTAATTACGCCAAAGGTTACAGAGTGTATTTTAAAGAAAAAGATAGTAAAATCGTAATTCTTTTAATTGGCGGAGATAAATCAAGCCAGCAAAAAGACATCGAGAAAGCGAAAAAAATCTGGAACAGAATAAAAAATGACTGATATGGCAACTACAAAATTTGATATTGCAGACTATTTAGACAGTGAAGAAATGATTGCTGAATATCTGAATACAGTTCTCGAAGATGGAAATAGCTCTGATTTGATTGTGGCAATCGGACATATAGCAAAAGCAATCGGAATGACTAAAATTGCAGAAAAAACTGGAATGAGCAGACCAAGTCTATATAAAGCATTATCAGATGGAGCGAAACCGCAATTTGGAACTATAATGAAAGTTTTAAAAGCTATTGGCGGACAAATCAATGTGAAACCAATGTCAACGTAGAAAAACGCACCACAAAACGAGTTACCAATCATGGCGCAATTGGAACTTCTTAAAAAAAAATTCTCACGGCTGATAAATCCGCAATTTCGTGCAACTGATTTGAAAGAAGAATGGTTCGTGTTGGAGATAAAAACTCTCACGGCTGACAAATCCGCCCACGGCGGATTTAATTGCGCAAGCGGACTATTTGGTTGGCAAAGGTCGGTGGAATGTTACGCAGGGTCGTTTCTGAGCGTTTGGCAAGTTTGCGCCACGCTAGGTAACAATGCATAAAGTCCATTGCTTCTGATTTTCCTATCGGAAAATCCGCGCAGGCGGGAAATGAGGGAAATTTTAGGTAAATTCGTTAAAACGTTCCGCAACGGAACTTTATGCAAGACCGTTACCAATCATGGCGCAATTGGAACTTCTTAAAAAAAATTATCACGGCTGATAAATTCGCAATTTCGTGCAACTGATTTGAAAGTCGAATGGTTCGTGTATGAGTTAAAAATTATCACGGCTGACAAATCCGCCCACGGCGGATTTAATTGCGCAAGCGGACTATTTGGTTGGCAAAGGTCGGTGGAATGTTACGCAGGGTCGTTTCTGAGCGTTTGGCAAGTTTGCGCCACGCTAGGTAACAATGCATAAAGTCCATTGCTGCTGATTTTCCTGTCGGAAAATCCTCGCAGACGGGAAATGAGGGAAATTCTAATTATATTCGTTAAAACGTTCCGCAACGGAACGTTATGCAAGACCGTTACCAATCATGGCGCAATTGGAACTTTTCAAAAAAATTCTCACGGCTGATAAATCCGCAAATTCGTTCAACTGATTTGAAAGACGAATGGTTCGTGTTGGAGATAAAAATTCTCACGGCTGACAAATCCGCCCACGGCGGATTTAATTGCGCAAGCGGAACATTTGGTTGGCAAAGGTCAGTGGAATGTTACTCAGGGTCGTTTCCGGGCGATTGGCAAGTTTTGCGCCACGCTAGGTAACAATGCATAAAGTCCATTGCTGCTGATTTTCCTATCGGAAAATCCTCGCAGGCGGGAAATGAAGGAAATTCTAATTATATTCGTTAAAACGTTCCGCAACGGAACGTTATGCAAGACCGTTACCAACCATGGCGCAATTGGAACTTTTCATAAAAAATATCACGGCTGATAAATTCGCAAATTCGTTCAACTGATTTGAAAGACGAATGGTTCGTGTTGGAGATAAAAACTCTCACGGCTGACAAATCCGCCCACGGCGGATTTAATTGCGCAAGCGGACTATTTGGTTGGCAAAGGTCGGTGGAATGTTACGCAGAGTCGTTTCCGCTCGAGTGGCAAGTTTGCGCCACGCTAGGTAACAATGCATAAAGTCCATTGCTCAGATTATCCTAATCGGATAATCCTCGCAGGCGGGAAATGAAGGAAATTCTAATTATATTCGTTAAAACGTTCCGCAACGGAACGTTATGCAAGACCGTTAGGTGCAAGCTAAAAAAAACTTTGGCCAAAATTTTCAAATTCTCGAAAATCTTCAAATCAAACAATTTTCCTCTAAATCATTGAATTAAAAGCGTATCAAAGACTTTAGGTATAAATGCTAAAGACATTTTTTGAATTTATTTATTACTTATTGAAAAATATTTATCGTTTATCAATAAATATTTATTTATATTTGCTTCGTTATAAAATTAATCTTTTAAAAAATGAAAGCAAAAGTAAAAACAAAAAACATTGTATTTAAAGGACTGAAGATTGTCTCTTGGATAATTTTCGTTGCTCTATGTATTGAGGCAGGAGCTTTGATAGTGAATTTTATTTTCAGTCTATTCAAGCCAGAATTTGTCCAAAATCTATATCAAAAATTGGACTTAAAAGAAATGTATGAAAGTAGCAAACTAGCCTTTTTCGGAATGTACGGATTTATCCTAACCATTTCAATTTTGAAAGCTGTACTTTTTTACATTGTAATAATATTGATAACCAAAATTAATCTTTCAGAGCCATTCAACAGTTTTGCTTCAAGACAGATTTATAAAATTAGTTACTACACACTTTCAATTGGTCTGTTAAGTTTTATCGCAAAACAATTAGCAAAGGATTTACAACATAATGGATTTGTGATTGACAATTTAAGTCAGTTTTGGACGGACAGTCAAGCATTTATTCTAATGTCTGCTGTAATTTATGTTATCGCAACTATTTTTTCAAAAGGAGTAGAATATCAAGAAGAACTTGAAGAAACCGTATAAACTATGTCTATTATTGTAAACCTTGACGTTATGATGGCAAAACGAAAAATGTCACTTAACGAATTATCAGAAACTGTTGAAATTACATTAGCAAATCTTTCTAAACTTAAAACGGGAAAAGTCAAAGCGATCAGATTCAGTACTCTTGAATTAGTCTGTGAAGCATTAGACTGTCAACCAGGCGATATATTGGAATATTCAAAAGAAGAAAATTCATAAAAACCGACTAAAAAGCCAGCACCTAACACCGCATATAATACAGCGGTCACATTCGGCTTCAATTAAATTTCCTAACTTTATAAAAATTTGGTACAGCGGATAATTACGTAGTGGCGGCGCCAGTGTCTTCCTCTCTCCCGATAGCTATCGGGATCGTCGGAGACAGGCGGCTGATTCGCACGCTGCGCTTCCCACTTTCGCTGACGCAAAATGTTGGCACTGCCGAAGCCGCCGTATCATATGCAAACCCGTTACCAATCATGGCGCAATTGGAACTTCTTAAAAAAAATTATCACGCGGATAAATCCGCAAATTCGTTCAACTGATTTGAAAGACGAATGGTTCGTGTTGCAGATAAAAATTCTCACGGCTGACAAATCCGCCCACGGCGGATTTAATTGCGCAAGCGGACTATTTCGTTGGCAAAGGTCGGTGGAATGCTACGCAGAGTCGTTTCCGGTCGATTGGTAGGTTTGCGCCACGCTAGGTAACAATGCATAAAGTCCATTGCTTCTGATTTTCCTATCGGAAAATCCTCGCAGGCGGGAAATGAGGGAAATTTTAGGTAAATTCGTTAAGACGTTCCGCAACGGAACGTTATGCAAGACCGTTGTGCTTCATTATCAGAAACCACTAACCAATGATAAAATTCTTCAGAAAAATTCGTCAAAAAATGCTGACTGAAAATAAGTTCAGTAAGTATTTATTTTATGCTATTGGAGAAATCGTGCTTGTGGTTATTGGTATTTTAATCGCATTAAGCATTAATAATTGGAATCAGGAAAGAATATTAGAAAAGCAATCGCAACAAGTATTACTAAATCTTCGAGAGGAAATAAACGAGAACAAAACTGAACTGGAAAAAGCAACTGAATTCTTGAAACAAAGAGTTGATAAACGTCTTGAATATTTGAATAGTAGTGACCAGAATATTTCTGATTCTGAAAAGATAAAAAAGATTAGTAATATGGTCTTTTTCTATGCACAAAGTATTGAACTTCCAATAATTGAAAACGAACTCGGACCCAATAAAAAGATTTTTCAATGGTCTGAACTTACAAAAAGTATGCAGAATCTTTCAGAATCAATTGGATATTATAATAAAGGAATAGAATATCTAGAAAATGATATGCATTCTAATATACTTCCTTATTTAGTTAATCAAGGAGTAATGACAGATATAATGGTTAGTAATGGAATATTAAATTCTAAGGACTATCTAAACGTAGATGTATATAACAGTGAGAATTTCAGGAATGTTATAGCCAGTAGTACATTGATGACATCTGCCCTCTTAGAAGGAGCAAATAAAGTAATAGATAACTATCACAAATTGCTTCTCATCATTAACCAAAAAATTGAATAAAAATTAAAATAACGAAAGCACAACACCGTGTATAATTCATTGCTAGTTATAGCGTACTTACGAAAGTCCTCGCCGACTTTCTATCTGTGATTTATTTGCTAACTTTAGTGCATAAACACGCAACGAAATCATACACAAAACCGTTGGCATTAATATTGACCCGTCCTGAAATATGTATACACTAAAACAAATGTATATGTATAAAAATGATGGATATGTAAGACGATATAGCGAGAGCTTTAAACTAAAAGTCCTTGATGAACTCGCTAAGGGGAACCACTCCAAAAGACAAGTAGGACTGCTCTACGGCATCCAACCCAGCACCATTAATGAATGGATAAAAAAGTACAATCGTAAAGATTTAATGAACACCCGTGTACTCGTGCAAACAGACGATGAACTTACCCGAATAAAAGCCCTGCAAAAAGAGCTAAAACAGCTAAAGGAACTTCTCATAAAGAAAGACCTGGATAAGCTTATAGACGACAGCTACCTCAAAGTAGCGGCTAAAAAATTAGGCTACAAAGATGTTTTCGAACTTAAAAAAAAACTAAACATCAAGCCCTAATGGAAACCATTGACAACTGCCCAAAAGAAAGACCCTACAGCATAACAATAATATGTAAAGGGTATGGCCTGACCCGTGATGCTTTTTACAAATACAAAAAGCGTTATGTAGAGCGGATAAAAATTGAAATCCAAGTTTTGGATATCGTTCATAAAAGACGAAGGATTCTGCCAAGGGAAGGTGCCAGAAAGCTAATGAGATCACTAAAATCAGACTTTGAAGGGCACGACATCAAGATAGGAAGAGACCAGCTGCTACGGATCTTAAGGGACAATGACCTATTGATCAGACGGAAAAAATATTCGTCCAGAACAACAAATTCACACCACAGGTTTTACAAGTACAAGAATAGTATTAAGGATGTTATAATTAACAGATCAAACCAAGTGTGGGCAGCAGATATAACCTACATCAGAACCATCAAGGGATTCTGTTACCTGGCGCTATTAACCGATATGTATTCACGCAAAATAGTTGGCTATGACCTAAGTGATAGCCTAGAGCTAACCGGATGCTTGAGAGCGCTTAAAAAGGCTTTATATAATAATAGAGGGCTTAGGAACCTAACGCATCACTCGGACAGAGGAATACAGTATTGTAGCAACGTATACACCAACGAATTAAAGCGAAAAAAAATAGCAATAAGTATGACCGAAGAAAATCATTGCTACGAAAACGCAATGGCAGAACGTGTGAACGGCATCTTAAAAGACGAATTTTATCTCGACCAGACCTTTGCCAGTGTGGAGGAAGCAAAAAGAGCAACCAAAAATGCAATCAAACTTTATAACTCTAAAAGATTACATTTATCTTTAAACTATAAAATACCTAATAACGTGCACCAAAATGCAGCTTAATTTTAATCAATAACCTGTAGACGTATTTTAGGACGAGACATATAAGAAAATGAGAAACCTAATCTTAATATCAGTCATTGCATTGAATTTAATATCCTGTCAAAATTCAGAAAACATAGAGGATATTGTTGTTATTGGTGGTGGACTTATGGGAAGTTCGACCGCCTGGGAGCTTTCTAAATATGGACAAAATGTTTTACTGCTTGAGCAGCAAGATTCAATTTATACATTTGGTTCTAGTTTTGGAGAGGCAAGAATTTCAAGAAGTTTAGGTCCAAAAGAAGATATTTTCTCATTTCTACAACAAACCTCTATAAAAGAAACAAAGGGTTTGATTGAGTACTTAAATGAAGGAGAAAGAGAGGTACTGCATTCGATGCAAGATATTTATAGAACTTCACCTGTAACTTATATCTATACTCAATCTCAAATAAATGAAGTTGAAGAATTGTTAGATGGACAATTAGATAAATATGAATATGCATCAACTAAGGAGGAAGCTAAAGAAACATTTGGAATGAAAATTTCAGATACTACAATGGTTATTCGTGAATATAAACAATACACTGGCACCCTTAATCCGAAAGTGTTAATTAAAAAATTACATCTAGGAATAAGAAAATCTGGAAATAGAATAAACTACAGCCAAAAAGTTACTAGTTTAAAAAAAGAAGATGGAATTTATAAAATCAAAATTATAGATAATAAAACTGGAACAAACAAAACCATCTTGAGCAAAAAGGTAGTAGCCGCTGCTGGTCCGTACAATGGGATTTTAGTGAAAGATATAGCACCTTATTTTAGCGATTTGATTAGTCCAAAGCGTTTATTTCTTTCATTTTTAAAAATAAAATCAGACAAGTATGATATGTTGACAAGTGAGCAGAAGAACAGGCTCATTACCTCTTATCCTGTTGCTTATCTAAATTCTGAAATATTTTATTCTATGATTGAGAAATTTGACAGTGACCAAAGACCTTTATTAAAAGTTGGAGGACATTTTTTAAGGACAGAAATTAAAGAGTTAGACGAAGTGTGGGCAATGCAATTAACCGAGCAAGAAATTCAATGGAGCAAAGAAAATACTGCGGACTATTTGGATAAACTGGATTTACCAATAAAATCCTCTGATTTAGAATTTGACAAAGGCTACTCTTGTGTATATTCCCTAACTGAATCTGAAATACCATACGTAACTCACGGCTTCAAAAACATATCGGACATTGATTCTAGTTTTGTGCTCGTTGGAGGGATGTCGGGTATTGGTGCGAAGGGCTCTTTAGCTTATGGTCTATTTGCTGCTGACCTTATTTTAGACAATAAGAATGATTCATTTATGTATCAAAAAGCCAAATCTGCTTTAGGTTCCCAAAGATTAATGGAAGATATACAGAATATTGATAAATAAAATACTAATGCCAACAATGGCTATAAGTAATTGCTTGTTCTCGCCTACTTCTGAAAATCCTCACGGATTTTCAGTTTGGTGTGTACTTGCAAAGTTGAGTTCTAAACCACGCAACTACTCATAGCCGAGACCGTTGTGGTTTATTATCAATAAACTAAAAAACACATTTATTGAAGTTTAATTTAAAAGTATAAAGAATAATTTATGGAAAACATATTTGAAGGAGTAATGGGTATTATTGTTTTTATACTGATTATTTTTTTATTCTGGGTTATTCCTATTTGGTTCGGACTAAAATGGGCAAAAATAAAAGGAGTTTCTAAACTTTGGATGCTGTTTGGATTCCACCCAGCGACTGGATGGATTGCATATTTAATCTTGAGATACGGAATTGACCCAAGAAAACAGTGTGATAAATGCAAAGAATCTATTAAAATTGAAGCTCAAATTTGTCGATATTGTGGGAACCAAATGAGTCAAGAAGAAATAAACAATTCAATAAAAGAATTCGAGGATAGAAAAAATAACAAACCACAACACCGCATATAATACAGCGGTCACATTCGGCTAACATTAAATTCCCTAACTTTATAGAAAATTTGGTACAGCGGATAATCACGTAGTGGCGGCGCCACTGCCCACGGCTGATTCGCACGCTGCGCTTCCCACTTTCGCTGACGCAAAATGTTGGCATTGCCGAAGCTGCCGCTCAAAACCCGCCGTATCATATGCAAAACCGTTACCTGTAATGCGAAAAAAAAATCAGACTATGAATTTAAAGATTACCATTTTTTTAGTTATGCTTTCTTCGGGTTTGTATGCCCAAATAAATACTTTAGAAATAAAAAAAGAAATATCTCAAGTGACCGAAAAACCTGAACCATATGACAGTTTAGTGAATTGGGAGTATTTTTCTAAAGTTGGAAATTATAAAAAATATATTGGTCAAAAAGTTTATTTAGCAAATCACGAAATAAATGTTAATCCAGAAGATAGAAATCCAAGAATAAGTCCTTTTCTCTTCACTAAAGAAAAAAAGAGTTACAGAATTTCTGATATTAATAGTTTAGAAGGATTATCTAATACTTTTATCTTCAATCAATCCAACATTTCTCCTGAATATCATAGCAAGTTGGTACTTGATTCTATTTCAACGAACATATACAAACCATTCTTTTATTTCGGTTATTATAATAGTTATGGATATGATGCAAAAAAAGATTTTCGGTTTACAAATTCAGAAATTAAAAAAAGGTATTACATTATTACTGATATAATTTCCGGAAATGATTTAGATGAAATAGAATTTGGATTAGATTATTACTATCAAGCTATGCCAATCAAATCTAAAAGGAGAAATCAAATAAAGACTGACAAATTAGAAAGCGAGATTAATACCAATAGGAAATTTGCATATAAACTAAAAGATGTGGAAAATGACGACATTGTTTATTACATTGAGAAAGGTCAAAATCGTTTTGTTTTAGTTTCATACTACCTAAAAAAAGAACAAATATATAAAGGAAAATATCTTCTTTCACAAAATGATTTTTCAAAAAGAGACATAAAGAAAGTTGAGATAATCGAAGATAATAACGGTTATCAAAAAGAAAAATCTAAAGAAGTTCAAATCAAAGTCGGGAGCAGATGGCTCTGTGAAAATGTAAGCATATTAGACAACGATAATTCAATTTACTTCATACTCACTAATGATAAGGATGAAACCATCGCAGTAACTGATGTTGACAAATACCCTTGGATTTTAGAGGAAGTTTATTTAGAAAATAAGTTAGAAAAGGTCGCTATTGCACAAAAAGAAAAAGATGAACAACTTCAAAGAATTTCTGAACGAAAAGCAAAAGAAGAAAGAGAATATCAATCAAGACTTGCGAAATACATTGAGAAATATGGTACTGAGTATGGACAATTAATAGCCGATGAAAAAGTAAGTATTGGAATGACCAAAGAAATGTGTGAACTTGCTTGGGGAAAACCACTCTATAAGGAAAAAACCGAAATAAAAAATTCTATCATCGAAAATTGGCATTATGGCTTCATCAGAAGTTTGGCGTTTTTAGATAATCGTTTGAAACAAATTGCGCAGTAGCACTACAGGTAACAATGTATATAAAAAATAGCGCGAGCAGTTTCAAACACAAAGGTTCGGGCACTTTTTTGAGGTCGCCAAATTTTTAAATTTGGCTATTTGGCAAAAGAAAGATAAATAGAAAAATTTAAAAATTCGGCTTGAGTTCAACCGAATGGATAGCGCACTTTTTCAGCGCTACTTTTCATATACTCGACCGTTACCAATCATGGCGCAATTGGAACTTTTCAAAAAAAATTATCACGGCTGATAAATTCGCAAACTCGTGCAACTGATTTGAAAGAAGAATGGTTCGTGTTTGAGTTAAAAATTCTCACGGCTGACAAATCCGCCCACGGCGGATTTAATTGCGCAAGCGGAACATTTGGTTGGCAAAGGTCGGTGGAATGTTACGCAGGGTCGTTTCCGGGCGATTGGCAAGTTTTGCGCCACGCTAGGTAACAATGCATAAAGTCCATTGCTTCTGATTTTCCTATCGGAAAATCATCGCAGGCGGGAAATGAGGGAAATTTTAGGTAAATTCGTTAAGACGTTCCGCAACGGAACGTTATGCAAGACCGTTACCAATCATGGCGCAATTGGAACTTCTTAAAAAAAATTATCACGCGGATAAATCCGCAAATTCGTTCAACTGATTTGAAAGACGAATGGTTCGTGTTGGAGATAAAAATTCTCACGGCTGACAAATCCGCCCACGGCGGATTTAATTGCGCAAGCGGAACATTTGGTTGGCAAAGGTCGGTGGAATGTTACGCAGGGTCGTTTCCGGGCGATTGGCAAGTTTTGCGCCACGCTAGGTAACAATGCATAAAGTCCATTGCTGCTGATTTTCCTATCGGAAAATCCTCGCAGGCGGGAAATGAGGGAAATTCTAATTATATTCGTTAAAACGTTCCGCAACGGAACGTTATGCAAGACCGTTGTGCGTCATATCACAAAAATCCCGCTGAAATTGGAAAATTAAACAGATTCGAATGCTGAAAATAAATTGAAATTGAATTCGAAATTGAAATTGAAAAAATCATCACGCCGAATTTATCACTCAAACGGATTTGCCAATGGAAATGTCAATCCGAAAGTTAATTGCGAAACTGGAAACATCAATGCGGAATCAAAATTTTGACTGAAAATCAAACCGAAAAGCATTACGCCGAAATTTACTCTGGCGGAAAAAAACGCGCGGAAAGGAATCGAATTTTTTTTTTGGTTTTTTAAGGATAAAAATCAAAAGGCACTGCTGACCGACGGAAAATCTGAATTGAAAAGCATTGCGCAGAAAATAAATAGAAATTCCCAAAGAAATTTATCGGAAATTGTTAAATTAGAACTTTAAAGAACAAAACGTCGGAATCAAATCTGACGTGAAAAACTGTGCGTGGGAAAAGGAAAATACGACGCACAACACCGTGTATAGGTCATTGCTGGGTCAGCGCACATCTGGAAAATTCTTGGGAATTTTCCAGCGCAGTTTCTCACTTGGAAAGTTTCGGGAAATCACACGCAACGACCCATACACAAAAACGTTACCAATCATGGCGCAATTGGAACTTTTCAAAAAAATTCTCACGGCTGATAAATCCGCAAATTCGTTCAACTGATTTGAAAGACGAATGGTTCGTGTTGGAGATAAAAATTCTCACGGCTGACAAATCCGCCCACGGCGGATTTAATTGCGCAAGCGGAACATTTGGTTGGCAAAGGTCAGTGGAATGTTACTCAGGGTCGTTTCCGGGCGATTGGCAAGTTTTGCGCCACGCTAGGTAACAATGCATAAAGTCCATTGCTGCTGATTTTCCTATCGGAAAATCCTCGCAGGCGGGAAATGAAGGAAATTCTAATTATATTCGTTAAAACGTTCCGCAACGAAACCATAGCCAAACACGTTATGTTTAATGGCTCCGAATTGCGTCGAAACAGAAAAATTGCCACTGATTTTATTATTCCGGCTGAATAAAAACTGATTTTTGAGAAGCTTTTTCCAATTGTTGCGCTGATTTAAAAAAATCCCGATTTTACTCAAACTGATTTTTGAAAAGCGGTACGGAATCGGTGCGCTGATTCAAAAACTGATTTTACCAATCTGTACGCAATCGTTGTGCTGATTTCAAACAAAAAAAACCGAACTGTACGTGAAAAGCTGTACGTGTCGCCACAAAACATAACAACGCATAAAGTCAATTGCTCAAATTATCCTAATCGGATAATTCTCGCAGGCGGGAAATGAGGGAAATTTTATGTAATTTGGTCTAAAGTTCAGCAACTGAACTTTATGCAAAACCGTTGTGCTTCATTATAACCAACCACTAACGAATGATAAAATTCTTTAGAAAAATTAGACAAAAGCTGCTATCTGAAAATAAATTCAGTAAATATCTAATTTATGCAATTGGAGAAATAGTTTTGGTAGTTATTGGAATTTTAATTGCATTACAATTGAATGATTGGAATGATTCTCAAAAAGAATTAAAATTAGAAAACGAATATTATTGTAGACTTTCAGAAGATGCAAAATTGGATAAAGAGCAAATAAATAATTTGCTGGTCTTAGCTAAAAATCGTTTAGAAGCTTCAAATCAATCTGTGAGATTATTACTTCAAGATAATGTTCAAAAGGTAGAAGCTGGAACACAAATTTCTCTTGCAACAAAAGCAATCTATTCGGATTTTGAACCGAATAATTCGGCGTATGAAGATTTAAAATCTGGTGCAAATTTGAATATAATCAGCGATAAAACTATTATCAAAGCATTGAACAGATATTTCAATAAGGTGGAAGAATTGAAAAGTATTATTATGATTAATGGGAAACATGCTGTAGATATTTCTTTTTCTCACAATGATTATTTCGCAAATGGATCAATTCAGGCATCAATAAAAGATGGTAGATTTAAAACTGGGCTTGATCAAGATCTAAAGGAAAAAATAAAGGCAATTGACCAAAATCAGTTGTCGGCAGAAATGAAATCGAGACTTTTAAATGAGTCTTTAGAATATGTTGGAGCAAATACAAGACAAATTGAACTTTATTCTTTAATGTTGGAAGAAATTGCATCTCTAGAAAATCTTTTGCAATCCAAATGTCAATAGAATATATAAATAACGAAAGCACAACAAAGAACTGAGGTAAAAAACAACACTTTTCTTCATTAAATTTAGACAATATTATTTTTGGCTCAAGAAATAGTAATAATGATTTCTTGGGCTTCTTTTTTTACAAACCACAAGCAATTATTTGGTCAATACGGACACGTACTTTTCGTCGTAGGGTCTACCAGATTTTGCTATTGCAAAGCACTGTTTTAGCAGTTTATTTGCCACAGCAATCAACGCCAGCTTTTTACTTTTCCCTTTATTTACTATCCGCTCATAGATCTCACGACAGGCTTTGTTGTATTTGCAAGCGTTAAAAGCACACAAAAATAAAAGGTTGCGTAGTTTCCGGTTTCCCACTTTACTTATCCTCGCCCGTCCCCGGACACTGCTGCCCGATTCCCTGATTGTTGGTGTGATACCCACATAACTGCATAGCTGCGACGCTCTCTCGAACTTTGAAAATCCATCTGTAACCACTATTAAAAACAATGCCGTCTTCTGTCCTATCCCAGGGATGGATGTAAGTAAACTTAATTGATCCTGCTGATCCTGCTTCACCAATGACAGTAGTTTCTCCTCGATACCATCTATCTCCTTATCCAACTGTTTCCTGTTTCGCCTCAATGAACGGTAAACAAACTTTGAAGGTATTCCCAGAGCCTCTTCTCCGTGCATCTTGTTCTTTGTTGCTGTACGTTGTTTCACATAGGTGTCAAGCAATCTAAAAAGCTGAAGGCATTCGCTCTGTACATCGGTAAGGGCATTATAGAGAGGAACTTCGTTCAACAATCCGTAATCACAGATAGCCTTGGCATCACTCTTATCGGTCTTTACCTTGGCCAATTTCATTTGAATGAACCGTTTTATAGATAAGGGGTTCACAACAGATACAACTACTTCTTTCTTGTAAAGAAACTGAGCGAGTCGGTAATAGTAGTAGCTTGTAGCTTCCATGACCACTAACGAGCCTTTTGGCAGATCTCCAAGGAATTTCTTAAATCCCGATGGGTCATTTTTATATTGATTATGCCCAACCACACTACCGTGAACGTCAAAGACAGCTTTGCTGATGTCAACTCCAAAAGTTTCTTTATATTTATTCATAAGAACTAATTTATGAAAGAACTAGCTACTGTACCCACAACAACTTGAAAACGAGATCTAAAGTCTCACAGAACTGAACGTGATCTAAGTAGTAAAAGAGAGAGGATTATCAATGTTGACGAAGTCTAAAGCTTCAACGCATATAGTAACCTTAATTCTCTCTTTTGTTCTTTCTGATTAATGATTTAAATGTAACAATTACTGAGAATCAAACTTAAGACGCATATAATACAGCGGGTCTGATGGTTAAGTGAATTGTATTTCCCACAAATAATTGTAAATTAGTCACGCGGATAAATTCGTAGTGGCGGCGCCAATGTCTTCCTCTCTCCCGATAGCTATCGGGATCGTCGGAGACAGGCGGCTGATTCGCACGCTGCGCTTCCCACTTTCGCTGACGCAAAATGTTGGCACTGCCGATGCTGCCGCTCAAGACCCGCCGTATTATATGCAAACCCGTTATGTGCAATTTGGTTACGTTACCAAGATTTGGTATATTTGATTAAATTTTAGAAAAATGGGGAAAAACACTTCAATATCACTTGGAAATCACTTTGAGGATTTTATCAACAATGAGGTAAAATCTGGCAGATATAATTCTGTCAGCGAAGTAATTCGTTCAGCTCTTCGAATGTTAGAACGTGAAGAAGAAAAAGAAAGAGAACTGATTAAAGCTCTCGAAGTTGGAGAAAATAGTGGATTTGTTGAAAATTTTGATCCAAAACAAAATCTAACTGAATTACATCGCCAACACTTATGAATAAAAATAAGTATCGAATAAGTAAGCAAGCGATTGATGATTTAAATGATATTTGGGTTTATACTTTTCACAAATGGTCAAAAGAACAAGCCGACAGATATTACGATTTAATAATCGAAGAAATTGAATTTATTACAGATAACTATCTAATTGGAAAATCCGCAGAACAAACACGAAAGAATTATCGAGTAACTAAAATTAAATCACATCTGATTTTTTATAGAAAAGCGGAAAATGAAGTTGTGGAAATTGTTAGAATTCTACATCAGAGAATGGATATTAAGAAACGGTTGAAATAAAAAACTGCACATAACACTGCATATAATACAGCGGTCACATTCGGCTTTAATTAAATTTCCTAACTTTATAAAAAATTTGGTACAGCGATAAATACGGAGTGGCGGCGCCAGTGTCTTCCTCTCTCCCGATAGCTATCGGGATCGTCGGAGACAGGCGGCTGATTCGCACGCTGACGCTTCCCACAAACCGCTGACGCAGTTTTGTTGGCACTGCCGAAGCTGCCGCTCAAGACCCGCCGTATCATATGCAAAACCGTTCTACGCAATTTAAACAACCATTGAAATGAAATCTAAATCTAATCTTTTTTTAATTCTTGCAATATTTATCGCTTCTTGTGATTCTGATAAAAAGATTATTCCTGATGGATTGAAAAAACTATCCCAAGAAGACCAAATTGAAATAGCTGAAAACAGGATGACTTTAGATTACGATAACGTACTTTATAAAAATGAAAAAAACGAAATAATCACATCGGATTCGATAGCTAAAATTTCTTTTGATGAAAGTTTTGCTTACGATGTTTTTATGAATGAAAATAATAAACCAGAAATTGTAATAATTCGAAATGCAACACAAGAGGATAAAGATTTTAGGAAAAAAATTATTACGATATATCAAAAAGAAATTGTAGAACCAATATCATTAGTGGAAATTGATTGTGACAAAATTCAAGAGATATTAACTGAAGTTCATTCACTCGACCAAGATATGCGTTTAGATGGCAATGGAATTGACCCAAATATTGACCGAGGAAATTTGATTAAGGTTGTCAGCTTAATCGAAAAATGTGGAATGCCAACTTTGAAAGAAGTAAATCAAGAAGAGATGTCAGCAATTTGGTTAGTTTTTCAACACGCAAATAATTATCATCGAAAACAATATTTACCGCAATTAAAGAAATCAGCTCAAAACGGCGATTTGAGAATGAGCCAAATGGCATTAATGGAGGATAGAATATTGATGACGGACGGAAAACCACAAATTTATGGTTCACAAATTTCACAAAATCGAGAAAACGGAGGTTGGATGATTTATGAATTACAAAATCCAGAGACAGTTGATAAAAGAAGAGCTGAAGTTGGACTTGGCCCATTGAACGAATATGTAAGTCAATGGGAAATAGAATTTAAAATCAAGCAAGCGGAATAATAAACTGCGTAGAACACCTCATATAATACAGCGGGTCTGATGGTTAAGTGAATTGTAATTCCTACAAATAATTGTAAATTAATCACGCGGATAAATACGTACTGGCGGCGCCCAATGTTCTTCCTCTCTCCCGATAGCTATCGGGATCGTCGGAGACAGGAGGCTGATTCGCACGCTGCGCTTCCCACTTTCGCTGACGCAAAATGTTGGCACTGCCGATGCTGCCGCTCAAGACCCGCCGTATCACATGGAAATCCGTTACCAAACATTTTAAAAATAATGAGAAATTATAACTTTATATTTTTTACACTTGCACTTACAATCTTTACAAATTCTTGCAATACTAAAAAAGAGAATTCTAAAGAGAGTGATTCTCTAAGATTAGAGAATCCTTATTTTGGAGAAAAACCGCCAGGATTAACTCCTAAATTGTTCGCTCCACCAATTGTTTCACCGGATGGACTCTTTGAAGGAGGTAACTTCTCGCCAGATATGAAAGAATATTATTTCTCAAGGAAAAATGGAAAATATGAGAAACGGACATTCTTTGTTATTAGATATGAGAATAATAGTTGGGGAAACGAATCAGAGACCGATATAAGGTACCCGAAATTCTCGAAAGATGGCAATATCATATACGTTGGAAATAAGTATAGGGAGCGTATCGAATGTGGTTGGTCAGAACTCAAAAGTCTTGGACCTCCTTTTTCAGATAAACATATTATGGGGATATCGTTTTCAGACTATGGGACATCTTACTTTGATGAAATTAGCTTTGATCAAAATAATAAACCTGATACAATTGGAGCTATAAGTTATTCTCGTCTAGTAAACGGCAAATATGAACCACGTCAAAAATTGGGGAAAGATATTAACACTGGAACATGGATTGCCCATCCATATATCGCTCCAGATGAATCCTATTTGATATGGGACCAAAAAGGAGCTGGTGGTTATGGTCAGGCTGATATCTTTATTAGTTTTAAACAGAAAGATGGCCCTTGGTTGCCAGGGATAAACATGGGAAATATTATAAACACTGAACTCTCGGAAAGCGGGGCATATGTCACGGTCGATGGAAAATATCTGTTTTTTACGAGGGGAGAGTGGGAAGTTAAAGAAGATGGAAGTGAAAATTGGGTAGGAAAACCTTTTTGGGTGGATTCTCAGATTATCGAGAATCTCAGACCTAAAAATTAAATCATAATAATAACTATACAAACGTTTGGTAACAATGGCTATAAGTAATTGCTTGTTCTCGTCTACTCCTGAAAATCCTCGCGGATTTTCAGTTTGGTGTGTGCTTGCTACGTTAAGTGCTAACCCACGCAACTACTCATAGCCGAGACCGTAGCCACAAGCAAGAAAAAACTTAATCAGTTACCATTATGGTAACTTTTTTATTATATTTGCGTCAAACAATTATAATTTGAGAGTAATTGCAAAAAGAATTTTACGTGATTTTTGGGAAAAACACGCCGATTGTGAACAGCAATTGAAATCGTGGTACCGTGAAACCGAAAAATCCGAATGGAAAAATATTAATGAATTGAAAGTAGAATATCCGAGCGCGAGTATTTTAAAAGACAATCGGATAGTTTACAACATCAAAGGTAACAATTACCGCTTAATTGTAAAATTCAATTTTGATTACCAAATAGGTTGGATTCGATTTATTGGAACTCACGCAGAATACGATAAAATAGACGCAAATAATATTTGATTATGAACATAGCACCCATTAGAAACGAAAAGGATTATCAAAAAGCACTCGAGCAACTCGAATTAATTTTTGATGCCAAAAAAGGAACTGAAAAAAGTGATGAACTCGAAATCCTTTCCATATTGATTGACCGGTACGAGAATGAAAAATTTCCAATCGGAATGCCAGATCCCATTGAGGCAATAAAATTCCGAATGGAACAATTGGGAATGAAACAAAAAGATTTAGCCGAGGTTGTTGGATTTAAAAGTAGAGTCAGCGAAATTTTGAATAAAAAACGCAAACTCACTTTAGATATGATTCGAAAATTGAACACAACTCTTCATATACCGACAGAAGTTTTAGTTCAAGATTATTAGAAAGAAAGTGCCAGTGGCTAACACCGCTTATAATACAGCGGGTCTGATGGTTAAGTGAATTGTAATTCCTACAAATAATTGTAAATTAATCACGCGGATAAATACGTAGTGGCGACGCCCAGTGTCTTCCTCTCTCCCGATAACTATCGGGATCGTCGGAGACAGGAGGCTGATTCGCACGCTGGCGCTTCCCACAAAACGCTGATGGAGTTTTGTTGGCACTGCCGATCCAGCCGAAACCCGGCGTATCATATGCAAACCCGTTAACAGTAATTTTTAGTTTTTGTAATATAAACCCTTTCAAAAAGTATAATTTTTATAAAACTACCACTACAAGTATGCTAACCACTATTCATCCCAAATTACCTATGCGTGACAAGAAAGTAACGAGAACTTACTACCTACAAAAGTTAGGATTTAAAGAATATGGAAGTGAAGATTATGATGGATATTTAATGTTGGAGAAAGACCAAATTCAGATTCATTTCTTCGAATTTAAAGCACTTAATCCTAAAGAAAACTATGGACAAGTTTATATAAGAACTAACAACATTGATAGTTTTTATCAATCATTAATTGATCATAAAACAGCGATTCATCCCAATGGGCAATTACAAACTAAATCCTGGGGACAAAAAGAATTTTCCTTACTTGACCCAGATAATAATCTATTAACCTTTGGAGAAAGTTTTTAAAATAAAGAATCGCCCACAAAAACAAATTGAAAAACAACTATCTCCTATCTCAGCTATATTTTAATCTAAAAAACTTTCAATTAAATCGGCTGGATGGCTCACTTTTTCAACAGGAAAGTCGAACCAATGCTGTACTTCTTTATCGAATCCATCTTTATTTAAATAAGCCTGTAAAGCCATGTTTAATCCTTTAGTGTATTTGGCATGATTGGCTCCTTGAGGATCATCATGAGTAAGGTCGTTTTGAGCAAATCCTTCGAAAACAGGTCCCGTAATTTTTATTCCAAATTCTTCAGGATTCTTGCCAATTGGACTATGGACAGTTGTTGTAAACAAGTGCCAGAATGCAGATTGAATACAGTTTCTTTTAAACAATTGTCTTACTACTTCTAGTGAATCTATTGTTTCCTGTTCTGTTTGGGTAGGGAATCCATACATGAGATACGCATGAACCAGAATGTTTGTTGCTGAAAAATTATGCGTAACTCTCGTTACTTGTGCTATATCCACCCCTTTTTTCATCTTAGCCAATAATCGATCCGAAGCTACTTCCAAGCCACCCGTAACAGCAATACAACCCGATTTTGACATTAATTCACATAGCTCAAAATCGAATGTTTTTTCGAAACGGATGTTCGTCCACCATATAATACTTACATTCCTTTCTATCAATGCATTGGACAAAGCTCTTAACATTTTTGGCGGCGCAGCTTCATCTACAAAGTGAAAACCTGTTATGCCAGTATCTTTTATAATTTTCTCTATTTTGTCTACCAGATCTTCTGCTGTTGTGTTTTGATAATTACCAATATAATCGAGACTTACATCGCAAAACGAACATTGTTTCCAATAGCATCCGTGAGAAATAGTTAATTTATTCCACCTGGCATCGGTCCACATACGGTGCATTGGATTTACGACATCCAAAAATGAAATGTACTTATGAAATGGCAATCCGGAGTAGTCTGGAGCAGGTAGGTTTTTATGATGAAAAATAGTGTTTGGAATTTTATTCCTGTACACTACCTTATTATTTTCTAGCACATAGGTTCTTTCCAGTTCATCTATGTTCACCGTACCTTCAAGAAATTTGACAATTTTAAGCAAAGGTCCTTCGCCATCGTCCAATGAAATAAAATCTATAAATTCAAAAATTCTGGGGTCTTGCAGGGAACGTAACTCGGTATTACAATAGCCTCCGCCAAATGCGATAGAAATTTCAGGAAAAAATTGTTTGGTAAATTGAGAGCACCGCAGCGCTGCAAATAAATTTCCAGGAAAGGGAATTGTAAAACAAATTAAATTTGGATTGTGTTCATTAATTTGAGCTTCCATGATATTCATCATTTCATCTTCAATGAGGGTAGGTTGATATCTCAGTAATTCGTCCAACTCATCAAAACTGCTGGCTGATGTAGCAATTTGTTCGGCATATTTGGTAAATGCAAAAAACTCGTCTACATTGGCTTGAATAAAATCTCCTATTTCTTCAATAAACAGCGTTCCGAAATGCTTTGCTTTATCAATTACAACTGCTTCTCCATCTTCCCATTTAATTTTAGTATTCACTTTCTGCAACCTATGGCCTGCTGGTAAGAAATTAGCTTCTAAAATTTTATGGGCCGTTTCAATGTCTTGCTTTTGAAGAAATCCAATCACCACATCCACGGTTGAAATATAGTGCGCTTTCATTTTACTAATTGCGGGATATTGATAATTACCCAGGTCTTCCGCTTCCTTAAAAATAGCACGCAAAAAATCATTCGTAAAAATAGACGTAAAAAGCTCTATACTTAAATCGCAATGAGCAACGGATATCTCGTGCGATTCCAGAAATCCTTTAAGATAGGCAGTTGCCGGATATGCAGTGTTTAGTTGCGTAAATGGTGGCGTAATAAAAAGGATTTTGGATTGCATGGTGTAAAGATAGAATTCTATATCATGAAATTGGTTTAATTACCCTATTTTATAACCAATAACAACTACCCAATCTTTTCCAGAACCTTCTTACAAATCCAATAAATGAAAAAGGCAATAAGTGTCCCTACCAGAGCACCTACAAATAAATCACTTGGGTAATGAACGCCTACGTATATTCGGCTTAACACAAAGATAAAGGGCCAGATAAAAGCCAGATAAATCCATTTGGTATAATTTCGCGTGGCAAGCACGACAAAGGTGGTCACTGCAAAACTTGAAGAAGCATGTCCTGAGAAAAAGCTAAAATTGGTAGGTTTTTGGAGGATGCGTATCACTTCTGCCAAAGTACTTACATTATTAGGGCGTAGACGGGCTATATAATCCTTTACAAGGTTGGTGAAAGTAATGGTAACAGCAAAGGTTATAATGGTGAATAAGATAACCACAAGCCCTTTTTTAAAGCCATATTTTACAAAAATAATGGCGAAGAAAAAAAGAAATAGCGGAATCCAACTTTCAATTTGGGTAACGAAGATCCAGAAGCCGTCAAAACGCTCCACCCCAAGACTATTAAGCCAAATAAAGAGTTCTCTGTCCCATTCTTTTAGGGTTTGGAGCATTAAAAGTTTCTTTTAATAGGACCAGATATTTCTTCCACATCATCTTTTACCTTGTCAATTTCTTTTCTTACGTCTTTGGTAATATCTATATCCAAGCCGTTCTTCTGGGCACTTTTGGTAATTTCAGATTTAATATCGTTGGTAGCGTCTTTTATTTGTCGCATCCCTTTTCCCAATCCACGCGCTATCTCCGGCATCTTATCGGCACCAAAAACCATAAGCACGATAAAGAGAATAAACGCTATTTCGGCTCCACTAATAAATAAAGGAAGGGTTGCTACTTGCATAGGGTACAAAGATACTAATTCTAAAATACCAAAAACAAAATTCCAAATAACAAAATATTAAAAATTGGACACAAGAAAGAAGACCGCTCACTTTGCTTTCTGCAAGAAACAAGACAAATATAAATTCTTAAACATACTGTCGTGGCTCTTGTTTCAAAAAGGAAGCAGAGCGACCGAAGTCTTGGTTCAAAAAAAGCCCTTTTATCCAGATAATTATTGGAAAAAAGGGCTTTCAATATATTTCGGTAAAAAACTACTCTTCGCCTTTCACTTCTTCTTTAAATTTGTTGAATTCTCCTAACTTCTTGCGTTGTGGCCAGGTGTTATTCTCTGTATCAACATCTGCAGTTTCTTCGTCTGGATCTACTACAATTTTAGTAATCTCTTTATCAGAAGCGATTACTTTCCCTACTTTAGCATCGTTCAATCTCCAGATTTGTGCTGGATAGGTAAAACGCTCTGTGCTTCCGTCTGAGTAAGTTACTTCAGCAATAATAGGCATTGGGATCCCTCCTGGCTTCTCAAAAGTTACTTCGTAGAAATATTTAGGGTTCTTCATCGCTGCTCTATCTGCCACTGGAACGTTTTCCATAATATATTCCTGCAAGGTAGTTACATCGTTTAAGGTTCCGTTTACCATCCCTGGCTCAAAATCTTCACTTCCTTCTTCTACCAAATATACCAAGGGTGGCAAGTCGCTTTCTTTCATGCCTCGTGCTTCCATCATTTCTTTGACTTCCTTATTCATTTTACTGGTTACGTAGAATTTCTTCACATCTTTTACACCAATATCTGTATAATCTGTAGTGTAAAACCAAGATCTCCAGAACCAGTCTAGATCTACTGCAGAGGCGTCCTCCATAGTACGAAAGAAATCCTCTGGTGTTGGGTGCTTAAACATCCAACGTTGTGAGTAGGTTTTAAATGCATAATCAAATAAGTCACGTCCCATAATGGTTTCACGTAAGATATTTAATCCCGTTGCTGGCTTAGAGTATGCATTGGCACCAAAATTATAGGTATTTAATCCTTTGGTCATAATAGGCGCAAGGAAATCCTGATCGCCCCCCATATAACCAACAATATTCTTAGCAGGCCCTCTACGTGATGGATATGCCGTATTAGGGGCAATGGCTGTTGGATATTTTTCACCAAAATCCTGCTCGGCTACATATTGTACAAAAGTATTGATCCCTTCGTCCATCCAAGTCCACTGGCGTTCGTCGCTATTCACGATCATTGGGTAATAATTGTGTCCAACTTCGTGAATAATCACGCCAAACATTCCGTATTTAGTTCTTTCACTGTAGTTTCCATCTTTGTCTGGACGCCCGTAATTCCAGCAGATCATTGGGTATTCCATCCCCTGATTTTTTGCGTGAACTGAAATGGCTTTATGGTACGGATAATCAAATGCCATACGTGAATAAGTTTCTAACGTACTAGCCACAACCTTAGTAGACCAGTCTTCCCATAAAGGATTTCCCTCTGGTGGATATACTGAAACTGCCATAACATCGCGGTTTCCAATTTTTACAGCCATCATATCCCATATAAAACGTCTTGAAGTCGCAAAACCGTAGTCACGTACATTCTCTGCCTTAAACTTCCAGGTTTTAGTTCCTGTTGCAAACCCTTTAGAGGCTGCTTCGGCTTCGGCTTGTGTTACAATTAGTACTGGTTCTGTATATGATTTTTGCGCTTTTTCATAACGGCTCATCATTTCTTTACTGAAAACGTCTTTTCGGTTTAACAGTTTTCCTGTTGCATCCAATACGTGATCTGAAGGTACTGTAATGTTTACTTCAAAATCTCCAAACGGCAATGCAAACTCATCACGTCCCCAGAATTGGCTATTTTGCCATCCTTCCACATCGCTATATACAGCCATACGTGGGTAGAACTGTGCAATTACATATCCTTTGTTCCCATCGTCAAAAACTTCATAACCACTTCTGGCACGGTCTATAGTGTGATCTGGCACATTGTACCACCATTTTATGGAAAAAGTAAATTTCTCACCAGATTTTAAATGCTCAGGCATGTCTATACGCATCATGGTGCGGTTAATAGTGTGAGACAGTGGATTTCCAGACTTATCCCTTACATATTCTATCTTAAAACCACCGTCGAAAGCAGCTCCCATATATTTTCCAACAAAAGCACCTGCTGTTTCTGCTGGTGTTGCTCCGCTAGGCTCAATTAAAGGAGACTTAGAATCTTTGGCGCGTACATTCTGATCCAGTTGTACCCATAGATATTCTAAGGCATCCGGCGAATTATTGCTGTAGGTAATGGTTTCAGTACCATAAATTTTTGATGTTTTATCATCCAAGATAATATCCATCTTATAATCTGCTTGTTGCTGGTAGTATTGTGGACCAGGAGCACCATTGGGAGAACGATACACGTTTGGTGTAGAAAACTCTTCGTACAATTGCTTAAAGCGATTGTTATTGTAATGTCCAGGTTTACGGGCTTCGTCTTTTGCAACGTCGCCATCTTGTGCGTAAAGCATTCCTGCAGTAAGGAATAGGGCCAGCAAGGATAGGTATTTCACTAATTTCATGGGTAGAATAATTTATTTGTTTTTTTGAAAGGTTTAAAAATACTTGTAATAAAGTGTTTACGAAGGCTATTCGTTGAAATTTAACAATCCTTTAGGGTTTCGTTTTTCAAGAATTAAACTACGCCTGGTATCCTCGTTTTTTACGTGAATAATATTTTGTTGCTCTTCGAACATATCCAAAAGCACTTTGTTTTCAACTTCAATAGTTTTTAACACTGAAACGTTCGGTATTTCTACATAGAGTTTAACCACATCAATATCATACTCTTTACCAATGTATTTAAAGGTTGCCGGTGTGCCATTCACCTTAATTTTCAGTTTCTGAAACACATACTCCTTCAATATTTCCCCGTCTTCTTTCTTTTCCTTTTTTGAATTATAATTAAATTTTCTTCCATAACGCAGTTCCAAAGCATCCTCTATATCGTCCAGGAAAATTTTGGTAATAAGCTGCAGCGTTTGCTCTTTTGGGGCATGATCTATCGTCGTAATGCTCACATAAAATTTATGGTCTGTAGATGCAGTTAGCAACTGAAATAGTAGTAAAACAAGGGCAACTTTAAGAAATTTCATAAATATAAATGAGAATGTATAAGACAGTTTTGAAGCTACGATGTTACAACAATTATTCCTTTTTTTCGGTAGTTGTTTCTAATCTTGATATATATTCAGGAGCTTTCTCTTTAAAAATTTCCAGCACCATGTTATAATTTTCCCGATTAAAATCGGCTTGTAAGGTGGTAGTTTCTAAGCAAAATAACAAAAAATCGTAGTTTTTATCGGTTGGTATTTTATACGATTCTAATAAAAAAACCTCATCATATTCGTATAAAATTCTTGCTACTGTATTATTTTCCGCTTCCCATTTTCGTTTTAATTTCAATTTTTTATAATATCCTGTAAGATGCTTATAAACTCCTTCAATATTTACGGCAGTTGGGATAAATCCGTATGGGATTACCTTAGATATTTTCTCTTCAGGCTCTCCTTGAAACCCTGGAATACCTAAGGTCCAGAAATCTACTTTTTCTTTTACTGGTATGTTCTTCACATCCTTTTCCAAATTGCCCGAAAGCCTGCTTCCCAGAAATACTTCGTCCAGCTGGTTTATTAATTTGTCTAACGTTACAACTACAATACCGCGCTCTAAGAGCGTTTCGGTGATTTCAATTTGCTTCGGAAGGTAATTTACCGACGAAAAAACTAGGGTATCCGTAACCTTCGCCCCTATGGAAAAGTTACCAAATGCATCTGTCACTGTATTGTTTCGGGAATTGTTGTTTAAAACATGAATGCCTTCTACATCTTCCTGATTGGTGATTTTACCTTGTAGTTTTGTATTTTGAGCACTTAGTTCAGCAAAACTGAAAAAGGCGAAAAGCAATAAACAAAGGCTACTTTTCATCTGTTAATCTTGCTTTGTACACCTTGCTTTGCTCAAAGAGTACTTCGAGTAATTCAATTTCATTTTCGGGCTTCAGCATATAAGGTGCTACTGCATTCTCTTCCGCAAAATAAATAAAATCGTCTACCATTTCAGTTGGAATACCAAATGTATCATTATAATATTGAGGACTGTATCTTTGCTGCAATGCGGTAACTAAGACCTGACCGTTGTTTAGCGTTTTTAAAGCTGTGTTTTTGTCTTTCTTTGAGGAAATTGCTCTGGCAAATAAATTAAAAATGTTTCTAATATTTAATCCATTTTGTAGTCCGCCATTATTAAGCGCACTTTCTGCGGCATTCCCAACTATGGCAGATTGGCGGTCTGGTGTAAACTCATAATCGTAGTTCACTGCTTTGTAAGACAGGTCGTACTCCGGGCTATCATACACGCGAATTCGTTTTACGTCTGCCTGTATATTTCCGGACAAATCGTACGGACTCACCACCACCTCTTCTAATTGATTCACCGCTGGATTCATATAGATGCGCATCAATTTTTTTGCTACTACGCCTTCATCTACTACCACCGTAAAAGATTGAAATTGAATCGCCGTAATTAACACCCGGTCGTTTTTTCCAACTTCAAGTTTAAATTTTCCTTCGGCATCGGTTGCGGTTCCTTTTTGTGAAGAAACGTTATACACACTAATTTGCTCTCTATCATCCCCCTTGGGCACTATAATTTCACCATCCACCAAAACACGTTCTATCTCTTGCGAAAAACAAGCAATAGAAAGTAGCAGTGTAAAAATTGAAACTATAGTTTTCATCTAATAAATGTACACAGGTTTTTTTAAAAGCCGAAAATAATTACAAGCTTTGTGATGTTTTTACAAAGACGAGACTTTTATTTGCATATTTCAATACTATGAAAAACCTGATCATTGCCAGCACCTCGACCCTTCATCAAGGTAGTTATTTAGACTATCTGCTTCCCGAACTGGAATTACTTTTTTCTAAAACCGAAGAAATACTCTTTATCCCTTACGCAAGACCCGGTGGAATCTCACACGACCAATACACCGCAAAAGCAGCCGAAGTTTTTAAAAAAATTGGTAAAAAGCTCACAGGTATTCACACCTATAAAAACCCGATTGAAGCCATACAAAATGCAAAAGCATTTTTTACAGGCGGCGGCAACACCTTTGTTTTGGTAAAATCACTACACGAGTTTGGTGTGATGCAACCGTTACGAGAAGCTATTTTTAACGGCACACCCTATCTAGGCACCAGCGCAGGAAGCAACATTTGCGGTCCTACCATGATGACTACAAACGATATGCCTATAGTGTATCCGCCAAGTTTTAAAACCCTGGGTGTTGTTCCTTTTACTATCAACCCACATTACATAGATCCAGACCTCAACAGCAAGCATATGGGCGAAACACGGGAAACACGTATTAAAGAGTTTCATACCCAAAACACCATCCCTGTGATAGGTTTGCGTGAGGGCAGTTGGCTACGGGTGCAAGGAAAAGAAATAATCCTTAAAGGAACGCTAACCGCTCGTGTATTTGAGCAAGATAAAAGTGCGTATGAGATTGAAAACGGCACCTTAATTGATTACTTTTAACCTATGAAAAGATCCAATTTCCTTCAATTGAGTGCCCTGGCTGGACTAGGAATTTCTCTGCTTCCTTCTCTGTCTTTTTCTGCGGAACTACAACAAACATTTACCCGTTCACAACTCATTGGCAAAGGTAACCCAGATATAGTAGGCGATTCCTACACCAGCAAAATGCATAAAGATGCAAAGGCGTCGTTTCTGAAAATGAAAAAAGCTGCTGCCGAAGCAGGAATCCAAATTGAAGTAGTCTCTGCCTACCGAAGTTTCCAGCGTCAAAAAGAAATTTACGAAGGCAAATACAACCGTTTTACCCAGCAAGGTCTCACGCCTATGCAAGCCATCGAAAAAATTATTGAATACTCTACCATCCCAGGAACTTCTCGTCACCATTGGGGTACAGATATAGATATTATTGACGGCGGTGCTTCTCCACGTCCTAAAAGCGTACTACAACCTGAGCTTTTTCATGGCAAAGGCCCCTTTTGTAAACTGAAAGAATGGCTTACCGATCATGCAAAAGATTTTGGATTTTATGAAGTCTATACAGACAATGCCAACCGCAAAGGGTTTAAGTACGAGCCGTGGCATTTTAGCTACGCACCTGTTTCAAAATCAATGTTGCAGGAATATAAAAAACTGAATGTAAAGCAAATTCTGCTAGAAGAAAAAATTAAAGGAGCCGAGCATTTTACGGATGAATTTATTAAAAAATACCGTACTGAAAATATTTTGGATATTAATCCGCAGTTTCTTTAAAAACTACATTTATTACTATAAATCACATATTCTTCAACCAGATAATACCCTGGTAAATTAAAGCTTTCAGGATGCTATTAAAATGTAAATTTTCAGTTTTATAATCCTCGAATAGCTTCTCAAATATAGGATTCCCTATCTTTGCATTATGACTAAAAAAGTGCTTCTTTTAATCCTGGATGGTTGGGGAATAACGCAAAACCCAGACGTTTCAGCTATCGCACAAGCCAATACTCCTTTTATAGACAGTATTTCCTCCAACTACCCTACAGCGCAATTATTAACGCACGGGATGAATGTTGGCCTTCCAGAAGGACAAATGGGCAATAGTGAAGTAGGACATATTAACCTAGGTGCCGGACGTATTGTGTATCAGGACCTGGCAAAGATTAATTTGGCGCTGCAAGAAGATACACTCAAAAAAGAAGCAGTTTTACAACAGGCATTTCACTACGCAAAAACCAACCACAAGAAAGTTCATTTTATAGGTTTGGTAAGCAAAGGCGGTGTACACTCACATCTCGATCATTTAAAAGGATTGCTTTCTGCCGCTGCTGAAAACGAACTGGAGCAGGTTTTTGTACACGCTTTTACAGACGGCCGCGATGTTGACCCAAAAAGTGCTGTGAATGATCTAGCTGAATTGCAGGAACACCTCTTAAAAACCACTGGAAAATTAGCCTCTGTTATAGGAAGATATTTCGCCATGGATCGTGATAAACGCTGGGAACGTATTGCAAAAGCATACGATTTAATAGTGAACGGAAATGGATCACCTTCCCTAAATGCGCTAGAAAGTATAAAAGAAAGCTATAAAAACGGAATCACCGATGAATTTATAGAACCCATTGTTCTTACCGAAAATGACCAGCCCATAACCACCATTGAAAAAGACGATGTGGTTATTTTCTTTAACTTCAGAACAGACCGTGGCCGCCAACTCACAGAAGTACTCACCCAGGAAAATTTTGAGGAATTTGGGATGCATCGCTTGCCGTTGCATTTTGTGACGTTAACTAATTACGACCATAGCTTCAAACATATTCATGTGGTTTTCAAAAAGGATGATCTTAAAGACACCTTAGGCGAAACACTTTCCAAACACGGTAAAACACAAATTCGCATTGCCGAAACGGAAAAATACCCACACGTTACCTTTTTCTTTAACGGCGGAAGAGAAATTCCTTTCGATGGTGAAAAACGAATTTTATGTCCGTCGCCTCAGGTTGCTACCTACGACCTTCAGCCAGAAATGAGCGCCTATGAGTTACGAGATAAAATTATCCCAGAGATCAATTCGCAATCTGCCGATTTTATCTGTTTAAATTTTGCCAATCCAGATATGGTGGGCCATACGGGTGTACTTTCGGCAGCCATAAAAGCTTGTGAAACTGTTGATGCCTGTGCACAAAGCATTGTAGAAGCCGCTCTTGAAAATGAATATACCACCTTGGTTATTGCAGATCACGGAAATAGTGAAACTATGCGTAATCCAGACGGCTCCCCAAACACGGCACATACTACCAATGCTGTTCCGCTTATTTTGGTAGATAAAGAGATCAAACACATTAATTCGGGTGTTTTAGCGAACATTGCGCCAACAATTTTAGAATTGATGGGCGTTCCAAAACCTGAAGCTATGACACAAAAATCCTTACTTTAAAATAATTAAATCTATGAAATACGTAATCACGGTATTATCTCTATTAGCGCTGTTCTCTTGTAAGACTTCTACCGAAAAGAAATCAGAAGAAATTTCCGAAGAAAACCAAGAAGAAGTCATCACGTATACACTATCAAAAAAGGTAAACAATGAGTTTGAAGATCCTGAAGATGAAGGAATGATGCTTTTGGGAAAAATTAATAAAAACGGACTTACAGCCGAACCTTATAACGAATGGTTTGTAGAAAACCAAGCCAATCATACCCTGGACACACTTGCCTTGGAAAGCTTAAAACCTTTGCTAAAAGAGGTCACTATTAAAGTATTTATGGGTACCTGGTGTGAAGACAGCCAACGTGAAGTGCCTGCGCTCTATAAAATTTTGGATGCTACAGATTTCGATTATGAAAATTTCAGTATCGTAGCACTTTCTCATGACAAAGAAACGCCAAACGGATTGGAAAAAGGGTATAACATCGAGTACGTGCCTACCATAATTTTCCTAAAAAATGGCGATACGTTAAACCGAATTGTAGAGTACGCCCATAAAACATTAGAGCAGGATATGCTTACTATATTGAAAGGAGAAGCGTATAGACCTGCTTATTCAAATTAATTTTTTGGAATTTAAGATTTTGGTGTTTGAGATTTTCTACCGAACGGGCTTGCTGTGAGGTAGTATTTTTCTTTGTATTTTTGCCGTCAAAATGAATATGAATGAACGACACACTTGCCATCGCTGTAGATTTTGACGGCACAATCGTAGAGGACGCCTACCCAAAAATAGGAAAACCCCAACTGTTTGCTTTTGATACGCTCAAAAAATTACAGGCAAAAGGCCATCGACTAATACTCTGGACCTATAGACACGGCAGAGCGCTTGACGAAGCCGTTGCTTTCTGCAAAGAAAACGGAATTACCTTTTATGCGGTCAACAAAAGTTTCCCTGAAGAAGAATTTGATGAAAAATACAGTCGAAAAATAAACGCAGACCTGTTTATTGACGACCGAAATATTGGCGGACTTTTAGGCTGGGGAGAAATATATCAAACACTGCTTGGAGAAGCTGCGCCAGCAAAACCTAAAAAGAAAAAAGGCTGGTTCGGGATATAGAAAGGTCTAATGAAAAAGGTTTAGGGTTTAAGATTTATCCAAAAATCACAAAAGTCTTTTCCAAAGTTTAGATAAAAGTTTTAGAAAAAGAAAATCGATACATGATCATACCAAAAACAACCGAAGAACTTGCCTTAATGAAAGATGCTGCCCATGTGGTTTCAAAAACATTGGGAATGTTAGCCAAAGAAGTAAAACCAGGCATAACGACCCAAAAACTAAACGATATGGCGGAGGCATTTATCCGCGAACAAGATGCCATTCCTGGATTTTTGGGGCTATACGATTGTCCTTCTACGCTCCTTACCAGCGTAAATGAAGCCGTAGTACACGGGCTACCTACAGATATTCCATTAAAAGAAGGGGATATTGTAGCGATAGACTGTGGCGCTATTAAACACGGTTTTTATGGAGATCACGCCTATACGTTTGAGGTGGGTGAAGTAGCTCCTGAAACAAAAAAATTATTGGAAGTAACCAAAACTTCCTTATATCTGGGAATTGCAGCATTCAAAAGCGGCAATCGTGTGGGAGACATTGGATATGCGATTCAGAATTATTGTGAATCCCACGGATATGGTGTGGTTCGGGAATTGGTAGGACACGGTTTAGGAACGAAGCTACACGAAGACCCAGAGATCCCAAATTACGGTAAACGCGGCCGTGGGAAGAAATTTGTAGAAGGTATGACCATAGCTATTGAACCCATGATTAATTTGGGGACACACCATATTAACCAATTAAAGGATGGCTGGACTATTGTGACTCGGGATGGAAAGCCTAGTGCCCATTTTGAGCATGATGTAGCGTTGGTAGATGGAAAGCCCAGACTGCTTTCTACATTTGACTATGTATATGAGGCATTAGGAATTGTGAGTGATGAGGAGGATGCGTTTAGACACGAATTTAAATAACACTAAATTCACGGATTATCACGAATTAAGAAATATAACTTATGGCGGAGCTTTTATACAAGGAGATATCTTACAAGATTATTGGAGCTTGCATGGAAGTACACAAAGAGTTAGGCAAAGGGTTCCAAGAAATTGTATATGGGGATGCCTTAGAAATTGAATTTAAAAAGCAAAAAATACCCTATTGTCGTGAAAAAGGTTTTGATATTATTTACAAAGGAATTAAATTAAAGAGGAAATATTACGCAGATTTTGTAATAGACGACGTTATTATTCTAGAAATAAAAGCAATTTCCATTTTAACCAATGGCAATTTTAAACAGACACTCAATTATCTCGCTGCCTCCAATTTGCGCTTAGGTCTGTTGGTTAACTTTGGTGAGAATAGTCTAACTTATAAAAGAATAATCCTATAAATCAGTGTTAATCCGTGCAATCCGTGTTTAAATTTTTTCTAAACCTTTTCCCTAGAACTTTGCTCATTCGGCTAAGCTACTTGGCACGCCCTTTTGTAGCATTTTTTTTAAGAGGCGAAAAATACACCGATCCTATTGATGGGCAATCCTATAGAAAATTCCTGCCGTATGGCTACGAGAAGATTCGTCCAAACGTACTGGCGCCAGGGACACTATCTCTAGAAAGGCACCGCTTATTTTGGTTATACCTTACAAATGAAACCTCTTTTTTTACTGAAAATATTCGCGTGTTACATTTTGCGCCAGAACAAGCTTTTCTGAAACGGTTCAAAAAGTTGAAAAATATCACCTACACCACCACAGATCTCAATTCGCCCATTGCCGATGTAAAAGCAGACATTTGCAACCTTCCATTTGAGGATAACAGTTTCGATTTTATTATTTGTAATCACGTGCTAGAACACATACCAGATGATACGAAGGCGATGCAGGAATTATACAGAGTGTTAGCCCTTAACGGTACCGCCATCTTACAAGTGCCTTATGATAAAAACCGAGCAACCACCTTTGAAGATAATTCCATTACAGATCCTAAAGAACGTGCTGCCATTTTTGGACAATATGACCACGTACGCATCTACGGAATGGATTATTTTGATAAACTTAAATCGATTGGCTTTAAGGTAGATGCCGTAAATTACACCGCTCAATTATCTAATGAAGAAATTGAAAAATATAGATTGCCCAAAAACGAATTATTACCTATTGTATATAAATAAATTATGAGATTACTTTTTGCCCTACTTTTCCTACTACCTACCACCTTTCTTTTATCTCAAAATCCAAATGACTGTGAATTTGCGCTCGTAGTTTGTGGAACTACAAGTCTTGGCTTGGATCCTACAGGTGTTGGGTTCGATGAATTTTCTTTACCTGGAAATACCGCACCTAGCTGCTACACCTTTGATAGTAACACTATTTGGTTAAAACTAAATATAATCTCAGACGGGGATTTTACCTTCGATATTATTCCTACCAATGGTATAGATGATTATGATTTTGCTATTTATGGACCTACTGGAACCTGTACTACATTAGGCAATGCCATAAGATGTTCGAGCACAAATCCAAACGATGCTGGTGTGCCAGCAGAAACCGGCCTCAATCTAACCGAAACCGACCTTACTGAAGGTCCTGGGCCAGATGGAAATGGCTACTTAAAATTTATAGAGGCCAAAACAGGAGATTCCTATTATATATTAATTGACAGAGCTGTTGGTTCTGAAGGATTTGACTTTAGGTATACTGGCTCCGCTGGTCTACCAGAAGGCGTTACCGCTAACGAAGTAGCCAATCTTGTTAGTTGTGACGCAGATGGTACTTTAGATGGTTTCACTCCCTTTGATTTGGATGCACTAATTCCAGAAATAAAAGGAAATCAAAGCAATACCAATGTTACCTTTCATACAAGTCTTAATGATGCGAATATTGGTATCAATGCACTCATGTCGCCTTATACAAACGTTGCAAATCCACAAACAATTTACGCAAGGTTAGAAAGCAACAATGGTTGTAGTGACATAACTCAATTTACGATAGAAACTGGCAACCCAATACTCACAGATCCAGCCGATATAGGTTTGTGTAGTTATGACAATTCTGAATTGTACAATCTCGATTTAATTCAGCTTTCAGTAATAAGCGATCCAGCTAATTATGTCTTCTCATATCATCTATCCAACAACGATGCAATACTGAATATAAACCCTATTGGTCCTAATATTACCTTAACCGAAACGCCACTGGAAATATTTGTTAGAGTGGAAGACCCTACCTTTTCAGATTGTTATAGTATCACTTCCTTTAATGCTTTTGTAAACAAAATCAAACTAGCTGGTCAACCCTCAGATTTTTTGATTTGTGACGACGATTTTGATTCTGTGGCGCTATTCGATGTAACTCAAAAAGACAGTGAAATACTAAATGGACTCTCTGCCAACGATTTTGTAGTTCGCTATTATACTTCTGAAACAGATCGTGAACAGGATAGTAATCGGATACTAGGGGAATTTACAAACACCTCCAATCCACAGCCTATATATGCAACACTACTAGAACTTAGTACTGGTTGTTTTGATTATACTCAATTTGAGCTTGTGGTACGCCCAAAACCAATACCTGTTTTTGATGCTGAGCCATATTATTATTGCCTCCAAAGTACCGATCCTATTGAAATTTCAGTACAATCGGGATTTCAGTTTTATAGTTGGAGTACAGGAGAGAATGGTGCCAACTTACATACAATTTCAATCACAGAGCCCGGTTCTTATGCTGTGACTGTGACGAACGAATTTGGCTGTACAAATACAGTTACCACCGAAGTTTTACCTTCAGACATTGCGACTATTGTACAAGTGATTGTAACAGATTTCAACTTTCCGGATAATACAATTACCGTTTTGGTATCGGGACCGGGAGATTATGAATATGCTTTAGACGAACCTATTATATTTCAAGATAGTAATGTCTTTGAAAATCCCTCATTTGGCGAACATTTAATTTTTGTTCGCGATAAGAACGGTTGCGGTACGGTAACAGATAAAATTTTATTATTGGATTACCCCAGAGTGCTTACCCCAAATCAGGATGGTTTTCACGATACCTGGCAAATCCCAGGAATTAGTGCCTATCCAAAAGCCAAAATATATATTTTTGATAGGTATGGAAAATTGCTGAAACAAATTTCCTCACTCTCTTCCGGATGGGATGGAACTTATCAAGGCAAAGAACTACCTTCCAGCGACTATTGGTTTAGAATACTACTGGAAGATACGAGAGAAATAAAAGGTCATTTTACTCTAAAGCGCTAGCAATAATGTATGCTGAAAAATTCCTGGAGCTATACACTTCTTGATTTCCCGTACTGTTAGAATACGTCAAATAAGCATCAATCTCATCGGTTTCTGCAAGTAGTTTTTTAGATCGTTCCAAACCCATGGCCATAAAAGCTGTTGCATACGCATCTGCCAAGGCGCAAGTGGGAGCCAACACTGTTGCGCTGGTAATGTTACTTTCCTCAGCAAATCCTGTTAGGGGATTAATGGTGTGCACATATTTTTGACCAGTTCGTGGGTTGACTCTAAATTTTCTGTAATTTCCTGAAGACGCCATGGCTTTATTTTCCAGTCGAACCGTCGCCAAAAGACTTCTATCGCCTATTTCTGAATCTACAGCTTCAATTCCAGCGGTCCAAAACTGTTCTTTAGTTAAATTTTTTCCCTTTGCCAGTAATTCCCCACCCAATTCAATAATATAATCTGAAACACCCTGAGCCTCTAAATACGCTCCTATTTTATCTATTCCGTAGCCTTTTGCCACAGCATTAAAATCGAAATAAATTTCAGGATATTGTTTTTGTATTTTTCCGTTATCCAATAACTTCACTTTTCTGAAACCTACAAATCTGCGTAGCGAATCTAAAACAATGCTATCAATTTCGGTACTAGGAACGGTTTCTCCAAACCCATATGCATTCCGAAGTATTCCAACTGTAGGATCAAAATAACCTTCAGAATTGACAAACACTTTTTCAGAAATTTTAAAAACTTCTTTAAAAATTTCATCCACAACTACTGTGGAATCTCCCTGGTTTATTTTTGAAATATCACTCTCTGGCATATACGTATTTACTGATTTGTTTACCATTTCTATTACCGAATCTAAACCCTTTTGGGCATCAAATTCAGTTTCAGAAAAATATTGAATGGCATACGTAGTCCCAAAAGCTTTTCCTTGTAATACTTTTGCTTGCTGGCTTTTTTCAGCACAAGAAAAGAGTATAAAAACTACAGTTAAAAGTAGTAATGTCTTTTTCATAATTATGTTATTTCTTGAAGTCCGTTATAAACCATGGTATAATCTTCATCCTTAAGTACTGGTTTGGCATAATCTGTTCCATGTCCTAAACCAACACCAGCGTAATAGGTTTTTGCTTCAAATTTCACTGCGTGATCTTTTATTGTTTGCATAAAAACAGGATCGTACACATTGGCATCTTTTGGATATTGTATAGCCCGAACAATTACAAAATGAAGTTCTTTATTTTTTAATGCTACAAACTGCGGGTCCTTTTTCAGCTTCGAATTTACACCCAGGAATTCAAATCCGTTCGATTCGAGGTCTTTGCCTACGATATTCATAGCGAGGTTGTGTAGTTCTTGTTCAGTAAGGATTGTTGCCATTAGTTAGAGCGGACGAATTTTATTTGATCAAAATAATAAAAAGAAATTTTCAGATAGACCTCCAATTCCAGTCGATACCTTGAATTATTGTATCACTTAAATTTCTTAGTAAAAGAATACTTTGAACTGGTGCGTTTCCTTATGCGAAAATAAACAAAATTTCGCCTTTAGTATGGCTAGCATACTTGCAATCATTGAACTATACGCAGAAAATGACGCGTTTTAGAATTATCTTCTCTTTTTAAATTATCTATTCTTTATAGTTTTGCAGCACCTTCAGCGAGGTTTTGTAATGCGACGGTAATTTGTTGTAGCACCTGGTCTGCACCAGAAATAGTATGTCTGAGTTTTAAAAATGCAGGGTCATTATAGGAAACCATCACCTTTCCTTCGCTATTTTCCCAAACCAACATTTTTTGTGGTAAATCCAATGCTGTAGTCTGTGAACTTTGCATTAATGGGGTTCCCAAAGTAGGATTTCCAAATATGATAATTCTGGCAGGAAGTAACTCCAACCCTACAGAATTTGCATTTACCTGGTGGTCTAGTTGTGTGATGATGGTTAGGTTATCATTATTTTCTATGCTAGACCTAAGTTTATTATAGGTATTCGCAAAATCGTTTTGGCTTTCTAGGGTAACCACTCCTTCGTTGAGTGCTATAGCAGTAGCAGGTCTTTGTACTATGGTGCCATTTGTTGATAGTATAGCAAAATTACTAAGTGCATTGCCTATTTGACCTAGACTTTCGGCGTCTGCAACTCCGTGGCGTGCTGCTAGGTATTCCGTTCCGTTGTAACTCACTAAAACCGACCCCGCTTCATCTTCATACACTAACATTTTTTGAGGTAAATCCAATCCGGCCTGCTGGTTCAATTGCATAACTGGAGTTCCAAGGCTGGGATTTCCAAAAAGTACCAAACGTGTATTTCTAAGTTCTAATCCCGCAGTTTGGGCATTTGTTTTGTGATCTACTTCGGCCACAATCGTAATATTTTCGTTTGCCTCTAAAGTGCTTATTAGTGTATTATAAGTTTCAGTAAACGAATTTGTACTCGCAGCAAAAGATACCCCAGGAGTTGTAGGGATTGTAGCTTGCGTATCTGTCTGCTCATCATCTTTGCAGGAAAACAAAACTAACAGCAATGTTGTAAAAAAAATATATTTCATGAGATTTTATTTCAGTCTTACCTTAAAGATACCATTTGCTAATAAGTAGCTGAAATATATTGGCATGTGTTAACATATACTTGCTAAACCCTTGTTAAGAAAGATATGCAGCCTCTTTTACTTTTAAATGATATTGTGATTTTTAGCCTTTTGTACCGCTTCAATTTTACTGTGTACTTGCAGTTTTTTATAGATATTTTCTATGTGTTTACGTACAGTACTTGGCGAGAGAAATAAATTTTCGGCAATGGCCGTGTAGCTTAATCCTTTGCTTAGTTGTTCCAAAACCTCAACTTCACGTTTGGAAAGTGATATTTCTTCGTGATCCCTTGGATTTTGAATATCTATAGGATTTCTAAGAAGTTTTAATGTTTTTAACGCAATAGAGGGATTCATAGCAGCACCACCATTTAGCGTTTCCTGAATTCCAGCGTACAAATCTTTAGGATTTATTTCTTTCAGCAAATAGCCATCTGCTCCTGCTTTTATAGCATTGAAAATATTCTCGTCATTATCGAATGCCGTAAGCATAATAATTTTAAGTTGAGGGTACTTCTGCTTTACTATTTGGGTTGTTTCAATACCATTCAGGACAGGCATTTCAATATCCATCAATATAACATCAAGGTGGTGGCTTTCTTCTAATCTTGATAATAACTCACTCCCATTGGCAGCTGTATGTTTTATAGTAATATCATCAAAAAAGGAAAGCTTCTCTTTTATAGCGTGGATTAAAAAAGTATTGTCGTCTACAATGGCTACACGTACGTTCATAATTGGCTGGTTGATTAATTGACTAAAGTTAACTAAAATAGCCTTACATACTTATAAGACAAATGACGTATTATTTTTTATAAACCATAACAACAATCTATGGTCAGCTAAGATCTATATCTTGCTGCACATGTAAGGCATCTGTAAGGTTCTGCTGTGTAAAATTATAGCTGTTCAAAAAAGAAGTTCTCTTGCTGATTTGCATTTTATTTTTTGTGATAGCTTCAGTATATATCTTTACCGTTTGAAGGTGTAATTGTTTTTCTTTTTTATCTGAGAATATAGAAAAATAAAACACTTAAAAAACACAACAAAAATATAACACACAGTAAGGTTATTTGAAGTACGGTCATGATAAACTAATAGACCGTAAATTTACTAAGTTAGAACCATACAGCATATAGGGCAGTTGCCGTAGTTTTAGAAAATAACAGCAACTGTGGTTCCTTTTCCTTCTTCTGAAACAATGGTCACTATCCCTTCCATATCCCTCGTTCGTTTTTTAATATTGGCTAATCCATTACCCGCTTTTATGGATGCCGGCTTGAAACCAACACCATCATCCTGAATTTTAATTTTCAGGTGTTGCGCCTTAAAGTTTGAACTTTCTTCAGGAGGTGTTTCGCTAGTCTTTTCAATATGTACTGAAATATTCTTTGCCTTTGCATACTTAAGTGAATTGTTTACAGCTTCCTGAATGATCCTATACATATTCATTCCCTGAACCGAAGAAAATACTTTTTCTGAAACGCCTTCTCCCACGTTAAATGCAAACGAAACCCCTTGAGTTGCTTTGCCTGCTTTTTCTATTAAATTAGCAATACGAACCTGAAGGTCTTCAGCTTTGATCTTGCTTTTGTTCATGGCCCAAATCGTGTCACGCAGTTCATAAATAGTTTGGGTAGTGAACTCACTTATATTACCTAGTTTCTGTGTTACTTTTTCGTTACTTCCTTCCAAGGCATATTTTAAATTATCTATGGAAGAAGTTACAAACGTAAGCTGCGAGCCAATGTTATCGTGTAGATCTCTTGAAATACGCAAGCGTTGTTCTTGTAGTTTGTTCTGCGTTTCAATTTTTGAAAGGGCGGTTTGCAACTCTGCCTCTTTTTTAAGTTGTCGATTCTTCAGTTTTTGTTGTTTGTTGAAAAGATATCCCACTACCCCAAGCAGTAATGCCAACCCAAAACCTCCATAAATCAATGTATTCTTTCTACGAACTTCAAGATCCTTTTCGGCTAATTGGGCGCGCTGTTGTAAGATCTGATTTTCCTTTTTCTGAGTTTCATATTTTTCTTCTAACTCATTGGTAAACTTTAGCACCTGCTCTCCGTAGACTTCGTCCTGAATTTTTGTGTACGCATTTGTATAGTAACGCACACTATCAAAACTTTTCAAACTGGAAAGCGCTATTATATTTTGAAGATACAATGTTGCTAATTTTTCTTTTATGTCTTCTTTAAGATAGTATGGTTTTATTTCCATTAAAAGCTTTCTAGCTGCCACAAACTCTCCCGTAGCGTTATGCAGTCCAGCCAAGGTTAATTGAGAGCTCGCAATATCTGCTATTAAATTTGCCTCTTTTCGAAACTGTAGTGATAATGCGAGGGCTTCTTTTGCCTCCTTTACTTTGTCCTGAGTTAGGTAGATTTCACTTAAATTGTTGTAGGCAGACCCTAATGTTTCAATATTATTGATGCTCTTTGCTATGGTGATACTCTCTAATAATGTGGCTTGGGCTAATACTGTATCTCTTTGTATAAGCTGTATGCTAGCCTTGTTAACTAAGGCGTTGGAAAGTAGTTTTAACTCACCATTTTTTCTGAAGAATACAATATTCTTTTCGAAATAGTTCATGGCTTCCTTATAGTTTTTCTGATTAAAATGAAGTGCTCCAATGTTACTTTGTGCAGAATTTGCCAGAACATCATTGCCTGAACCCTCATAGTACTCAAGTGCTTTCAAATAATAAACCATAGCACTATCCAATTGAGTTTTCCTGTGAAAGGCAGTACCCATTTTGTAATGCAAAGAAGCTATGCCCTTATCATCTTTAAGTGCTTTTCTTATGTGTAAGGCTTCCTTGTATTTTTTTAAGGTGGCATCGAATTCACCTTTTGTATATTTTACTACAGCAAAGTCGCTTAACGCTTGAGCAAGGGCGGCAGAATCTCCCAATTTTTTTGCTAACTCCAATGACTGAACTCCATATACTTCTGCCGAGTCTGCATTCACCATGGAATAATACCAAGTGAGATCTGCCAAAACTTTAGCACGTCTGGTTTTGTCTGGTTTTTTGGCAAGTTCAATCTTAAGACTATCAATTAATTTTACTGGGTTTTGTGCGCCAACAAGCCATGGGTAACACATACAAACGAGCAGAAGTATGATTTTCATGAACTATTGGTTTTTACGGTATTCCAAATCTAGGATACGTACACTACAATAAAAATACGGCAGTCGCCGTATTTAGTAAAAACTCCTAAAAAGGTATCAATTCATAGAGTGTTTTAATTAAAAAGAAGTCTCACCTGGATAAGAAGATGAATAAAAAAATAATGCTAACAAGCACTGAAGTCCATAATAAGATGGTATTCAGGATACTGAATTTATTGCCTGGGGCTGCACTTCTTGCTTTTGAAGTCAAAATTAACCCCAAAAAAAACGCTGGAAGTGCCGTAAAGAGGTTCAAATAATACACCCAAAACCATCCAGTGGACATTGAAATAATTGCACAAATCAATGCCAGCATATTGTATACAAGTGCCTTATTTTTCATAAAATCTCGTTCTTATAGACTGAAATATTATTCTGAAAGTTTTTCTAATTGTTCCTGTACTTCCTTAGGATCTTGACCCTCTTTTGCCAGTTTTACAGCAAGCTTTTGAAGGAAACTTGAATCTTTTCTAATTGCTGTTATGATGAGATCCAAGAATAATCTGAATACTAACAAAAGAACAGCAGCAACAAGACCAGCGTGTAAAAAAACGATGAAAAATCCTGAGAATATCACCACGAACTGCTGGATAAAAATACGTACATAAGGGCTAAAGAATATTTCGGATGGAGCATAGTCTTTGTATTTAAAAGTAACCCAAAAATTAGCATAAAAATACCCAAGGTTAGTAATTAGTAAAGACCCTAACATGAGTAACATCCCATCAGATTCTAATACTACTCCAATATTATGAAACAACTCGAAACCATTTTTAATGCCTTCGATACTTCCTTCAAAAAAAGAAAAAGCAAAAATTAATTGTATGCCCACAAACATTCCATAATGGAAAATAAAAAATAAAATCATTCCATATCCACTAAAATTATTAGGATCTGGTTTATCTTTTTTACCATGTTTTATCACTAAAAAAAGTTTCATCACATGAACTATTCCAATGATAATAGTTTCAAAAAAATACCCAAAAACAACCGTTTCGGGGGTTATAACTCCAACGAGTAATAGCAATATTAAAAATACAGCTTGCGCCCAAAGCATTGCTGTAATAGTAGTAAATGAAAGTAGTTGTTTTAATAACATAACATATATTTATAAAAACACCCCATACTGCTATGGGGTGTCTTACTGAAAACAGCACTCCTCAACGCTATTCTCGAAACATAACCTGGTTAGTAGTTATTTTTTAAGATCGTATGCGAAGATGGTATTGTTATCTGCTTTGTAGTATAAAATACCTCCTCGATCGTCTACCTGGTATTCTGGTTTCTTATCCTTTAATACAATTTCCTTTTCTTTTGCGCCTGTGTCTTTATTAATTTTTACAAGCCCTACCCCGTCCTCTAATTTTGTTAATACAAATTGTGCATTTGCCGTTGCTGCCGTTGCTTTAAAGCGTTTTAACATTTCTGAAACTGAAGCTCCAGTGGCCATCGCTAGGCCTCCTGCTAAATCTGCATCTCTGTCTGCCTGAGCGTCGTATTTTGCAATTCGGTTTCTTATAGAAGAGTTTGCTGCCGCCATACTTCCGGCTGCTGAAGCTACTGCCGCAACTCCTGCCAAGATGGCTCCAAAAGCACTTTTACCAGGAGCTCTGTAGTATTCTTGCCAGGTTGGTTTTCCTTCCCAATCCAACATGGCAAGGTTTTGGTCGCTGGTTAACAAAATCCCACCATTACGAACATCCACCATTGTGGGAGCTTCTTTACCGTCAAATTTGGTTTTAGCGAACTCACTCACATTTCCAGAAGTAGCATCTACAGCATATAATTGCTCATCTGCGCTAATTAAATAGCGGTTATTTTTGCTATCAAAAGTAGATGAGATGGCATCGGCTCTTTTATATTTGAGTGGTTTGTCCCAAACTTCTACACCTGTGCTCATATTCACAATGTTGGCATCTTCAGAAGTAATATAAATTAAGCCTTGATCTGTTTCTGCCATTGTCAAGATGTTTTCACCTGTTTTTAATGGTTTTTTAAACAAGGTGTTCCCATCATAAGAGACTTTATTAATTCCACCTTCATAAATCCCGAAGAGAATACCATCCTCCATAATATAAAAATGCTGCACATATCCTTTGGTTTTAGGAGCTTTTTCCCAAAGGTCTTCACCGTTAGTGGAACTCAACATAGCTATTTTAGATTCGGAGGCTCCGGCAAAAACACTTTTATCCTCGTTATACGTATTACTCACCACGGCTAACCCTTGCGGTAAAATTTCAAAATTGGTCACGATTCCTTTTACTTTAGCTTCATCCTTCCAGAGCTCCTGCCCATTGGTTCCAACTTTGTATATTCTGGTATTCGATTTGCTATCGTTGGTTTCAAAAGCATAGATGTCTGTTTCAGCTTCATTGGCTACCATCCATTGCATTCCTTTCATTTTGTTATCCCACAAGGTTTCCCCGGTTTGTGCCTTTTTGGCTACTAGACCTTGTGCTGTTGGTACGATCAGGTAGTCTTTCAGTAATAAAGGTCTTCCGGTTACGCTATAATCCTTGGCAATACCTACACGTCCAGGTTCATCCAGATTAAAACGGTAGTCTTCTTTCCCAGTATTTAAATCGTATACAGCTACTTGCGCCGCATACTGCTCTTTTGAGGTACGCTGTCCTGCCACAACCAGTTTATTCTGGGGCATATATACCTCTACCACGTTTGCTATTTTCCAACCATTGTCTTCGGTACTAAATAGCTTTTTACCGCTTATATAATCGATTACTGCTTTTTTAGCAGAAAGATTAGCAAAGCCACCCTGAGAAACTATAACGTAGGGTGCGAATGGTACATAGGTAAGTTCCTCTGGCTTTACCCTTCCATAGTCGGTAAAATTAAAAAGTAGGTCGTTGCTACCTGGTTTAATCCCCACTAAACCATCATTGGTAGCAACTACCATTGTTCCTCCTTGCGTTAAGGTCATTTCATTAATTTTTGCGCCAGTATCATATCTATAATCTGGGACTTCGGCCTTCTGGGCCATGGCTACACTTCCTATAAAAAGGACATATAGCAGTGTATTGATTGTTGTTGAAAATTTCATACTAAAAGGTTTTTACATGTTATAGTGTAAAGATGCTATTTGATTTAGGACAATTCAATAGGGCAATTGACGTATTGTTAATAGTTGGTAGTTGGTAGTTTTTAGGACACAGCAAATGCTGCTGGTAGTATAAGGGCTGCTTCCGCTCGCTCTAAAGATTTTACTTGTTGGGATAGTGATAATAAATAGTTCCTGCGGGGGTTAGGGGGCAAAAAAAAACCAGCAGCAAAACAAACTTTTTCGCTACTGGTTCCACGTAAAAACCTCAACTCTGAGATTTTCTTTAATGCTTTTATTGATTGGTTACCGTGATATTAAAAGCACCATTGGTTACTTCTTTTACATCTGTGGCATCATCTAAATTTATGGCAGTAAATTCAAAAGTACCTTTTGCAGTATTCCCATCGAAACTGGAAACATTTACTTCACCATTTACAGTTTGCGCATCTCCTATGGTTGAATAAATTACAGCACTCATTGGGTTGTTGATATCAGTTAAAATCGTATAGGCACCAATATTCACAAAACTCAGGTCGTAGGTTCCTTCCCCATCAAATCCTTGGATAGTAATTTGCAAATTTTCAGAATCTGCTGTACCTCCAGAAATTGTCAGCGCTTGTGCAGAACCACTTCCAGCAATTTGTGCAGTTATTCCAAAAGTTGCTGTATAAGAGGAACCACCTACGTTTGCAGTAAGGGTACCATCTCCTCCTTGAGGATCATCCCCACCGTCATCATCTTTTTTACACGATACTATTGCTAAGCTCATTATAAGTACTAGCATTACATTTTTTAAAGTTTTCATAATTAAAGGTTTTTAAGTTTATGGTACAAAGATGCTCGATAGCTATAGGGCAATCAATAGGGCAATTGACGTATTGTTGAGGTACGGGGTACGAGTTAAAAAATAGAAAGTAGAAAAACGAAATCTGAAGGGGTGTTCAAACTTAGTACGTGCGTTGGCCCCTTTAGGGATTGAAGGTGTGTGGCGGGAAGTACGAGTTAAAAAATAGAAAGTAGAAAAACGAAATCGTGAGTCTTGAGTCTTGAGTCTTGAGTCTTGAGTCTTGAGTCTTGAGTCTTGAGTCTTGAGTCTTGAGTCTTGAGTCTTGAGTCTTGAGTCTTGAGTCTTGAGTCTTGAGTCAAAAATTGTTTTTTTCTCTTAAAATTTCACAAAAGGTAATTTCTTTTTCACATTCCTAATTTTCTGCTGAAGGCTTTGCTGAAATTTTAAATGTGCCTCACCACTGGGATAAAACGCCCGATGTTGTAACCCTTTTTGAATGGTATCAATCTCTTTTTGAAGCTGTTCAGTTTCAGGCGCAATCCAAACCAATTTAAATTTCTCCCAGATATACTGGACCGCCGTCGTATTTGGATGCAACATATCTTCTGCGTAAAAGCGATAGTCTCTAAGTTCGTCCATCATCAATTCATAGGATGGGAAATAGCATATTTGTTGATGGTTGAGCTGATGAATTCCTGAAATAAGGTGTGCTTTGCTGCGTGTGCTCTCTATGAAGCCGTCTTTTAGGTGTCGGACAGGAGAAACGGTTGCTATAAAGATTGCCGTAGGATTTAGTTCTGAAATAAGTACACGTGTTCTTTCTATACTTGCTGAAATTTCCTCCACCGACAATAATTCCTTTGAAAACGATTTCTGGGAAATTTTATGACAATTGGCTACCACAACATTTGAAGCGACATGACGATAAACCCAAGCCGTTCCGAACGTAAAAATACAATGAGATGCTTCTAAAAGATAGGCTGAAAATTCTTTGAGCTTGGTGTTTAGCAATACAACCAATTGTTCCTGCGAATGTTCCGTAACTGAAGAATGCGCTTCAAAACTAAACCATTGCCCATCACGTTCAAATACATCAGTTTCAGTAAAATGTATGTTCCTAACAGCACGATTCACCAGATTCTCTATCGCCAACGGGTGAAATACGATGCCAAAAGGATTTTGTAAATTCTGAAACTTGAAATACGCCAACTTTCCCCCCATATTCTCCGTAAAACACGACCCCATAAGTAGGACTTTAGACGTGTAGTCTATTTGGTTGTTTTCTGGTTTAAGAGTTATGTGGGTTTGTAACTTCATTTAAGTATCCAGTTTTTAGTAAACAGTATGCAGTTTCCAATTTCTATGTTAAGCTTTACTGCTAACTGCCACTGCGTACTGCTACTTTATAAAATCTCTAGCAGCCTTTAAAGCAATTTCAATCCCATCAGGATTCTTCCCTCCTGCCGTAGCAAAAAATGGTTGTCCGCCGCCACCGCCTTGAATGTGTTTTCCGAGTTCTCTAACAATTCGTCCGGCATCTAATTGCTTCTCCGTTGCTAATTCTTTTGAAATATAACAGGTTAACAATGCCTTACCCTCTTTTTTGGAACCAAACAATATAAACAGATGGTCTATCTCGCCACCCAATTCAAATGCTAGATCTTTCAATCCACCAGCGTCCAGATCTACCTCTTTTGCTAAAAAATTTACGCCATTTACTACTTCAACTTCATTTTTAAGATCACCTTTTATGTTTTTAGCTTTATCCTTCAGTAACTCTTCCAATTGTTTTTGAAGGTTACTGTTGTCTTCCTGTAATTTTTCGATGGAAGTAACCGGGTCTTTGGTATTATTCAACAATTTCTGAACTTCTTTGAATGCGATGCTTCTATCTTCAAAATAGGTTTTGGCAGCATCGCCAGTAATGGCTTCAATACGGCGTATGCCACTTGCTACAGCACCTTCCGATGTGATGATAAAATGCCAGATCTCATTCGTATTTTCAACGTGGGTTCCACCACATAATTCCATAGATTTACCAAACTTAATAGCACGTACCGCATCTCCATATTTTTCTCCAAACAAAGCAATAGCTCCTTCATCTATAGCCTGCTGATAAGGGATTCCTCGTCGTTCGACCAAGGCAAGACCTTCTCTAATTCTGGCATTCACAAAGTCCTCTACTTCCCTCAATTGTTCGTCTGTAACTTTACTAAAATGTGAAAAATCGAAACGCAAGTTCCCACTATGTACCATACTGCCTTTTTGCTCCACGTGTTCGCCTAAAATATTACGAAGCGCCTGGTGCAACAAATGTGTTGCGGTATGGTTGGAAGCCGTTCTGCTGCGTTGTTTGGCATCCACAACTGCTTTAAAGGTTCCGTTTGTAGTACGAGGTAAATTCTTCGCAAAATGAACAATCAAATTGTTCTCTTTTTTGGTATCAACTATATATACCACCTCACCATTGGGAGCTTCCAGATATCCTTTATCACCTACTTGTCCACCACCTTCAGGATAAAATGGCGTTAGATTAAATACCAACTGATATAATTCTCCTTCTTTTTTACTTTCGGTTTTTCGATAGCGGGTAATTTTTACATTGGTTTCTAAAATATCATAGCCTACAAATTCTTCGTCTTTTTCGTCATCCAGTATTTTCCAATCTCCTGTGGCAACTTTCGTTGCTTCTCTTGCTTTCTCTTGCTGTTTCTTAAGCTTATTTTCAAACTCAATGTGATTATAGGTATAACCACGTTCTCTTAAAATAAGTTCTGTGAGATCTTCAGGAAAACCATAGGTGTCTTTAAGTTCGAACACCTTCGCACCAGATATTTCTTTCGCTTTTGAATTGCTGATAATATTTTCTAAAAGCATCATGCCGTCTGAAAGGGTCCGCAAGAAAGACTTCTCTTCTTCTTTAATAACATTCGTTATCAAATTCTTCTCCTTTTTCAATTCCGGAAACGCCTCACCCATTTGATTGGCAAGCGTATCAATTAGTTTGAAAATGAAAGGTTCTTTGGTGTCTAAAAACGTAAATCCATATCGGATAGCACGTCTTAAAATACGTCTAATAACATATCCTGCACCTGTATTGCTAGGCAACTGCCCGTCTGCAATACTGAAGGAAACGGCACGCACGTGATCTGAAATTACACGTATTGCAATATCTACTTTTTCTCCAGATTCAGTATCTGTATTTCCGTATTTGCTATTGGTAACAGCTTCCACTTCACGAATAAGGGGCGTAAATACATCTGTATCGTAATTGCTTTGTTTGCCTTGCAAGACCATTGCCAAACGCTCAAAACCCATTCCTGTATCTACATGCTGTGCTGGAAGCTTTTCAAGACTTCCGTTGGCTTTTCTATTGAATTGCATAAATACCAGGTTCCAAATCTCCACTACTTGTGGGTGATCCTGGTTTACAAGGCTCGCTCCAGAAACTTTTGCTTTTTCTTCAGCGGAACGGATATCTACATGAATTTCGGAACATGGCCCACATGGTCCTTGCTCGCCCATTTCCCAGAAGTTATCTTTTTTGTTTCCATTTAGAATGCGGTCTTCGGGTAGGTATTGTTTCCATAACTCATAGGCTTCTGTATCTCGGTCTAAACCTTCGGAAGCATCGCCTTCAAAAATAGTAACATACAATATGTCCTTATCTATTCCGTAAACTTCGGTCAATAATTCCCAAGCCCATGTAATTGCTTCTTTTTTAAAGTAGTCGCCAAAACTCCAGTTCCCCAGCATCTCAAACATAGTATGGTGATAGGTATCCATCCCCACTTCTTCAAGATCATTGTGTTTCCCACTTACGCGCAAGCACTTTTGGGTATCTGTAATTCTGGAGTTCTTGACCTCTTTATTACCTAAAAAATATTCTTTAAAAGGTACCATCCCTGCATTTGTAAACATCAGGGTAGGATCGTTTTTAATAACCATGGGAGACGAAGGAACAATTTTGTGTTCTTTCGATTTAAAGTAATTAAGGAATTTTGAGCGTATTTCGCTGGAGTTCATCGGTATCTAGTTATGGTAAACCGTGCACATTTGGGCACGTGAAAACAATTTATATCTTTGTAGGGCGTTACTTAAAATGTTAACGTATCCATCACCGCAAAAATAGGATTTTTTTAGCGTATGTCTAAGGTTAAATATTACTACGATAGCGAGACCCTCTCGTACCGAAAAATTGAGAAGAAAAAAGGCCGTAAACTCAGCATTTTTTTACTCAGCTTATTGGGAATGTTATTAAGTGGATTTCTATTGCTTTTGGTGTATTTGAATCTCCCTTATGTTGAAACTCCCAAAGAAAAAACCTTAAAGCGTGAGTTGTCTAATATGGAGTTGCAGTACGATTTACTGAATCGCAAAATGGACCAGATTGAAACCGTCCTAAATGACTTAGCAGACCGAGACAACAATCTTTACCGCGTTTATTTTGAAGCCAACCCAATTCCGGAAGAGCAACGAAAAGCTGGATTTGGTGGAGTGAATCGCTATAAAGATCTGGAAGGATTTGATAATTCAAAACTAATTGTCACCGCCAGCCAACGCTTAGACATATTAACCAAGCAAATCGTAGTACAATCACGCTCCTTGGACGAGATTGCTTCCTTAGCTGAAGAAAAAGAAAAATTACTTGCGGCTATTCCTGCCATCCAACCCGTAAATAATGAAGACCTCACCCGTATGGCTTCCGGATATGGTTTTCGAACAGATCCTTTTACCAAAGCCAGAAAAATGCACTTTGGAATGGACTTTACCGCCCCTCGCGGAACTCCAGTATATGCCAGTGGTGATGGTGTTGTAACCCGGGCAGATAACAGTGCTTCTGGGTATGGGAACCATATTAGAATAGATCACGGATACGGCTATGAGAGTTTGTATGCGCACTTATATAAATACAATAACATACGCCCTGGTCAAAAAATTAAGCGTGGCGATCTAATTGGTTTTGTAGGAAGTACTGGCCGTAGCGAAGCCCCTCACTTACATTACGAAGTTTTTAAGGACAATGAACGCATTAATCCTATCAATTTCTACTACGGAAACTTGAGCCCAGAAGAATTTGCAGATCTGTTGAAAAAAGCACAGCAGGAGAATCAATCTCTAGATTAATTTTAGATTTACGATTGACGATTTTAAATCCTAAAATATAAATCTTTTGGGAATTGGATTTTGCAAGCTACAATCTCAATCCAATTTGAAATATCGCTACAAACCTTTCCATATTTTCATTAACTTCGTATAGCAATAAAAACCTATGCACGTAGACCTCCCAGAAAAATTATATTACAGTATTGGCGAAGTAGCCAAGGCTTTTGATGTGAATACATCCCTTATCCGTTTTTGGGAAAAGGAATTTGATGCCCTAAAACCTAAGAAAAATGCAAAGGGCAATCGAAAGTTCACTCCAACCGACATAAAAAATTTGGAACTTATCTTTCATTTGGTAAAGGAACGCGGATTTACTTTAGAGGGTGCAAAAATTCATCTTAAAGAAAACAAACAGGAAACTTTAAATAATTTTGAAATCATTCGGAAATTGGAAACCGTAAAATCTGAATTATTGAAAATTAAAGAACAACTATAAAAATACATCATTATGAAAAAATGGCTACCCATTATTATAATCCTTGGTATCATTTTATTGGCTGGAGCATATCTAGCTAATCTCAATAACCGTCTTGTGCCTTTAGATGAAAGCGTCTCGGCCCAATGGGGAAATGTGGAAAGCGCCTACCAGCGCCGTGCAGACCTTATTCCAAACATTGTAAATACTGCAAAAGGTTATGCAGAGTTTGAACAAAGCACGCTCATACAGGTAACCGAAGCGAGAAGCAAGGCAACTTCTATCCAAATAGATCCTAGTAATATTACTCCAGAGCAATTACAACAATTCCAGCAAGCACAAGCGGGACTTACCTCAGCCTTGTCTAGACTTTTAGCCGTTTTTGAACGCTATCCAGATTTAAAAGCAAATGAAAATTTTAAAGAACTCATCAACGAATTAGAACGCACCGAAAACCGCATAAATGTAGAACGCAACCGTTTTAACGACGCTGCAAAAGAATTGAATGTGGAAGTAAAAAAGTTTCCAGCGAAGTTTTTCGCAGGGATGTTAGGGTTTGATGAAAGAGCATATTTCAAAGCAGACGAAGGAGCCGAAAATGCGCCGGAAGTTGAGTTTGATTTTGGGAAGTAAGCATGTTTTCTGTTGTAGGTTAAAAAGTTTATTATTAGCTTTCAACTACTCATAAAAAAATAGATACCATTTAAACACCTACCAAAACAACAAATAACTGTTAACTAGTAACACACATGTCTAAAGTAGAAGATTTCCTTAGCCGCGAAGAAGAAATAGCCGTTGTTGAAGCTATTAGAACCGCCGAAAAGAATACTTCGGGTGAAATAAGAGTTCATTTAGAAGCCCACAGCAACGACGATGCCTTTGACCGTGCTGCCGAAGTTTTCGACTTCCTGCATATGGATAACACGAAACTAAGCAATGGAGTCCTTATTTATATTGCTGTTGAAGATCGTACCATAGTACTTATGGGTGACAAAGGTATTAATGACAAAGTACCTCCACATTTTTGGGAAAGCACCAATGAAGCCATTATCAAACAATTTAAGAAGGGTAATATAAAGCAAGGACTCATAGATGGAATCCTGCAAGCGGGTGAGCAACTTAAAAAACATTTTCCATATAAAGATAAAGACGTGAATGAGTTGCCTGACGATATTTCAATTGGGTAACTTCTTAGTGAGTAGTGAGTAGTGAGTAGTGAGTAGTGAGTAGTGAGTAGTGAGTAGCAAAATTAATTTGAAGGTGATTTTTCCAAAATATCTAGCAATTCTTTTTACGATAACAGCATTGCTGTTTTCGAATGTTTCTATGGCGCAATTTGATGTGCCTCCAAAACCAGATCGGCAAAAAGAACAAACCGCAGTATTTGATTACAGCAAACTGTTAACAGATTCTCAAAAAAATGCACTAGAAACAAAACTCTTAAGCTACGCCGATTCTACCTCTACTCAAATAGTTATTGTAATTATTAATACTTCTAACAATGAAGATTTAGGTCTTCTAGGCGCACGCTGGGGACAAAAATGGGGTATCGGACAAGCTAATGAAGACAACGGCATCTTAATTCTCTTAGCCAAAGAAGACCGGAATATAGATATCAACACCGGCTACGGAATTGAATACCGAATGACAGACCGAATGACGGAGCGTATTATTAATCAGGTAATCATCCCGCAATTTAAACAGAACAACTACTACGAAGGTCTGGACCAAGGAACCGATGCTATTTTTCAAGTACTTAACGGGGAATTCGAAGAAAACAGAGAGTTCAACGATGGTTTTAGTATACAGCAAATGGTTCTGTTCTTTTTTATATTTTTTATCATCATTCTCATTTTAAGACGCCGAAATAAAGGAGGGGGCAAAAATAACGGCAACCGAGGCGGTGGCAGCCTACTCGATATTATAATCCTAAGCAACATGGGACGCACTGGCGGATTCGGTAGTGGCGGAAGTTTTGGCGGTGGTGGCGGCTTCGGCGGCGGCTTCGGTGGTGGCGGATTTGGAGGTGGTGGAGCTTCGGGAAGCTGGTGATTTAAAGTATGAGTTACGAGATGCAAACGACAAATTCTCTAAAACCTTACAAATAGAGCCGAAATTGGTGGTGGTTGTTTTATAAAATTTGTAACTTTTTTCTACAAATTTTATAAAACTTTGCGCTTGGATAAATAGAGCTGGTGATTTAAAGTATGAGTTACGAGGTGCAAATGACGAATTCTCTAAAACCTTACAAATAGAGCCGAAATTGGTGGTTGTTTTATAAAATTTGTAACTTTTTTCTACAAATTTTATAAAACTTTGCGCTTGGATAAATAGAGCTGGTGATTTAAAGTACGATTTACGAACGACGAGTTTTATAAAACATTACAGATAGAGCTGAAATTGGCGGTGGTCGTTTAAGTACAGGGTACGAATGACTGATGTTCTAACTAATACTACAATCAAAAAGTAGCATTTAAATTAGAATTTCATGTGTTAATTATTCCACTTCTTAAATCTACAAGCCAATCCATAAAAGGCGAGCGACAGCAGCCCGTATGCTACCAGTTTGTTTACAGACATCCTACCAACTAAGAACTACTAACTAAGAACTAAAACTGAAACATCCCTCCATCGTTCACCTCACCTTTTTTCCCAAGGCTATTAAACTTCCAGCTAAAACTCAACATAAAATAACGCTCCAACACCAAACTCTGTGAATCTTGAATATAATTGGCGGTGGCGGTACGACGGGCGTTGTTGTTTTGCCCCAATAAATCATACGCTTTTAAGGTAATTGTTCCTTGATTTTTTAATACCGAATATGCCAAAGTGCTGTTCCAAAAAATCACGCTTCTTTGGAAACCTGCTGCAACATCTGGGTTATAGTTGTAATCTATGTTATTTCTCCACTCTAATTTTTCTGGAAAGAATGTAGCTGTTTCTAAACCAACGCTGTGACGGACGAATTTTCGGTCGTCAAAAAATTCCAGATCGTAGGTAGTATTAGTAAAACTTACGTTATAATTCGGAATAAATTCAAAGAGTTTTTTCCAGGTAAAGGTTACCCGTACATCTGGTGAATAGGTCGTGCTATTTGCAGCATATTCTACTCCATTATTGAAGTTTATATTTCTATTGGTACTAACCGACGCAGAAGTTCTCACCTTTACTTCCCGTATGGTATCCAACTTTATATTTTTACTATAATTACCACTTCCGTAGAAATAGTAGTTCCCATCCACGTTGGTATAGGTAGTAGTTCTTACCAGGTTTTCATCTACAATAGTTTGTGGCACTACTTGATTTTGGGTAAAATTTGCATTGGACCAAAATCCAAAGCCTGTTCCCTTTTGAAAATCGAATGCATTGTACCCTGCGTACAAAGAATGCTCATTTGCTGGTTCCAGATTTGGATTTCCCGTAATAATGTTAAGCGGGTCGCTCACATCCTGAAAGGGTTGCAATTGCGCTACATCTGGCGGTTGGTTACTGACCCGATAGTTAGCATACAACGAAGTTTTTGGATTAAATCTGTAATTGACATAGGTATTAAATTCCACTGCTTCAAAATCTTGCTCAAAAGAAGTTTGCGGGCGTAACTGGTCGTTATTTTCTAGGGTTCTGAATACGTAAGAGGTACTTACGTTTGCGTTTAGCTTCTCGGTATTATATTGCAAACCTAATGTGGGAGTGCTCCGCCTGTTGGTGTATTTAAAGTTGGTACTAAGCGCCTGGTTAAAATCTGTAAAAAGCTGGGTATCTTCATTAAAATCAAACGTACTTTCTCTACTGTTCCGCACATCTTCACGATGGGTAAAACTTGGATTTAAGTATAATTTCTTAGCTATTAATGGCATTCTATAACTTACCCTGGCATTATAACTATCCAAGGTGAATTTTTCGTCGGTAAATTGATTCCTGTTTAAGAAGGAAGGATTATCTCCAAAAACTTCTGTATTAGATTCTAAAAATTGTTCAGAATCGTTATTCTCAAATTCAGAATCAATATTCAAACTTACCGAAGCGCCCTTATCGCCAAACTTTTTTGTGATGTCTAAGCCGTTTTTAAAACTTCTAGTAATATTTTCAGAAAAACGGAAGGCATCTGCTTGGTTCAAAAGTTCGTTATCCTCATTTCTGGACGCTTCGTTGCTGGTAGATCTTCTGTTTCCTGTTCCGTAGGTAAAAGAGGGACGCAGGTTTATTAAAAAGGTAGAATCTGCTTTAATGTCTAGGCGTACGTTGGTATTATTATTATTATTTTCAGTGAACGACTCTGAGTTTGAGTTGGTAAAAAAACGTCTGTCTGGCAGTATATTCTCTCGTTGTGTGCTGCTTCTGTCTTCACTATTACTTCCTGCATAAAAGTGATCTGCTGAAATTTCTATCTTTTCTCCATAGGAATCTGCATAGTTCGCCCCAGCACTTTTAGAGCGCACAATTCCTTGTCCGCCTCCAAAACTGCGACCATCTATTCCGAAAGAACCATCACTGCTGGTAAAAATACTTCGCCCACCCCCAAACATTTTACGGATTTCACCAAAGCTAAATCCAGCAGAATTTATATTATTTCCGCCCGCTAAAACACTTATACGCTGGTCATTGTCAAAACGATTAAAAAAACCTGCAAATTCATAACGCTCATCCGTTCCACCACCAGCTGCTACTCTACCAAAAACGCCTTTGTTATTCTCTTCTTTTATAGTAAGGTTAATGGTTTTATTTTGCCCGTCACTGGCTTCTCCTGCAAAGGCTTCAGAATCTGTTTTGGTATCGGTTACTTGTACTTTTTCGATAATTTCTTTAGTGAGATTTCTAGTAGTAATAGTGGGATCGTCGCCAAAAAATGGTTTTCCATTTACCAGAATTTTATTTACAGGTTTTCCATTTACGGTAATCTGGCCCTCTGGATCTACTTCTACGCCTGGAAGTTTTTTCAGCAAATCTTCTACGTTTGCGTCTTTTTTCGTTTTAAAAGATTTTACATTAAATTCCAGCGTATCTTTTTTTATGGTGATGGGGGCTCTAGATGTTATGACTACTTCGTCCAAGGTATTGGAGTCGGTTTTCATTTTTAGAGTGCCTAGAATAATTTCTTCGGAAGTAACCGTAATATCTTTCTCAAATGTTTCATACCCCACATACGAAATATAGATCTTTAAATCTTTCACCGCCACCCGTTCCTCTACACTAAAGGCGCCATTCTTATCGGTAATGGTATAGGTAACCAAGGTGCTATCCTTAGCGCGTTCCACATAAACGGTAGCAGACTCTAATGGTAATTGGGTGTCTTGATCTGTAAGTGTACCAGTAATTTTAAAAGGTTGTAATTGGGCAAATGTAGATAGGCTACATAAAAATATGAGCGCACGTAAGCAATGCTTCATAATTGATTTTGTTAGTTGATTGATGTTCTATCAAAACTAACGACTTAAATGAACTGATGTTTCATATTAAGATTTTCTTAACATTTCAAAATAAGTTAGCACTCATAATAGCAAAAAGTTTCTAGCTTCTAACTAAAAACAAGAATGAGTTTTAAATTGTATTTATAAAATTACCAGTTTTCGTTTCAGTTATAATGAAAGCTAGGGTAGTTAAAGCACTACTAATTCTTACTAAATTTGCTAACTACTATTTTTTTCGAATGTAGATCGTAACTGGAACTCCCTTAAAATCGAATTCTTTACGCAACTTGTTTTCTATAAATCGTTTATACGGTTCTTTGACGTACTGCGGAAGATTTGCGAAAAAAGCAAATGCAGGATAGGGTGTTGGGAGTTGGGTACAATATTTTATTTTCACAAATTTCCCTTTGTATTGTGGTGGTGGAAATGCTGAAATGATAGGCAACATTGTTTCATTCAACACCGAAGTTTTTATCTTTTTAACTCTGTTTTGGTATACCTCAACAGCCGTTTCAATCGCCTTAAAAATACGTTGCTTGGTCAATACCGAAATAAATACAATGGGCACATCTGTAAAAGGCTCGCATTGCTCACGAATATACGCTTCCATTTCTTTGGTGCTTTGGTTGTCTTTTTCAACCAAATCCCATTTGTTTACCAAAATAACGATTCCTTTATTATTGCGCTGTGCCAGCCAGAAAATACTCTGTACTTGGCCATCAAAACCTCTGGTAGCATCCAAAACTAATAGAATAACATCACAGTGCTCTATGGCACGGACACTACGCATTACAGAGTAAAACTCAAGGTCTTCCTTTACCTTGCTTTTCTTTCTGATCCCTGCGGTATCTACTAAGTTAAACTCAAAGCCAAAACGATCGTACTTGGTATCCATACTGTCACGAGTGGTTCCAGCAATATCGGTCACTACAAATCTATCTTTACCTAGTAATGCATTGATAAAAGAGGATTTTCCAGCGTTAGGCCGTCCCACTACTGCAAATCTTGGAAGATCTCTTGCTTCAACTTGAGGATCGTCTGGCAGTGCTTTTACAAGATCATCCAATAGATCACCGCTACCACTACCATTTATACTTGAAATGGTATAATATTTTTCCACGCCCATCGCATAAAATTCTACAGCGTCATTCTCACGCTTAGCGCTGTCTACTTTATTTACAGCCAGAAAATAAGGTTTTCCGCTTTTCCGAAGTAATTCTGCTACTTCCTGGTCCATTCCAGTAACACCGGACTCTACATCTACCATAAAAATAATAGCATCTGCTTCGTCAATGGCAAGTTCTACCTGCTTGTCGATTTCAGCTTCAAAAATATCGTCGCTTCCTACTACATAACCGCCTGTGTCTATAAGCGAAAATTCTTTTCCGTTCCAGTCACTTTTTCCGTAATGGCGATCACGGGTAACGCCACTGGTAGCATCTGTGATAGCTTCACGACGCTGAATTAAACGATTGAAAAACGTAGATTTTCCTACATTGGGTCTTCCTACAATGGCAACAATACTCATGGTTTTATTCTTAAGGGGTGCAAAGATAGGTTATAGTTAGCAGTAGACAGTTACAGTTAGCAGTTAAAATTCTGCTCACAACTACTGTGTACTGCTACTGAATACTGTTTACTTTTGATTATATCCGAATCTACGCAATTGCCTGTCGTCGCTTCGCCAATTCTTATTCACCTTTACATACGTTTCTAAATGAACTTGCTTGCCGAAAAACTTCTCTAAATCCCTTCTTGCCTCAACACCTACGCGCTTTAGAGGAGCGCCTTTATGACCAATAATAATTCCTTTTTGGGTTTCGCGCTCTACCATAATAATGGAACGAATGCGAATAATATTTTCTTCCTCAAAAAATTCTTCCGTATCTATTTCTACCGAATAGGGAATCTCTTTTTTGTAATGCATTAGAATTTTTTCACGAATAATTTCATTTACAAAAAAACGCTCAGGCTTATCGGTAAGTTGGTCTTTTGGATAGAATGGCGGACTTTCAGGAAGAAGTTCTATAATTCGGTTGAAGACTTCGGCAACACCGAAATTTTCTAGGGCTGAAATGGCAAATACTTCGGCATTTGGCACTTTTTCCTGCCAGTGCTGTAATGCTTCAGCCAACAAAGTTTCATTTCCTTTATCAATTTTATTAATAAGCAACAATACAGGAATTTTTGCATTTGTAATTTTATTGAAAAACTGCTCGTCTTTCAGCTCTTTTTCACCCAATTCAACCAAATAAAGCAAGATATCTGCGTCATCAAAAGCCGATTTCACAAAATCCATCATACTTGCCTGTAATTGGTAGGCTGGTTTTATAATTCCAGGCGTATCGCTTAAAATTATCTGGAAATCGTCTCCATTTACAATCCCCAAAATACGGTGACGTGTGGTTTGCGCTTTACTGGTAATAATAGAGAGTCTTTCACCAACAAAGGCATTCATTAAGGTACTTTTACCCACATTTGGGTTCCCAATAATATTTACAAAACCTGCTTTGTGTTTGATTGCTTCCATACTGCAAAGGTAAGTTATTTAGGCTTCTTCTGTTTTTACTTTTTGTACCAACTTACCTACCGTTAGTCCCTGTACAATAATAGAGAATACAACCACAACATAGGTGATTACCAAAAATAAATCCCGTTCCATAGCTTCGGTGAGTCCAAGCGCAAGGGCTATTGAAATTCCTCCACGTAAGCCACCCCACGTCATAATTAAATTGGTTTTGGGAACAAAGTCTAGTTTTTTCTGGAAAAATTTAATGGGTAGCAATAGAGAAATATAACGACAGACTAAAATAACCGGGATCGCAATTAAACCAGCAACAATATAATTAAGATCAAAAGATAGCACTAGCATCTCCATTCCTATTAACACAAACAGTATGGTGTTTAATAGAATGTCTATAAGTTCCCAGAATTTATCTACGTAGGTTTCGGTAATTTCAGACATCGTACTTGCGCGTACTGTATCGTTCCCAACCAACAATCCGGCTGTAACCATCGCTAATGGCGCAGACAAATGAAAATGTTGCGCTACAGCCGTTCCTACCATCACTGCGGCCAGTGTAATAATAACTTCTATATCATAATCGTCTATAGACTTCATAAGGCGGTAGGAGATAAACCCTACTAAGAGACCCAGTGCAATACCGCCTATAACCTCTTGGCCAAATAATGTTAAGATCTCCAGTGGTTCTACAGTACCAGCATCTCCCAGCCTAGCGATTTGAAATATGGTTAAAAAAACTACCACTCCTACTCCATCGTTAAAGAGGGACTCTCCTACTATTTTGGTTTCTAATTTTTTAGGAACGCCGGCTTGTTTAAGAATACCTAAAACTGCAATAGGATCGGTAGGAGAAATTAATGCGCCAAACAAAAGGCAATAGATAAAATCTACCGGAAGTCCAACCAATTGAAGTACGTAATACATAGCGCCCCCTACCAAGAACGTAGACGTTAAAACACCCACAGTAGAAAAAACAAGTACAGGCCAGCGTTGGATTTTTAACTGGTTAAAATTGGTATGCAAAGCCCCAGCAAAAAGCAGAAAACTAAGCATAATGTCCAACAAGACAGTCTTAAAGTCTATTTTAGAAATAATGAATTTTTCAGCATTTAAAAGGGTGTCGTCAAAGTAGCTAAGCGCAAGAACCCCCAAAGTAAAAGCAATCGTAATTACCATTAAACCAATGGTATTAGGCAACTTTAAGAAGCGCACATTAATATAGCCGAAGATCGCTGCCGTGAAAACTAGCGCAGTAATAATTAAAAAATATTCCATAGCGTTTTATTGAAAGATGGACTAAAATAGTCATACTTCTTCAAATTTAATAAGATTGCGATTCTTAAATAAAAAAGAATTTCATTTTAGATTTTTTCCAAAAGGCATATTCCTGGAAACGGTTATAATTCAAATATATATCAAGGTGTGAAAACATTTAAACTGACTTTAAATAAAGCCACATGAATCTTCCTCATACACCAAAATATATAATCCAATAATGTAAAGAATCAAGAAATTGAAAATTAAAATTTCTCACTTTTCAAGGTATAAGAATCACTCAATATGACTAAAAATTTGTTCTTATAAAATCATTAATTTACCGACATAAACCCAATAATATCGATGAAATACACAAAAATTGAAAATTTACTACTAAAAACTTCACAATTATAAAATATTTTTTCTAAATTGCTATCCTTCAACACCTTCTCACTTATTGTTTAGAAAACGATTTTTTGAGGAAGTTTTTGAAGTGTATTGACAGAATTAAAATGAATAAATTTTTAATTCTTGAGATCACGAGAATAAAAAAAAGCTTTATAAGTACTAAAATCTAAGTACACGGTGAAACATAAATAGTAGAACTAAACTAACAAAACAAACCCCCAATGAAAACAATTACTTTTCTAGCTGCATTACTAATAGCTATCCCCTCACTTGAGGCACAAAAAAAAGAAATTAAAAAAGCTGAAAAAGCTGTGAATTCTGGTTACCTATCGGATGCCGCTTCCTATTTGCAACAGGCAAAACGAATTTTTGCTGCAGCAGATGATGAGACACGTGCGCACTACTATATTGTGGAAGCCGAAATGAACCTTGCTAATAAAGACTTAGACAAAGACGCATTGGAATCAATTAATAAATCCCTGAAACTAGCCAATAACCATAATCCAAGTTCATCACTTCTGAACAGAATTTCTGATATTGAATCGAAACTTAAAAGTTTATCATCCAGTGCTGCCACAGGTGAATACAATAATAAAAATTTCTCTGAAGCTGCTAAACTCTATAATGTAGCCTATCAATCTACCAAAGACACCATTAATTTATTCAACGCCGCAAGAAGTCATTTACTTGCCAAAGAATACAATGAAGCTTTCAGTGCATATAGTCGCCTTTTCTATATGGGTTATACGGGCACTAAGGTTAGCTATACCACTACAACAGTTTCATCCAACACCAATGAGGCTTCTAGTGGTACAAGAGAGGTTTTCACTGGTATTAATGAGGTCTTTAATTCTTCCACTCCTAGAAATGTTGTGGTAGAAAAAGGAACGCAAAAAAGGACACAATTGGTATCAACTACCAGCAAAACCCCTGAGCTTTTGCGTGGTTTAACAACTGCAGCTATTCAACTTAATAATAAAAGTGCAGCAGTAGCTATAATCGATGAAGCGATAGCCAAAAAACCTAACGACAAAGTATTGTTAAATCAGGTTTTCCACTTATACAGGCAATTAGATGCTAAAGATAAATACATTAAAATTATGGATTTATTAATCAGGGAAACACCTAACGACCCTAACCTATACTACAATTTTGGTGTGTCAAGTACGGAAAACAACGATATAGATAGAGCTGTGGAGTTTTATAAAAAAACGTTAGAAATGAATCCGAATCATGAAAATGCTAAGTTAAACTTATCAATTTTATTGTTGGGACAGGAAAAAGTTATCGTCGATGAAATGAATAGTTTGGGTGTATCTACAGCTGAAGATAAACGCTATGAAGAATTAAAAGTAAAACGCAACAAACTGTACAACGAAGTGCTTCCTTATTTAGAAAGTATTGTAGCATCACAACCTAAAAATAAAGATTGGGTAAGTAAGCTTATGAATATTTATAGCTACCTAGGCCAAGATACAAAGTTGGCTATATTACAGGAAAAATTAGACGACTAAAATAAAACGTGTAGAAACTAAGCAAATCCTTAAAATACAAGAGCAGTCTCTAAGCTATGGGAAATATACTCTTGATTTACCAGTCCAGGGAATATGAACGCCCTTGGAAGGTTACTAACTTTATCTTTAAATTAGTTACTAAAATTGAAAGTTATTGATCTTTAGATTTATCAGTATCTGCCTTGCTAAGTTTTTTATCTGAAGGCACAAAAAGATTAAAGTCGAATTTAAATTTGTCCATATCAATATTAGCATATTTTGTGGACTTTTTTTTATCTGGGGATTGTAACATAATGTAGGTTTTTTGTTTTGTAATAATGTTCAAAGGTCGTGCCCTTCACCAATATATTTACTTAATGAAAGGTTATATCTATGTTAACAACATGTAATACATTTTTAAATATCTGAAAATGAGTGGTTTAAAAATTAATCTTATTTTTTAAGTTAGAATAAAAATTAAATGTGCTATTCATATTTTCAAGTATTCCTGAAGCTAAAATAGTAAAATCTGTTTTTTAGATAATCTTAAAGACCCTACAGAAGATTTATGTTCGAAATATTGACTTATTAGAAGGCAATCTCTAAATTCATTCCCCTAAAGTAAATTTTGCTGCCTAAGAATTAAACTATATCACGACATTTTTTTGATTTATCTTTGAGGTCATGAGTACACTGGTTCAGATTTCGATTTTACCTAGGCAACAAGAGGATTTGCTTTATATTTTAGAGTTGGGCCTTAGCAAGGCAAATTTGCGGAAAAAAGATATTAAAGATTGGCACATTAGAAAACGTTCTATAGATGCACGACGTGCCCCTGTAAAATTGAATCTCCAGTTAGAATTCTGGAATACAAACGAGGAAGTTCAGCATATCCCTCCATTTATTCCGCAGCATGTTAAAGAGAAAGAAGCTATTGCTATTATAGGATCTGGTCCTGCAGGGCTATATGCCGCACTTAGGGCAATAGAAGTTGGATTAAAACCTATTCTTTTTGAAAGAGGAAAAGACGTTAGGGAACGTAGAAGAGATCTGGCAAAAATTAACAAAGAGCACCTGGTCGATCCAGATTCCAATTATTGTTTTGGTGAAGGTGGTGCAGGCACTTATAGCGATGGAAAACTATACACTCGTTCAAAAAAAAGAGGAAATGTATTAAAAGCCTTAGAGTGGTTTGTACATTTTGGAGCTGACCCCGAAATATTGGTAGATGCACATCCGCATATTGGTACCAACAAATTACCAAAGATCATTACCGCTATGAGGGAAGCCATTGTCGAAGCTGGTGGTGAGGTACATTTTAATAGTAAACTAACTGATCTTAAAACTGAAAATAATCGCATTTCAGCATTAGAAATTAATGGTTCCCAATGGTATTCTTTCGATACTGTGATTTTAGCAACAGGTCATTCTGCTCGTGATATTTTTTATTTACTCGATAAACATCAAATTAAAATTGAAGCAAAACCTTTTGCCATTGGTGTACGTGTAGAACACCAACAGGAATTAATAGATTGGATACAGTACCACGGAGATGCAGACAACCTATATTTACCTCCCGCATCTTACGCCTTGGTAGAACAGGTAGATGGCCTAGGGGTTTATTCATTTTGCATGTGCCCTGGCGGCATAATAGCACCTTGCGCAACGGCTCAGGAAGAAGTAGTTACAAATGGGTGGAGCCCGAGTAAACGTAATAATCCGTTTGCTAATTCTGGAATTGTTGTGAGTGTAGCCCCGGAAGATTTACCAGATTATGCTGAAGGAGACCCCTTTGTAGGTCTTAATTTTCAGAAAAAAGTAGAGAGAGACTGCTGGGAGGCAGCGGGAAAGACCCAAGCAGTTCCAGCGCAACGTATGATAGATTTTGTGGAAGGGCGTGTGTCTAAGAACTTTCCGAAAACATCCTACCAACCAGGAATAGTTTCGGTAGATTTAAACAAGGTATTACCGCCACTTATTGCGAAGCGTTTGCGGAAGGCTTTTAAGAAATTCGGGAAAAAAATGAAAGGATATTACACAAATGAAGCTGTGTTACACGCGCCAGAAAGCAGAACCTCATCTCCAATCTCAATTCCCAGAAATGCAGAAACTCTAGAGCATATTGAGATTACCGGTTTGTATCCCTGTGGAGAAGGTGCCGGATATGCTGGCGGGATTATATCTGCTGCCATCGACGGTATTAATTGTGTAGATGCAATTGCGAAGAAAAAAGAGATCTAAGCTTTACTTTCAGGATTGTTTGCCTTTTTAATAATTGCTTTTAATCGTTCTTTTCTAAGCGCTTTTTCGCTCAATAATTTATTCTTTTTCCGACCCATCAATTTAGAATGCTTGGCCTTATTCTTCGTGTTTTTTGCTTTTCCTTTTTTGGTCATGTATTTTCGGAATAATGTTTAATATACTGGATATTTTGCAATCTACGGTGCCCAATGTATTTTTCATTTATAACTAATCTTTAACGGGCGAATGGCTAGTAATTGAGTAATTTTCACGCTTCTAATATTTTACATACCTATGAAAAACACCTATTCCGTTGAAATTTTAAACTTTGACACCATCGATGTATTACCAAATGCGTGGAACGACCAAAAATATACTGATGTTTTAAATGCATTGGATTTTGGCGATACAGCTACGTTAAAACCCTCAGAATTAAAAGAAATGGCCATGTTGGCACTTACCGATAATGAGCCCAACGAAGCAGCCAAGGTCTTACTGGATTATATTTTCGATGACCGTCTCAACGAAGGTCAGAAAGACAACCTTTCCCACGAAATGATAGATGAAAAAATGTGGGAAGAATATGCCGAAATTGCGATGCACGAAGAGTTTTTCAACATTGGTCAGTTATTGTATCAATCCTACAACGGGAAATTTCCTCACCCGGAGGCAGCACAGTTTCAACTTAAAATTTCAGCAAAAAAGAAATCAGATCTTGAAATTTTTGATACAGATACCGAAACAAATATCATGAGGATCGCAACGCAGGGAATGCCTCCCAATACACTCATTAAAAGACTATATAAAGACGAATTAGAAGGGGAGGATTTTGAGGAAGCCCAAAACATTATCTGGCAATTAAAGGAAATAACAAAAGAGGAAAACAGTATGACTTTTGAAGTAATCTCCTCTATGTATTGGTTTCACGACTTGAAGTTTGTAAAGGGTTTTGAAGCGATTTTACTATCAGAATAAATAAGTTTGACCTTTAAATGTTGGTTTTATGTCGAAATTAATTTTGCATTGGGTTACATAACACATGGAATTAGGAACCATAAGATTACTTTTTGATACGGGACTTTTTGTTCTGATTTGGATGATACAACTCGTGGTGTATCCGAGCTTTTTGTATTATGAAAAAGATAGTTTAATAAAGTGGCATAAAAAGTATACTTCTGGGCTGTCGTTTGTTGTAATTCCATTAATGTTTGGTCAATTAATTCTTGCTGTTTTTCAGTTAGTTCAGCAAACTGTCCCAGAGACCATTGTAAGCCTTGCATTAGTGCTAGCGGTCTGGATAGTTACTTTTATACAATTTGTACCCATACATAAGGCAATCACTAAAAGGAACAGTACTCCAGTCCTGTTAAAACGATTGGTAAAACGAAACTGGTTAAGAACGATATTATGGACTTTATTGTTCTGCTGGAGCCTGTATTTTAATGGGGGATAATTATTTTCAATCTGAAGACAAGGTTTTGAAGGCATTTGCTACGCTCAAATTGATAGGTTTTGAAAACAGGGATACTAGATAAAGTAAACGTCATTAAGCAAACTAAGATATGGAGAAACATTCTTATAAAATACACATAATTGGTGCTGGAATAAGCGGTCTTATAGCCGCTAAAGTTTTGGAAAATCATGGGTACAGTCCTACTGTATTTGAAGCTACAGACAGGGTAGGCGGGAGAGTTAAAACAGATATTGTACAAGGGTACCAATTAGATCACGGCTTTCAAGTGCTTCTTACTGAATATCCTGCAGCAAAAAAATACCTGGACTATGAAGCTTTAGAATTACAGACGTTTTTGCCGGGAGCCACAATCTTTCAGAACAAAACCCAAAAAACCCTTGGAGATCCATTGCGAAATATATCATTACTTATTCCAACATTATTTTCTGGAATAGGGACTTTTTCAGACAAAATAAAAGTTTTAAAACTAAACAGCCTTCTTAAAAAACTGACCTTAACTGAAATCTTTTCAAAACCAGAAAAAACAACATTACAATACCTCAGAGATTTTGGCTTTTCTGAAAAAATGATAACCGAATTTTTTAAACCATTTTTTACCGGTATATTTTTAGAGGATAAACTGGAAACATCTAGCAGGATGTTCGAATTTGTCTATAAAATGTTTGGAGAAGGTGCTGCAGCATTACCAAAATCGGGTATTGAAGCGATACCAAAACAATTAAAAGAAAGTTTACATCGAACAATTTTCCATTTTAATACAGCTGTAAAAACCGTAAAAGAGCATACATTAATCCTTGCCGATGGCACCGAAGTTGAAAGCGACTTTATAATACTCGCTACAGCACCAAGCAACCTTTTACCAAATTTGAAAAACCAGGAAACACTTTGGAAATCCTGCGATACGCTATACTTTGAAAGCGATACCAAAGCCATGAACAAACCTATTATAGGGCTTCTTGCAAACGGAGAAGCACTTGTAAATAATATATTTTATCATACGAGCATTGCAACACAATCTGTTGGAAAGAAGGAACTTTTATCCGTCACGGTAGTAAAAAATCATAAACTAACCACTGAAGATTTGGTAACACAGGTTCAGATGGAGCTTGAAGCACATTGTGCAATCGAATCACTCACTTTTTTAAAGCATTACAAAATAGAACAAGCTTTGCCTAAATTAGAGCAATTAAACTATGCTATGTCACCCTCTGAGACAAGTGTAACGCCTTCTATTTTTTTGGCAGGAGATATACAACTTAACGGTTCCTTAAATGCTGCCATAATTTCTGGAGAAAGTGCTGCATTGGGTGTTATTGAAAAACTTTTAAACTAATAGTATAAAGCATAGTATAGATTAAAATTTTTAGATAGCAACAGCATATTTTTCCAGAAGTGCTAAAGATGCATATTGAAGCGCTTTATGGCTAGTGGCTTCCAATACTACAGGAGGTGCTACCCCAGCTTTTTCAGCTTCAATCCATCTGGATATGCATAAGCACCATTTAGATCCTTCTACGAGACCTGGGAAGCTCCATTGAGGAATGGGCGTCGTTAAATCGTTTCCTCTGGACTTCGTATACATTAAAAATTCAGCTGTCATCATAGCACATACCACATGAGTACCGGCATCTTGAGAAAGCGGACAACAATACCCATCTCTAAGGTACCCAGTCGCAGGGTCTAAGCAACAGGGTTCTAATTTATCTCCAAAAACGTTTAATTCCATTTTTATAACATGGCATCAGGTCGCCCTTTGAGTCTTACCTCTATTTTTTTCTTTTTAACCGTCAGCCGTTTCATAATATCCATAAGTTTGGTATCCTTGGATTTCTTGTAAATTTCGTTTAATGCGAGTATTAATTTCTTGGCTTTTCTAGATGCCTTTACCCTGTCACTTGTAGACATATGGCTCATTTTCTCTTTCTCGAAAGCGAGTGCTTCATTGATTACTTTCATAACTTTTTGTTTTAAAATTAATAAAACAAAATATTATTTATTAATATATATAATTGATTAAGTCTATTCAAGTATAAGCTTCATTTTCCTAAATAACTTAAATTGAACGGATTTAAAAATCGAATTGAACTAGAGCAAGACCCAAAAAAATAATATTGGTAGGTTTTTTATAAAACTATTACTTTATATTCTGAAAACCATTTAAATAATATTCTCTCCTGTATAAAATAATTTATAAAATTTCAACCTATCGTATCGAGCCAATCCTATAAGGAAAGCTACTTCTCCAATGATGTCGCTACAAGATTTAAAATTAGTTGCTGGTTTTTAAGGTGTTATGGGAATAAAGTAAAAAATAAAATGATTTTACCAAATAAGGAAATCAAAATAAAAAGTTAAACAACTACTTGTTTTTTTTCTTATCCCACCACACATAGAGCCCAAATAGAATAAGGCTAACTATAGAACCCCAAAGGAGGCCTGTCTTTAAAGTTTCGGTACTTTTTCCAAGGATTGCTATAAATAAGATTAATGGCAAAATGCCTACTAAGGTTGCGCCTATAAACTTCCAATAATTCATCTTTAGTATTCCTCCCACAAAACTTATGGCATCATTGGATAAAATAGGGTTTAACCTAGTAACAATAACGGCCCAGAATCCATAGTCTTCAATAAACTGCTCTATTTTTTTTTCAGTTTTCTGTCCCAACAATTTCATCACTGCTGTTTGCCCCAATTTGCTTCCAATGATATACCCTACAGATGAGGCTGCGAATACCGCAACTAAAATAATAACACTTCCCCAAATAGGACCATAAGCTAAGATAGACACTACCATTAACGCAATTGAAGGAACCACCAATAAAAACATCTGTAAAACCATCGCCAGAATCAATACAAATGGCCCTAACCATCCAAATCCAGATACCCATTGTTCAATTCGCTTTTCATCATTACTAATTAACACTGTCCAGGCCTCATTTAAAAACTGCTGCACACTTGGTATTAAAAAATAACAAGCAATAATACCGCTCACCAATAGTATAGAAAGGTAGAGTGGTAGTTTACTTTTTGAGGTTTTTTCGTTATTATTTTGCGCCATTAGTTAAAATTAACTTGAATAATTGAAGCTGATGCTTTACCAGACTCATTTGAAATATACAAAGTACCGTCTGGGCTAAATGTTTTATATGCATTTTTCTTTTTGAAGCTTTTAAAAGCACCATCATTCATAATAATTTTCATTTCTTCGGAAATTTCAACAATAATACACTACAATTCTATAAAGAAATAGTAATCACGGAATTTTTAAAATTTGCAGCCTTTTTCTGTAAACTGAAATTGACACAACTCCAATTATATTTTAAAATTTTTAATTCAAAAAACTAAAGCGTCAATATTTATGAATTTTTTGTGGATTTTATCCCGAATACTATAATACATTTGTATTCAAATTTATAAAACACATTGAAAAAGCTGCAAAAAATAGTGAGCCTTTGGATGGCCATTTTGCTTACAGTATTATCTGCAAATGCAAATGCTGTTAGCGCTTCTGATATTGTAAATACTAATACCTCAACCGAGAACAGTATTGACGTTGTCTCCTTTGGCAAAACTGCACCCTACTTTGTTAATAGTGCTCAACAACAAATAATTGTTGATACGGAGCGTGAATCCTTGCCGTTATCATTAGATGACAATCTATGGTTTTTCGCACCTAACAAGTATAATTCTAGGAACATTTTAAATGTTTTAGAAAACAATAAAAAGAGCACTCCTGAAAGTGCTTCATTTAGTAAATACTTCACAAAACAACTACTTTTTCCTTTCCATTCTCACTGGTAATAAATTGTTGAATTTCTGCTATAAGGTAAGATTTCGTCGGAAATTTTACAAAATCACAATAATTTAATTTTACCAAATATAACATATCATGGAAACAGGAATGATCGCAATCGCTGCGGCACTTTTTGCTGCAATTTTAATACCCACTTTATTAATCATTAAAAACACGAAACAACAGTCCCAAAAACTATTGAATGGGCTTAAGGCTATAGTGGCAGCAAACAACGGGGTTTTATCCCAGCATACCGAGCAAAGCAATTTTGCACTAGGAATAGACAACAGTGCTAAAACCGTCTACTTTTTTAAACAAACCGAAGATGGTGAAATGTCTCAAGTAATTGATCTAACACAGGTAACATCCTGTGAAATTATTACTCAAAAAAGACGTATAAAAAAGGAGAATGGATTTGAAGAAATGGTCGATAGCATAACACTGGTGTTTCCCACTAACAACAATGGAGAAAGAAAAGAAATAGAACTCTACAATGAAAACGACTCCCTTTTAAACGACGAAATCGCCATAGCGGAAGACTGGAAAAAAGCAGTGCAACATATTCTTATGGATAAGAAAGAGGGGATAGAACAACAGAAAGATCAAAAATTTACAACGGTAGTGGCAGCCTAAGGAGGTGAAGATTAATTTGCTTATGATGTAGCTAGAAAGAGTCGAGATATTCTCGGCTCTTTTTTTTAACCACTGTGCGTACGCTTATATTTTCTCCAACAATCCAGTACTTAGCCCAAGCATTTTTTCACTAATAGCATGCAGCCACCTTAATTGTTCCCAAACAAGGTGAGCCTCTTGATAACTGGACTCATTCTCTGGTGTGTCTTGTATCATCTCTTCAATATCTGAAAAGGAAATTCTGGATAATTTTTCACTACTTAGTAGTTGCTCCTGGGCTTCCACTGTTGTATAGTTCGTTTCGGTTGACTGGCAAAGACCATCAAAAACTCTGTTTAAATCAGCATCAATTATCGCCACTGCATCTTTAAATTGCTGGCTTGCAGGCGTGGTTTGATGGTGTTGTAAATAAGTGCTTAATGTAGCCAAAGACGATAGCATTGCGTGATTAAGTACTACCAATTCATAAATAGCGTCTATGTTTTTTTGTTTAGACTTAGGCTCTTGTGCCATTCTTTGAAAGGCCGCATTTAGATTGGAAGTTTCGAGAAACGCTGTTTTGCGGGCCACTTTATAAGCTGTTGAAACAGAATTTTTATCAATATAGACAGTACTAATATGTTTGAAAAAATTATGATTTGCTGAAACACTTTTTTTAATATTAGTCAGTATTTCCAAAAACCCCCAAGCAGGCCAAAGCCATAAAATAGCGATAAATGAAAGCGCCGCACCTATGAGCGTATCGAATATACGGTACTGGATTACCACCAATATATCCGGCCTTAAAATGGCATAAATAAAAACCACACTTAGCGTCACAAATGTTGCGGACACTTTATAATTTTTCTGAATTACTGAAAATGCGACTATGAGAGAAACAATTCCTAGGGTGCCCAACACATACGGATTTTCAATAAATAGAACTAGTACCGCTGCAATAACAGCTCCTAATAATGTGCCTATAATTCGATCTTTCGAACGCGATTTTGTAAGACCGTAGCTAGGCCTCATTATCACAATAATGGTTAATAAAATCCAATATGGGTTTTGAAATTCCAGTACATCACCTACTAAGTATCCCACCATCATGGTGACTGAAAGCCGCAAGGAATGTTTAAAAATAGCCGATTTAAAAGTGAAATTCTGAAGCCCTATTTTAAAATCGTATTCCTGCGGAACTAAAAACCGTTTCAGCGTTTTTGTGGCAAGATAATCTGACGCATCTATTTTCGGGTTACTTCTTAATGTATGAATTCGTTTTATTTTTTCAAATTGCTTTTCCTGGTATTCCCATAAATTTTCAAGAATTACAAGACTTTCAAGATCGGATGTAGCATCCAGTTTTTGAATGTTTTTTTTAGCAGATCTGAACAAGATTGTCAGGTCTGTAAAAGTTTCACTCTTTTTCGAATTCACAGTAGTTGAAAAATGCTTAAGCTGTTGAGAAAAATTGAAAATTATGGTTTGAAAATCACTTTTTAAATCTTGATGCCCTTCGAACACCCTATCCATTTTTTCATAATCAACAGGATTTGCAATAGCTGTTTCCAACATTTCAACCAACTGAATAAAAATGAGCAACTGTTTATTTTGATAGTTGGAATTTCCAGATGTTTTCCTTGAAGCAATTAAAATATTACGCAAGGTTTCATGATTTTCAATAAGTGCTGTTTGCAACTCGTGTAGTTTTCGTTCTAAGGTTTCACGATTGGTCTGTTTCCCCATTAATTGCGCGCGTGTATCTAAAAACTGGGCTGTAAGGGAAAAAGTTTCAGAAAGTGACTCTTCAGTTTGCGCTTTGGGGTTTAAATAATAGGCAATACTCACTAAAAGTAAATACCAGAGTCCACCAGCGCCTATAAGTAATGAATATTGATAGGGCGCTAACTCCAAAGGGGTGTATGCAAATCCCAAAACCAATGCCAACAAGCCCGAAAAGCTAATGAGGGAAGCCCTAAAACCGTAAATAGAAATATACGCTATCAAAAAAGTAAGTACTCCCAGAATAGGCAGTAAAAGCCAAGTAGGTAGGTTAAGATACCCTCCTATAAAACTTACCATTGTAATAAGTACACTAGAGAAAATAATGCCCATTTTTTTATGGTAAAAGCTTCCAGGAGTATTGCTGGGTGAACTCCAAAATGCTCCAAAACAAAGGGCAAGCCCAATGCCTATTTGATCCATGGCAATTCCAAAAATTACAGGAACACTTACAGCAATGCCTACAAGTATGGCTTTCGAAAAATTGGTGCTTTTCAAAAATTGCAAGAATGCAGCTGTTTTACTTTGAGATGCTGTTTTGATATTCCTTCAGATTTAGGTACTTATTACAAAGATAGTTTTGTTAGAAGAAGGAGATTTTATTCAGTGCTGAAATTTTCACTAGTAAAATTATTGTTCTTTGCAGTTAATTCGTACCTACGCTAATTTTTCTGTAAATTGCTAAAAATTAAATACCCTACAGAAAATGAAAATACTAAAGGAAGCTAAAGATTTCGAAAATGCAACAATGAGTAATATGACCACCAGTGACAGGGTTTCAGCTTCTCGTGAGGCAAAACGACTTATTTTAGGCATTAATGAAGTTTATAAAGACACAAAAGATCCAGAATTAATGGAGTTAATGAAGCGTCTTACCGAGAAAAAAAAGAAAATTGAGGTTAGGCTGAAAGGGAGACCTTAGGTAATTTACTACTTAGCATTTAATTGGAAAACTTTAAAATATGTAAAGCCCTTTCAACATAATAATACTTCGAAACGTTAGTATAATATAATTTTCAGTACTAAGAATAGTCTAATTTCTACTGCAATTTAAACTTAATATTCAAGGTGCCTTTTATTTTACTTAAAACGATTATGCCTTAAATGAGGAATAGGAATGTATCCATCCAACATACCAATTGAACAAAAATTATCCATAGCTCCATAGGATTCAATAGTTACTTTTTCAACTGCAATGACACTCTGAGCCATCATATATAGCTCGTTTTCTAAGATAATTTCACGCACCAATCCTTCTGTATCCATTTTTGAGTCAATTGTATATTATTTCATTTTATTTTTTACGTATATACGCAACATGAACGTATTCAGCATAAAGGAAATTCCGTTTGTAAGTATGATCGGCCAATCTGTTTTTATAATTCCATAGACTGTCCAAAGTCCTACGCCTATTAATAATATGCTAAAAAAGATGGGACTTATATCATCCGTTTTATTGGTTTTAATTGCTTTGTATATTTGAGGAACTACAGCTATTGTTGTAAAGATTCCGGCAATATACCCGATGATAGTGACCAGTTCCATGTTAATTTCTATTTACGTCCTTTAGTAACCACGGTTCCAGAGCATGTTCATCATTACTGCTGTGTAGCACAACAATATCACCTGTAGTTTCAAAGACGACTGCACGTACTTGTGAAAGTTGAAGTACGTTGGCTTCCCTAAGTTTAGATCTGAGGTCTCCTTCGGTGACACGAGCTTTTAACAGGTTATCTTCTAAGATTTTATCCCCATCCATGAGCAATAAAGGTTCGTTATCAATAGCCCTTCGAAAAGGCTTCCATTTACGAAGAAGCGCTGCAGCTAATTGATACAAGTAAATAAGAAATAAAGCAAAGATCCCATCGAGAAGAGAAACAGATTTCGATAAGATGGTAGTAGCTATGACTGAACCAACCGCAACAGTCATTGCGAAATCAAAACTGGACATTTTGGAAAAACTACGTTTTCCGAAGATCCGTGTCAAAACAATAACAGCAATATAAATTGCTAGTGTGCTGATGGAAATCGCCAGTAGCGATTCCCAAGTAGTGGTGAACCATTTCTCCATGAGTGTAGTATTGGTGAAGCACCTGCCCAAGAGGTCGTGTGCTGATTAAATAGTTGTTTGTTATTCGAAAATTACTATTAAAACCCATGTGCTCGAAAACAATTAGCACTAATTAACCAATACTGTTAAGTTTATTTAAAAAGAAGTTGCCTGGTTTGCAATTGAGTACTAGAAAAAAGCAAGAATTTAAAAAACACTAATCCGTGAACAGTGCCACTAGGCAAGACTCCTACATTGATTTGTTTCATAAAAGATTTTATGTGCATTAATATTTGTTTCGTGCTAGCCTTATAGGTTGCTTATGATACTCGCTATCCCTATTCCCAGAATGAGGAATAACACGATGAAGCGAAACTGATCTTGTGACATTTTATTGAGAATCAGTTTTCCGATCCAGGTGCCTAGAATTCCCACTAAAATCAAAATGGGAATAAGGTACAGCAATTCATATTTCATATAACCATTCAAATAATAGACCACTGTTCGACTCACATCTACGCCGAGATCTATTATTGCAGACGTGGCAATAAACTTGTCTTTATTCATTTTAAAAGCGGCCAAGGTAATGCCACGAATGGCACCTCCAGTTCCTAAAATACCCGCACTTAGCCCAGAAAGCACACCCCCTGCAACCGCATTTTTGGTAGTTGGTCTTACCACTAATTTCTTAAAAATTAAAAATGCAAGGCTTAGAACCACCAAGAAAATCCCAAGGCCATATGATAAAGTTGTGGGATCTATGTATTTGCTTATAAACCCACCAATAATAACGAAGAGTATAGCTGGAGCTCCCAATGTTAAGATGACCTTTTTGTCTATGCCTTTTCTAAAAAATGCAATTTTGGTTAGATTACTAGAAACGTGATACAGGGCTGTAATGACTAAAACCGATTGAAAATCTAAGAAAAAGTTGGCTACAGGTACAAAAAACACTGAAGATCCGAATCCGCCAACGGTACCAAAAATTTCTGCCAATAGAGATAGAATGATAAATACGGGAAGGTAGCGCGATAGCATAAAGGTGCTTTAAGTGTCTAAAAATAAAGCCAGACATCACGGTGTGCTATGATATTTATCAGCTACAAGAAGAAAAAAGAATAGTGGAATACAGAAACTACTAAAAATCTAGTGAACATTACTTATTGATAGCCTGCTGCTTGTAGTTTGAACAATTCAGCATAGAGTTTGGGATGTGCCATTAACGCTTCGTGGGTACCCAACTCCAGGACCTTTCCATGTTGCAAGACTAAGATGCGGTCTGCCATGCGCACGGTACTAAAACGATGGCTAATGATGATACTTGTTTTTCCTTTAGTTAAAGCGATAAAACGTTCAAACACATCAAATTCTGCCTGTGCATCTAGCGCGCTGGTGGGTTCGTCTAACACCATAATATCGGCATCTTTCATATACGCACGTGATAGTGCCACCTTTTGCCATTGGCCCCCACTCAGCTCCTGTCCTTTCGCAAAACGCCTTCCCAATTGTTGTTCCAGTCCGTCTTTCATGACACTAATCACTTGTGCAGCGAGACTTTTAGATGCTGCATACGTAATGATTTCATCATTGTTCACCTCTTCAATATTTCCGACAGCAATATTTTCCCGCAGTGTAAATTCATATTTGAAGAAATCCTGAAAAATAACTCCAAAACGCTTGCGATATTCGTCTACGTCGAATTTATTTATGTTTATTCCATCCAGCAAAATGACCCCTTCCGTAGGTTCATAAAAACGAAGGATCAATTTTATAAGCGTTGTCTTTCCAGCACCATTCTGCCCTACAAAAGCCATTTTCTCTCCTGCGTCTATACGAAAGCTAACGCCTTTTAACACCTCGGTTTCACTTCCTGGATACGCAAAATGAACATTGTCGAGTTGGAAACCTGCTACTATGGTGGTTGGGATTGGGATTTTGTCTTCAGAAGTCTTTTCTATTTCCAAATCTATAAAATCGAAGTAATCCTGAAGGTATAGTGCGCTTTCAGAAATACGAGTAAACCGCGAAAAGAAGCTTTGTAAGTTATTCCGAAGTCTATTGAACGAACCGGAAAGAAAAGTGAGTTCCCCTATTGAAATTATACCCGATAGCACCCTGAAAATAATAAAAATATAAGCACCATAATAACTGAGAACACCCAGAATATTGAAGAGAGAACCGTAAAAACTCTGTCGAAGAGACAGTTTTTTATTGAGATGGTAATATTCGGTTGAAAGGTTTTTGAAACGAGCTGCGATAAAATCGGTGAGCCCAAATAGTTTAATTTCTTTAGCGGTTTGATTGTTAGCCCCAATAAACCGAAGGTAATCCAGCTCTCTTCGTTCTGAGGTCCAACTGCGCGCTAAAGAGTATCGTGTACTACTAAATTTTGCCTCATTAATAAACGAAGGGATAATGCTAAGCACCAAGATGAGGATAAGAATGGGTTCAAAATAAATGAGTCCGGCGATGAGTGAAATCATAGAAATAAGACTTTCTCCTTGTCCTAGGGCGTTAGTCATTAAATCTACACGGTTATTGGTTTGCGTACGGGCGCGTTCTAGTTTATCGTAGAATTCAGGATTTTCTAGTTGTTCGATGGTTAATTCACTTGTTTTACGTATAATCCGCTCTGAAGAAGCGTTGCTGTATAGATCGCCTAATAAGCCATCGGTTAGATTGATCAATCGTCCTAACAAATCTGAAATTATCGCTACCATAAATTCTATCAGGACATAATTCCACAATTGTGTAAAGTCCTGAGTCTCTAAAGAAATCTGAAGAATGATCTCATCGATAATCATTTTACCCACCCATAAAATAATAACGGGGGTAAAAGCATTGAATAGCCGGCTAAAAAGATTGAGCAGAAAGAGTTTGGGGCTACTACGATATATTTCCCTAAAAAATCTGGGGATTGTTCTTAACGCCTTAAACGAATCTTTAAAACTGGTTTTTTGTTGTTTTTCGGTAATAGATTTTAAGACTGGGCGTGGCATGTACGTTTATAAAAAAGGATTGGTAAAAGTACACAATTGGGCACTGTATTTTCTTGGAAACTGTAGTAATGTAGATGAGGTATATTCTATGTATGTTTCGAGAAAGTTCTAAAAAACACGAACCCAGAGACCTTCGGGTTATGAGTTAAGCTCGTAATTTCTGTGAACCCCTATTTACAGGGGCTTCCAAAGGGTGCGTCTCGCTAAAAATTGAAAACCGTATTCCAAATCGTATTCGAAAGCGTATTAATTTGTAGTAAATATACTACGATTTTTTGAATAAAAAAATAGGTGGTTTTTCCTCTTGTGCAGGTTTGCGGAAAACCGTAAAATTAACTTGGGAATTTTGTCGAATTTGAGGTTCAACTGTGAACGATTTCAAGATTACAGAATATACGGGTAAATGCGTATAGGGGGTAATGATGGGATTTTGTAGTTTTAACCGGGCTATTTTCAAAGAAATTAGGCAGCAGGCAACTGTGATTAAGGGTAAAGTGGAGTTTGGGATAGTTTTGGTGGGTAGCGCTGAGTTTCAATTTAAAATAAAATCTGAGAGTTCACGGAAAATCAAATTAATTATGAACAAAGAATTTCTAGCTTCTACATCGGTCTTCGCAGAAATGGCAAACAACAGTGTTGACATTCAAAAAATAATAAGCGAGTTTATTATAAACACCTATATTTTAAATAAAACCTTCACTCAAGATTCTACTCAAATAAAAAGTGAACTCGTATCTCATTTTGATATTGATGTACCAGAAGCGGTTATAAGGTCTTTGCTAAAACGTTTGAAAAAAGATAATGTTTTAGATTATATAGATGGGCAATTTATAATTAACTCGGAACATAGATTAGCTAGAGAATATATTAATAAGGAGGTTAATGAAAAAAGAGAAATTCAAAATAAAATTTTTGATGAGTTATCTGCCTACGTTCGTATTCAAACAGGCCCCTTAAATAATGAAGAAAGAAAAAAATTAGAAGGTGTCTTTATTGAATATTTATTTGACAACACTATTTCGGATGAATACGCTACTCTCATAAGTGGTTATATTGTTAAAAACCAAAACAGTCCTGAATTTACCAAAGAACTTAATTTAATTCGTGAGGGAGCCACCATTTTAAAAGGTATTTATTATACGACAGATTTTAATGATGAGAACATTTGGAGAAATAAATTGACAATTTATTTAGACACAGAGCACTTACTAAGCCTGTCAGGTCTAAATGGAGTCACATTTAAACTGATGCTCATGGATTTCTTCAATTTGGTTAGAGATATAAATACTAAAGTTCAAAAAAAAACTGGGAAATTAATATATTTAAAATTCACTAAAAATGTAAAAAGTGAGATTGAAAAATTATTTTACGTTGCTGGGCTTATAGTTAAAGGAAAAGCTACTCTTCTTCCAGGAAAAACAGCTATTAAAAATATAGTAGATGGATGTGATAGTTCGTCTGACATTACTAGAAAAACTGCTGAATTTTTCACTGAATTGAAATCCCTTGGCATTTTTGAAGCAGATGAAATAGATTTATTAGAACATCCTGAGTATAATATTGTTGATCAACATTCTTTAACAAAATATTCTGATGAAAAATCTCCTGACGAAATTCATAAAATATTAGAAGAATTTACATTTATTAATAATTTAAGACGAGGCAGAAATAATATGGGTTTCGAAAATATTTCTCATATTTTGATGACTGGTGATAGAGTTACAAGATTGATGAGTTATGATAACGATTTAAAAATGAGCGACAGTGGATTTTCATTTGCTACAGATGTTTATTATGTGACACAAAGGTTGTGGTTTAAACTGAATAAAGGATTAGGCTTCACTGCCAATCTCCCTGCTACTTTAAATATTGTCAATAAAGCGAGGGTCATCATTTCAAGTCAAATTAATTCTTCCGTAAGATCACGATATAACAAGTTGGAAAAAGAAATTGCGGCTGGTGCTAGAACGCCCGATGAGGTTAAAGAATATTATTTAAGGTTAAGGTCAAATACTTTCACCCCGGAGAATATAAATGAAAACAATATAGCAGAACATATAAATTTCATATATGCGCAGGATGATGTAGAAAAATTTTTAAGAGATAGATCCGCAGAAAAATCTGCTCTAAAAGAGAGAGATAAAAAAGTAAAAGAATTAAATAAAAAAAATGAAATAAACAGTGTTCAGACTGAGCAATTGCGATTAGCATTCGTAGCTGCGTCAAAAAAATCTGCAAACAAGCTTTTTAATGTTTATAAATTTATAGCAATTTTAATTATCAGTTTAATCGTACTTTTAATTGCGTTTATCGGGTATTTTTTGAGACAGGAAACAGATTCAAATCTTTCATTTGTAGCGTTTATAATTTCTGGCATATCATTATTATTAGGTCTATTTAGTTGGAAAAAAATAATTCATTATTTACGAAAAAAAGCTTTTAATAATCACGAGAATTTAATCAGTGGTAAAGAACAATATCCAATTAAAACTGAAAGTAAAAATTAACATGCCATAAATATGGGTATCCCCAACTACACCTTATTACTTAATTCTGAAAATCCTCGCGGATTTTCAGTTTGGTGTGTACTTGCAGAGTTAAGTACTAATCCACGCAACTACTCATAGCCGAGAATGTTGCAAACAAAAAAAATATTCACGAAAAAATCAACTATGCCACTTGTAGAATTTAATTTTAGAAATGATTTTGAGCATATTATTGAACAAGGTTTAAGTTCTGCTCAATTTCAATTGTTAAAGGAGTTATTTGAACACCATAATATTGACGAGGATCAGTTATATTATATCATGCACAAGAAACCGGATGCCATAAAATTTAAAAAAGGCGATCATGTTTTAAATATGGGTTATACTCATTTAAGACCGAACCAAACAGAATTTGAGGTTTACGAAGTCATTAAAATTAATACAGATAGCTTGACAGATGTTACAATAAAACCGATAACTGGAGGAGATACTCGAAGAGTCTACCATAGAGATTTAGTAAAGATTAATAAATAGTCAAATAATGCTTGCTTGCAACACATATAATTCAACAGTCACACTCGTTTTTATTTAAATTCCCTTACCTTAAAAAATTGGCAAAGCCGATACATAAGTAGTGGCGGCGACGCTTCCCACGGCTGATTCGCAGGCTGCTCTTACAACGCTAGCCGACCCGCCCGTACCGAAAAGGCACGTTTGGGCGGGTGCAGCTGCTCAAGGCTTGCTGTATCATATGAAAAACCGTTGGGCAAAATACTATTAATCATATTTCTAAAACAAAACATGAAAAACATCACTATCTCGCTTATCAGTTTATTTCTCTTATTAAGCATAAAATCTAGTTCGCAAATTGATTATAAGATTCAGATCAATGATACATTAATGGAAGTTGCACTTGATGAAGAATACAACTTAGTACTTGATAATAAGGAAATAAAATTTAAAATTGTTTCCAAGGATACACTTGTTTATCAAGATGATTCATTCAAATTTAACTATTCAAAAGACTACAGAGTTTCTCGTGTAGAAATTGATAAGGATATTGAGCAAGTAATGATAGTAAATGCGGAAGGCTCTGGTTTTATGATACAAAAATATTCTACGATAAATCCAACAACGCTAAATGAAATTATGTTATCAGAAATCACAAAAGAAAGTGTGAGTTATGGTTACAATCTGAAAAGAGAAGACTATACAAGAAAATTGAAATCGGGACGAAGTCTTGACGTCGATAAAGCAATTCTCACCTACAAGGATGACACCTCTATATACGAAATCGCTTCAATAGGAAATAAAGATGAGGGAATCATAATTCTTACTATGATATCGGTTGATGAAATTAGTACGGAAGGAAAAAAAATACTTGAAATGATGTGGGATTCACTTGAATACAAATAATTATTTTGCCAAAATAAGAAGTGAGCTAAAAAAAATGACAAAGCGAATTCATAAGTAGTGGCCCTGGCAGTTTCTTCCTCTCCCCGCCTGCACCGCAAAAGACGTTCAGGCGGGTGCATTCGCTTAAGACCTGCTATATCATATAAAAAACCATAGAAAATATTAAACCACTATAAATTAATTAAGTTTTTTAATAAAAACTTAATTAACGTGTTGTCTTATTTAAGTTTATTGTTTATTTATTAAATAATAATTATCTTTGATAAAAAAAAGGATGATAAATTTTAATTCAGGAACTTATGTAAGTCAAGGAAGTTTTAAAAGTTTTCTTCCAGAAATAATAAATAAACAATGGACCCTTGACGATATAGAAGTAATAAGTTTATTAAGTCAAGCTGATAGACAATTAGGTCGATTAGACATGTATTCAGAGTATATTCCAAACATTGACTTATTCATCAGCATGCACGTTTTAAAGGAAGCAACTCAATCCAGTAAAATTGAAGGCACTAAAACAAATATTGCTGAGGCGTTACAAAAGAAAATTGATATAGCTGAAGAGAAAAAAGATGATTGGGAAGAGGTTCAAAATTACATTGAAGCGCTCAATAAAGCCATAGAAAAATTAAAGGAAATTCCGTTTTCTTCCAGACTAATTAAACAAACACATAAAATTTTATTACAAGGTGTTAGAGGTAAACATAAAGTGCCTGGAGAGTTTAGAAATAGTCAGAATTGGATAGGTGGAGCTTCAATATCAGATGCGGTTTTTATTCCACCAAATAAATCGGATATTGGAGAATTAATGAGTGATCTAGAAAAATTTGCTCATAGTGAAGAGATTATGCTTCCAGATTTATTGAAAATTGCACTTATTCATTATCAATTTGAAACAATCCACCCATTCTTAGATGGAAATGGAAGAGTTGGAAGACTGATGATTACTTTATATTTAGTAGAAAAAAAAATTCTAAAAAAACCTATACTATATTTATCAGATTTTTTCGAGAGAAATAGATCATTGTACTACGATAACTTAACAAAAGTTAGAGAAAAAAATGATATTCAACAATGGTTTAAATTCTTCCTAGTTGGTGTTATTGAAACTGCAAAAAGTAGTATTGAAACATTCGATCAAATATTAAAATTACAAAAAGAAGTTGATGAAAAACTTCAAATGCTCGGAAGTAGAATGAACAATGGTAGAAATGTAATTAATCATATGTATCAACACCCATTAATTGATGCTCAAAAAGTTCAAACTATTACAGATTTATCTATGCCTTCAGTTTATAAATTAATCGCTGAACTTGAAAAGTTAGAAATTATAAAGGAGCAGACTGGAGCTAAAAGAGGCAAACAGTATTGGTTTCCAGAATATGTCAAAATATTTGTTTAATGTTACACTACAAAGTATATAGCGCATAGCTAATAGTTGCTTAAAGGAAGTTAAGGCATATTTGGAAAGTCGCTAAAATTTTAAATGTGGCTTGTGCTAAACAGAAAAGTAATTGCCTGTTCTTCTATACTTTTGAAAATTTATTGCCAAAACTTTTTGAAGGAAAACCCTATCTTCAACCCCAAAAATAATAATTCACACAAAAACTTTATACATGAGATTTCGACAAAATTGTTTCTTATTCGCACTTTTTTTCTTTACCCTTCAGAGCTTTGCGCAAGTTACGGTTGAAGATATTGTGAGGGAGGGAATGCAATATCATGATAATGGCGAGTATGACAGGGCCATCGAAACGTACAATAAAGCCTTTAAAATTGATCCTGAGTCAATGCTCGTGAATTACGAAATTTCACTTAGTTATTTCAAAAAAGGCGATTATGAATCGGCTATCGAATACTCGGACGTCATCTTAAAAAACGATAAAGACTTTTTGCTACAAGCGTATGTGAACAAAGGTTCAGCACTCGACTTGCTAGGCCGAACCAAAGAGTCCATCAAACTGTTGGAAAAGGGTATCAAAAAATTGGACCCGCACTATTTGATGTTCTACAATCTCGCATTAAATTATTATAATTTAGGCGACTTAGACAAAGCCGAAAAAAATGTTGTCGAAGCCATTGAAACCAATCCAAATCACTCTAGTAGCCATTTAATGCTTGCTAACATTCACAACCAAAGGGATAATCCCGTACAGACCTTATTGGCAGCACATTATTTTCTGTTACTCGAGCCAGATACCGATAGATCAAAAAGTGCCTATGCCATGATTCAAGAAAATTTTGGTGGCAATGTTTCTAAAGATCCAGAAAAACCCAATACCATCAACATTACCCTAACACCAAATAGTGACAATCAAATGGGAGCAGCTGAAATGATGATTTCTATGTTAGAAGCATCAAAATCCATCGAGAAAAACAAAGAAAAGACTGATGACGAACTATTTATTGAAAACACTGAATCATTTTTCACCCTCATGGGTGAATTAAAAAAGAAGAAAAACAAAGAAATTTGGTGGACCTTCTACACCACTTTCTTTTATGACCTTGCCAAGAGCGATCACATAACCACATATTGTAAATACGTCTCACAAAGCGATAATGAAAGTTCCGTTACATGGTTAAACAACAACGGAGAGAAATTGGATGAATTTGATGCCTGGCTTAAAAATAATCAATCTTAGAAAACATCCTGTAAGAAAAAACTGCCAAGGTTAACCGTGGCGGTTTTATTTAATGAAGACTTAAAATCCACTATTGACTATTGCGTTTTTCACGCTTTCTTTTTCGCCAAGGCGCATTTTTCTGCCAGTCGCCTGCCATAATACAGCCGTAAGGCAACACTTCGTCCACGACATACCCCAAGTCAAATTGCTCCATTTGCTCTCGAACATTTGCGGCCGACTTGTATGCACTGGGCAACTCGGAAATATCAATCTCATCACTATAAAACCGAATGTCTAAACCTTCTGTTTCTTCCGTAAAGATATCTTCATCCGTCTTATGAGCCAAGTTTCTTTTATGCTGAGTTCGGCTCATGTTTCTTCCAGCTCCGTGGGGTGCAAATCCCAAGTTGTTTTTTGTCGTAGCTCCGTCAACGATTAAAATAGGCTCAGCCATATTTAAGGGGATCAACCTGGGACCTGTAATATCTGGCATAAATTTAGGGTCTAATGGTGTGGCTCCTTTGGCGTGGTAAAATATATCTTCATCTTTAAAGACAAAATTGTGCTCGTTCCAAAACCTGTTCTCCTTATCAGCTTGTAACAAAGAACCCGTAGCCTCGTGGATGATCTCATGATTCAATTTGGTCCATGCTCTAATAATCTGCAACGCTTCCCAGTAATCCTGCCCTTCTTTGGTATCAAAAGGAATCCAAGCGTTTTGCGGCAAGGTTTCAGGTGACAAATGTTGTCTAAAATTATTAGCAACCTGCATTCCTTTATTGTACAACATCGCCCCAGGACCTCTGGAACCATGGTGTGTAACCATCATAGTATTGCCTGTTGCCGCAGAGGTACCAATGTATAGAAAATGATTTCCATCTCCTTGGGTACCCAAATGCTCTTGTGCCATCGACAACATTTTCTGAGAATTTAAAAAAGGATTGTTTTCAAATCGCTCTTTTAAATCGTTTGGCAATTTATGTTGATGCCCTCTTGGTCTTCCACCAGGACCAAAATGAGTACTCGAATGTGCTGCATCTAATAGCATTGATGGTTTTACCTTTCCAAAATCGGTCAACATTACCGAACAACAAATATCGGCACTATGCATTCCTGGGTGGATTGCATTCCTGGTAGCCACTACCCCACCCACGGGAATTGTCCCCAAAGGTCCAGCCGGACAAGCATCTGGCATAACGGCCCCTGCAACTACAGTAGGGGTTCGCATTACGGCGTTCATCGTGGCAGTTACCTTTTCCACATTCTCTTCCTCCAATACATTTTCGGCTACAATATTTTTAGCATATCCTAGTGGTGTTTCCAACAAAGCCAAAGCAGGAGGTAATTTAAATTGCTCTAAGTACGCCTCCATTTCAGCCTGGGACAATCCATTTTCATTGATATGCGCAATGGCCTCCGGGTACCAAGCTCCGGGAGGGAATCCCAAGGCTTTAATTTCTTTTCCTGTGATAATTGTTGTTTTTTCCATAATTTTGTTTCGTTAAGCCCCGCCACCTCCTCTGGGTGACGGAGCATTACTACTGAAAAGGCAGATACCTAAATGCCTTTCCTTTTCTACACTACAAATATTTGCAAACTACTGCGCAATCTTTTTGCGTAGTAGATTTCTTTTTTTACTTTTCCCAAAAATTGTTGATCCATGGCAGTAAATAAAAACGCACTCATTCGTTACAAAACCATCGATAAATGCCTTCAAAACAGCATGCGCGATTGGACATTGGATGACCTCATAGAGAGTTGTAGCGATACGCTATACGAATTGGAAGGTCGTGATGTTAATGTAAGTAAACGTACCATCCAGTTAGACATACAACTAATGCGTAGTGATAAATTAGGATACAATGCTCCTATTGAGGTCTATGATAAAAAGTATTATCGCTATGGCGATCCCGATTATTCGATCACCAATATTCCCTTAACGGAAAACGACATGAATGTGTTGACTGAAACCATGAGCATGTTAAAGCAATTTCAGGATTTTTCGCTATTTGGGGAGTTTAAAGGCATAATTAATAAATTAGAAGATAAAATATACACCGAAAAGAACAACAAGCCAGCGATTATTCATCTAGACAAAAATGAGCTATTAAAGGGGTTGGGGTTTCTAGACGAGATCTATCAGGCTATTTTAAAGGAAGTGGTACTTGTACTCACCTACCAATCGTTTAAGGCAAGACATCCCAATATTGTTGTATTCCATCCTTATTTACTAAAAGAGTTCAACAACCGATGGTTTGTGGTGGGCAAACGCCATTCGGAAGAGAAATTCTTGACCCTGGCATTGGACCGGATCAATGCCATAGACTATAACTTCGAGTTGGACTATCAACCTCGCAGTCTTGATGCAGATGAATATTACCAAAATACAATAGGTGTTACGGTCATGGATACGCACAATTTAAAGCACGTACGTTTTAAGGTTGACAAGGGCAATGCGCCTTATGTACTTACCAAACCGTTTCACCATTCACAAAAAGAGATTGAGCAACACAAAGACGGTAGCATCACTTTTGAGATTTTTGTACACCTTAATTTTGAGCTAGAGCGCATGATCTTAGGGTTTGGCGAAAGCATCGAAGTCTTAGGTCCCCGTCAATTAAGAGGACGGATAAAAAAGAAGTTGCGATTGGCCCTGGGGAAATATGGGGATTAGTTGGCAGGCTCATATTAGATTTCATTTTTTCTCTATTGAAAAACAAATAGTTAGAAAAACTTAATTTAGAAATTCTGCTTGAACCTTGCACAACTAGGGAGATTGATGGTATATTTATAGCCCCTTTTAGTAATCTTTTAAGGATTTCTAATTAAATCAATAGTAACTTTTAAAGATTAAAAACCTACATGAGCCACAATTTCAATGAAGATTCTCATTCGAAAGGAAAACAATTCGAAAATTTTGTTCAGAATGTGTTATTCCCATCATCACATTATAAAATTCTGCATAAAACGAACGATTTTGAGCAGAACTCCGAACGTTTTGTAGCGAGCACCCTCGAACCAGACTTTAAAATACAAAGTCTGGTTACTGGTGAAGAATTTTATGTGGAAGCCAAATACAGATCTAAAACTTTTAATAATCGTTATGATATTTTGAGCAATCAACAATTAGCGAGTTTCCCAGAACTATCTGAGAACACACCCATTTATATCGCCTTCGGATATGGCGGAGAGGCTAGCGAACCAGAATTTGTAAGCTTACTACCTTATTCAAAGCAAATAGAAAAAACGATGGCTCCTGAAGAGGTATTTGTTTGTAGCATCGAAAAAAATGCAGTTCAAATATCAGAATTGCCTAAAGTCGAATATAGTGAAAATAAGACCAATGAATTTAGCGTAGAAAAAACTAAAAGTGACTCTTCCCAAGAGGGATCATCTCAAAAAAATGCATCCTCAAAATCGAACCAGAGAACTAAAAATGTTCTTACCGGGGCCGCACTTATAGGTATTATCTTAATCGCGCTGAGTTCATTTCTTATGGTAACACACGAGGATGAAATTGACTACAATGTCCATCTTCCAGATAAGATAATGCGCTATTATAAAATTGCAAATAATTATGAATTCGATTTATTAATACCGTTTTTTGACAATCGCGTTAATTGGTACGGAGCTGCTAAACTAAAACCAGAAGAAGTAATAGCTTCAGTAAAAAAAGATTTTAAAAGAATGCCATTTATACAATCCATTGTAGACCCCGAATCTTTCAAAATTATAAAGCAAGAAGATGGCGATTACCACGTGACCTATGACATGGTCTACAAGGAAAAACGCAAGAAAATACTTCCATATACCGTTTACAACCTAAAAATAGTTACCTATTGGGATCCGCAATTTAATTTAAAGAGCATTTCGGAGATTAGAGAAAAATAAGATTTTGAAGAGGATTATATTCCTCAGTTTAACATAGAAGCTTTATATTATATTTACGAAAACACCAATTCATTAATGACCGAACAAACACAACAATTACAAGCCCAACTCTGGAACATTGCAAATACCCTTCGTGGTAAAATGGATGCCGATGATTTTAGAGACTACATACTAGGCTTCATTTTTTATAAGTACCTCAGCAAAAAAATGGAACTCTATGCCAATGAAATCTTAGAGCCAGACAACTTAACCTTTCAAGACCTGGAAGGGCACGCACAAGAAACCGCCTATCTGGATGCCGTAAAAGATGCCGCCTTAGATAAATTAGGCTATTTTTTATTGCCCTCTGAACTATTTTCTGAACTCGCACGACGCGGTAACTCTGGTGGGAAGCACCAATTTATTTTAGGCGATCTCGCCAAAGTGCTTACCCATATTGAACAAAGCACCATGGGCTCCGAGAGTGAAGAAGATTTTGGAAACCTCTTTGAAGATTTAGATTTAACCAGTAGCAAACTCGGGAAATCTGAAAATGATAAAAACGAACTCATTGTTAAGGTGCTCTCGCATTTAGACGAAATAGATTTTGACATTGCCAATAGCGAAAGCGACATGCTGGGTGATGCCTACGAATACCTTATTGGCCAATTTGCCTCGGGCGCCGGAAAAAAAGCAGGGGAATTTTACACCCCTCAACAAGTATCGAATGTACTGGCGCAATTGGTTACCCAAGGCAAGAAAAAGCTGAAAAGTGTATACGACCCTACCTGTGGTTCTGGCTCGCTATTGTTACGTGTGGCAAAACAAGTGGACGAAGTGAGTGCTTTTTACGGACAGGAAATGAACCCAACTACGTATAACCTATGCCGTATGAACATGATCATGCACGATGTGCATTACAAACGGTTTGATATAAAAAATGAAAATACCCTAGAAAAACCGCAGCACGAGGATATGCGTTTTGAAGCCATCGTTGCCAATCCTCCCTTTTCGGCAAAATGGAGTGCCAGTCCCCTATTTATGAGTGACGATCGTTTCGCTGCCTATGGAAAACTGGCACCCAAGAGCAAGGCCGACTTTGCCTTTGTACAGCATATGGTACACCAATTGGCTGATAATGGGACCATGGCATGTGTATTACCGCATGGGGTTTTGTTTCGTGGCGCGGCAGAAGGGCACATACGCAAGTATTTAATTAAAAACCGTAATTATCTGGATGCCGTGATAGGCTTACCTGCCAATATTTTTTACGGCACCAGTATCCCTACCTGTATTTTGGTACTAAAGAAAAAGCGTACCCATACAGACAACATTTTGTTTATAGATGCCAGCCAGCATTTTGAAAAAGTAAAGACCCAGAACATCCTACGAGAAGCCGATATTGAAAAAATTATAGCCACTTACGCCGAAAGAAAAACGACCGATAAATACAGCTATGTAGCCACCTTGGACGAAGTAGCCGAAAACGACTACAACCTCAACATACCGCGCTATGTTGATACCTTTGAAGAAGAAGAACCTGTTGACCTAGCAGCTGTTTCTAAAGCGCTGAAAGAACTCGATAGCGATATGAAAGAGACCTATGCCACCATAGCCGAGTACTGTAACCAGTTAGGCATAGACACACCCTTCTAGATGAGTACCACAACAACACATATCAAAACCGAAAATAATCAAGCCCGTACAGAGCAGAGTCGAAGGATTCCCGCATTACGATTCAAGGAGTTTGAAGGAGATTGGACAAAAGAAAGGGCGGGAGAACTTTGTGATTGTATTGTACCAGGTAGAAATAAACCCAAACAGTTTGATGGAGATATAGCATGGATTACCACTCCAGATATAATTCATAACAGTTATATTTTTAATTCAAAGAGTGGTCTAGGGATTAGTAAGGAAGAAGCAAAAAGTGTTGGGTCTAAAATTGTACCAAAAAATTCAGTAATTATATCTTGTGTTGGCGACCTAGGTATAGTAGCTATTGCGGGAATTGAATTGGTAATAAATCAACAACTGCATGCTTTTCTACCAAGTGAAAAAGTTGAATATAGATTTTTGATGTATTCAATTACAACACAAGGAAGATACATTGATAGAGTGGCAACTAAAACTGCCGTTCCATATATGAATAAGACCAATTGTAATTCTATACCTGTTTATCTTCCATCCCTCCCCGAACAACAAAAAATAGCCTCCTTTTTAAGTGCGGTAGATACAAAAATACAGCAGCTCACCAAAAAGCAAGAGTTATTAGAGCAATACAAAAAAGGCGTCATGCAACAACTCTTCTCTGGCGAGCTTCGCTTTAAAGATGCAGACGGGAATGCGTATCCAGATTGGGAGAATACAATTTTGGGAGATTGTTTGGATTATTTACAACCAACGAAATTTCTAGTAAGTTCAACTGAATATGATGATTCATACGAAACACCTGTGTTAACCGCTGGAAAAACCTTCATTTTGGGTTATACAAATGAAAAAGAGAATATATGTAATAATTACCCTCTTATAATATTTGATGATTTTACAACTGCGTCTCAATATGTCAATTTTCCTTTTAAGGCTAAATCATCTGCAATGAAATTATTAATTGCAAAAAAAGGAGTAGACATCAAATTTATGTGTGAATTAATGCAAAATATAAAGTTTGAAATAGGAGGCCATGGTCGACATTGGATTTCAATATTTTCTCAATTAGTAATATCTGTTCCATCAATAGAAGAACAACAAAGAATAGCAACCTGTTTATCGAGTATCGACACCAAAATAGAAAGTGTAACTCATCAAATAACCCAAACCCAAACCTTTAAAAACGGGCTGTTGCAGCAGATGTTTGTTTAAAATTTAAAGTTATGAATGCCATCATAGAAATAATAAAAGAAATGGGTACTCCGGGTACTAATGTTAACCCAACCGAAATCTATAACGAAGGGTGGATGACGCGATTGTTAATGCACTATTCGGTTAAAGAAGAATTAAAATTTGAAGATATTGGGATAGAAATCGATACTACTTTTAAGAATATACATTGGACATCAGAGGCTTTAATATCGAGTCCATTTGTTTCAGCAAAATCTAAAAGAGAAGGATATACGCATCCTGATATAACCCTTGGTGATTTTAATGTGGACTATTGTAATAGTGGCAAGTTAGAAGTAAAAAAAGAAGCAAAGGTATTTGGCATTATTGAAGCAAAAATGAAAAGTCTGCTTAGCACAGGAACAACTAATGCCAAAGAATTTAATCAAGCGAGTAGAACTGTGGCTTGTATTGCCTCAAATACACCATTAAATTGTGAAACATTCTTTTATGTTGTGGCTCCAGAATCAAAAATAAAACCTCCTAAAAGAGGTGAAAATCGAATGCTAAAAATGATGAAAGAAGATACCATTATAAGGGAAATTGGAAACAGATTTAAATCACATAATTTAGTCAATGAATCAATTTCATCAGAGAATGGAATTATAGAACGAGCAAAAAAATGTAAAACTGGAGTCATTACCTATGAGCATTGGATTGACAACATTAATGATAAAAATGCACGAGAAGAATTAAATGCTTTTTATTTTGAATGCATGAAATGGAATAAAATTAAATAACCCAAAATTTCAAAAAAGGGCTATTGCAGCAAATGTTTGTTTAAAATAAAAGGAGATTATGTATAAGATTAATCGAGAACAAAACAATATCATAAAACTAGAAGAACGCCTCTTTAGAGATTTGCAATTTAAAGAACGTGAAAATCTACAGGAATGGATTGCCAAAAACCCTGAGATTTTGGGTGAAAAGCTTTTGTTGATACAAAAAGAGTATGATGGCTTTAACGATACAAACGAGCGGTTAGATTTATTAGCTTTAGACGAAAGCGGAAACATTGTCGTCATCGAAAACAAATTAGACGATACAGGTCGTCACGTCATTTGGCAAGCGTTAAAATATGTATCATATTGTTCTACATTAACCACCGAGCAAATCATTAAGATTTATCAAGAATATCTCGATAAATATGGCATTTTAGAAAATGCGAAAGAAAATATTCTCGAATTCTTAGACATAGACGAGGATGGTTTGCTATTAAATCGCCACGATCAAAGAATCATTTTCGTAGCCAACAATTATAGAAAGGAAGTAACATCCACGGTATTGTGGCTTTTACAGCACAATGTGCAAATTCAATGTTTTAGGGCTATACCATATGGTAAAGGAGAAGAGCTGTTTTTGCAAATAGAACAAATTATTCCATTGCCTGAAACCAAAGAATTTATGATTGATGCCATGGAAAAAGAGCTTGAAGAAAAAACAAAAAGTAAAAAAGTAGCTCAAACAGAAGCAAGGTTATTAGAGTTTTGGAATAAATTAAAAATAGAACTAGCCGCCCGCAAGATGGATTTATTAGATAACGTTACAGCCAAACCATACTTTAACATTAGCACTTTGAGAGGTCGAGCTTCGTTTGGATTTTGTATTGGGCGAAAAGGGTATAGAGTAGAGCTTTATATTTGGGCCGATGAAGAAAAGAGATTGATTGATGCTATGTATCAATATAAAGAAGAGATTGACAATAAGTTTTCTTTGGGTACAATTGAGTGGGAACGATTAGAGGGTAAAAAAGCATCAAGGATTAAGTTCGAGAAAACCGCATTGGAGATTACACGGGACGAAGATGGATGGAGAAATCAAAAAGATGAAGCTTTTATAAATTGGTATTGTGACGCAATGAAAGAGTTTTATGATGTTTTATTGCCTTATTGGACAAAAGTTAATAATGAAGTAGAATAATGACCACACAACCCGAAGCCATATTAGAACACAGTTTAATCCAACAACTCATTGGGTTGGGCTACACGGCTGTTAAAGTACAAGATGGTGCGGCACTGGTGAATAATTTAAAAGAGCAGTTAGAGGCTTTTAATAAAGCCACCTATTCAAATAAAGAGTTTGATGCTATCTTAAACCATTTGGCAAAGGGCAATGTTTTTGAAAAAGCCAAGACGCTTCGCGACCGGTTTAGTTTTACTCGACAAGATGGTGAGGTAGTTTACGTACGTTTTTACGATTCTGAAAATTGGAGTAACAACGTATTTCAGGTCACAAACCAAGTCCAACAACAGGGATCCTACTTAAATAGATACGATGTTACCATTCTAGTAAATGGCTTACCCCTGGTACAAATTGAGCTCAAACGCAGAGGTACCGAAATTAAAGAAGCTTTTAATCAAATAAACCGCTACCAGCGGCATTCGTTTTGGAGCAATCACGGCTTGTTTCAGTACGTGCAGCTTTTTGTAATTAGTAATGGCGTAAACACAAAATACCTTGCTAATAATAGACTACAATCGGTAAAACAAACTTTCTTTTGGGCAGATGGGAATAACAAAAATTTTACCGGACTTACCGAGTTCGCAACGGCATTTTTACATCCAAATCATTTAGGTAAAATGATAGCCCAATATGTAGTAATGAATGAAGCGCATAAAAACATGATGGTGCTTCGTCCCTATCAGTTTTATGCCGCCGAAGCCATTATACAACAAGTTTCCTCATCAAACGACAACGGGTATATCTGGCATACCACAGGATCGGGAAAAACCTTAACTTCATTTAAAGCGAGCCAGGTGGTAATGGATTTACCGTCGGTTCACAAAGTGGTGTTTGTAGTAGACCGTAAAGATCTTGATTACCAAACCATGAAAGAGTTTAATGCCTTCAAAAAAGATAGCGTAGATGTAACAGACAATACGCGGTCGCTTGTAAAACAACTCACAGACGATTCTAAGCTGGTTCTTACCACGATTCAAAAATTGAATAATGCAATTTCAAAAGCACGCTACGAAAAAAAGTTATCGCACTTACAAGACAAAAAAGTAGTTTTTATTTTTGATGAATGTCACCGAAGCCAATTTGGGGATACCCACCAAAGAATTACCGAGTACTTTAAAAACAGCCAACTTTTTGGCTTTACAGGCACACCCATTTTTGCAGCCAATGCGTCTAAAAACGAATTGGGAAAACGCACCACCAAAGATTTGTTTGGCAACTGTCTGCATAAATATGTTATTACCGATGCGATACGCGATCAGAACGTTCTCAAATTTGGAATTGAATATGTGGGTAAGTACAAAAACAAGAGCAATACGTTTATCGATATTGATGTGGAGGACATCAATAAAAGTGAGGTTTTTGATGATCCAAGACGTTTAGAAAAAATTGTAGACTATGTGATTTCGTATCACAATCAAAAAACATTCAATACGGATTATTCGGCCCTATTTGCTGTTAGTAGTATTGATAATGTAATAACGTATTACGAACTATTTCAAAAGAAAAAAGAAGAAGGATTGCACGATTTAAGAATTGCCACAATTTTTACCTACGGCGCCAATGAAGAGGATGCAGATGCTCAGGATTACATTCCAGGAGATGAGTTGCCAATGGCAGCAGAACCCTCTGTAAAATACATTTCGAGTCATACCCGGGACAAATTAGATAGCTTTATTGATGACTATAATCTTATGTTTGACACTAAATTCTCAACAAAAGACGCCCAACAATTTGAAAATTACTTTAAAGACATTAGCAAGCGTTTAAAGGAACGGGAAAAAGCAACTTTTAATAATGAAAAAGACAGACTTGATATTGTTTTAGTAGTAAATATGATGCTTACGGGCTTTGATGCCAAAAAGGTAAACACATTGTATGTAGACAAGAATTTAAAGCAACACGGTTTAATACAGGCATTTTCACGCACCAATAGGATTTTAGGGGAGCAGAAGTCACAGGGAAATATTCTGGCCTTCAGAAATCTTAAAAATGCAACCGATGATGCCATCACGTTATTTTCAAACAAGGACGCTATTGAAACGGTGGTCATGCCTCCTTATGAAGCAATTGCAAAAAAGTTTGATGAAGCACTAAAAAACTTACGGGACATCGCGCCTACCTTCCAAAGCGTTGACGAGTTTCCTAGTGAAGAAGAAGATGCACAATTTGTTCATGCTTTTAGAAGATTGATGCGTAGTATAAATGTGTTACAATCATATACCGATTTTAGTTGGGACGATATTGCGATAGATGAGCAGGAGTATGAAGATTATAAAAGTAAATACTTAGACCTCTATGACCGTATTAAAAATGATACAGCGAAGCAAAAAACATCCATCCTCGATGATATTGATTTTGAGCTAGAACTAATTCATCGTGACGTTGTAAATGTAGCTTACATACTAAAGCTTTTAGCCAAACTCAAAGATGCGAAAACATCAGAATTTCAAGCTCAGAAAAAGGCCATTTTGGATTTAATGGGCGGCGATATTATGCTTCGAAGTAAGCGGGAGCTTATAGAAAAATTCATAGAAGAGAACTTGCCTCAAATAACAGACTCTGATACTATTGAAGATGAATTTGAAAAATACTGGCAGGATGAAAAAATATTGGCCTTAGGAAAACTCTGCGAAGATGAAAATTTGGACAAAGCCCAATTTAAAGCCTTAATTGACGCCTACATTTTTAGTGGCCAAGAACCTATTAGAGATGAAGTCTATAAATGTTTAGACAATAGACCCAGCATTTTACAGGCGCGCACTATTGGCGAACGTATCATTTCAAGAATGAAAGAGTTTGTAGAAGTGTTTGTAAGGGGTGTTGGGTAAGGGAATTTTTAACTTATATAGATTATAATTTTAATTCTTCGAAAAAACCGTCCTCAAAATAAACGCATCTGCCTCGGCTAATGAGGACAGTTTTAAGCTTTACCAATAACAAGTAAGAATGTTATTTAGAATAGGAAACTTCACAATTCAGGAACCTCCATCCAAAAGAAGTACACCAAAACCTCTTTATCCAAATCATAATAAGGCAACCTCCCCTGCAAATCAGCTTCTAAATTTTTAATGCGATGATATCTTTTCAAGCTTTGAGCAATCTTTTTCAAGTCCCCTTTGGTCGCTGGTTTATGTTCTTCTTTGGTCAATAGATTGGCCAAAATAGTAACGGCGGCCGTTCCCGCAGCCGCATTCCCTATCCCTACCAAACTCATTTTTTCTATTTGAGGATCGCTCACTTTTTCTGGTGGGGTGTCCCCACCCGATAATCCTTGTAATGGGGAACCATTTTTTCGTAAATGGTAGGCCTTGGAGCGGCAGTTATTGCTACAATATTTCTGTACCCTTCTTCTTTTTGGGACAAAATCTACAGCACAATAGGCACAGCTATAGTGGTAGGTATCCGTAACATGAAAGTTTGTTTTACGCATAATCGGGTTTTTTTAAATGTTTTAATTGCTTTTAAATACCGTTCTTAGGATAAAAGCATCTGCCTCTGCCCTAGTGAGCAACTTCTCATTTTTGGTGGGATGCCCCCCACCCTTCGAAACAGAAACGCGCATCATTTTCAATAACGATCGTTGCTCTTCCATGGGAAGGGCTTGTACGATACTGAAAACAATGTTGGCATTCATGGCGCTGATTCTTTTGAAAAAGGCAAAATGCAAAAAAATAAATAAGGCATTACGAGCTTTTACATAGTTGTGCAGAGTTGTGCAGGCTTTTACAGAGTTGTGCACAGTTGTGCAGAGTTGTGCAGAGTTGTGCAGAGTTGTGCAGAGTTGCGCAGAGTTGTGCAGAGTTGTGCAGAGTTATACACAGTTATGTATAGTTGTATGCTGTTGCCCCTTATTCTCAAACTTGTATTCACCTAACCAGAATAACCTATATACTTCAGTTAAATGGGGTGTGTGCAATGGGGGATTGCGGGAAGTACATTGGGGGCAATGTTTAGGGAGGTACTATATCTTGGGCGCCGATATGTATCGTATTCAATTAGTATACAGTTATTTAATTTGTAGATGGTGTTCTTTGAGAGCTTAAAGGCCAATTAATTGGGGCACTGGAATGAAACGTCAACAAGGGGGGCATTATGCCTCTATATATTATCAAAACCTAATTGGCTGTATCTCCCTTCGAGCAGATCTTTATACGCCGCTTTTTTAGTTTCCGACAGGAAGGAACGATCAATCCAACCCAACGCATTGGATTTGTTTTCCTTACTTCGGTTGAAAGCACCTTCGATTTGCTTAGGGGTCATTCCCATGCCTGTTGCCAATTCTTCAAAATCTTCCTTTTTCAGTTTCTTTTTCTTGCCAGCTACGGTGAGTGCCAGCTCCTCGGTGTCTTCCGGAAAGACTATGGCAACATTCAACAGGTCGTAGGATGGTGCCAATACCCATCCATACGGACTTTCGATCATAGAGAAGTTTTTCAGGTGCATGTCATTATTTCCTGTGAGAAAAGAGAACAACGTAATGTCGAAGAAAAAGGATTTGTCCAGCAAGGTATTACTGGAATAGCTGTGAATTGCCTTTCCAACTTTCTCCATAGAGCCCTTGTACTTGTCGAATGCCTCTGTGATCTGAAACATATCGAGCATGTGTGTTTTCTCACCCGTTTCTGTCCGGTCAATTCGTTTGGTGATATAACAAAGCTCTCCAGACCTCAATCGAATAAGTGATGATGGCACTACCCGGATACCGAATAGTTCAGCCATACGCATAGTGACATGTTCGTTCTCTGGCATTTCTGGAAATCGTCCAGATGGTGGCTTTAGGATATAATACCCACCTAAAGCTCCTACTACCGTGAGCCTAGAGTCGTCGTGTTCCTGGGCTTTCTTTAAAACGGACATAGATAATTTTGGCTGAACACCCGGAACAGCAATACTTCGAGCCACTACCTGCTTGGCCAGCTCGTCCATCTGGTCCAGCGAATAACTAATGGCAGGAGGACTTGGCGTACCAAAAAACTCCATCGAGCATTTCTCATGGAAATCTTGTTCGCCATCAACGGATTGGTAACAGTATAGGCATTTATGCATCTTCTTGGGGTATTGGTTCCACACTCACTGCCCCGATACAGTTTCCACAACAGGCCAGCAGTAGGCCCATACGATCATTTTTATTGATCTTCCAACTTTCGGCAGCAATGTCTAACAGCCATCCTTCTGGGATCAATCCTTCAAAAAACGGAAACAACCGGTTTTCTGAATAGGGTTGGGTCCTCACTGGCATAGAAAACGTAATGAAATCCTCTGGGCATTGGGCCACATAGTCTTTGTCATATTGAAATGTATAGTCACCATCATCGGTTTCCGTGACAATGCCCGCCAAACGTTGTTTATAAAGTACTTTCCCCTGCCTCATCACGTAGGTTTTTACTATTAACTGGAACCAACTCATGTCCGAACATTCGAAGCACCAGGTTTACCTTGTCCATATTAAGATTTGTTTTGCCCTGTTCAATTTTACGTATAACAGTCAACGCGACACCCGCGCGTTCCGCGAATTCCTCTTGGGTGAGGTCAACTTCCTTACGGCGTTCCTTGACAAACGTTGCTAATTGTTTCATTATATGCTTTTAGATATAAAATCAGACAAATATAAGATATTATATGCAATTAAATATAATTTTATTGATTATCATATTTTTATATGTTTAAACATATAGTCTTTTAAGAACCCCGAACGTTGCATTAATTTAACCGCCACGGTTAACCGTGGCGGTTGATTCACGGTTCTTTACGTCAAGTAGCTGGAATAATCGGCTGGAAGGGCGGCATCTATATCCCGTAGGTATTTCTCCAGCGCCTGCATGCTGGAATGGCCCGTAATGAGCATAATTCTACTCTTTACTTCAAAGGGGGTTCCGTTCTTAATCATTTCGCGGTATAGGCGTGTAATGAAGGTATGCCTAAATGAATACATCCCATATTCTTTCCCTAATTTAAAATGTTTCTTCACTACCACATTGAAACGTTTGGTAAAATAATCACGGCGGTTAACAGGGATCGCATCCCACACTCCTCCAATGCCATCGGGAGTGAACAAAATATGTTCGGGATCCATGCCTGAGAGATCTGGAATGGATTTGAGCATGATATCGGGGATGATTTTTATTTTTACAGGTTTGTTCTTGGCGCGCACATACAATCGTTTTTCGTTTAGGTCCACATCCTTAATGTGCAAACGGCACACCTCCACCGGGCGCAAAAAGTTAAACGAAATAAACTGGATAAACAGTAATAAAACGGGGTCGGTTTTTTCGAGGTAGTCATATATTTCTACCTGCTTCGCATCTGAATAGGTTTTATGGCGCTCGGGACGGGTGGGTAATTTATTGATGGACTGAATAAAATTGATGGGAATGATCTCATTGTCCACCAAGGTCTGGAAGATGCTGCTCAGCTCCACACGCGTATTGTTTCTAGTTCGTGCACTGGAACGCTCCAAAACCTCATTTAAGAAGCCCACAACGTGTTTCTTGGTTACTTCCTCTATACTTACCTTCGTGCCCACGTTCTTTTCCAGATACCGCTCCAATTGCTTCACCTTGTTTCGGTAATTGACAATGGTAGATTGCGCCACTACATTTTTTTTGATGTCCAATGCTTTTTCAAAGGCCTCCCCAACGGGCATGCCTTTTTTCTTGGGTTTCGGTTTGGGTGTTGGAACAACGGTTTCGGCTGGCGTATTCCTAACGGTATGCACCTTCGGGCTGGATTCTGGATGCTGGTTAGGGGTATAGGGATTGTACCCTTTTTTCAGGAAATCGGTCAAACTACGTCTCAACATGGTAAGCACCTCTAACCGCTCCCCTTTTGTGGAATAGCTATTGGCATTGCCATAGACGGATGCCTGGCGTTCCAATTTTCCAGTCTCGGGATTTCGAAATGAAAAATAGACGTACCATCTTTTGGAGAGATCGCCTTTGGCATCGTAGATTTTTGGTTGTGAAAATTGTTTCTTTTTTTTCAAATCGTATTCTAAAACGTATTCCAAATCGTATTCAAAGGTAAGAAAATTCGACAATGAGGACATAAAAAAAGCGGTTTAGCTTTCGCTAAACCGCTCTGGTGTTGGATTTCTCCTTAGTAGCGGGAACTGGACTTACTTCGATACGCAACTCCTGTGTCGTTGCAACTCAGCATAAACTTCTCGTCCAGTTCGTAAAGTCACTCCATAAAAAAAGCCCTCACATTGCTATGAAGGCTTTTCATTCCTAGTAGCGGGAACTGGACTCGAACCAGTGACCTTCGGGTTAT
>CAWCWV010000009.1:0-28470 GCA_963799365.1 uncultured Flavobacteriaceae bacterium
CGTTTTTTATACTTTTTATATACCCGTCTTTTCTGTCTTTCTGAAGTAAATCGCCTACAACGGTAACCGCACGTGAAGCATCGTTAACATGTACCACTGCACTCTTGTAATGTGGATCTATTTTAACTGCCGTATGTGCTTTGCTCGTCGTAGCGCCGCCAATTAACAAAGGAACTTCAAAATCCTGGCGCTGCATTTCTTTAGCTAAAAAAACCATTTCATCTAGGGAGGGAGTAATTAAACCGCTTAACCCAATAATATCTACATTATGTGCTTTCGCTTCTGCTATAATTTTTTCCGGAGCTACCATCACCCCGAGGTCTATTATTTCGTAATTATTACATGCCAACACCACCGATACAATATTCTTACCAATATCGTGTACGTCTCCTTTTACGGTAGCCATTAAAATTTTACCTGCCCCTCCGGCCCCCTGACCCCCGAGGGGGGAACCGCCAATCTTCTCTGATTGTTCTATGTTTTCTAATGCGTTTAAAATAGCATCACAAACACTATCAATATTATAAATCACCTCAATATTGGAAAATCTGATTACTGTATACCCTTCAGATTTTAGCCAACTTGTTCGTTCTTCATCACTTGCAACGTTTTCAGGAAGTTGGTGAATAGATCCATCAACCTCAACTATTAATTTTTGTTTTAAACAGACAAAATCTGGAATAAATTGACCAATAATGTGCTGCCTTCTAAATTTATAACCGCCCAAATTCTTTCCTTGTAAAGCTTTCCATAAAGTTGCTTCAGCTTTAGTAGGTTCATTACGCATTTTAAAAGCATACTCCTTCAGCATATTGTACAAGGAAGGCTGTGCTGTAGCCCAACCATGACGAGTGTCCCCTTTCGGGGGTTCGGGGGCTTCAATAAATGGAAGGAGATAAGCCACCGCTTTTTTCATCACTCTTGCGCTCTTTACCACTTGTGGCAAGAACATTTTGCCACTCCCAAAAAGGTCGCCCACCACATTCATACCAAACATTAAATGCCCTTCAATTACTTCTATAGGCTTAATAACGCTTTGTCTGGCTTCTTCGATGTCTTTAATAATATATTGATCGATTCCTTTAACGAGTGCTCTTGTTATTCTATCTTGAAGAGGCTCTAACCGCCAAGAGAGATCTATAGTTTTTTCTTTGGAAGTACCTATTACTGTTTCCGCAAAATCGAGGAGGCGTTCGGTAGCATCCTCACGTCTGTTCAGCATCACATCTTCTATACGTTCCAGTAAATCCTTCGGAATATCATCGTACACTTCCAACATAGTTGGATTTACAATCCCCATATTCATTCCCGCCTGGATGGCATGGTATAAAAAAACTGAATTCATGGCCTCACGAACTGTATCGTTCCCACGGAAACTAAACGAAACATTACTCACGCCTCCGCTAACACTCACATGTGGCAAATTTTCACGAACCCACCTTGTGGCTTCAATAAAATCTAAAGCGTTTTTACGATGCTCGTCCATCCCCGTAGCGACAGGAAAAATGTTAAGATCGAAGATAATATCCTCAGGTGCAAATTTTACCTGATGTACCAAAATATCGTAAGACCGCTGCGCAATTTCTATTCTTCGCTCATAATTATCTGCTTGCCCCACCTCATCAAAAGCCATCACAATTACAGCGGCACCATAGCGTCTTACCAAAGTTGCATGGTGTATAAATTCTGCTTCGCCTTCCTTTAAGCTTATGGAGTTTACCACGCACTTTCCCTGCACTACTTGTAAACCAGCTTCAATAATTTCCCATTTGGAGCTGTCTATCATTATTGGGATTCGGGCGATATCTGGTTCGGCCATGATAAGATTCAGGAACTTTACCATAGCCGCTTTGCCCTCTATTAGCCCATCGTCCATATTAATATCTAGGATTTGAGCACCGCCTTCTACCTGATCACGGGCAATACTAAGGGCTTCCTCGTACTTGTCTTCATTAATCAACCGTAAAAATCTACGGGAACCTGCCACGTTGGTTCGCTCGCCTACGTTAATAAAATTGCTTTCTGGGGTAATAACGAGAGGTTCTAAACCTGCTAATTTTAACCCCCTGCCCCCTGAAGGGGGTTTAAAAGACTTTTTGTTAGTTGATTCTTGCATAATTTTTTTAAAAAGGCAAATTTTTTAGATCCACATTCCCCCCAGAAAGAATTATCCCAATTTTTTTTCCCTGAAAAGTCTCTTTCTCTTTTAAAACCGCTGCAAAGGGAACTGCACAACTGGGCTCAATAATTATTTTCATACGTTCCCAAATGTGTTTCATCGCCGCCACGATTTCATCTTCTTCCACCCGAATGATTTCTGATACCAATTCCTGAATGATAGGAAAATTTAAATCTCCTAAATTGGTTCGTAATCCGTCGGCTACAGTATTTGTAGTCTCGTTTATTTCAATGGTACCAGACTGTAAAGATCTATACGCATCGTCTACGGCAAAGGGTTCACCGCCTATTACTTTACAATTTTTTCCAAAGTATTTTGCTGCAAGGGCTGTCCCAGCAATTAATCCGCCACCCCCAACAGGAGCTAGTATATGATCTAAATCTGGATATTGTTGTAGTAGTTCTACGCCTGCTGTGGCATTCCCTAATATCACATCCAAATTATTGGAAGGATGTAAAAAAGTAGCGCCTGTATCTTGTTTAATTTTTTCTGAAGTTTCTTCTCGCGCCTTCAATGTACTTTCAGACTCTATTACTTCTGCGCCATAGCCTTTTACTGCTTCTTTTTTAACTGAAGGTGCATTTTCTGGCATTACTACATAGGCAGTAACTCCTAAATTTTTCGCTGCCAAAGCCACTGCTTGTCCAAAATTTCCTGAAGAATGGGTTACCACGCCAGCCTCCTTTTGTGCTGAAGATAGTTTTTGAATGGCATGTACCGCACCCCTCATTTTAAAAGCACCCATTTTCTGAAAGTTCTCACACTTAAAATACAACTGGGCTCCAGCCATTTCATTTATTACTGAAGACTTGAGAACAGGAGTTTTGTGCACTAATCCCGACACTATTTTAATAGCATTATCTATGTGGTTTTTTGTAGGAATCATACAATACTAATTTCTGAAATTAAAGGTCTAGGTTGGTATTGAGACGCTAATTTTGCAATCGCCTCGATATGTTCTGGCGTGGTACCGCAACAGCCGCCAATGATATTAATTAAATTTTTTTCCAAATACTCTTTAACCTGTGCTGCCATTTGTTCTGGTGTTTCGTCATATTCTCCAAAGGCATTAGGCAATCCAGCATTGGGGTAGGCAGAAATAGCGCTGTTGGTTCTGTGCGCAATCACTTCCAAATGTGGAGTGAGCTGTTTGGCTCCTAAGGCACAGTTAAAACCTATGCTTAATAACGGGATGTGGGAAATTGAGATTAAAAAAGCTTCTGCAGTTTGTCCAGAAAGGGTTCTTCCTGAAGCATCTGTAATGGTGCCACTTACCATAATTGGAATTGCTATATTTCTTTCGGCTTTTACTTCTTCAATAGCGAACAGCGCCGCTTTGGCGTTTAAGGTGTCAAAAATTGTTTCTACCAAGAGCACATCTACTCCGCCATCCAGAAGAGCTTCGGCTTGCTGTTTGTAGGCAATGCGTAATTGGTCGAATGAAATAGCTCTAAATCCCGGGTCATTTACATCTGGTGACATACTCGCTGTTTTGTTTGTTGGTCCCATAGCACCAGCTACAAATCTGGGTTTGTGAGGTTCTTTGGTTGTGAACTCCTGGGCTACTTTTTTGGCAATTTTTGCACTCTCGAAGTTTAACTCATATGCCAGGTCTTCCATGCCATAATCTGCCATGGCGATGGTTGTAGATGAAAAAGTGTTTGTTTCCACAATATCTGCTCCTGCATTAAAGTATTTGGCATGAATTTCGGCAATGGCTTTAGGTTGTGTAAGTGAGAGTAAATCGTTATTTCCTTTTACTGATGTGGGATAGTCTTTAAAACGTTCTCCTCTAAAATCTTCTTCTGAAAAATTATAGCGTTGCAACATGGTTCCCATGGCTCCGTCCAGAATGAGGATACGTTCCTGTAATATTTTTTGTATGTTGTTTTTCATAATAAAAATTGTGAATTACACCCCTAAAGTCCCCTCAAGGGGACACTTATCAAATTATGTTGCACCGCGAAAGGGATAGCAGCGACATCCTTTTTGCTTTTTCTGCAAAAAGATATAGCGAATAGCCCGACGCTTTACAAATGCTTTTTGCGCATTTGTAAAGGGACTCGCCCAAAAATATGGGGCAAATAGTTATAAATCTATCAAGAAATTTGGAAAGGTGTTACCCTATTTGTGTGTTATCTATACCGTTGAGACGGATAGAATGTAGCACCTTCTGGCACCGCTATACAGCGGTATGACACCAGGGTTGCTAAGGCTTCGTAGGGTCTAATCCCTCCGCCTTTCTTGATAACTTTCAGTACGTAATGAACTTGGCACAAAGAAACAGCATAAATATTAAAATGCCAATACTTTATGCTTTAATCTTTGGGTTTGGTTGCAATGAGATCTGCTAAAGTGGTATTCTCGAAAATACCTAAATTGGTATCTCTTACTTGCAACATGAGTCTATGAACACTGCACGCCTCTTCGTCTGGACAGTCGTCACATTTTTCGTAAAAATTGAGACTTACACAAGGCACCATTGCAATAGGACCTTCAAGTACACGCAGGATACTTGCTATGGTAATTTCTTCGGCAGGCTTGGCTAAAAAATACCCTCCACCTTTTCCCTTTTTGGATTGTAAAATTGTCGCCTTTCTTAAAATGAGGAGAATGCTTTCCAAAAATTTTTGAGAAATGTTTTCAGCTTCAGAAATCACGATAATTTGCACTGGATCCTTGCTATTTTCCCTAGCCAAATAAGAAAGCGCCTTTAGTCCGTATTTTGTTTTTCTCGATAACATTTTTTATTCCATTATTTCATTGTTAACGTAAACATTATACGTGATAGGCACTTTTGGCTCTAGTGTTAAAGATACTGAACAATATTTTTGAAAACTAAGATCTGCCGCTTTTTTTGCTTTTACTGGGTGTACCTTTCCTTCTAAAAATATGTTTACATGGATAGACTTAAAAGGTGTTGCCTGCGCTATCGCTACACGTTCCCCAGTGACCTCCATACTGTAGTTGGTAATCTCCTGTTTTTGTTTTGTAAGGATAGAAACAATGTCTACCGCACTACAACCACCCACCCCCATTAATAGTAATTCCATTGGGCTGGCTCCTTGCTCGCCATCATCGATATTTACAGGAACTGGGCTTTTACCCATTCCTTGAAACCAATAAGCATTGTTCTTTCTTTCTAGTGTAACTTTCATACTTAGTTTAATTTATTACATATTCGTAAAACATCTCCAAAAACACCTCGTGCAGTAACTTGTGCTCCTGCGCCAGCCCCTTGAATAACGATAGGATTTTTTCCGTAACTCTCGGTATAAATTTCAAAGAGAGAGTCACTTCCTTTTAATTGTCCTAACATACTGTTTTTAGAAGTTTCCTCCAAACTTACCTTTAGGATGCCTCCATCTTCTTTGGACAAATCGCCATGAAGATCCCCAATATAGCGTAGCACTGTATCCTTTTTAAGGTTTTTCTTCTTCATTAAATAAGGCTGATCTAATTGATGTATAGCTTTAAAAAACAAATCTTTGTCTACTTTTCTTAAATTCTTCGGGATAAGATTTTGTATTGAAACATCTTCCAGTTCTACCTTTAGCTCCAGCTCTCTTGCCAAAATTAAAAGCTTCCGAGCCACGTCCATTCCACACAGATCTTCCCTTGGATCTGGTTCCGTAAATCCTTTGGTAATTGCTTTTTTCACAACCTCGCTAAAGGAAATCTCTTTTTCTGAAAATTCATTAAAAATAAAACTCAGCGAGCCAGAAAACACGCCTCGAATACGGGTAATATTTTCACCAGATTGGTGTAACAAATTTATAGTATCTATTAATGGTAAGCCTGCACCTACATTAGTTTCATACAAATAATTTTTATTATAATGCTTTAATATGTCCCGCAATTGAAGATACGCTGTCCAACTATGGGTATTTTTATGCTTGTTAGAAAACACCAAATTAAACCCGTTTTCAACTAATGTTTCGTAATTTTGGGTAAACGTAGCATCTGCAGTATTATCAATTGCAATTAGGTTTTCCAGCTCATATTTCTGAGCGAAAGAAACAATATCTTCCACCAAATACAAATTACCATTATTTTTTTTGTTTTCCTCCCAATTGGTATCAATTCCGTTTTGTTGCAATAAGGCTTTGGTTGAATTTGCCACTGCAAAAACTACGATTTCCAAATTTTTACTCAGTAAAAGTTGTTCTTGTCGTTGGAATAATTGTTCCAAAAATGCTTTTCCCACGTTGCCGTGACCAAAAACTGCCAAATTAATCCTACGTCTTTGTAGTGCAGCTATGTCAATTTTTTCTTCTGAAATTTCTAAGATTGTTGTAGGCATTGTGAAAAATTTAAAGTGCAACAGTTGCTGGTGAAACTTCAGATCTTTTGAAGGCTTGCTGTAAATCCTGAATTAAATCTTCGGCATTTTCAATGCCACAAGAAAGACGGATGAGCGAATCTTTAATTCCAGCTTGCAGTCTGCGCTCCCTTGGAACACTTGCGTGCGTCATTTGTGGTGGGTGGCACAATAAACTTTTTACGCCGCCTAAACTTTCAGCTAGTTTAAAATATTCGGTTGCTGTTACAAAAGCATTGGCTGCTTCCACAGTATCATTTTTTAAACTAAAAGAGACAATCCCGCCAAAGAGTCCGTTTTGTTGTCTTTTTGCTATTTCATGGTTTTTATGGGTTGGTAATCCCGGGAAATAAACTTCGGAAACTGCTTCGCTTTTCAGTAAAAATTCGGCTACTTTTTGTGCGTTCTCGCATTGTTTTCTATAGCGAATATCTAGCGTTTCAATGCCACGAATGGTCAAGAAACAATCCCACGGTCCTAAAATACCGCCGGATGCATTTTGAATAAATTTTATTTTTTCTGAAAGTGCTTCGGTCTTGGTCACCACCAATCCTGCTACCAAATCACTATGGCCACCAATGTATTTTGTCCCGCTGTGGATTACTATGTCTGCGCCTATTGAAATTGGTTGTTGGGCAATTGGGCTGGCAAAGGTGTTATCTACTACGAGTAATGCATTTACACTTTTAGCGATTTTTGAAATGGCTTCAATATCTGAAACTTTTAATGTTGGATTTGTAGGAGATTCTATCCAGATAAATTTGGTTCTGGTACTTACTGCATTTGCTACGTTTTCAGCATCTGTGGTATCTACATATTTAATTTCGATCCCTAGCTTTTCGTACACGTGGGTAAACAACCGATAGGCTCCTCCATAAATATCGTCTACGGCAATAATCTCGTCACCAACCGAAAGTAATTTTAACACAGCATCGATAGCTGCTAATCCTGTTCCGAAAGCAAAACCAGCGTCGCCACCTTCTATTTGGGCAACCACGTCTTCTAAAACCTTGCGGGTTGGGTTGTTGCTTCTTGCATAATCATAGCCTTTATTAACGCCTGGAGCATCTTGAATAAAAGTGGAGGTTTGGTACACAGGTACCGAAATTGCGCCCGTTAACGGGTCACTTGGAATGGAATGAATAATTTTTGTTGCACTCATTTTTCTAGTTTTTTGAGTTAATAAATAAATTAAAACAAAAGCCAAATGCGCCCTAGGGCGTACTCTTTTAGAAAAATTGTTAGTAAGAAGTGAGTCCGTACACTTTCAGTAAGAAAATGTAGTTTTTCGTTATCTATCTCCGGCTAAGCCGTTGTAGAATGTAGCACCTTCTTGTGATCCCGCAATAAAGCAAGCGGGACTGCAAGGGTTGCTAAGGTTTCAAAGGGTCTAATCCCTCCACCTTTCTTGATAACAATTCAATAAAGATTTGAACTTTGTGAGCACAAATATTGCGAAAGAGAATGGAGAATTCCAAATTAATTCTTGTATTTTTCTGGAACTTAATTAAAAGGGTACACGCAAAGTGTTGATTATGAATATTATACCGATTTATATTTTTATGCTATTTTTTTCTATTTAAGCAATTTCACAACAGAGATCGACTCAATTTACTGACGATTTCTTCGGAATTTATACTGGAAACCTTCAAATTTATTCTGAAAAAGGCAATCAAATCATTGCTATAGAGTTTCATTTATTGGAGACTGAATCAGTAGGAAAGTATGGTTATACTTTGGTTTATGGCGAAGGGGAAACAAAACAAGTAAGAGCATATAATTTAATTGAAAAAGATAACGATAAAGGACGTTATAGTTTAGATGAAAACAACGGGATTATCCTAGATGTTAAAGTGATTGAAAACAAGATATACAGCCTATTTGAAGTGAATGATATACTTCTCACGACCTTTATTACTTTTGAAACTGCATCTATGATTTTTGAAATCACCACTACCTCAAAGAACAACAAACAAGTGGTTTACACTCAAGGTAAATTTAAAACAGAAGTTATTTCCTATCCCATAACCGCAATCCAAAAAGCTGTGTTAAAGAAACAATAGAATACTTTCTAATTCTAATTCTTTCTGTACCTTTGCACCCATTAAGAGGAAAGATTTGACTGATTGCAACCTCTTCTGAAACGCTTAAAATTTCAGAATAAAAATGCTAAAGGCAGTTGTAAACTACCTTCGACGTTTTCGTCAAATCTCCTTCGATTACTATTTTCAATTTTTAAAAATTAAGCAATGGCGTATTTATTTACTTCAGAAAGTGTTTCTGAAGGGCACCCAGACAAAGTAGCAGACCAAATTAGTGATGCTTTAATAGACAATTTTTTAGCGTTTGACCCACAGAGTAAAGTTGCGTGTGAAACCCTTGTAACTACCGGACAAGTAGTCCTGGCTGGAGAGGTTAAGAGCACTGTATACCTGGATGTACAAAAAATAGCTCGTGACGTTATTAATAAGATTGGGTACACCAAGGGAGCTTATCAATTTGATGGAAATTCTTGTGGTGTATTATCTGCCATACATGAACAGAGTGATGATATTAACCGTGGTGTTGACCGTGCTAGTAAAGAAGAGCAAGGGGCAGGTGACCAGGGGATGATGTTTGGCTATGCTACTAAAGAAACCGAGGATTATATGCCGTTGGCTTTAGATCTTTCACACCGTCTTTTGAAGGAACTCGCTGCACTTCGCAGAGAAGAAAACGAAATAAAATACTTACGGCCAGATTCAAAAAGCCAAGTAACCATTGAATACAACGATGACAATACACCCGTTCGTATTGTAGCTATTGTAGTGTCTACGCAGCACGATGAATTTGATAGCGATGATGAAGCCATGTTGGCAAAGATAAAAAAAGACATTATTGAAATTTTAATCCCACGTGTAAAGGCTCAATTAAAGCCAGAAATTGCCGCGCTATTTACAGAGGGTATTACCTACCATATCAACCCAACTGGTAAGTTTGTAATTGGTGGACCACACGGCGATACAGGCCTTACGGGTCGTAAAATTATTGTAGACACATACGGTGGTAAAGGTGCTCACGGTGGTGGCGCTTTTAGCGGAAAAGATCCAAGTAAAGTAGACCGTTCTGCTGCATATGCCACCAGACATATTGCCAAAAATATGGTAGCTGCAGGGGTTGCAGATGAAATTCTAGTACAGGTAAGTTACGCCATTGGCGTTGTGGAACCTATGGCAATTTTTGTAGACACTTACGGAACTGGCAAAGTGAATATGACCGATGGTGAAATCGCTAAAAAGATTTCTAAAATTTTTGATATGCGCCCCGCAGCTATTGAAGATCGTTTAAATCTACGCCAACCGATATATTTTGAAACTGCCGCTTATGGTCATATGGGAAGAAAAAATGAAGTAGTTACGAAAACCTTTGAAATTCCAAATGCCGCTAGCAAAACCATGCAGGTAGAACTATTCACCTGGGAAAAATTAGACTATGTTGAAAAAGTAAAATCAGCTTTTAATATTTAAAAGTTAGATGAATTTCAATTTAAAAAAAATCCTCATTTAAATTAAATGAGGATTTTTTAATTGTTCATATTATATTTATTTTTTTACAATACGTTTTAAGATTGTTCCTTGTGGTGTTGTAATTTCTACAAAGTAAACTGAAGCTTTTAAGGGTGACATATCTAATTGATATCCCTGTACGCTGTCCAAGTTCATTTTGGAAACTTGTCTCCCAAGCACATCGTATACCTTTATACCTTCTAAAAGTAAATTTGTACTAATTACGTTTAAGGTGCCGCTTGTTGGATTAGGATATACCAAGATGCCTTCCAACGGTGCTTCATTGTTTCCTAGCACCTCCTCATCCTGCTCAAACACAACAGTAAATCTACGGTCCTGTTCAGAGAACCCACTTCTGAATGTATAATTTTCTTGGGTGAGATCCGTAAGTATGTTTAATTCATTATCATAAAGATAGATGGCTCTATCCACTAAGTTTGCACCTTCAAAATTTGATAGGCTTATGGTGAAACTTGTCTCTTCCTCTAGGATGGTTGAGAATCCTACTGGTATTTTCATATCTTGTCTAAATGCCTCACGGGTTTGTATGGACATACGCGCATCTCCTGTTTCTAATTGTGAATAAATAGAAACACTGCATGCCAATCGATCTGTATCATATCCTTTGTCTATTCCTGCGGTAGCCTGTGGGTTAAAACCTAACATCATATTGTTGGCTAATTGGAATTGGTCGCTCTCTAGGTGCAACCATAACCGATCTATTTCTGCTTCGTTGTTACGTAATGTAGTGTTTCCAGTGGTAAGTCTCATGTCGTTAGTGAAGTTTACCATACCATTGGCTACTGCCTTGATAGCAAATCCTTGACCGGTGGAGATTACATTACTTGGAATATTTAAAGGATTATCGTTGTTTGCGGCAACTCCACCACCAAAATTACGAATGGAAACATCGTCCATATCAAATTTTAAACCTTCACCGGGCACAATCACACTTGGAGGCGTTAGATGTTCCCAAAAGAACAGCTCGTTTAATTCATTGTCATCTATAAACTTGTCACCGTCTATTGCACTCGGATATGGATTGGCATAAGCGTTGGGCGTACCAGCTGGGCTATTGGCGACATTATATATCTTTGGGCGGCCCATCATACCATTATTAAGCGTACCCGCACTGTAGGTCATATCGTAGGTGATGCCTGCAGGATCACTATACCCAGTTTGTGGTCGCACAATATAACCTTCACCAGGGGTAATAACACCCGTATATGCAGCCCAAAAATCTCCTTCCAAATCACTAAAATTAGTCGCTCCCTGTGGTATGTTAGGATGTGTATTAGGATTAAAATTATTTGGAGTGTGGCTAAGTACTAAAAAAGCATTCGTAAATACACCGTTACGCGTCTCTGAATCCATAGGGCTTCCCATAACCATAAAATCACGTTGCTGCAATATTGGTGTAGTTATATTCACGTTAATTGTTCCGTTCTTGATAACAGTCGCATTTGGGTTTACCTGAACGACGCTTCCCTGGTGTTCCACGACTAAAGTACCGTCTACCGTCAAGTTTCCTTGAATATTTAAGTATTCGTTGGCTCTTACTGTTACTGAAGTACCTATATTTATTATAAGTTCACAGGCTTCTATGTTTCCGCTAGATGTATTATAGTTTCCATTTATTATTGCAGTATCGGTAGAACCAGGAGCCCCGCTGGCTCCATGTTGAACCATTCCAAGTCTTAGTGACACCGGAACAACTGATGAATGCTGCTTGACGACCAAAATAATACGATCCATCGGTACCAGAAAAATTTCCGGTTAGCGTGGTATGGGTACCGAAAGCACCAACTGTAGCGGTTACTATATCCGTTAAGTTTCCTCCTGTTTCACGTGCTATATACATCGTATAACTTCCTGTATTTCCTGATGTTGTCTCCCATCCTAATAGCTCTGTATCCTCTATGTAAAATGTTATGGTGGTATCACCATTCGCAATTGTATTAGCAGGTGACATCGTAAAGCGTTTGTCCATTACCTGATTCACACCAGTGCTACCATTGTAAGATTGCGCTCCAACACCTGCTCTTGATACGGAAATGTCTGTACACCCATAATTATCATTTTGATTATTTTGTATAGCCGCCATACTATCACCACTTGAAGGGTCTGAAGTATAGGCTGTACCTAGACCATTTAGATTTATTGAATCTGGTGCCATCGTATTTACTGCTGTTTGAATTACGGTTCCAGAAACTACATCTAGCGCTATTGTATCCAGCATTAAAAGGCTATCTCCGTGTGGCGCATGATGTCTAAAAGAAAGAAAACCCGTTTGACCGGCTAAAGCTGTTACATCAATTGTTCTTGTTTCAGTAGCTATACTATTTGAAACAGGTCTGGATTCTAAGACTGTACCTGCAATTATACTTGCTACAGATGATTTGTTGGTTGTAAAGTAAACCGTATAATTTTCTGGCGCTCCTAAATCGCCAATTTCAAAAGTAAGTGTTGCACTCATTAGAACTGCAGGAATGGAAAACTGTGGGCTAGAAATAAAATTATCTGGTGTAAGTACTCCACTTCCTCCAGTTACCGCTAAATCTGTAACCGAACCTGCCCAATTTCCACTGAGGTTTCCATGAGCAAAAGGATTAAAAATACTCCACAATTCATCATCATTATCACCACCCGCTTCATTTTCAAGAACGGTCCAACCACTTGCATCTTCAAAATCTTCAAATAATACATTGGTTGTTACAGTTGCTATTGGCGCGACGTCGTCGTTACTTATTGTAAGCGTATACATATCCAAGGCTCCATTTGCCGAAGCATCTCCGCCATTGGCATTCACGGTAAAATCTATAATTACCGTTTCATTTTCTTCAACAAAACCATCTTCATACACTCTTACTATCATTGTTTGACTTGTTGTGCTTCCAGCAGGGAATGTTACACTAGACGTCATCAAATCGAAATCTATCCCTGTTAAAGCTGTACTACCAGGATTAACCGTAAAAGTTACTTCTGCAGCTGCCGAAGCTCCTGTTGTTATGTTTACAGGTACGCTTATATCTGTAAAACTGCATTCAGAATTTTCAACCGCATTGCCGCTTGTAGTTCCAAAAGCAATTTGAGGTGGGCCAGTTACAATTTGTCCTCCTGTAATTACCAAAGCAAAATCTTGACTTCCGCTAAAAAGTGTTCCATCATGAGATATATTTAAGGTGTACAATCCTGAAGCTCCAGTAATGTCTACCCTTTCAAAAGGATCTACATTATTCTCGCTATTCTGACTATTTGCGGTTATTCCTGTAAGTCTCCAGGGATAATATATAGTTCCATTATCTAAATTTAAGTCCAAATCGTTTACCAAAGCAGGTGTGGTACTATTGGTTCCATTATTTTGAGTTCCCGCTGGATCTGTCCAAGAGATGGAAGCCATAAGTGGTTCGGTTCCGTTAGCCTGCACATTTACGCTATATACTTCCCCTTGATTTAAAGTGAGTTCTAACACTTCTGCATTTGCACCAGCATCTGCTATTGTAATTGTTTCAGCAGCTTTTTTTCCATTCAATAGTCCCCAACCATATACCACATCCGGGCCATTTGCGTCAGGGTCGTCTGCCGTGTGCAATGCCAAACCTTTTAAGGTGGAGGCTCTCATTGGTATATTGTGTATATTTTCGTAATGTTCTTGCAATAAAAGTAATGTTCCGGCAACATTTGGGGAGGCCATTGAGGTACCTGTTAATATTATATAAGCATCATCTGAGGTCTCACCAGTGGAAGCCAATGAAGTCCCATTTCCAGTGATATCTGGTTTTATTCTGTAGTCATCGGTAGGACCTTCGCTACTTCCAGAGTTAATCACCACAGAGTTTAAACTACCATCTGGATTAATATTGGCATCTTGAGCATTGGCAACTACCAAGTTGTTTTTCGCAGTTGCGTGACCACTTAATTTATCATATGCAACATTACCATTTAAAGGTGCTCCATTTGAAGTATTATCCTCTCCGTCATTACCCCCAGCAACTACCATGAGATAATAAGGGGCATTATACATTAATGTATCCCAATCTACAGCATCTGAACCATATTGACCAAACCAAGCATCTGGAATACCACTTGCTCCGTAACCATAAGAGTGATTAGAAAGCAACATATCGTACCCGAAATTAAAGGTACCGTTACCAGAACCATCATTTACCTGGCTGGTTGCTTCTGCAACATCGTTATTCCACATATATCCTCTTACCCTACTTTGCCAAGCCATCCCTTTTGAAGTTCCAAACGGAGGATTAAAATTACCAACACCTGTTGCCATAATGGTTCCCGTCACATGAGCTGCATGGAAATTCAGTTGTGTCCCGCCTTCTGTTCCTGTATCCATGAGTGTAACGCGGTTATTACCCCCTGCACCATCATAGTCCTGATGTGTTATTCTAGCATGACCTCCATCCCAAACATGAGCAATAAGTCCATTCCCATTTAAATTGAGTCCCATTCCGCCTCCTGTATGTAACCAATCTGCTCTAGTAGATGTTGCAGCTGCAGAGTTATAAGTCCTGTAATAAATTAAAGAGCCGTCATCTGCAATGTATTGTAGCTCTGTAAAACTGCCATTTTCTAAAGTTTTTCTTACAGGAACATTATGAATAAATGCATATGCTAAAGCTTCTTCCTTGCGGGCTATATAGCGCGCTTGAAATTCTGCTTCCATTTTCTTTAATTTATCTTTCCTGGAAGATGAGGCCGACGATAATGTCGACTTATCTTTTGGTCCTATGTAAGCTACATTGCTAGTGAGCTGTGAAGATTTCGCGATGTTTTTTTTTACAAACTGCGCATTTGCAGTTGTAGCTATAAATACTGAAAGGATTAACCCTAAAATTATATTGTTTTGCATAAGGAACATTATTAACTCTAGAAAAGCCTGGAGCGAAACATTCCTAAAGTACTGATAATTAGTATTCCAAAAATAGTATAATTTCGATATAAAACAACTTAGAATCGTTTAATTACAGCATCTCTACTAAAAAGTATTAATATATTTATAATAAATATGAAGGTGTTTCAAAAAAAAAGCCAAATACGTACTGTATTTGGCTATCTCGTTTGGTAAAAATATTATTTATCCTCCAAAATCATCGAATCTAATATGTTCATCTGGAATCCCGAAGTCTTCACCCATTTTTTGAACCGCTTGGTTCATTAATGGTGGACCACAAAAGTACAACTCAATATCTTCTGGAGACTCGTGATGGTTCAGATAGTTGTCTATCACTACTTGGTGAATAAACCCTTTAAAGCCATCTCCAGCCTCATCATTAATATCCTTTTTTAATTTCCAATTGTCTTCTTCCAATGGCTCGGACAACGCCATATAATATTTAAAATTCGGAAATTCTCTTTCTAACTTTCTGAAATGTTCTATATAGAACAATTCTCCTTTTGAACGCCCACCATACCAATAGGTTACTTTACGGCCTGTTTTTAAGGTATTAAATAAATGATACAAATGAGAACGCATAGGGGCCATTCCTGCTCCACCTCCCACGTACAACATTTCAGATTCTGAAGGGTTGATGAAAAATTCACCGTAAGGTCCAGAGATGACACACTTATCGCCCTTTTTTAAACCGAAGATGTAGGACGAAGCTACTCCAGGATTTACATCCATCCACTGATTTTTTGCTCGATCCCATGGCGGGGTTGCAATACGAACGTTCAACATAATTTCACGTCCTTCAGCAGGATAGGAGGCCATTGAATAAGCTCTCTCTACTACTTCATTATTTTTCATCACTAAGGGCCAAAGACCAAATTTATCCCATTCTGACTGAAACTTATCTGGTGTATCGTGCTCTTCAGGGTGGGCTGTGATATCCATGTCTGCAAATTTCACTTCACATTCCGGAATTTCAATCTGTATATAACCCCCAGCTTTGTAGCCCATATCCTCGGGTATTTCAACTACAAACTCCTTGATAAACGATGCTACATTATAATTACGCACAACGGTAGCATCCCACTTTTTAATTCCGAAGACTTCTTCAGGAATATGTATGTTCATATCCTGCTTTACTTTTACCTGGCAAGAAAGACGCGCGCCTTCTTTTAATTCTTTTCTACTGAAGTGTGGCGTCTCTGTAGGCAATGCCTCTCCACCACCTTCTAAAACGTGACATTCACACTGAATACAAGTTCCACCTCCACCACAAGCAGATGGTAAAAAAATCTTGTTTTCTCCTAAAGTAGAAAGTAACGTTCCACCACTGGCTACTTCAATCTTTTTTTCGTCGTTAATCGTAATAGTTACTGGTCCCGATGGAGATAATTTCTGCTTTGTAAATAACAAAAGCGCCACTAATAAAAGTGTCAATACCAAAAAGGCAACGACGGTGGCTGCTACAACTCCTAGTGTACTTGCTGCTAAAAACATATTATTGCTGTGTTAGTTCTGAAACCTCAACTTGAGCCGTTTCTTTTTCAGTAGTTTCTAAAATATTCTCTTCTTGTGTTTCAATACCAATATTTTCGGTATTGGTATCTAATGACGGTGTTTCATCATCACCTCCTGTTAACATCCCTCCAAAACTCATAAAACCAATAGCCATTAAACCTGTAATTATAAATGTAATTCCCAAGCCTCTTAATGGGGCAGGGACATTACTGTATCTTATCTTCTCACGAATAGCAGCAATAGCTACAATTGCCAAAAACCAACCAATTCCAGAACTGAAACCATAATTTAATGCTAGGTCAAAAGATGCTATTTCTCTGGATTGCATAAATAAAGACCCTCCTAATATGGCACAGTTTACAGCAATTAAGGGTAAGAAAATACCTAATGAATTATATAGAGATGGTGAAAATTTCTCTACAATTATCTCTACTAATTGAACCATCGTTGCAATGGTTGCGATGAAAAGAATGAATGACAGGAAACTTAGGTCATAATCTGCATATGCACTTAATTCTGGTGTCGCTCTATTGCCATCTAACCAAGACAATGCTCCGGGTTGTAAAATATACTGATCCAGTAACCAGTTTAAAGGTACTGTTACGGTTAATACAAAAATTACAGCAGCTCCTAAACCTACTGCCGTACTCACTTTCTTAGACACTGCTAGGTAAGAACACATACCTAAAAAGTATGCAAATACCATATTATCTACGAAGATGGATTTAAAAAAAAGTTCAATGTGTTCCATATTATATTATTTTAAGGAGAAAACATCCCCCTAGCCCCCTTCAAAGGGAGAATTAATACATTTTAATTTTCCTCGATAAGAGCTTTATTACGGCTACGTTGTACCCATATAATAATTCCCACTACTATTAATGCCATTGGAGGCAACACCATAAATCCGTTATTTTCATAGCCTATGGCGTACAATCCAGTTTTTTCTACAGGATCTCCCAAAACTTGGAAACCGAATAATGTTCCACTACCTAGTAACTCACGAAAGAAACCAACTATAATCAAAATTAATCCATAGCCAGCTGCATTTCCAATACCGTCAAGGAAGGATTTCCAAGGACCGTTTGCCAGAGCAAACGCTTCAAAACGTCCCATAATAATACAATTGGTAATAATCAATCCAATAAATACGGAAAGTTCCTTACTTAACTCGTACGCAAATGCTTTTAAAACTTGGTCTACTATAATTACCAAGGTAGCTACCACAATGAGTTGAACAATAATTCGAATTTTTGATGGGATAATATTTCGCATCAATGAAATCACTACGTTCCCTAATCCTAATACGAAGATTACAGACACCGCCATTACGATAGATGGTTTCAATTGTGCTGTAATTGCGAGTGCAGAGCAAATACCCAATACTTGAATAGTAATAGGATTATCGTCCGCTAACGGATCTAGTATTAGTTTTCTATCTTTTTTTGATAATAGTGCCATATCTATTTTATATTATCTTTTTGTTTTTACTCTTTTCTTAGTTAGTGCCTAAATTGCACTAGAGTTTAAAGTGCTTAAAGTTATTTTTTTATTTTTAAATAGTGCTAAAGCACTTTTATAAATTGTTAGCAATGGATGTAAAAATTGCTAGCAATTCTTTTGACTCGTCTACAACAGGCTTCATCTTGTCCTGTGCTACCCAATTTAATTTTGAAAGTATTCGCAACCAGTAAACTGTTTCGCTTGCTTCACTTTCACTTATTTTTATTTTGTTCTTAAAGTCTTTTGGACTTCTTGATCTATTTGCTTCTCTATAGTTAGCACCAATTGAAGTACCACTTTTTGTCAACTGGTTGCGAAGTACTAACGCTTCTGGCTTATTTCCAAGTTTTGCAGAAAAGTTAATAATCAAAACCGAAAAATCTTCAGTCCGTAACTCCAACTTTTGAGCAAACTCTTTGTTAGTCATACTTCAACTTTAAGTACTTAAAACTTTAGGGCACTTTAGCGCACTTCTAACTTTAGCGCACTCTATTCATTCAAAGATTTAAAATAAGGCACATACATTCTCATGTCCTTTTTTAACATCGCTGCAACACCATCTCCAGTAATAGTAGCTCCCGCTAAGGCATCTACTTCATAGTCTGATTTGTCTATATTTTTAGGATCGTTATTACCTTTAGCTACTGAAATCCCTTTAAAAGCCTCTCCGTCTAAAAATTTCTCTCCTGTGAAATCGTCCATGAAATACCGTTGTTTTATTTCTGCACCGAGTCCCGGGGTCTCCCCTTTGTGATCAAAATACACCCCTTGAATGGTCATAGTTTTATCGATTGCAATAAAACCCCAGATAGCATCCCAAAGTCCTTTTCCTCTAACAGGTACAACATATATTTCCGCGCCATCTTTCTCACCAACAAATACGGGTAATTTTCTAGTGTAGCCCTCTTTCTTAGCTTTAGTTTCTTCCTTTTTAATGTCAATTAAATACGCTTCAGGATTTTCAGTCACTTTATCACCTTCTATGACATATTGCTTTTTGATGTATTTATCAAATTCAGCTTGTACGTCTTCAGTAATAAAAGTAGCCGCTCCAGACTCTTCATTATCATTAATACCCATGGCATACAGAATATTCTGCTGCTTTTCGTTCTTTTCGTTTGATTTTACCAATGGCTTTAAACCACTAGCAAAACCTGCTAATAAACTACCTACCACAAGCACCATAATAACGGCAAATATGATAGTGTATACGTTCGAATCTTTATTAACTGCCATAATTAAGCTGTTTTAACTTTTAACCGTTTTGCTCTTTTCTTAATGTTCCCTTGTATCACATAGTGATCTATTGTTGGCGCAAATACATTCATTAATAATATTGCTAAGAAAACTCCTTCTGGATAGGCTGGGTTAAACACTCGAATGAGGATAGAAATAAATCCTATTAAAAATCCATAAATCCACTTACCTTTATTTGTTTGACTAGCCGTTACAGGGTCTGTTGCCATATATACCGCTCCAAACAAAATACTACCAATAATAAGGTGTTGCCAGAAAGGGACATTCATTAATCCAAAGAATTTAGAGCTCTCCCCAATCCAACCTGCTGAAACGACACCATTAAAGATTAATCCCATTGTTAGGGCTCCTACAAGTGTACTGAAGATAATACGCCAACTACCAATCTTGGTGAAGATCAAAATTAATGCTCCAACTAGTATTAATAATTTTGAAGTCTCTCCAACCGAGCCTGGTATAAAACCCCAAAACATATCCCAATAATCATAGGCTATATTTGTTGTGTTTTGTGCATAACTCCCTAAAATAGTCTCACCCGAAATAGCATCTACATTAGCACCTGCCAAAATTTCTTTCTGGCGGTCTACAGCTCCGTGCACCCAAACTTTATCTCCACTCATCCAAGTTGGATAGGCAAAGAATAAGAAGGCGCGGATAGTTAATGCAGGGTTCAGAATATTCATTCCTGTACCACCAAACACTTCTTTTCCAATGATTACTCCAAAAGCTACGGCAACTGCCAGCATCCATAATGGAATATCGATAGGTACAATTAATGGCACTAGCATTCCTGTTACCAAGTATCCTTCTTCTACTTCGTGGCCTTTAATTACTGCGAAAATAAATTCAATTAACAAACCAACGCCGTAAGAAACTATCACTAACGGCAACACTGTCCAAGCTCCCAAAACGAAGTTATCCCAAGTGAAAAAATTTGCCAAAGGCGCTTGACGTAAAGTTTCATCAATGGCTGAGTAATGTTGATATCCGGCATTAAAAATTCCGAAGATCAAACAAGGCACCAATGCCAAAATAACAGTATTCATGGTACGCTTTAAATCGTCTGCCGCTTTAATATGCGTCCCGTTGTGCGTAGTCTCATTAGGCAAATATAAAAAGGTGTGCAATGCGTTAAACGCAGGAGCCATTTTAGTGCCTTTATATTTTTCCTTTAGCGTATGTAATTTTTGTTTCAATCCCATATACGGTGTATTTTTCATTTTTTCAAAATGAACAATTATCCAATTTCTTTATACATTAAGTCCAACCCGTTTCTAATAATTTGTTGGTGTGGTTGTTTAGATACACAGATAAATTCAGTCAATGCGAAATCTTCTGGCGCCACTTCGTACATTCCTAATGCTTCCATAGCATCCAGGTCTTGTACCATACAAGCTTTTAAAATTTGCATTGGATAAATATCCAGCGGAAAAACTTCTTCGTAATTGCCTGTAACCACAAAAGCTCTATGCTCACCATTTGTATTGGTGTCCAATTCAAACTTTTTCTTTGGTTGCATCCAAGAAAATGTTAAGGCTCTCGAATTTGAAACTTTATTAAAGACTGGCTTGGTCCATCCAAAAAATTCATAATCATCCCCTTCAGGAATGACGGTCACCGTGTTCGCGTAATATCCCAAATGCTGTTTGGGCGAAACTTGAGTTCCGCTTAAAACATCACCGCTAATTACACGTACATTTTCTTCATTTAAACCGCTATCGTAGACAAAAGTTGCAACCTCAGCTCCAATTTTTGTAGTATAATATTTTGGTGTTTTTACGGAAGAACCTGCCAAAGCAATAACTCTTTCAGCATTAAACTTTCCTGTTAACAACAACTCCCCAATAATAACCAAGTCTTGTGCAGCAACCGTCCAAACGGTTTCACCTTTATTGATTGGGTCCACCATTGCGATTTGCGTCCCTACATTTCCTGCAGGGTGTTGCCCTTTTACGGAATGAATCACAGCATCGCTCATACCTTTTAATGGAGAACTTCCATCACTTCCAATACCTATATGCACGGAACCTTCGGTAAGTTTACTAAGTGCAGTAACTGCTGCTTGTAGTTCGGCCTCTTTCCCATGCAAGGTGAAATCGAGGTCTGCCGCTAAAGGTGCTGTTGTATATCCTGAAATAAAAATAGCTTTTGGTGCTATTTCAGGGTTTGCAATCACATCATAGGGACGTTGCTTGATGAATGGCCAACAACCCGAAGCCAACAAATGACTTTTAAGGGCTTCTCCATTCATGGATGCTACCTTCACGCTTCCGTGATCTAGAAAAGTGTCTTGTGGTTCAGCTTCAATAAGAATACGAGTAATCACACGTTTTGCACCACGCTCTATAGCAGTTAAGGTACCACTTACTGGTGACGCAAATTTTATGTTCTCGTTGTCTTTCGAATAGAAAATAATTTCTCCTGCTTTAATTTTCGCCCCTTCCTTTACTACCATTTTAGGGGTGGTAAGATGGAAGTCGGCAGGTCTTATAGCGAATGTCCTAGAACGTGGAGCTCTGGACAGCGTTTTATCAGCTTCGCCTTTAAGGTTTATGGTAAGACCTTTTTTAATCTTAATGTCTTTGGACATAGGATAGTTGTGTTAAAATTGCCTTTACTCCTTACGAACCTTTGCGGCTCAATTTAGGGTGTGCAAATTTAATAATTTAAACTAGCAATACACAAGGAATATATCTTAAAATTTCAATACCAAACCCCCTTATATTTCAGTTATAAAAGAAGGCATAGAAATTGCGTATATTTAGCCCCTAATAAAAAGAAATTTATGTTTAAGTATTTAGAATTGCTATCCCTTTTGGTTAGCATAGTTTCAAGTTCACTCGCTCAAGTGGCTCAAGAAATTCCACCGCCAGAATATATTGGAACAGTTCAGTTTAGAGGCACTAGCACACAAAACCAAACTCCTGTTATAAACTTGGGTGACAGACTTCAAATTTCGTTCGATGCTCTTAACGGTAATGAAGACGACTTTTACTACAAAATAGACCATTATAATTTCGACTGGACTCCAAGCGACCTCTCTAAGAACGAATACCTTGGGGGTTTTGATGAAGTACGTATTGAAACCTACGAAAACTCGCTGAACACCCTTCAAATTTTTTCGCATTACTTTTTAACCATTCCTAACCGGGAAACCAGCAGAATTTCAAAAAGCGGAAATTATCTTATTACTTTTTCTGATGACGATGGTAACATTGTATTTTCTAGAAAATTTATCGTTATGGAAAATATAGTAGGCGTGCAAGTAGCTATTAAAAGAGCAAGGGATTTAAGCCGTATTAGAACAGATCAGGTAGTACAATTTACTATAAATTCCCCAGGTTTATTACTTATTAATCCCAAACAGAACGTAAAAACTTTGGTGATGCAAAACGGCAATATAAAAAATGCCATTACCAATCTGGTACCACAATACACTATTGGCACAGAGCTTATTTATAGATATGATGAAGAGGCTGCTTTTGGTGGTGGAAATGAGTATCACAATTTTGACAATAAAGATGTACGCGCTGCCAATAACAGCATAAGGCGTGTAGAATTAAACGATATTTACGAAAATTTTCTATTTACAGATATTGACCGAAGTGACAGACCCTATACCTACAATCCAGATATTAATGGAGATTTTGTAGTAAGAAATCTCGGGGCCGAAAACCAGAGAATAGAGGCAGAATATGTGCGCATGCATTTTAACCTTCAGTATTTTGAACCGTTGGGAGATAAGGAAATTCACCTCTACGGAAACTTTAATAACTACACTATAGACGGCACTACCTATATGCGCTATAATGATAAAACAGATACATTTCAAGCTTCCCGCCTTTTTAAACAAGGTTTTTATAATTACAAATACGTACTGGTAGACCGTGATGGAAGCATAGACCATGGCGCCATTAGTGGCGACTTCTGGGAAACCGAAAACGACTACACCGTTTTGGTTTATTACCGCGGACCTGGAGAGCGATTTGACCGCGTTATAGGTTTTGGCCGTGGAACTTCAACGAATATTACCAATAATTAAAGAAATTTGTAAGCCTCGAAGATGGTTTACTACAAATCACCCAAATGTACATTATGACAAACGAACTTGAATTATTCAACAAGCTCGCTCACAAACTTTTTGAAGCCGAAAACTTACATCCAGTTACCCAACCAGTTCCAGCCATGGAACTCTTTGAACAATTGGACCTAAAATTACACGATCACCCGGACGCTAATTTTGAGGAAACCATAGAAAAATTGGTGCTTAGTACACCAAGAACAGCGACTCGTTTGTTTTTTAATCAGTTATTTGGCGGTAGAAATCCTAAAGCTACTCTGGGAGATTTGCTGGCAGTATTGCTTAATAACAGTATGTACACCTACAAAGTAGCAGGTCCGCAAGTAGGTGTGGAAAAAGAAATACTTCACAACATTTGTGACATCATAGGCTATCCAAAAACCAGCGACGGTACTTTTGCACCAGGAGGCTCAATGAGTAATTTTATGGCTATGGTAATGGCGCGTGATGCTTTTAACGAAAACATTAAAACCGAAGGCGTACAACAAAAGCTCATTGTATACACATCGGCAGAGTCGCATTACTCTATTCCTAAAAATGCAGCCTTAATGGGGATTGGACGTGAACAAGTTAGGTATGTTGCGACAGATGCTTTTGGAAAAATAATTCCTGAAGCCTTAGCTGTTCTTATTAAAAAGGATATTGAGGATGGCTACCACCCTTTCTTCGTGAATGCTACAGCAGGAACCACTGTTTTGGGTGCCTTTGATACAATTGAACCGTTGACTGATATTTGCAAGAAAAATAATATTTGGCTTCATGTGGACGGAGCCTATTGTGGCAGTGTTATTTTCAGCTCAACATACAAGCACTTGGTAAAGGGACTAGAACATACCGATTCCTTCAGTGTGAATGCACATAAAATGATGGGGACTCCCCTAACCTGCTCCATAATTGTGACGCGACATAAAAAACACCTCAACAATTCTTTCAGTAATGATGCGGCGTATCTCTATCAAACCGATGGTGACGATTATAATTTAGGTAAAACTTCAATTCAATGCGGAAGAAGAAACGATGCACTAAAATTCTGGACGCTTTGGAAAAGTGTTGGGACCATTGGACTTGAAAAAATTGTGGATCAGCAGTTTCAGTTAGCTGAAGTGGCTCGTGAATACATTAAAAATCATAGCGATTATACATTGTATAGTTTTGACGATTCCATTTCAGTATGCTTCAACTATAAAGACATTCCAGCACAACACCTATGCACCGCACTTTATGAACATGCCGAATTAATGGTGGGTTATGGAACCTTTCAGGAAAATGAATTTATTCGTTTAGTCACTATCAATGCAGGAAACAGTGAAACAGATATTTTGAATTTCTTTACAATACTGGAACGTTTCGTGGAAGAAAATGAAGCGATTTTTACTAAATTAGTTGCCGAAAGCAATTAAAACTTGCAGAACCTTTTGAGAATAACTATTAGTTTTTTATAAATTTTTGCACCTCTTTTTTTCCTGTAGCACCTAGGAAATGAATAAAATACACCCCAGAAGTTAGTTGTGAAATATTAACTTGATGAATATCTCCTGTTTTTTCCAGAATAATTTCACCTAAGCTATTTACAATAGCCACACTAGCAATTCTTGTAGATGCTGGTTTTTCTATAATAAGCTTGTTATAAGCCGGGTTGGGATGTATAACAAATGTAGGGAGGTTATTTTCGGGTACATTTAGTATGGTTTGATTTTCATACCAATAAATAAATTCCTCTGTTTGTGAAGCAGAAACTATATCTATATCCCCATCATTATCCAGATCACCTGCTGCCAGGCTTATTGTAAAAGGGAGATTGTCCGTAACCACTTGCGCAACTCCAAAATCGCCTGCGCCATTTGTGTTCTCAAACCAATAGACTTTATCCTCTATACCAACTGTTACTGCAACATCCAAATCCAGATCATTATCTAAATCTGCTGCAATCATTTTAAATGGAACTTCTAAAGCTGTAGAGATAACTTTTTCAGTTCCAAAAGCACCATTACCGTCCAAATTTTCCCACCATGCTATTATATCTATATTCGTGTCACCTCCAGTACCAAAAATATCTAAATCATCATCCCCATCCATATCTTCAACACCCACAAAGGTGATAGCAAAACCTGGTGTACTTACAGGTTTTGGAACACTAAAACTACCCAAACCATCTGTGTTTTCAAACCATGCCATACGATTAAGTGTATTTGTGCCAGCCACAATATCAATATCCCCATCACCATCTATATCACCTACATCTAAAGCTGTAAATGTCACATAATTAGTAATGATAATTTGTGTTGGTCCAAAAGTCCCTAAGCCATCCAAGTTTTCGTACCAAGCAAGGGTACCATCATCACTAGAGTTAACAATAATATCTATGTCCATATCACCATCAATATCCGCAGCAACAACTTTAGCTTGTCCTTCTGTAGTAGTTACAATCTCATTAGCTGGACCAAAATTGCCTAAGCCATCAGTATTTTCGAACCAAACTAATCTATCGTTGGGCTGAAATGATCTTGTCCCTATCACATCTAAATCTCCATCCCCATCAAGGTCACCAGTAGTAAAATTTCTAGCAGCATCAATATTACCGATTTCAAGCGGTACATCAAAATTACCCAAACTATCTATATTCTTATACCAAGCAAAATTATCAAGAGGGAGTCTATTAATATTTAAAATATCTAGAGCATTATCATTATCCACATCAGCTACCAAAATTTGACTAGTACCCGATGTTTCTGTTGTTACAATTCTTTCTATAAATAGTTGCGAGAAAGACGTTATTGGAATAAAAGCCACCAACATAAAAAAATAAAATCTATACATAGTGCATAATTTAAAACGGTCCCGAAAATTCGGGACCGTTCTGGTTTGTTAATTATTCCCTTTTTGAATTACTGTTTGTTCACTACTTCCATCTATGTATTGCTTTTCAATAGAATACAGACCGTTTGGAAGGTCATTTACTAAGGTTGGATTATTTATAGCCGTTGAATCTTGTGGCGTAATGGTTACGTTGGCATTAAACACATCGTCATTAAATTTAGTCAAAATTCCGCTATGGGGCTTTCTATTATTATTGTCATAGCACCTTCTTGGTTGTGGCCAAAAGAAAGGATTATTTTCGAGTTTAATACCAATAGCTGTATGATTAGGGTGTGTTATACTGCTGTAATCTTTTTCCAAAGGTCCTTTTTGTAATATAGTATTAGAAGTATAACTAAAACTAGTATCAATATAATTTGTTGGTTCATTACAATCACAATCACATTCTAAAAAATAATAATTAAAACCTGGCTGGAACAAGGGCTTATCCGCTGGATTTTGAGCAGGTCCCACTAAATAATATTCACCTTGATAGGGTTCATATAATGCAGCCAACTGTGTCATTGTTTGCCCAAGCAAAGAAGAGTTTATTATCTTTTCTCGCATCCTGTTACCTTGACCATTTGTTATTAAGTTATCTACACAATTGTAGGCATCTGTCATCATGTTAGCCACATCATCAGGAGTTGGATTATAAAAAGCATCAACATTGTCCTGCTCAAAACCATCAATATATTCACAATTTTCATCAATATATGTATAATTCCCATTCTTGTAAAAACCAGGATTTGCTGCGGTATCTACTATACGATCTCCAGTAGTTTTAGCATTAAAATCTAAGTTTGGTATGGTATTATTTGGAGGGTCCAAAAACTCATCTCTTGTCACGTGCTCCCCACTAGACCTTGTATGAGATAATCCCAAAGCATGACCAAATTCGTGCAATGCTGTTACTGTATTAAGCTTATTAATTTTTAAAATAATCTTATTCCCTGGAATACCCGATGCAGCACCACCAAAACCGCTACCATAAGGAACGTACACATTCATAGCATCCTGTCTTACATATTCTTCACTATCTACCCAGTTAAAGAACTGCAAGTATTGACATCTATCTATAAAACCATAGCCATCAGGATCTACTTGACCAGGGTAGGGATTGCACTTCCATCTCATTTCCACCTCATCATATTCATATTTCTTAAGTGGAAGGTCTGCTGGTGTACTTGGTATTAAATCGTAACCACGATACTTGAAAAAGATATTAAACTTATTGTAATTAATATTAAGCAATGCAATAGACTCCAAAAGTTTGTCTTGATTAAAATCTTGACCACCGTAATTACCTTGCTCATCTGGTACTTTCCAAAAGAAAACATTAAGAACCAAGGGCTCTGAAACATTCAGATTAATTTCTTGAATAGAACCAGAGTGAAATGCTTGTGGCCCATAAGAAAAACCATCATCTAAAGGGCATTGGTCATTGTTCTGCGCAAACATAGTTAAAACGTTTGCCATAAAAATACACAAAAAGAGGGAGAACATTCTAAATCCTCTCCCCAGAAGATTTACATTTTTCATAATTAAAAAATTTAAAAGGTTTATAAAGTATTCAATTTAAACAAAATATTTTATTTCGGCTATATATAGCCGAAATATATTTTATCGAAATAAAACCTTTACAGCTTGAAAAGTCAAGCAGACATAAATTTTTTAATTGCCTTTGGAAAGAACCTAAAAAAGATTAGGACACAACAAAAAATTTCTAGGGTACAATTGGCCTATGAAATAGGGACTCATGAAAAACAGCTCCGTCTAATAGAAAAAGGTGAAATAAATACAGGAATTCTTACTATACATAAGATTGCAAAAATTTTAGATATTCTTCCGCAACAATTATTGGATTTCCATTGAAATTTTGTTCAGTTCTCTTACCTACTTTTACAAAGGTTTTTAAAAGTTATATGAAAACAAGTACTAAAGCACAAAATTATTTTCCGCCAAAATTTTAAAGTTTGAATATAAAAAATGCTTTTTAGCTTTTAAAATTTGGCAATATGTTTTACAAGAACTGCCATTCGCAAAACATATCGCAAAAACAACTTGCCTTTGAAACAGGACTTACCCGAGAATCTGTAAATAGAATAGAAAATTGTGAAATAAAAATTTCATTACACAACATGATTAAAATAGACAATGCTTTGTCTATTCCACCAAAAAATTTGATTGATTTTTAAAAATTTTCTATAGTAACTTCTATAGTTTTAGGAGAATAAATTAAGTGCTTATATAGAATATGTGTTTAAATTTTTTCAGTAATATATCTATTTAGCACTCAATAGT
>CAWCWV010000010.1:0-25664 GCA_963799365.1 uncultured Flavobacteriaceae bacterium
TGGATTTTGAATCCAGCGCGTCTACCAATTCCGCCACTCGAGCCTCTTGGAACGGCAAAAATAACAAATTCCTTAAACTCTTATCTTGTTTTTTATATGAAATTGATAAAACTTTGTTTTTGGTGACAAAATGTTAATTACTATTTGAAAATACGTTGTTGTATTCTTTATTTTTGTGACTCATTAAAAACACAACCATGTCCGATTCTACGCCACAGTCTAAAATTTTTGCCTGTAAACAATCACAGCATCTTGCTGAACAAATTGCAAAAGCTTACGGCCAACCTTTAGGAAATGTGATTACCTCAACCTATAGCGACGGGGAGTTTCAGCCTTCTTTTGAAGAGTCGGTTCGTGGAAGTCGTGTTTTTATTATTGGGTCTACACACCCAAACAGTGATCACTTAATGGAAATGTTACTTATGTTAGACGCTGCAAAACGTGCTTCTGCAAGACATATTACTGCGGTATTACCTTATTTTGGCTGGGCACGCCAGGATAGGAAGGACAAGCCTCGTGTGCCTATCGCAGCAAAATTAGTAGCAAAAATGCTGGAAACAGCAGGTGCCACTCGTATTATCACCATGGATTTACATGCAGACCAGATTCAAGGATTTTTTGAAAAACCTGTAGACCACCTTTTCGCCTCTACTATCTTTTTGCCCTATCTAAAAAATTTAAATCTGGATAACTTAACCATTGCTTCTCCAGATATGGGTGGCTCTAAAAGAGCCTATGCGTATTCCAAGGCATTAGAAAGTGATGTAGTTATATGTTATAAGCAACGTGAAAAGGCCAATATAATTTCTCATATGGAACTTATAGGAGATGTTCAAGGTAAAAATGTAGTTTTGGTAGACGATATGGTGGATACCGCTGGAACGCTAACAAAAGCAGCAGACCTTATGATGGAGCGTGGCGCTTTGAGTGTACGTGCTATTTGTACACATCCTATTCTTTCAGGTAATGCTTTTGAAAAACTGGAAAACTCGAAATTAGAAGAATTAATCGTTACAGATTCTATTCCACAGTCTAAAACACATCCAAAATTACGGGTGTTGACCTGCGCAAATCTTTTTGCAGATGTTATGTTGCACGTAAACGAGAACAAGAGTATTAGCGCTAAGTTTTTAATGTAGCTTCGATACAATCCCGAAAGCTTTCGGGACCACTCAGCTACCTTAGCTAAGTAATTTATTTTAAATTTTTGAAAACTTAAAGAATACCGTTTATTAAAGCTCTTTATTTATCGTGCCTGAGTGATTTTACGACGTAGGAGTAAAATTGTATAAAAGACCTTATTCTTTTCTCTTTTTTCTTTTCTCTTTTTTCTGAAAGCATTATATTTGCACCCCTCAAAATGAGGAAATTAATTCATTATATAAAAAAGACAAATGAAATCAATTACAATTAACGGATCTAAAAGAGAAAGCGTGGGCAAGGTAGCAACCAGAACCTTACGTAATGCTGGAGGGGTACCTTGCGTAGTATACGGAGGAGATGAGCCTATTCACTTTTCAGCAGATGAATTGGCCTTCAGCAAACTTGTATATACGCCAGACGTGCATACAGTTGTGGTTGACCTAGGCGACGGAAAAAATGTGAGCTGTATCCTTCAGGATATCCAATTTCACCCAGTGACCGATCGTATTTTACACATAGATTTCTTCCAAATCTTCGATGACAAGGAAGTAACCATGGAAATTCCTGTGCGTATCGTAGGTACCTCTCGTGGTGTAAGAAACGGTGGTGTTTTACGTATCGTATCTCGTAAGCTACGTATCAAGGCGATTCCAGAAAACTTACCAGATTTTATAGAGGTAGATATTTCAGAAATGAAAATTGGTGCTAAAAAATATGTTACTTCTATTGAAAGTGACGATTTTACAATCCTACACACAGACAACACAGTAATCTGTCAAGTGAGAACTTCACGTACTGCCATAGTAGAACTTGGTGATGAAGACGAAGAAGGAGAAGAAGGAGAAGAAGGTGAAGTTGCTGCAGATGAAGTGCCAGCTACTGAAGTAAATGATGAAGCAGCTGTAAAAGAATAACAACTGTTACCATTGAATAGTTAGAAAGCATCTCGTTTATTCGGGATGCTTTTTTTATTTTTACGGAAGTTAACAGAACATATGATTTCTTTTCTTCGGAAGTTATTCAAGAGTGAACCCTCAAATACAAAAACTTCCTTTTTGGAAGGAGAAGACCCTATGAAAAAATTCCTTATCGTTGGCCTCGGAAACATTGGTCCAAAATATCACAACACGCGTCATAACATTGGCTTTAAAATTCTCGATTTTTTAGCTGAAAAAAATAATCTCACTTGGGAAACTGCTAAATTAGGCGATATAACCGTTCACAAAAAGAAAGGACGCACCTTCTTTTTATTGAAACCTAGCACCTATATGAATTTAAGTGGCAAAGCATTAAAATACTGGATGGATCAAGAAAAAATTCCGCTGGAAAATGTATTGGTAGTAACAGACGATCTTAACCTTCCCTTCGGTTCCTTACGCGTAAAAACCAAAGGTAGTGACGGTGGTCATAATGGATTGAAGGATATTCAGAATACCATGCAAACCAATGCCTATTCCAGATTTAGATTTGGAATTAGTGATGCTTTTAGCCAGGGGAGACAAATAGAGTATGTATTGGGTGAGTGGACTCCGGAAGAAGAAGCCAAACTCCCCGAACGTTTTGAAAAAGGCTGCCAGATTATAGAATCTTTTGGCCTTGCCGGCGTTAACAACACCATGAACACCTTTAACGGAACCTAATGCAAGAACACCATCCTGCTTCAGCTTACAAAAACGAAACGCCTGCAGTTATTACTATTGGCACCTTCGATGGTGTCCACATTGGGCACAAAGCTATTTTAAAAAAACTGGTCACTTCAGCAGAAAAAGAAGGGCTGGATTCGGTTTTGTTAACTTTCTTTCCTCACCCTAGAATGGTGCTTCAAAAAGATACGAGCTTACAAATGCTAACGACTCTTTCAGAAAAAAAAGCACTTCTTAAAGAAACAGGTTTGGATCATTTGGTTATCCACCCCTTTACAAAACAATTCTCCAGAATGACAGCTGTAGAGTATGTGCGCGACTTACTGGTGAACAAATTACACGCTAAAAAAATTATTATTGGATACGATCATCGTTTTGGACGCAACCGTACTGCAACTATTGTAGATTTAAAGGAAATGGGCATTACCTACGGATTTGAAGTAGAGGAAATTAGTGTACAAGAATTAGACGATGTTGCAGTAAGCTCCACAAAAATTAGAAGCGCATTACAGGACGGCGATATAGAAACCGCAAATAATTATTTAGGCTACCCATATATGATTACTGGCACCGTGGTAAAAGGAAAAGGAATTGGCACTACCTGGAACTATCCCACAGCAAATTTGCAACCTTCAGAAATATACAAACTCATCCCAAAAAACGGCGTGTATATTACTAAAGCTGACATCGAAGGTTCCTTAAAATACGGAATCACCAGCATAGGCACCAACCCAACTGTGGGCGGGAAAACAAGAACCATTGAAACATTTTTCCTAGATACCGAATCAAATTTATACAACCAAGACCTGAAGCTGGAGTTTCTAAAATTTATAAGAAATGAAGCTACTTTTGATACGGTTGAAAAACTGAAAGAAGCCATAAAAAGTGACGAGGGAATTGCGCGTACATTTATTGCTGAAAATAATGCCTAACTATTTTCCCAACATTCTACCCTAACCCTTAAGGGAATTGTCGTGAAAATAGCTTAAGAAATTGATATGAAATTTGACTTTCTGAACCCACCCTTAAGGGTTGGGGTAAAGGTTTAGAAAGTCAAATGCGCAATGAAACTAAAAAACCTAATGAATAAATTCCTATTCAAACACATAGACAATACAGGACTCGTGCTTTGGCGAGTGGTTTTTGGTGCGTTGATCGCAACTGAAGCTTTCGGAGCAATAGCCACAGGATGGTTGCGAAGAACACTTATAGAACCAGAGTTTACCTTTAATTTTATTGGCTTCGATTTTCTGCAGCCGCTCCCGGGCGACCTCATGTACTATTATTTTATCCTCATGGGTATTTTTGGGCTCCTGGTGATGGTGGGTTATAAATACCGTTTTACCATGGCGTGCTATGCACTTATGTGGTCTTGTGTTTATTTAATGCAGAAAACCTCTTATAATAACCATTATTATTTAATGATGTTGCTGTGCTGGATGATGGTTTTTTTACCCGCCCATCGTTGGTTTTCATTAGATGCAAAATTAACCCCTGAGATAAAATCACCCTCCGCTCCACGCTGGACATATTTGGTAATCATTTTCCAGGTATGGCTAGTGTATACCTTCGCATCCGTTGCAAAATGGTACCCAGATTGGCTGGATGGCACCACCACAGCCTTGTTTATGAAAGGTAAGAGTGACTATTGGCTCATTGGTTCGTTTTTGCAATTGGACTGGGTACATTGGTGCATTGCGTATGTGGGGATACTTTTCGATTTGCTTATTGTGCCTTTAATGCTTTATAGACGCACAAGATTTATTGGATTTGCCGTTTCGGTATTCTTCCATTTGTTCAATTCTATTGTGTTTCAGATTGGGATATTTCCGTATATGAGCATGGCATTTGCATTGTTCTTTTTCTCTTCAGAAATACTACAAAAACGTTTTCTTCCGAAGAAACAATTATACACTTTAGGCGAAATAAAAGTGCCAAGTTACAAACCGTTGCTTATGGGAGTGTTTTCGGTGTATTTTATATTTCAGATTGGACTTCCGCTTCGTCATTGGGCATTTCAGGATGATGTACTTTGGACTGAAGAAGGCCATCGTTTAAGCTGGCGAATGATGCTACGAAGTAAAGGAGCTAGGTTAGTTGTCTATACCCAGGAGGAAGGTAGTGTTGAAAAGAAACCCTATAATTTTAGAAAAATCCTGAGTAGCAAGCAGGAACGCTCTGTAAAAAGCAAACCGGACTTATTGTGGAGACTGGCAAAAGAAATAAAAAAAGCTGAGGCCAAAGAGGGTAAAAATGTAAAAGTCTTTATGGATGTTAAACTGAAAATAAACGGTGGTGAATACCATCAATTTATAAAACCCGATATTGATATAGCAGCTCAGGATTGGCACCCTTTTAAACATCACGATTGGCTGGAGCCTTCGCCAGCAGATTATAGAGAGAAGCCAACCAAAAAAGAAGAAAATTAATACCCTTTCAAAACCGACATTTTAACTAACTTTGCGCCTTTAAATTCTCACAGAAAATGTTACAAGTAAACGAAATACGCGATAATAAAGACGCCTACATCAACGCTTTAAAAAAACGTGGATTAGATGCTTCCGCAGCCGTTAATGCTATCTTGGAAGCAGATGAAAATCGTCGTGCTACGCAAACCAAGCTGGATGAAACATTAGCGCAGAGTAATACATTTTCTAAAGAAATTGGAAAGCTTTTCCAAAATGGGGAAACTCAAAAAGCAAACATACTTAAGGAAAAAACAAGTCAGCTAAAAGAAACCTCAAAACAGTTTCAGGAAGAGCTTAACACCGCCGTAGAAACTTTAGAGAATTTACTGTACACCCTCCCCAATATCCCAAATGAGCTGGTTCCAGCTGGTACTGATGAAAACGACAATGAAGAAGTTTTTGCAGAAGGTGACATTCCGAAATTACACAACGATGCCCTTCCGCACTGGGAACTTGCCAAAAAATATGATCTCATAGATTTTGAACTAGGCGTAAAAGTAACAGGAGCAGGTTTCCCAGTTTATAAAGGAAAGGGAGCAAGATTACAACGTGCGTTGATTAGTTATTTTCTGGATAAAAATACCGAAGCTGGCTATACCGAATATCAGGTGCCACATTTGGTAAATGAAGAGTCTGCCCGAGGGACAGGACAATTGCCAGACAAGGAAGGACAAATGTACCACGCCACTCAAGACGATTTATACCTTATCCCAACCGCAGAAGTACCTATAACCAATTTGTTTAGAGGTGATCTGGTAGCGCATACAAATTTGCCAATTACCTGTACAGGCTACACACCCTGTTTCCGTCGTGAGGCAGGTAGTTACGGTGCACACGTACGTGGTTTAAACCGTTTACACCAATTTGATAAGGTTGAAATTGTACGTGTAGAACACCCAGACAACAGTTATAAAGCCTTAGATGGAATGGTTGCGCACGTAAAAAACATTTTGCGAGACTTAAAAATACCCTACCGAATTCTACGATTATGTGGCGGTGATTTAGGATTTACAGCAGCTTTAACATACGATTTTGAAGTTTTTAGCACGGCACAGGATAGATGGCTGGAGATTTCTTCAGTATCTAACTTTGAAACTTTTCAGGCAAACCGATTAAAACTCCGCTTTAAAGATAAAGACGGCAACAATAGATTAGTGCATACCCTAAATGGTAGTGCCTTGGCATTACCCCGTGTACTCGCTGGAATCTTGGAAAATTATCAAACAGAAAATGGTATTAAAATCCCAGAGGTCTTAATCCCGTATTGTGGGTTTTCTATGATTGAATAGCTGGTAGTTGTTAGTTGTTAGTTGTTAGGAAGCTTCGCTGTTAGTTTTTTAAAATTAGTAACCTGCTAATAGTTTGGCGCAATAATTGTTTCTTACTTAACAGTTTCACTAATCCCTACCACCTAATCCCTACTACCTAATTTTGTATCTTTACCCTATGCGTATTTTAGTATTCCTTTTACTTCTTTGTTTTTCAGCAAATAGCTTTGCCCAAAGTGAAGCGTTGGCTAAAAATTACTTTGAACAGGGTGATTACGAAAAAGCACTTTCTATTTACCAAAAACTGGTAAAGGCAAATCCAAACAGATTAGATTATATTTTGTCTACAGTAGAAGTCCATCAACAACTGGAGCAGTTTGATGAAGCTGAACAACTCTTGAGACAACAACTTGATCCTAGACGAAGACTCCCACAATTATATGTAGATCTAGGACATAATTATGCCTTGCAAAATAAAGATTCACTTGCCACACTTGCCAATACCGATGCCATTCGATTTTTGAGCGAAAATCCCAGTTATGCCTACTATATAGGGAGGTCTTTTGAAGGGTTTAGCCTACTAGATGAGGCAGCAAACACTTACGAAATGGCTATGAAATTGGATTCTAACCTCAATTTCAATCCGCAATTGGCTCGTATTTACGGAGAACAAGGGGAATTGGAAAAAATGTTTGAAACCTATTTAAATCTCATACAAACCAATCCTTCCTATAGAAGTGTTGCACAGCGAAACTTTAGTATGTATGTTACCGAAGATTCAAATAACGAAGCAAATGCTGTACTCCGAAAAACGTTACTGAAACGCCTTCAGGAAAATCCTGATTTGCTCTATAATGAATTGTTGAGCTGGTTATTTATTCAACAAAAAGAATACAAAAAAGCAATTATTCAGGAAAAAGCAATTTATAAGCGCAATGGTGAAGACCTATCTGGTATCGTAGATCTTGGTTTTATTGCCTATAATGATGCTGATTACGAAAATGCCGAAAATGCCTTCAACTATGCTATAGAAAATAGTGCTACGCCAGAAGAGAAGTTACGAAACTATCAATATCTAATGAAAATTAAACTGAAAACGGTAACCGAAAAAGAATATCCTTCAGTAGCATTAGAATTTGAATCATTGCTGAACACCTACGGGTTTGATATCCAAACCTATATGCTTCAGATAGATTATAATCATTTTTTGGCTTTCAGCATGGGCAGGAATGACGAAGCAATATCAAACTTAAAGAAACTCGCCAAATCACCTATGACGAGTTACCAGGAAGCACGCGTAAAAATGGAGTTAGCAGATATTCTGGTATTTAGTGAACAATTTAACCAGGCCTTGATTTATTATTCTCAAATTCAGAAAAAGGTTAAAAACGATGTTTTGGCGCAAGAAGCACGTTTTAAAGTAGCACAAACCAGCTATTATAAGGGGGATTTTGAGTGGTCTCAAGTTCAGTTGGATGTTTTAAAAAAATCGGCCTCACAACTTATTGCCAATGATGCGATGCAGCTTAGTTTAATGATACGTGACAATTCTATGGAAGATTCCACACAAACAGCCTTAAAAAAATTCGCAAAAGCCGAATTATTGTCACTTCAAAATAAAAACCAAGAAGCCATTGTTGCATTTTCTGAAATTTTAGAAAACCACAAAGGCGAAAAAATTGAAGATGAAGTACTGCTGAAACAAGGTAAAATCTATGAAAAAATAGGAACCTACGATAAAGCCGAAAACAATTACCTGAAATTAATAGCATTTTACAAAGAGGATATTTTGGCAGATGATGCTTATTATCACCTGGCAAAACTGTACGAAAATAAACTAGGATTTCCTGAAAAAGCCAAACAATACTACGAAGAAATTATCTATAATTTTGCCGATAGTATTTACTTTATAGAAGCTCGAAAACAGTTTAGAATGCTTCGTGGGGATGCTATAGAATAGAAATTATAGTTAAGGATAATATGATTATATATAACGTAACCGCAAATATTGATGCAAGCATCCACAGTAAATGGCTGGCTTGGATTAAAGAACACATCCCTCAAGTGCTAGCTACCGGACATTTTACTCACGCCAAACTCACTAAAGTGTTGGTTGAAGAAGATATGGGCGGAACTACATATGCTATTCAGTTTAGTGCAAAATCGAGAGAAGCTTTGGACACTTATTATAAAAATGACGCCGAACGATTAAAAAAAGATGGCCTAAAATTGTTTGCCGATAAAATGCTCGCCTTCCGTACTGAATTAGAGGTTATTGATGAATATGCAGTAAATTTTGAATCATAATGTCAATTCGACCCAAAAAACACTTAGGACAACACTTCCTTGAAGACGAAACGATAGCTGAAAAAATTGCAAACACTTTAACATTTCAAGGCTATAAGAATGTGTTGGAGATTGGCCCGGGAATGGGAGTGCTTACCAAATATTTAATTGAAAAGCCCATTGAAGTAGTTGCCATGGACCTGGACAGCGAAGCTATCACTTATCTTATTGACAACTATCCAAATGAAAATCTTCAGATTTTAGAAGCCGATTTTCTAAAAAGCGATGGCACCGATATTTTTGGCGATGAGCAGTATGCCATTACGGGAAATTTTCCTTACAATATCTCCACTCAAATTGTATTTAAAGCGATTGAAAACCGAGACCAGGTTCCCGAATTTTCAGGAATGTTCCAAAAAGAAGTCGCCCAGCGTATTTGTGCTAAAGAAGGCAATAAGACCTATGGGATTCTATCGGTATTGACACAAGCTTTTTTTGATGCCGAATATCTTTTCACCGTAAAACCAGAAGTTTTTAATCCGCCACCTAAAGTAGACAGCGGTGTGCTTCGGCTTACCAGAAAAGAAAATTACGATCTTGCCTGTGATGAAAAGTTGCTTTTTAAAGTGGTAAAAACAGGATTTCAGCAACGCAGAAAAACGCTTCGTAACAGTTTAAAATCTTTTAATCTTTCCGATAAACTGAAAGAAGATAGTATCTTTGGGCAAAGACCAGAGCAACTTAGCGTTGCTCAATTTATTTCGCTCACCCAAAAGATAGCCAACGATGCAGTTTCAACTAACGACTGATTTTTTACAGACGGTTGAACAGCTTATTAGCGTTAAAGACGGTAATAAGCTGCGCGAACTCCTACAAGAACTTCACTTTGCCGATATTGCTGAAATTTTAGAAGAGTTAAGCAGCGATGAGGCAACCTACCTTATAAAATTACTGGAGAGCGAGCTTACTTCGGAAGCGCTCATGGAGCTGGACGATGATGTGCGGGAAAAAATTCTAGACCGCCTTTCCCCCAGTGAAATTGCCGGAGAATTGGCAGAAATGGATTCAGATGATGCAGCCGATGTGGTAGCAGAATTGGACGATGACATTCAAAAAGAAGTAATAAAACAAATTGGAGACCAGGAACTTGCTGCAGATATTGTGGACTTGCTTAGGTATGACGAAGATACTGCTGGAGCTTTAATGGCGAAGGAATTAGTACAGGTAAAAGAAACCTGGACAGTAGCTGGTTGCGTGCGGGAAATGCGTCGCCAAGCCGAAAATGTGACCCGTGTACATTCTATTTATGTAACCAATAAAGAAGGAAAATTAACGGGAAGACTCTCACTTAAAGACCTTTTAACAGCAAGCGAAAAAACGAAAATTTCAGAAGTATTTATACCAAAAGTAGACTACGTAACCGTCCACACCGAAAACGAAGAAGTAGCTAGAATCATGCAAAAATACGACTTGGAGGCCATTCCCGTCGTAGATGAAGATGGCGTATTGGTAGGGAGAATTACTATTGACGATATTGTAGATTTTATTAAAGACGAAGCCGAAAAAGATTATCAAATGGCCGCCGGTATTTCACAGGATGTGGAGGCAGATGATAGTATTTGGCAATTAACCCGTGCGCGTTTGCCTTGGTTGGTTTTAGGATTATTTGGTGGTTTGGGCAGTGTTTATATTATGCAAGGGTTTGAGGAAGCACTTTCAAAGTTTCCTATTCTTTTCTTTTTTACACCCCTAATCGCTGCTATGGCTGGAAACGTAGGTGTTCAATCCAGTGCTATTATTGTACAAGGTTTGGCAAACGATAATGTAAAGGGTAGTTTATTTAATAGACTGATAAAAGAAGTTGGTCTTGCCCTTATAAATGGAATAGCCTTAGGACTGCTGGTAATTTTATACAGCTATATAGCAGATCTTGATGAGTTGGTAGGTATCACAATTGCCGTTTCAATGCTTTCGGTTATTATTGTGGCTGCTTTGGTAGGTACGTTTGTCCCAATTATTTTAGACAAACGAGGTATTGATCCTGCTATTGCAACTGGTCCTTTTATTACTACTAGTAATGATATCTTCGGGATTTTCCTGTTCTTCTATATCGCTAAAGTTATTCTTGGATTTTGAAAACCTTTTCAGAAAAAATAACAGTTCCTGCGTCTGCTATAGACGAAAATGGTCACGTTAATAATATTACTTATTTGCAATGGTGTATTGATGTAGCTGAAAAACATTGGTTTACTAAAGCCCCAAAAAACTATCAAAAAAGTCACTATTGGGTGGTGCTGGAACATACTATTTCTTACAAAAACCCTTCTTTTAAGGGCGAAGAACTGCTCGTTGAAACTTGGGTAACTTTGGCCGAAGGTGTAAAAAGCGAACGCCATTATAAAATCTCAAGAACTAGTGACAATAAAGAACTCGTAAACGCCAAAACAGTATGGTGTTTCGTAGCAATTGAAAGCCAACGTCCTGCAAGAATTACCGAAGAAATTCGTACTTTGTTTCTATAAAACAATAGAAAATTCTCGTTATTCCACTTTCGTTTTTCTACTTTTAAAAGATGAAACCCATAAATATTAAAGAAAAGTTCAGCAAATTCAGTAAGCAATGGCATCCACACCAGATTGCTACAGTGGATGATATGCAAGTAATTCTGGCTAAAATTAAAGGCGAATTTGTCTGGCACAAACACGAAGATGAAGATGAATTGTTTTACGTTCAAAAAGGCACGCTGGAAATACATTTTCGAGATTCCGTAGAAATAGTAAAAGAAGGCGAAATTATAGTCGTTCCCAAAGGCATAGAACACTGCCCTAAAAGTCAGGGGGATGAAGAAGTCCATATTTTACTTTTTGAAAAATTAGCCACAAAGCATACGGGCGAAGTCAAGCATGAAAAAACGCAAACCTCCTATCCCAAGATTTAATTCACTATTTCAGTAGGTTGTTTTCTTTATATTTTCAATATTTAAAAGTTTTGTTTCCCTGAGCTTGCTGAAGTCTTGTTTTATCTTTTTATCTTTAAAATAGATAAATCGTACTTTGTACATCTAAAATCGTACATTAATTTGAAAATCCTTCACTTAGACCAAAACCATCCATTACTCCTAGAACAATTGGAGCAAGCTGGGTTTTCTAATACCGAAAACTATAAGTCCTCCAAAGAGGGAATTGAAAAGATCATTTCAAAATATGATGGAATTATCATCCGAAGTCGCTTTAAAATTGACAAAACCTTTTTAGATGCTGCAACAAAACTAAAGTTTATTGCGCGTGTTGGTGCTGGTCTTGAGAGTATTGACATCCCCTATGCCGAAAAAAAAGGTGTAAAATTATTCGCTGCGCCAGAAGGAAACAGAAATGCAGTTGGTGAGCATACCTTAGGATTACTGCTAACGCTTTTCAATAAACTGAATGCTGCAGATCAGAGTGTAAAAACGGGTCATTGGCAACGTGAAGCGCATCGCGGAATTGAGCTGGACGGAAAAACTGTGGGTCTTATTGGTTATGGGAATATGGGCAAAGCTTTCGCTAAAAAATTAAAAGGATTTGACTGCACGGTGCTTTGCTACGATATTAAAGAAGAAGTTGGGGACCGCAATGCAACACAAGTCGCCTTAAAAACGCTTCAGGAAATGGCAGATGTGGTGAGTTTGCACACCCCATGGACTCCCTTAACCGATAAAATGGTAGATTCAGGATTTATCGACGCTTTTCAAAAGCCATTTTGGTTGCTCAATACAGCAAGAGGAAAAAGTGTTGTTACAAAAGACCTTGTTTCAGCATTGGAAAGCGGTAAAATTTTGGGAGCAGGACTCGATGTATTGGAATATGAGAAGTTGTCTTTTGAAACACTTTTTTCCGAAGAAATACCTTCAGAATTTAAAAAGTTACTTACAATGCCTCATGTAATCCTTACTCCGCACATAGCTGGCTGGACGGAAGAAAGCAACATAAAGCTCGCCGAAACTATTGTAGAGAAAATAACAGAACACTTTTCCAATCCTTAACTTCTAAACATGCACTACGAAGCCAAAAATATAGCAGATTATATATCGCAACTCCCACAAGATAGACAAGCACCCGTAGAAAAGATTCGTAAGATTTTTCAAAAAAACCTTCCAAAAGGTTTCGAGGAAGGAATACTCTATAAAATGATAGGATTTTACGTACCGCATTCTTTGTATCCAGACGGCTATCATTGCAACCCTAAAGATCCGCTACCCTTTGTAAATATTGCTTCGCAAAAAAATTTTGTTGCAGTATACCATAGTGGGATTTATGCAAAGAAAGAGCTATACAACTGGTTTGTGACAGAATATCCAAAACACTGTAAATCTAAATTGGACATGGGAAAAAGCTGTATCAGGTTCAAGAAAATGGAGGATATTCCTTATAAATTATTGGAAGAATTAGCTGGTAAAATGACCCCGCAGGAGTGGATAGATATATACGAAGCAGCCATCAAAAAAAAATAAACACTAAAATATACCGTATGAAACTAGGAGCATTTTCCATAAGCCTTGCTGTAAAAGACATCAAAATATCAAAAACATTTTATGAATCTCTAGGTTTTGCAGTATTTGCAGGTGATCTAGAGAAAAACTACCTCATCATGAAAAATGGGGACTCGTTAGTAGGGTTGTTTCAAGGAATGTTTGACAATAATATCATCACTTTTAATCCTGGCTGGGATCAAAACGCTCATAAAGTGGAGGATTTTGATGATGTAAGAGTTATTCAGAAACACTTAAAAGCTGAAGGGATGACTATGATAACAGAAGCCGATGAAGCTACAAAAGGCCCTGCCAGTTGCGTCGTGGTAGACCCAGATGGCAACACTATTCTAATTGATCAACACGTATAAGTATGAAAAACAGAGTAACAGGAATAGGCGGGTTATTTTTTAAAACCGAAGACCCAAAAGCTACCAAAGACTGGTATAAAAAACATTTGGGTTTTAACACAGACGACTATGGTTGCACTTTTTGGTGGAAAGACGACAACGGTAACAAATGCTCCACGCAATGGAGTCCGTTTCCAAAAGACACTAAGTATTTTGAACCAAGTAAAAAAGACTTTATGTTCAACTACCGGGTGGAAAATTTAGTGGAGTTGCTAAAAGTGCTAAGAAAAGAAGGCGTGGAAGTAATAGGAGACATTCAGGAGTTTGAGTATGGAAAATTCGGATATATAATGGACAACGACGGAAATAGGATTGAACTTTGGGAGCCAGTGGACAGTGCTTTTGAATAGCTAATCATTTCGACGTTAGGAGAATTCACATTTCAGTGAGAACATCCGAGTAAGCTAAGATCCATTGTAAATCCTTTTTAGCTAGTAGTGTGACCTCTCCTTAGGTCGAGGTGACTCCCGCAGTCATTTCGATTGCTCGACAGGCAATAAGAAATGTACTTAAAAAAGCCAAATTAAAAAATTCTAAAATCGTACTTCGTAAATCTAAAATTAAATGATTCTAGAAATCTGCGCCAATAGTTTTGAAAGTGCCTTTGCTGCGCAACAAGCAGGAGCGGACCGTATTGAATTGTGTACCGAACTTTCGGTAGGAGGACTTACACCTTCATTTGGATTGCTAGAAAAAGTTTTGGTTGAATTAACCATTCCTGTACACGTTTTAATTAGACCACGAAGCGGAAATTTCACCTATTCTAAAGAAGAACTTGACGTTATGCTTCGCGATATTGAAACCTGCAAAGAATTAGGTTGTGATGGCATTGTAAGTGGTGTTTTAACGTCATCTTTTGAAATAGATAAAGAAGCTACAAAATTATTAAAAGAGACTTCAAGTGGGATGGAATTTACATTTCATCGTGCGTTTGATTGGGTGAAAGATCCTAAAGAAGCTTTGGAACAACTTATAGATTTAAACATAAATAGGTTATTATCTTCCGGTCAGCAACCCTCAGCTTTAGAAGGAATTGAAATGCTTAAGGAATTACAAACTATAGCAAATGGAAATATTCAAATTATGCCTGGAGGTGGCATAAATGCAAGTAATTGTACACAATTTAAAAAAGCTGGGTTTGAAATGATTCATTGTTCAGCAACCAAAAAAATACAAATGCTGAAAAAAATTCCTCATGTGTCTATGCACGCCAGTAAGCTCTTTAAAGAAGGTATTGTAACAACATCTAGTGAAAAAAGTATCCGTGAAATTAAAGCATTACTTTCGAAATAAATGAGCGCAACAGCAAATTACAAAAAAAAGGGAGTGTTCGTTTCAAAATAATTTATACTTTTAACACTCAACCAAATACACACTAAAATGTCTGAAAACAACACAGAAGGCCACGACGGCACTAAAAAAAACTTTGAAAATACCGCAGAAAACCTCGGCAACGAAGCAAATAAAACCGCAAACGACTTTAGGGAGGGTTGGAATGAGGTAACTCATAACCAAGAGAATAAAAAAATGATGGCTGGAATTCTGGCAATTTTAGTTGGTTCTTTGGGGATTCACAAATTTGTATTAGGATACACACAAGAAGGAATTATACAAATAATAATCACTGTGGTTACCTGTGGCTTTGGGAGCGTCATTGGTCTTATTGAAGGTATTATTTACCTAACCAAAAGTGATGAAGAATTTTACCAAACCTACCAAGTGGGTAAAAAAGGCTGGTTCTAAATCTATCGTATGGAAAATCAAGAAACAAACAATAACCCCAACCCGACACCAACTGTAGAAAATAAAAAAATGCTGGCAGGATTGCTGGGTATTTTTCTAGGTGGTTTTGGCGCGCATAAATTTGTACTGGGATATACGCGCGAAGGACTTATATTATTAGGCGTGCTTTTAATATCTTTTCCACTTATGTGTGTTATAATTGGAGCTTTTACCATGTACATTCCTATCATCATTGGATTGATTGAAGGAATCATCTACATCACCAAGACAGACGAAGATTTTTACCAAACCTACCAAGTGGGTAAAAAACCTTGGTTCTAAATTAATTAAAGCTTTCAAAAATTTTCTTGAAAGCTTTTTTAAATCAGAATAACATCGTAATATTGCAATATTACTTTTACATATCCAATCATTTTATTTCGATAAAAATTATGGGGCATTCCACAAAATTTGACTTTTTTCTTAATTTAAAATTTGGGAATGAACTCATTTAATTTATTGAAAGTTTACTGCTTCAATGAATTCGTATTTCCTACCTCTAAAATAGTAATTCCTTATGGGCCTAACAAAAAGACATATTCATCCAAAGCAAGCTAACAAGCTCGCAGACTACGCAAAAGTACTTAGCAATCCGGCGCGAGTAGCCATTTTAAATTATATTGGCGATTGTGAGGGTTGTTTGTGTAAAGATATTTCAGAGAAAATAAAACTGTCGCAACCCACAACTTCCCAGCATTTACAAATCATAAAAAAAGCAGGTTTATTGAAAGGTAAGTTTGAAGGGAAAAGCCAATATTACCGAATAAATGTTGCCAAACTAAATGAATTAAAATCGTTGTTTCAAGAATTTTTTGAAACGACTGAAGCTAAATGCTGTTAATCTAAATCAAACAAAAATGACTACACAAGAACTGTTTTCAATACTTAAAGAACACCAAGATAAATCTCTGTTGTTTCAATACGCTCCAAACCAATTGGTGGGAGCCAACTACCACATTACCGAAGTGAAACACATTAAAATAGACTCGGTAGATTGTGGCGCCCAGACCGATTCTTGGAATGAAACGGTAATCCAATTATGGGAAAGCCCCTCAGAATTGGGGAAGACTGAATACATGAGTGCCTTTAAAGCACTTGGTATTTTAAACAAAGTTGGGAAGATGAAACCATACAACCTTACTTCTGAAGTAAAATTTGAATATAGCAACGCCTTATTTCATACCGCTCAACTTTTTGTAGACGATTTTGTACTCAACGGCAACAATCTCGTTTTTAATCTAAGCATAAAAAAAACAGACTGTAAAGCAAAAGAATTGTGCGGAATACCTGAACCAATGGTAATTTCAGGTGACTCTAATGCTTGTACTCCTGGTAGTGGTTGCTGCTAAAATTATTAAACAAAATAAACTCTCTTTTAGAAAGAAATAAGTAATTAAATTATGGAAAATATTTTAGTGCTCTGTACAGGAAACAGCTGCCGAAGCCAGATGGCAGAAGCCTATCTTAAAAAATTTGCCAATGGTAAAGCAACCATTTATAGTGCAGGTATTGAAACCCACGGGTTAAACCCTGGTGCCGTAGCAACCATGTTACGTGATGGTATTGACATTACAAGTCATACCTCAAACAATATAAATGAATATCAAGATATTTCTTGGGATTATATTATTACCGTATGCGATCACGCCAAAGAAAATTGTCCATTTATTCCTGCGCCTAACGCTAAAAGATTGCATCATAATTTTTATGATCCTTCAAAATTTAAAGGGTCACCTTCAGAAACTGATATTGCTTTTGACAATGCACGAAATGAGATTAAAGATTATTGTCGTAGTTTTATAGAGAACAATCTATAAATTATGCCACTCGCCGTAAATATTCTTATAGGCTTTATCGCCTTGCTTCATTTATATTTTCTGTATTTTGAGATGTTTGTCTGGACCACAAAAGGACCAAAAATTTTTAGAGGATTCCCAAAGGACCTTTTCCCAAAAACCAAAGCCATGGCTGCCAATCAAGGGCTGTACAATGGCTTTTTAGCTGCTGGACTTATTTGGATCTTCTTTATTGAAAATGTGGAATGGGCAGAGAATGTCGCCACCTTCTTTCTAAGTTGTGTCGCCATTGCTGGAATTTATGGTGCTTTTTCGATTTCAAAAAAAATATTTTTCATTCAGGCGGTACCGGCTATTATTACCATTTTGCTACTCTTTGTTTTGTAGTAATCTATATTTCAAAATAGATATCCTTGTAATTCCCGTACCTTATAAACGTCTTATCTGAAAACATTTTAAAATTTTATTATGACAACTAAAAAACCAGACTTCAGTAATTTAAAAGCGCTTTATATTAACTGCACCCTTAAGAAAACACCTCAAATGAGCCATACAAAGGCTTTGATGGATGTTTCTATAAACATTCTTCGTGAAGAAGGCGTTACAGTAGAATACCTGCGTTTGGTTAATCACGACATCGCCTACGGAGTTTATCACGATATGACCGAACACGGTTCAGAAAAAGATGAATGGCCAGACTTATGGAAGAAAGTAAAAGACGCCGATATTTTGGTGATTGGCACTCCTATATGGTTAGGCGAAAAGTCTTCAGTAGCTACGAAGCTCATTGAAAGGTTGTATGGTGAAAGCGCTAGAAGAAATGAAAAAGGGCAGTATTATTTCTACGGAAAAGTAGGCGGTTGCATTATTACTGGAAACGAAGACGGAATAAAACACGTAGCCATGGGAACGCTCTACGCCTTACAACACATTGGATATAGCATCCCACCGCAGGCAGATTGTGGTTGGATTGGTGAAGCAGGCCCAGGACCCAGCTATAACGACGAAGAAAGCGATGCCAAGAACAACGATTTTACCAATCGAAACACCACCTTTATGACCTACAATCTCTTACATTTGGCTAAAATGCTGAAAGATCAAGGTGGGTATCCTGCTTACGGAAATTCCCGTGGAGATTGGGACGATGGTACAAGATGAGTTTTGAGAATCCAGAATACCGATAAGTTTCTATTTCAGTAAATAATAAAATCCTTTTAATATGCTCAACCTTAAACTAGCCACAGATCCACGATGGGTTACCATTGTTGAAAGTAATCTGGAAGAAATATTGACAGATCATGCGTGGTGCGAACAAAAAGCAGCCACCAATGCCATCACAATTATAACTTTAAATAGCCAACATGAAGATCTAGTGACAGACCTACTAAAACTGGCTCAAGAAGAATTGGAGCATTTTGAAATGGTCCACGAGATCATTAAAAAAAGAGGCTATAAATTGGGACGCGAACGGAAGGATCATTATGTAAATCAGTTATATCAATTTATGAACCGTGGCGGAAGCAGAGAACAGGCTATGGTAGATAGGTTGCTGTTTTCGGCTATGATTGAAGCTAGGAGTTGTGAACGATTTAAATTACTTTCAGAACGTATTAAAGATCCCGAACTGTCTAAATTTTACCGGGAATTGATGATAAGTGAAGCTGGGCACTATACTACTTTTTTAGGGTTTGCTCGAAAATATGGCCAAGATGTTGATATTGACAAACGTTGGCAAGAACTCATAGAATTTGAAGGAGAGATCATTAAAAATTACGGCAAGTCTGAAACCATTCACGGTTAGAATTTTCTTAACATAGTACATCTCAAATTTTTCGTATCTTTTTACTGAAAAAATTGAATTATGAAAACCACGCCAAGATTTGAAGCCGCCATTCAAAAACTCTACATAGCTTTCCATAACAATACTTTGAATCCAGAATGTTGCACCCAGTGTGCTGTAGGCACTATTTTAGAGGGGAGCGACACATGGAAACACCTTTCGGACCATCACGGTTCATTTCAATTAAATTATGTTGGAAATGTACACGAAATGATGGGTAGACGATTTAATGGTTATTTACCTTCAGAATTACTTCGTATTGAAAATTCTTTCTTACAGGGTTGTGGGTATCAATTGCCTGTACATCACTCACATTTTAAACCTTCAAACATTAAAAACAAAGAACTATTGTTTGATGGGCTTATCGCCACACTAGCTGTGCTTTGCAAACTGGATAATATTTCTAATAGCATGGAAATTTCAACAGTATTTCAGTATGAGCCTAATCAACCAGAAGAGATGATGAATAATATATATTTATCGTAGGTTTAATTAAGTATGAACTTAATACATCATTAAAATATTGTGTTTTTATTATTTTTTCTAATGTGTTACAAACAAAACGGGAGCGGTTAGAACATTACTAAGCTTTTGACTATTTCAAATTTATAAAAATCTTCAATAATGAGTAAAAGAGAAAAATTTGCCAGTTTCGGTATTGCAACAAAAGGAATAGTTTATTTTATAATTGGAATTCTTACCGCAATGGCTGCATTTGGCTATGGCGGAAAAAAATCGAGTTCAGGAACTGTAATAGATTTTATTGCACAACAATCACTCGGGCAAATTTTATTAGTACTATTGGCTATTGGTCTGTTAGGCTATGTTTTCTGGCGGTGGTATCAAGCCTTTGCAAACCCAAAGGATATAGAAAATAATGCAAAAGGTAGTGTAAAAAGAATTGCCTATTTTATTAGTGGGGTGCTGTATGGTTTATTGGCTTATACGGCTATTAAAACTGTGATTGGTTCTAACAGTGGAGGAAAATCATTTATAAGTAAAATTTTTGAATCTGATTATGCTACCACTATTGCAATTATAATTGGAATCGCCTTAGTTGGAAAGGGTATTTATGAGTTTTATCAGGGATATTCTGGTAAATTTAAAGAAGAAGTTGAAAGTGCGGGGATTCCTTCAAAAGTAAAGAGTTTGGTCTTAAAATCTGGAAAAGTTGGTTATACTTCAAGGGGTATAGTTGCAGGAATATTGGGTTTTCTATTTTTAAAGGCTGGTTTTAATGAAAGTGCCAACAAAATGAGTAAAACAGATGCTTTTGGTTTTATTGAAAACCAATTCGGCAGTATAGTTCTTGGTATTATTGCCCTAGGACTTGTAGGATATGGATTTTTTATGATGGTAAAGGCAAAACATAGTAGTTTGAGCGTAGGGCAGGAAAACTGAAATACCTATAAAGAAACCAAGACCAAAATCCTGTTGTATTGATAGTTTAAATATCTTGAATACCTACAGATGACGCCTTTAAATCTGAAACAACATATGGAATATCTTTTACTTCAAACCAACGTATGCTCTTGAAAATACATCTAAACCAGCGGCTTTTAGTTTTATGAGTTTTCTTTAACGTAAGATTCACAATCGCTTTCTTATAAATCCTGTCTTTTTGCGCTATGTAATTTTTTTAAATAGTACTGGAAAATAGAAGAGGTTATTATTGGAGTTGAAGAATCTAAAATACAAAAAACACTCAATAGCATTTTGGGATTTGATACCATAGGTACTTGTATCAAATATTGAATTATGACATTCAGAATACTATATCTAGTTTGTAAAACTTTTTAAATATGTAGCTTTGAACCATTATATGAAAAAGTTTCTACTTAAAATAGGATTCTTTACAACGCTACTGCTGGTCATAAATTTCGGCTTACTTCGCCTGGTTATGTCTATTTATATTAGTGATTATACAAGTGTTTCTTTAAATAAAGAAGTCTATTTATTTGCAGATTCTCACGGTGCATCGCTAGACACTATTCCATTGGCATATAATGTTGAAAATTTTTCAGACCGAAGCGACTCCTATATAGACCTTGAGCGCAAATTAAAATACCTCCTTCGAAACGGAAATCCCAAAACAATTTATATAACAGTAGATGCCCATATGCTCTCTCCAGACAGAGAGGCATACAACAACAATGTACTGTCCGCCTATTTTACGAACTATGAAGATTATAATACTATTTTTGGCTATGTTACCAATGCTTATTTGAAAAGAAACATCGTCTATTTCAATTCTAAATATGTACCTCTTCTGAAAAATTATTTTTTTAGCCTGCTAAAAAAGAATCGAACCCCTAAGCCCACTATTTCTTGGGAAAAGAAGCCGTCTTTAGAAAAAATTAGGTTAAGCAGGAAGCGTTTTAAGGTTTACTTTAGCAGCGAAGAAAAATCGAACAATTTAGAAGCTTCTTTACAACGTATTATATCACTTTGTAAACGTCACAATATTGAACTTGTAGGAGTAAAGTTTCCAGTTAGTCCTTCATACAACCGGGTTTTGAAGGATAAAAATTTTAAGGCAGATCAGGTATTTAAAAATCACAAGCTTCCCGTTCTTAACTTTCAAGATTCTTTACAAGCAGATCATTATTTCAGGGATCAAGATCATTTAAATAGTAAGGGAGCAACTGTTTTGGCTGAACTTTTATTTGGAGAAAAATAGTTATTCTTCCTCTTCATTACCAACATTTACGCCGTTATTATATTTTTTTTCCAATTCAGCTTGAAATTCTTCCATAACAGGTTTTACGGTGCTTTCTGGCAAATCTGCAATACGAATATACATTAACCCGTCTACTGCATTGTTAAAAAGTGGGTCTACATTAAACGCCACCACTTTTGCATTTTGTTTGATGTATTTTTTAATAAGAACAGGCAATCGTAGCGCGCCTGGTTCTACTTCGTCAATGAGCTTATCGAACTTGTTGAGGTCTGCTTCACTTTCGTCAAAGATAAAATCCTTATCGGCATCCTTCAGTTTTACTTTGTATTCCTTTTTGGGTTTTATGTATTGTGCTACATAGGGATCGTAGTAATTGGATTTCATAAACTCAATCATCAAGCTCTTACTGAATTCTGAAAACTGATTACTTATACTTACGCCACCAATCAAAAATTTATGCTCTGGATATCTTAAGGTAGTGTGAACAATGCCTTTCCAAAGCAGGAAAAGCGGCATGGGGCGAAGTTGGTATTCTTTTATAATAAATGCCCGACCCATCTCAATACTTTTGCTCATCATATCGTACAGTTCCGGTTCAAAACGGAAAAGATCTTGTAGATAAAATCCGTTAATACCGTAGGCTGCAAAAATTTTGGAGCCCAACCCCATTCTATAGGCACCGGCAAGTTTCTTGGCTTCATTATCCCACAAAAACATATGGTGGTAATGGTTGTCAAACTTATCAATATCTATAGCATTGTTTGTGCCTTCACCCACCTCGCGAAAAGTGATTTCACGTAGGCGACCAATTTCTAAAAGAATATTTGGAATTTTATCTGCAGAGGCAAAAAATACTTCGTAGTTTTTGCTCTCCAATAAGCGTTTCTCGTCGTTTCGGAGCGTAAGTATTTCCTTCTCAATAGCCTCAACAGGAACAGGACCAGCGATTTTCTTAGGTAATTTGGGTAATTTGATTGTTTTGGGGAGGGTATCCACAAATTTTTTCTTCTCAAACGGATTGGCAAGCACATATGTTTTCTTTCGAAGAAAAGCTGTGTAAGATTCTAAGGTTTCATGTTCATTTTGATCTTCTATAGAAATAGGATGTCCTATTCGCACTTTCAATGTTCGCTCTTTCTGCGACAATAGTTCACTTGGCAACTTTGCTGTGCGCAAGGTATCACTCATTTTTGCCCAACGGTAGAAAGATTTACTGTTACGGCCGTGAAAATAAATTGGGATTACAGGAACGCCGGCTTTTTTTATCAGTTTCATGACAGCTGGCTCCCACGTCCTATCAATAACTATTTGTTCTTCTTTTTGTGTGGAAACTTCTCCAGCCGGAAAAACGCCTAAAGGTTGCCCATCTTTTAAATGTTGTAGTGCGCTCTTAAACGCCAATATACTATTATGCGCCTGTTTATGCTCTTCAAAAGGATTCACTGGCATCACATAAGGCTTTAAGGGCTCTATACGATGTAGTAAAAAGTTGGCGATAATTTTATAATCCGGGCGACGTTCTAAAAGTAATTTTAGTAACAGAATACCATCTATTCCCCCCAACGGGTGGTTAGAAATAGTTATAAACGGACCTGTTTTTGGTATTCTTTTTAAGTCTTCTTCAGGAATTTCATAATCTATTTCAAATTCCTCCAAGAGCGCATTCATAAATTCTAGGCCTTGTAAGTGTTTGTTACGATCGTAAACTTTGTTTATAGTAGATATATTAAGCACCTTCATTACGGACCAACCCAAAAAGGTTCCTAAAAAGCCGAGTTTATCAACTTTTAAAGCTTTTGTAATTTCTTTGGTCGTAACTAATCCCATGTGGTTTGGTGGTTGTTGTTTACAAAGATAACGAAACCGTCGCTATTCTTTCACCACCAATTGCACAGTCCCCCGGCTTTCCTGTTTCAATAAAAGTTCTTTGTCTTTTAGAAGCGCCTTAACTTGCTTAGCTTCAGCATGACGAATGGTGTACAGCGTTACGTTTTCATTCCAACGAACTTTAAAAGTACTGCGTAATTTATTGAGCAATGGTTCTAGCATATCATACTTATTATCTATACAAACTGAAAAGCTTATGGCCGAATTTTGAATAAGCTCCACCTTCATTTTATATTCGTGTAACCACTTAAAAACATTCCCAATGTGATCTTCCATCATAAAGTTAAAATCCAAGGAAGACAATGAAATAAGTACCTGATTCTTCTTGAGGATAAAACAAGAGACCATGGGTTTTAGCATCACGCCTTTTCCAACACAAGTACCTTCATCTAAAGGATTTATAAAAGATTTTACAAACAAGGGGATTTCTTTCCGCTGCAATGGTTGTAGTGTTTTTGGATGAATTACAGAAGCACCGTAAAAAGCTAATTCGATAGCTTCTCGATAGGAAATTTTTTCTAACAAAGTAGTTTTGCTGAAATATCGTGGATCTGCATTTAAAACGCCTGGTACATCTTTCCAAATGGTCACATCTTCTGCATTGAGACAATATGCAAAAATTGCAGCTGTATAATCGCTCCCCTCTCGACCCAGTGTTGTCGTAAAATTATTGGCACTTTCTGCACCTAAAAATCCTTGAGTAATGGTGATTCCTTTTGCTGAAACTTTCTTTAAAATTTTTTGTTGCGTAACCTCCCAATCTACTTTTGCATCCCTGTAATTACTATCTGTCGCTATACAAGTGCGAACATCCAATAAGTTGTTTTCTATTCCAATTTTTGAAAGATATGCACTAACAATTTTGGTAGAAACCAATTCACCAAAACCTACTATTTGGTCATATACGAAAGGTCGATTTGTAGAGTTGTTATTTTCTAAAAATGTTGAAAGGCTATTAAAGATCTTTTGCACCTCTTCAAAAACAGGCAATTTAGTGTTTTCAAAAAGCGGTATCATGATATCCATATGATAGGCTATAAACTCCTGAATAGGACCTGTAGTAGGCTCGGCTTTACTTAAATAGGCGTCCACTACTTTTTCTAGTTGGTTTGTCATTTTGCCCATAGCCGAAATTACCACCAACAATTCTGCTCTCCTGTTTTTTGTAAAACGGTCGCTACATTTTTAACTCCTTCGGCATCTTTAACCGATGCGCCTCCAAATTTAAATACTTTCATACTCACCCCCCGCAAAGGCCAGGGTCTCTTTAAATATTAGTTAGCCTTTTTTATTTCCGCTTCACCCAACTGCACCAAATACCAATCCTTCAACATGGTAGCGCCACTTTTTTCATAAAAATCTATGGCATTTTTGTTCCAATCCAACACTACCCACTCTACGCGTTTTACACCTTGCGCTTTAGCATATGTAATAACAGCATTATAAAGCAATGTGCCTATATTATTGCTTCTGTATTGTTGCTTTACAATTAGGTCTTCTAAATGTACGGTTCTGCCTTTCCACGTAGAGAATCTAAAATACACTAATGCCATTCCCATAATTTCGGTTTCATTTTCAGCGACAAAACAAGTGAAAAGCTTGTTGTCAAAACCTTCAATTTCTAGATCTCCCACAGTTACTTCAACAGCATCAGGTTCCTTTTCAAAAACCGCAAGTTCTTTAATAAGCTCCAAAACTTGAGGCATATCTTTTTTTTCGGCTTGGCGTATCTTTATATTCATTTGATGGTTTTGCTCCACAAATATCGATAGTATTTCTCAAAAAACCCGATATTTGCGTCAAATCTAAGCATTACGGGCACTCATGGCAAAACAGAACCAAACTTTAGGCGAATTTATTATTGAAAATCAGGAAGAGTTTAAATATTCTTCGGGTGAGCTTTCGCGCTTAATCAACTCCATACGTTTGGCTGCGAAAGTGGTGAACCACGAGG
>CAWCWV010000011.1:0-17798 GCA_963799365.1 uncultured Flavobacteriaceae bacterium
GCAGTGTCACTCATAACCTTCTCTTTTTTAATTGAAAACTTGAATCATGGCTTTTGAAGACAGTCCTATTCGTATTAAGAGTTTTCAGTTTGCGTGTGAAATAGTTATTTATAGTGACTATTTAAAATCACGGAAGGACTTTGAAATAGCTTCTCAACTTTTAAAAAGCGGAACGAGTATTGGTGCCAATACAAGAGAAGCACAAAGAGGGGTTAGCAAAAAAGATTTTAAGAATAAATTTGGCATAGCTCTCAAAGAAGCAGACGAGACTATGTTCTGGTTGGAAATTTTAGAGGCAACGGGAAGAGAAGTACCTAAAGACATAAAGAATAAGTGTGAAGAGTTGATACGTATTTTGGTTTCAATCATAAAAAACTCATAACTCTGCACTTTGCACTCATAACTTGTAAAAATGGCAAACTTAAAAGAAATTAGAAACAGAATATCATCGGTAAGTTCAACGATGCAAATTACCAGTGCCATGAAAATGGTATCTGCTGCAAAATTGAAGAAAGCCCAGGATGCCATCACCGCAATGCGTCCCTATTCTGAAAAATTAACCGAGTTATTGCAAAACCTAAGTGCTACTTTGGATTCAGATAGTGGAAGCACTTATTCTGAACAAAGAGAAGTAAACAAAGTTTTAGTAGTCGCTATTACTTCTAACCGTGGATTAGCGGGAGCATTTAATACAAATGTTATTAAAGCTTCACAAGCCTTAAAGAATGAAACCTACGCTGGAAAGCAAGTAGATTACATCACACTTGGTAAAAAAGGAAACGACATCTTAAAGAAAAACGGAACTGTAATTAACTTCAATTCTGCAATTTTCGATGACCTTACCTACGATACTGTGGCTGAAATCGCAGAATCTTTAATGGCTAGTTTTGCTGAGGGAACTTACGACAAAATTATCCTAACGTACAATCACTTTAAGAATGCGGCGACGCAAGAAGTGAAAAGAGAGCAGTTTTTACCAATTTTACCGAGAAAACAGGAAGAAGGTGTAGATAATACGTCTATCCCAAACTATATTTTTGAACCTTCAAAAGAAGAAATTGTTGAAGGATTAATTCCAAAAAGCTTAAAAACACAACTGTTTAAAGCCATAAGAGATTCTGTAGCAAGTGAGCACGGTGCCCGTATGACGGCTATGCACAAAGCAACAGACAACGCAACCGAATTGCGTGACGATTTAAAACTTAAATACAACAAAGCTCGTCAAGCATCTATTACCAATGAGATACTAGAGATTGTTGGTGGAGCCGAGGCATTGGCAGGATAGCTTTTATACAAATTTAAAATTCACAAACCTCTTGGAATATATCTAAGAGGTTTTTTTGTGGAAAAAACAAAAACTAAAGACCTAATGCTCCTTCCCCTTTTTTTCTGTCTCCTACGACTGAGGCAAGATGGAGAGGAAAACACAAGGTGTTAGCTTTGCTTTAACGGATGGGGTCCAAAGCGGAGCGTTGTGATTCAGCGAACCCCTGAGAACTCTATTCTTCAAAAAGAATTTATAAACTAACACTTTACTTTTTCCAAAATTACCTAAGCTTTTTTATTCTCACTATATTTAGCCAGCATTATTGATACGTTTAGAGTGTTAACCAACTAATAAATCGATGAAATTATTATTCTTACCAATGCTTTTTATAACTTTAATAAGCTATTCCCAACACCAAAAAGGAAACTGGAACGCCTCCGCCGCTATTTCCCCCTATCCCATAGAAGTAAATGGTGAAAACGATTTTGGAGTTTTGGGAATTGGGACTCTGGAATTTTTTATTTCGGAGAAAGTTTCGTTTTCAGGTTCTTTTTTTACTTCTAATAACGATCTATTTAAAAATGACAGCGATTTGAAATTACGCTCTTACGGATTTATTCCAGCCGTTCAATATTATTTTTGGAACAAAGAAAAGTTTGCTGTGTACGCCCAAGCAGGCTATGGTTTTGGGTTTAAAAGCGACGAACGCACCAACTTAGATAATGAGGCATTGCGACTTTACAATCTAGGCGCTGGTGCAAAATACCATCTTTCAGAAAAATGGTTTGTAAGTTTGCTATTGCCGTACTTTAACGCCAAGGACATTACAATTAATCGAGACGAAGCTTCGGGAGTAGCCGTGTTTCTTGGAGCCGGGATACAATTGTAATCATCCATAATTCAAAATATGAATTCAATAAAAAAATTATTTTCTTTTGGTTGTCTGTCATTTCTACTATTGAGCTTTTATAACTGTGGAAGTGGAAACACTAACGATTCATACATTGTTCTAGAGCAATATCCTCCCTTTCAAGTAGAGGCAGCCTCTTATCAAAAATGGGTTGCAGGTACCCCTGAAGGAGGTGGAGGTGTCACCGTTTTTATAAATTTTAGTAACATCCAGCAAGGGGTAGTTTTTAAGGAAATCTACTTTAGGGATAAGAATACAGAAGTAGTTGCATCAGCTGCTGTTCGAGTACAATATGTGGGCTATTTCAAAAATGAATCCAAAAGGGATGTAATTATGGATAGCAATTCTATAAATGAAGCTGCCAATACACCCCCTAAAAAAAGCCCTTTTCAGCTAGAAGATGATGAAGCGGTCATAAGCTACAAATTCAATGGGGAAATAGCTTATTTTAAAATTGAAAAGCTAGAACAAAAAGAAATATTAGCCTATCCCGCGAGCAATCCCAAGGGTGACAATTAAATTCTATACTTTTAGGCGATAATTTTACTACTATTGAGCGTATTCAAAAAACTTTTTCAACAAACTTTTATTTATGGCCTAGCCACGGTGCTTCCGCGTGCGTTGGCAATAGTACTGGTACCGCTCTATACATCGGTAATGGCGCCAGCTTCATTTGGTGTTTACGCTACCTTAATGTCTTACATTATTTTAGGAAACGTATTGCTTTCCTACGGAATGGAAACGGCTTTTTTCCGCTTTATTAACAAACACGCAGACCAGAAAAAGACGGTAGAGTCCACGGTGCTTACGTCGCTCACTTCAACAGCTTTGTTATTTTTGGTTGTGACTTTATTATTCCGGGAACAGATTGCAACTACAATAGAATTTAAAGTTGAGTATGTTACATATGCATTGCTTATTTTAGTATTGGACGCGTTGGTGGTATTACCTTTTGCCTGGTTTCGGGCCAATGAACGGCCTATGCGCTACGCTAGTATTAAAATTTTAAATGTCTGTATCAATCTTGGATGTAATCTCTTTTTCTTTTTACTGCTTCCTTCATTGATAAATGAAACTTCAGGCTCTTTTTGGAACAGTATTTACACCGAAGAAAATAAAGTAGTATATGTTTTTATCTCGAATGTAATCGCAAGCGGACTTACGTTATTACTACTCCTTCCCTTATACTTCAAAATCGGATTTAGTTTCAATAAAAAACTGTGGAAACAAATGCTGAAATATGCCTTCCCGGTGCTAATTGCAGGAATCGCATTCAGTATCAACGAAGCCTTCGATAAAATTATGCTGAAATATTTGCTCCCCGAGAATATTGCAGAAACCGAAATAGGGGTCTACGCGGCCTGTTACAAACTAGGCGTTTTTATGACACTTTTCGCAACTGCATTCCGATTGGGAATTGAACCATTTTTCTTTAACTACGCCAAAGAAGCAAATGCAAAAAAAACCTACGCTACTATTACGAAGTATTTCTCCATTTTTGGGAGTGTTATTTTGCTAGTCGTTATTGTTTATATAGACCTTTTCAAAGAAATTCTAATTAAAGACGCTCAATATTGGGTAGCACTTTCAATAGTACCCATTATTTTATTGGCCAATCTTTGTTTGGGGATTTACCATAACCTTTCGGTATGGTATAAAGTGACCGATATGACAAGGTTTGGGGCCTATATTTCGATAGTCGGAGCTATTTTGACGCTGGTATTAAACTACGTTTTAATCCCTATAATGAGTTATATGGGATCGGCTTTAGCAACGTTGGCTGCCTACGGGACTATGATGCTGTTATCTTATTTCTTCGGAAGAAAATACTATCCAATTCCTTATGACCTCAAAAAAATTGTAGGGTATTTAGTGCTTTCAGTACTATTTTCGGCCATAGCATTTTATGGTTTTGATAGTAATCTCGCTATTGGAACTGCGTTATTATTGGTATTTTTGTTACTCATATTCTTTTTAGAAAAAAAGAACTTGAAACGTATTATAAGTAAATAAACCTTTCCGCAAACTTAGCGGAGCCGAAGTATGACCTACATAAAAATAATAAACAAATCCAACCACCCACTCCCAAGTTATGAAACCATAGCGAGTGCAGGGATGGACATTCGCGCCAGTGTAACGGAACCCTCCACCTTAAAACCGTTGCAACGAGCTATTGTAAAAACAGGTCTTTACATAGAATTGCCCATAGGTTTTGAAGCACAAGTACGTCCAAGAAGTGGTCTTGCAGCCAAAAAAGGGATTACCGTTTTAAACAGCCCAGGAACCATAGATGCAGACTATCGCGGGGAAATTGGCGTTATCCTAGTGAATCTTTCTAATGAAGATTTTACCATTGAAAATGGCGAACGCATTGCTCAATTGGTCATCGCCAAGCACGAACGTGCCGTTTTTGAGGAAGTAACCGAACTATCTGAAACCTCAAGAGGTGCTGGTGGTTTTGGGAGTACAGGAGTTAAATAGAATACTATAGAATACTATATAATACTCTCTAAAACTGGAATAATTCCAATTTACAGTTCGATTTCTTTGCTTTTCTAGGAATAATTCCATAAATTTCCAAGCATTTTTTGTTAAGTACTTGTTGACTACTTTGTAGTATTAGTATTGATGAATTAGTCAAAATTGACTAATCATTATTTAAATTTAAACCACCAATCAATAGCTGTAATGTCTCACAAAAATTTAATCTCAACATTAGGATTTCTGCCTAAGGAAAACACTTCTGGAATCTTTAGTAAGAAATATGGTGTGTATACTATTGAGATAGATTTTGAAAATGAAACATTTAATTTTGGAAAAAAAATAAAAGCTGAAAGTAAAGCAACTCAAAATTTCTCTCAAACCGAAAATTGGGTGGTACTCGAATGTGTTGACCGTTTACTTGAAAAAGGCTATAAACCAGAGGATATCACACTTGAAAAAACGTTTCCCTCTGGTCACGGGCATTCTGGCCGTCTTGATGTTTTTGTTGAAAAAGACGGTATTGCTTTTTTAATGATTGAATGTAAAACCTACGGAAAAGAATACGAAAAAGAACTTAAAAATATTTACAAAAACGGAGGACAACTATTCACTTATTTTCAAAATGATAGAGCAGCAAGTGTGCTGTTGTTATATGCTTCCGAAGAAAAAAATGGCAAGATTCATTTTAAAAATACCATCATAAATATTGAAGAAGAATACCGTGAAACTACTAACGTAAAAGATTTTTTTGATCGTTGGAACAAAATACCAAAGGAAAATGGAATTTTTGATCCTTGGGTAATTCCCTACGGTTTTCAAAGTAAAGCACTCACACCTAAAGATTTAAAAGACATTCAGCAAGAGGATAGTAGTTTTATCTTTAACCAGTTTCTTGAAATTTTACGTCACAATGTAGTGAGTGATAAACCCAATGCTTTTAATAAAATCTTCACCCTTTTTCTTTGTAAAATTTATGATGAAAAAAGTACGAGACCGAACGAAGAACTTTCCTTTCAATGGTTTTATGGCCCTCACGAATATAATGGTGAGATAAAACCAGCAGATAATCATATTTCATTTCAAAAAAGATTGACAGACCTTTATGGTAAGGGGATGCGTGAGTTTTTAGAAAAAGAGGTGACAGATCTAAGTGATGCTCAATTTGAAAAAAAGTACGGTGACTTAAACCCAGAGATAAAAGCACAACTTATAAATACATTAACCGAAATAAGACTCAAAAAGAATAATGAGTTTGCCATTAAAGAAGTATTTAATGACGACTCTTTTGAAGAAAATGCAAAAGTTGTAAAAGAAGTTGTAGAGTTATTGCAGGGCTTCAAAATAAGATACACAAAGAAGCAACAATACTTGTCAGATTTTTTTGAATTATTACTCACCACTGGTCTTAAACAAGAGTCTGGGCAGTTCTTTACGCCTGTTCCTATTGCGCAGTTTATTATTAAAAGTTTACCCCTTAACACTATTGTAGAGACCAAACTCCAAAAAGGAGATAGTAAAGACTTATTGCCTACTATAATAGATTATGCTGCTGGTAGCGGCCACTTTATTACAGAGAGTATGCACGAGGTGCAGCGTATTATCGATAAAACAGATGCATCAAAATACATAGATAGTACGGCAAAAAAAATTAGAAACTGGCAGGACGATCACTTTGACTGGGCATATAAATATGTGTACGGGATAGAAAAAGATTACCGCCTTGTAAAAGTTGGTAAGGTAGGTTGTTACCTTCACGGAGACGGCTTGGCACAAATAATACATAGTGATGGTTTAGGAAATTTCTCTAAGACCGAAGAGTATAAAGGACTTCTAAAGAAAACCGATAAAGACTTCCCGCAGGAGAACAAGCAGTTCGATATTGTTGTGTCCAACCCGCCATACTCGGTTTCTTCTTTCAAAAATAACGCGCGTAAATATTATACAGAGGATGACTTTAGTATTTATGATAACCTTACAGACAACAGTAGCGAAATAGAATGTCTTTTTATTGAGCGTACCTTGCAATTACTTAAAGATGGCGGTATTGCAGGAATTATTTTACCAAGTTCCATATTAAGCAATTCAGGCATTTACACAAAAGCGCGTGAGCTTATTATTGAGTATTTTGATATTGTTGCCATTGCAGAGTTGGGCTCAAACACCTTTATGGCAACAGGCACAAATACAGTTACGCTATTTTTAAGAAAACGTAATAATTATGATGTCTTAAATCTAAAAGCATCTGTAGAGAAAGTAATTATTAATAAACGTGATGTCACGCTTAACCGTATTGAAAAACCGCTGGCAAAATATGTCGCTCACGTTTGGGAAGATTGTACTCTAGCAGATTATTTGACACTTTTAAAGCAAGAGCCAAACACTATCATACAAGAACACGAAATTTACAAAGAATATAAAAAGAAATTAAAAGCAAAAACTGAAACTCATTTTTGGAATCAAGTGATTGCTGTTGAGGCTGAAAAGCTACGCTACTTTGTAATTACGCAACCACAAAAAACCGTATTAATTAAAAGCGGAAGTAAAAATGCCGAGAAGCGCTTTTTAGGCTACGAATTTAGCAATCGTCGAGGGAGTGAGGGCATCCACGCCATACAACGCAGCAAAGAGATTGAGGAGTGTACCCAGCTTTTTGACGGAACTGTTTTTGACAACCCAGATAAAGCCAGCACGTATATTTATAAAGCATTCCAAGGAGATACAAGTTTCCCTATAGCTGAAACGTTACAAAAAAACATAACCCGTCACAACCTTGTAGACATGTTTACGTTTGACCGGGTAGATTTTGAAAAGAATATCTCGCTTTCAGTTAAAAAAAAAGTAAAGGTTGAGAGTAGGTGGGAGGTTGTGAAATTAGGAGATGTTGTTGAAGTTTTAGATGAAAAAAGAATTCCTGTTAGCAAGAGAGATAGAATCAAAGGTGAGTATCCTTATTATGGAGCGACCGGCATCATTGATTATATTGATAAATATATCTTTAACGAAAAACTTATTTTAATTGGTGAAGATGGTGCTAAATGGGGAGCTAATGAAAACTCTTCTTTTAGCGTAGATGGAAAATATTGGGTAAATAATCACGCACATGTTCTAAAACCGAAAAGGGATATTGCTTTAGATACTTATTTAATAGAATATTTAAATAATGCCGATTTATCTGCATACATAACAGGATTAAATGTTCCTAAACTTAATCAAGGAAATTTAAAGCAAATTAAAATCTCTTTACCTCCCAAAAAAGTTCAAGAAACTATTGTAAAGGAGATTGAAGCTTTGGAAAAGAAGGGGAAAACGATTTCTGCAGAAGTTTTAAATTTGAAGGAAAAGTCTAACGCTATAATTACTGAAAGTAATGGAATCCACATAAGATTAGAAGATATTAGCACAAAAATTGGAAGTGGTGCAACACCACGCGGTGGACAAGGGTCTTATAAACAATCTGGCATTTCATTAATACGAAGTCAAAATGTTCACGATAATTTATTTCTTAAAAAAGGATTAGCATATATTGATGATAAACAAGCCAAGAAACTAGATAATGTTACTGTAGAAAAAAATGATATACTCTTCAATATTACTGGCGCATCTGTAGCACGTTGCTGTATCGTGGAAGAGAAATATTTACCCGCAAGAGTCAATCAACATGTTAGTATTATTCGATTAAATGAAAAAGCGCTCCCAAAATATGTCCAACTCACTTTAATAAGTTCAGAATTTAAGAATAAGTTTCTAGATATTGGAGATGGTGGGACATCACGACAGGCTATCACAAAAACGCAGCTGGAAGATTTCAAAATACCAATTCCACCACTTCCCGAGCAACAAAAAATAGTAACCCAAATAGAAACAATAGAAGCAAAGATTAAAACGTTGGAAATAGAGTTAGCAAGCTTGCCTACCCAAAAAGAAGCCGTTTTAAAGAAATACTTGTAATTCAAAATTCTAATTTCGTAAATCTACAATCGTACATGAAGATCATAGTCCCAATGGCAGGCCGCGGAAGTCGCCTTCGTCCACATACCTTAACCATTCCAAAACCGCTTATTCCAGTAGCAGGCAAACCCATTGTGCACCGATTGGTAGCAGATATCGCTGGCGTGTTGAATGAAGATATAGATGAAATCGCCTTTATTCTGGGGGACCCGGCATTTTTTGGTGATGATGTTGTGGAAAGCTTACAAGAACTGGCACGAGAGCTAGGTGCAAAACCAAGTATTTATCGTCAGTTAGATCCAAAAGGGACCGGTCACGCTATTATGTGCGCCGAACCCTCCTTAAGTGGTCCAGCAGTAATTGCCTATGCAGATACTTTGATTAGAGCCGATTTTGACCTAGACAAAGACGCCGATGCCGTTATCTGGACCAAAAAAGTAAAAAATCCAGAAGCCTATGGTGTGGTTAATTTGAATGTAAAGGATGAAATCATCGAGCTAGTTGAAAAACCTGAAATTTTTGTAAGCGATCAAGCCGTTATTGGTATTTACTATTTTAAAGACGTAGGTGTTCTTAAAAAAGAATTACAGTATGTGCTGGATAACAATATCATAAATGGCGGTGAATATCAAATAAATGATGGTATTAAACGTATGATGGCCGCTGGGAAAGTTTTTAAAACCGGAACCGTGAGCGAATGGATGGACTGTGGGAACAAAGAAGTAACAGTAGAAACCAACAGACGCATGTTAGGGTTTTTGGCTGAAGCCAATGAACCTTTGATTTCAGATAACATAACGAAAGAAAATTCAAAAATTATCGAACCTTGCTTTATAGCCGAAGGTGTTGTCCTCAAAAATAGTACTGTAGGCCCTTTTGTCTCAATTGGTCAAGGCACAACACTAGAAGATAGCACCGTTAAAAATAGTATAATCCAAACACACTCAATACTTAAAAATGCTACCTTAGACAACGCAATGATAGGGAATCACGCACATTTTGACGGTAATTTTACTAATATAAGTATCGGGGATTATTCGCAGTTAAAATAGTTTAATTAAATAAATGAATCACTCTCCCTCTGGGAGAGTCGAAACATGCGAGTTTTTCGCGAAGCAGGTTTCAGTGAGGGACTTTTTATGAAAATAACATTAACAATACTACTAGTTTTTCTCGGAATCCTCTTTTCCGTCACGAACACCTATGGACAAATTGCCAATATTTTAGATACCGTTGTTGTTGCTGAACCTAAGTTAAAAAAAAAGCAACATATATCAGTTTTCAAAAAGCTTTCTATATTTGAAACACAGTGTGGGGGATGGAACCAAAAAGCAGCAACATTTATTCCCTTTGAAGAAGAAAACGAAAATAAAACTATTTCAATACTAAAATATGCTACTTCGAATATTGGAGGTACAAAAGGTTTAGATTATCTTCCATTTAAAGCAAATCTTTATAGTGTAGACACCGATACAGGTAAACCAAAAGATCCTTTAATAGATAAGGGAATTAAAATTAACAAAAATAGAAAAGGAAAATATGTAGAAATCAATATTAAAGAATATAATTTTAAAATACCTGAAGAAGGAATTTATATAGTTATGGAGATTTTGCCTAAAGAAGAATACCCTTCTACATTTATTAAAGCAAATTTACCCGAAATGGGACTTTCTACAATATCCTGTGTCCCTGCGATAAAAGCATATAAGTATGACAAAGATTTCATAAGAAAATCTTATGCTTCACAAAAAACATATAATCAATTAGTAAATAAGGCTAGTGAACAAGATTGGTATCTTCAAGATTGTCATTATCTAATGGATTTAGAGTTAAACTAAAAGAGACTGTCCCCTTGAGGGGGCCATAGGGGCGTAAATTATGATGGTACATAAAATGACAAACTTTAAAAAAATAACGTTACTTATTCTCTTCGGAATCCTCTTTTCCGTCACGAACACCTATGCCCAAAATGATAATAATCCAGACCAAGACAGCGCAACAGTGAACGAAGATCTTGGAACGGTGACAGATGCCTTTCAGGAAAATTTCTTTGAAGCCTTAAAACAAAAAGGAATTGAAAATTATGAATTAGCATTAGAAGCATTAACACGCGCCGAAAGAGCTGCTAATGGAAACACAGAAAATATAGCAGTTGTTAATTTTGAAAAAGGAAAAAATCTAGCTGCATTAAAAAGGTATAATGAAGCAGAAGCGAATTTTAATTTGGTTTTAAGTTTACAGCCTGCCAATATTGATGTGCAAGAAGCCTTGTACGATGTGTATTACGAAACTAAGGAATACGAAAAGGCGATTCCGCTTGTAAGGAAGCTTATAAAAAAAGATGAAGATTATAAAGAAGACCTTGTGAACCTTTACAACAGGACCAAAGAATACGATAAAGCGTTGGAGCTTTTGGACGAGTTGGACGATGCCTGGGGAGAAAGCACGTATAGAAATGCTTTGAGAAGAAATATTTATAAAGTAACTGGTAACAGTGAGGGTGCTATCACGAACCTCCTTGATAAGATTGATGAAAACCCGGAAAACGAACAGGATTATCTCAACTTAATATTCTTGTATAGCGAAGAAAACAACAATGAAAAAGCTTTCGAAACGGCAAAAGAATTACTAAAAAACCAACCAAAAAGCCAGTTAGTGCATTTGGCATTGTACAAGTTTTATCTGGATGCGGGAGAAAAAGAAGAGGCCTTTAAATCTATGGATATTGTTTTTAATTCGTCCAAAATTGAAAAAGAAAGTAAGTATAAAGTCCTGGCAGATTTTATAGGTTTTGTAAATGAAAACCCGGCGTATGAAGCCAATGTAGACAAAGTAGTCGCCTCTTTTAATAATGATGGTTCTGGCGAAGTGTATGAAACACTTGGAGCATATTATGCTTCCAAAGGCAAGAAAGATGTCGCCCTTACATTTTATAAAAAAGGTATAAAATTGGATAGCGATAATTATAGCTTGTTAAAGAATACATTATTGTTACAAATAGACCTTCAGAAAAACACCGAAGCTGCTAACTTAAGCGAAGAAGCTTTGGCAACCTTTCCAGCCCAAGCATTTTTATATTTATTGAATGGTGTTGCGAATAACCGCTTAGGAAAACCAGATATTGCGATTGAAAGCTTGGAAACAGGATTAGATTTTTTATTGGACGATCCACGAGTAGAACGCGATTTTTATGATCAATTACGCACGGCTTATGAAGCCAAAGGAGATGCTGGCAAAGCAGCATCTTTTAAATTAAAAGCAGCTCAAATCAAGCTAGATAACTAATATGAATAAACCCCTTTTATTAGCACTTTTCATATTGTTTATAGTTTCTTGTAAAGGAACCAAAACAGTAACTGGCAGTGCCGAAGACCTTACAGTTAAAAACATTGTAAAGTCCCATGATGCAGCAATGCCCGACTTTAACACACTAGCCGCCAGAATTTATGTGGTGTACGAAGACGATACAAAACAACAGAGTATTACCGTGAGCCTTCGAATGGAAAAGGATAAAGTAATCTGGATGAAAGCTTCTTTAATAGGCTTCACCATTGCCAAAGCTAAAATTACTCCAGATCGCGTGAGCTATTATGAAACGGTTGGCGGCACTTATTTTGATGGGGATTTTAGTATACTAAGTGATTGGTTGGGTACCGAAATAGACTTCAAAAAAGCACAAGCCATTTTATTGGGACAGAGTATTTTTCCTATTGGCAACGGGCAATATACTTCGGATATACAGGGAGCTAACTACAAATTGCAACCTAAGACACAGCCTTTCGATTTTATTCACTCTTTGTTATTGCTTTCTAATAACTTCAAAATAGCTTCAGAAACACTTTCGCAGCCTTCTGAAGGGAGGATTTTGACCATTCGGTACGAAGACTATCAAACTATTGAGGGTGGTTTATATCCTTCAGAAATACACGTGACAGCTTCAGAAAAAGACAGCACGACCAAAATAGATCTCACATACCGAAAGATTGAACCCAATGTTTCCATTAATTTTCCGTTTGACATACCAGACGGTTATTCTGAAATGAAATTGTAATGCACAAAAAACTGCCCTTTTTACTGGCCTTATTTTGTTTCTTCTTGTTCACTGCGGAAGGTTTTTCGCAATCTAAAAAGCAACAAGAACTAGAGGAACAAAGACAATCTTTGCTGAAGGAAATTCAACAAATCAATTCACTTTTGTTTAAAACAAGAGGAGAGAAGAAGTCGGTGTTAACCCAAGTGGAAGATTTGGACCAACGTATTAACACTACTGAAAACTTAATAAAAATTACCAACAGACAGGCTAACTTATTAACGCGAGAAATAAACGACAACCTCAATAAAATTGACAACCTACGCACCGAACTCACTGATCTAAAAGAAGACTACGCAGCGATGATTAAAAAATCGTATAAGAGCAAATCTGAGCAAAGCAGAGTAATGTTTTTACTGTCTTCAGAAAATTTTTTGCAGGCTTACAAACGCTTGCAGTATATGAAACAATACACCAAATACCGAAAGCAACAAGGGGAATCCATCAAAGAAAAGACGGAATTACTGAAGATTTTAAATACAGATTTATTAGTTCAAAAAGAGAAGAAAAATCAATTAATTGAAGATAATAAACGAACTAAAATTCAGCTGACCAAAGAACGTGGGAATCAGCAAGAATTAATTGCATCTCTTAAAAAGGACGAAGGCAATTTTGCTAGCCAGATAAGAACGAAGCAAAAAGCAGCCGATGCCATAGATCGAGCGATAGAAAAAATTATCGCTGAAGCTATTGCCGCCTCTAACAAAGCAGCCGAAAAAGATAATCCAACTGGAAATACAGTGGGAAAAGTATCTTCAAGTTTTGCAATGAATGCGGAAGCAACCGCATTGGCAGCTAATTTTACCGCTAACAAAGGGAAACTACCTTGGCCTATTACCAAAGGGGGGGTTGTGGTAAGTAATTATGGAAGGCATCGTCATCCACAGTTTCCAAATGTAGAGGTGTATAATAGTGGTGTTGAAATAGTAACCGACAGTGGAGCAAAAGCCAGAGCTGTTTTCGAAGGTACTGTTCTTAGTATTTATCAGCAAACTGGACCAAAGCGTAGCGTAATGGTTCAACATGGTAATTATATCTCGGTTTATAATAACTTGATAAATCTTTTAGTAAAGAAAGGAGATAAGGTAAGCACAAAGCAAGAATTAGGAACTGTTTACGAAAATCCTGCCACAGGAAAAACTATTTTAAAATTTGTGATTACACAAAACAGTACAAGGTTAAACCCAGCGGATTGGATTTACAAGATGTAAACTTTAAAAAGAACAATAAATAAAAAGTCCCAGCGTTGCCGGGACTTTTTTAATAAGTAGCATTTGTTATTTAACAACTAGCTTCTTTGTGGCTTGTTGCCCGTCTGCGGTAATGATAACAAAATAGATACCTGTTCCGAAGTTAGAAACATCAATAGTTGTTTGTGTAGTAGATACGTCTTTATTCGAAACTGCCTGAATTGTTTGTCCTAAACTGTTGGTTACTTTAATAGCAACAGTGTTAACAATGGTAGTTCCAAAATCAATAAATACTTGATTGTCTGCAGGGTTTGGATATAATGTTACCAAATCTCCTATAGCTACATCTCCTATTCGAAGAATTTCGCAATCAAGTGTTCCGCCATCATAACGCTTGGCGTTACTTCTTCTACTTTCCCATCCATCAGTATCATTTTTTGATGATACAGCATACCAAAACGAATCTTCGGGGTCTGTAATTGGAATCGTAATAGAAGTAGTAGTACTATTGGCAACAAACTCCATGTACTTATCACCTAACATCCATAAATCGTAAGATTCTGCGTCATCTATAGCATTCCATTCAAAAGTTGCTTCGGTTTCACAAACCTTAATTACATTAATATTTCCAGGAATTCTGGCCATAGAGAATACGGCATCACTTTGATCACTGAAAGCACCACTTGTTACTCTTATCAGCAGTTCACCATTTGCAATAATCCCTGTAGAACTAGTAATCCAATTATAATTTCTTACAGTAGCCGCTACGGTTGTAATAGTATTCCATGAAGAACCGTTATCATCAGAATATTCTAACAAAAATGGACCTGAAGTATCTACAGAATCCCAGTGAATAGGTAATGTAGTATTAGTAACAAATTTCTCACCACCATTAGGACTGGTTACAGTAACATTATCTTCTATAAAGTCATAAACAACAAAGTAGTTTTGAGGGCCAAATGGCACATTAAATCCAGTAATTTCTATATCATAGGCACCTGCTGCTGGGGCGTTGATTAATACCTGTTCCATATTATTTAAGTGATCTGCACCGTTACCAGCCGGCAAGTCAAGAGTAGCTGGATTTGCTGTATGATCTAATAAAAATGGTAATAACGTGCTACTTGATGGATCTACAACTTCTAGATCAAGATCATTTACCAAAGCAGGATTTGCGCCCGGTGATGCAGGCTCATCACTCCAGTAAACCATAAAACGAACTTGCGCAGTTCCCGCGGGAACATTTATGGTATGTGTATTAGTGATTCCCTGTGAAATCTGGTCATTTAGATAATTTCCATTTTCAAGAAGTAAACCAGATCTAAGCCCATTTACAATACCCCAACCAAATTTAAAATCGGGACCTGCGTTTCCAAAGTCGGTAGCACAATTTAATAGTGCCGCCTTAATTAATGCAGATTCTGGTAATGCATTTGCGTTAGCTTCCATATATACCTGATAAAGTTGGGCAATAACCCCAGCTGTTGCAGGTGCAGAATAAGAAGTTCCGTTGATGGTGGTATAGGCATTATTTGGATTGGTTGATAAAAAGCTAACACCATGTCCAGAAATATCTGGCTTTATTCTTCCATCGCTTGCTGGTCCGCGACTACTAAAACTTGCAATATTACCCAGAAAATCGGTTGCTCCAACAGTGATACAGTTCTTTGCTGCTTTATGTCCTCCAGTAATATTCCCCCACTGGTTTCCAGCACCGTATCCACAATTACTTCCATTGGAATTACCTGCAGAGAACACGTGTTGAATGGTAGGGAAAGTATGTATTTGGGTATCTACCGTTTGAGATTTAGTACTATATTCACCATTACAAACATCGCTATATGAGGTATTAGTTACCTGAGCATCCCCATTGCTTATAAGATTAATTGTAACTGCATCTAGAAAACTAGAGTTATAACCTGTCGCAAAGATGTTTGCTCCAGCAGCAGCTCCACGAGCGTCTGGACGAATATTACCAGCTCCTGCAAACCCTCCTGCAACTTGAATTCCATGAGTGCCCGAGTTGAAAGGAGGCATATTAGTTAATCTGCCTGTAAAATCAACGTGTTCAAAAATGGGACCTTGATCACGAACTAAAACTCCAACGCCCTCTCCATCATAACTTAAACCACCAGAGGTTTGTGTATCAAGACCACTAGACCTCATTAATGAGTTGCTAACTTCTGCTTCAGGGACTCCGGGAGGTGAAATAACTTCTACCCACTTCACATAGGGCTGGCTCGAAAGATCTGCCAAGCAATTGTTTGGAATAAGAAGGTCAATATTGTTAGATCCATTATATTGAGTTCTAACCGAAATTTGTTTTGCAGCCAGATCATTAATAACATACTGAGTATCTACATATGAATAGTGTTGTAAAGTAACAAGATAATTATTTCCTTCTGTAGCCCAATCACCTATGTTTCTATTCTTAAGATCTTGGGATAGTTTGAAGCGACCTTCAACAGGCACTATAGAACGAACACCATTATTCTGTAAAAATGAAACTGAAGTAGTTTCCGGGAAACGGAATAGGTAGGTTCGATGCGGTATGTAGCTAATTAATTCAAGACCATTGGCCTTGAAAAGATCTTGTACAATTTGTGTAGGAGTTTGGTAGAATTGAATCCAACCAATGTAAACATCAAGTAAATGCGCAGATTCAGGCATCTGATTCCAGTCGAATGTGCCAATGTTTTCTGGCATTTCAATAGACTCGTCTTGGAATGTGATTGTATAATCCTGGGCATAAGAAGTGGCGCAAACCAACATCATAAGACCCCAAACCATACCTTTAATTCTCTTGGAAGAGAATAAAATAAAATTTTTCATAGATTAAATTTTTAAGATTAAGATGGTTAATTACTATATTTCGTAATTTCTAAGCAAAAAGAATTCAAATAAATTCAATTTGAAGTATACAATTAACGAATAATTAAGAAACAAAACAACCTAAGACTTTAAAATTTAATCATTTAGGGGTCTTTTAATTTTAAGGTATAAAAAGGGCTTTTAATTCTGAAGCGTTTTCAGGAGCAAGTTTTCCAGCCAAAACCAAACTTAGTTGCCTTCTTCGTAGTGCAGCATCATAGCGTTCTTTTTCAAGTTTTGTCTCTGGAGTTAGCGCCGGAACTGGAATAGGATTTCCTGTTTCATCCACTGCCACAAAAGTATAAATACCCTCATTTGCCAGTGTTTTCATTCCGTTTTCACGGTTCAATCCACACATCCATATATACTTCCATAGAGCTTTTAAAAGACCTAGAAACCTGTGCTTCTATTGTGACAACGCTCCCAGATGGGATCATTTTATTAAAAGCCACGTGGTTTACTGAAGCTGTTACAACAATCCTACGACTGTGTCTACGTGCAGCAATACTGGCAGCTCTGTCCATGCGGGCTAACAGCTCGCCACCAAACATATTACCTATAGGGTTGGTTTCTCCAGGTAGTACCAAATCTGTAATTACCGTACGGGATTCTTTCGGGGTTTTAGCTTCCATTGTAAAAATTTTTGCAAAGTTACTAAATACCCAATCAGGGGACTATTTTTGGGAAGTATAATAAGGGAATATACGCAAAGATTACTTATTCAACTCCTTTACTAACAACCAGGCATCGATATTCTCGGTCGTTTTTATGGTTCTCAGGGATCGAAGGGCTTCTAATCTATCTTCGTGGCTGCTGTAGATAACTTGATGAAGACCATATTTGTTTACACCAATCGCTTTTGGAGTAAATCCTTTAGCAACTAATTGTTCTATTTTCTTTTGGGCGTTGGCTTCAATTCGGTATGCGCCTGCTACGATATGGTATTTGCCTTTTTCCTTAGGAACATTTATGCGTACTGCAGGCAATGGATTGTCAAACACAAAAGTAGCTTCTTGTATTTGTGACTCTACTATAGAT
>CAWCWV010000012.1:0-27167 GCA_963799365.1 uncultured Flavobacteriaceae bacterium
CCTTGCTGGCCAATGCTGCCTAGCATGACGGCTTGTATCACAGGGTGGAGCTGTTTTTGGGCGCCCCAGGTGAGTAGGAAGTTGGCGCCGCTCCCTCCGGCTTCGTCTGCTTCGTCTATGACGTAGTCTACGGTTTCCAGCGGGTGTAGGGAAATGGGTTTTTCCAGGTAGTTACGTACCAGATGTCCGGGCAGAGTCGTAATAATCTACATTTTTAGATAGAGGGTGTCGTTTTTACTGGTGTTGCGGATACTAAGTGTCGCGGGCGAGGAGTACTTTATAATTTCGGGTGCGGCTGTAGATGTCACTGTAAATGGGCACGTACACTTCGTTTTCGATGGGGAAATCAAAGCTGCGTTATAGGTTTTTGGCGCGGGTGGGGTTTCGGTTTCCTGGTGCAACGGATTTTGTTCCTGGCAGGCGCTAAGCAGGATCCAACAATTTACTGATATAAGGAAGGCAAGTTTTTTCATACGTAAAGATATTAAAATTGGCTGGCGCTCTGGTCTTCTAGTTACATCAAAAACCCATCCACAGCCTCTGTAGGTTTTGGGATGTTGGTGTCGTCTATCATTTCGCGCAAGTCTATTTCGATGCCGCGGGCAATGGCCGTTATTGGGACATCGTTATAGGTGCCTTCGAACGGGTTTTCGCTATAGTCGCCAATCTTTTCCATCAAGAAAAATACCCAGATAATAATGGCCGAGATCGCAGGTCCCAACCAATACATCCAACCCAGGGTAGGGTTAAAAATTTCCAAAAGCCCCAGCGGGACAAACGCACAAAAAACAATAGTAAGCCAATAGGCGGTAGAGGCATACTGCCTTGGAAAGGGGAAGTTTTTAATGCGTTCGCTTTTTCCCTGGTCTTCGTAAAAGGTCTGGATGAGGTGGTGAAATTCCATATGTCGGAAATCTTCGAATAGCTGTGCGTCGCGTAACTCCTGTAAACGTATGGATTGGTTTTTTAGGATCTGGGTGGCACGGTTGGAGTAGGTGGCGAGTTCGGTGAGTTCTGTTTCGGACAGAAAAGGCGATAGATCGTTGTGAACGGCTTTTTCATAATCGGCACAAACATCGGCAAAGTATAATTTTTTGATACGCTCTTCGGTGTGTTCCCAGGGACGGGCGAGACGCAACTGGTGACGCAGGGCGATAAGCCAGGCAATGTGACGGTAGAGAAGTTCTTTTTTGATTTCGGCTTGGTTGTCTCCTTGTACAAAGGAGACCACGGCGGCGCCAAAGGTACGGCTGTTATTTACCATACTGCCCCATATTTTTCGGGCTTCCCAGGTACGATCGTAGGAGCTGTTATTTTTAAAGCCCAGATAAAATGCTACGGCAATACCTATAAGTCCGAGTGGTTGCCAGGGCAGGTAAAAGCGAATTTTTATAAAGTAAAACAGCGCAAAAAGTAGTGCTGCGTATAAGAGTCCTATAAGTAATGGTTTTTTGGACCAGTTAAGGGTCATAAAAAAGCCGTAGTTGCGTTTGGTATACATAGTGGTTTTGTTGGTTGTGCTAAAGTTACTAATAAAATGGTTGTGATGTATCCCCGGGCAGGGATAGCAGTGGAAATCCCGCAGTCTCGCCACAGGCGAGGCGAGGAATTGTAGCGGATAGCCCGGTGCTGTGCGTTAGGGTAAGCGCAGAAAGGCAGCCCGCCAAATTGACAAAATACTGGCTATCAAGTCGGCAAATAGTTGTATCATCTAAACTAATGTTAAGCCCATGGTGTTTGGAATACTTTTTGACTATTTTTGTGGAACAATAAAAAGATGTACAACCCTTCTCATTTTGAGGAACTAATAAATAAATAAGATGGCTTTAGAGATAACAGACGCAACATTTGAAGAAACAGTATTAAAAAGTGATAAGCCCGTAGTGGTAGATTTTTGGGCAGCTTGGTGTGGACCTTGCCGTATGGTAGGACCCGTAATAGACGAGTTGAGCAAAGACTACGATGGTAAAGCCGTGGTAGGAAAAGTAGATGTAGATGCCAACCAGGAGTTCGCAGCAAAATACGGAGTACGAAACATTCCAACGGTTTTGATCTTTAACAACGGTGAATTGGTAGGACGCCAGGTAGGTGTTGCTCCTAAAAACGTATACGCAGAAGCGATCGACGGATTGTTGAACTAAGTTTTTGTAAATAAAAGGATAAAGGCTTGGCAGTTTGTCAGGCCTTTTTTTGGTGAATAGTGAACGGTGAATAGTGAATGTTGCGTTGTCTTTGCGAGGTATAGATTTTTATGTTGAATTAAAAATCAATCTGACCAAGTACTAACTACATGCCAAATTCCTTATATTTGAAACAAAGAGAATAGTAATAAAAATGATGCCCGTTTGCGCGGGGAATTGATATGGATAAAAAACAAAAAGTACAGGATAAAATAGAACAACAACAATTGGACGATCGCACCATTTTCCTTTGGGGACAAGTGGACGATAAAACAGCGAGACATATTGTAGACAGGTTGCTTTATTTGGACAGTATAAATCACGAGGAGATAAAATTCTACATTAACAGTCCGGGGGGGTATGTAACTTCTGGATTTAGTATGTACGATACGATCAAGCAAATTAAAAGTCCGGTTTCAACCATTTGCACAGGATTGGCGGCCAGTATGGGAAGTATATTGCTTTCGGTAGGTGAGAAGGGACGTCGTTTTATTCAGCCACATGCGCGGGTGATGATTCATCAGCCCAGTGGTGGTGCAAGAGGTCCTGCAAGTGATATTGAAATTACTGCGCAGGAAATTTTAAAGACGAAAGAAATTTCAGCAAAAATTTTAGCCGATAATTGTGGTCAGGATTTTGAGAAAGTGATGAAAGACTTTAACAGAGACCATTGGATGGATGCTAAAGAAAGCATGAAGTACGGGATTGTGGATGGAATTCTTTCTTAGTGAATGGTGAATGGTGAACGGTGAGTGGTGATCAGTAAAATTTTTTAAAGATGGATCATAAGGAGATGGACGTTTGGAAAAAGAGCATGGTTCTAGTGGAAGCTATCTATAAAATGAGTGCGCAATTTCCTACAGATGAACGTTTTGGTCTTACCAGTCAAATAAGGCGTGCTGCTATTTCAATTCCCTCAAATGTAGCCGAAGGAGCGGCGAGAAAAAGTGATAAAGAGTTTATTCAATTTATCAGCATTGCCTTGGGTTCTCTCTCAGAAGTTGAAACACAATACCATTTGGCTATTCGTTTAAATTTTATAAATCAAATGTCTGAAATAGAAGATTTATTAATTTCTGTAGGACGACTATTGATTGGTACTAAAAATTATTTATTAAAAAAATAACCTGAAACGGTTCACTGCTCACGGTTCACTATTCACCAAAAAATGGATATAGAAAAGCAAATAAATCAGATAACAGGCTTTAAAAACCTGGATTTACTCGTCACACAAGTTGTGGAAGGGTTTATATCTGGGTTGCATAAGAGTCCGTTTCACGGTTTTTCTGCGGAATTTGCCGAGCATAAGATCTACAACAATGGGGAGAGTACTAAACATATAGATTGGAAGCTCTACGCAAAAACCGATAAGCTCTACACCAAACGCTACGAAGAGGAAACGAATTTGCGTTGTCATTTAATTTTGGACAATAGCAGCTCGATGCATTACCCGAAGTTAAAGGATTTCAATATTAATTCCTTGAATAAAATCGGATTTTCTGTATTGGCAAGTGCGGCGATTATGAACTTGCTGAAACGACAGCGTGATGCTGTGGGAATGAGTATTTATAGTGATACGTATGAATTTTATTCCAATGAAAAAGGGAGTGAGCGTCATCATCACATGTTATTACAACACTTAAATACTGCGCTAACTCAGCCTCATAAGGAAGTACAGACCAAAACATACACGCACCTTCATTTAATTGCTGAAAAATTAAAGCGTAGAAGTCTGGTTTTTCTGTTTACCGATATGTTTCAGAGCGATGCCGAAGAAGAACAATTATTTGAAGCACTTCAGCATTTGAAATACAACAAACACGAGGTAGTTTTGTTCCACACCTTCAATAAAAGCAAGGAACTGGAATTCGATTTTAACAATCGGCCGAAACGTTTTGTCGATGTGGAAACGGGGGAGCATATTAATTTGTATGCAGATAATGTGAAGGAAACTTACGAAACGGCTGTTCAGGAATACTTTGATGCATTAAAGCTGAAGTGTGGCCAGTATAGAATTAAATATGTACAAGCCGATATAAATGCAGGTTTCAATAAGATATTGACAACCTATCTAGTAGAGCGTCAGAAGTTTGGGTGATAGGATTTTACAAGGGGATTTACAGTCAGAAAAAAAAGTTCATTTTTTTGAACAAAAAATTTGCGGGAATAAAAACACGGTGTATATTTGCACTCGCTTCTAGCAATAGGAGTAAAGACAAGCTTTTAAAGTCTCTAAAATAGTAGCACGGTCTGATAGTTATCCCGATAGTTATCGGGAGGTTAGAATACCGTTTAAAAGATATGACGAGCTTTACGTCTATAAAAAACAAGCACGGTCTGGTAGTTCAGTTGGTTAGAATACCTGCCTGTCACGCAGGGGGTCGCGAGTTCGAGTCTCGTCCAGACCGCAACTTCGACTCCGCTCAGTTTGCGGAGTTGAAGAAATAATGTTGTGTTGTCCCGATAATTATCGGGATGTGGTTAAGTCCCGATAGCTATCGGAAGAACCGATGAGAAGCTTATCCAAATGGATGGGCTTTTTTTGTTTAGTATCAATTTTTTTTCATATGTTGAAATACATATATTTATATTAAGTACAATTCAAATACTATGATTAAGTTCTTTACATACATTTTCCTATTCCTATGCTGCACGTTAACAACTGCACAAATTGTTACAATTCCAGATTCCAATTTTAAGAGCACCTTGGTGAATTCAAATTGTGTTGATGTAAATAATGATGGTGTTGGTGATATTGATGCAGACACTAATGATGATGGAGAAATACAGGTTTCGGAAGCCCAAGCAGTAAACAGTTTAGTTCTTAGAAATAGTGGGATTAGTTCGCTAGTGGGAATTGAAAGTTTTGTGAACCTAGAAGATTTAATTTGTGAAAATAATTTTTTAGAAAGCTTAGATTTAAGTCAAAATACAAGTCTTGTGAGTCTGGATTGTAGCAGGAACGATTTAATCAGTTTGGATTTATCTGAAAATGTAAGTTTGGAAAAATTATTTTGTCAACAAAATCAACTTACCTCTTTAAATGTAAGTCAAAACACAGCCTTAGAATTTTTGCTTTGTAGCACAAATCCTTTAGTAACGTTGGACGTTTCTCAAAATGAGAATCTAATAAACTTGGATATATCACAGACCTCATTGACCGATATCTTGTTGGATAATCTTGCTGCATTGCGGTTTCTTCAATTTTCGCAAACACCAATTGAGAATATAGATGTATCAAATAATATAAATTTGAGAGGTATGTCTTGTGACCAAACCTCTTTATCAACCATTGATTTGTCCCAAAACATCTTGTTGGAAACTTTTCAAAGCACTGATAACCAGTTTAGTAATTTTGATGTAAGTGCTAATACGAATCTAAGATCTTTGTTTTTATATAATAATAACCTAACAACTTTAAATCTATCTCAAAACGCAGCGTTGGAGTCTTTACATGTTTCTGACAATGAATTGGTTTCCTTAGACCTATCCAATAATAGTAGCCTTACGTATCTTTATGCTATAAATAATAATTTGGAGTATCTAAACATGCAAAATGGTAATAATTTGAATGTTTTCCAATGTGTTACCAGTAATAATCCAAACCTATTCTGTATGCAGGTAGATGATGTCAGCACTCCTAGTAAACAAAATGGTTGGTTTCAAGATGAATGGACAGATTATAGTCTCGAATGTTTGCTAGGAATAGAAGATATGGAAGAAATGCTTCCGTTTTATACCTACCCAAATCCTGTTGAAGATATACTGTTTGTTGGGAATAAATCTGAATTAGCTGTGCAATCCTTAATGCTTATAGATACATTCGGTCGCAAAGTTCAAGATATCAACTATGATCCAAATGGATGGAGTGTTGGGATGTTAACCTCAGGGGTTTATATTCTTAGAATAGTCGCAGATAATAAAATTTACACCCATAAATTCGTTATAAAGTAATTTTGCCCAGACCCTAACTTCGATGAGGCTTATCTTAATCCTATCGAAAAGCTCAGTTTGCGAAGAAGAAATAAAGTTGTGTTGTCCCGATAATTATTGGGATGTGGTTAAGTCCCGATAGCTATCGGGAAGAACCGATGAAAGGCTTTTCCATACAGGAGAGGCTTTTTTGATTGTAAGAGTCTCGCTTAAAGAAGGCTAGAGAAGCCCTGCCTGCCGGTAGGCAGGTTATCCAAATGGATGGGCTTTTTTTGTTTTAGGGTGTTTTTGTTTCTTATTTATCTAATTCTGGATAAAAAAGGGTGCTCTATTCGGTGCAGGTTGTCCAATTGCAACGTATGAATTTTAAGAAACTGCTCAAATGCAATTTTAATATCTTTGTATTCAATTTTACTGAAAAATATGCTTTCTGAAATCATCAAAAACCGTCGTGCCATCTATCCAGATGCCTATTCAAATCAGCCTATTTCAAAAACTGAAATAGAGGAAATACTGGAAGCAGCCAATTGGGCACCTACGCATAAACGAACCGAGCCTTGGCGCTTTAAAGTATTTCATTCTGAAAATTCTAGAACTGAACTAGCTAATTTTTTAGGAGAAGCTTATATGAAGTCGGTGGACAGTCCATCAGATTTCAAACAAAAAAAGATGGCTCAAAAAGCGTTGCAATCGGGATGTGTCATCGCTATTTGTATGCAACGCGATCCTGCAGAAGCAATTCCTGAATGGGAGGAAGTGGCTTCAGTAGCTATGGCGGTCCAAAATATGTGGCTTACAGCACACGATTTGAAGATTGGTGCCTATTGGAGTTCGCCAGCGCTTATTCAATATTTTGGAGAATATGTTTCATTGGCAGAAGGCGAACGCTGTTTAGGATTTTTCTATATGGGAAAATACCACGGAGAGTTACCAGATGGAACTCGAAAATCTTCTATTGATGAAAAAACAGTATGGCTATAATTTTTGATTGTGTACGAAACAATTAAACGTTTCATAATATATAGATAACAATAGTACATTACGGAAGAGGTAAGTTTGGCAATTAATCTATTTCGCTGTGCAAAAAAACTACACCTCTGCTCTTTTTCTTTTCGGTCTCTTATTTGTTTCAATTTTTAGTAATTGCTCGCCGGAAGACAAATACATAGTAAATCCTGAAAAGTTAAATAGCTATTTAATTGCTACAAGTCGAGCTTTAGAGCAGCTGGATGAAACAGCAACGGCATTTAAAAGAGGTCAGGTTTCAGCAGATTCACTTCAGGCTGTGTTAACAAATGCTCGTTTAGCCTATAAAAAAATAGAATTTTACGTAGCCTACTACAATCCAGAATTTACCGGAAAGTATTTAAATGGAGCACCATTATTGAAGATTTCAAAATCTGGAAATCAGCCAACAGTGGTTCCGCCTGAAGGCTTGCAAGTACTGGATGAATTGATCTTTGCCGAAGATCCTTCCGAAGAAAAAGTGCAAATAGCAGCTCTTTCCAAAAAAGTAAACACCGAATTTAAGTTGCTGGCTACCGCTCTTCAGCAAACAAAACCTTCTCCCGAAGAGTTAGTACTGGCGGCCAGATTACAACTGGTACGTATTTTCACCTTAGGTGTTACAGGTTTTGATACCCCTGGCTCTGCAAATGGGTTGGAAGAAGCTTCGGTTTCTTTAACTGCAATGAAGGCACTTATTGAAAATGAACCCCTCACCCAAAAATATCCAAAAAGCAAAGAAATTCTTACGCTGTTTACTGGGGCTATTACACAATTAGAAAGCGAAACATCCTTTGAAAGTTTAGACAGGTTGTTATTCCTAAAAAACTACATCGATCCCTTATACGCAGCTTTGGGAGAGTTGCCTATTGAAATTAATGCTGAAGATTTAAAAAACCATACGGCCTGGAACCCGAAAAGCACCAGCATTTTTGCGCCAGATTTTTTAAATCCTTATTTTTATACGCAACTGCAGGCTGAAGAAGATTCTCAACAGTTGAGACAATTAGGAGAAGCCCTTTTTTACGATGCCTTAATTAGTGGCGACAATAGCATGAGTTGTGCTACCTGCCACAATCCAGATCTTGCTTTTACCGATGCACAGCCCAAATCGCTCAGCAATATTGAGGGTATTACCGTACTTCGAAACTCGCCAACCTTGCTGAATGCGGTGTATGCAAAACGATTTTTTTACGATTCCCGTGCCTTTACCTTAGAACAGCAAGTAGAACACGTGATTTTTAATCCGAAAGAATTCAACACTGCCTATTCTGAAATTTTACAAAAACTGAATACTTCCGCAACCTATCGTAAACAGTTTGCTGAAGTATTCGGAAAAGAAAAGATCAATCGTGAAAATCTGGCCAAAGCATTGGGATCATATGTGCTCTCGTTACAATCTTTTAACAGTGATTTTGATCGTTTTGTTCGTGGCGAAACCAAGACCATTAGTACTGAAATTAAAGAAGGCTTTAATATTTTTATGGGGAAAGGTGCCTGTGCGACCTGCCATTTTGTACCAACGTTCTCTGGTTTAGTACCTCCTTTATATATAGAAACCGAAACTGAAATTCTGGGCGTTTTAAAAAGTCCGACTTCCGAAGAAAAAGAGCTTGATACTGACGAAGGACGTTGGAAAAACAGAATCGCCAGTGAAGCCGCTTGGATCTACGAGAAATCCTTTAAAACACCCACGGTACGAAATATCGAAAAAACAGCACCTTATTTTCATAACGGAGCATATGAAACACTACCACAAGTGTTGGATTTTTATAACCAAGGAGGTGGCGCTGGAATGGGACTTAAAGTAACCAACCAAACCCTGCCAGATGCTCCTCTCAATTTATCTACAACAGAAATAGATGCCCTTATTGCGTTTATGAATTCCCTAACAGATACTTCGGCAGGAATAAGATAAAAGAAGAATTTTGCTAATTATTTAAGTTTCAATAGGCTACGAAATACCCTAACACGTACGTAGGTAAAGATTTCTTCATACTAAGCCTTAATTTTCTCACTTCACATAAACTTGAGTTAAAGAAGAACGGTGTTTTAATAACGGTTCTATGACGTAAGCATAAGCTTGGGTTTCCACTTTTGGAACTACTTATGGGTAGTTTTGAAAAACTATTTAAACGTAATTAATCACAAAAAAAATTAGTAAACATGAAAAAAAATTTACCATTATTGGTAGTGTGTATGTTGCTTAGCTTACTCAGTTTTGCAACGACAGTTACTACAGAAAAAACCTGTGAGACCACAATGGCTGCTCCTGGCGATTTTCCTTTTGAAGCTGGAAGCATTTGGAGTTATAACGACACAGGTGTAGATCTTGGAACTTCCTGGAGAGAAGTTGCCTACGATGACAGTGCTTGGTCATCTGGGGCTGCACAATTGGGATATGGCGATGGCGATGAGGTGACCACCTTATCTTTTGGTCCAAATGCAAGTAATAAATATCCAACATACTATTTTAGATATGAGTTCGATATTGTGGATGCTTCTATTTATGGCGATCTGCTTTTTAATTTGGTGAGAGATGATGGAGCTGTAGTGTACCTAAATGGAACAGAAATCATCCGAGACAATTTACCTGCTGGAACTATCACCTACAATACATTTGCCTTAAGCACTGTAGGAGGTGCAGATGAAGATACATTTTTTCCCTTCACAGTAGCAAATTTGTTGCAAAATGGAGCCAATGTGATTGCCGTGGAACTGCACCAACGTGATGGAAGTAGTTCAGATTTAGGGTTCGATATGTCCACTAATTTTATTCCGGCAGCGCCACAACCTGCAGCTTTTCCAATGGAATCTGGATTGGTATGGTCTTACCTAGATACAGGTGTAAGCCTTGATGCTGAACCTTGGACCGAAGCTGGATACGATATTAGTACATGGAATGCTGGTTTTGCATCATTAGGATACGGCGATCCCGTAACGACTGAAATTTCTTTTGGACCAGATCCAAACAATAAATACATCACTACCTATTTTACCAAAGAGGTGAACATTGTATTGGATGATGTAACAGAGAACGTAGTCTTTGGATTAAACCGAGACGATGGAGCTATTGTATATATAAATGGAGTGGAAGTAATTAGAGATAATATGCCACCACCACCAACCGATTATCTTACAAACTCTTCAACAACAGTGAGTGGTGCAGATGAAACAGCCTTCTTCACGCATTTGGTGCCAAAAACTGCTTTTGTAGAAGGGGTGAATAAAATTTCTGTAGAATTACATAACAGAGATGGGGTGAGTTCAGATTTAAAATTTGATATGTTCGTGAATAATGAGTCAACTACGCAGCCTTGTGAAGTAGGAACAATAGGTTGTTTTACCTCTATTGAACCAACGGGGCAAACTCCAAAAATGATTATTGCTAATGAACATCGTTTTCAGTTAATCGTAAAACAAGGAGATCCTTATACGTCAGGAACAGGTGAAGTTGGCGGTAACAATGATTTTACAGGATATATTCCTATTGAAGGTTCAAGTATGCTAGGATATGTTTCTATTAATCATGAAACAACACCAGGAGGTGTTACAATAGCAGATGTGAATCTTAATGAAAATACTTTACTTTGGGAGGTAACCCAAACCCAACCAGTAGATTTTTTCAACAGTGCTTTGGTAACTACAACACGTAACTGTTCTGGAGGTGTAACTCCTTGGGGAACTGTTATAACTGCTGAAGAGAATACCAGCGGAGGTGATGTAAATGCCGATGGTTACCAGGATGTAGGCTGGTTAGTAGAAATTGACCCTGCAACTGCTCAGGTTGTTGATTATGGTAATGGACAAGAAAAACTGTGGGCAATGGGTAGAATGAACCACGAAAACGTAGTGGTTTCTAACGATATGAAAACGGCTTATTACGGTGAAGACGGAGGTACGGACTGTGTATATAAGTTTGTGGCTAACACTGCAGGCGATCTTTCCAGCGGGTTTTTATATGTTTTGAAATTGGACGCTCCTTTAATAGGAAACGACCCATCTTCTCCAACAGCAACCTGGGTACAGGTGCCTAACAATACCCCAGCAGAAAGAAACAATGTAAGAAATGCTGCTGCTGCCTTGGGTGGTACAGACTTTAATGGTGTGGAAGATTGCGAGATAAACCCAATCACTGGAGAGATCTACTTTACTTCAAAAGGAAAAAGTCGTACCTATGCTTTTACCGATAACGGTTCTACCTTAACAAACTTCAGAACTTTTGTTGGTGGAACTTCTTACGATATTACAACAGATACCGGCGTTTTTAACGAAGCCTGGGGTGGTGGTAATGACAACCTAACGTTTGATGGCGAAGGGAACCTTTGGGTATTGCAAGATGGTGGCAACAACTATATTTGGGTGGTACGTCCAGATCATACACAAGAAGTGCCTAATGTAGATTTATTTGCCTCTATGCCAAACGGGTCGGAGCCAACAGGTCTTACCTTTACGCCAGACTTCAAATATGGATTCTTTTCTATAATGCACCCAAGTGGCTCAAACGATGCACAACAAGATGCCACCTTTAGTGATATAACTTTTGATGCTTCTGCAACAGTAGTTTTTGCTTTAAAAGAAAATCTGGGAGCACAGATTCCTGTAGCAGATTTTATTGCTTCCGAAGTTGAAATCGAACCAGGAAACGCAATTACGTTTACAGACTTAAGTGCCAACAATCCAAGTGCTTGGTTCTGGACTTTTGAAGGTGGAATCCCAGCCACGTCTAATGATGCTGCGCCAACAGTAGCCTACTTAGAAGAAGGTAACTTTAACGTAAGCCTTATTGTAGGAAACGTTTCTGGAATAGGTGAAGAAATAATAAAGGAAGAATATATCCTAGTAGAAGAAGTGATTATTTTAGGAGTAGACGATGTGTTAAAAGACGCTATCTCCGTATATCCAAACCCAACCAGCGGTATCGTGAATGTAACCGTAGCAGATCAAGAAGGCGAAATTACAGTTGAGGTTTTCAATATGCTAGGCCAAAAAGTTTTGGAGCAGAAAAATGCAGAGACTATTGGTGCTCAAAGATCAGTAACGCTTGACTTGGCTCCTCATGTAAAGGCCAACCAAATGTTAGTGGTAAAAGTAACAGTGGGAGAAAACTCTGGCAGCTACAAAATTGTTAAACAAAATTAATTTTTTTCATATTTGAGGAAAGGACTGGTGCGTATTAATTGCACTGGTCCTTTTTTATATAAATAATTCAAGGTATGAGTACTAAGTTCAAATTCAAATTAATTGTTTTTTTCTTCGGAATTGCAAGCTTTCAGGCTTTGGCTCAAAATGCCAACCCAATTGCCGAAAAAATGTTTTACAATGTGGAAACTGCTTTAGCCGAAAACGATAGAGCCACACAACTCAATATTCGAGATCAACAATGGTTCAGGCTTCCGAAGAATATTCAAAAATTAGAACATCTTGTTTTTTTGAATGCCATGCGAAATCATTTTGAAACTTGGGACCCTGCGCTTTTCAGTTTGAAGCATCTTGAAAATTTGAATCTGAAATCCAATGAATTCAGTTATGTACCAGGAGAAATAGGAGCCTTAAAAAATTTGATGAAATTAGACTTGGCCGATAATAAGATCGCTAAGATTTCAGAAGAGATCGGAAATCTTAAGAACTTGCAGTATTTATATCTTTCGGGAAACAGTTTGGTGTCTTTACCTAAAACCATCAACCAATGCAAAGAGTTAAAAGTGTTGCAGTTGGATAACAATCAACTAAGCTATTTGCCTTCTTCTGTGGCTGCTTTACCATCATTAAAAACCTTGCAGATAGGATACAACCAATTCTACGAGCTGGATACCCAATGGACCAACATTCAAACCCTGGAGGAATTAAATATGGAACACAACCGTTTACAGGAAATTCCCAATAGCATCGGTTCGCTAAAACAATTAAAAACCTTAATTCTGAATGATAATAATTTAAAGGAATTACCAGCAAGTTTTTCAGCTTTGGAAAATTTGGAGCTGGCTATATTATCTGGAAACCAGTTAGATAGTTTGCCTGAAGGTATTTCAGCATTAAATAAATTACGAACGCTAATTTTAACGAATAACAATTTCAGCAAAACAGAGCAGGAACGTATTAGAAATGCTTTGCCAGCTTGTGTGGTATATTTCTAACTAAAGAAGAGCTCCCAATTCACAAACACCTTATAAATAAAAATTCCTAAATACACCAAGGTTGCAAATACCTTGATAAAGGTAGAAGCTAGAAATCCAATAAAAGAACCAAAAGCTGCTTTAAAAGCTGTTTTCCCTTCCGTTTTGTTGAATAGTAGCTCTCCTACCAAAGCACCCACAAAAGGACCAATCAAAATCCCAAAGGGAATAGGGGCAATAATTCCTATTATTAATCCAATAGTTGTGCCCCAGGCACCCGCTTTACTGCCTCCAAATTTTTTGGTGCCCATCGCTGGGATTACATAATCCAAAATATAAAGCGTAATGGCAATCACTCCAGTAATGATAATAAATAGCCAATCAAAAGGCAGGGAAGGAGCCAGATACAGGCAAATTAATCCTAGCCAACTTATGGGTACCCCTGGAATTACTGGCAATATAGCGCCCGCAATCCCCACCAACATTAAAATAAAGCCAATAACCAATAAAAAAATATCCATACTGCTAAGTTAGTACATAAATTTTAGCTGTGTAATAATTTTATAACTAAAAGATTAGTTTAACTAAATATTTAGTTATATTTGAATACTCAATACTCAATACTCAATACTCAATACTCAATACTCAATACTCAATACTCAATAATGAAACAACTCACAAAAGCAGAAGAAGACATTATGCAGGTCCTTTGGGACTTGGGCGAAGGCAATGTAGCTGCTATTATAGAAGAATTTCCCGAACCAAAACCCGCTTACAATACTGTTAGCACCATCGTCCGTATTCTGGAAAGCAAAGATTTTGTGGACTACCGCAAAGAAGGCCGCGGCCATATTTACTTTCCAAAACTGAAGAAAACCGAATACAGCAACCAATCTATTAATAAATTGGTGGATGGGTATTTTCAAGGTTCCTTTAAGAGTATGGTTTCGTTTTTTATGAAGAAGAACGACATTAGTATTCAGGAATTGGAGAGCATTATGGGTGAAATCAATAAAAAAGAGAAGTCATGATACACTATTTCTTACAAGTAATTTTATTTCAGCTATTATTTTTAGTAGTGTACGATGTATTTCTGAAAAAGGAAACGTTTTTTAACTACAACCGCTTGTATTTGTTATGCACTTCGGTAGTGAGTTTTGTGATTCCTTTTCTGAAAATTGAAGCAATACAACAAAACATTCCGCAGGAATTTAGAGTGCAATTGCCTGCAGTTTTAATTGGAAATGCTACTGAAACTACTACAAATTCATCCATTTTATTAGATGAAATCGTACTAACGCAACAAAGTATGTCATGGAGTACCATAGCATTGGGAATCTACATTTTAGGACTGTTATTTTCAATTATATTTTTCGCACTAAAACTTCGAAAATTATACCTGCTAAAAAGAAGTGCCATCGTAGAAAAATATGGGAAGTACACCATCGCAACCATCTCAAAATCTGATGTTGCCTTTACATTCTTAAAAACTATCTTTTTGGGAGACCACCTCAGCGAGCCACAAAAATCTAATATTCTGCAACACGAATTGGTACACGTACGGCAGCGACACACGCTGGATTTGTTGTTTTTTGAAGCATTACGAATACTGTTCTGGTTCAATCCAATGGTATATATATTTCAGCAGAAAATACAAGCGTTGCACGAATACACGGCGGACCGTTTGGTAGCTTCAAAAGACAAGGCTGGTTATTATCAAAATTTACTTTCAGAAGTATTTGGTACCACAAAAATTTCATTCATCAATACTTTTTATACATCATCAATAATCAAAAATCGAATCGTTATGTTACAAAAATCAAATTCAAAGAAAATCGTTCAGTTAAAGTATTTACTGCTTATTCCCGCCGTTTGCGCCATGTTGTTTTATACGTCGTGCTCGGAGGAAAATTCTACTAAAAATACAGACTTGATTTCAGAAATTGAAAATCTTTCAGCAAAAATCTCAAGTAAAGGAGAGCTCACAAAGGAAGAGGAAGGCGCCTTGGCAGTTTTAATTTATAACAATTATCCGGATGGTGTTGGAGGAATAACTGGTGAAAAAGGAGAAATTCATCTAGATAAAGAACGTACACATTTTCAACCAGATGGGGTGCCTTTCGCCGTTATTGAAAAAGTTCCAACTTACCCAGGTTGTGAAGGGACCAATGAAGAAATGAAAGAATGCATGTCTAAACAAATCCGACAATTTGTAGGTGAAAATTTCAATACAAAATTGGCTAATAAGCTTGAATTTACAGGGAAACAGCGTATTTCAGTTCAATTTACAATTAATAAAGATGGATATGTTGCAGATGCAAGAGCTAGGGCAGCACATCCAGACTTAGAAACAGAAGCATTACGTGTAGTTTCAAAATTACCTAAAATGATCCCAGGCGAAAAAGATGGAAAACCAGTTGGTGTAATCTACGCGCTTCCCATACTTTTTGAAATAAATGAATAGATATTTAATAGGTACATTGTGTATTCTAATTTCCATGCTAGCCGATGCCCAAAACGCATCGGCTATTCGGGTTGGTGACAGTTTGTATGCCTTGGGAGATTATAGTAAAGCCATTAAAAGTTATGAAAAAGCAGAACATCAAGAAGAAAAAATAGCACAGGCCTACGATGCCTTAGGCAACAATACCAAGGCTTTAGAGTATTACGAAAAAGCACTTTCAGCACAAGAAGCCAAGCTGTTAACCCAATACAACTACGGAAAACTATTGCTGAAAGCCACACAATACAAAAAAGCAGATAGTTTGTTTCAAGTACTCACCAAAGCCAATCCCAAAAATCCGGAATTTGTATATCAGCTAGGGATTGTTAAGGAAATACGAAACGATTCTACAGCTTATCCCACATTTTTCTTTGCACACTTGCTGGACAAAAACCATCAAAACGCCCTGTATAAAATTGCAAAATATGCAGCGGAAGAGCGCGATTTTGATAAAGCCAAAAAACTAATTGAACAGGGTTTGAAAACAGACCCCAACAGTACTCGTTTTTTGCAATTAAAAGCTATTGTAGCCTTTGTTGAAAAAGACTATCACCATGCAGCCAATGCGTACGAAAAACTTGTAGCACTCAACCAGAGTAACATCCCACAGCACGAAAACCTAGCCGAAAGCTACACGAAAACCAACCGATTTGAACACGCTATAGCACAATACACCATTTTAATTAATGAGTACGACGATAAAAATCCGTCCTGGCATTTCAGCATTGCAAAAAACTTTGAAGCTTTACGCTATTTAGACAAGGCGCAGTATCATTTTGAAATTGCTATTTTGTTGCAGGACATTCCTTTGGATGCTTCCTATTTTGCCTTGGCTTCAGTTTTTAAGAAACAGAAGGATTATAAAAATCAGTTAGAAGCGCTACAAAAAGCAGTAAAAGAAAACCCCGAAAATCAGGAAGCTTTATACTTCCTAGCCACAGCAGCCGATGATTATTTTGAAGACGATACGAGTGTAATTCCTTATTACGAAACCTATCTGAAAAAGTTTGGAGAAAACGGTAAGTATGCCGAGTTTGCAAAACAACGCATCAAGGATTTAAAGACAGCTATTCATTTTGATAAAAACTAGCGAAACCTCGAGTGATTTCAAAACGCGATAACAGTTTTGGAATAGTATCGAGAGGCAATCCCCCAAAAATTTGTACTTTCGATGTGTAGTTGCACTATATGAAGTATTTCGCATATCTTTTACTTATTTTAGGCTGCACTTCTTGTCAGTTTTTTGAGACGGAAAAAATTTCGTCAGATACTTTTTATGAGTCAGCACTAAAAACAATAGACTGGAAAAATGTAGATAGTTATCCTGCTTTTGCCAGTTGCGACACCCTTTCAGAAAAGGAGCAACAGAAAAGCTGTTTTGAAGGGGAGCTAGCATATCAATTGCAGCAAAGTATGACAGCGCAAGGGGTTGCCTCTCTTAAGGATTTGAATGATACCATTATATTGTCTTTCTCCATTTCAGAAAAAGCACAGATTTCTATTCTGGAAATGCAAATCGATAGTCTGTTACAAAGAGCTTTTCCAAACTTAAAAGACAGTTTGAAATATTCAATAGATGCTTTACAATTGGTTGCGCCAGCCTATAAAAGAGGCATTCCAGTAAAAACACAATTCACTTTACCTATTGTTGTGACTACGGAAGAGTTCTAAATTGTGTCAAGTAAAAAATTCAGTAATTTGTACCCTGGCCTTAAAGGGAATATCACTGAATTTTTTTTATAAATAGAATTGAAGTTTAGTAAAGTATAAGAATTTTTACTCTCCGATATAGATATTTTAAAATCTAGGCGATTCAATGATAGTAAGCTCATTTCTTAAAATTGTAAAGAGACAATTTAATATAATGTAAGTTTTATAAATTTAAGGTAAGAATAAAGTAAAATCAAATTTTCTAGGTTATCAGGTTATCAGGTTATCAGATTATTGAGGATAAAGTCTTGCCTCTTGCCTCTTGCAGTGCAGCGGTCTTTATTCTTTTTTACAAACTTAACTTATACCCCAACGTAACATCTACAGGAAATGAGTCATGAGTATCCAATCCTAAACCAACGATATCATTGTAGGTAAAAAACAGATATCCATTTCCTAGTTTATAATCTGCTCCCAGGCCAAAGATGCCATGGGCTGTAAAATCTCCTCCGGAGCTAGATTCCAATGCTATAGAATTGTCTGGCTGTATCACAGGGAAATCGTCACGACTAGAATAGGTATAGCTTACAAATTTGGTGTTTAGGAAAATATCCAATGTTTCTGTTTTTACAAATTTGAGACGGTAATTCAAAGAGGCCTGTGTGGCGTTGTATTGAAATTCATCATTCCCAAATGTTTGTTGTAAACGCAATACAATCGAATGTCTTTTCAATTTTACTTCATCAATTAATTCAAGATCTACTCCGGCTACCGGCAATAAAGTATTATTTGGGTTTTGCGTAAAAATAGCATTACTTACGCCAGCAAAAACACCCAACCTCGCACCTATTTTTATGGAAGGTCTTTCATTAGAAAAGCCTGGGTCTACTTGTTTGTTGTAGGTATTTACATATTCCCGTAGACTAGAGAGCGTCAAATTTACCTGTTCCGTATTCACAGGATTATCATTGGTAAGTAGTTGGAGCGACTCTTTAAATTCTTCTTGATATTTGCGGTTGCTTTTTGTGTTTTTTAGTTCGGTAATTGCATTTCCTTTTTTGGCAAAATAACGATATTCACCATCAATAGTGTTCCATAATAAGGTGATAGTGCCGTCTACTTCGGTTTTTAAAGAGTAGGATTGATCCTCAACCGTGTAGGTCTCTTGGGCAAAAACCTGAAATTGAGTGAGTAGAACTAAGCTTAGAATGAGGAGCATACGTTTCATAGTAGGTAGATTATGGTATGGTTAAAGGTAGAAAAAAATATGAACTAGCGTAAAAGTAAAGGGGGTTTATATGTATGAAGGTTTAGAAGTAAAATGAAACTTTCATTCTTGTTATTTTTTAAACAACCTTTCTTTCCATACATAATTGCCCCAAAAACTTGAAATCACCACTATAATTGTCACCATTGGATACATAAACGTACTTGCCAAGAAACTGAAAAAAGGAAAACGTTTTTTAAAAAACTGAGTACTTTTCTGAAGGATTAAAAAATCGATTACCAGTTTGTAAAAAATAAGGGCGACAGCAAAAATGGCGTATGGAGACCAAAAGATTGCTACAACTATAGCGAGTAGAATGAGAACATTCATCGCAAACACTACGATTCCCAGTAGTTTGGAAGCGATACTTTGCTGCTTTGCTGTTTTAGATGCCCAACGAACCCTTTGAGAGACTACTTTTTTCCAAGTGTTTATTGGTTGAGTAATAACAATGGCATTTCTTGACTTGAGGTAACCGATTTTCTTCGGAAATTTTTGTTTAAATTTTTCCAGTAGAAACATATCATCTCCACTGGCAATATGCAGATTACCTTCAAAGCCGTTTACATTTTCAAATGCTCCCTTGGTGTATGCGAAATTAGCGCCATTACTTAACAGTATGTTCCCAAGGCCAAAGCTTCCCACGGTAACAGCTTGCAAGCTCCAGTTATCCAATTGCTGGTAACGCTCTAAAAATGTAGTAGTCACTTCATAATCCACAGGCATCGCCACACAAACAGGGGCAGTGGAAACAATAAAATTGTTTAGAACCTTTAGCCAGTTTTCGTTAACTACACAATCGGCATCGGTGGTGATAATCCACGGGTGTTTTGCTTCTGAAATTGCCAGAGTTATTGCCGTTTTCTTCGGCGAAGCTTGGTTGGGTATATTCTGAAGAATTTTAAAATTTAAATCGCTATGCTGAAGTTGTTGCAATATAATTTTTTCTGAAGCATCTGTAGACCCATCATTTATAAAAATGATTTCAAAAAATGTGGAAGGGTATTTTAGTAGCTGAAGTGATTTCAACAATCCAGGTAAATTTTCAGCTTCATTTCTAAAGGCAATAACAACCGTAAATTTAGTTTCAGCTGCTTTTTTTTCTGCTTCAAAATAAGGCACACGATGGTACCCAATATAAAGCAATATAAGGGCCCAAAAGTAGCACGCTACAATTAAAAACGCTCCCCAAATCATTCTTGTTTCGGTTTAAAAGTAAGTACAAAGTAGCTGCCAATAAGCGCCGGGAGTACTGTGTTTAAGAGCCACATAAAAAATACAGTGGAAAGTACAGTAAGTTCAGAAACACCTAAAAAAGAAAATAACCAAACAGCCACACCGCCACGTATCACCACATCTAGTATGAAAAATGATGGGATAAGAGACACCAAAAGATACATAGTGAAAATGAGGATGGCGGCATCTTTAAGTAATACTGAAACCCCAAAAAACGCTAACAACTGATAAAACAAAAAGCTAAAAACAACATAACGGGCTACCGAGAGCGAGGTTATTTTTAACTTTCTTGTAATTGAAATCTCTTTAAATTTCCTCCAAAAGTTTTCAAGAGAAAATCCTTTAATTCCTAATTGTCTTTTTCGGTATAAAAAGCCAAGTAGGAGCATTATGAGAATTGCGCTTACTAAAAGAGTCACTTTATGGGTTGCAATAACGATGTTATATTTCCTCAGAAAGTAGAAGAGTGCAGGAAGCCCGAATAGTAATGTTACCAGCATTTGCGAACCACTGTGTACAAAATTGAGAAAGACCACCTTTTTTCTATCCCGAACTTTGAAATAAAGTGCTTTTGCACCGTATTCTCCAATTCTATTTGGAGTAATTAAGGATGCTGTTAAGGACCCTAAGGATTGTTTCAAGGCATCTCTATATTGCAAGGGAAACCAAGTGGAAACGCTTAGCTTCCATTTAAAAATTTCTAAGATCCAGTTAAGCGTTGCGAAACCCAAGAATAACAACCAAGATGGAAGGGTCGCCATTTGAAAACTTTGCCTAAAGTTTTCGAGCACAGCGGTATTTTCATTTTTAATTTTAATAAAGATATACCCCAAAGCCAACACAAGTAGTAAAACCTTTAGGGCAACGAGCCAATATTGCTTAGATTTGTGAGAAGCGTTCATCGCTTACGAAAGTAGTGAAATCGAAACCGGGCTTCGATACAATTTCGCAAAAAATCGAAATCACTCAGCCACCTTAAAAAAGAAGAAAGATTAACTGCCAATTTTTTAAAATATAATATATAGTTCCTTCCCCCAGTGGGATATAAGTTTAATCAAACTGAAATTTTTTATTCCGCGTTCTGGGGGAAGGTGAATTTTGGAATGGGAAGGTAATGAAAAAGCGACTACTTTCAACCCAAAATTCGGAAGGGGGCTAAGGGCTTCACAAAACGCATGAAAACAGAAAAAATAATTTTAGGAATAGATCCCGGAACCACTATCATGGGATTCGGACTTATAAAAGTTGTAGGTAAAAACATGGAGTTTTTGCAGTTAAACGAATTACAGCTTTCAAAATACGACGACCACTATAAGCGTTTACGTCTTATTTTTGAGCGTACTATAGAACTTATAGATTCCTACCATCCAGATCACATTGCTATTGAAGCGCCTTTTTTTGGGAAAAATGTCCAATCCATGCTCAAGTTAGGAAGAGCACAAGGAGTTGCCATGGCAGCAGGACTGTCACGCCAAATTCCGATTACCGAATATTCTCCTAAAAAGATAAAAATGGCTATTACAGGTAATGGAAATGCAAGCAAAGAGCAGGTGGCAAAAATGTTGCAAAGCACACTGGGACTTAAAGAACTTCCAAAAAATCTGGATAGTACAGATGGACTTGCAGCTGCCGTTTGCCATTTCTACAACGAAGGCAGGGTTGAGGTAGGCAAAAGTTACAGCGGTTGGGCAGCTTTTGTAAAACAAAATGAAAAACGAATTGACAAATAAATAAAGTACGCAGCTTACAGTGGCAATGAGCAGTAAGAAACTGCATACTGCCACTGCTACTGAAAACTAAAAACAATGGCAGGCATCTATATCCATATCCCTTTTTGTAAGCAGGCATGTCATTATTGCGACTTCCATTTTTCTACGTCACTGAAGAAAAAAGAGGAGCTAATTGTGGCCTTAGTGAAAGAAATTAAGCTTCGGAAAACAGAGTTGGTAGGGACGGTCGAAACTATTTATTTTGGAGGAGGAACCCCTAGTTTATTGGATATTTCAGAATTAAAATTACTGATTGATGAGGTGTATAAAAATTTTAAAGTTTCCGAAGATCCAGAAATCACACTTGAAGCCAATCCAGACGATCTTACCAAAACACTAATTCACCAATTAGCAAATTCTCCAATAAACCGCCTCTCTATTGGCGTACAATCTTTTTTTGAAGAGGATTTGAAATTAATGAATCGTGCTCATAATGCCGAAGAAGCAGAAAAATGTATTCATCTTGCGAAGCAACATTTCAGCAATATAAGCATCGATCTTATCTACGGAATTCCAGAAATGACCAACGAGCGATGGTTGGCAAATATTGAAAAAGCACTATCGTTGGACATACCGCATTTGTCCTGTTATGCTTTAACGGTGGAACCTAAAACTGCATTGGAGAATTTTATAAAAAAGGGAATTATCCCGCCCGTTGAAGATGACGTGGCTCAAGAACACCATAGAATTTTAGTTGAAAAAACCGAAGCTGCTGGGTACGAAAATTATGAGTTTTCAAATTTCAGCAAAGCGGGGTGGCATTCAAAAAATAACACGGCTTATTGGAAGGGTAAATCCTATTTAGGCATTGGCCCGAGCGGACATAGTTATGATGGTGAAAGCCGCAGCTGGAATGTTGCAAATAATACTATTTACATAAAAAAAATAGAAGCTGGCATACTTCCGCTGGAACGGGAAAAACTTTCAACACGGGATAAATACAATGAGTATGTGATGACACGTTTGCGAACCGCTAACGGAATTTCACTACAGGAAGTTTCAAATAAATTTGGCGCTAACTATGAGGCGTATTTGCTACAACAAGCTACGCAACATCTTATTTCAGAATTTCTTCAGTTTAAAAATGAACGGTTACTTGTCACCAAAAGAGGTAAATTTTTAAGCGACGGGATTGCGAGTGATTTGTTTTTGGTAGAATTGCAGCCATAAATTGTATCTTACCGTGTAAAATCAAATCCAATGCACGCTACTTTAAATATCAAAGACGAACTGCGAACTATAGATCTTTCCAAACCCTTGGATATATCAATTGCATTGACGGATACTTCAAAAAATCCCATTGCCTGGTATTTGAATACACCCGTTATTAGCCCGGTTATCTTAGATAATTGGGTTGGAAAGGTGAGTGAAGGAGCTTCGGTTAATTTTAATACCATTCAGTTCAATCCGCATGCGCACGGCACGCATACGGAAGGGGTAGGGCACATTTCGGAGGAGTTTCATTCAGTACAAAAATCATTAAAAAAGTTTTTTTTTACTGCGGAAGTTATTTCGGTCACGCCAGAAAATTTTGGAGAAGATATGGTGATACCTTCTGGACAATTAAAGGGTTTGCTGAAAGATAAAATGCCCGAAGCTGTCGTTATTAGAACACTTCCTAACACCCCTCAAAAAAAATCTAAAAATTACTCACATACCAATTGGCCGTACTTACATGAAAATTCAGCAAGTTATTTAAGGAAGTTGGGAGTACAACACCTGTTGATAGATTTGCCTAGCGTAGATAAAGAAAAGGATGAGGGAAAATTGTTGGCGCACAAAGCCTTTTGGAATTATCCCGAAGCAACTCGTTTTAATGCCACTATAACCGAATTTATTTACGTGCCAAATACCATAAAAGATGGCTCGTACATTCTGAATTTACAGACGGCAAATTTTGTAAACGATGCAACTCCCAGCCGTCCGGTATTATATAAATTACAATGAAAACAATACTAAAATTAGAGGAAGCCGCACTTTTTGTCCTGGGAATAGGACTATTTTCACAATTAGATTTTGCTTGGTGGTGGTTTTTGGTTTTATTGTTGCTTCCAGATATTGGAATGTTGGGGTACCTTATAAATCCACGAGTAGGAGCTTTTACGTATAATTTGTTTCATTACAGAGCCATTGCCGTTGGACTGCTTATTTTTGGCTACATTTATGGTTACGAACTGTTGTTGCTTAGTGGCGTAATGCTATTTTCGCATATAGCTTTTGACAGAATGTTGGGATATGGTTTAAAATATCCAGATAATTTTAAAAATACACATTTAGGACAGATAGGAAAAAACTAATGGAATTACTCTTTATAGGCTTAGCATTTGGCGCAGTGATCGCATATTTTTTATTTCTGAAATTCAGTAGTGGGCGGAAGAAAGAAAAGACAGAAACGCAGTCGGTTATTTTAATGGAAAAAATACGAAGTGTTTGTAAGTTTATCACTGTGGAAGGCGATTTTTCTGAAATCTACCACTATGAAAATGTAAAAGATAAATGGCTCAATCTAGTGTTGGGAAAAAAGAAGGCACTCGTTTTAATTGAAGCTAAAGCACATATTGGTTTTGATCTTACAAAAATAAAAATGGATGCCGATACTAAATTGCGAACCATCACCCTCACCAACTTTCCGCAGCCAGAACTACTCACCGTTGAAACAGATTTTAAATATTACGATAAGAAAGAAGGCTGGGCAAATCCTTTCACGGCTTCAGATTTAACCGAAATTAATCGCGAAGCAAAACAACACATTATAGATAAAATCCCCAGTAGCGGACTTTTGTCGGAAGCTTCTATGCAGGCATTGGAAACGATAAAATTAATTGAAAAGCTGGTAGAAACGATTAACTGGAAGCTCGATTTTACGGCTTTGGAAGTAAATGATGCTTCTGTAAAAAAAATAACTCCATGAATAGAATAGGGATGCTTTTTGTAGTGTATTTTATCTCAACGGGTACATTTTGTGCCCAAATCGATACTGCCCAAATAGATGCTACCATTCAGTTTTACCCTAGTAATTTTAATAATGTTACAGAGCTTTCCAATTTAATAACTCGTGATTTTATTTCCGAAGAAGAGAAAGTAAGAGCAATTTACGGTTGGATTATTAACAATGTCGCCTACGAACCCAACGAGTATAAAATATTTAATTATAGTTTTAAAAATTACCGCGAACGCAATACAAAAGAAGAAGAAACGCGCAATAAAACAATAGAAAGAACGCTTCAAAAAGGAATTGCGGTTTGTGAAGGATATGCAATGCTTTTTGAAAAATTATGTGAGCTGCAAGGCATTCAAAATTATTTGGTGCGGGGTGATATTAAAACAAATTTCGACGATATTGGAAGGGATTTTAAGCGGGTTCATATGTGGAATGTAGTGTATCTGGATGGGGCACCTTATCTTTTTGATGCCACTTGGGGCGCAGGGAAATATCACGAAAAATTTGTCAAAGAACCTAGTTATTATTGGTATAAGACAGATGCTAGGCATTTTATAAAAACGCATTATCCAGATGCAGTGGAGGATGCATTTCTTGATTATACTTTTAGAAAAGAAGCTTTTGCAAACTTGCCAATCATAATAAAAAAAGAGTTGTTAATTGATGATGTAAAAAGACCCGAACTTGGTGTGATAAATTCTCTTGAAAATGAAAAAGAAATTACATTTTTGCTAAAAACAGCAGCGCCACAAACATTGTCTTATTCCTATAATTTTGGACCGAAAGAAAAGATAAAAAATAGTATTTCAAAAGACGGATTTTTAGAATTTCAAATTAAAACGAAAGCCCGAAGCAATCTATTGGTATATTTTGACGAAGAGCCAGCTTTGGCCTATAAAGTTGAATAAATGAACATAGAAGAATTTAGAAATTATTGCCTGGCCAAAAAAGGTGTTACCGAGTCGCTCCCTTTTGGACCAGACACCCTTGTTTTTAAGGTGATGAACAAGATGTTTGCTGTATGTGGTTTGGAAAGAACCCCAACACAAGTAAATCTAAAATGTGACCCAGACCGTTCTGAAGATTTACGGGTAGAACATGACGGCCTTATTATCCCCGGTTGGCACATGAACAAACATCACTGGAATACTGTTTTTATTGAAGACGGCCTCCCACCAAAATTAGTAATCGAATTAATTGACCATTCCTATACGTTAATTGTAGCTTCGCTTACCAAAAAATTACAGGCAGCACACGCCGCATTATGAAGCATAGCCCAAAAGAATTTTACCAGGAGCAATTAGCCCAGCACAGCCAAGAGTTACAAAAACTGAAAAAGGAATTAGCACTGTCCAGTATTTTACGTTTAGTGGTTTTTCTAGCAATTTGCGTAGGGGCATATTCGGTATTTGGCAATACCAAATTGATGATAGCGATTGTCGTGGCAGGAATTGCACTGTTCATTTATATGGTGTCAAGACATAGTAAATTACAATACAAACGGGACCTTGCTAAGACACTAATGGCCCTTAATGAAAGTGAATTACAAGTACTAGATCGCAATTTTCATCATCTTCCGGACGGATCAGAATTTAAAAATCCACAGCATGCATTTAGTCAGGATATCGATTTGTTTGGGCGTGGCTCTTTTTATCAATATTGCAATCGTACCGCTTTACAAATGGGTGCCCTGGAGCTGTCCGATTTGCTAACTGAAAACTGTATTGAAGACATCTCAAAGAAACAAGAAGCAATTCAAGAGCTCTCTATACTAACGGAATGGCGACAACATTTTTCTGCCGTGGCATCCCTGGTTAAGATTGAAGTTTCATCGGCCCGGGTCGTTACCTGGCTTAAAAACTATAAACCCTTCGCTCCAAAATGGATAAAAGGGGTTGCTGAAGGATTTACTGTAATTTCAGTTGTATTGATGGCCTTGTATTTTTTTGAACTTATTTCAGGCTATCTTCTATTTGGATGGTTTTTGTTGGGTCTCACCATAAGTGGACGCTATCTTAAAAAAGTTAATGAATTGTCGCAACACACTTCAAAAATTCAAAGTACGTTCGAACAGTTTTATAAATTAATTTCAGAAATTGAAAGACAAAATTTTTCTTCAGTAGTACTTACAGAAAAGAAAAATCTTGTTGTAAATGCTGAAGTGAAAGCTTCGGCTTCCCTGAAAAAGTTTGCCAAGCATTTAGACACATTAGACCAGCGAAATAATATGCTCGTAGGTGTTTTGCTGAATGGATTTATGCTTAGAGATATAAGACAATCCTACAATATTGAACAATGGATTGCAGCCCATAAAACCGAAGTAGCAACATGGTTTAGTACCATCACTTTTTTTGATGCCTATAACAGCTTAGCAAATTATACTTTTAACCATCCCACTTATGTTTTTCCAAAATTAGAGAATAATGAATCGGTTCTAAATGTTGAAGGCAGTGGGCACCCACTCTTGAACCCTGAAACTATGATTAGAAACGATTTTCAGATTAAAGAAAAGGAGTTTTTTATAGTTACTGGAGCCAATATGGCGGGCAAAAGTACTTTTTTACGAA
>CAWCWV010000013.1:0-140580 GCA_963799365.1 uncultured Flavobacteriaceae bacterium
GAGCCCGACGAGCTACCTACTGCTCTATCCCGCGATATGTAGTTTAAATTGCTTTAAACTGAATCCCAATCTCTCACTTTAGCTTTTAACTTTCTGGCTCATAATACCAGCAGAATTATTGGACTGCAAAGATACAAAGGTTTTACAATACCGCAAGCGTATTCAAACTATATTTTAACACAAATTCATAAAAATTTCGGCAAATCCAGCCATATGTTTACTTTTAAGTATGTCAAAAAAACTAAGAAACACAATTTTCACTGTTGTAGGTATCGCTCTACTGCTGCTTACTATTCTCATTGCCAGTAACATTATTATAAAAAACAAAATTGCAAGGTTTACTAAAGAACAACTTCCAAAAAATATAACGGCAACTTTTAAAGATGTTTCCCTTCATTTATTGAATGGTACACTTACCTATAGCGATGTTTCAGTGCAGCTTCAGAACAAATCCAATGACAGCACCCACACCTATCTTTCCGCAGAAAAAGTAATCGTGGAAAATGTAAGCTACTGGGATTATATCACTAAAAAGGAAATTCATATTGAGGACATCAAAATTAAGTCACCCCATATTAAATACTATCAAAACAAACTTGTAAGGACAAACGATACTGCCAAGCGAAAATCCTTTATCACCCTTAACAAACCATTATTGGTAGACGAACTTAGTATAGACAACGCAAGAGTAACCTTTTATGATAAAAGTAATACCGACACCCTACTGTACGTGCAAAATATCACTGTGGAAGTAGACGATATTTTTGCAGACAACAATACCCTGAAAAAAAGACTACCTGTAACATTTGGCGATTACGACGCTAAAGCCGACTCGATTTTCTTAAAAGTAAGTCAGTTTGAAAACCTTACGGTGGGCGATTTTAAACTGAAAGATAAAAAGGCCGTTATAAAAAAACTACATCTGGCCACAAAGTTATCTAAAGCCGAACATGCACGCTCCTTGAAAAAAGAACGCGATCATTTTGATGTTTCCCTTAACGAAATTGAGGTGAATGGTATAGACTTTGGTTTTAATAGCCGGAAATTCTTCGCCAAAAGTAGTTTTATAAAATTGACTGAGGCAAACGCCACTATCTACCGAAACAAATTGGTTGCGAACGACCCTACTACGAAACCTTTGTACAGCAAAATGCTGCGTGAATTACCCATAGACCTTACCATAGATTCGGTTTCCGTAACAAAGAGTGGGATTACGTATCAGGAAAAGGTCAAACAAGACCAACCTCCAGGAACCATTTATTTCGACAATTTTAATGCCTCATTATACCATGTAAGCAACACCTATTCTGAAGGAACTAATACCAGCATAAACGTAACTTCACAATTTATGAAAACGGCTCCACTTAGCGTAGATTGGACCTTTGATGTAAACAATCTCCAAGACAAATTTACATTTAAAGCAGACTTAGGAGCGTTAGCTGCTGATGAAATGAACACGTTTACAAAGCCAAACTTGCGAGTTGCCTTAGAAGGAGAAGCCGAGAAAACCTACTTTTCTATCTACGGAAACAGTTCCCAGTCCAACATTGACATGCGCATAGACTACAAGAATTTGAAAGTAAACCTCCTTAAGGATGGTGGAGGAGATGAAAAGAAATTACTTTCCGGAATTTTGAATATTTTTGTGAAGAAAGATAGTGGCGAGAATGAAGATAAATTTAATGAAGGAAGTGCCACAGTAACACCAGACCGAACTAAGTCATTCTTTAATTATGTTTGGATGAATATTTCGGCTGGATTAAAAGATTGCCTGTTATGAGGATATAGCAATCCAATTCATAGCATCCATTCTTTCTTCCGATGGAAACGTACGTACTGTACCCTCAAAGAAAAAATTTTCAATAGCAGCACAAGCCTTTATCCATTTACGGTCTGTAACCAAGGCAACTTTAGCAAAATGCTCTGAATTTTCAAACTTAAACAGGATATCATCGACTACTGCACTTAAAGCAAAAGACTGAATATTGGCATCTTCCAAGTACAAATTAATCTTTTCATACTTTTGTAACTTCTCCTCAATTTCTTTGTGAAGCTTTGTAATTATTTCATCGTTGAAGGTATCGTCTATTATAAAGCCAACAGTATTTTTGGCAAAACTGAAACTGTTATACATATATAATAGATTTGTGAAACTACAAGGTAGTGAAAAACAACTAGCAAACTACTTAAAGCCTGCTAATTAATGCATTGCAATCCAAGACATCGCGTCCATCCTTTGGTCTACCTCAAAACTTTTCACTTCAATAGGAAGAAATAAATTTTCTATAATAGCACAGGCATAAATCCATTTCCTATCAGAAACTAAAGCGACTTTATTTAATTGTTCTTTATGTTCAATTTTAAAGTGGATTTCTTTAGCAACAGCCGGAAGGGTAAAATGTTCAACACCCTGGTCCTCTAAATAGAGATTAATCTTGCCATAGGTCTCTATTTTTTTTTTGACATTTTCGATAAGGGTATCCACACGTGCTACGTCAAAAACGCCACCTTCAATAAAAAAGCCTACCGTATTGTCTGAAAAACTAAAACTAGAATTCATTAATAATCGATTGATTACTAAAGATACGAAAATTTTATTGACCCAAATTTTCTGCGGAAAATGACTGAAGTTCACCTGCTGAAAAAACTACAGAAACAGTAATTGGGTTGCAACAAACCTCACAATCTTCTACATAGGTTTGAGACACTGAAGGATCCAGCAACATGGAAATTTCTTCCCAGCAATAAGGGCATTGAAAATGGTGCTCGAACATAGTTTAGAGTTTAGAATAATATAATTTTTAATCCGTTGTGAATTTTAACTCAATATTTCTAATAAAAAGCAAAAATTCTCATTTTTTGCCTCAATCCTAAAGGAAGAAATAAAAATTTTGGCAATTCACCCTTTAGGGAGGGGATTAAATTGACAAAATACTTCAAAATGCACAACAGGGAATTTTTAATAAAATTAAGTTTAAATGCTTCCTTCGGAAAAGTTTAGCTTTTAAGGTTACCACTAGGACACAAAGGTTCGGTAAGTACTTTAAAAATCTATATTCAACAATTGACCTGTAAGCTGAAGCAATTCCAATTCGGCCAACTTGGCTTCGTATTTTGCTAAATTCTTATTGGTTTTTGCATTTAAAAGATTTATCTGTGCCTGTCTAAGCTCTACCGAGGTGATTTGCCCTAATTTATAACGCTCCTGTGAACGATCGTAATTATTGGTAGCCGTAATAACATTCTGCTCTTGCAGATCAAAAACTTCTAACCTGTTTTGATAAGCATCATTGGCGTTGGCTACATCCCGTTGTACTTCGTTCTCTATTTGCTTTAAAATGAGCTGCTGTGAATCTTTTTGGATTCGTAAATTCTTAACATTGGTAATTCCACCTCCGCCATCAAATAAATCCCAGGTTAAACTTATCCCTGCTGCAAAACCAGTAGTAGTTCGCGAGCTCAAAAAGCTTGTGATGGGAAACTGTCCTTCATTCCAACCATAAGAGCCTGTAAGTCCTACCGAGGGTAAGAAAACCGATTTACTAGCCTTATAATCATAATCTATAATAGCAATATTTTTTCTCGCTTGTAATAAACGAACATTATTGGTATCTGCCTTTTTAATAAATTGCTCCACTTGCAATTCGCCAATAAAAGAAACGGTAGTATCTACTTCAAAAGTTCTCCGCAACTCCGTATTTAGGACTACGGTTAAATCTCGTTTTGTATTCCTCAGTTGCTGTCTTGCGTTTAATAAGTTTATACTGTCTGTAACTAAATCCACTTCAGCATTCAACACTTCCAACTTATTTACTTGACCATAATCAAACGCATATCCAGCCCGGGTAAGTCTCGTCTTTGTATTCTCGAAGGTTTGCTTTAACACTTCAATATTTTCGGTAATACGTGCTACTTCATAATACACCGAAAAAAGTTGTAAAATTGTGGTCTCAATGGTTTGCCTAGCTTGTAATTCGCCAAGATTATAGGTTTCCTTTAAGCTTTTAAAATTATACCAACGACCTAAACCGTCAAACAAGGTGTAGTTTAAATTAATGCTAGCATTGTATTGAGTTGTTTCGGCACCTTCCACGGTGTTGCTTTCCCCATTATTGAATACTACATCTTGGTTCTCTATATTGTAATTTCCACCCGCAAGACCTCGTAATGAGGGCAAATAACCAGAATTTAAAATATTCTTATTGTTTTCAGCAATTTCAAGGTCATTATTGGCTATTTCAATTCCGAAGTTATTCTGTAAGGTCTCTTCAATTGCTTTTTGTTTAGACAGCATTTCTTGGGCTGAAACACTTCCAAAACCAATAATACCTAGTAGTAATACTTTTAACTTAAGCTGCATGTTCTTGTTCTTCTTTTTGTTCTTTTATGGCACGTTCCACGTCTTCCTTAGGCACTCTGTTCCCAGTATACAACCATTTTGCACCTGTTTTGGTACTGTTGGTTACAGAGAGTAATATGGGTAAAATAATAAGTGTAAGGATGGTAGCAATTCCTATTCCGTAAGCAATGGAGATTGCCATGGGTTTTAGAAACTGTGCCTGCCTGCTCTTTTCCAATAGCAATGGTGCTATACCTGCGATGGTAGTTAAAGATGTTAGGAAAATAGCTCTAAATCTGCTTCGACCTGCTTCGTATAAAGCTTCGTCAAATTTCATCCCTTCCCGTAAATAACTATTGAATTTTCCTATAAGGACCAACCCATCATTTACCATAATCCCAATAAGCGCAATAATTCCTAACATGGAAAGTATGTTGATAGGGAAATCATGGATCCAATGTCCCCAAGCAACAGCTATAAAACTGAAAGGGATCATAATCATTAATAAAAAGGGTTGGCTATAGCTTCGGAATGTAAATGCTATTACCACATAAATTAAGAAAAGTATGATTGGTACAGCCGTTTTAGCGGAATTTGTCAATTTATTAGCCTCCCTGTTTTGCCCTTCATACATAACTGAAACTGTTGGATATTTAGATAAAATATCTGGCATCACATTCGCTTGAATGTCAGCCAAAATTTCTGTGGGGCTTCCTTTTGGGTCGGCCATATCTGCATTAACTTGTATTTCCCGAAGACCATTAAGGTGACTTATACTTTCGTCTCCTCGTTTAATAGTGTAGGTAGCAATTTCGCCAAATGGTACTCGTTGCCCGCCTGGAGTTATAATACGCATATCGTCCAAATCGGTAATGGACTCGCGGTTGGTACGGTCATAACGCACCCATACCCGTATTTCGTCCTGTCCACGTTGAAATCGTTGTGCCTGTAACCCAAAAAATCCAGCGCGCACTTGACTCATAACGCCAACCAAGTTTAACCCTAATGCGTATGCGGTTTCATTAAGCTCGATATTGATTTCTTTAATGCCTTCCGGATCTGTGTCTGCTACGTCTGCCAAAAGCGCATTATTTTCGAGGCTCAGCTTCAGCTCTTCTTTGGCTGCTTTTAACTCTTCAGTATTGTTACCCAATAATGAAACTGAAACCGGATTTCCACCAAAATTACCTCCAGATCCAAACGTAAGCCGCTCTACTCCATATACCTGTCCCACTTCATCACGAATGGCGTTAGTGATTTCAGGCGAGCCGAAATCGCGTTCTTCTCCTGGTAATAAATTAACATTTAAAGAAGCTTTGTTATTACCAGGACCTACCCGCTTAATAATATTTTCAACAACCTGCAAATTGCCTGTTTGCATTTCAGTAAAACGTTCATTTACTTTCCAGGCTGCTGTCTCTACGGCAGTTATGATGCTGTCGGTAATTTTAGGGTTCGTTCCTTCCGGCATTAATAAATCTATACTCACACGGTCACTTGCAATACTTGGGAAAAAGGCTCCGCGAATAATTCCACCCTGAAAAGAACCTACTGTTAGAATCATTAATCCCAACAAAATAGCGACGGTTACAAATCGGTTTTTTAGAGAGAAACGTAGCACAGGACTGTATAAATTATCACGTAAATAACGCATAAAGCGATCCCCATACTCATTGATCACTCGTAATTTTTGAAAAACTTTAGCAACACCCTTTTTCTTACTTTTTTCTTCTTCGGTTTCTCGTCTCAATGCTTTTGAATGTGCGATATGCGCGGGAAGAATAATAAGCGCTTCAATTAAGGAAACTACTAGTGTTAAAATTACAATTACCGAAACTTCACTAAAAAAATCACCTATACGACCATCGAGAAAAAGAAATGTAGAGAAAGCTAATACTGTTGTTAGAATAGCCGAAATTACAGGTGGCAATACTTCCATAGTCCCATCAATAGCGGCTTGAATGGGTGTTTTGCCTTTTTCATAATGCTGGTAAATATTTTCTGAAATTACTATACCATCATCCACCAAAATCCCAATTACAATGATCATCCCGAAAAGAGATAGTACATTGATGGTTACATCAAACTGTGCTGCAAAAATAAACATCCCCAAAAATGAAATAGGCAAACCAACCGCTACCCAAAAAGCCAACCGGGTATTTAAGAAAATTGATAAAAACACTAAAACTAAAATAATACCCGCAATTCCATTATCACGAAGGAGCTTCGTTCTATCTTTTAAACGAATGGAAGAATCGCTCACCACATCGATCTTTACACCTGTGTATTTCTGGTTAAATTCATCTACATATTCGTTTACTTGTGCTGCAGTAGAAAGAAGATCCTCACTATTGGTATTGGTTATTTCAACATTTACGGCTACATTACCGTTAAAATAAGATGCGTTTGGCGTTTCAGAAAACCTGTCATTAACGGTGGCAACATCCTGCAACCTCACAACCGTTCCGTTGGCGTTAGCACGCACTACCAGGTTATTTAATTCATCCCCGTAATACGATCTATTATTAGCTCGTATCAGGTAATCTTCTGCATCTGTCTTGATATTTCCTCCTGTAGTTAAAATATTTGCCTGAGAAACTGCAGCGGCAACTTCGGTAAAGCTTAAGTTATATGCTAGCAAATCGTTTTCCCGAACAGCAATTTCAATTTCTTCTTCGGGGTAGCCAGACACGGTTATTTGAGAAATTCCCTCCATGGCGCGCAAATCGTTTTCAATCTGCCTACCAATTTGTTTTAGCGATGTCAATTCAATATTGTCGCCACTTATAGCAAAATCTATGGTTTGCCTTATACGTTCCTGCTTAGCAACTACAAGAGGTTCCATACCCGTTGGAAAGTTTGGAACACGATCTACTGCGTTCTTTACCTCGGCAAGCATATCGTCTATATCTTCGTCACTCTCAATTTCAACAGTAATACTCCCTCCGCTTTCTCGAGATGTAGAAGTAACACGCTCTACCCCTATGAGCCCTTTTAAATTATCTTCAATTTTAAGGACTATTCCTTCTTCAATTTCTTGAGGAGCAGCACCTGGATAGGCAACACTAATACTAATTATTTCGGCCTCCTGTAAAGGAAAAAAAGAGGATTTTAATTGCAACAATCCAAAAACCCCAAATATTATAAAGGCAATGAGCAGCACATTTACTGCCACACCGTACTTTATAAAATAACTTATAACTTTTCTCATGTTATTCGGTTGTTTCGGTTACATTGCTTGCTGGGCTACTATCATTATTTACTTTCACCAACATCCCTGCATAAGCGCCAGGAATGGATTTTGACAAAATAACTGTACCATCAGGTACCCCTTGCACCACAACTTCTGTAGGGGAAAAATACACTGGGGCTACTTTTATAAGATCGAGTATACTATCTCTAACAATGAAGATTTCAGACTCATCCACTAATAATTTTCTGGAAATTTTGATGGCATTTGCCTGCTCGCGAGCTTCTAATTGAGCCTCTAAATACATTCCTTCCTTTAGATCATCGGCTTTTACTTCCACAAAAACTTTTATGGTTTGTGTTTCTGGATCTATACGTCCATTTACACGGCTTACTGTCCCTGTGTAGGTTTTAGTACTCTGAGGAACTGAAAGCTCCACTTTTTCACCTAATTTCAGCAAATCACTAAATGTTTTACCAATGGCTAATTCTAACTCAAATACTGAAGTATCAATATATTCTCCTAATTTTTGGCCTTGGCGAATGAGTGTTCCCTTAGTTACCAAAGCTTCCGTTAAAACACCATTGAAAGGTGCGTAGATATTGTATTTCCCCAAACGCTGCTCGAGGTTTTTTAAGTTGTAATATGCAGCATATACGCCACGACCGGTCACAAAATACTTTACTTTGTCTGAAGTTACTTCAGGCAAGGCTGGCACCGACTTGTTTACATCGAAATTATCTAAATAAGACTGCCATTTAGGGAATGCATCCTGGTAATCCAACCGAAGATCCGGCATTAACGACGTTACCAGATTATAAAATTCACTTTTTGATGCTTGCACCGAGGCATAGTATTCTGCGGCATTAATCCTTATAAGGGCTTGACCTTTAGTATAAGGTTGTCCAACTTTAAAGTCGTTGGCACTTCCTTGAAAAAGACCTTGCACTTCAGAGTACAGCTCCAAACGATCCTTGGCTTGTAGCGTTCCATTAGCTGGAATTACGATGGGCACCGTGCTGTTTGTGACAGTTTCAGTAAACACCGTCTTAACAACTTTGGCAATTTCCGGCTTTTCTTTGGTGTTGTTATCTATGAGATATTTTGCCCCAAAAAATGCAATTACAAGAATTGCTATTCCAAGGCCGTAAAGTATAAGTTTTCGCACGTTGTATTAGTTTGGGTATTAGACCTACAAAAGTAGCGAGGGTCTAATCACAGAACGTTAAACCTATCTTAAAAATTTAAAGAAAATTAACTTGTTATCTTTTCCAATTTCAGCGTCACTTTTTCCCAATCTCCCATAAGCTCAGAAAGTTTGTCCTTTTTAGCTTGGTACTTGTCAAAAAAGTCAGCTTTGGCGATGGTCTCGTCGTAGTTTAATTGCAGCTCCACATCAATTTCTTTTATTTCTCGTTCTAACTTATTGATTTGGGATTCGGTTTTACTAAGTTTATTTTGAAGGGACTTCAATTTTTTTTGGTCTTCGTAGCTTTGTTTCCCAGTGGTGGTATTTTTCTTTTCTTCTGAAACTACCTTTGTTTTCTTTTCAGCTTCCCGTAGATTTTCAAGATTTCGCTGGTCTAAGAAATAGTCTATGTCACCAAGATATTCTTTTAATTTGTGATCTTTAAACTCATACACTTTGTTGGTCAAACCTTGAAGAAAATCTCTATCGTGAGAAACCAGTATAAGCGTTCCTTTAAAATTATGCAATGCTTCTTTTAAGACATTCTTAGATTTAATATCCAAGTGGTTGGTAGGCTCATCCATGACCAACACATTAAAAGGTTGCAATAATAATTTTGCCAATGCCAAGCGATTACGTTCCCCACCAGATAATACACGCACGTATTTATCTACCTCTTCCCCTCTAAAAAGAAAAGATCCTAATATATCTCGAACACGTGGTCTCGATTTTTCATCGGCAGCATCAATCATAGTATCTTCTACAGTTTTGGAACCATCGAGGTAATCTGCCTGGTTTTGCGCAAAATAACCGATCTGTACATTGTGACCCAACTCTATTTTCCCATCAAAAGGAATATCACCCACAATCATTTTTGCCAACGTAGATTTTCCCTGTCCGTTTTGCCCAACAAAAGCTGTTTTAGAATCGCGTTCTATCAACAAGTTCACATTGTTTAATACTTTTTTGTCGCCGTAATTTTTTGAAGCTTTTTCAGTAGTAATTACTACTTTCCCTGGAGTTACTGAAATAGGAAAACGAAGATTCATCACAGCATTATCATCTTCATCTACCTCAATCCTATCAATTTTATCTAATTTTTTAATGAGCGACTGCGCCATGGTTGCCTTGCTGGCTTTGGCGCGAAACTTTTCAATCAATTTTTCTGTTTGCTCAATTTGTTTTTGCTGATTTTTCTGAGATGCTAGTTGTTGCTCGCGTAATTCTTTTCTTAGTACCAAGTATTTGGTATACGGTTTTGGGTAGTCGTAAATTTTGCCGAGGGAAATTTCTATAGTACGATTGGTAACATTGTCAAGAAACATTTTATCGTGCGAAACTACTACGACGGCACCTGCATAATTTTTTAAGAAATCTTCCAGCCACAAAATAGATTCAATATCTAAGTGGTTGGTAGGCTCATCGAGTAGTAAAATATCATTATTCTGCAGTAGTAATTTTGCCAATTCTATACGCATACGCCAACCCCCGGAAAAAGTTTCGGTCACCTTACCAAAATCCTCTCTCAAAAACCCAAGACCCTGTAAAATACGTTCCGTCTCACCTTGATAGTTATACCCGCCGTGAATTTCGTATTGGTGTTGTTTGTCGTTTAGATCGATCATTAACTGATTGTAGCTTTCGCTCTCATAATCGGTTCGGGTCGCGAGCTGGGTATTTATTTCGTCTAGCTGTTTTTCTAGTTTTTTGATTTCAGTAAACGCTTCATAAGATTCTTCTAAAACGGTTCTTCCTTTTGTAAAATCTATATCCTGCTTTAAAAAACCGATGGAAATTTCCTTATCTGTTGCAATAGCACCTGCGTCATATTCCTGTTCGCCAGAGATAATTTTAAGTAAAGTAGATTTTCCCGCGCCATTCTTTCCAACCAATCCCACGCGATTGCCAGGCGATAACATAAATGTAATACCTTCAAAGAGATATTCGCCTTGAAATGAAACTGATAAGTTGTGAATATTAAGCATAAAATATATTGATAAGGGGTCATAAAATTTCGGTGCAAAGATGCTTATTTTTACAGTGCAAAAAAAGTGAAGTAGCAAAGAGTTTTTTGAAGTGTAATATTCTTTTATTTCTTATCCTACCTTAAAAAAACAAAACAAAGACAAAACCGGTTTAGCATTGTTAAATTCTTTAGATGCTACTCAACTAATAAAGACAGTATGGGCTTAAAAGGAAGTAAAATTTACAGCATATTTACGGGAACCTGTCCCGTTTGTCATACTGGCGAAATGTATAAAACCAGCAACCCATACAGGTTTTCCGAGACCTTAAAGATGCACGAACGCTGCCCAAATTGCAAGACAAAATTTAAAATTGAGCCTTCTTTTTTCTACGGTGCTATGTATGTGAGTTATGCCGTTGGGGTTGCAGTCGCTGTTGCAGCCTTTATTATTGCTTATTTCTTTATAGGCTTAAACAGGTTATATACATTTTTTGTGATTACGGGAACCTTGGTACTATTATTACCTTATATCCTTCGGATTTCTAGGAACATTTGGATAAATATGTTTTTTAAATTTGATAAAAAGAAAGTTTAGTCACCTCGACGCAGGAGAGGTCACACAACTAACTATGACCAATTTCAAATAGAACTTGCTTACTCAGATGTGATTTCTCCTAAAGCCTGTGCTGAGCTTATCGAAGTATCGAAATGACTATTTGCGTCACCTCGACGCAGGAGAGGTCACACATCGAACTAAGACGAATTTCAAATAGAACTTGCTTACTCAGATTAGATTTCTCCTAAAGCCTGTGCTGAGCTTGTCGAAGTATCGAAATGACTGTGTGCGTCACCTCGACGCAGGAGAGGTCACACAACTAACTATGACCAATTTGAAATAGAACTTGCTTACTCAGATGTGATTTCTCCTAAGGTCGAAATGACTATGTGCGTCACCTCGACGCAGGAGAGGTCACACAACTAACTATGACTAATTTGAAATAGAACTTGCTTACTCAGATTAGATTTCTCCTAAAGCCTGTGCTGAGCTTGTCGAAGTATCGAAATGACTATGTGCGTCACCTCGACGCAGGAGAGGTCACACAACTCACTGAGCCCAATTTCAAATAGAACTTGCTTACTCAGATGTGATTTCTCCTAAGGTCGAAATGACTATGTGCGTCACCTCGACGCAGGAGAGGTCACACAACTCGCTAAGAACAATGTATATTGGATACTTCTTACTCGTACGGAGATTGTCGTGTGATTTCTCCTAGCGTCGAAATGATAAAGGAAATCTCCTTAAATCAACTTCTTTAGGCAACTCTTTGCGCTTTTCAATAAAGTCATACAACCACTCACTTAATAAAGGGGCCATAGAAAGCCCACGTGTGCCCAGACCACTTAAAAAATAGAGATTCGGGGTTTCTGGAAAATTGCCTAACAACGGTTTTCTATCTTTTACCGTAGGTCTAATTCCTGAAACCTGGTCAACGATCTCAAAATCACAGGAGATCATTTTTTTAAGCTTGGATACAATTCCTTCTCGTGCTGAGGCTGTGATACCCTCAGAATAATCGTCACGGCCGTAGCTAGCACCCACTTTATACAAATCATTTCCCAGTGGAATTATCATTACAGGCCCTTTTAAAACTGCTGTTACCTGAAGTTTTGGTGCTTTAAAAATTAAATATTCCCCTTTATTACCCACAAAAACTTTTGAGCCATTTGGAGAAACAGATAGGTTGAAAAATGGGTTATCCCTTACCTTTGCACCTTGAGCAAACACAATCTGATTCGCTATATAGTTTTTATAGCTAACTGAATTTTCAGTAACATCTAAAAGGGTATAGTCTAAAATTTCTGATAGTAGCATTTCATTTTTCTGAAGGTATTCTCTGTAGGTTTCTATGAGCTCAGCAGGCTTTAACAGAGCGCCTCCTATTACTTTTCCAATTCCCAAAGGTGCATTTAAAGCAGCATTTCCATTGTTTTGGATTTCAGAAGAAAGAAAATTTGACAATTCATTTTTATCGCTTGCCACAACCCAATCGTTTTGTTCTTCAACGGTATAAAAAATTCGATGGATGCCAATTGGATTGATACAATTTTCATGTAATCTTTCGCCTATCGCTTTATAAAATGGGATTGCTCTTTCAAAAAACTGAGAAGCATTCCAGGCTGCTGTAAAACGTTTTAATACTGTTGGGTTCAAAACACCTCCTGAAGCTGTTGTAGCGCCTTTTTTACCATCTTCTACTACAAGTAAGGTTTTGCCTTGCTGTAATAGTGTTTCAGCAAAGCAGATGCCTGCAATGCCTAAACCTACGATGATATAATCTACTTTTTTCATTTGGGAGTAAAATTAGGTTTTTTAAATTTGAAATTAAGCAGTATGAAAATTTAGCTTCCATTTAGAGCGCTCCGCTAGGGGTTACCCTTCCGATTCAGCAAAGCTGAACCACCTTCCCTTAAAAAGGGAAGGCACCAGATGTATTTTGATTATAAATTTGGAGCTTGAAGCTTGAGATTTTTAACAAAATGAGAGTATAAAAAAACCTCCTAAGAAAATTCTTAGGAGGCTTATTATTTTCACTTTACAACTATTAGTAATTCCAAAGGTCTATTTCCATATTCCTGATTTGATCCTTGATACGCTCTGCTTCCAGTAATTGCATTAACGCATTGTCATTAATGTAATCACGAACACCACGGTCACCTTGGACGTTGTCTTCTTTATAAATCATGGCATTAAAACGTCTGGAGTTCAATAAATGATCGTAAGTAATAGGTTGTGATGTGTTCTTACGATTAAAAGCTTTTGCTTTATGCAAAGCCTCTCTGGCTCCTGGAAACCATACCCAAAACAACTCAACTTTACTATCCATATTCTCATCCGGGAACGCCTTGGAACGTGCTTCGTTTGCAACTGGACAAAGACCCAATAAACGATACTTCAATTCTCCCTGGCGTTTGTCTAGGTAATAAATACCTCGGATTCTCCATTCTTCGATATCTCCAGCATCTAAGTTAAACTTTCGGATGTATTGATCATCTACTATACCTTCAGCATTGTACTGCTCGATACCATAATCTGTAGTATCGCTGTACATTAATGAAGCACTTAAGTCTCCTAACGTTCGCTTTTCAGTAAAATAAGAATCTGCATACACATCTTCAATGTTCCCGTTCTTGATATTTTTCACTAAAACATCATACAAAGAACGTCTTTCACTACCAATGTTGTTTGTGTCTATAGGATAGTACAACGGAAAGTTTACACGCTCATCGAGGTCGATAATCTCCCAGGTGGTCTTTGACCATAGGATATCACGCTCGTCTGTATACCCATAAGGTAACGGCTCGTCATTATCATAAGCAATTTGCGCTTCTGTCTTCTTGCCTATATCATCCGGTGTTTTTGCGTTGAGTACATTCAACTGAGCCGAAGCTGTAGTTGCACATAACAACAGTCCAAAAACAGGTAAAACAACATTTTTAAAAGTCATAAATCAGTTTTTAATTCTAGTTTGTCAATTCGATAACAACAGGAGAAATCTTTTTCAAAAGGTATCCTGAATTACCAGCAATTTTTGCATTAATATCTACGATCTGCACCACATCTCCACGCTTTGCTCTACGCAAGGCAGCTTGTGCAGCAGCATTCAATTTAGTTCCACTCACTTCAACAGTAGGTTGTCCAGATACTTTAAAACTAAATCCAGTTACCTGCAGGTTTAGATCGAAGTCAAAGTCTTCTAACTTTGCACTCACTGTCGAGATCTCTAATCCCTGACGTTGCATACGTACGGTTCCACCATCTCCTGTTTCACCACGAATGGCTCCTGTTGGACGAGGAATATCTTTAATACGGAACGTTTGACTATCAGATTTATTTTCACCTCCTGGTAAAGTAGCGTTTACTTTGATTGTAACTTCTCTACCCGCTCCAGGATTCATAGTGTAAGAACTTCCCGAGTTTCTAGTTAAACCTGGGGCTGAAGCATTTACAGTTTGCGCACCATCAAATGCAATCGTCATTGGATTCGATACTCCACGGTAAACTACATTCATTTTATCAGCGGAAATTGTCGCTTTGTCAGGCTTATTGATGGTAGCAAAACTTGTTTTTACAGGAACTTTTTTCTCTTCTCCTCCTTCACCATATACCAACACTCCTTCAATTTTATGATCTCCAGGATTACCTGCCCCAATATTTAGTTTCACTCTACCACCTTGAACTGTGTATTGTTCTTTTGTAAGTGGTCTACCATCTAAGGTTAATTCTACTCTTTTAGGAACTGTACTAGCATCTGTACGACCTAGCATAATAGATCCTTCAAATTTTTCACCAGAATAGAATGCAGATTTTGAAGCCTCCATAATAGTCGAAAAGTTGTCAAATGAAAGCGCTGCTGCCTGTTGTCCAGAAAGCATCTTTGATAGCACCTCACTTTTTGCGGTTTTGATATCCGCTTGTATTTGTGTTAATTTGGTCATAGAAGCGATTAAAGGAAACCCTTCATAGTTATACTTTAACCATTCTATTTCTTTACCGTCACGATTTGTTTCTGGAGCAGTTGAAAAATTATTTTCAATAGATTTCTTCACATCGCTTACACCAGCTACCTTTTTAGCTACAGCTGTATCAGATAGAACTGAAATCATATCAGTACGGTACTTATTCATTTTATCAATGAACTCCTGACCTTCTGCTTTATAATTATCACCTGTAAAAAACAAGTTGTTAAAGTGGTCTGGCTTATCCATTACTTCATAATCGGTTGGATCTTCCAAATCTTTAATTGCTGCGCTTTTTAAGGTTGTAATATATGAATCTAACTCGTTAGAAACTGTTTCGATCTCTTGTGCTTTTGCGTATACCGCTGCATATTGTGCAGGTTCATCTGAAGCCTTCGTGTTTAAGCCTTCCATAAAAGCTGAGTTACGCGCTGAAGTTTCTGTATTTGCATTTTCTATTTTATTGTTTAACAAACCAAAAGCAGATAATACTTCTTTTGACATGTTAAGGGCAAGCATTGCGATGAAAACCAAATACATTAGGTTAATCATCTTTTGTCTAGGGGATTGTCCTCCGGCCATATTTTTTCTTTTTAAAAGTTTATAATAGGTTGAAAAACAATCTTAATTTCTGTTCATTGCAGATAACATACCTCCATACACACCGTTCAATGAAGAAAGATTTGTAGTAAGGTGTTCCATCTGTGATTTTAATTGCTCCGCATTTTCTGCAACTCTTTCGTTTGCTTCAGTTTGACGGCTTGTAGACTCAATTTGTACTTTGTATAAACTGTTTAATGAATCCATTTGCGCAGCAGCCAATGCCATTTCTTCGCTGTACTTTTTTGTAGAGCTCATAGCTTCGGCAGTAGGCGCCATCCCTTTTGCAGCACCTTCAAAAGAACGGATGCTTGTACTAAGGCTATTCATTAATTCTGAATCGATACGAGCGTCTTTCAGCATTTCGTCTAATTTTTGAGACAATAAACCTTGTGGATCTTCTTGTTTTGCTTTCTTTCCAGCAGTCATTCCTCCTGCTAATTCTGGATATACTAAAGACCAGTCTAAGTCGTCATCTACTGGTTCAAAAGCAGAAATTGCGAAAATAATAGCTTCGGTAATTAGACCTACAGCAAGAAGAATACCTCCATTAAGTGGTCCTATTTCCCAGTGAAGGATTTTAAATAATGCCCCTAAAATTACAATAGAAGCTCCTAGCCCGTAGGCCATGTTAAATAATTTTTTAGATGATTTTGATTGTGCCATGATACAATAGTTTTTAGTTAAGTTAAGTAAGTAAGTTTAGATTCAGGTTAAGGAAAGGAGACGCAAGTGTTTATCTTGCGTCACCAAAGTTTTTATTTACAGTAATGTCTGTACCCATGTAGTCTTGTACGGTACGGAAACCTATGTAACTTCTAGCAGAGTCTGCATATTCAAAGTCACGGCTACTTACTTGTAAGAAGTAAGCAACATCTTTCCAAGATCCACCACGAACCACTTTACGCATGTTATCCTCATCATTCACGTTAGGGTTCATAGTTGATGTATATTCGTAAGAAGCAGCATCATAGCTTGAAGCTACCCATTCTGAAACATTTCCTGCCATATTATACAGGTTATAGTCGTTAGGTTCGTAGGCATCTGCCTCTACAGTATATAATGCTTGGTCTGCTGCATAATCTCCACGCAATGGCTTGAAGTTTGCCATAAAACAACCACGGTCATTCTTAGCATAAGGACCTCCCCAAGGAAAGGTAGCAGATTCTAAACCACCACGAGCAGCATATTCCCACTCTGCTTCACCAGGAAGACGGAAAGAATTTACATGCTGACGCTTTTTAGATTTTTGGTATGAGTTTTTGTACAATGTTCTCCACGCACAAAATGCTTTTGCCTGCTTCCATGTAACACCTACTACAGGATAATCTCCATAAGCCTGGTGCCAGAAGTAATCATTGTGCATTGGTTCATTGTAGGAATAGTTAAAATCTTTGATCCAAACAGTTGTATCCGGATAGATCATAACTTCTTCTTTCTTAATGAAATCTTTTCTACGCTTTCCTTCAGCACGAGCAGCAGCTTGAATATCCATGTAGGTATATTGAAACTTCAATTTATCCACATCGATCGTACGTTGACCGTTATAAGCTTCTTCAGCAGGTATATACATAGAATCCATTACTTCTGAATAGTATTCATCTGGATATTCTGCAGTGTCCCATATAAGATCTACATCACTATTTATTTTTCTACCTGCGTAGAAATCATCACCCATTCCATAGTAATTATCGTACATATATTGATCGTAGGGTGTCATTTCTTCGTTTTCTTGATCAACGAATGCAAATTCACCAACACTACCATCCCCAGGAGTTGCCCCCATTTCATCGGCAATAATAGCCAATTTAAGACGTACGGTCGAATCGCGCACCCATTCTACAAATTGTCTATATTCTGCGTTTGTAACTTCGGTTTCGTCCATGTAGAAAGATCGAACCGTCACTGTCTTCGTAGGAGCATCATTTACTGCTACAAAGTCATCATCAGACTTACCCATGATAAAGGATCCACCAGGAACTAATGTCATTCCGTATGGTTTTTCTGGGTACCATTTTTTGCCTTTTGCGCCAACAAGTTCACCTCTGTCTCCAGAGTTACAACTAAACAAAAAGGCTACCACTGCACTTAATGCAAGAATCTTCTTCATAGGTAATTAGGTTAAATTCATTTGATTTAAGGCAGTAAACCTATCTATAAAAATTAAGAAAAGCAACATTTTTCTTAAAAAACCCTTAAATCTTATTTATTAAAATTAATTTATACTTCGTTTTTTCGGCGTGCTTTCATCCACCTTTCAGGTATCTCCTGATTTGTTGCACCCACGTATTCACTGTAGGTGCAAGGTAATAACGTATGCTTTTTCAGTTTAGTATCTACTTCTGAAATAAATGGTATTTCTATCCACCATCTACCCGTTTTATGACTCTTTTTAAACACCAAAATCTCTTCATCAATAGGCACTTTATAGGTAGAATAGTACCGTTCGTCGGTAAAATCTTCGTCTAAAACTCTAAAATTAACACCTTCGATGAAGTACCAGAGTATTTGTGCAATTAACATCGCTCCACTTTTTGCACCCTCAAAATCTTTGAGCTCGAAGACCCCAAAAGAACTTACTTTGTTGCTTATACCTGCATACCGGGCAATAGCACATATTTCTCTGCTGTCGAATCCATTAGGACTAGCACTGTTCTTATAACTTAATTCTGAGCCCTTTATTGCCGTGCTGTCTATACTAACAATATCTGCATCGCGCAAGATTGGTTCCACAACCGACACATCGGCCATAATATCCCCCAAGCGGTAGGCATCAAAATATAGCTTATTCATAAGGGCTATTTCTCCTGGAGGGTTAAAAAAAGATTGGTATCCCACAACACTGTAGTTAAAAAGATTGTACGGTTCGTCTACAATTATTTTCCCCACATACGATTTATTTGTGATTGGTTTTTCTGCGTCTCCCAAATCGAAGTTAGCATCTATATTCACCATATTTACCATTTTGCCTATGGTATCATACGCTCTGTATTGGGCATACAAAATATCCTGGCTACCCCCTAAAATTAAAGGAATGATCTTTTTCTTAAGTAATGCAGCTATTACTGTTTTGAAAGCAAAGTAGGTGTCTTCAACAGTAGCTCCATTCTGTATATCGCCTAGATCTACAATTTTTTTATCCCAATTTCCCGGATAAAGCGAATAGAGTGCCTTTCTGAAAGAATTTAATTTAATCGCTTCGCCTATATAATCTACATCTTTTCGGTTTTCCAGAACTCCTACAATAGCAAAACCCACATCTTTTAAATCAGGAATATCTCCATTTTTGCGATGTGCCTCAATTTGTTTACCTAATGTACCATCGGCCAGAATTTCTCTGTCGGCCAATACTTTTTTTGAAACGGGGGAAAGAAATTCAATCATGTATACTTGCGCCTAAAGTGCGTTAGCGTTAAAAGTGCTTAAAATTATTTTTTTGCTGAAGTTTTCTTATTTGCAGCGGTTTTTTTCTTTGTCGTTTTTTTCTTAGGTGCTTTTTTTGCAAATAGTTCCTGAGCGTCTTCCAGAGTAATCTTATCTGCTTTAGTTGTTTTAGGCAACTCTATTTTGGTTTTTCCTTTAATCAAGTTGAAACGACCCCAACGTGCTTTCTCCAGTCGAATCCCTTCGTCAGGCCATTCATTGATGAGCTTGTCTATTTCTTTTTGTTTTTTATCTTCAATTAACTGAACAATATCATCATCGGTAAGATTGTCGAAATCATATTTTTTATTCACGTTAATAAACATGTCATTCCACTTTATAAAAGGGCCGAACCTACCTTTTCCTTTTTGCACCGGTAAATCGTCATACATATATATAGGTGCATCGGCTTTTTTCTTCTCCTCGATCAGCTCTTTTGCATAAGGCATTTCCACATCTAACGGGTCCATCCCTTTAGGCAATGAAATAAACATCTTTCCGAACCTCACATAAGGTCCGAAACGTCCATTATTCACTTCTACTTCTTCGCCTTCATAGATCCCTAAAGTTTTTGGAAGCTTGAATAAATCCATAACTTCTTCAAAAGTCACCATATGTAGTTGCTGGTCTGGACGTAAGCTGGCAAACTTTTTTTCATCATCGTCTGGCGCCCCAATTTGTGCCATAGGACCATATTTACCTAAGCGCACCAAAACAGGTCGTCCACTTTCAGGATCGTCTCCTAAAATACGTTCGCCGCTTTCGCGTTCGGCATTTTCTTGGACATCTTCTACACGAGGGTGAAATTCTGCATAAAAGCTTTTCATCATTTTCTTCCAGTCTTCCTTCCCTTCAGCAATGTCATCAAAATTTTCTTCGACTTTTGCCGTGAAGTTAAATTCCAGGATATTTCCGAAGTGCTCTACCAAGAAATCATTCACGATCATTCCAATATCTGTAGGCACCAATTTTCCTTTATCGCTCCCAACAGTTTCGGTGAGCGTAGTATCTTTCAGCTTGTCATTCTCCAAGGTTAGCTGAAGATATTTACGTTCCACACCTTCAATGGTACCTTTCTCTACATAATTTCTATTGATAATGGTAGAAATAGTTGGCGCGTAGGTAGAGGGTCGGCCAATACCTAATTCTTCCAATTGCTTTACCAAAGAAGCTTCGGTATAACGGTATGGTGCTCTTGTAAAGCGTTCGGTTGCTGAAATATAATGACTATCCAGAACATCTCCTTTAGTTAAATTAGGCAACATTCCGTCTTGCTCTTCTTCTTCAAAATCGGTTCCCTCTAAATAAACTTTTAGAAAACCGTCAAATTTTATCATTTCTCCATTGGCAGTGAATTGTTCTTTCACATTTTTGGCGCCTAATACATCAATTTTTACGTTGGTACGTTCCAATTGTGCATCTGCCATTTGGCTGGCGAGGGTACGCTTCCAAATAAGGTCGTACAATCTTGCCTGGTCACGGTCTCCTTCTATGCCGTGATTACTCATATCGGTTGGGCGGATAGCCTCGTGAGCCTCTTGTGCTCCTTTGGATTTACCCTTATAATTACGCGGCTGGCAATATTCTTCTCCGTAGTAACCTGCTATTTCTTTTTGAGCTGCATTTTTCGCATCATTACTCAAGTTTACGCTATCGGTTCTCATATAAGTAATAAGACCAGCTTCGTACAAACGTTGGGCAATGGTCATTGTTTTTCCTACTGAAAAATATAATTTTCGAGATGCTTCCTGTTGTAAAGTTGATGTGGTAAATGGTGCGGCAGGAGATTTTTTAGCAGGCTTTTTGGTAAGGTCTGCTATTTTATAATTGGCACCCACATTTTTTTCCAGAAAAGCTCTAGCTTCAGCTTCTGTTTCAAAATTCTTGGGAAGTTTTGCTTTAAAAGAACTACCTTCAGCAGTCATAAATTCTGCATCAATCCTGTAGGAACCTACAGGTGTAAAACCTTCTATCTCCCGTTCGCGTTCTACAATTAATCGCACAGCAACAGATTGTACACGTCCGGCAGATAAGCCTCCTTTTACTTTTCTCCAGAGCACTGGCGACAATTCATAGCCCACCAATCTATCCAAAACACGTCTGGCCTGTTGGGCGTTTACTAAATTGTAATCTATTTTTCTTGGATTTTCAATTGCCCTAAGAATGGCTGTCTTTGTAATTTCGTGGAAAACTATTCGCTTTGTATTTTCATCTTTAAGATCTAGCTCTTCGGCCAAGTGCCAAGCAATAGCCTCCCCCTCTCGATCCTCATCACTTGCCAACCAGACCATTTCGGCTTTTTTGGCAAGACCTTTCAACTCCTTTACCAAGGTTTTTTTATCTGGGGAGACAATATATTTAGGTGTAAAATCTCCCGCTACATCTACCCCTAACTCTTTTGAAGGTAAATCTGCAATATGCCCAAAACTGGAAGCTACCTTAAAATCTTTTCCGAGGAATTTCTCTATTGTTTTGGCTTTTGCCGGGGACTCCACAATCACTAAATTCTTTGCCATCTGTTCTTTTTTCTTAATCATTCCCTTGAAGAAAGGAATTCAATTTTTCGATTACAAAAGTATGCGAATTTTTTTATAACGAAATTTTAACCGTAAAAATTAAGCTTCCGTTAACATAGAGCGCTCAGGAATACTGGAAAATGTGCTATAAAATTTTGGTTTTAAATCTAAATGTTTTTCTTTTTATGAGTAAAAACAAATATCGAATTTCTTCATTCTGAAATTTCAGCTGTAAAACCAACCGTATTTTTATAAATACTATATATAGGTATGTGCACAAAAAGCTGTGTCACGAAGACTCCCACGAAGCAAAACACAATCCCTAATTGGGCAATCATATTACTAATTAAAATAATACCGAAAATGATAAGCCAGAACTTATGCCCCAGTTTAAAGGCGGCTTTAATAATCTGGGAAACAGAAAGGTCTAGGTTAAACGTAAAAAGTATTGCAAACAATTGTAGCGGCACCATCACATAAAAAATAGGTACATAGCACAACAATGCAGCGGCTATTGCGATCCCCATAGCCGCAAGATTGAGCAACAAAATCTTCCCTACATTCCCTTTCAAATAAGAAAAATAACCGCCTGGATTTTCATTAGATCCTTCGTCTTTTATTCTAATTACTTTATAAAAATGTGCTACCAGAGAAAAATTAAATACCTGAACGATGAGTGCGGCCATAAAAATACCTACCAGATATCCTATCCAGATAGAAAGGGGATAATTTATAGTTGGTTGATAATAGGAATCTCCAAAATTTTCAAACAAACCAATATACATTGGAGCTAGTGGGACGTAAACCAGAATTAAAAAAGGAATCATCATAGCCATACTAATAAGGCCGTGGTAAAGGGCAGGTTGCCAAAGCTCTTTAACAGCGTCGAATGTTTTGGTCAAGATATCCCCAAAATCTGGTTTCTGGGCGTTTTCAATTCTTTTAAAAATTGGATGTTCCATAGGATTGCTATATTAATCTGAAAGTTAAAGATAGAAAAAAGAAATCTGCCATTTTGACACAACTATAGATTAATCCATATCTTTGCACACTGCTTGACAGATGAATATTTAGATTTCAGAAAAAAGTATGCAACATAAAACCATAGAAGAAACCAAACAGGGAAATTCACTTATTTTAGAAAGTAAAAAGGAAAACACCAAAAAGCTTTTTATCGAAAGTTATGGCTGTGCTATGAATTTTAGCGACAGTGAAATTGTAGCGTCTATTCTTAATGACCAAGGTTTTAACACAACTCAAAATTTGGAAGAGGCAGATTTAGTTCTGGTAAACACTTGTTCCATTAGAGATAAAGCAGAACAAACTGTTCGTAAACGTCTTGAAAAATACAATGCTGTAAAACGGGACCATAATCCAAAAATGAAAGTAGGCGTCCTGGGGTGTATGGCAGAACGTTTGAAAGAAAAATTCCTAGACGAAGAAAAAATAGTAGATATGGTCGTAGGCCCAGACGCCTATAAAGACCTTCCCAATCTTCTTGCCGAAGTAGAAGCAGGAAACAACGCAGTAAACGTAATCCTCTCCAAAGATGAAACCTATGGGGACATTGCTCCCGTTCGACTAAATACCAACGGAATTAATGCCTTGGTAAGTATTACGCGTGGCTGTGACAATATGTGTACATTTTGCGTAGTTCCTTTCACACGTGGACGCGAGCGCAGCCGTGATCCGCAAAGTATTTTAGGAGAAATAAACGAACTCGCTATAAAGGGATACAAAGAAATTACTTTGCTGGGTCAAAATGTAGATAGCTATGTATGGTATGGTGGCGGACTTAAAAAAGATTTTAAGAATGCTTCGGAAATGGAGAAAGCCACGGCAACGTCTTTTTCGCAATTACTAACTATGGTTGCCGAAGCACAACCCAAAATGCGTATTCGGTTTTCTACCAGTAATCCGCAGGACATGACCGAAGATGTATTCCATGTGATGGCGAAATATCAAAACATTTGTAAACACGTGCATTTACCCTTCCAAAGCGGAAGCGACCGAATACTAAAAGAAATGAATCGCCAGCACACGGCAGACGAGTACAGGACGTTGGTGAAAAGGATGTGGGAAATTTTGCCTAATTGTAGCATCTCACAAGATATTATTGTAGGCTTCCCTGGCGAAACGGAACAAGACCACCAGGACACCTTACGATTAATGGAGGATATAAAATTCACCTTCGGGTACATGTACAAATATTCAGAAAGACCTGGTACTATGGCCGCTAGAAAATTTGAAGACGATGTCCCGGAAGCCACAAAAAAGAGAAGACTTACCGAAATTGTAGACGCACAAAGAGCACATGCCGCCTATAGAACACAACAATTTTTAGGTAAAAAAACAGAAGTACTCATAGAAAAAGAATCTAAGAAAAACCCGGATCAATGGAGCGGCCGCAATGAGCAAAGCATAGGTGTCGTTTTTCCAAAAGGGAATTATAAAATAGGCGACTTGGTTCATGTGAAAATTCACGACTGTACGAGTGCAACCTTGATTGGCGAGGCGGTTACATAATCCCCGCCCTTCGATACAATTTTACTTTTTAAGCTTTGCTTAAAAAATAAAATCACTCAGGAACCTGAGATTTGAAGTAGTATTGAACAAAAGTAAATTGAATTTTTAGTCAGATTGGGATTTGGGATTTAAATTTTTGGAATTTTAAAAAATATGGAAAGCGTACAAGCAACAAAACAAAGGTTCGGGATTATTGGGAATGACCCAAAACTGAATCGCGCTGTAGAAAAAGCCATACAAGTTGCCCCTACCGATATTTCGGTATTGGTTACTGGTGAAAGTGGTGTAGGAAAAGAAAGTATTCCTAAAATAATTCATTCGCTATCGCACCGAAAGCACGGAAAGTATATTGCTGTAAACTGTGGTGCCATTCCCGAAGGAACCATAGACAGCGAGCTTTTTGGACACGAAAAAGGATCTTTTACTGGAGCCACAGCAACCCGAAGTGGTTATTTTGAAGTAGCCGATGGAGGAACTATTTTCCTAGATGAAGTTGGTGAACTCCCCTTGCCTACCCAAGTGCGTTTATTGCGAGTACTGGAGAATGGCGAATTTTTAAAAGTAGGCTCCTCTAAAATTCAAAAAACCGATGTGCGGATTGTGGCAGCAACCAATGTGAAAATGACCGAGGCCATTAACAAAGGAAAATTTAGAGAAGACCTTTATTATAGATTAAGTACCGTAGATATTAACCTGCCGCCTTTGAGAGAACGTTCGGAAGATATTCATCTATTATTTCGGAAATTTGCGGCAGATTTTGCACAGAAATATAAAATGCCCACACTTCGGTTGGAGGAGAGTGCTGTACAGACATTACTAAATTATCGCTGGAGCGGAAATATTCGTCAATTGCGGAATGTTGCCGAACAAATTTCAGTATTAGAACAAGAAAGAAATATAAGCAAAGAAAAACTGCGTCAATACCTTCCGGACATGGGAAGCAACTTGCCAGCCGTTATCAATCCGAAGAAAAACGAAAGTGACTTTAGTAGCGAACGCGATATTTTGTATAAGGTTTTGTTCGATATGCAACGTGACGTAAACGATCTTAAAAAATTAACGCTAGAGTTAATGAAATCTGGAAACGCTTCTAAGGTAAAAGAGGAAAACGAAGGGCTTATAAATAAAATATATTCTGAAAAGCACAACCATCAAGAAGAACTGGCGGCCATTGTCGAAGAGGATTATGATGAGCCATCGAGTGTGGAAGTTTTAAATATTGCTGAAAAAGCTTCAGAGGCAAGAGAAAACAAATACGATTTTGCCGAAGAAATTCAAGAAGAAGAAAGTCTGTCTTTACAAGACAAAGAACTGGAACTCATTAAGAAGTCACTAGATAAATACAAAGGAAAACGCAAAGATGCCGCAGACGAATTAGGCATAAGCGAACGTACCTTGTACAGAAAAATTAAACAATACGATCTCTAGCTTTAAAATTGTATTTTTGAACAAAGTGGTACAAAATGAATTTAGACTCAAAAAAATCGAAACTTATTCAAGCTATTTAAAGAATTGAAGACGAATCGTTACTTGCAGCAAATGAAGCCTTGTGAACAAAAAAATCTAGTAGCTATTAGAGTCGTTTTCGGCACCCGCCAAAACCCAACAAAACTGAAAAGAAATACCTAAAATGACGCTAACCTTAAAAAAAATAACGCTTCTTCTACTCCTTTGTTTGGTGTTTCAAGGCTGCAAATTTTACTCGTTTACGGGTGCAGATATTGATTACAGCACTACAAAAACTTTTCAGGTAAACTTTTTTCAGAACAACGCACCTATCGTAGAACCGGGAATTGGGCGGGATTTTACATTAAAATTGCAGGATATTCTTATCAATCAAACAAGCTTAGATTTGGTAAATAATAATGGTGATCTTATTTACGAAGGAGAGATTACCGAATATTATATCGCTCCAATCACAGCGCAAGCAAACAGTACCGCCGCCCAGAACCGATTGACCATAAGTGTGAATGTTCGGTTTTTTAATACCAATAAAGAAGAAAAGGATTTTGAACAGCGTTTCTCTTTTTATTTTGATTATGCTGGGCAACGCCAACTTACAGGCGCGGCACTCGATGATGCTATTGATGTAATATACGAACGCCTCACCCAAGATATTTTTAACAAATCGCTCGCTAACTGGTAATTGTGAATACAGAAACTTTTACATATCTCTTGGCAAATCCGCAGCAGTTGACAGACCAACAGCTTAGGGAGATCACTACCTTGGTTCAAAAATATCCGTACTTCCAAAGTGCTCGAGCCTTGCAATTAAAAGGACTTAAGAATAATAATAGCTTTTTGTACAATGACACCCTAAAGGTTACTGCTGCACATACAGCAGATCGTGATATCCTTTTTCAGTATATAACTTCCAAAGAATTTGTGCAGGATAAAATTTCAGAACTCATCATACAGCACGATGCGTCGGTGAATGAGCTAGAGGTGACTATTGAAGATATTTCAGAGCAAACAGCACTCGAGCTTGACAAAAAAATGAAAGCCGAATTACAAAAAGCAGAGGCGATTTTAAATCCACTATTGTTTGAACGTAAAGTACAGTCGGTTGTAACAATTTCTAATGAAAATGAAATCGAAGCTGAAACTGAAATCGAAAACAACAGTGAAACTTCAGCAAAAGTTTTAGAAGAAAAAATTATAGCAGTAGATGCGCCACTTCCGTTTAAAAAAGACGACACCCACTCCTTTAGCGAATGGTTACAACTCACACAAGCTAAACCCATTGAGCGAACCGAAGCCAAAACAGACGAACCAACATCTGAGACTGAAGAACTAAACAACGTCCCTACAGCCGAAGAAAAGTTTGAATTGATTGAAAAATTCATTCAAGAAAAGCCAAAACTGGAAGTTTCTATTACGCAAACCAAACAACCCGACCTTGCAAAACAGTACACTCAAACGCCAAGTTCCTTGATGACAGAGACCTTGGCAAAGGTTTACTTGCAACAAAAAAACTATAAAAAAGCCATAAAAGCATACGAAATATTAATTTTGAAAAATCCCGAAAAAAGTGGTTTCTTTGCAGACCAAATTCGAGCAATTAAAAAACTGAATACAAAAGAAGCAACATGAGCACGTTTACAATATTTTTAGTCTTGATTATTTTTATCTCCTTTTTATTGGTGGTAGTTATTATGGTACAAAACCCTAAAGGAGGCGGATTATCATCTTCCTTTGGCGGTGGTGGTGGCGGTGGCCAAATGGGAGGTGTTAAAAAAACAACCGACTTTTTGGACAAAAGTACCTGGACGCTGGCAATTGTTTTGTTGGTTTTAATTTTAGCCAGCAACATTCCAATTATGAACAACACAGGAACGGATAGCACCTTTCAAGAAGATGTTGAGAATGTAGTGCCAGAAACAACCACAGATACTGCAACACAACCAGAAGAATAATAAATATAAACAATATAGTTTTATGGAAATGCCAGCTTATGACAAGCTGGCATTTTTTATTACAATCCCCTTCAAATTGGCAGTAAACTACCATTGGCATACTTTCTGCCTATTGGGTAACAGACAAATTAATTAATAGTTTAACGAAATTTCCGTCGAAATTTATGCTGAGCATAGTCGAAGTACGGAAATTAAAAACAATATTATATGGCATTAAAAATCCAACCCCTTTCAGACAGAGTAGTTGTGCTTCCTCAAGAAGCTGAAACAAAGACCGCATCTGGATTATACATTCCAGATAGCGCAAAAGAAAAACCGCAAAAAGGCAAAGTAGTAGCCGTAGGCAAAGGCAAGAAAAAACACGAAATGACCGTAAAGGTGGGTGATACTGTTCTCTACGGAAAGTATGCTGGCAGTGAGCTAAAACTCGATGGCAAAGACTATATGATCATGCGCGAAGATGACATCCTCGCAATAGTTTAATCGCCATAGGCCTTACCCTATAAGCTATACGCAAGAATGAGGGATTTTAGAAAATATGAAATTTGGAAGTTAAGCCACCAGCTAACATTAGATATCTATAAAATTTCTAGTACGTTCCCAAATTCTGAAATCTATGGAATCACCTCACAAATTAGACGTGCTTCCGCTTCTATTCCAACCAATATAAGTGAAGGTTGTGGTAGAGATAGCGACGCAGAATTTAATCGATTCTTAACCATAGCTGTAGGTTCAGCCAATGAAACCGAATATTTACTTATTCTTTCTCACGATTTAAAATATATTGATAATAGTGTTTTTGAGATATTTATCAAACAAGTAAATATTATTAAAAAAAGATTTACACTTTAAAACAAAAAATTAAATAACCCGCATTAAGCATAAAGCCTTGAGCTTACAGCTTTTTGCAAAAGCAAAAATATTATGGCAAAAGATATAAAATTTGATGTGGAAGCACGTGACGCAATTAAACGCGGCGTAGATGCTTTGGCAAACGCAGTGAAAGTAACCTTAGGACCTAAAGGTCGTAATGTAATTATTAGTAAAAGTTTTGGCGCACCCCAAGTAACCAAAGATGGTGTAACCGTAGCAAAAGAAATTGAACTGGAAGATGCCCTTGAAAATATGGGTGCCCAAATGGTGAAGGAAGTAGCTTCCAGAACCAATGATTTGGCAGGTGACGGTACCACTACCGCAACCGTTTTGGCACAAGCCATCGTAAAAGAAGGCTTAAAGAATGTTGCTGCAGGTGCAAACCCAATGGATTTAAAACGTGGGATCGATAAAGCTGTTGAGGCTATTGTAAAAGATCTCGAAAAGCAAGCCACTAAGGTGGGTAATTCTTCTGAAATGATCCAGCAAGTGGCATCTATTTCAGCAAATAACGACGAAACAATAGGCGAACTGATCGCTAAAGCTTTTGGAAAAGTTGGAAAAGAAGGCGTTATCACTGTTGAAGAGGCTAAAGGAACTGAAACATACGTAGACGTTGTAGAGGGAATGCAGTTTGACCGTGGATATTTATCTCCATACTTTGTAACCGACAGCGAAAAAATGCAAACCGAATTGGAGAATCCAATGATCTTGTTATGTGACAAGAAAATTTCTTCGATGAAAGATTTAATGCCAATTTTAGAGCCCGTAGCACAACAAGGGAAATCATTATTGATTATTGCTGAAGATCTAGACGGCGAAGCCTTGGCAACTTTAGTGGTAAATAAACTACGTGGTTCCCTCAAAATCGCAGCTGTTAAAGCACCTGGATTTGGAGATCGAAGAAAAGCAATGTTGGAAGACATCGCCATCCTAACAGGAGGAACCGTAATTTCAGAAGAAAGAGGTTTTACGTTGGAAAATGCAACCTTAGAAATGTTGGGTACTGCTGAAACAGTGACTATCGATAAAGACAACACTACTATTGTTAATGGTGCTGGTAAAAAGAGTGATATCCAAACACGAGTAGGACAGATAAAGTCTCAAATTGAAACTACAACAAGCGACTACGACAAAGAAAAGTTACAAGAACGTTTGGCTAAGTTAGCTGGTGGTGTAGCAGTATTATATGTTGGTGCAGCTTCTGAAGTTGAAATGAAAGAAAAGAAAGACCGTGTAGACGACGCCCTAAATGCAACTCGTGCGGCTGTGGAAGAAGGTATTGTAGCTGGTGGTGGAGTAGCGTTTATTCGTTCTCAAAAAGTACTATCGAAGCTCACTACAGATACTATGGACGAGGCAACAGGAATCCAGATCGTTTCCAAAGCTATTGAAGCTCCATTACGCACCATTGTTGAAAATGCTGGTGGTGAAGGTTCAGTAGTGGTTAACAAAGTAAGAGAAGGCAAAAAGAATGAAGGTTTTGATGCAAAAACTGAAAAATATGTAGATATGTTGAAAGCGGGAATTATTGACCCGAAAAAAGTGACGCGTATTGCCTTGGAAAATGCAGCTTCCGTTGCCGGAATGATCTTAACGACTGAATGTGCTTTAATAGATATTAAAGAAGAAAGTTCTGGAATGCCCCCAATGGGAGGCGGAATGCCAGGAATGATGTAGCCGGGAGCCCCGGCGGGCAAACATTAAGGTTGGTTTTACCAACTTTTAAGATCTCTGCTTTTTAGTGGAGGTTTTTTTATGCCTGCTTCTTTCTTCTTTCTAAAAATTTACAACTTGAAAATAAGTTTGATGCTAGTTACTTTTTATCTCCCTTTAACAACCTAAATAAAGAAAGCGCAACTAAAGTTAAAACTAGTGGCCAAATCACAAAAAGATCTACACGTATCACGTCGATACCATTTTCGGGCTGGGCTGCCATCCATTGCTGCATATAATATTCCCAAACAATAGCGCCTACCAAAACAGCAAGCGTTATAATATATAATAAAGTAACAGGTTTTAATATCATAGCTCTAAAGTACAAAAACCGCCTTTTTTAAGGGCGGTTTTCTTATTTAAATTTGTAAAAAGACTACGCACTTGGTGCGCTATCTTTTGGAAGCTTGTTTAAAAACTTCAGATTCAGATTACTTCTTTTTTGAAGTAGCCTGAGTTGCCTTTTTAGCAGGAGCTTTTTTAGGAGCTGCTTTTGCTTGAGGCTTACCGTTAGACTTAGCTGTTGCCATACTAATTTTTGTTTAAGGAAGTTACTATGTATTTTATAAAATGATGTAATTGTACACCACTTATTTTAAAGTTCTGTTTCAAGAACTTCGGATTCAAATTACTTCTTCTTTGAAGTAGTCTGAGGGGTCTTCTTGGTAGCCTTTTTAGGCTGCGCTTTCGGAGACTTGTTTGACTTTTGATCTTTCATAACTTTTAAAATTTAAAGTTACTGAGTTGGGCATACTGCTTAACCTTTCAATGGTTTTTCCAACCCATATCCTTATCGCTAAGAACAGCATAAATGTACGATAGAAACTTCCAAAAAGATTTTTTCATTGGCTAAAAATTAACTAAAAATCATAAGCCGGATCATTAAAAAAAAATGACTCATTTTGACACCATTTATAAGTAGTTCAAAAATACCATTACAACAAAAAAAGACCGTTTAAAAAGTGTTACACTTAAATGCGTAAATTACTTTTAACGGTCTTTCATTACCAAATCAGGATATGAAGCTACTTATTTCCGTGCTCTTTTTTCACGTCCTCGTCTCTATAAAGACAACAGGCGTGTACACTATTGTAGGCTTCATCTGTAGCTTTAATTTCTTTGGTATCGTGACCAACGTCTGCAATACTTTGGCTAATCGTAGTCAAACTTGTTTTGCGCTCATCAAAAATGAGACTACATTTTTTGGTTTCTACATTCCAAACGGCACTTTTTACCCCTTTGGTTTTTATTGCTGCAGTTTCGATACGTTTTTTGCACATGCCACAAATACCGTCTACCTCTATCGTGGCTCTAGCATTTTTATCCTGAGCTGTTGCTGTTACTCCTACTATCGTTATTAATAAGATAATAATGTATTTTTTCATAATTATGTTTTTAAGATTTTCTTCGGAAGATTAATCAGAAGATTAATTAATATTAAAAGTTTTTAAATTCTATATCTAAGCCCAATATAATAATTACTACCAAATATGGGACCGTACACAAATGTAGTATCAAAATTTGAACCAAACGGATTTTGAGGGTCGATGATTGGGTTGTCCTGTGTTTCATCCGTAAAATTTTCAGCACCAACATATACTTCAAAACTTGGGCTGAACACTTTGGTTACTTGCGCATTAATAGTTCCTAAGGAAGGGGAAAATTCATTTCTTCTAAACGCTACAGGATTGGACAGTGTTGAAGTATATCGTTGTGCTCCCAACCAATTATAGGTGAGGTCAAATTTCCAATGTCCTCCTGTTTCTCTATCCACATTTGTTTCATAGGCTACATTGGCGAAAATTCTATGACTTGGCGTTAAGGGTTTCTCTAAAGTTCCTTTTAAGTAATCGGTCTTTACTTCATAGAATTTATAAGCAGTACGAATATCAAGGCGTTCTAACAAATTATAATCCAGCTCTACCTGAAAACTATTGGCAAAACTTTCGCCTTGCAAATTGTAGAATCGAATCCGTTTAGCGTCTTCCCAATCTACCACCACTTGATTCTGAAAATCGGTTCTATAAAAATCGAATGAAACATTGGCTCTTCTTTCAAATAAGTCAAACCCCTGTAAAAAGGAAACTCCGTAGTTCCAAGCAATTTCAGGATTTAAGCCATAAATTTCTCCTCCCGTATCCAAAATAGAAATGGTACGATTGGTAGAAAATAACGATTGGTTTTCCACAAAAATATTAGCGCTTCGTTTCCCGCGTCCAGCTGAGGCTCTTATTGCTGCTTTATCCCATGGCGTATAGCGTGCGTGAATTCTTGGTGTTACAAATGTGCCCAATAAATTATGAGTGTCCACTCTTAATCCAGCTGTCATGGTAAAGTTTTCAAGATCATCATATGCATATTCGAAAAATGCCCCGAGTGAATTTTCGGTTCTATCGTAATCAACACCTTCCACAGCTTCGTCATAATCTTCATAGGTAGTGTTGAGTCCTGTTTTAAATTTATGTCGGGAATCACTAATAATTGAGCTAAAAAGCGCATTTGCATAAAAACTTTCGTGTTTTATATCGAATGGACGTAATCCAAAATAACTTTTTTGATCGTGGCTACTGTACGCTATTTGAAGGCCCATACTTTGATATGGAATTTCAGGGAATACGTACCCAAGTTTTGCTTCCACTCCATAGTGTTGTGTATCAATTTCTCCTCCCCAAGCATTGGTAGTACCACGATCTGTCTCCGGATTGAAAGCTGTTTGCCCTACTTGTTTGTCGTCTTTCATATAACGCAAATTGATAAAACTTACAAAACCTTTTGTAGCATCAGTATACTGCCAACGGTTCATTATATTTACTTGTTTGGCTAGGGGTGTATCTAAAAAGCCATCATCGTTTGTATCGTTTTTTTTGCCGAGATAATTTCCGTGTACATACAAACCTGCATCCCACTTTTCGCTCACTTTTGTATTAAAGTGTGTGTTAAGTTCATTACGACTGTTGATTGCGGAATACGCATTTATAAATAAAGCATCATCGGTTTGTGGTTTTACAAATTCCGCATTTATTTGGCCTGCAATGCTTTCAAAACCATTTACCACACTCCCTGCGCCTTTGGTAATCTGGATGCTTTCTACCCAGGTGCCAGGAATGAAACTTAATCCATAGGCCTGTCTAGCACCTCGTATGGCCGGAATATTTTCAACAGTTATTAAGGTGTAAGGACTTGTTAAGCCTAACATCCTAATTTGGCGCACCCCTGTAACAGCATCTGCAAAATTCACATCTATGGAAGGATTTGTTTCAAAACTCTCGGATAAGTTGCAGCAGGCCGCTTTCAGCAATTCTGCACTACTTACATTTATGGTGTTCTGGGTACTTAAAAACGAGCGGGAGGTTGCTTTTTTTCTTGATGTAACGGTAATTTCGTCCAATGTACCTTTAGACCGTAACACGTGCCGGATTTTTTTAGGTGAAGTTACGGTTAAGGTGTCGGACTTGTATCCAACATAACTTATCACCAATTGGGTGCGACCTTCTTCAAAAGGCACTTCAAAAAGGCCATTAAAATCTGTCACATCTCCCACCTTAGAGTCTAACCAAAATACATTGGCACCTCCCAGCGGGACTTCTTTATTGCTAATTGTTTCTAAAATTATTCCCTCTACTTTATCCTGCGAAAAAGTGATCATAGGAAATAATACCAGAAGATATATAAGTTTCCTCATTATACTATTTATAAGTTAAATTAATCATTTTTTGATGTGCTGCAAAAAGCAACGACTACTCTCAAAATGATCCATGAGAGTGGGTAGTGTAGTTCGTTGACCCGAACAAAGCATCAAAAAATCAAATAAGGAAAGTTTCATAAAGCACAGGGAAGTTCTTTATGAGTGGAGGCGGATTGTATGCTGAAAAAAGTTCGGATGTTTTTATTTCCGAAGTTTCAATATGCAACACAAATACCGAAACAAATGCTGCTGTAAAATTAGCAGGCACTTGGAATGTATCTTGGGATGCATGAAAATTGTCGTCAATAGTTACTTTAGTATATTGATTGTCGCAACAGCTGTGGTTTTCCGATTTTTCGTCTCTACAGGCATCATCTTCCAGATTTACCATATCACAGGAGAGTTTTTCTTCGCCTAAAGTTAAGGTGGAAAGCATTTCAAAATCTCCACAGAAATGCTGGGCATAGGCAACACCACTAGTGCTCACTAAGAGCAACAAACACATCGCTAAGGAAACTATTTTTTTTATAGAAGCAAACTATAAAATCTATTCTATTTTAGCCTCAATACGGCCACAACGAAGCATTTTATCTCCAAAATAAGGGTTCATAATATCACTACTTGCACTTAACCATGAAGCGCCTGTATTGTTAAACGCCATCGGACAGAATTGTTTATAAACAGTACCAGAAGCAATTTCTCCTTCCAGCATTGTTTCAACACTTGTAGTTACTGCTACAAACGCAGTACGCTGTGCTTCAATATTTGAAGCTTCCACCACCTTTTGTGCTGCCTGCAAGGCATTATCGTCTACACCAATATTTGCAAATGCAGTCATTAGTTGCGAAGCTGCTTCTGTGGCCTTTTCAGAGTTTGTTCCTACCAAGGCATCTTTTAAACTAATATAGTTATTGAAAACTATTTCCATTTTAGGGTTATTAAAAGCAACATCACCAGTGGTTGGATTAGTATTGGATTGCGTAATGGCGTCACCAGAAGTAACTTCAACAGTTTCTGGAGAGTCATTTTTAGCATCGTTTTTACAGGAAGTAAAAGCGAATAGTACTAGTAGGGCTGGTATAAAATAATTCAGTTTCATCAGTATTAATTTTGAAATACAAAGATACAAATTTTGAATTGTTGAGCCTATACATTATTAGTAAGCTGGTGCAAATAAAAAGCAGGAACCAGCAGCAGTAAAATTAATGGCTGAATTAAAAACCGCCTTACATAAAATATAGATATATGTTGTCCGGCTTCGGATATGTTCAGTAAAATGAAAAATAAAGTAATTAAAATCAGAAATAGAATTCCATAGAGCAATACCGAAAACCTTATGACTCCTTTTTTCTGAAAAACAACCCAAAGTATCCCTATTGAAATTACTCCATTAATCAGGTATCGCAGTAGTGTATTCCATAAAAGTTTACTTATTTCAAAATCTGGTAAAGGCTGAGTGGTATGGTTGGTTTTAAAAAAATTCAAAAGTGGATCATAGAATAAACTTTCTTCAAAAAACCGGACCAACACCAACAATAACAAACCCACAATAACTAAGAATATTTTTAAACCTCTACTCATTTGTAACTTGTTTTAGGAGTTAACAGGCGTACCCAAATAAGCCACAAAAGAAAGACCATTCCGTAGATAATTCCAGGAAAAACAACACCGTGAAGTATATGTTGATATTCCGGATAATTATATAGAGCAATAGCAAGAACTGCGATACGCAGAATATTTACGGCATAAATTAGTATGGCGCCGGCAAAAATATACAGTAGCGTTTTCTTCCATCGTTGCGCAAAGGCAATAATGAAAGCAACGAACAAAAAAATGATACTAATAGCATTACACCCTTCTACAATTCTCGCTAAGAAAGTTCCTTCTATAAACAACTTCATGGAGGGCTGATTTGGATGTGGGACCACCTGCGTTGAATATCCAAATCCTTCTATTACAGCACTACTTTGCATAGCTACGAGATTGGTTATGAAATCTGGCGCATAATTTCCCTTTTCTGACAATTTAAGGTAGAATACGTAAAGAAAACCAAGCACCATATAACTCCCTAAAAAAAGGAGCAAGAAAGTAACAACACTTTTATATTTACTGAAAAGTTTTTTCATTCGGTTTTAACAAAAATACAGCATTTAGATTTCCTAAAAATGAAGGTTTTGAAATACATTTGTTTAAAATATACTATAGTATGCCTTTTAAAAATTTACAACCACGCGTCGCTGCCATTTTGCACAATGAAGAAGAAACGGTAGATAACCGGCTTACACAAGTTTGTGAAGTACTACAAAACACAATTGGTTATTACGATTGGGTTGGGTTTTATTTTGCCAATCACGAAGCCAGAACATTACATTTAAAAGCATTTGCCGGAGAACCAACAGATCATACAGTTATTCCCTTTGGCAAAGGAATTTGCGGACAAGTAGCCGTAAGTAATGAAAATTTTGTGGTAGCCGATGTAAAAGCACAAGACAATTACATTGCGTGTAGTGTATATGTAAAAGCCGAAATTGTGATTCCGCTATTTAAAGATGGCAAAAACATTGGACAAATTGATATTGATTCTAACATCCCCGATCCTTTTTCTGAAGAAGACGAAAGGTTTTTGGAATGGGTGAACGAGAAAGTAGCTGAGATTTTACCCCCAAACCCTCTAAAGGAGCTTAATGAAATTTCTTAAGCCCCTTTAGGGGTTTGGGGTGATTTCCGCCATCTGCGGTTTACATACCTGTTCTAATCGCTTCCACAGGATCTAATTTTGAAGCAGAAATTGCTGGAAGAATTCCCGAAATTAAACCAATAGCTGCAGAAATTGCAGTACCAATAAACATATTCCAAGGGGATAGTACAAATTCGAAATCTCCTGTGAATGAAGATGCAATTATTGAAACTATAAACACAAGAACTAATCCAATTAACCCACCAATTACAGCTAAAATAACAGCTTCAAATAAAAACTGAAAAAGGATAAACCTATTTTTAGCTCCTAAAGATTTTTGAATTCCAATTAAATTTGTTCGCTCTTTTACGCTTACGAACATAATATTAGCTATTCCAAAACCTCCCACTAATAGTGAGAAACCACTAATAATTAAGCCAATAACATTCATTTGACTTGTTATATTGTCTATTAAATCTGTAAAACCCTTCAATTGGTTTACAAAAAAAGTATTGATCTCGTCTGGTTTAAGTCCGCGTGACATTCTTAATTTTTGAGATAGTGACGCGATAAATTCTTCACTATCTACCCCCTTTATGGGTTTAAGAACGATAAAAGGCACTAAGTTTCTATTGTTGCTACCAAACACTTTCCTCACCGCATTTACTGGTACATACCCTGCAGTATCTCTAGAGCCGCCAAAAAGTGAGGATCCTTCTTTCTTTAAAACCCCAATGATAGTAAATTTCCTTCCGTAGAGACGCGCTTGCTTACCAATAGCTTTTTGGGCAGAACCAAACAATACGTTTGCAATTTCATCACCCACAACAACAACATTGGCACCACTTGTACTTTCCGTTTCATTAAAAAAACGTCCTTCGGCAATATCGAGTGCTTCCAGATCATAATATTCATAGGTTACCGCACCAATTTGAACGTTGCTCACTGTGGCCCGCTCATATTTCATAGTTTCTTGAGGGACATTTAGCGTATAAGAAACAGCTGCTACATTGGGCACATTTCGTTTTATATACTGGTATTCATCGTAACTTACATCTGGAAATTGTTCCCATTTCCAACGGGGAACTTCTGTAGGGCCAAAGGAAAAACGTCCTAAATAAATTGTGCTGTTGTCAAGGGAACTTAAACTACCATCAATCTCTTTTTTAAGTGAATCTACTGCAGCCAAAACAGCGATAATGGAGAAAATTCCAATGGTTACCCCTACCAGGGATAAAAAAGTGCGCAACTTATTGTTTTTTAGTGCACTAACCGCAAAATTAAAACTTTCTTTAAGTACTCGTAGATAAATTAGCATGGTTGGCTGTTTAGCGGATTCTGTCCTTTTGATAAAGTTATGAAAAGTAGGACGCTTTCTGTTAACATTCGTTACAAAAAATGGCGTATAATATGTATTTTTGCACCTTAATTTCTGCAAAGCTTTAGGGCATAGCAGCTATAATTTTAAAAATAGACTTCAGCACCACAGGTTATGAGCGATACCAAAAAAATTTCTTCTGCATTAATTTCAGTATTTCATAAGGATGGCTTAGGCCCCATCGTTAAAAAGTTAGACGAATTGGGAGTGATACTTTATTCCACTGGAGGAACCCAAAAGTTTATTAATGATATGGGGATTAAGGTAATTCCTGTGGAAGATGTTACAGACTATCCTTCTATCTTAGGCGGACGTGTAAAAACATTACACCCAAAAATATTTGGAGGTATTTTAAACCGTCAGAACAACGAAAGTGATGTACGAGAAATGGGGCAATATAACATTCCGCAGTTGGATGTTGTGATTGTAGATTTGTATCCATTTGAAAAAACTGTTGCTTCTGGTGCGCTGGAAGAAGATATCATTGAGAAAATTGATATTGGAGGTATTTCTTTAATTCGTGCTGCCGCAAAGAATTTTAAAGACACTGTTTGTGTTTCTTCGATGGAAGATTACGAAGATTTTTTAGAATTAATTTCTGAAAATTATGGTGAAATTTCGATGGCCGACCGAAAAAGATATGCAGCAAAAGCTTTCAATGTTTCTTCACATTATGACAGCGCTATTTTTAATTATTTCAACAGCGACCGTTCGATTGCTTCGTTGAAAATTAGTGAAACCAATGGAAACGCATTGCGTTATGGTGAAAATCCACACCAGAAGGGATTTTTCTTCGGTGATTTTGAAGCTATGTTCGATAAACTTCACGGAAAAGAATTAAGCTATAATAATTTATTAGATGTAGATGCTGCTGTAAATTTAATGAACGAGTTTAAAGGCGAATCTCCAACATTTGCCATTTTAAAACACAACAATGCCTGTGGAATAGCCCAACGCGATACTGTTTTAGAAGCTTACAATGATGCATTAGCAGGTGATTCAGTTTCAGCTTTCGGTGGGATTTTAATAAGTAATACCGAGATTGATGCCCCAACGGCAGACGAAATTCATAAGTTATTTTGTGAGGTAGTGATTGCGCCATCATTTTCTCAAGAAGCTTTAGCAATTTTGAAAGGTAAAAAGAATCGGATTTTATTAATCCAGAAAGATGCCAAGCTTCCTGAAAGTACCGTAAGAACTTGCTTAAATGGGATTTTAGTTCAGGAGAAAGATCATAAAACCGATACTGTTTCAGAATTAACACACGCTACCAACAATAAACCAGATAGCAGAGAGTTAGAAGACTTGATGTTTGCTTCAAAAATATGCAAGCACACTAAAAGTAACACAATTGTTCTGGCAAAAAACAAGCAATTGTGTGCCAGTGGGACAGGACAGACAAGCAGGGTAGATGCCCTTCGTCAGGCTATCGAAAAGGCAAACAATTTTAATTTTGACCTCAACGGAGCTGTGATGGCGAGTGATGCATTCTTTCCATTTCCAGACTGTGTAGAGATTGCACATACTGCAGGAATTCATGCTGTAATCCAGCCGGGAGGCTCTATAAAAGACCAGTTAAGCGTAGATTATTGTAATAATAACGAAATGTCTATGGTATTTACTGGAACAAGACACTTTAAACACTAATTTTAGTACATTTGTGAGTGAACGCTTAGAGTATTGTTTAAATATTTATACCGACCTAATTACTTATGGGATTTTTTGATTTCCTCACCGAAGAAATAGCTATTGACCTTGGTACAGCAAATACCCTTATCATACACAACGATAAAGTGGTGGTTGATGCGCCGTCAATTGTTGCTCGTGACCGCACCACGGGAAAAATTATTGCAGTAGGGCGTGAAGCCGCTATGATGCAAGGAAAAACCCATGAAAACATCAAAACAATTAGGCCGCTTAAAGACGGCGTAATTGCAGATTTTGACGCAAGCGAAAAGATGATCAATATGTTCATCAAAGACATTCCAGCGCTTAAAAAGAAATGGCTTACACCTTCGCTACGAATGGTTATTTGTATCCCCAGCGGTATCACCGAAGTAGAAATGCGTGCTGTAAGAGAAAGTGCCGAACGTGTAAATGGTAAAGAGGTATACCTAATTCACGAACCTATGGCAGCTGCTATTGGTATTGGTGTAGACATTATGCAACCTAAAGGAAATATGGTGGTTGACATTGGAGGTGGTACCACCGAGATCGCTGTAATCGCTCTTGGAGGAATTGTGTGTGACAAATCTGTTAAGATTGCAGGAGATGTTTTTACAAATGACATTGTGTACTACATGCGAACACAACACAACCTTTATGTTGGGGAACGTACTGCTGAAAAAATAAAAATTCAAATTGGTGCTGCAACCGAAGATCTAGAGCTTCCACCAGAAGAAATGAATGTTCAAGGGCGTGATTTACTTACTGGAAAGCCAAAACAAGTACAAATTAGCTACCGTGAAATCGCAAAAGCATTGGATAAGTCCATTTTGCGTATCGAAGATGCAGTCATGGAAACTTTATCACAAACGCCGCCTGAATTGGCTGCAGATATTTATAACACAGGGATTTATCTTGCTGGAGGAGGATCTATGCTACGTGGTTTAGACAAGCGTTTGTCTCAAAAAACAGATTTACCTGTGTATATTGCAGAAGATCCATTACGTGCAGTAGTGCGTGGAACTGGTATTTGCCTTAAAAACTTAGCAAAGTATAAAAGCGTTCTCATTAAATAAATCCCCAACGTGTGCAACAGATTATCTATTTCTTTATACGGAATAAAAACTTCCTGTTGTTCCTATTCCTCTTTGTTATTTCGTTAGGATTAACGATTAACAGCCATTCTTACCATAAAAATAAATACGTAACCTCTGCCAATTTCTTTAGCGGAAGTATTTATGGCTGGAAAAATGATGTTACTAGTTATTTTAGTTTGAGGGAACAAAATGATGTCCTTGCAGGTGAAAACATACGCTTACGGACGCTATTACGCACAACTCAAGACACTGTTATTTTTGAAGCACTAGACAGTACAGTTTTAGCGATGCCCTACACATATTATCCAGCCAAAGTTATTAATAATTCGTATTCAAAAACAAAAAATTATCTCACCTTACGCAAACGAGCTGGAGATGCTATTGAAGCGGATATGGGTGTGATTTCTTCAAAAGGTATTGTAGGAATAATTAATAAGGTTTCAAAGAAATATGCTTCGGTACAATCTATTTTGAATACCAATAGCAAGGTAAATGCTAAGCTTAAAAATTCGTTTCATTTTGGTTCTTTAGAATGGGATCCCGAAACTAAGAACCCCAACGAAGCAAAGTTGGTCGACATCCCAAGACAAGCCCCGGTAGTAGTAGGCGACACCATTGTTACAGACGGAAAATCCACCATTTTTCCAAGAGGGATTTTAATTGGAACTATCAAAGAATTTCACCTCTCCAATAATCAAGATTATTATGATGTAACAGTTAAGTTGTTTAATGATATGACTAGTTTACACTATGTATATATTATAGAAAACAACGAAAAAGAAGCAATTAAACAAATAGAAGACCTAAATGCGCCTACTTTAGACACGCAACAATCTACAAACCAAAACATTCCACAGACAAATGCAGAACAGTGATCTTTTGGTAAATTTTGGACGGTTTTTACTACTCATTGTAGTTCAAATTCTACTCTTTAATCACATCAATTTTTTGGGATATGTGAATCCCTACCCATATATATTATTTATTTTAATATTTCCATTTACAGGTAATAAGGGCTTATTAATTTTTTTAGGATTTCTTCTAGGCCTTTCAATTGACATTTTTAGCGATTCTGGTGGTGTACACGCGGCAGCCTGTGTATGTATCGCTTATTTACGGCCATTGCTTTTGAAATTTTCATTTGGTGTGAGTTACGAGTTTAACACGATTAAGTTAAGCAAGGCAGATTTTGGCGCACGAATTACCTATATATCAGCAGCAGTGCTTCTACACCATTTGATACTTTTTTCGTTGGAAATTTTTAACATTAGCCATATAGTATTAGTGCTAAAATCTACGTTATTTTCAAGTATCTTTACAATTGTGTTACTGCTTTGTATTACATTGCTTTTCAGCAGAAAAAATTAAAAGTTTCAAAAAAAACCTTATTAGGTATTTTGTATGCGAAAACTATTACTACTTGTTATTGTAATGATTACTGGCGTTGTATTTGCCGGTAGGCTATTCTATTTGCAAGTATATGATACTTCCTACGAAAAACTTTCAGAAAATAATGCTATTAAAATAGAGTACGATTATCCGCAACGAGGCTATATCTATGACCGAAATGGCGAACTACTCGTTTCTAATCAGCCATCCTATGATGTGATGGTGATACCTCGCGAAGTAAAACCTTTGGACACTTTAGAATTTTGTAGTTTGTTGAAAATTTCAAAACAAGCCTTCAAAGAAAAATTAGCCAAAGCCTGGGTGTATTCTCCTAGAATAGCCCAGCCTTTTATAGCACAATTAACAAAAGCTGAATATGCTTCGCTTTCAGAAAAAATGTACAAATTTGAAGGATTTTACATTCAGCAAAGATCCTTAAGAGAATATCAAGTAAGTCATTCTGCCAATGTTCTTGGATTTATACGGGAAGTTGACGAGCGTATTATTAAAAACAACCCAGACTATATTATGGGGGAATTAATAGGAAAACAAGGGGTAGAGGAATCTTATGAGGATGTATTACGAGGTGTTAAGGGTGTAAAATATATTCAAAAAGACAGATTTAATCGCGAAATCGGTTCTTATAAAGACGGTAGCTTTGATACTATTCCAGAGAGGGGAATGGACATTGAATTAACCATAGATGCAAGACTTCAAAAGTATGGTGAAGAATTATTTCAGAACAAACGCGGGGGGATTGTTGCCTTAGACCCTTCAACAGGTGAAATTCTGGCGTTGGTAACCGCCCCTAATTTTGACCCAGGATTACTGGTTGGTAGAGAACGCTCCAAAGAATACACAAAGCTTTGGTACGATACAATTGCAAAGCCATTATTTGATAGAGGTTTGTCTGGAGAATACTCTCCTGGATCTCCATTTAAAACACTCACGGCACTCATTGCCATGGAGGAAGGTGTGATGAATACTACAGAACGTATTTATTGTAACCATGGCTATGTGTATGGTAGAGGGCAAAAATTAGGATGTCACAGTCATTATAGTCCTCTAGCAATGGTAGAAGGAATTGCACAGTCTTGCAACGCTTATTTTTGCACAGCATATCGTCGTATCATAGAAAAATATCCTACGCCCCAAGAAGGTATCGATACATGGAAGAGACATCTTACAAGTTTCGGTTTAGGGCAATATATGGGGTATGATTTGCCAAGTGGAAAAAAAGGACTGATTCCTACCTCCGAATTTTATAATAAATGGTATGATTACCCAACATACAAATGGTATGCAACGGCTACTATTTCTAATGCTATTGGGCAGGGTGAAGTTAATTTAACGCCTATGCAAATGGCCAATTTTACAGCCGCTATCGCAAACAGAGGTCATTGGTATCGTCCCCACATCATTAAAAATATTAAAGGTGTAGATACTATCCCGCAAGAATATACAAAACGAATGAATACAACGATAGCCCCGCAACATTTTGATCCTGTTGTCCAAGGCATGTTCGATGTATATAACAAGGGAACCGCCTCAAGTTTGCGCGTTCCAGATATCGAGATCTGCGGAAAAACAGGTACTGCCGAAAACTACACAAGAATTCAAGGAAAAAGTGTTCAACTTACAGACCACTCTACTTTTATCGCTTTTGCTCCAAAAGACAACCCAAAGATTGCTATTGCTGTATTTGTTGAAAATGGATATTGGGGAAGTAGATATGCAGGTAAAATTGCCAGTTTAATGATAGAGAAGTATTTAAAAGGTGAAATTACCAGAACCGATCTAGAAAAATTTGTCCTTGAAGGAAGCTTAATGGCAGAGTATGCAAAACCTCTTTCTGGCAAACCATTCCCAATTAATGATGGGAAAAAAATAAGTGGTAAATTTTTAAGAGACTTAGAATTATAATCATTCTCATAGCGCAAAGCAACAAGTAGCCTTTTATGTCCCAGAGTAAAGTTTTTTTGAAATTTGATTGGCTTACTATTTTTTTATTTTTTTCGTTGGTTGCGATCGGTTGGATCAATATTTATTCTGCTAGTTTAGACGAAAGCGCAACGATTTTTTTCGATTTTGACCAGATCTACATTCGTCAATTATTATTTATTGGTTTAAGCATAGGGCTTATTATTTTTATTCTCGCAGTAGATTCCAAATTTTACGAACGGTTTTCGAGTGTTATATATATTATTTCTCTCCTTTCTTTACTGGGTTTATTCGTTTTTGGAAAAAACATTAATGGCGCTACCTCCTGGTATAGTTTTGGAGCTTTTGGATTGCAGCCCAGTGAATTTGCTAAAGCAGCAACAGCACTTGCGCTAGCAAAGTATTGTTCAGATTTGGGCGTAAACATTCGGGAGTTTAAACATCAGGTTCGGGTTTTTATACTCATTGCGCTACCTGCCATTTTTATTATTCCACAACCCGATCCTGGAAGCGCTTTAGTATATGCTGCGTTTATATTCCCATTGTATCGCGAAGGATTACATTTTGTGTATTTACTACTCGGTTTTTTTGCCGCTGCACTTTTTGTTTCCACCTTGGCATTTGGCGTTACCTGGGTTGTTTTAGGGGTTGTTATTCTTGCCGCACTCATATTTTTCTACAACTTAAAACGAAAAAGGAAAAGACCTCCCATTTCCCGATACGTCATTATTGCAGCGGCTTGTATTGGTTTTGCATTTTCAGTAAATTATATTTTCAACAATGTTTTTGAACAACGCCATCGGGACCGTTTTAATATTGTACTTGGCAAAGAAGTAGATGCTAAAGGAATTGGCTACAACACCAACCAAAGCGAAATTGCAATTGGCAGTGGAGGTTGGACAGGAAAAGGTTGGACAGAAGGCACCCAAACTAAAGGAAACTTTGTTCCTGAACAACACACAGACTATATTTTTAGCACGGTGGGAGAAGAATGGGGTTTTGTTGGGAGTATTGTAGTGGTTTTTCTATTTATAGCACTTATCGTACGTATCTTATATCTAGCCGAACGACAGAAAAACACCTTTAATAGAGTCTATGGCTATAGTGTAGCAGCCATTCTCTTTTTGCACTTTTTTGTAAATGTAGGAATGGTAACGGGATTATTTCCAACAGTAGGTATACCCTTGCCGTTCTTTAGTTACGGAGGCTCAGGACTTTGGGGCTTTACTATCTTACTTTTTATTTTTGTTAGGTTAGATGGCGGCAATTACTATTATACTTAGATTTTTTTGGGGTGGCGAGCAACTTAGTTTTTTGTAAGCTGAAAGCACAAAAAAGTAAGCTGCGAAGGCGGCAGTATCCCAAAGCTGTTTATTTTCATGTGATTAAGGGCGGAAATTACTAGTATACTTAGATTTTTTTGGGGTGGCGAGCAACTTAGTTTTTTGTAAGCTGAAAGCACAAAAATTTTGGTGCTAAGCCTCAAACTTCGGAATACATTGTACCAAAGATCACCACCCTTCCCTATCCACATCACTTTCCAATTGCTCTTGACTAGCCTTGGAAAACTGCGAAAAGAAATCAATTCCTGTTTTGGCTTCTATCTCGTCTACTGAAACTGTAAAGTCATAGAAAGATTTATCGGTTGGGGCATTGGGAATTAAAAAAGCGATTACTTTGTTACCGCCCTTTCGCTTATCGAAAATTATTTTATAAAACTCTTTGGGTACCGTAACGCGATCATCGCCAATGGCAAGCAATCCATCTTCCAAAACACCTCCTGTTATTACGAAAACACCGTCATGTTTTTTTGCCCAATAGCGGGTTTTCTGTTCGAGTTTGTTCCAAATACCGCCGTTAAATTCTTTATTTTGCGGACTTATATTACTCGTTAAAAATGTTTCGTGGTAGGCGTCATAGTCAAACTCTCTATCTGCTGCAGGGACTAAATGACCTCTATCATATCCAGAGTTTTTATAACTTCGCCAATCTGCCGAACCTGAAGCTACACTTCTATCTTCCACAAAATAGGGGCGTTTAAAGTCGCTATTTTTTATCTGATTTTTCTTTAACTCATACGCCACCCACTCCGCTTGTTCATGAGTTTCTGAATACGACAAAGTAAAATATTGATGAGAAACAATTGCTCCAGTTGTGGAGGTAGGTAAGTACCGATCGTCAAATTTTAAATAGCTTTTGTTTGTATTGCTGGTTTTAGGATAGTCTTCATTTTTCTTATCAACATACTTTTCGCCGTAATAAAGGGCGGCTGTAACAAGAATTATAAGTAATGGATATAGGTATCTACGGTTCATTATAAAATTTTATTTAAAAATAAGGGTGTCAACTTCTTCCGAGATACTCTACAAAAATTACTCAAGTTGTGAGTTTCCTCTTCGTGCCTCTTTAGGAATGACTGATTTAACTCTTCACATCCAGCGCATCTCTCAAAGCATTTCCAATAAGCATAAAAGCAGTTACCAAACTCATAATAGCCAATCCAGGAATGATTGCTAAGAAAGGTTTTCCTAGAATAATGTAACTATAGTGGTCTTTTATAATACCTCCCCAGCTTGGCATTGGAGGTTGTGCGCCTATTCCTAAAAAACTCAAGCCACTTTCAATTAAGATAGCGCCAGCAAAGTTGGCTGCCGAAATGATAATCACCGGCGCCATAGCATTGGGTATAATATGCTTTGAAATAATTCTGAAATCGGTATATCCCAAAGCCCTTGCTGCGGTAACATATTGCATCTGTTTTACACCCATCACCTGTCCCCGCACCACCCGCGCTACTTCCACCCACATGGTAAGTCCCACGGCAATAAAAACCTGCCAAAAACCCTTTCCTAGAGCCAAGGTGATCGCGATAACTAGAAGTAATGTTGGAATTGACCAGGTAACATTAATGAGCCACATGATAGCTGCATCTACTTTACCTCCAAAATAACCAGCAATTGCTCCTAATGTAACACCAATAACCAATGATATAAACACCGCTACAAACCCAATTGCCAGTGAAATACGAATACCTACCAGCATCCTACTCAACAAATCCCGGCCATATTTATCGGTTCCTAGTAAAAACTTTTTTTCTGAAACATATTTTGCTGAAATAGCTTCAGCAGAAGTTGCTCTTGGGAATAGAGTAGTTTTGTATTCTTTTTGAATTCCATCGGTAGCATCACCTGAATATTCGGTGATTAAAATTCCGTTGGGTGTTTTTTCAAATGCTGAAATAGGTATTTCGGTTGAGGTAGTTTTCTTTCCGAAGAAAAAATCACCAAACCCGCTCCCCTCTTCTACTGCCGAAGGAATTGTTAATAATTGTACAGTAAACCCCGGCGCCTTAGAATGTATAGATAAATGCATTTGGTTAGCATTTTGCGAGTCGTCTGGGGCAATTGCATTTGCAAATATCGCAACCAATGTGCACAGTATTAAAAAGGATACACTAAACATACCCCAAAAGTTTTTCTTAAACTTTTGAAGTGCAATTTTGGAAAGCGAAGTCGACTGATTTTTCACTGGATAAAATTACAAAAAAACCTGTCCAACTTTTTAATATTGGACAGGTTTTGATTTATACTAACTAATTTCTTGTTCCGTTTGAGGGCTTACTACCGCAAAGGAGATTAGTTTTTAATATTAGCTACTTTTTTTGCTTTTATATTAGTTCCTTTTAAGTCTTCCAAAACATTTATAGCTTCTTCCACATAAATATCTTTTGCCAAACTTTTATGCCATCTTTTGCGCTTTTCTCTCAACGTTGTATCTTGTTTCATTAGAGCAACTTCTGCCGGGAGTGATGTATAATTTAATTTATTATCATATTCATCAATGGCGTCAAATTTTTTGGTTTCGGCTTTACGTTTCTCAATTTCGGCGTAGTATTCCTCAAAGTTCAATGTAACATCTAGTTCGTCGCGACGCTTTTTAATCCATCTAGCATTTTCTTCGATTAGAGATAATTGATCACTTTTGGCCATTCTTGCTTTACTTTTTGCGATGGCTTCGTCAAAATCCACATACCCTTCCCATAAGTCGTATGAAGCAGGGTCTATCTTATCATAAGGCAACGGATTATCATAATCACGCTCGCCAACATCTATGTAGCTAAAGCGGTCTGGCATAACAACGTCACTTTTTACTCCTTCTAACTGAGTAGATCCACCATTTACACGGTAAAATTTTTGGGTAGTTACTTTAAGAGCTCCCATATCTCCCATATCACTTTTACGCAACCACTGATTAAGGTCTACAAGGTTCTGGACGGTTCCTTTGCCATAAGACTGCTCACTACCTATAATAATAGCTCGTTTATAATCTTGCATGGCGGCCGCTAAAATTTCAGAAGCTGATGCAGATAATTCGTTAACTAGAATTACCAAAGGACCATCCCATAAAATGTTTTCATCTTTGTCTTCCAGCACTTCTTTCCCACTACTAGATGAAACTTGTACTACGGGTCCTTCTTTAATAAATAATCCAGCAATATCCACAGCTGTTCTCAATGAACCTCCACCATTATTACGAAGATCCAGCACCAGTCCTTCTACACCTTCTTCTTTAAGACGTTCAATCTCCAGTTTTACATCGCTTGCAGAATTACGTTCTTTATAGTTTTCCATGTCGAAATAGAAAGCCGGCAAATTTATGAGACCAAACTTTTTATCTGTTTTTTCAATCACGGTAGACTTTGCGTAGGTTTCTTCTAATTCAACAACATCTCTTGTAATCATTTCGTCACGCATGGTACCGTCTACTCCTTTGATGGTAAGTGTAACTTTGGTTCCTTTTGGGCCTTTAATAAGTTTAACGGCATCATCAACCCTCATACCTACAACACTCACGGATTCTTTCTCCCCTTCCTGACGTACTTTTGCGATAAGATCTCCCACCTCAAGGTGTTCCCCTCTCCAGGCTGGACCTCCGCTAATAATATCTACTACTTTAATGTAGTCGTTTTTTTTCTGAAGTCGCGCACCAATTCCTTCTAACTTTCCACTCATTCTAAGGTCGAAACGATCTCGGTCTGGAGGCGCAAAATAATTAGTATGAGGATCAAACTCTTCTACTATGGTCGTTAAGAAGGTGGCAAAGTAATCTTTACGCTCCAGGTCGTCCGTAAATTCAAAAAATTCGTCTAGTGATTCTTTTGTTTGTGTTCTTGACTTTACTTCAATTTCTTCTTCAGTAAGGTTTGCATTTTCAGAAATTGGTTCTTTTTCATCTGTACCCTCAAAAGCACTTACTTCATCTTCTAGAGTAGGGCTTTCAGTTTTCTTTTTGTTCGCATTATTTTTCTCTTCAATCAAATCGTAGTAATTAGACAGTGTTGAGAACTTCAACTGCTGTCTCCAACGATCTTTCATTTCCTTTTCAGTCTTTACATATTGCAAATTGTCGTAATCTACATTTATTTTTTCAGCGACACTGTAGTCAAATGGCATTTCCAAAACTTCTTTATAACGCTTTCTACCTTCTTCATTTCGTTTTACAAATCGTTCATACACTGCGTTAAAAAAAGAAAGGTCCTTGCTTTTAATTTGATCGTCTATAGTAGTTCTATACTTACTGAATTCTTCAATATCTGAAGCTAAAAAATACCGTTTTAATGGATCCATCGCATTGATAAAATCGTCATACACAGAAATACTAAAAGCGTCGTTTATATCTGCAGGACTATAATGTCCTTTTTCCAGTACGTAGGTAATAAGGTCTAGCAACACCTTATCCTTATCTGGATCGTTAAATTCTTTGGTGGCAAAGCTGCAAGAAGTGACAGCCATTAAAACCCCAAGAAATAAAATTTTTATATTCTTTTTCATAAAATACATCGTCTAATTTTTTTATAACGCTAAAAGTAGAGAAAAAACCGTGCCAAGCGTAGGATGCGGTACTAATTTTTTGTTAAACGGTTGTCCTTCACATTTTCAGCAGGCGTGTTTCTGTCTTCCTAATTATAAACTGTATTTTTGCAATCTTAGTATATAAAAAATGACAAGAAAAAAACCTCTTATTTTAGTCACCAATGACGATGGCATTACAGCGCCGGGAATACGCGCCCTCATTGAAGTCATGAATACTTTAGGCGATGTTTATGTAGTAGCTCCAGACTCCCCGCAAAGTGGAATGGGACACGCAATTACAATTAACAATACGCTATATTGTGACAAGGTAGAAGTCCATAAAGAACAACCACAAAAAGAGTATAGCTGTAGTGGTACACCAGCCGATTGTGTAAAACTTGCTGTAAATGAAATTCTAAAACGAAAACCAGACCTCTGTGTGAGTGGTATAAACCACGGAAGTAATTCTTCCATAAATGTAATTTATAGCGGAACTATGAGTGCTGCAGTAGAAGCGGGCACGCAAGGTATTCCATCTATTGGATTTTCTTTGCTGGATTATAGCCTGGAGGCTAATTTTGAGCCTGTAAAAAAATATGTAAAGCAGGTAGCCGAACAATGTTTAAAAAACGGACTGCCAAAAGGTGTCGTGCTGAATGTAAACTTCCCAAAAGCTACAGCAAAAGAATTGAAAGGACTGAAAGTATGTCGCCAAGCAAATGCACATTGGATTGAAAATTTTGACAAACGCACCAATCCCTTAGGCCGAGATTATTACTGGCTTACAGGCGAATTTGTGAACGAAGATAAAGGTGAAGATACCGATGAATGGGCACTTGCCAATAATTTTGTGTCGGTGGTACCCGTTCAGTTCGATTTAACGGCACATCATGCTATTAAGGATATTAACTCTTGGGATTTATCATGAAACGAAAAATAGGTAAAAATATCGCCATTGGATTTTTATTGGGGCTTCTCACCAATTTTATTGGGAGCATATTGTACATACTCATCTTTTCAAAATACAGCATACAAACTACAATTCAAGTTGCCCTGGAAGAAGATGTATTGGGAAATATAATTGGTTTAGGCGCTTTGCTGAACCTTTTGTTATTTTTCTTCTTTCTGAAAAAAAACCGTTATTATAGAGCTCGAGGTGTTATTATGGCTACGTTGGTAGCAGCATTTGTTATTTTAGCTGCTAAGTTTTATTAGTTATTAATTGCTAGTTTCCTGTATCTTTAAGCATATTTTTTAGCAGATGAAATACTATATTCTTGCAGGCGAAGCATCTGGTGATCTACACGGGTCCAATTTGATGAAAGCCTTATTTAAGGAAGATCCTAATGCCGATATTCGGTTTTGGGGTGGTGACTTAATGCAGGAAGTAGGCGGCACTTTAGTAACACATTATAAAGAGCGAGCCTTTATGGGTTTTTCTGAAGTGCTCTTCAATTTGAATAAGGTCTTTAAATTTATTTCACAGTGCAAAAAAGATATAGATGCTTTTAAACCCGATGCCCTAATTTTTATAGACAACTCTGGGTTTAATCTACGTATCGCCAAATGGGCTAAACCACAAGGATATAATACGCACTATTATATTAGTCCGCAGGTTTGGGCATCTCGTGCTAGTCGTGTAAAAACAATTAAAGCTACCATAGACCATATGTATGTGGTGCTTCCGTTTGTTGCAGATTTTTACAAACAGTACAACTATCCTGTACATTTTGTAGGCCATCCATTAATTGATGCTATTGCAGACAGAGCACAGGTAGATCCAAATTTATTTAAGGACACACATGGTTTAGACAAACGGCCCATTATCGCACTCCTCCCTGGAAGCCGAAAACAAGAAATTAACAAAATGCTGGAGGTAATGCTTAGTGTTGTTTCAGATTTTCCAGAGTATCAATTTGTAATTGCTGGTGCGCCCAGCCAAGACACTTCATTCTATGAAATCTTTTTGGAAGAGCAAAACGTTAAATTCATTGCAAACAAAACATACGATTTATTAAGTTTATCTTCTGCAGCTTTGGTTACTTCGGGAACTGCTACGCTTGAAACTGCTTTGTTTAAGGTGCCACAAGTAGTTTGCTACAAAGGCAGTGCTATTTCTTACCAAATTGCAAAACGTATTATTACCCTTAAATATATTTCCTTAGTAAATCTTATTAGTGATAAAGAAGTGGTGAAAGAACTTATTCAAGGAGATTTAAACACTAAAAACCTAAAAAAAGAACTTCTCAAAATTCTGGATGAATACCAAAGAGCAAAGTTATTTTTAGACTACTACGATTTGGAACAAAAATTAGGCGGTAAAGGTGCTAGTGAAAAGACTGCGAAGTTAATTATTGCAAATCTGGAAATTCAGTCATAAATTTTTCCTGTACTAGACAAGAAACCATTGTTAATTTCGTTTTAATAAGTGTTTCTAAGAATTTCAATTCCCCTACAATACATTAGTATTTTTAAAGTATTCTAAATTAACGCTATGAAAAAACTGTTACCTGTATTTTTAGTATTGCTTTTTTTAGTCTCCTGTGGGGCTTCAAATGGTAATACTACTAATAAAAAAACACGTCTTTCTAACAAAGTAGAAAGTTCGAGTAGCCCTAACAGCGCAGCTGGAAAAATTATAGATTATGCCAAAAGTTTTGAAGGCACCCGTTACAAATTTGGTGGAACCACTAAAAAAGGAATGGATTGCTCTGGATTAATCTACACCTCTTTTGCTGAAGAAGGAATTACTTTGCCAAGAATTTCCCGAGATATGGCAAAAGAAGGGGAACGCATTTCTTTATTAAAGGTAGAAGAAGGGGATTTAGTCTTTTTCCAAACCAATGCAAGTAAGAACGTTATTAATCATGTAGGTTTGGTGGTGTACAACAAAAGTGGTATCCTAAAATTTATACATTCAACAACTTCACAAGGAGTAATTATTAGCGATATTTCTGAAGCCTATTGGAACAAATCTTTTGTACAAGCACGAAGGATTATTTAAATTTTCAGTATCTTTAATTACAACTCCCAAATAACAATGGTCTTTTGGCCTTGCTGTTTATATGGGAGTTTCTTATGTAAATTTTTCAGTTGTTCGTTTTTCGCTATGTCTTGCTTTAGGCATTACGGCTGGCTATTGGGTTGAAATTTTTAAACTTATTTCTAGTACAATTCCTACCTTTTATACTGTACTTGTTGCTACTGTTGTTTCGTTATGTGTCTCTTGGCAGTGGAACAAAAACCATTTAGAACCTTCCCCTATTTTTGGAATCTTAGTGTGTTTTGCTTTCTTTATACTAGGTTTTGCAAATTATTCGCTAAGACTTCCCAAATTTCAAGACAATCATTTTACCCAATATTCATTTTCTGAAGACAAGCTGTTACAATTAAAGATTGTTGAAGAAATAAAAGCCGATCTATTCAACCTAAAATATATTGCAGAAATACTCACAATAAACAAGGTAAAGTACAAAGGCAAAATCCTTTTACAACTTGAGAAAGACTCATTAAAACCGTCATTTTCTGTTGATGATGTACTATTAATCTCTGGGAATTTTAAGCCTTTGGTAGCGCCTAAAAATCCGCACCAATTTAGCTATGCAGATTACATGAAAACTCAGGGTGTGTATGGACTACTACAGTTAAAACATCGTGATATTATCGTTTCTAAAAAAGGTAATACAACTATCGTAGGCTTTTCAGAAAATATAAGAAATCACCTTATCACAAAATTAAAGAACACCTCATTGCAAAACAACGAACGAAGCATTTTGCAAGCATTAGTTTTAGGACAACGGCGTGATATTGACAGATTACTTTATAACGAATATGCCGCTGCTGGCGCCATACATATTTTAGCAGTTTCCGGATTACACGTAGGAATTCTATATATTATATTACTCTTTGTTTGTAAACCCCTCACCTATTTCAGGTACGGGTATTTAGGGAGAAGTATTTTAATAATACTAATTCTTTGGAGCTTTGCTGTTTTAGCAGGCTTATCTCCTTCGGTAGTGCGAGCGGTGACTATGTTTTCCTTTTTTACGTTTGCTACAGCTATAAAAAGACCTACAAATAGTTTTAATACATTGTTTTTATCTTTCTTTTTATTGCTATTACTTCAACCCAATTGGTTGTTTCACGTTGGGTTTCAATTGAGTTATTTGGCAGTGTTTGCTATACTGTGGTTGCAGCCAAAACTGTATAAAATGTATAAACCTAAATTTTATTTCGATAAATTATTCTGGGGTATCATTACTGTAACTATCGCTGCGCAATTGGGGATTGTACCACTAAGTTTATATTATTTTCACCAATTTCCAGGCTTGTTTTTTGTGACCAATATAGTAGTACTTCCGGTACTTGGTGTTTTACTAGCTGGTGGATTGCTTCTTGTAATCTTAGCAGCCTGTAACGCACTACCCGATTTTTTTGTGGAAGCTTACAATTTCTGTATTACGGTTTTAAATAATTTTATTTCATGGGTGGCGGGGCAAGATGCCTTTTTGTTTGAAGACATTCCTTTTTCAAAAATGTTGGTGATGGGAAGTTATATGTTGTTAACAAGCCTTATTTTATTATGGAAAAAGTACCATTATAGAAGAATATTGTATTGTTTGTTATCAGTTTCGATACTTATGGTGGTAGTCATTTGGGAGAAAAAGCAGTCGCAATATTCAGAGATGGTCATCTTCAACAAAAGCCGAAATTCTCTTATAGGTATTAAAGAAAACAAACGATTAACTCTTTTTAAGACTGACACCTTGGTTTCTGAAATATCAGACAATTACCCTATAAAAAGTTATAAAACAGCCGCCTCCATTACAACCTATTCTGAAAAACTTCTTCCTAGTTATTTTATATTTCAGCAAAAATCGATTTTAGTCTTAGATAGTCTGGGTGTATACCCTGTAAGATCGAAAGTTGATATTGTACTATTAATACAGAGCCCGAAGGTAAATTTAGAACGGCTTATTGACAGCCTACAGCCAAAACAAATAATAGCAGACGGGAGCAACTACCGTAGTTATGTAAATAGATGGCGAGAAACTTGCAAACAAAAGAAACTCCCTTTTCACCACACGGGTACAAAGGGAGCCTTTACACTTAAATAGTCGAAACACTTAACTAAAAACAACTACTTAAAAGTGCTCTTAAAATTTTCCTGATACTCCTGCCAAGCCGAAGCTGTAGTGAGTTTTTTGTAATCGTTAGTCGCAATCATTTTTAAATAAATCTCTAATTGCTTGGGGGTTTTATAGCCAGGAATGGCTTGAATTAACACACCGTCTTCTTCAAAAAACGCCAGGCTTGGATACCCGGTGATCTTTAATGCGTGTGCCAACAAATGTTGTGAATTACGCCCTTTCTTTTCAGGCACATAATTAGGATTGGTATAGGTAAAATCGTTATACGTAATTATCTCGTTCCCTTCAGCATTAAACTTTACTGGGTAATAATTCGTATTTATATAATCTGCCACGTTTTTATCACTAAAAGTGTTTTTATCCAATAATTTACAAGGACCGCACCAAGTGGTATAAATGTCCATAAATATTTTCTTTGGCTTTTTTTCTTGAGCCGCCAGGGCTTCTTCCATACTCATCCAATTAATATTTTGGGCGCTTATGGTGCCAGCAAATAAGAGCAAGGCAAAAAGGAATAAATGCTTCATCTTTTTTCTCTTTTGTATGGTAATACGTTGGTATTAAATTTAAAGGTAATACAACAAAAAACGTTCCACTAAGGGAACGTTTTTTATTTTAATTAATTGTGTTTTATCTAATACCGTGCATCTTTTTTATTAGTGTTTTATTCAATATCAACATAATGACACCAGCACCTACTGGTATTAATGTAAATATCATAAAAAAGTACGTTAATCCTTTTTCTTCAAGAATTGGATCCATATAACTACCTGTAATTCCTGCTGCTAAATTTGCGATAAAGTTGGCCACAAACCAAACGCCGAACATTAGTCCTACCAGTTTCACTGGAGCTAATTTACTAACATAGGAAAGACCTACAGGAGAAACGCAAAGCTCTCCCAAAGTGTGGAACAAATAAGCAAATACCAAGAACATCATACTTACTGAAGCAGTTTTAGCACCTAATGGAATTGTCATTGAACCGTATGCTAAGATACCAAAACCAAGACCTAGGAGGATAAGTCCAATAGCAAACTTAACAGGGCCAGTAGGATTGTATTTACTCTGCCATAATTTAGAAAACAAAGGAGCAAATGCAATAATAAAGAAAGAGTTTAAAATACCGAACCAAGATGCTTTTACCTCTGCAACGTCTGCATTAAATTCTCTAACCAACATCCAAATTACAATTACCCAAATAATAACAAAACTTGTTCCTAACAATATATTTGAAAGCGCATATTTAGCAAAAGTTTGTTTAAACAGCATCGCTAACACCCAAGTAATTATTAACATAGGGACGATGGTAAGTATCGTATTAAATATCTTAAATGTGAGTGCACCGCTTCCCTCTAATACTCTGTCTGTATAATCCGCAGCGAAAATAGTCATAGAACCCCCTGCTTGTTCAAAAGCCCACCAAAAGAAAATGGTAAAGAAAGCTAAGACTCCAATAACGATTAAACGATCGCGCGTCACAACAGATTTTTGTGCATCTTGAACAGTATCTTCAATAGCATCTTTTGTGTTTTCTAATGTGTTTTCGACAGCATCATCAAAATCTTGAGTTCCTTTTGGAGAAAGACCAATGCGACCAAATATCTTTTGCGCGAAGTAGAATTGTAACATTCCAAAAAACATAAAAACACCAGCTAGACCAAATCCATAATGCCAGCCAACAGATTCTCCTATATAACCACATAGTAGGATTCCTAAAAAAGCACCGGCATTAATCCCCATATAAAAAATAGTATATCCCGCATCTTTTTCTTTACCTTGGTTTTTATATAGTTGACCTACCATAGAAGAGATATTCGGCTTAAACATTCCATTACCTATAATTAAAAGCCCTAATCCTATAAAGAAAAATGAATCTCCAACTATTTCCAATGCCATAGCTGCGTGACCCAAAGTCATTAATAATGCTCCTATAATAACAGCCTTACGGTATCCTGTAAGCTTATCTGCAATAAGTCCTCCAAATATTGGGGTTACATACACAAGACCTGTATACCAGCCGTATAATACTAAAGCTTCGGCACGTTCCCAGCCCCAACCTTCATCTAAAACAGAAGCCACTAAAAACAGCACCAACAATGCGCGCATTCCGTAATAAGAAAAACGTTCCCACATTTCGGTAAAGAACAATACAAAAAGTCCCGAAGGATGACCTAAAACGGTTCGCTGGTTAGTCTCTGAACCTCCAAATTTAAATTCCATAGAAAAAGGTGTTAGTTAAATTATTTATTGAATTATAGATTGTTTTTAATAAAATCGGTCATTAAAGTATACAGGTGTAATCGTGTATTACCTCCAAAAATTCCGTGATTTTTATCTGGATAAATACGCCAGTCAAATTGCTTATTGGCTTGTACCAAAGCTTCAACCAAACGCATGGTATTTTGCACGTGTACATTGTCGTCTGCACTACCGTGTACCAATAAGAATTTCCCTTCCAGCTTATCTACGTGGTTAATGGGCGAATTGTTATCATACCCCGATGCATTGTCTTGTGGAGTGGTCATATAACGTTCCGTATAAATTGTGTCGTAAAACCTCCAGCTAGTTACAGGAGCAACCGCAATAGCCATTGAAAAAGTATCGGCTCCCTGAAACAGGCAATTGCTAGACATAAATCCTCCATAACTCCAACCCCAGATTCCAATACGGGAGGCATCTATATAGGGTAATTTACCAAGTTCTTTGGCAGCGCTTATTTGATCTTCTACTTCATATTTACCCAATTCATTTTGGGTTACTTTTTTGAAATCTCTTCCTTTTAACCCTGTTCCACGACCATCTACACAAGCTACCACATACCCCTGTTGTACCAGCATTTGATGCCAATAATCATTAGATCCACCCCAGCTGTTTTTCACGTTTTGTGAACCAGGACCAGAGTATTGATACATAAATAATGGATATTCCTTCGTCTCATCAAAATTGGAAGGCTTTATCATGTACATATTCAACGTTTCTCCATTTACTTTTATAGTGCTGAATTCCTTAGGAGAGGTATTATATTGAGCCATTTGATTTTTCAGCTCGTTATTGTTCTTAATTTCCCGAATCAATTTTCCGTCAATGGCTTTGTTCAAAGTAAATACATAGGGGGTTTCAGTATCGTGAAATGTATTTATGAAATAGGTGAAATCTGAACTAAAATCTGCACTGTTCGTTCCTGTCTGAAGGGTTAATCGCGCTTTATTTTCTCCACTCTTTAAAACAGAATAAACGTCACGGTTTATACTTCCGTTTTCTGTACTTTGATAATAGACGCGACCTGTTTTTTGGTCAAAACCATAATAATTTGTCACCTCCCAATCTCCTTTGGTAATCTGATTTATAAGCTTTCCTGTTTTATCATAGTGGTAAATATGGTTCCAGCCATCTTTTTCACTGGTCCAGATAAAGCTGTTATTATTTAGAAAAGTAAGATTGTCTGTAATATCAACATATGCATTATCTCTTTCTTTCAGAATAAGCGATGTTGCATTCATTTTTGCGTCCACAAAGAGCAGGTTTACTTCGTTTTGCTTTCTATTTGTTAATTGAACACTCAACACATCCGCGTCATTTGTCCACTTAATTCGTGGTATGTAATAGCTATCGTAATTAGATAGATTTACGTCACTGGTTTTTTTAGTATTTAAATCGTATAAATGAAGGGATACTTCAGCATTTGGATCTCCTGCTTTTGGATATTTAAAAACTTGCTGACTTGGATATAAATCTGTTCCGAATACATCCATTGAAAACCGTGGTACATTCGTTTCATCAAATTTTATGTAGGCAAGTTTATCACCGTCTTTGTTCCAGTCAAAAGCCCGCACAAATGCAAATTCTTCTTCGTATACCCAGTCCGTAATACCATTTATGATACTATTGGTTTGTCCATCTGTGGTGATTTGCATTTCGTCACCAGAATTCAAATCTTTTATGTATAAATTATTATTGTGGCCGAAAGCAACTTTTGTCGCATCACTATTAAAGGTAGGCTCCTGAATTTGCTTTGAAGATACCAAAGTGAGTTGTTTGGACTTAATATCGTAAACATAATACGTACCTAAAGAAGACCTGCGATAAATTTGCTTGAGCTGTGTAGCTAATAAAAGTTTTGACTCATCTTCACTTAGTTCGTAAGAAATAATATTGCTGATCCCAGCAAGATCGTCGCTGTTAACTAAAGTTCGCACTTTTTTACCGCTTTTATAATCGTATACATCTACGGTAGAAGCGTTTGTTTGCCTACTATAATTAAGTACTGCATATTCTTTACCATTGTCTAAAGAACGAAGGGCATCTAGCCGCTCTGTGCGGAATGTCCCACCCCATATATCTTCTAAGGTTATCTCTTGTTTTTGTGCTGTAGCGACCGTAATAGTCAAAAAAAATAGTACGAGTAGGGGATTTCGAGGAAGTAGTTTCAAAGTGTTAAAATTTTGTTATGCCAATGTTACTAAAATTTAGTGAAATTTCCATGTTTTTTCTTGTTAAATAGCCGTTCTAAGGCTTGCTGAAATTATAATTAAACTCTTTTTATTTGCTGAAATATGAATTTATTCTGGAAACTTTCAACTTCTGAAATCATATCTTTGCTTTTTCAACACTTCAATCCATGCGACAACCCGTTTCTGGTTTTTCAAAAAAATCTAAAGAACAAAAAATTGAATGGCTGCTAGCTACTTATTTTAACAGCGCTACTGGCGTGAAAGAAATAATTCAACAATATTACGCTAGCGACGATGCATTGCAACAACTGCACGACGATTTTATTGAAAACGCCATCACAAACTACTACCTCCCTTTTGGGATTGCTCCAAACTTCTTAATTAACGGACAATTGTATGTCATTCCAATGGTGACCGAAGAAAGTTCAGTAGTTGCAGCAGCTAGTAATGCTGCTAAGTTTTGGTTGGATCGTGGTGGTTTTACTGCTCAAGTAATTTCAACAGTAAAAAACGGACAAGTACACATAGATTTTTACGGAGATGCTAAAATTTTAATTGAATTTTTTGAAGCTAAAAAGACGAAACTTATTTCTAGTCTGGACACTTTTCAAAAAAACATGAAAAAAAGAGGTGGAGGCTTACTGGATATAGAGTTGATAGATGCTTCTGAAACTTTAGAAGGCTATTACCAGTTGCACTGTACTTTTGAAACCTTGGATGCCATGGGTGCCAATTTCATTAATAGTTGTCTGGAACAATTAGCGGCAACATTTACAGGTGAAATACAAAGCTATGAATCTTTCGGCCTTGAAAAACCAAAAGTGGTCATGAGCATTCTTTCCAATTACGTTCCTGAATGTCTTGTACGCGCCGAAGTACATTGCAAAGTAGAGGATTTAGCCCACAAGGATGTTTCAGGCGAGACATTTGCCAACAATTTTGTACGCGCCATCAATATTGCCAAGTCTGAGACAAGACGCGCCGTAACCCATAACAAAGGAATTATGAATGGGATTGACGCCGTGGTTTTAGCCACTGGAAACGACTTTAGAGCTGTGGAAGCAGGCGTTCATGCCTACGCTGCAAAAAACGGTTATTACGGTAGTATAACACACGCCAAGGTTAAAGATGGGGTATTTCGATTTTGGATTGAACTTCCATTAGCCCTTGGAACTGTTGGCGGACTTACCTCCTTACATCCATTAGCAAAATTTGCCTTGCAATTATTACAAAATCCAAACGCGAGGGAATTAATGCAATTAGTCGCAGTAGCAGGTCTGGCACAGAATTTTGCTGCCATAAAATCGCTGGTAACAGTTGGGATCCAAAAAGGACATATGAAAATGCACTTAATGAATATTTTAAATCAGTTAGGAGCAACTTCCACTGAAAAAGAAAAAGCATTGGACTATTTTAAAGAAATTTCGGTTTCTCATAGTGCTGTTGAAGGTTTTATTGAGAAGTTGAGGAGCCCTTCGGTATAATTTAACTGTAGTGTCTTAAAATTACTCAGGATGACTTTTACACTTTAAACGAATTATAAATTGGAAACATCTTTTTACAGTCATGGTAAACTGTTACTTACTGGAGAATACGTAGTTCTTGATGGAGCCACGGCATTAGCTATACCCACAAAAAAAGGGCAATCACTCACCCTACTCCCAGGAAAGGAAAACGAATTACTTTGGAATAGTTTTGACGTGGGGGGAAATTGCTGGTTTAGCGCTGGCTTTTCTTTAAATACTTTTGAAATAGTAAGTTGTGATAATTTAGGTGTTGCAAAAACCTTGTCATCAATTCTAATAGAGGCAAGAAAATTAAATCCAAAATTTTTAAAAACATCACAAGGGCTACAAGTAATTACAGCGCTACAATTTCAAAGAGATTGGGGTCTTGGAACTTCTTCCACGCTTATCAATAACATTGCGCAATGGGCAGAAGTGGACGCCTTTACTTTACTTAAAAATGCCTTTGGCGGCAGCGGCTACGATATTGCTGTAGCACAACACAATAAACCTATATTTTATACTATTGATGCCGATGTTCCTCAAGTTCAAGAACTACAGTTGTCTTGGGATTTTACAGATTCCCTGTTTTTTATACATCTAAATCAAAAACAAAATAGCAAAGAAGGGATCTTAAGGTATAGAAAAAAACCGGCGAATAGCAAACAGCTTGATAAAATTACAGACTTAACAAAAAAGCTATTGCTTTGTTATACGCTTTCAGACTTTGAAGCTATTATAAATGCACATGAAAACATTATTTCAGAAATAATTGAATTGCCTACAGTTAAGGAAAAGCTATTTCCAGATTATAAAGGAAACATAAAGAGTCTAGGTGCCTGGGGCGGTGATTTTGTGTTGGCTACAGGAAATCCTGATGATATGAGGTATTTCAGGCATAAAGGGTGTGAAACTATTATTCCTTTTAGTGAAATGATGCTATAATATATAGTTCATAAAATAGCTACTCCAAAAACTACTTAATATACAACTCGTAACATATAGAGGCTTTGCCCCAATTGTAATTAGCATTACTACCTTGCCACATATTAAATTTATAGTTGTAGGCTGCAGAAGATGCTTCTGTATATTGTTCTACATAGCCTTTAACGCTATACGTAACAGAGAGATCATTCGCAGCAACTGGAAATTTTTCAACATAACTATTCGTAATAGTACCCATGTTGCTAATTCTTTCGCTGGCAGGACTTGCATTGTAAGCAATTGAAAGTTTTCTAGAGCCTTCCGGGATTTCAATATTTTCTTTGAAAAATGTAGTACCCATGTAGGTGTTTGGCGGGGTAGAGTTTGGCAATGTCCCCATAGGAACAGAATACGTTACAATTATCATGGCCTCTTTACCAGCAGGAATAGTAACAGGTACTTCTAGTCCAAGGTCTATACGCTCCATTCTTTGGGTGCCAGAAATATCTAAATCTACTGGACTCTCTGCAATTACCTGATTTGCATCATACATGAGATAAGTCTGTACTTTGGAAACCATTCCTTCGGAATCTGTAGTAATAACGTAGTCTCCATAGCCTTCAGAAAGCTTCCTGATTCTCAAATCACCATTGACGTCCAAAGCCGCCTTAGGGTCTGTTGTGTTAATTCCTACTTGAGAAAGAATTTGTAGGGAAAATAAAAAAATTGAAATTTTAAATAAGAGCGTAGGAAACGCAATACATTTATTTTGTAGGATCATTATAGAATTGTTGGGGATTAACAATGCGCTAAATTACTGTTTTATAACATTTTAAAAAACCAAATCTGAACGTGAACTCACTAATTTACAAGAAATTTTAAGTGTAAGAAAAAGCTTACTCACCCGGTCTCCCAGCGTTGAAGGTCTGCCAAGTTGTGTGTAAATATTACACAACTATTTTTAACACATATTTAACTAAATAACTATCAAAATATTACCTTTTGTCGATTGATTACATTGTTAAACGTTGATAATCTATCTTTTAAATATTCACAAATTAGCTATAATGAGAAAAATTGTAGTGCAAATCGCCGCAAAAATTACTGTAAAACGATTATAGATACAGAAAATCTCTTTTTCCAAAATTTTTAAATTATCAAAAAAGAGATATTCTAAACCTTTACAAAGTCTACATTGTCACAAATAAGTTAATGTAACTTAATTTTAAAAGATCAATTCTAAAATTTACTTTTTTTGCAAGCTCACATGAAGTACCATGAAAAAAGCCCCGATACACGGAGCTTTCTTTAAGTAGGTAAGTAACTAAATTCTTTTAGAAGAAATTAGCCCTATTATCTTCTATTTCTGCAGCTTCTTTCAAGGCTGTGTAAATTTTTCCATTGACAGCTGGAGCCGTTTTAGCTGTTAATTGGTTTGCAAAAGAAGCATAGTTGTCTAATGCTGGCGCAGGATTAAAAGCAAGTACTCTTACTTTATACACTCCGTTTTCACCAACAATAAGCCCTGTTTCCTCACCTGGTTTTTTACCAAAAGCTGTTCCTACCACTAATGGCTCGCTACCTGCACCAGCCAATGTTGGGTTTGCCATAGTGACGGCAGTAGCAGTTTGCACAGAAACACCTTGGCTAGATGCCACTTCTTGCAAAGTAGTACCAGTAATGCTTTCTTTAATTTTAGCAGCTTTTTTCTTATTTTTTAGTATTGGACTCACTCTTGATGAAGCTTCAGCGATACTCATCAATCCTTTTGGACTCTTACGTGTTAACTGGGCAATAACATATCCGTCGCCAGTACTAAAACGCTTAATGTCTCCAACGTTACTTTCTTCTTCAAAAGCCCACTTTACAATTTCTCTATTGTTACCAACTCCTGGAATAGTAGCATCTAGTTTTCCAATTTTATTAACCGGCTTTAATGGTAATGATGCAGCAGTGGCAGTTTCAGCAAAATCTCCTTTTTGAGCATCTAATTCAAAATTAGTGGCTTCACTAAATACGTTATTTAATGTTTTCTCACTTGCTTCAATTTGTCTGGTAATGGTAGCTACTTTTACTACTTTTTGAGAATTTTTTTGACCCAGCACTTCAATTAAATGGTATCCAAATCTTGTTTCAACCACGCCCATATCACCTACATTCTTCTCAAAAGAATAATCTCTAAAGGCAGGAACCATTTGGTTATATGGGAAGAAATCGTATACGCCATCTTTCTCTACACTTGCAACGTCTGATGTAAATTGCTTTACCATAGCAGGAAACTTACTCTTGTCTGCCTTTAAAACTGTTAACAGACTATCTGCTGTTGTTTTTGCCTGCTCCTTAGTCCTAGTAATACTATCGGTAGGACTTAGTCCTATTGGGATAAGTATGTGACGCACTTTAGACGAATCTGGCATTTGGCGTGTAGCCACAACCTTGCTCAAGTTAAAAGTGTTTTCCACCTGATAAGGACCATAAATAGTCCCTGCACTCATATTAAAAATAGTATCCTTGATAGCTGCTGGCAAATCTTTTTTGTACATCCAACGATCTTGGTAAGCTGTTTCAGAATTTGAGTTTACAAATGCTTCAACATCCTGAGTAGTTGCAAAGCTAGGAATGGTATCGGTTAAATTTGATATTTTATTGAATTCTACTTTTTCATTTAGTAGGTTTTCAATAGCTGTTTTAGCCTCGTCTATATCTTCTTGTGAAGCTTTTTCAGAAATAGTTACATATTGAATATCTACTTGTGGCTCAATTTCGAATTCTTTCTTATTATCCTTGATATAAGCTTCAATTTCACTATCAGTTACTGTAACTTCTTCATCTGGAATCGTGGTGAAAGGAATATATGCAAATTCTAAGTTCGCCTTGTCGTTTTCAAATTTATACTCTTGCTCACCTTCGGCGAGGGTAGAAGTTAAACCTCCTTTTACCATAGTAAAATAGGTGTTTTCCAAAATGGTTTTTTTGGTATTGTCTACAAAGTCGTCCCATTGCTGAGATGCCTGCTGATTGGTACGGATACTTGCAACATACTCGTCTAACTTAGCTTGGCTAAAACGTCCCGTTTCGTCTTGAAAGGTTTCATTTCCTGCAAGGTTGGTACTTAAAGCATCATTTAGTTGATCTTCCTGAACCGTTAATCCTAATTCTTCGTACTGCTCTTCCAGCAAAACTCGTTTTACCTCTTGCTCATACACAGCATTTACAGCTTGACCCGCAGGGGCATTAGGACCTAAGTTACGACGCATGTTTTCAACCTTGGTCATGAAATTTGTGCGATCTAGATCTACTCCATTAACGGTTGCTACATTTACTTGTGACTTATCTGAAGACAAACCACCATTGCGTAACACATCTGCCAAAACAAAGGAGAACAATGCCAAAGCAATAATTATGATCAAGAAAACAGAACGTTGTCTAATTTTATTTAAAACTGCCATTTTATTAAGTAAGTTTAACCTTTGCCATTGTAGCGAGAAGGTATTAATTCAATTTTTAACTAGTGGGCGAAAATACCATTTTCCCACCATTAATGAAAATGTTTCCACTAAAAAAATAAGGTAGACTTTATAATAGTTTTTTTTTGCTCTAACTGGTTGATAAAGCGATAACCAGAAAGTTTAAGATTCTACCAGCAGCTTTAATTCTACCAATTCAATTTTGGTATTAGAAACTTCGAGAATAGTAATTTGATAGTCTTCTATTTCGTGGACTTCCCCTTGCTCTGGAATTTCCTCGGTAACGTGCACAATCATCCCGCCCAGAGTTTCGTAACTATCGCTTACAGGAAGATCCAATTTGTAAGCTTCATTAAGGTAATCTACTTCGTGTCTTGCAGAAAATTTATAGTGATTCTCCCCCAGAGTTTCTTCGGTAAGTGCTGCACTGTCGTGTTCATCTTCAATCTCTCCAAAAAGCTCTTCAATAATATCCTCTACTGTAATAATACCAGAGGTACCGCCATATTCGTCTATTACCACCGCCATACTTCTATGTTTTCTCGTAAGGATGTTTAACACATCTTTTGCCAACATGGTTTCTGGAACAAATATAACAGGCATTAATACTTTCTTAAGTGTTGGCGGCTTTTTAAACAACTCGAAAGAATGTACGTACCCCATAACATCATCAATATTTTCTCTATAAACAATGATTTTTGAGAGTCCTGTTTCGGTGAATTTTTTTGAAAGTTCTTTTGGTGTAGTTGAAACATCTGTAGCAATTACCTCTGTTCTTGGGATCATAACTTCACGCGCTTTTATTTCTGAAAAATCCAACGCATTCTGAAAAATCTGTATTTCACTATCCATTTCATCTCTTAGCTCAACAGTTTCCATTTGTTCGCTAATATAATTCCCTAATTCAATTTTACTGAATGTAAGCTGTACAGAGTCTCCTTCAGTTTTAAAGAGATATTTTAGCACCAGATCCGAAATCCAGATAATAAATTCCGAGATCACCGAAAAGAACATATAAAAAAAATAGGCAGGTACTGCAAAAATCTTTACAAGGCTATTTGCATAAATTTGAAAGAATACTTTTGGTAAAAATTCTGCCGTAAGCAAGATAACTAATGTAGAGATAAGTGTTTGCACCAACAAGCCTACAGCACCTTCAATGGGGACGTACTGCATTAATAAGTCGCCCATAAAAAACCCATAGATAACTAGAGCAATATTATTACCTACCAACATTGTAGCAATAAACTTTGAAGGTCTTGCAGTTATTTTCTGAAGTACTTTTGCTAAGAAATCGTTTTGCTTCTTTTCTATTTCAATATGTATTTTATTGGAAGAAACATACGCAATTTCCATCCCCGAAAAGAAAGCCGAAAATAATAATGATAAAATAATAATGATGATGGTGTAGTCCAACGAGGTGTTTGGTTTAAATTATGATTCGCTGGAAAGAGCGCTCCGCTATGGATTTACCCTTCCGATTCAGCAAAGCTGAACCCCCTTCCCTTTAAAAGGTGAGCTGGTTATAGTTAATTAATTCTAATAAACAAAGGTGCCTGAGTGTCCAGATAAAAGTTTTTAAACTTTTATCTGGATGTATCGAAAGCTAGTCTTCTCCTCTTCTTCTTTTCTCAATACTTTTTCTGAATCTTCTTTTAAAGAAAAACATAAAAACCGCCACTACGAAAAAAAACAAAAACAAATACGCCCTGTCTCTATCCTGATCCCATTCTGAAATCACTAAATAAATAGCAAATGCAGCCATAGCAAGATATACATACTCAAATAGTTGATACACTTTATTGGTCATTTTCTAAGGTAGTTTTATCTATTAGTTGCGTTCCTTGATTATTTCGGGAGATAAAGGTAGTGAAATCTTGATTAGAGTCGAAGCTTTCACCATTGTTTACAGAACCATCTTTTAATTTTATTTGATAAGGTTGGTCTGTGAAAATCCATTCCTTCCGTTGATCCCAATATAGTTGTTCTGCCCTAAGGATAACACTATCACTAGTTACCACAACTACATTTTGCCTAAGATCTATCACTCCTGTTTTATCAAATTGTATTGCATAATCTGAAAAGACTGTGTTCAATTTTCCTTCTTTCCAAAAATAAAGTTCTACACCCTTAGGAAACTCTTTATAAGGAAACTCTTTATTGGAAAAATCTAAAAAAACTGGTGCTTTAAGATTAGCAACCACAACACCAGAGTCCGTGTATTTCATATTTACACCTTTACCTTCTCCAATAGGCAAGTTATCTGCCTGCTGAAGTTTCTGGACATTACTATAATTCCCTTCACACGAAAAAAGCGTGATGACGAAAAGAATCGCCATCACGCTTTTAAGTATATAAGGTATGTTAATCATTCTTATAGGTTAGGAACTTTTACACTACCACCAACCCAACAGTTAAAGGTAATTGTTTTTCCTGCCATTGAAGAACTAAAAATATCTGTTTTGCTTGGCGCGTATCCTCTGTAAGAACTTGCTGTAGCGTTTGCTGTACCAGCAATACTTCCATCTACTCTTGCAGCTCTATCTGCCATTTCAGCGGCTTTCCAATAAATTGCTCTTTTTTCAAAAGCACTCTCTCCACAACTATTTGCACTATCGGCGTACATTTTTGCGATGCGTAAATACGCAATTCCCATAGAAGGATTTTCGGCCAATGCTTTGTTATAGTAATTTCTTGCTGTACTAAGACTTCCTTTTTTACGGTTGGTCTCCCCTAGGCTAAAATAAGCTCGGGCTTTGTCTACTGGTTTTGGGTTTAATTCTGCAGCTTGATTATAGTATTTTGTTGCTTCACTGGTATTTCCTTCTTTTTCAGCCAATTTACCCAAGAAGAAAGCAACACCCGCAGAAGGCTCTACACTATACCATTGCTTCACTAATTTACCAAACAATGGAGTTTCACATTCCTTGTCATTCAATTTGGTAGCAGCACTTTTTAACCAATCTACATCGTTCTTTTTTTCTTCATATAATCTTTCATATAAAGGAATAAGATTAGGACAGTCTGCAAGAATTCCTAACTTACCATTTACACTACCTTTTACTTTTCCGTAGGCACTTAGATTAGTTTCGTAATTATTTAAGTATTTCTTTTCTTTAGAAGTTAAAGCCGAACCAGCATCTTCCTTATCAACCAATTTCATTAATTTTCCAGAAAGGTCTATTTCTTCCCTCTCTAACTTTTCGATAATTATATCGTATAAGTTAAATACTTCTTGAATATCCATTTTCCCTTCTTCCTGTAAATCTACAGCTAGAGAAAAATAGGTATACAAACTTTTTGGACTCGTAAAGCTTTCTTCATCTTTTTTGAAAGCTGCGTCAAAAGCATTAAACTGCTCCGTCTTTGTACCAATACCCGCATCATATTTTACCTGTGCGATGTTTGCCATCTCACGACCCATTTGAGTTTTAGCTGCATAATATTGCATACGCATAGCTAAGTTCTTTTCTAGATCTGTAATCTTGCTTTTATCTCCTTTTTCGATAAAATCTTCAAACATTTTTGCTCCATACTGGTATACAGCCATACTATATTGAGGACATTTTTCTACCAAAGGCTTATAATGTTTTAATGCGCCTTGATAATCTCCCGCTTTGGCTGGCTCTGTAAATAAAGAACCTAGAGTGTAACATTCGTCCTGTGCGAAAGATTTGGCCCCAAAGGCAACAAAGCATATTGCTGCAAGTAAAATCGCTTTCGTTTTCATAGTAATAGTGTTTATATAAGTGTTATTCAAAATATCGTTTTTCAAACCATTTATCGTTTAATGAGAAACTTAAAAATGTGTTGAAGAAGTTTTCTTGTACCAAACCAAAGTCTTTTGTTCCACGCCTACCGATTTCAAAACCAAGGTTAACATTTGAAAACAATCTCCCCACTGGTAATCCTACTCCAAAAGATATGCCAAACTCGTTGATGTCTTGCCCATTCACATTTATCCCGGTTTCCTCAAATCTAAAACCACCTCTATAAATTACTCGTTGCCAATAGTTACCAATAGAATTGTAGTTGGGAATATAAAAACCTCCTACACGATATTTACTAGCATCTTTAAAAGATACATTTTCTAGATCGAAAGTTCGGTTGGTGAAATTACTTGTTTTCTGGTCTGTATACTCTGCCCCAACAAACCAATTTTTATCCTCGCCAATTCCCGCGCCAATTGTCCATTGGGAAGGAAAGATAAAATCTGTATCACTTACGACGATATCACGACTATCAATGGGAACCTCGGCACCATTATCTATCTCTAACAATGTAGAAATTGTTCTGCTATTTTCTGATGTAAAATTAGTCTCTGGAGTATAGGTCAAGGAACTGTATAATTTCAGATTATTATTCAACATTCTTTTGTAAGACAAACCAACATTAAAACTAAAACCCAATAAATCGCTTCTGTTTTCTTCACGTGTTGAATATTGAATACCATCTTGACGGCTAGTAGCAACATTTTCAATATTTCCAAAGTTATAATTACCATCTAGACCAATACTTAATCCTTCAGAAATCGTGTAAGCAACGGTTAGAAATGCTTTGTTTAATCCACCAGAACCTGTGTACCTTGTAGTTGCTTGGTCATTTTGTCCTTCTAGTTGATATCCAACTGCAGTGTAAGGTATTAAACCAAAACTGGCTCCAAACTTGTCGCCAATTGGTAAACCCACCGCAACATAGTCTAAGGACGTTGTGGTAGCTTGTTCTTTTTGAGAACCGGTTGCCAAAGTTTCAAATTTATGACTGGCACCTACAGCGAAATTAACTAATTTCAAATCTGCTACTCCCGCTGGGTTTTGAATACTCAAGTGAATACTATCTGTATACACCCCAATACCTCCCATGGATCTATTTTCTTCTGTTCCTTTAAACTTTAGGGTTCCTATTCCGTAGAACGAATAAGGAGAGACCGTTCCCTCTTGGGCTTGAGAAACTCCTATTACAAGGAGTAAAAATATTATTAAAAATTTATTTAACATTCCTGTTTGTTATGTTCTAAAATGTGATTCAAGCCTTCCAATAAAAAATTAGGGATGGCAAAGATGCTATTTTTTAGGCTATCTCGCAACAAATGAGCATCACCTCCTGTTAAAATAATGGTAAAATCGGGAAATTTCTTCCTGTAAAAATCTGAAAAACCATCAATTTCATTCACAACGCCTAAAAAAATGCCGCTATGAATAGAATTTTCAGTAGTATCACCAATCGTATTGGCGGGTATTGTTGGTGACAATAACGGTAAATTTGCAGTAAACGTATGTAAGGCCTTGTAGCGCATTTGTATTCCAGGAGAAATACCACCACCTAAATACTCATTATCTGAAGTTAAGAAATCGTAGGTAATACAACTACCTGCGTCAACAACTAAAACGTTTTTATTTGGAAACTGAACTGCGGCTGCGCTTACCAAAGCAATGCGATCTGCGCCTAATGTTTTTGGCGTCCCATATTTATTTAAAAAAGGAACCAGGGTATCTTTTGAGAGTTGAAGAACTTGCAGATTATTTTGAAGTAATTGCAATGCAACATTAGAAAAATTTCCAACAGTGGATACCATTGCTTTTTCAAGTTTCGGAAAATCTTTGAGTAGTATCTTTAAATTAGCAGTTACTTCTTCTTTTGTAGTAATTATAAGATGCAACAACTCTGACTGATCAAAGATCGCTAGTTTAATTCGGGTATTTCCCACGTCTACTATTAGGTTCATCTGCTGCTAAAGACTACAAAGTTAGGGGTATGTTTCAGGAAAATTGTAAAGATTAACTCAAAACAAAAATACCCGAGCATTTTGCTCGGGTATTTTGTGGTACCTCCAGAACCACTTTAAAAACCCAAGTCCTTGATTTATATATATTAACTCCTGTTTTATAAGGAGTTATATGGTTGTTTTTATTATCACTTTATAAAATTGTTTTACACATGTTTTACACATATCTTTATAAATTCTCAAAACACTCAGTTATGAAAGGATTTTTAAGAGTAAATCAAAGAAATAAAAAAATAGGAAATTTAAAAGTTCAATATTACAACAATAATAGAACTTATTCATACGATAATATTAGTGACAATCAAATTGAAACGATTGAAGTTAAGTTTTGGAATAAAAACAAAAGAGAAGTAAGAGCAAATCATCCTCGGAGTGTTGAATTAAATAATATGATTGAATCTAAAATTAATCAGTTAAAAAATAAAACTTCCGAAAACGAAAAAAATGTAACTAATAAAAAAATGTCCTTTGTAGATTACTTTCAGACTTGGATAGATAAATATGAACAACGAAAAAAGAGGGGAACTAAAAAAAGCTATAATTCTTCATTTAACCAATTAAAGTCTTTATTAAAAGAAAAGGGTAAAACAAACCTGTATTTCGATGAAATAGATTTTCAGTTTTTGGAGGATTTCGAAGACCATTTATTATCAAAAGAATTGTCTTTGACCACTCAAAATAAATATATAAAATCTCAAAAATCAATTTACAGGAGGGCGGTAAAAAGATACTTATTTACTCCAAAAAAAGATCCTTACAATATTTACAAAATCCCTAATGGTGAGAGTATAAAAGAGTATTTAACTATCAGTCATATTCAAGGATTAAATTTTAATTGTTTTGAAAGAGGTTCAAAAATTGAAAATACTCGTATTAGATTTCTTGTTCAAATTTTTGCTCAGGGAATAAGAATTAGTGATTTGATGACAATTAGGTATAAAAATTTACACTTTGATGAGAAAGGTGATAAAATAGACATTATTCAATTTAAAACAAAGACGCCACTTAGAATACATATAACAAAAGAATTATTAAAGTATCTATTTTATTTTGTTGATAAAGATGAATTCTATAAAATCTATTATGATGAAAAACCTATTGAAACGAATTTTGGATCAATGTCAATTAGTGGTTTAGAGAATTTATTTTATTCCATATCAACAACAGGAGATTCTTCAAAAGACGAGGGAAATATTTGGATTAAGGAAAAATTAAAGAATGTTTATAAAGATATTTACGAGAGACAAATTAGATGTTTTAAAAAGAAAAGAAAATCTAATCTAAATAATTTTATTTTAGATTTTTTAGATAATGAAGTGTTTGAAAATGTTGAATTTGATATGAAAAGAACATTTACTAAAATCCAAAGATCTCAATTTGAAAGTCGTCAGGTACCCTACAATAAGTCTTTAAAAAATCTGGATGAATTAATGAACTCAGGTATCACTATAAGTAGTCACACTGCTCGACATACCTTTGCTCATAAGTGTGTAAAATCTAATATGAATTTGATACATATTATGAACCTCTTGGGACACAAAAACATTAAAACAACCCAGAGCTATTTAAAAGGTATTGATGATAAAATATTACACGATCAAGTGAGAGAAACAAACGAAGTTTTTACCTACGATTTATTAAGTTAAGAATTAATTATCCTCATAGTCTGATCCACACGAGCAATATCCTGAATTTTCTCATATAAACTTTTAATTAGTTCTGGATAGTGTTCATGTCTTGGTATATATCTCATCCCTCTTTCTTTGGAATACATGTAGAATTTGAAATCCCAATGGTTGATTTTAATTCTACTTTTTCTAAATCCGTTAAAGTGAAAATTAACTTCTATCGGTGGTTCTTGTAGGTAAGGAGATGGCTCTTCAACAGAAAAAATGAGAAAATGTTTAATTTCTTTTTCCAGTTGTCTGAATGTTCTCTCGTGATGTTCTATACTATTAATCACCGAATTTAGTAAATGGTCGTAATCAATTTCCATAATGTAGAATATTTTACCCATACAAATGTATAACTAATTTGGAATATTTCCATATTTTTGGAATAAAACCTAGTTATTGAAATATACTCATTTTTTTAGTTTGATGATAAAGACCCAAGGAATTCCTCAGTTAGGAGTGGATCAGTTCCAAAGATTAATGAATATCGTCTATTTAGAGGGTAGAATATCTTCATATTCTTTAATAGAAACTGATCATAAAAGATTATTCCTAAGAAAATTTAGAATGGAGAAACAATTGACCGATCTTACAGGAAATCAACATCCGAATAATTTGATTCAAGAAATGATTACCCTTTCTGAAAACCATTTTCGAAATAATCATTAAATTTAAATCATGTGTTACGAAACTACATCTACTAAGAAAAAGAGTCAAATCGAAGAGTACTATCAAAAGGAGTTCAAAATCCCTTTGGAGTATGAACCATACTTCCATCAATCAGGATTTTCAAATCCTAATCTTCAAATAATTAAAATGGATGAACCTCAGTCCATATACCCATCATCTTGGGGTTTTGTTCCCACTTGGGGAATGGATGACATCCCCACTTTCAGAAAAAAATACAATACTCTAAACACAAAATCTGAAACCTTGTTCAGTGGGTTGTCGAAAGAATCAGCTTTGGATAAGAGATGTCTTATCATTGTCGATGGATTTTTCGAACCTCACAAAGAGGGAGGTGTATCAATTCCAAATTTTTGTTATATACCATCAAAAGGATTTGAGGATGGTAGAGATCTATTTGTATTCGGTGGTATCTACTCCGAATTGGAAAAGGACACTAACCTTTATACTTGTTCAATTCTTACTATGGAAGCAAATGATTTCTTTTCTGAGGTACATAATGTCAAGAAAAGACAACCCTTTGTAATTGATGAAGATCTACATGATGAATGGTTTAATGATGGACTTAGTCAAGAAAATGTTTTAGAACTCATTAAAAATGGATTTACTTCTAAGAAGTTCAATGCTCATCCAGTAAGTCGTGATCTCTATAAACGAGGCGTTAATACTAATAAGGAGTATATCATTCAAAAGATTAAAAAAAATACTCTTTTTTAATAAGACTTTATTGTCTTGATAAATTCAATGACGGTGTGAAATTTAAACTCTGTCTGATTAAAATTAAACTAAAATTTTTAATCAGACAGAGTTTACATTCTCTTCAATGAATTAAACATTTGGTATTTTTAAAAACCCCTTTATTATATTATACTCATTTAGAATTGATTTATTACTATTATTTAGAATATTCAGAGTAAGACTATAAGGACAAAATGTATACATGTCTAAGGAATTACTAATATTCAAACTTTGGGAAATTAGATTGAACTCACCTGAAATATTATTGAAAAATGTATCTAAATTCCACGAACATTCATATCCATTTTCTTGAAATACTTTGGAAAGGTAATACCCATAAAACAAAGAAACAGTTTTTTTTGGGACATCACTTTTATTAAGTGATTTTAAATTAAGATCAACGATTTTTAATGATTTTTCTGAGAAGTCTAATTGATTATCACTAAAATGATAATATTGTCTAATAAAATTTTCTTCCCATCCTAAAATGATTTCGTTTTGAAATTTTTGGTTTTTTCTCTCAACTTCTTTTACTGTTAAATTCTGTAAATTCATATTTTTATTTTTATTAAGGGATCAAGGAATAATTTCCCGATCTTCTTTTAGTTCTATTACAGAATTTTAAAAAGTTTAAAAAAATGAAAAAAAAATTTAATTTTTTTATTTGGAGAGTTGAATTAGGAATTAATTTTCTTTAAAACATTAGTAATATCAATTGTTTGAATAAGAATTTTATATACCCTTTCATTCATTAAATTTATTAACTTTTTGTCATAAATAGATTTCTTTACTTTCTTCCAATCCTCTTGATGGTGTTTAATTTCTATATCAATACTCGAATTCCAAACCTCTCTATCTCTTTCAAAATTTGAAAATATATAACTAACATCATATAGATCATCTCCAATCAAGTAAATCTGATTACCAAGATAGACACCTGTGATTTTATCTTCAAGTTGAGATATACCAGTTGGTGTCTTATTTATTCGGTCTAATATGTAATCAAGTTTGTCCATTATATTCTTATTCAGATATGTATTTAAATTTATTTGCCAACTATGTACGAACAAACTAATGAATATATCTACCCCCTCTCTTTACCCCCCACAACATAATAACCAACCTTAATATTTTTTTTACTATTTACTTATTTATTTATCCAAGATTTCTTGAACCTAAATGTACTTGGTAGATTAAGTGATTTAATATAATAATCAATTTCTTTCTCGTACACTGACCATACTATGAAACCATCATGTATTGTCAAAACTTCTTCAACAGGTACATCCTTGACAATACCGAAGACTAATTTGGTTTCGAAACGAGTTAGTTTTTTACCAATATTTTTGTTTAAAAGGTTATAAAAAAAGGGGTATTTAGACTTTATTAATGATAATAAATTGGGTGAAATATCCTTTTTTGTACCATACAATAATGTCGCAAATTTCTTTTTAAGATCAGATCTACTAATCTCTTCTAAATTTAATCCTATTCTTAAATTTTCGTAAAAATCTCCTTCATACAACTCTATAAAAGGATCTGACGATATTCCTTGATTTTTAAGTATGGATTCCATATGTGATTTTAACTGAGATGGAATTGAGGACTCGATGTCATAATAGGTAAACGACCCAAATCTCGGCAATTCATCTTTGTATGTTGTAAAAAGATTATGGTATAATCTAAAACCATAATTATCTCTGGTTATTTTTGGATCTTGAATACCTATAGATAATAAGAAGTTAATATTCTTATTTTGTATAGAATTATTTTTGAATTTCAACTCGAATTTTTTTGTTTCGTAATTTTCTCCTAAAAATTTATTAAGACGATAAGCCTTCGAATACTCCCCAACTTTATATGTTTCAACTTTTACTGAGTCATCAAATATGGATGTTCTACTTTCGTATTCGTCCAATATTCTCCCTTTCACTATCATAACATCGTGTTCTTTCCAGAAGTCTATGTATTTTTTATATTTTGAACTAAATATAGATTCGAAATAACTTGATGCTAAATGAACATATGTCTTATTAAAACAATACTTAGAAAGGTTTCTTTTCCTTCTAATCGTTTCTTTTTCAATTTTGTATTTTACTATTGAAAACATTTTCAATAATGTTTCCTGACCTCCTCTATTCCCTTTTGTTCCATCTACTCTTTTTTCTAACCACTTTTCCGATAGATTAATTATTGATAATGGTATATGACCAGTTAAGATTTCGTTTTCTATTTTATTCTTTTTCATTTTGAGACTTATTTTTAAGTGTAGTCTTTAAATGAGAAAAGTTTATAAGTGTTATTAGATATTCAACAAATGGAATTAATGACGATGACCTGAAATACCAAGTTCTACACTCAACGACACTTGGTTTGAGACCAAAAGAATTAATACTATTTTTAATTTCATACTTAGGAATAGAAAGTATTTCAGATAAATCTAACATAGAAAATATTCTTTCACCGTTGTAATATTTATTCACTCTTACCAATTTTTCGATTCCTTATTTTTCTCTGTTCCTCTTCAAATTCTTTTATCGAAAAACTTTTAATGGTTTCTGTTCTTTTCTCAGAACATTTAATATCGTGAAGAAAACTTCTCAATTTTTCAATTCTTAATTTATTCATACTACTTATTCTTTATGGATATATATTATCCATAAAGGTCTCCATCGAGAGAAAAAAATGTATCAAATGATTTTTGTATCAAAATAACCTTGTGAGACTTGTTTAATACACTGGAATTCTGGACCATTGTAATCTAAAAGATTAAAATCATGAATGTTATTACCTACTCTCGTGTATCCACATCAAATCAAGACTATAATCGACAAATAGAAGAATTGAGAGGTTTTTGTAAAAAAATGAATTGGAATATTCATAAAGAATTTTCAGAAGTTATTTCAGGAGGACTGGAAACCAAGGATAGACCCGTCTTAATGGAAAGCATACAACATGTAAAATCTAATCAAATTGATAAAGTTGTAGTGTGGGATTTAAGTCGGTTAGGTAGAAATACATTAGAAGTCTTAAAAACGATTCAGTTTTACACAGAGAATAAGATTTCTCTCTACATTAAAAATTACAATTTAGAAACACTTGATATTGATGGAAAAACTAATCCTCTTACAAATTTTATGATTGAAATACTTTTAAGTATTTCAACTTTAGAAAAAAATCAGATTAGGGAACGAATGAAAAGTGGATATCTTCGATATCTCAAAAATCATGGAAAAGTTGGAAGAAAAAAGGGATACAGAAAATCTGATGAGGAAATTTTAAAAGATTACCCTAATGTGATCAAGTATTTAAAAAAAGAAAGACCAATCCGAGAAATAATGAAATTGACAGGAAAAAGTAATGGAACCATTATGAAGGTAAAAAAAATTTTATTATAAATTTTTCACCAAGTCAGATTAATAATCATTTAGTTTTAGAAATAAAAAAAGGATTCTAATCGATATCCCAAATACTGATATTTTCATCAGACGAATTTTTAGACAAACTCTCTCCTAACTCTTTCATCTCTATAGAATATTTATTTTTGGATAAACTCTCATCGTATTTCTTAACAAATCTGTCAAAATCAACGTAACAAAAAAAGGTACCTGAATATTGACCATAGAAAGTTAATTTTTTTAAATGTTCATCAGTAATACGTTCAAGTCCAGAGTCCAAATAAACGAAGTTTTTATGAACTAATTTAATATCAGAAAAATAATATCCATGGGGCATTACTAACAATCGATCCACTGAGCTCATATCAGGTTCATAGTGAAAATTAAACCATTTCTTGTTTTTCATTTGAACAGCAAAAATAATATGCCATTGGTAATGTTCGTCATCAAATGTTGGGTCTGACACATCAATCTTATCCCAAAACTCTTGGGACATGATATTTCTAGATGTGCTCATTTCCACTATGTTGTCTATTCCAATGTTGTTTTCTGAATATTCTAATCCACTTTCATTAACACTTTCATTCTCATCGTAATTTAGAAGATATGGATCACTTCCAGAATGACTTTCTATTCCTTTTTTATAATTATCAAAATCTTCAGTTGGTTTATATAGGTTTTTCAAAACCACATTCTCGATCTTTAATCCAGTTTCAAGAATACAACTTACATAAATGGGGAGATGTTCATTTACTCTTTTCTTTGGATAATTTCTCATCCTTTCAATTATATCTGGACATATACTTTTCATTTCTAACGAAGTTTAAAATCATAATTATTCACAAATCTAATATTAATTTATAAAAGGTTTATTTGGGAGATTGTTAAACACTTGCTTTTCATAGAAAAACATTGTTAATTTGTAATTAATGAAAGTATTAATTCATCATCTCACTCACCACCCTAAAAACAAGGACATCTACAATTTGTCTGATATCGATGATCTCATTCAAAGTATCCAGGAGGTCGGACTTCTTCAACCATTAATTATTAATCAACAATTCCAAATCATAAGTGGAAATCGAAGATTTGAAGCGATTAAACAACTTGGATGGGAGGAAGTTGAAGTAGATCAAAGAGATGTAAAGGAAGAAGATGAAAAATACCTTCTTGTCCAATATAACAAACAAAGAGTCAAGACATACCGAGAATTACTTAACGAGTATCAAGTTTTACAGAAATACTATAAAATCGGTCAAGGAAAACGAACCGATTTAACTTCTGTTCGTGCGAACAAAAGTAAAAAATCATCGAGAGAAAAGATTTCTGAGGAAATTGGAATGTCAAGTTCTTCTTTGGGAAAATTACTCTTCGTTAATAAACACGAACCCAATCATATTGATCTTTTGGATAAAGGAATCCTGACTATTAATCAGAGTTATCTTCAAATTTCAAGGGATATTAAGGAAAAGAAAAGTCGAGATAATATTTCGGACACTCCCACAGAAAAACTGACTGATGATGATTTTGTGTTTTATCAGAAATCCTCTAAAAGTATGGTAGAAATATCTGATGGAGAAATCCAAACAATATTCACATCTCCACCATATTGGAATAAAAGACAATACTCAAATGAAAAAGGTTTAGGTAACGAAAAAACAAGTGATGAGTTTGTAGAAAACTTAATCAATCATTTAGGGGATTGTTATCGAGTTTTAAATAAGAAAGGGAGTTTCTTCTTGAACCTTGGAGATACTTTCTTAGACGGAAATCTTCAAAATGTTCCTCATAAAGTGGTCATTGGACTTCAAGAAAAAGGTTGGATTTTGAGAAATACGATAATTTGGAGTAAGACTAACCCCAAACCCAGTTCAAGTAAAAGTAACTTAACATCTTCATACGAGTATATTTTTCATCTCGTAAAGTCCAATGACTATAATTATTATCCTACCCTCACACCCCTTAAAAAGAATACCAAGGCGTCTTTACCTCCAAGACATAGAACTCCCTCCAAAGAAACTCAAAAATCAATGAGTCCATATATTCCAAATGTAAGTGGAAAGAATATGGGAGATTACTGGTCGGAAGATATTGTAAGAACTGCCGTAAGTAATCAAACAAGAGGACTGAACACCAAAGAACATCCTGCCCCATTTCCAGAGAATATTGTAAAACTTCCAATTTTACAGACCACCAAAGAGCGAGATATTATTCTCGACCCATTCTGTGGTCGTGGGACGACTGGTAAGGTTTGTAGGGAATTGAATAGGAAATTTGTTGGATATGATGTTTCAAATTTTCTTTAAATGAGATTTCTACCAGTTCTTCTCGTAGTTATACTTTGGAATTTTACCTATTCTCAAACACCTAATTTAGATAGGTATCTTGAAAGGGGAGAATATCAAGAATTGAAAAAAATCTGTCTCAAATCTATACAAGGTGACAACACTCTACTTAACAGAATTAAATTCAAAAAATATCTCAACACCTCATTAATCAATCTTCATGACTATGACAACTATTTAAATGGAATTAAAGAAGTGAGAGAATCTAACCACAATAATATCAACAATAGGATTTATTATCTCAATGAAATGTCAAACTATTATCGATTTCAGAAAAGAATAGATTCGGCTCTTTATTACTCAAATAAATCAATGGTTCTTTTAAAAGAAAATCAAAATCTGGTTGATACTGATTTAAAATATGAAGTGTATTCTCGATTTGCGGATATTCATCGAAATCGAGGCGTGAAGAATTTTAATAAGATTACACCACTTTCGATGGGTTGGGATGAGAGAAATGACATTCTTAACAGGTATTTGGATACTTCCTTAACCTATTCGTCTAAAAACTATCAAAGAGTTGATATAAACTTCAAAAAAGGTTTAATTTATCTTGATGGTGTATCAAATAATAGGACATCTACTGGACTTAATGAAGTAGGGTCTAAAAATTTACATTTATCGAATCAATATTTTGAAGAGGTCATAAAAGTTTCTAAAAACCAAAATCAAAAAGGGAAAGTATATTCTCTCATCGGACTAAACTATTCATATCTAAAAGATTTTAAAAAAGCTGATTACTATTATGAGAAATCAATAAGGACACTTGTCGAAAATAAAACCAATTTTGATTCTCTAAATTATATTAGTGTCCTCAATTGGAAGGGAACTAATCTCGGTCAGTGGTATAATAAAACGGGACATTTAAATTTATTAGACAAATCGATTATCCATTACAAGGAGAATGTGAAGTTTTGGGATCATCTCCACCAAAAATCAGATAGTCTTATTCAAAAAGAAAATGATGGATATAGAAGTAATGCCCTTAGTAAATTGACTGGGGTTCTCGGGAAGAAATTTTTGATTACAAAAGACACTACATTTCTTCATGAGAGTTTTTACTACTCGGATCGGACTAAATACACAGACTTCAAGAATAAAAAATATAGTATTGGAGAGGTTCAGAAAAACCTAAAACATGGAGAATCATTTGTTCAGAATATTACTTCCACTATCCCATATCAAGAGATAATTTTCTTAATTTTAAAAAACGAAGTTCATTTCATCAATAACGATAGGGAAATCGAGAGTGTTCCATACTATTGGATGGATGAACTACATCAATTTACTGACTTGAAAAAATTTCAAAATAGGAGTTATAACCTTTACAGATCGAAGTTCAGACAAGTTGATTCAATCTTAAAGATGAAAGGTATTAATGAAGTAATTATTAGTAATTCAGACTTTAACCCAATGGTCAATTATGATCTTATTATTAAGGACACTTTATCAACCACTTGGAAGGATCAACCTTATTTATTTCATGATTACAATTTCAGTTATTCACTTTGTATTAGAAGTTTTATAGAAAGTAGATCCAAAAAATCATCATTGAACGATAAATTAGGATTAACACTTGGAGATTTTGAAAACGATGTTGATTTACGATTCTCAAAAAAAATGGTCAATCAATTACAACAAGATTATGAGTGTAATACATCTGATGTTTTAGAGAATCTAACAAATAATAACTTAGTATTCATAGTTTCCCATGGAAATACAAATCAAGAAAATAGAACTGGTGAAATAAGAACCTCCTACAATTCTACTTTCTCTGTTGATGATATTTCACAAATGGATTTGGACAATGATTTTGTAATGATCTCTTCATGCAGTTCAAATTCCTCTCAAACTAATTATAGTGAGGGTTCATCGGGAAATTTTAGTAAAGGGTTGAGATATTCGGGAGTACAATCTACCTTAACTACAAGTTGGGATATCGACGACAAATCAAACTCATTTATAATGAAGAGATTTTTCAAATACCTTTCCGATGGAGACCCCAAGAATGTTTCACTTTGGAAGTCAAAAAAAGACTACTGGAACAAATCTGTTGATGAAGAAGAATTTAAACCATTATATTGGGCACCCTATGTATTAACTGGGAATATTAACCCAGTAACCATCCATAAAAAAACAAAAATTCAATGGGGGTGGTTGTCATTGATCTTAATTATTCCAATCGGAATATTTCTCTGGAAAAAAAGGTAAATTGAATCTAATCAAAAACTGACTCTTTCAACATATCTTTTGAAATTGAATAGTATTGATGTTCTTTATTCTGAACAATCCTCTTCAAAATCATTTTAGATTTATCGTAATCTTTCTTTTTTAAATAAACCAGAGACAATCTAAATTCAGATTTTTCCTTGAAGATACTTCGGTCATCGACTTTCTTGAAATTTGTTATAGATTTAATAAGTCTATCTAATTCCATATTCGACAATCCTGAATAGTAGTTTAGAGTGTCGTTATTAGGTTTATTCAATAGTAACTCTTCAAATCCACTTAAAGATGTCTCATAATCTTCATCCTTGTAAGCGTTTCATAGATTCTTTGAATAAAATATCGGATGTATCACTCATAAGGACTGGTAGTCCAACATCCTTTTGATAATATTTTGAATATAATTTAGACGAAGTATTCAAACTATTAATAAAGAAGTAAGTTCCAAAACCTATCAGTCCAATAAATATTGCGGCATATTTAAGATAATTTGTTCTTGGTTTAGAATTTTCCGTTAAACTTAAAAGACTTTCAAATTTTGGTTTGTCTATAAATTCCTGTAAAGATCTGTAATCATAATTATTGTTTTCCAAAAAGAACTTTACATCCTGAACATCTTCATTGATTGGGTCAGAGTTTTTTAAAATCTCAAATACTTTTTCTCTTTCAGAATCGTCTGAGAGGGAATTTAAAACATCTATTAATTGTATGTTGGTTGTAGGTCTCATTTTAAATCATGAAATGTTTCCAGAGATTTTTAATCTTCTTTTTGGAGGTGGATAATGTGTTTTTGGTTGTGTTATAAGATATTCCAAGTTTATTGCTAATCTCGTTGTTGTCAAATCCCTCAATATGTAGTGATAGAACCTCTTTCTGTCGTTTAGGTAGTATGTCTAACATTTTCTTGAAATCTTCCTCAACAAAGGTGTCTTTGTTAATAGAACGACTGGAAAGGTGATATATACCATTTAAGATTCCCCGTCTATTTTTTTCAACCTTTAAATTGTCAAAACATTTGTTTTTGACAACTACTTTGAGGAATGTTTCAATCTTCTCATTAACATCCGAAAGATTATATTTTCTTTTCTCAGTAGAATAATTGAGAAGTTTTATAAAAACATCAGACACTACTTCTTTTGATTTCACCTTGTCTTTGGTAATACTATACGCTTTCAACACTAATATTTCATAGTAAGTTTCATAGATACTCGACAGTCCCTGGTTGTCACCATTAATAAACAATTCCCAATCTTTTTGGAGTGTTGTGGTCAAAGGAATCTTCTGTTTTTTAGTGGGATTGATATTTTTTTAAATCCTGATTAGTATCTAATACAAAGTTAGTCGTTCTATTTTAAAAGACACCAAGATTAAATTAGTCTGTCAAAATAGTATTAATTAACCAAACCACTAAAATCATGTATTATCTAATTTCAATCATTCTCATCGTAACAGGTATATTATTGTCAATCTATGGTACTAAAAAATACAATATTTCATTATCACTATCTTTTATAGTTACTTGGGTATCTGTGGTGTATTTAATTGACTATCTCACAGGCTTAGTTCCATTCATCAATTACATTTATGTTACAATTTTATTCTTTGGATTACTCATTTTATTGTTGGGGAAAGTATTTACCTACGTTTATTCATTTTTCACTATATGGTTTCTCCTTGCTCTTATTGTATCATCTATCTATGCGTTTAGTGGTTTTGAAGTTGGAGAAAATGGTTATGGGGGATGGGGTATCACAATTACCACCATCGTAGTTTTGGTTTTAATCCGAAAACATATTAAAGAGTTAATCATTGGTGTTAGTAGTGGTCTATTGGTTGGTCTTGGTGTTTCTTTTATAGGGTTTAAAAATATATTTTCTATGGGATGGGGATATATAATGGATAGTATTTATTATCCAAGTTTATCAATAATTCTATTTACCATTGGAGGGGTGATGTTTCAGTATTATCTAAGGAAATCAAAAGAAGAAAATCCACAACTAAGTGAAAAAAAAGTCTTTCAATATTTCGGAGGAGGAACAATTTTTCTTGTAGGACTTTTCATAGTAATTCCATTTTTACTTTATGTTTCTCCTGAGAAAATGGCACAAAATATTTCAGAGAAATATTGTAAATGTATATCAGAAATTCAATCTAATAACGAATCCCAAAACATAAAGGATAATTGTTTAGAAGCCATCGATTACTCGTCCTCTGTTTCTTCTATTTCAAGTATCGAAGACATTGAAATATTTACCACAACTTTTACCAATGGAATATCAAATTGTCTTTCAAATGAAAATTTAGGTGATATGATTGAAATTGATAGTGTAGAAAATAATGTTGTAGAAATTGAAGAAGGGAATGAGGGTATGTCCATCGAATCTCACGAAAAAATATATGAGGATAGTTATGGAGACGACACCTCCGAAGATATTCCAAAACCTGATGAAGAGATAGTCTCTATGCAGTATTTTACTATCAATGACCCTGATGGATATACAAATCTGAGAAATAATCCCAATGGAGAAATAGTGAAAAAAATACTTGAAGGTGAAACATTTGAGGTTTTAGGTTCAGAAGGAAATTACAAGAAAGTTAAGTTAGATGGAGGTATAATTGGATATATACACGAATCAAGGGTGGTTAAATCTGTAAATTATTTGGTTCAATTAAAAGAGGGAATAACTAATGTAAATGTTAGAGATAATTATGGGACTGAAAAGACCAAAGTCATAAATCAAATCTCTTATCCTAAGACCTTAGTAATAACAAAACAACATTTTTTAAATAGTGAAAAGTGGATTTACTCTCAGGACATCAATGGGTGGATACTTTCTGAATTTGTAAATGATTAAAACATCAATGAAATATCTAACTCAAATTTTAATAATTTTTATCACTAATACTTTTATGGGACAAATCAAAGTTTTTAAAGAAAATTCAAATTATAGTGGAGATGTAATTTGTAATATCAAAGATGGAAAAGTTTATAAAGATAAATCCTCGTATAGTGGAGATATCCTTTACACCATCAAAGGAAATAAAATTTACAAAGAAAATTCAACCTACTCAGGAAACATCATTTATACAATCTCTAATGGGAAAGTGTATGAAGGTAATTCAACCTATTCAGGGGACATTTTATATACTATCAAGGATGGGAAAGTCTATAAGGGTAATTCTACATACTCAGGAAATATCCTCCTAACAATAAAAGATGGAAAGGTGTATGACGGGAACTCCACTTTTTCAGGGAACATTCTCTTTAACATTGATGAATTTGTTTCCATCGAAGAATTAATGGCAATTTATCACACTTTCAAATACAATTTTTAATATGGGATTGGATATACAAGAATTCTTAAATAAATATTTAATCGATCAGGTTTTTGATATTTGGGATGATCATAGTGGGGTTAGTCCCGAATATTTCAATAATTCGATGACATTGATTTTCGATTTTGAAAGCTTCAATGACATTTATAAAATCTCAAAAGATTATAAGAATGAAATCTATGGTCATTATTTTCAGAAAGGTTGGACTTCAAATATCTATCTGAAAATTTATAATTATGAGGAACCTGATATTGATTTAGAAATTTCGTTAGTAAGACATTATAAATCAAACGACAAGGTATTTTGTTTAGACATTACTGATATAGAAATGTTGAAGATACTCCAATTAAATCACTTAAATATCATCCAAGAACTAATGTTCTATGCTGACTCAAAAGGTTTTGAAGTTACCTATGGATTGGATAACTTACTGATCATTTTTATTGATAACAGAGAATATTTCATTGAAAATATTTCAGGACAGATATTTATTACTGATAGACAAGATGGAGTTACTCACAAACTTAAACAAAACACCCTTGAAGAAATAAAATCATTTCTTTTCCCTAAATTAATGAGAAAAGAAAAATTAGAAACTCTTACTGAATAACTTAACTTTATAAATCCCACACAATCAGTGGGATTTTTTTGGTCTCAATAATAAAACCATCCGATTCTGGAAATCCGTTAGGGGGAAAGTTTAAAATTCTTTAATTTCCCCGTAAATAAAATTAACCAATGTCAAACGATCAAGAAATTTCAAGTTTTATATGGAACGTATGTGATGACGTGTTACGAGGTCTATTTAAGCAACATGAATATGGCGATGTCATTTTACCATTTGTTGTCCTTAGAAGATTAGATTGTGTTATTGAACCTCATAAAGATGAAATCATACAATTATACAACGAGTTAAAGGATGAAGTTGATCCTACTCCCATCATAGAGAAACAAACTCGTCTAAAATTCTTTAACCACTCTAACTATGATCTTCAAAGATTGAAAGAAGATTCAGGGAAGTTAAAGGTTAATTTCCCGAACTACATTAATGGTTTTTCTCAAAATGTGTTTGAGATTTTAGAGAACTTTCAATTAGAAAAACCTGTCGAGAAACTTTTAAAAAACAATAGACTCTACCTTCTCATAGATAAATTCACAGAGGTTGATCTTCATCCTGATGTTGTGGATAACCACACCATGGGTCAGATTTTTGAAAGATTACTTCGTCAGTTCTCAGAAATCTCAAATGAAACAAGTGGGGAACACTACACACCAAGAGATGTGGTGAAACTATTGGTTTCTTTGGTTTTTGCCGAAGGAAAAGAGAATCTAAAAGGGGAAGGAATTATTCGTTCCATTTTTGATCCATGTGCGGGAACAGGGGGAATCTTGACTTTGGGAAAACAGTGGATAGAACAGAAAATTGATGATAAAGTTTTGGTCAATCTCTATGGACAAGAGTTAAATCCACAAACCTATTCCATTTGTAAGTCTGACATGTTAATCAGTGGTGAAGACCCTGATAATATAAAATTGGGGTCGTCATTGTCAAACGATCAATTTGAAGGTAGAAAGTTCGATTACATGATTACGAATCCTCCATTTGGAGTGAGTTGGAAAGGTGAAAAAGAATTTATAGATACTGAAAGTGGAAATCCAATGGGAAGGTTTTCTGTGGGAACTCCCCGATCTTCGGATGGATCACTATTGTTCCTTCAACATATGATATCCAAGATGAAAGATGAAGGGTCAAGGATTGGTGTTGTATTTAACGGATCACCTTTATTTACGGGAGACGCAGGAAGTGGAGAAAGTGAGATACGAAAGTGGATAATTGAAAATGATAGGTTAGAATGTGTAGTTTCACTCCCCGACCAATTATTCTTTAACACTGGAATCTCCACCTACATTTGGATAGTAAATAACAAGAAAAGTAAAAGAAGAAAAGGAAAGATTCAACTCATAGATGGTTCATCTTTTTTCAAATCTATAAAGTCATTAGGAAGTAAAAGAAAATCGATTTCAAGTATTCAAAGAGATGAATTGGTAAAAGAATATACTGATTTTACAGAGTCTGAATTCTCAAAGATATATGACAATGAGTTCTTCGGTTATACCAAAGTAGTAGTAGAACAACCCCAAGAAGAAAACGGTGTCATTCAAACCAAAAAAGACGGAACTCCTAAACCCAACACTTCAAAACGAGATAATGAGAGAATACCTCTAACTGAAAATATTGAAGAATATTTCGAAAGAGAAGTCAAACCTCATTTACCGAAAGCTTGGATGGAAAGAGATAAAGATAAAGTTGGATATGAAATTAACTTTTCCAAATACTTCTACAAATTCCAACCTCTACGAAGTGTGGAAGAAATCACTCAGGATTTATTGGAATTAGAGAAAGAAAGTGAAGGTATTTTTAAAGAGATCGTCAATGTCTAACTCTTACAAAATAGAAATATCGGGATTGGATGATGTTTGTAATTTCGTTGATAAATGGTCTCCACTTTATTCTTATAAAAATGAATATAAGTATGATCAGTTTATATTAACTGCGTTAGATGACAAAAACTCTTTTGTTGAAATGTTCAAGTGGAAGAATGGAACTGGTGATGTTATCTCCAAACCTAAAATGAAATCAGTTTTAGGATATTGGGACAAAATTGATGTATTACGAAATCTAAAATCCAGTTTTAGTTGGGAAGTTTTTGAAGAAGAATTCCAACCGCAAAAAAGTTCATCTATTTGGAAATTATTTCTACTTCATATAATGAATCCAAAAGAATTTCCAATTTTTGACCAACATGTTTTTAGATCATACAACTTCTTCACTAATGGTCAAATTCAAGATATACCTGACAGTGATAATCAGAAATTTCAAGTCTTTAAATCAAAATACAAAGATTGGTTTAAAGAATTGGTTGATGACAAAGTTCCTCCAAAAAAATTGGATGAATCATTATTCTGTTATGGTCAGATGTTAAAGGGATTGAAAAAATACTCAGTTAAGATAATTAGATGAGAAAGAAATATTCTGAATACAAGATTTTAGGTCTTGAATGGTTATATGAATACCCGATACATTGGAAATCTGGTAGATTAAGATACCTATGTGATATTACAACTGGTGAAAAGGATACTATTAACCAGACTGATGATGGTGAATATCCATTTTTTGTTCGTTCCAAGGATGTAAAAAAGATAGATACATATTCTTTTGATGGGGAAGCAATTTTAACAGCTGGTGATGGTGATATTTGTAAGATTTGGCATCATATCAACTGTAAGTTCGATTTTCACCAAAGAGTTTATATGTTGTATAATTTTGACAAGGTATTAGGAAGGTTTCTATATTATTTTTTATCAGAAAATTTCATTCACGAAGTATTTAAATTATCAGCTGAAATCAACGGTAGATTCACTTCGACTACCATTTTTTCATAATTTTCCAGTTGTATATCCTTCTATAAATGAACAAAAACAAATTGTTTATTATCTCGATAACAAAATGGGGTTGATTGATTCCATAATAAAAAAGAAACAACGAAAAATTAAACTCCTTAAAGAAAAACGGACTTCCTTAATCAATGAATCCGTTACAAGGGGACTTGACCCCAATGTTAAAATGAAAGACTCAGGAGTTGAGTGGATTGGTGAGATTCCAGAAGAATGGGTAATATCAAAATTAAAATATGATTCACTAAAACCTGTGAGATATGGTTTAAACATTAGTAGTAAAAATTATATTGATAATGGATTAAGGTTTATTCGCATAACTGACATTACAGATTGGGGAGAATTAATATTAAATAAAGGGAAATTTTTAAATAAAGAACTGGTTGATGAAGATTTTCGTCTTGAAAAATATGATGTTTTATTTTGTAGAAGTGGGGCTACTGTTGGGAAATCATATTTACATCTTTATGAAAACAATGAATATACGTCTGGGGGTTATTTAGTAAGATTTAATTTTGGGAACTATTTTTATTCCAAATTTATCTTTTACTTCTCCAAATCAAGTTGTTTTAAAGATTGGATAAAACTGAATACTGTTGTTTCAACAATTGAAAATGTTAATGGTGAAAAATATTCAAACCTACAATATCCTCTTCCAAATAATGATCAAATTGAAGATATAGTGAAATTTTTAGATAGTAATATTTCAGAGATTTTCCAATTAATCGATTTCGAAAAGAAAAAAATTATAAAATTAAAAGAGTATCGTCAATCTCTTATTTCAGAAGTAGTGACAGGAAAAATTAGAGTCTGTGAGGAAGATCTGTCTATAAAACAACCAATACACCAAGAATGAGAAATCCAAACGAAGATAGATTTGAGACTCACATTGAGAACTCCTTAAATAAGTATGATTACACATCTCGATTGTATTCGGAATATGACAGAGTTCATTGTGTTATTGAGGAAGATTTTATAGGGTTTATCAAAGAAACTCAACGAGAAGAATATGACAAACTATATTCTCAATTTGACACCTCCACAGATAAACAACTAATCAAGGTATTCAATGATACCATTTCTAAAAGAGGGGTTGTAGATGTTCTTCGAAAAGGAGTCAATACAAGAGGATGTTCATTTGATCTTGTGTATTTCCAACCCAGTAGTGGATTAAATCCCGATCACGAAGATCTGTATAAAAAGAACAGATTCGTGGTGGTAAGACAACTCCACTATTCCATCAAAAATGAAAACTCCATTGATATGGTTTTATTCCTTAACGGAATTCCCATAATCACTATGGAGTTGAAAAACCAACTCACAGGACAGAATATTTTAAATTCAGAACGACAATACAAGGAAGACAGAAATCCTTTGGGAGAACCCCTACTTCAATTTAAGAGGTGTTTAGTCCATTTTTGTGTGGATAATGACCGAGTTTCTATGACCACTCGTTTGAGTGGTGTAAAAACAAGATTTCTCCCTTACAATAAGGGTATCGATAATCCATCAGTAAAGGATGACTATAAAAGTGAATACTTATGGAACGACATTTTAAAACCCGATTCACTTTTAGATATCATCGAAAATTTTGTCTTGGTTTCCATTGAAACAGATAAAACGTGGAGTGTGAAACATCAGAAAGTAGTCGAGGAAAAAAGTGAAGTGTTGATATTCCCTCGATACCACCAATTAGATGTCATCAGAAAACTTCGAAATCAAATAAAAAAAGACGGAGTAGGTCATAATTACTTAATACAACATACTACTGGTTCGGGAAAATCCTATTCCATTGGTTGGTTATCACACACCTTGACTTCTTTATACAGATCAAAGGATGACACTAATAGAATGTTCGACACCATCTTGGTAATTACAGATCGTAAGGTCCTTGACAAACAATTACAGAATACACTAAAATCGTTAGAACAAACTACTGGGGTGGTTAATCCTATCGACATCAACTCCAAACAACTCAAATTATACCTTGAAAAAGGAAAAGATATTATCGTCACCACCATTCAGAAATTCCCTTTTGTGTCGGAAACTATTTCCCAATTAAAAGGAAAACGATTTGGGGTTGTTATAGACGAGGTTCATTCTTCACAAAGTGGAGAAACATCTAAACATTTGAAAAAGGCGTTAGGAGTGGTCGAAAATGGTTCTGAGGATGAAGAGGAATTAGATTATGAAGAAGTAATTCGAAGAGAAATAGAAGCTCGTGGGAAACAAGACCATATTTCTTTTTTCGGATTTACTGGAACTCCTAAGAATAAAACATTACGATTATTCGGTGAAAAAAACGAAGATGGAAACTATGCTCCGTTTCATTCGTATTCTATGAAACAATCTATTTACGAAGGTTTTACCCTTGATGTCTTGGAACATTATACCACTTACAAAAGGTTATTCAAAGTCAAACAGAAAAATGACGAGGATAAAGAACTACCTGAAAGTAAGGCGATGAGTGTTTTAGTTGATTATGTTGATAGTCATCGTAAAGTTGTAGAACAAAAGGTTTCTATTATTTTGAATCAGTTTATAGGTCATACTTCGAAGAAGATAAATGGTCAAGGTCGTGGGATGGTAGTTGTAAGATCAAGGAAACATTGTGTTCTCTTCTTTCTTGAAATGAAAAAACAGATGAGAGAACGAGGACTTCCCTATTCTTGTTTAGTAGCATTTAGTGATAAAGTATCATTGGATGGAAAAGAATACACAGAATCCTCTCTAAACACCGAAAATGGAATGGAGGGGTCAAGTATCCCTGATGGACTCAAAGATCCACGATTTCGTATCCTAATCGTGTCAAACAAGTTTCAAACTGGTTTTGATGAACCACTCATCCACTCCATGTTCGTAGATAAAAAATTAAGTGGAGTTCAATGTGTTCAAACCTTATCTCGACTCAACAGAACAAAATCAGGTAAGACAGACACATTTGTATTGGACTTTGTAAATGACACAGAAGATATTGTGGAGTCATTTCAGGATTATTACACTTCGACCATCTTAGTAGGTGAAGTAGATCCCGATCACCTATACGGACTTCAATACGACATAGAATCTTTTAATTTATTTACGGATGATCAGGTAGAGAGGTTTTGTAAAGAATTTTATAAGATTACTGACACCGATGAGAAACTTCAACCCATCATTGAGGAAGTAATCGATAAATGGAAAGAGTTAGAGAATGATGAAATGAGGATGGGATTTAAATCTAAGATTCAATCATTTATCAGGTTATATTCTTATATCTCACAAATCATCAAGTTTCAAGAAATACAATGGGAAAAACTCTTTGTTTTCCTGAGATATGTGAATAAGAAACTTCCAAAACGAGATAATGAGAGAATAGACATCACAGATGCCGTAGATCTAAACTCATTAAGAATCCAAATGATGGGGGAATCCAACCTTTCACTCCAAGATCGAAAAGGAGAATTATACCCAATTGGTGAGGATGGCACAGGCGGAGTTAATGAACCTGAGTATTCTCTGTTATCACAAATAATTTCAAGACTGAATGAAGTGTATGGAATTGATTTAACAGAAGAGGATTTGATAGACTTGAAACATGTTGAAGAACGAATGAGGAAAAATCAGGATTTGGAGTCAGTAATGGTTGGTAACAACACTGAGGACGACAAAAAAGATTTCTTCAAAAAGGTGATGAAAGATGAAGTCAGTGAATACTATGGAGATCGGTTAGGGTTCTATAAAAAAATCATGAACACTAAGGTATTCCCAATGATCTTGGATGGACTATATCGAGAGTATAATCGTAATACACCAGGTTTATAAATGAGTAAAAAACTCAATTACAAAGAATTGATAGATAAATATTCAGAATTCTTATCTCAGGACATCCCTGAGATGGATGTAAGAAGAAAATCCTTTCTTGAATGTTCTGGACTAAACTATAAAGAACTTGTTAATAGTAATATTCTCCAATTCTACTTTGATCCAAATGAGGAACACGGTTTTGGAAACTTATTTTTGGAATCTCTTCTTTCATTTGTAGAAGAAGAAACGAGAAAAAGAATTCAAGAAAAATTTGAAATAGTTGAAGTAGTAAGAGAATTTTCTACTAATTCAGGTCGTATTGACTTAATTATAAAAGGGTATGTTGAAGGTGTCAATCGGGTCCAATCAGTGGTTATCATTGAGAATAAAATTCATCACTTTTTTGACAACAATCCTTTTGACGACTATTGGAAAAGTTTCCCTGAGGTTTCAGAAAAAGATAAAGTTGGAATTCTTCTCACATTAAATAAAGAAAACTATTTACCTCCAAATTTTAAAAATATAACTCACAAAAAACTTATTACTAAGGTTTTTAATATCATAGGGGATCGTATCTCTCATTCAGATGACAGACACCTTCTTTTCTTAAAAGACTATAAGTTAACGATTGATAATTTATCCGATATACCAAAGATGGAAGATTCTATAAAATTTATGTATGAACACGGACAGAAAATAATACAACTAACCAAATTGGAAACTAAGGTTTTAAATGGTCTAAAAGAACAATGTAAAATTGTATTGAATGAAATTAATTTTTTAGAATTTAATTATGGATTCAATAGTTCTAATGCTCACAGTTTCACTTTAAGTTCCATTCTCGATAATTTCACAATTAAACATTATGTTTTCTATAAAGAAATTTTCAATGAAAAAAGATTCGGGTTTCATACCTTTTCTTTAATTAGAGATCACCCTGATTTTACTCAATATTTTAACCAAAACAGACACAAATTTGATTATAGTATCAAAGAAATTGATGTCGAGGATGTCAGTTATTGGGGTTCAGGAGAGGTAATGTATGGGGAATACTGGCCTGATAATTTGACTTTGGAAGAAGTATCTGACTTTGGTTCGTTATTTAAAAATCTTTTTATCGATAAGATAATTCCTTTCGAGAGATGGATTAGAGCAGAGTATGAGGAATTTAAAAACCAATAGAGTAATCTATCTTTTAAAGATATAGTGGGTCATGTCCCCTAATTTAGACCGAAAGGTGAATCCCTGAGATTCAAGAAATTTCTTACCCTTCAAATTATCTTCTTTTACAAAACCAACGATATTTTTAATCTTTTCTGGTAATTCTTGTTTCAAGTAATCAATAAATAACTTTCCATACCCCTTACTTCTATAATCAGGAAATATAAACCGTCTAAAATCCTCACATCTATAATCTCCCAATTCTACCATCATAATACCAATAATCTTATCTTCTAATGACATTTTATAAAAGGTTAATGTTTTAGAGTTGAAGTTAAAGTTCAAGTCATTTCTTTCTCTATCAGTCAATCCTTTTACCAAGTTGTATAATTCTAACCTTTCCTCTTTTGAATCAAACTTTGTAATTACTGGTGATTCCATATGAATACTGGGATGAAAAGATTAGTTAATAAAAAATAATTTCAAAATTGTTTTACACCAATGTTTTACACAAAAAACAGAAAACCCTCTAAATCAAGGATTTAAAGGGTTTTAGTGTGGTACCTCCAGGAATCGAACCAGGGACACATGGATTTTCAGTCCATTGCTCTACCAACTGAGCTAAGGTACCTTTTAAAGTTTACTTACAAACCGAACATCGGTGCGTAAGCGGGTGCAAATATAAGTTTATTTTAAATATTGCAAAATATATTCATAAAAAAACCGAAACAAAATTGTTTCGGTTTTTTTATGAATGCAACTATTAGGCTGCCAGTGCACGACCTTTTAATCGTTTCTCAATTTTTTGTTTTATAACGGTAAGACGTTTCATTAAATCCATTAAGGTAGAATCTTTACTTTCCTTATATAATTCATTAACGCCAAGAATTAATTCTTTTGCTTTTCGGCTTGCCTTAATTCTATCACTTGTGGTTTTAAAGGTAAGTTTCTCTTGCTCAAATTGCAAGGCTTCGTTTATGATATCCATGTACTTGTATTTTAAAGGTTGGAACTTGTGTGATTTTCTAATAATTAAAACTAAATATACTTGAGTTTAGTGTTTTAAATTAAAATTTAAACAAAACTTTAACACAGTCTATATTCTATGGTCACAAATGTACATTTATACCCATAAATAGTACCTTTACGGCATATTAATGTTATCACAATTATGAGGAGTTTTATATTAGTAACACTTTTATGTGCCACGATTTCTGGAAATGCACAGATATTAAATGCAGAATCACTTAGAAAAGTAACAGATACCTCTGGTTTTTCAGGTGCCGCAAGTGTAGATTTTGCCCTTAAACGAAATGTAAATGATTTTGTCACTTTGGGAAGTGATATTCACCTTCAGTATAAAAACAAAAACCATCTTGCTCTTTTTAAAAACGACGTCAATTTTCAGAAAATTGAAGGAGAAAAATTTGAAAACAGCCTTATCTCCCACTTGCGTTATAACTACAAATTTCGACCAAGAAGTATTTGGGAAGTCTTTACACAAGGGCAATACAACAAAATAAATCTTATCGAATTCAGAGGCCTCGTAGGCACAGGGCCAAGGTTTAAGCTCACTAATTCTGAAAAATATAAGTTTTACTTAGGCACCTCAGCAATGTTCGAATACGAAGAATTAATAGATGGTTTTACTCCGATTCAACGAAGTTTTAGAAATAGCTCTTACTTCTCTTTTAGTTTATACCCGTCGGAACATATAAGTATTATAAGCACAACCTATTATCAGCCACTTTTTAAAGATGTTAGCGATTATCGTATTTCTAGCCAAAGCTCTCTTTTGGTAGGACTTTTTACTAATTTTTCAGTAAAACTGAGTCATACTTTTGTGTTTGATGCATTTCCAGCGGTAGGGATTCCAAATTCTCAATATGAGTTCAAAACAGGTATAGCTTATACCTTTGATTAATTTTCACAATTCTTTCGTAAGGTTTCAGCTATACGAAGACTACTTTGTTATATTTACGCAAGAAAAAACCAAACAAAATTTTGTTTCGTACATATAAAACCAACCTATTAAAATATGTCATACTACGATCCTAAAGACCTTCGTAAATTTGGGGATATCACCCAGTGGAGCGAAGAACTTGGCAACAAATTTTTCGATTACTATGGGAAAGTATTCGAAGAAGGCGCCCTCACAGCCCGCGAAAAATCTTTAATCGCCTTGGCCGTTGCCCATACAGAGCAATGCCCGTATTGTATAGATGCATACACCAAAGATGCTTTACAGCGTGGCGTGACCAAAGAAGAAATGATGGAGGCCATACACGCTGGAGCCGCTATTAAAAGTGGCGCAACCTTAGTTCACGGAGTAATGATGATGAATAAAGTAAATAAATTAGACGGATAAAAGATCAATTAGGGGAATCCTTCCTCTTTCTTCTTTCCTCTTTTTTCTAAAACATTCTATGGGAAAACTAAAAACACAAAGCTTACACAAACGCGATAGCGACCTTGCTCAATCTAACCGACAATTAGAAATTCTTTCTAACGGAATTTTTAAAAATGGGGAACTTCCTACGTTTGCAAAAAAAATAAAAGAAACTACAAATCACTTTCCATTACGTCCTAAAAAACTAGAAATTCTACAAATCAATGTAGGTTATATGTGCAACCAGGTTTGTGAGCACTGCCACGTAGATGCAGGTCCAGACCGTAAGGAAATTATGACATGGGAAACCATGGAGCAATGTTTAGAGGTAATCCGTAACACGGGAGCACATACACTAGATCTTACTGGTGGCGCACCAGAAATGAACCCCCACTTTAGACGTTTTGTAGAAGAAGCCAGTAAAGCAGGAATTAAAGACTTTATCGTTCGTAGTAATCTAACTATTATTCGTGCGAATAAAAAATATTACGATCTTCCAGATTTCTTCAAAAAGCATAATGTACACGTAGTAAGCTCTATGCCGCACTGGACCAGAGGAAAAACAGATAAGCAACGTGGTGAAGGTGTTTTCGATATGTCCATAAAAGCTTTGCAAGAACTCAACGAACGTGGGTACGGGATGCCAGATAGCGAATTACGTTTAGATTTGGTCTACAATCCAAGTGGCGCTTTTTTACCAGGCGATCAAGCCAGTATGGAAAAAGATTTTAAAAAGGCGTTATTAGAAGATTTTGGGATTCAGTTTCACAACTTATTTGCCATCACAAATTTACCTATCGCACGGTTTTTGGACTATTTAATAGCTTCCGAAAATTACGAAGATTATATGTATCAACTGGTAGATGCGTACAATCCAGCTGCGGTGGAGAATGTAATGTGTACCAATACTATTTCCATAAGTTGGGACGGGTATTTATTTGATTGTGATTTCAACCAAATGCTGGAATTGCCCGTAGCCAGTAAAGTAAAACATATTAAGGATTATAACGAAGATCTCTTAAACGACAGAAATATTGTAATTTCACAACATTGCTACGGTTGTACAGCAGGTGCAGGAAGTAGTTGCCAAGGAACGGTGACAGAGTAATGCCTCGATACAATTCCGCAGAAAAAGCGGAATCACTCGGCAACCTTATATTCAAAAGTAAATTGTACTTTGGGTAAAACATTACGATTAACGATTAACGATTAACGATTAACGATTAACGATTAACGATTAACGAAAATAAGAACTGAGGGAGTTAAAACAATCTTCAGAGTCAATAATAAATATAATCGAAAAGAACACCGCCATATTAATTTTTGCCAACTCGGCACAGCAGGAAGGAATTTCAAAACCCTTTCGTAGTTCCGCATTGTTATTTGATGAACTGAACCGTCAAACCATTGCGAAAGTTCAAAAAACTGGCTTGCCCTATTTTTTATTTTCTGAAAATGAACAGGTTGGAACTACATTTGGTGAGCGATACACCAATGCAATTCAGTCTGTTTACGACAAAGGATTCGAAAATGTTATTACTATTGGTAACGACACACCACATTTACAAACAGCCCAATTACTCAAAACAGTTAAATATTTAGAAACTCAAAAAATTGTTTTGGGGCCTTCCAAAGATGGAGGATACTATTTAATGGGATTACACAAGTCTCAATTCAACGTAAACACGTTTTTAAAACTTCCTTGGCAAACAACTCGCTTGACTCAGAGTATAGCCCGTTTGGTTTCAGCTAAAAAAATACAAGTAATTTTCTTGAAAGTGCTTCAAGACATCGATAACGTTTCAGATGTTAGCTTGCTTCTAGACAGTTTTGAGAAACTTTCAAAAACTATACTTCAAATTTTACGCGCCATTATTTCTAAAGGTGCACAGGTCTTTTCAAATTATTTATTTACAACAACTTCATTTCAGAAGAGAAGTCCTTTTAACAAGGGTTCTCCATTATTACTTCCTATTTAAATTAGCCCTTTCAGTTAAATTAAATTGAAAGGCATTCACCTTTTCAATTAATTTTTAATTTAACAAATGAAGCAATTATACATTGTCGTATTGCTGTTGTATTCAGTAATCGGTGTATCACAAATTACCATTACTGGTACCATAGAAAATACCTTAAATAATGAACCTGTCTCCTTTGCCAGTGTAATAGAGACAAACACTTCCAACGGAACCACTGCAGATGCAAATGGAAATTTCAGTATTCAAGTTTTAAATACGAGCGCTGTTCTTCAGTTTTCAGCCATTGGTTTCACAACACAGGAATTTGCAGTTGGCAACAGCACACAACTTTTCGTAAAACTTTCCGAGAGTGCCGAAGGATTAAATGAAATAGTCGTTACTGCCTTGGGTATTAAACGTGAAGAAAAAGAGCTAGGATATGCAGTTCAATCTTTAAAAGAAGAAGAGATAAACGATGTAAAAGCCGTTAATTTTTTAGATAATCTTTCAGGGAAATTGGCTGGGGTTACTATCTCACAAGGCGCTACAGGCGTTGGTTCTTCTTCAAAAATCACGATTCGGGGAGAATCATCTTTCAGTAACAACAACCCGTTATTTGTAGTAGATGGAGTACCTATTAACAACCAAACAGTTTTTAATTTTACAAACGAGGCCGCCGCTGGGTTCCAAGAAATAGACTTTGGAAACGGTGCGATGGAAGTTAATCCGGACGATATTAAAAGTGTCACAGTCTTAAAAGGACCAAGTGCAGCTGCACTTTACGGAACACGAGCCTCCAATGGGGTGATTGTTATTGAAACCAAAGATGGTGAAAACAGTAAAGGATTAGGTATAAGTATCAATTCTTCACTTTTTGTAGAAACCGCCTTTAAATTGCCTGAATTTCAGAACGAGTACGGACAAGGAAACTCTGGAGAATTTGCATACGTGGACGGCCTTGGCGGAGGTATAAATGATAATATTACCTATTCCTGGGGACCACGATTGGATGTTGGCAATTTGATTCCACAATTTGACAGCCCTGTAACATTGCCTGATGGCACGATAGTTCGAGGTGGTGACACCGCTTTATATAGTGGTTTACCTATCACTCCCACTCCCTTCATTTCGCATCCAGACAATTTAAAAGATTTTTACCAAACAGGTATTACAACCATTAATAATGCGTCTGTTTCTAATGGTTTTGGGAATGGAAATTACCGTTTGTCTTTTACCGATCTGCGAAGCGAATCTATTATTCCAGGGGTGAATTTAGACCGCCAAACAGTGAGCACCAAGCTTCATTTTGAACCTTCAGACTTAACAGCTATAAACGCATCCATTAGCTATGTAAATTCAAGTAGTGACAACCGCCCATCTAACGGCTACGGAAGTGAAAACGTAAACTACTCTTTGGTCGCTTGGGGACCTCGTTCTCTAAATATTGATAATTTGCGTGACTATTGGCAACCAGGATTAGAAGGAGTGCAACAAATTTCTTACAACTACACCTTTTTTGACAATCCGTACTTTATTTTGTTTGAAAACCGAAACAGTTTCAATCGTGACAGAGTCTTCGGAAACATATCTATAAAACAACAATTATCTCCAGAATTAAGTATTTCGGCAAGAACCGGAATGGATTATTCTTCCGAAAAACGGCAACTCCGAAGAGCTTTTAGTAGCAATCGTTTCCAACGCGGGGGATATGCAGAACACGACGTATTGTACCGTGAAGTAAATACAGATTTCTTACTGAATTACACAAAAGATTTCGGAGATTTCAGCTTCGATATTTCTGCCGGTGGAAATAGATTAGATCAAACGGCTTCTACTAAGCAATCACAGACCGTGAATTTAGCACAACCAGGAATTTTTAATTTAAATAATGCTGCTTCACCTATTGAAGTGTTTCAATTCGACTCAAAAAAACGTATCAACTCGCTTTACGGAATTGCAAAACTAGGCTACAAAGACTTCCTTTTTCTAGATCTTACAGCTAGAAATGACTGGTCTAGTGCGCTAGCAACCCCTTTTTCTGTAGATGGTGCTTCCTTCTTTTATCCTTCGGCCTCTGCGAGTTTTGTGTTGTCTGAAGTTACTAAATTACCCGAGGCTATTTCATTTGCTAAACTTCGTGCAAGTGTTGCACAAGTTGGAAACGACACGGGGCCTTACCAAACTTCTGGTGCTTTTGTATCACAAACACCATTCTTGGGACAACCTACCTTCAGCGATCAAAATTTAATTCCGAATTCAAATTTAAAACCTGAGCAAGTAACTTCATACGAAGTAGGCGCAGACATTCGTCTCTTTAAAAGCAGGCTGAAATTTGACGTAACCTACTACAATGCGTTAACCAAAGATCAGATCATTTCGTTGCCTATTGCTATCTCTTCTGGATACAATCAGCAGGTTGTAAATGGCGGAAAAGTTCGCACACAAGGGGTGGAAATAATAACAGGAATTACACCTATAAAAACCGACAACTTTACGTGGAACTCTACTTTTAACTTTAGTACTAATCGCTCTGTAGTCGAAGAATTACCGCAATCTGACGGCCGCTTAACTCTTGCCTTTAGTCGTATTTACGATAGTGCCAATCAGACTGTATTTTTTCAGGTTGAGGAAGGTGGCGAAACGGGTGATATATATGGAACAGGCTATTTAAAGAATGAAAATGGTGATTTTATCATAGATTCCGAAGGAAAATACATAGCAGATAACGAACTGAAAAAACTAGGAAACTACAATCCAGATTTTATGTTGGGTTGGAATAATGAGTTTCAATATAAAAAATGGGACCTAAGCTTTTTGTTCGACTGGAGACAAGGTGGGGAAATTGTATCCAGAACACGCGCTTTGGGTAATGTAGGAGGCCAATTGGCCGAAACAGCAAACCGCCCTATGGAGGGAATTATAGCTGAAGGCGTTGTAAATATTGGAACACCCGAGAATCCAGAATACACTCCAAACAGAAATGCCGTATCTGCCGAAAGCTATTACCGCCAATTTTACGATAGAAACCACGAAGAAAACAATATTTACGATGCTTCCTATTTGAAGTTGAGACAGTTTTCTATTGGGTATTCTTTCGATATTAGAGAAGGTGTTTTAGGATTGAAAGAAGGCGGAGACTTAAAAATATCGCTCATTGGAAGAAATATATTCGCCATTACCGAAAATCCGCATTTCGACCCTGAGCAACTAGCTGTTCAAGGTACTGGTTTTGTAAGCGGTGTGGAAGATATGAGCTACGCAACTAGCCGAAGCATTGGGATTAAAGCAGGACTTAATTTTTAAAAAAATGACGGTTAGAAACACGACCGTGCCTAAAGGCGCTGCAAGAAACACGACACTAATAAATCGTGGATCGTTTAGAGAGCGAAGCGAACGGTCTTGCTTCAAAACGTCCAAAACTATATCTATGAAAACAACATACAAACTACTCAGCCTACTTTGCCTTGTAATTTTGGCATGGAGCTGTACAAAAGATTTTGAAGAGATTAACACAAATACTAATAATCCAAACAGCGTACAACCAAGTTTGTTATTGCGTCAAGTGATATACAATTTTGGAGACGAAATGAGTTATGAAGGTTTTGCAGCAGGTGATTTACTATCGCAGTATCGTACGGCTTTAGATTTCAATCTATTCGACCGTCACGCTTTAAAATCTCCACAATTGGGTGGGAATCCGTGGCCCATATTTTACACAAATTTACGCGATAATGAAATTATTTTAACCCAATCGCGCGAAGTGGAGACCTTTACAGTGTATGAAGGGCCGGCATTAATTTTAAAAGCCTACATGACAGCTGGACTTACAGATATATTTGGTGATGTACCTTATTCTGAAGCCTTTAATGGCGTAAATGGCACTGTAACTCCAAAATACGATTTACAAGAAGACATCTATATGAAAGATGGTGGAATTTTGGACAACTTGGATAAAGGTATTGCCGCTATTAACAATTACAGTGGAGTGATTGGCTTGGAAGGCGATATTTTATTTGATGGAGATTTGGACGCTTGGGTGACTTTTGCCAATTCATTAAAAATAAAGGCATTACTTCGCATTTCGGGTAAAATAAATGTTGCTTCACAAATGCAAGCAGTATTCGACACAGGCAACTATTTTACAACTAATTCGCAGAATGCTATCTTCAATTTCACAAATACAGATCCAAACAGTTTTAGATTAGCGCAATTGCGTATTGGAGATTTTAACAACTATGTTCTTTCTGAAACTAATGAAAACGTATTAAAAGAACTAAATGATACGCGTATTGCAAAATTTTTCCGCCCTACCGAAAGTTCTAACGGAACCGAATTTGAAGGATTAATAAACGGAGTTGATGCATCATCCATTTCAATTGAATTAGCCAACCTTTCACTTTCGGGAACGACCTTTCGTGAAGATACTTCAACTTTAGATGCAAACTTTTTAACGGCATGGGAAACCTATTTTAATCTTGCTGAAGCTGCCGAGAGAGGATTAATTTCATCAGATGCAAGAAATTTATATGAAACTGGAGTCGCCTTGGCTTTTGAATACTGGCAAACCGAATTACCTGCAGATTATTTAACAGGACCTGCCGCCTATGATGCACCAGGAACAACACCTGTTCAACAAATCATTACCCAAAAATGGATAGCCAACATAATAAACGGCTATGAAGGCTGGACAGAATGGAGACGTACAGGTTTTCCTGAATTTTTACCAGTAGCAGCAAGTCTTAACAATGGATTAATCCCTGTAAGAATGCCCTATCCCGCAGAAGAGGAAGCTTTGAATGCAGAAAATTATCAACAAGCTGCAAATGCAACTAACGGAAATGATATTAATGTTCCAGTTTGGTGGGATGAAAATTAAAAATAGAATTAAAAAAAAAGACAAAAAAAGAACCAAGACCGCGCCAAAATTGCGCTACACAAGACAAGACCTATACTTTAATAGTCCTGTCTCCTGCAATGAGCAAAGCGAATGACTTTGGCTCTTTTTAGTCCCTTTAAAAAAATATGAATATACAAACCTGGCAATGGATTTTAGTAATAATATCTAGTTTGATACTGTTCTTTATTTCGCCTTTGGCAAGAACTACCGACGAGTTTTTTAAAGCAACCCATCGTAAAAAAGCACCCAATGGCTTTATGTTGGCAGGAAGCCTTATAATTTCTTGGATTATGGCCAAAAGCATTACCAATGCGGCAAATCTAGGATTAGATTACGGAATCGTAGGCGGATTTGCCTATGCCGCATATTACTTGTCCTTTGCTGTGGCAGGGATTTTAATTTACAATATTAGAGTGCACGGAGGGTTTAATAGTATCCATGAATTTTTAACCTCGCGTTTTGGGAAAGGCGCCATGGCTTTATTTTCCATACTAATAGCCATTAGGCTTTTTAACGAAGTATGGAGCAATACCATGGTCATTGGAAGTTACTTTGGAGACCAGGGCTCTACCCCCTATCTTGCCTCTATTATCGTATTTACTTTACTAACGCTTGCTTATGCTTTAAAAGGAGGGTTAAGTAGTTCCATATTTACAGATGTTATACAAATGGCACTATTTTCTATCCTACTTCTTATTATTTTAGGAGCTATATTCACTACGACAGATTTTACAATAAAAGAAGCTGCTTTTTCGGGAACCTGGAGTTTTGATATGGGTCTTAATTTATTTTTTGCAGCATTGTTACAGTGTTTTAGTTATCCCTTCCATGACCCTGTCTTAACTGATAGAGCATTCTTAAGCCGCCCCAAAATTACACGTAAGAGTTTTATCTGGGCCAGTTTATTCGGAGTAATTTGTATTCTTTTGTTTAGTTTAATTGGAGTTTTTGCAAAAAGCCAAGGAATGCAGGGACAAGCTGCTGTAGAAGTGGGTCAAGCATTTGGCGTTGTAATTTTATTAGTGATTAATTTTATTATGATAACTTCTGCAGCTTCTACGTTGGACAGCACTTTTTCTTCCTCTTCAAAATTATTATCTGTAGATCTTAATATGGGGAAAGACCTTACCTTTGGTCGCGCAGCAATGGTTGCCGTAGCTATTTTAGGAACCATCCCCATATTTTTAGATGCTGAAATTTTAAGCGCCACCACAGTCTCGGGAACAATGGTTATTGGGCTCACCCCTATTTTTATGTTTTGGAAAAACCCAGCTCCCAAAGCAAGTTTTTATTTAAGTGTGGTATGTGGTTTAATTTTTGGTTTCATGTTGGTACTAAACCTTTTTCCGCAAACTTTAATTTTTACTGAAGGAAAATATGCCAATTTATTGTGGGTAAATGTTTGGGGAATTTTAAGTTGCGTTTTACTTTATAAAATACCAGTTTGGATAAAAAAATAATACATTTAGACAATCCCCAGGGGAAAATGCTGCTCTTTGGCGGAGCTTACAGCAATTTACAGGCTTTAGAAAAATTAATAACTATTGCCGAAAAAGAAGGTATCTCTGCCAAAAACTGCATAAGCACAGGCGATTTAGTGGGCTATTGCGCCCAACCCGAAGAAACCGTACAACTTTTTAAAAAATGGGGTGCACGAGCCATTGCTGGCAATGTTGAAATACAACTACGTGAAGGTGGGGAAGGCTGCGGTTGCGATTTTAGACAAGGTTCCCGCTGCGACGATTTTTCAAAGATGTGGTATCCCTTTGCACAGAGCAAGCTATCGCAAGATTCGTTAGATTTTATGGAAACGCTACCAGACCATTATACCTTTACAAAAGGAGGCAAGAATGTGATGGTATTACACGGTTCTTATTTTCAAGTTTCAGAATTTATCTTTAAGTCTACAGCTTGGCAAAAAAAAGAAGCAAATTTCACAGAAACAAAGGCCGATATTATTATTGGAGGCCATTGCGGCATTCCCTTTTACCATCAAAAAGAAGATAAGTTATGGATAAATGCTGGTGTTATTGGTATGCCTGCAAACGACGGAACACCTAGAGTTTGGTATGTAATTATAGATGATAATAACGACCAATTTACTTTTAAACACCATTCTTACCATTACAGTCATAAAGAAACCAGTAAGCTTATGTACAACGGGTTATTACCTGAAGAATATGCAAGAACTATCCTTACAGGTATTTGGGACAATTGTGATATTTTGCCACCCGTAGAAAGTGGATTGCAAGGGTTTGGCATCCAATTGTAAGTTGCTTAAATTTGAAATACTAAAAAAATTGAAAAAACTACTTTACATATTTTTACTAAGTACTTCGCTTCAAAGCGTTGCACAAAAATCATTGGATCAATTGCTAGACACATACAACACCAGAAGTGTTCCCTATGTTTCGGTGGAAGGGTTGCGCGCGCTACAAATGAATGAAGACGTTGTTATTTTAGATGCACGAGAAATTTCAGAAGCAGAAGTAAGTACTATTGAAGGAGCACAAAGTGTGGGTTTTAATAATTTTTCAGTTGAGGAAATTTCAGAAAAAATCACCAATAAAGAACAACCAATTATCGTGTATTGTTCTTTGGGAATAAGGAGCGAAGAAATAGGTGAAAAATTGCAAAAAGCCGGCTATACCAACGTTCAGAATCTTTACGGAGGTATTTTCGAATGGAAAAACAAAGGCTATCCAACATTCAATTCAGCTAAAAAAGAAACAGATAGTATACACACATTTTCAAAAGCATGGAGCAAGTGGCTGTTGAAAGGGATTCCTGTGTATGAAGATGAAAAAAAAGAACAGAGAAAAAAGAAAAAAGAGAAGATGTAAAACCTTACATCTACAATCGTATATCTAATATCATAAAATGCCCATACTAGGTTTAAAAAATATAGACAATAAAGACAATGGAAAGGAAGTGTTTCACTTTCCCACCTGTAAAAATGCACTTATTATTTTTACCCGAAACCCAGAACTTGGCAAATGTAAAACTCGATTGGCAGCAACAATTGGTGAGGAAGCAGCTTTGGAAATATACAAATTCCTAATTGCGCACACGGTTAGAATTTCTACAGAGGTAAACGCTGACAAATTTGTGTATTATTCTGAAAAACACGGTGAAAATGATTTTTGGAACGACGAAATTTTTAGTAGAAAAGTACAGCACGGGGATGATTTAGGTATTAGAATGGAAAATGCTTTTAAAGAGATTTTTTCACTAGGATACGAAAGAGCAATTATTATTGGAAGCGACATGTATGATATGACTGCTGAGAATATTAAAGAAGCATTCCAAAATTTGGCATCTAACAATTTTGTCCTAGGCCCAGCCGAAGACGGGGGCTATTATTTGCTAGGAATGAAAAAGATACCATCTAAAATTTTCAGAAATAAAATGTGGGGCACTGAAACCGTGCTAAAAGAAACGTTAGCAGATCTAAAAGACGAAAGTGTTGCCCTGTTAGCTGAAAAGAACGATGTAGACTATTATGAAGACATTAAAGATGTTGAAGTCTTTCAGCAATTTTTCCCAGCTGAGCTAAAAAATCAATTACAATAAATACATACGCATTTTGAACGTAGTCGAAATATGAAAAAATACATTAAACAAGCCGTAGCATTTTTAGAACAGCGAGGCTTTGGCACACCAGAAGTAGGCATCATTTTAGGAACCGGTCTCGGTAAGATATTAGAAGATGTCGAGATAGAAGCTGAAATGAGCTATAATCACATTCCCAACTTCCCAACTGCCACAGTAGAATTCCATACGGGTAAATTAATTTACGGACAGCTTGGTGGCAAGAAGGTTATTTTAATGCAGGGTCGCTTTCATGTGTATGAAGGTTATTCGCTACAAGATGTAACCTTTCCAGTACGTGTAATGAAGCAATTAGGAATTAAACAATTATTGGTAAGCAATGCCTCCGGCGCTATCAACCTCAACTTTAAAAAGGGTGAGATTATGTTAATAGACGACCATATTAATTTACAAGGTGGTTCTCCGCTGGCCTTTAAAGGTATTGAAAAGTTGGGCGAACGCTTTGTAGATATGAGTGCCCCCTACGATTTAGAAATGAATCAAAAAATTGAAGCTATTGCTAAAAAGCATCATATCAATTTACACAAAGGGGTTTATGCCAGTGTTGTTGGACCACAATTAGAAACACGCGCAGAATATCGGTATTTAAAAATTATAGGTGCCGATGCAGTTGGGATGAGTACCGTTCCAGAGGTAATTGTGGCTAACCATTTAGGACTGCCCGTTGTGGCAGTTTCGGTACTAACAGATGAGTGCGACCCGGATAATTTACAACCTGTGAACATTCCAGACATTATTGAACAGGCAGGTAAGGCCGAACCAGACATGATTACCCTTTTTACCGAGCTGATTAAACAACTATAATATGGACAAAATAATATCAATTGCTTTGCTAGCATTGGCAGGATTTAAAGTTATAAGTTCTTTTATTCAAAACATGGAAGTAGGCAACTTCTTTGGGCAGGAAATTAACATTTGGCTATATCGAGGAATATGGCTAATAGTCGGCCTTTTGGCGACCAACAACTTGATACAAAAACTAAAAAAGAAATAAAAATAAGCTGAAAATTTCAGCAACAACAAATAATCAAACTAAAACATTCCATATAATGGGCATATACTATGAGCTATTTAGATACTACACACGACGTTTATAAAGAAGCAGCATTAACTCCAGATGTTGGACTTTGCTGTACTACCAATCCTATTTGGGAATTACCAGGATTGAAAATTCCTAAAATCATGCAAGAGATGAATTACGGCTGTGGAAGTACCGTCCACCCGCGTGATCTTTCAAACAATCCAAAAATGCTTTATGTAGGTGTTGGAGGTGGGATGGAATTATTACAATTCGCTTACTTCAACCGTGTTAAAGGAGGTGTAGTAGGTGTAGATGTGGTAGATGAAATGTTAGAAGCCTCGCGCAAAAACTTTAAGGTTGCTGAAGAACAGAACGATTGGTTTAAAAGTGAATTTGTAGAACTTAAAAAAGGAGACGCATTAAACTTACCTGTAGATGACAACAGCATAGATGTAGCTGCACAGAACTGCCTTTTCAACATTTTTAAAATAGACGATTTAGAAAAAGCGATTGAAGAAATGTATCGTGTCCTTAAACCCTACGGAAAATTGGTGATGAGCGACCCAACCTGTGAACAACCCATGAACGACACTTTACGGAACGATGATCGCTTGCGAGCGCTATGTTTAAGCGGAAGCATTCCAATTACAGACTATATAAAGGTTTTAACTGATGCCGGTTTTGGAACCATTGAATTACGTTCTAGAAGACCTTACCGAATTTTAGATCCACTGTCTTACCCAACGGACGAACTTATTTTTATTGAAAGTATTGAAGTAGCTGCAATTAAAGACCCAATGCCAAAAGATGGTCCTTGTGTTTTCACTGGAAGAACTGCTATTTATTATGGTCAAGAAGATTATTTTGATGATGAAAATGGACACATATTATTAAAAAACCAACCGTTGGAAGTATGCGACAAAACAGCGTTGGCCCTTACTTCATTACACCGAGACGATATTTATATAAGCCAGTCCAGTTATAATTATGGGGGCGGTGGTTGTTGCTAGCTTCGGTACATTATTCTTTAAAAAGCGCAGGCTTTTTAAAGAAAAACACTCAGCTACCTTAGATATTGAGTTTGATTTATATATTAATCATGACCTGTTTGGTACAGGATAAAATGGAAAAGTACACTAACATATTTAAAGATTCTTACCAAGGATATTTCAACTATCTCCTGAGCGAAATCACTCGGTTTCATTGGGAAAACTATTTCTATGGATTAATTCTCGTATCATTGGTAGTTTGGAGTTTAGAATTACTTTTCCCCTGGCGAAAGAACCAAAAAGTCTTCAGAAAAGATTTTTGGCTGGATACCTTTTATATGTTCTTCAATTTCTTTTTACTGAATTTAATCGTCCTTATTTTCCTATCCAATACAGCCGAAGCCGTTTTTAACGATATACTAACATTAGTAGGTTTGAAAGTTTCAGATTTTCAACTCGTGAATGTAGATGCGCTACCCTACGGATTCGGGTTGGTTGTGTTCTTTTTAATTTCAGATTTTGTGCAATGGAACACACATCGCTTATTACACCGTGTTCCGTTTCTTTGGAACTTTCATAAATTACACCACTCCGTAAAAGAAATGGGATTTGCGGCGCACTTACGTTATCACTGGATGGAACCCGTGGTTTATAAATCTATACTGTACATCCCACTGGCTATTATTGGTGGATTTGAAGTTTCCGATGTAGCCATTGTTCATTTTTTCGCATTAACTGTAGGACATTTAAACCATGCCAACTTAGGCTGGGACTACGGAATTTTAAAATATATTTTTAACAATCCGAAAATGCACATTTGGCATCATGCAAAGGAGTTGCCAGAACATCACCGCTACGGAGTAAATTATGGCCTCACCCTTAGTGTCTGGGATTATTTGTTTAAAACAAATCATATTCCGCACGACGGACGGGATGTAGAGTTAGGTTTTGAAAATGATGAAAAATTTCCGAAAGGATTTTTTAAGCAAGAAGCCTATCCACTGTCTAAAAAGCAAGAATAACTGATGGGTGGTTGTTTTTGAAAAATTGAAACTTTATTCTGTTTAATTTTTCAAAAACTTTGCGTAAAATAAACAAAAAACAAATCATATTCCGCACGACGGAAGGGATGTTGAATTAGGATTTGAGGGTGACGAAACATTTCCGAAAGGGTTCTTACAACAAGAAAGCTATCCGCTTTCCAAAAACAGGAAAGATTCTTAACCAACGGAACGACAATTGTACCTACTGTCATGTACTATTTATTAATTCGACTTAGTTTGTAACTTGAAACAGAATCATGAAACATTGTATATTCCTAATATTCGCATCACTCGTATTGATGTCGTGCGCAACCAAAAAAGAAGTCACAGAAAATCCTAAGGAGATGAGTAAGGAGGCTTCAGATAGCATTGCGGAAATACCAAACCAAAATAATGAAACCGACAGCCTAGGAATCACAGTGGCTAAAGGCACCAAAGTAGGCACTACTGGAGCTATTAGGGACATGGAACCAATGTTACCTATAGCTGAAAATGATTCCATGGTAGAGATTAACCCACAAGTTTTCACACCGCCTACAAAAATTGAAAAATTCGATCATTCCGAGTTTAATTCATTATTGCAACGGTATGTAGCGGCAAATGGAACTGTAAATTACGAAGGTTTCAGAAAAAACAGTAAAACACTTAGAGACTACATTGCTTCTCTGGGAGAAAACTTACCTAATGAAAGCTGGTCTAAAAATGACAAACTCGCTTACTGGATGAATGCCTATAATGCAATGACAGTAGATTTAATTCTTCGGAATTTACCTTTAGAAAGCATAAAAGATATTGATAAACCCTGGGACCAACGCCTTTGGAAACTGGGTGATAAGTGGTACAATCTGGACGAAATTGAACATCAGATACTTCGGAAAATGGACGAGCCTAGAATTCACTTTGGAATTAATTGTGCTTCTTATTCTTGTCCGCCCTTATTAAATGAAGCTTTTACTTCTGAAAAAGTAGATGCACAATTAGACTTGTTAGCCAGAAAATTTGTCAACGATTCCAGTAGAAATACCATTACTTCTGATAACGTAGAAATTTCTAAAATTTTTAATTGGTTTTCAAAAGATTTTAAACAAAACGGAAGCGTGATCGATTTTCTAAATTTATATTCCGAAGTTAAAATTTCGGCGAATGCCAAAGTGCGCTATAAAGACTATAATTGGGAACTCAATGATTAATCTTTTCTTAAAACTAGCATAAGCACTTGTTAAGCCTATTACTAATCGCAACGCATGGTTGTACATTGTAATACTTTAAAATCTGAATCTATGAAATCTTTAAAATACTTCGCCTTACTTACTATAATTGCCTTAACATTACAAAGCTGTAACCTATTATCTGCGGCGGGTGTTAGTAGCCAAGGCCAACCCACTAAACAAGTGGAAGGAAAATTAACCTCAACCACAGCAAATTCTGAAGTAAACGTAGATCATTCGCAATGGACTACATTGTTGCAAAAACACGTTGACAATAAAGGACTCGTAAACTATAAAGCGTTTCAAAAAGACGAAAAAGAGTTGGACGCTTACTTAGATATGCTAGCCACAAAAGACCCTAACAATAATTGGAGCGTTCAAGAATTATTGGCTTTTTACATTAACCTCTACAATGCCCAAACAGTTAAACTTATTGTAGAAAATTACCCTACCAAGAGTATTAAAGATTTAGATGGTCCCTGGACAAAGGGAAGAGCCAGAGTAGACGGGCGTGAGTTATCTTTAGGTGGGATTGAAAACGGAATTCTCCGCAAGATGAATGAGCCAAGAATACATTTTGCGATAAATTGCGCCTCTATATCTTGTCCAAAATTGTTAGATGAAGCCTATACTGCTGCTAGAATAAATGAGCAGTTAGAACATGTAACCAATGAATTCATTAATGGTGATAAAAACGATATTAAAGAAAACGAAGCCCAGCTTTCTTCTATTTTTACATTTTACCCTAACGATTGGAAAGTAGATGGAAAGGTAAATATTACTGAATACATTAATCAATATAGCAAAGTGAAATTAGACTCCAATGCTAACCTCACTTACAAAAATTATGATTGGGGCTTGAATGAACAATAATGTCATCGATGCTAGGAATGATTCATCAGTCCTATTACTCGGCAAGTTGTTTATTAGGATTTTAAATTCATTCTAGTTTTTGGAATTAGAAACAACCATGAGCTCAAAATTTGCGTAAGTTTATACCTATGATTTGTATTGTCATTCCTGTTTTAAATGAAGCCGAAAATATAATTTCGGTTTTAGGGCATCTCACCAAAAATTCTTCAAACAAGCACATTGCCGAAATTATTTTGGTAGATGGAGGTAGCAGTGATGATACCCGAAAACTCATAAAAGAATTTTCAACAAAAACGATCTACAACCTAGAGTTAATTTCTTCTGAAAAAGGACGCGCCAAACAAATGAATGCTGGTGCCAGAAATGCAACAGGGAATATCCTTTATTTCTTGCACGCCGATAGCTTTCCTCCTAAACATTTTGATGCACTTATCATTTCCGAAGTACAAAGAGGAAATCCGGCTGGTTGCTTTAAAATGAAATTTGACAGCAACCATTGGTGGCTCCGCATGGCAAGTTGGTTTACTAAATTTTCTTGGCGCGCTTGTCGTGGCGGGGATCAAAGTCAGTTTATTACTCGCGAGCTATTTGATGAAATTGGAGGCTATGACGAAACCTATGTTATTTACGAAGACAACATCCTGATAAACGAACTCTATGAGCGCAAAAAATTTGTAGTCATCCAAGAATGGATTGGCTCTTCAGCCCGTTTATACCGTGACAAAGGTATTTGGTATTTGCAATATCACTTTTTGGCTATCTATATAAAGCGATGGATGGGTGCTGATGCCGATGAACTATTTGCCTATTACGTAAAGCACATCAAGCAAAACCGAACGTCGCAAACTTCACATACAAAAAAACCTGTAGAGGTTTTTGCCGATAAGTAACATTTAGGATTTCTTAAACAGTGTTCTTCTTTTATTGGTTGTAATTTTAAAATTCAACAATAAAAAGAAACTATGAACATATTTGAAGCTATTAGAGCAGACCACGACATCCAGCGAGAATTATTAGATAAAGCGCTGGCCACTTCTGGAGACACCAAAAAACGTAAGGACATTTGGGACAAACTCAAAGTCGAACTCAAAGGACATGAAACGGCAGAAGAACGCAACTTTTACAAGCAACTTATAGATAATGACATGATGGTGGAACACACCCGCCACGGTATTGCAGAACATCACGAAATAGACGAACTCATTGAAAAAGTTGAAGAAGCAGACATGGACAGCGCTGCATGGTTAGCTCATATGAAAGCATTAGACCATCAGGTGCGACACCATCTGGAAGACGAAGAAAAATCATTTTTTCAATTGGCTGGAAAAGTATTTAGTGAAAGCCAGAAAACAAGTTTGGCTACAGCATATAATAAGGAAATGGAAATACAGCGAAAAGGAAAGTAAAAAGAGTTTTTTCTAATTTAAAAGAAACTAGCATGAAACAGACCCCGCCCTGTTGCGGGGTTTAATTTGCTCTAAACTTTGTATGCGCCTTCGGCTTTCAATAGTTTCTTCAAAATTACGTTCACAATAATCAGACCCCGCCCTGCGGCAGGGGTTAATTCGCTCTAAACTTTGTATGCGCCTTCGGCTTTAAAAAATATGAGCTCATTAAAAGTATTGTCCAATCCCAATCACGAATCCATTGGTCGCATCTTTGGTAACACCGTAACCGTAATCTATCCTAAACACTGTATTGAAAATACGCTTATGTATAAACCTAAGCCCCAATCCAGGATATACCCGAAGATTTTGATCATCACCAAAATCGGAAAAATCGCCTCCTGGATTCCGCCAACTTCCACCATCTACAAAGGCATTTCCCTGTAACACAAACCAGTCTTTTTCAAATACTGTATATCTAAACTCTGTATTTAAAACAATGGCGGCTGTACCGCGATCTATGGTATTTCCTACGCCTCGAATATTCAGGTTGTTGTCTACGGCAAATGGTGCAAACGGACTATCATTGTTTGTAGCGACACCTAATCGCAAGCGGTTTGCCCAGTTTCCTTTTGTACCCACACGTTTGTAATAAACAAAATCGTTGAAACCAATTAAAAATTCTGGTAAGGCTTCGCTTCTTGACGTAACATACTGAAAGTTGAAAATACTTTTAAAACCATCCACAAAATAATAATAACGTTCCACATCATTATATTCATAAATAAGCTTGTAAAGCAGTTTTTTTACTTCTAAAAATTCCGGAACATCTGGACTGGTTGCGCCTTCTTTATATTCATAAGTTTCGGTAAAATAATTGACTCCAGCTTCAATTCGATTTTCAAAATTGAATTCATATAAACCCAGAATTTCATACGAGGTGTTATTATACTTGTAATCTGCTGTGCCAGAGTCTAAAAAAACTGGTTCTTCGGTAGTAAGATTTTGATAATTTAAAGCAATGCCTGTTTTATTATTGAAAAGATATGGTGCTTTAAAATTTACTCCAAAACTGTTATAAATATCCTTTTGGTAATACCCACCCAATAGTATGTTTCTACCCAAGCCATTAAACTCGTAGAGTCCTAATCTATACGCAAATTCATCATCATTTGTAGTATACACATTCGCCGATGGAATAATGGTGAAATTTTCCTCTACCCCGTAGATAACCTTATAACTGCCATCATTCTTTTTTACTACTTGATAATAAGCGTGTGCAATTGCTGGCAAGCGCTTTAAACGTGTAATATCTGCCTCTAACTGAAGACTATCCAAGGTTGTGTTTTCCGTAATCTTAGTAATATCCCTAATGAAGGAGGAACGTGTCTTTTTGTTCCCTTGCACGGAGACCTCAGAAATATTTTGGCTAACTAAGGTAGAAGCAATTAAAAATAATAGGTAGGTAATTTTTTTCACGACTTGGAGTTAGTGTACTAAACTAGTAGTTCCTAACACCAATTGTAAAATAGTTTTTATTTGGTAAGTACTACGGTTTTTAAACACTATTTTTTTCTGTTTTTACTAAAAAAAGTTTTTATTTCGGTTTGCGCTGGTTTATTTTGTGGACTAAACTGATTGCTATCCAGGCCGCCAGCATTTTCATGATCTATAAACCATTTCCAAATAAAACCGCCTGCGAACCAAGGCTCGGGATATATTTCAGCAAAAAAAGCTTTGTATAAATTTGTTTGTGCGTCGGTATTGTGGCCGTTTTCTGTCCTGTTGCTTTGCCAAGGTTCTTTTCCTGAAAAATCAATATTTCTATAGCCATATTCGGTAAAGAGAATGGGTTTATTATTTTTTTCTGAAACTTGTTTCATTTCAGCTTTCCATGGTTTCCATCCCTTTTGGGCATCTTCAACAGTAGGTGTTTTTAATGCTGAAACTGGAAAATACCCATCCACTCCTATATAATCTAAGTCCTTCCAAAAGGGAAATCGTTTGTATTCGTCCCAATTGGCAGCATAGGTTAGCTTTCCTTTGTATACTTTTTTTACTTCGGCAATAAGATCGTTCCAAAATTGGGGTCGCTCTACGGTAAACTGCTCCAACTCTGTACCAATGCAATAGATTGCAGCGTTGGTTTCTTCGGCTACTTCGGCATATAACAGAACGAATTCTTTATAGGAAGCTTCCAATTTTTTCCAATCTTCTTCTGAAGCCATTTTCAAATAACCGGTAAATTCACCTCGAGAAATCCATATTTGCGGCTTTAACATTACTTCAATATTATTTTGCTGAAGCATTTCAATGTACTGCTTTACCCCTTCCCTGCGTTCCCCAAACCATTGTCGATCACTATTAAAATGCAGCTCTGGATTTTCTATGTCTCTAATAAATCCAAAAGGCATGACAGCCGCATAATTGGCATAAATATTCTTAACTTCTTGAACGTGCTCCTGTGTAGTGGGTTCTCCAGAAGCTACATAGCTCACACCATTGATCTTCGCAGGTTGTCCGGTACAGGCTTGGATTACGATGCAGACAAAAAAAAGGAATTGGAGTTTCTTCATTTTAAATCTTTTAGCGTAAAGATACAAAGGCTTGGGTTAGCAATTCGTTTTAAAAAATAGCTCGTAATCCCAGACTAAAAGTTTGTCCTAAACCTTGGAAGCTCTCGCCTCTCACAAATTTCCCGTACGATGCCTCTACATTTAAAACATCTGTAACTTGGTATTTACCACCAAAGCCTAGCTGTGTGTAATTTTGAGAAAAATTGTTCCCAAAATCTATTAAAAATGCTTGTTGTGCATTCACAAAAAAAGTGGATTTTTGAGTGGGGAAATAGCTTAAAAAGGCACTTAGTGGTAAGAATAAGCTTTCGTTGGCAAATCGTTCGCCTATATTTTCGGTCGCTGGATCTGCATCAATAGCGTCTTCGCCAAAATTGTATCCAAGATCTGCCTCTGTAAAAACTTGCCATTTGTCCGCTCCAAAGGTTTTGTCGTAAAAGAATTTGGTTTCCCAGAAAAAACTGCGCTTATCTAAATACGGCGCATTGGGAACATCTTCAAAAACCGGAATATACAAGGAACTTGTAAAAGAAAAATTACTTATATTCTTAAACGGCTGTATGCGAATTGATGGCGCAATTGTAGTAAGGCCACTACGGGAATCTGTTGTGTTATCCTCAAAAGAAAGTACATCTAGCGTACTTGCACCACCAAAGGTGTTGGCTCTAACCTGAAAAATTAATCCTACATTAATTCTTCTACTTTCGCTTACCCCTGTGAAAATTTCGGTGGTATTCGTAAAAAACGTTTCCCGTGGAATCACCACTTTACTGGAGCCCTCATCGGTACGTTCGGTTTGCGTATAAATACTGTTAAAGAACTTAATATCCCATTGCCCTTTCTCCAATAATTTTGAAGGGGTAAATTCTTGAATATTACTCTTCCCGGAGGAAGTTTCTTTTTCCTGCGCAGTCAAAGCAGTACTCGTAAAAATTAGTAAGCAAAGTGTTGCTAAATTATTTAAGTTTTTCATAGTTTTTTGTTTTGGATTAGATAGTGCTTCACCTACCAACCAGGTCTTGAGGAGCAACTTGGCTGGTAAAGAGAAGGCTTTGTAATTTCTATTTTTTGAAATCCACCCTTTAGGGTTGGGCACAGGGTTCTATAAGCTATTTCGAATTAAGCTGCCAATCATAGCTATAATAGCTTATTTTGGAATTGGTTGGGACTTTTTCTTTTCGGTATTTGTTGAGAAAATCTATTTCGTTTCCATCTTTTACAAAATCTTCTTTATACCATTTAAAAATTTCAGAAAAGGCTACTTTATTTCCTTTTACTTGTATAAAGTTGGGATTGTTAAGTGCTTTTACCGTTTGTTGTTGTAGCAATTTTTCAAGATTAGAGGGCGTATATGCAGTTGTAATAATTGGTGGACATCCTTTTGCACCGCATACTAGGACAAAGTGAAACCGCGGTTCACTAAAGTTGGTACGTAGTTTTTTATTTTCAATATCGTTGAGCGTTATTTTTGTTCCTCCCAACTCGTAGGTAGTTGTGTCGAAGAATCCTTTTTTATCCAAAGGTGACTTAATTGGGTAATTATCTATAATCCCTTTTATGACTGAAAGGTTATATGCGTTAATCCAAAAGGCCTGATACGTTTTAGCTTCGGAAGTAGTAACCGAAATGTCTTTTGCCAGATTTAATACTGAAGATAGCGCTTCAGGGTTTTGAGAAATGGCTTTATAGTCTACTTTTCCGTCGGAAATATACGTGCTAAAAAAGCTGTCGGCTTCATCAAAGAATGTGGAAACTTGCTGTGAAATTCCAGAGGTAACCGAAAAAAATGTAAGTAAAAATGTGAGTAGTGCGAGTTTTTTCATTTTAAATATTTTATGGGCAATGAGTCATAACTATTCCAAATTGCTTACAACGCTATTCTTTAAATTTTTTAAAAAAACATCTTAAACTATATAGATACAAGGAAGTTAACAATTAAAAAAAATCAATTTCAGTTTTCTTGTAATGTTTACGTAAATTGAAACGACCTAATTGGGAACCTATCCAAAAATAGCCACCTGTCTTTACGGGAATATCTATGGAACATATTGTAATTATTGGTAACGGAATCGCCGGGGTAACTGCTGCCCGACATATCCGGAAACTTTCAGATAAAAAAATCACAATCATTTCTGCTGAAACAGAACATTTCTTTTCACGCACAGCACTTATGTATGTGTATATGGGCCATATGCGTTGGACAGACATAGAGCCTTACGAGCATTGGTTTTGGGAGAAAAACCGACTGGAACTGAAGAAGGCGTATGTTTCAAAAATTGATACAGATACTAAAACACTTCAGTTTAAAGAAGGAGGCAGTATGCACTATGACAAACTCATTATTGCTTCAGGTTCTACTACCAATACTTTTGGCTGGGAAGGTTTGGACAGTGAAGGTGTAGTAGGTATGGTAACCAAACAAGATCTCGAACAAATTGAAAAATACGCACCCAATAAAGACATTTGTCCCCGGGCAGTTTTAGTGGGAGGTGGTTTAATTGGTGTAGAACTCGCCGAAATGCTTCGTACCCGAAATATTGAAGTCACATTCTTGGTTCGAGAGGAAAACTTCTGGGACGGTGTGTTACCCGAAGGAGAAGCAGCTATGATTTCCCGTCATGTAAAATCCCACGGAGTAGATCTTAAAAACAATACAAATCTGGATAAAATCCTAGCAAATAAAGATGGGAAAGTATGTGCCATTGTAACCAAAGAAACTGGTGAGGAGATACAGTGTAATATGGTAGGCATTTGTACTGGCGTAAAACCAAACATCACTTTTTTAGAGGGTAGTGGTATTGAAACAGACCGAGGTATTCTGGTAAACCGAAAACTGCAAACCAATATAAAAGATGTGTATGCTATTGGAGATTGCGCACAACAACGAGAAGCCATTGGAAACCGAAAACCTGTGGAAGCCGTTTGGTATACAGGCCGAATGATGGGCGAAACAGTAGCACAGACTATTTGCGGGAATTCCTTTGAGTACAATCCTGGACATTGGTTTAACAGCGCTAAGTTTTTTGATATTGAATACCAAACCTACGGCTGGGTTTTTTCAGATAAAAAAGACTACGAAACTCATTTTCACTGGCATCATGAAGATGACACCAAATGTATCACTATTGCGTACCACAAAGAAAACCAAGAGTTTTTAGGTATTAACACCTTCGGAATACGAATGAAACATGAGGTTTTTGACCAATGGTTAAGTCAGCACCAAAAAGTAGATTATGTCGTGCAGCATTTAAAAGAAGCCAATTTTGATCCAGAATTTTATAAACATTTCGAACCAGCTATCATAAACGCATTTCAACAACACCAACCTATAAACGCATAATCGTATGAGCTCCATTCAAAGAGATATGTCCTTAACCGGGCAGCCGCCAAAAACGATAAACACCCAACAAAAAATTGCATCTGTAATAGGGTTGGCAGGTTTAGCTATTTTATTTATAGCGTTGTTTAATGTCAATTTCCCTAATAAAACGCTATGGTTATCGCTTTCGCTTATTTCAATTGCTGTTGGGACCATTTGGTTTGGAAAAGCAGCGTACTTAAACAAACACGAAGGCATCAAAAATGACGGAGTTTATTTCAAATCATTAACCTCGCGTGGGTTTTGGGGATGGATTTTAGGAATTACCATGACACTTTTCTATATAGTGTTGTATTGGTTTCCGCAATACTTAGGCCTAGTACAAGATGGGGACAACACGGGCGCTATTTCTTTATTTGACCCATTGAGCAAATTTTTGAGTGGTAACCCCGCCAGTCAATGGTTTCTCTACGGAACACTATATACACTCGCCATTCTTGCTTTTGGAATAAAATTTATATGGAAATACAGACACAACCGGTACGAGATTATCCGTACCTGCTCTGTGATGTTTTTTCAGTTATCCTTTGCTTTTGTAATTCCTGAAATTTTAGTACGCTTAAATCAACCTTACTACGATTTTAAAAATGTTTGGCCTTTAAATTATGATCTCTTTGCAGGCTATAAAATAGACGAATTTATAAGTGCGGGAGATGTAGGTTTAATTATGCTCATCTTCGGGTTACTTTCAGTATTTGTGATTACCCCTATCCTTACCTACAAATTTGGGAAACGCTGGTACTGTAGTTGGGTGTGTGGTTGTGGCGGTCTGGCCGAAACCGCCGGAGACCCGTTCCGACATTTAAGTGATAAACGTCAGGTAGCCTGGAAAGTAGAACGATGGGTTATCCATAGTGTTGTTGTGTTTGTGACGGTGATGACCACCGCTGTTGTTTTTTCCTATTTGCAAGGAAACGAATCAGCAACTATTAGTGAGTGGAGCAATCTAGAAAATAAAATGGTATTTATGAGCGATGCTGAAGGGAAGCCACTCAACGAACGCATCTTGGCAGCTCAAAAAGCTGGGGCAAGCAGTGTCGTATTTTTAAACACAGACCCAAATACTAAAGCTCCTTCACTAGAAAATACGGAAGGAATCATTATAGATTATTTTTTTGCTTCTGAAGCTGAAAACAAAGAAGCCCTTACTAAAATAAATCAAGGAAAAGCTGCTACGCTCATACCCGATAAAGCCGAAGGATCTAATTTTAATGTAAGCGAAGGACAAGAAGCCACCTATTACGATAACTTATGGCTTAGTAAAGAGTTTTTTGTCTGGTTTGTTATTGGTTTACTTACGCTGGTATTTGCATGGGTCATGCTTTTTAAAAGAGAGGAATTGGCCAAAGATGCTAAATACGGTGCCGTTGGGTACTTTGTAGTCGTTATTTCAATTTTATTATTTACGTATTTTAGTAGTCCTGGCAAGCTATTCTTTTTTGATGCCTATCAGCTTCGTAAAAGCTACGGGTTTTTAATTGGCGCTATGTTTAGTGGTGTAATTGGTGTAGGCTTCTACCCTATTTTCGGGAGCCGGGTTTGGTGTAGATTTGGCTGCCCAATGGCTGCTATATTAGGATTTCAGCAACGGTTATTTTCAAAATTTAGAATCACAACCAACGGCGGACAATGCATTTCATGTGGGAACTGCTCTACCTATTGCGAAATGGGCATAGACGTTCGTGCCTATGCCCAGAAAGGCGAAAATATTGTGCGAAGTAGCTGTGTAGGTTGCGGAATATGCTCCGCTGTGTGCCCGCGTGGGGTATTGAAATTGGAGAATGATAGTATGAATGGTCGTATTGATGGTAATCAAGTACTGTTGGGGAACGATGTTAATTTAATGGAATTGATGAATAACAAATAAAGAGTATATTTATGATATGAAAACGAAAGAGATTAAAAATAAACTTCGAGAATATATTGAAGGTGGAGATTCAGATTTGTTACTGAAACTTCACGAAACTGCAATTGAATATATTAATCAAAAAAAGCTGGATACAATGATAGCCGAAGGTGAAAAAGACATCAGTGATGAAAATTTGCACAGTCAAGATGATGTTCAGAAAATGATTGAAACTTGGACGAAAGAATAACAAAACCAGTAAAATGGACAACACGCGCAACAAAAGATTTATATCGCATCACTAAATTCTACGCAACTCTTTATGGTCTGGATAAAGCCCGAAAGATTGCTACAGAAATTAGAGCTACCACAGAAATTTTAGAAAACCCAAAAGTAGATTTTAAGGCAATTGGAGCAATTGATGAAACCTTTACTCATTTAAAATATATATACAGAAAACTCATAACCCACTATTGTAAAATCACCTATAGAGAAGGAAAAAATTACACCTATATAGTTAGGGTATTTGACACCCGACAAAATCTAAAGAAAAATTTATAATATAATTAACCCACCCCATTTTTAACCAGATAATGTTATAAATTTAACAGAATTGAGGAAGTTTAAACATTGAGTAAACAGACCCCAATGGTTTTTAAAACCTTTGGGGTCTTGTAGTAAGGTAAATCTCTAAATAGTTAGTGTCCTATTAGACCAACTAATTTTAGTATTTTTAAACGTTACTTTTCGACCGTTTTTGACCATTTAATGCAATAAATTGTTTGTTAAGAAGCGTGTAAGTTCTTTTATTTACTGGGTTTTTGAGGGGTATGACTACTATCCCTTTGGCGTAGTAGTCATTGTATGCTTTTATGTCTGCATTAAAATAACTCAAAGATCTTCCTGCTAAGGTAGGAATTTTTTTGTCGGTTACTATCTTATACCATTGTCCAAAAGACTAGTTAAGCATATCGTTTATAAAATTATACATTGCAACAACGCTTAATTTTGCTGTTAACAATGCTAAACCTTTCAGGTCTTCCAGACCTGAAAGGTTTTTTTATATAGTTTGGTTAGTAAACCATACTCATTGCGTCTAAAGTGCCATGCCACTAAAAAAACAGTTACTTTTTCTTCTCTTCGGAATTATTTGCACAACGCTATCCCTTGCAATAAATCATTCAACCGAAAAAAACTACGCTAAAGAATACTACGCCACCGGCACTCTAAAAGCGGAAGGTTGGGAAATGGGCACTACTAAAACCGATTATTGGTATTTCTATCATCCTAATGGCGAAGTAGCATCCAAAGGAAGTTTCAGCAATGACAAAAAAGAAGGCTATTGGTATTATTTTACTGAAAATGGAATTCTCGATAAAGAAGGTCATTATAAAAACGGGATTGCCCAGGATTGGTGGATTTTTTACGATATTACAACCCAAACAGAAAATAGATTTCAGTACAAAAACAATAGGAAGCACGGCTTTGCACTTATTTATAAAAACGGAAGCTTAAAGCGAGCTGAAGCATACAAAAACAATCAAAAAACTGGCGAATGGACTTCAATTTTCGCTTTTAAAAAAGATAACCCACACGTTTCCTTCTAATGAAGCCAATTATTGATCTTATCATTCCGGCGTATAACGAAGCCGCTTCTATTGGGTTGGTCATAGGGGATATTCCGCCGTTGGTACGAGAAGTAATTGTAGTGAGCAATAACTCTACAGACGAGACCGAAACTGTTGCTAAAAAAGCTGGAGCTACAGTTTTAAAAGAGTCCCAACGTGGGTATGGCTATGCCTGTTTAAAGGGAATGAAATACATTTCAGAAAAAAATGAGAAGCCCGATATTGTAGTCTTCTTAGACGGCGATTACAGTGATTATCCTGAACAACTAACTCAATTGGTTGCACCAATTCTTAAAAAAGATATCGATTTTGTAATAGGCGCCAGAGTAAAACGACTTAGGGAAAATGGAAGCATGACATTTCCGCAGCGATTTGGAAATTGGCTTGCTACTTCTTTAATGACGCTGTTATTTGGAGCAAAGTTTACAGATTTGGGTCCTTTTAGGGCTATAAAATATGACAAGTTGCTTGCTTTGGAAATGCAGGACAAAACATACGGCTGGACCGTAGAGATGCAATTAAAAGCACTTAAAAAAAAATATTCATACATCGAAGTACCCATGAAATACCGAAACAGGATAGGAACCTCAAAAGTTTCGGGAACAGTAAAAGGTGCTATATTTGCTGGAATTAAAATTCTTAGCTGGATTTTTAAATACACGTTCAAAAAATGATTCTTGAAACCATAATCATGGTTATTTACACCGGTGCCCTCCTCCTCATCTTGATGTATGCGCTGGCACAACTCAACCTGCTGTTCAACTATTTAAGGAATCGAAATAAAGAAGATACCTGTGCGAAATTCAACCTCTCCAACCCAAATGAAATACCCTACGTAACTATACAGCTACCCGTTTATAATGAGCTATATGTTATGGAGAGACTGCTCGATAATATTGCCGAAATGAATTATCCTATGGACAAACTGGAAATTCAAGTTTTAGACGACAGCACAGACGAATCTTTTAACACCACAGCAATCCAGATAAAGGAGCTTCAAAAATCGGGTCTGGATATTAAGCACGTGACCCGTGCAAATAGAAAAGGATTTAAAGCGGGTGCTTTAAAAGAAGGCCTAGAAACCGCAAAGGGAGAATATATCGCTATTTTTGATGCAGATTTCCTTCCGCAGAAAAACTGGCTTTTAGATACCATTCCCTATTTTAAAGATCGAAACATTGGCGTAGTGCAAACCCGGTGGGGACATATTAACAGAGAATATTCAATTCTTACACGTGTTCAGGCTTTTGCACTGGATGCACACTTTACCTTGGAGCAGGTAGGTAGAAATAGTGAAGGGCATTTCATTAATTTTAATGGTACCGCAGGTGTATGGAGAAAGCAATGCATTATAGATGCTGGAAATTGGGAAGGAGATACCTTAACAGAAGATCTTGATCTAAGCTACCGCGCTCAACTTAAAAACTGGAAATTCAAATATTTAGAAGAAGTTGAAACACCCGCCGAACTACCAGTAGTTATAAGTGCAGCACGCTCGCAGCAATTTCGATGGAATAAAGGAGGCGCAGAAAACTTTAGAAAAATGCTAGGGCGTGTTTGGCGTAACAAAGATATTTCTTTCAAAACAAAGGTCCACGGCACCTTACATTTACTTAACAGTACGATGTTTTTGAGCATCTTAGTGGTTGCTATTTTGAGTATTCCCATGCTATACATAAAGAATGAATACGCTCATTTAAAATATTACTTTATTGTTATGAGCTTTTTTGTAGTGAGCACCTTGATCTTTTTTATCTGCTATTGGTTTACCTATAAAAAAATAAACGGTGGAGGGTTTATGAATTTCCTTGAATATATTGGGATGTTTTTTGTGTTTTTTTCCATCGCTATGGGTTTTTCGGTACATAATTCTATTGCTGTAATCGAAGGACATTTGGGAAAGAAAAGTGACTTTATCCGTACACCTAAGTTTAATATTAACAACCTAAAAGATAGTTGGAAAGGCAATAAATACATCAATTCTAAGATTTCACCCTATGTTTTAATTGAAGGTGTATTAATGTTGTATTTCGGTTTTGGGATGTACTCTGCGTTTATTGTGGGAGACCAGGGCGGAGACTTTGGACTCTTTCCGTTTCATCTTATGCTTTTTATTGGTTTTGGATTTGTATTTTTTAAAAGCCTGTTAAGCAAGGCATAAATAAAAATTTCTTTTACTTTAGAAGCCTAATTGCATTCAGCTAACTAACCTCATGCGCATTCTAATTTCTGTAAGACATTTTATATATGTTTTGCTCATTTTGTTTTCGGTACCTATTTCTGCCCAGAATAGAGGTGGAAGTCGGTATGAAAATGAGCAAGTGGAGCTCATGCACGACAACGATTTTTTACATTTTACAGATCGTTGGTACACTACAGGAAGTTTTATAGCCTATCGCAAACTGTTGAATGAGCTAGACAAAGAACACGACAACAAACGGCAGTTTACCCTCCAATTGGAACAGTCTTTTTACACACCCTCCAACATTATTTCTTCTAATATTGAAGATTTCGACAGACCCTATGCCGGGTTCCTAGGCATCAACTCAGGGATTAGTTTAATTAATGAAAATAGGATTCTGGATTTTATTTTTACTATTGGAGTTACTGGCGAAATTTCAGGTTCAGAAGGGTTACAGAGTTGGTTTCACAGTACCAACGAGTCACAAACAGCTACTTGGACTGGGCAAATAGACAATAGTACACACGCTAATCTTTACGGAAGTTATTTGAAAGAATGGTTGTTATGGAATTCTAGTTTCAATATTTTTTTGGCTACAAAACCTAAAATAGCACTCGGCACCAAAGATTATTACTTGGAAAATGATGCTAAACTATACATTGGTAAAAGAAATGAGCTTTTAAATACAGCAGCAAACAATCAACTTGGCGCTATAAAAAACGAATTGTTTTTTGCAGTGAGGGGAGCCTATAGGCTTGTAATTCATGACGCCATGTTGCAAGGTTCTATAATTGTAGACAATAGTGAATTCACTTTAGAACCAGTAGATTCTTTATTCTTTTATGGAGCTGAAACGTATTGGAGGAATCAACTACTTGATATTAAAATTGCGTATATGTTTTCAACCAATCGCACTGAAAGCACTGGAACACATGGTTTCACAACCCTATCTATCGCCCGTAATTTTTAAAATTTCACAACTACTTTTTGTTCGGTGTCATTACGTTTAACGACAACTTCTGTACTTTGTCCTTCCTCAAAAGTGGCTAGCGCTTTCATATAACTCATCATATCTGTCACATCAAATTCGCCCAATTTTACCACCACATCACCTTTTTGCAAACCTGCCTTTTGCGCCGGTTTGTCTTCGCTAATACCGTCAATGCGCATTCCTTCGCCTGTAAACAAATAATCTGGAACCACACCTAACCCTACTTTAAAGCGCGGCACCTCTTCACTTTCATTCTTTGTTTTTCTAAATGTTAACTTACTGGAATCATTAAGGTCTGTAATAATAGAAAAAATATAGGTTGAAATTTTCTCCATTCCCTCATAATTTAATTTTTCGGCATCGTCACCTGGTTTATGATAGTCTTCGTGTTGTCCTGTAAAAAAATGAAGTACAGGAATATCCGCCAGGTAAAAACTAGTATGATCGCTTGGACCAATCCCACTATTATGCTCAGCAATATTAAAGTTGGCATCATTGTTTGCAAAAAGTGTTTGTTTAAAAATTGGAGAAGTGCCAACACCGTGAACTGCAATCGTATTTTCTGCATTTAAACGCCCCACCATATCCATATTAACCATGTAGCTGATGGATTCAATTGGTACTGTACTATTTTTTACAAAATAATTACTTCCAAGTAAGCCCATTTCTTCTCCGGAAAATGCGATAAACAGATAATTATTCCCCTTCAACTCATCTTTTTTGGAATTAGTTAATCTTTCAGCAAGATGTAACATTACTGCTACACCACTGGCATTATCATCTGCTCCGTTATGTATTGCAGGTTGTTCTTCACGATATAGAGAGCCTTCGCCACCCATTCCTAAGTGGTCGTAGTGTGCTCCAATCACAACGGTTGTCTCTGCTCCATGATCCAAAAAGGCAACTACATTGGTTCCAGTTAAAGTACTGTCACTCTTTAAGCCGGTATATTCAGCCTGTTCGTGTGGGTTTTTACTGGGGCGGAACGTAAAGGTTTGGGTATAATTATTTTTATATCCCTTGGGCTTAAGACCAATCTCTTTAAATCTATTTTCAATATATTCGGCTGCTTGTAGCTCACCTTCGGTTCCAGTTTGCCTGCCATTAAAGGTATCGTCTGCCAAAGCAAACACATCATCTTTCATCGTTACCTTTTTTTTAACTTCTTTTTGACAAGAAATCACACTTAAAGCGACACATAGTAAACATATTAAACGCATATCCTTATTTTTGCACAAAAATACAACCAATTGAAATCCCAAAAAAACAATTTCCAAATTCTAAGGGAGTATAATTAAAAATATAAATGAAAAATATAGTATTTATTATAGCATTATTGTTAGTAATCATTTCTTGTGGCGAGAAAAAAGAAACTGAAAAAAAACTTACTGAAACTGAAACAACCGAAGTCGCTTCAGAAGATATTATCATGGAATGGGGCAATGATAGCCTTATCTATCCTGACGAAAAACACTTTAAAAATATTAGACAAGTAACTTTTGGTGGGGATAATGCTGAAGCCTACTGGAGTTTTGATGATAGTAAACTGGTATTTCAATCCAATTATAAAAATTGGCGCGTAGAGTGTGATCAAATGTTTTTGATGCATGCTTCTGAAACGTTTAAAGGTTATAAAGTTCCTCCAATGATTTCTACTGGGAAAGGACGAACTACCTGCGCTTATTTCCTGCCAGATAACAAACATTTTGTATACGGTTCCACACACTTAGTAGATGAACAATGTCCTGAAGTTCCGCTTAGAAAGAATGGAAATTACGTTTGGCCAGTGTATGATAGCTTCGACATATTTGTCTCCGACTTAAATGGAAACATAACAGACCAACTTACCAAAGAACCTGGCTATGATGCCGAAGCTACCGTTTCTCCAAAAGGTGATAAAATAGTTTTTACTTCAATGCGAAGTGGCGATTTGGAATTGTACACCATGAACCTAGATGGAAGTGATGTAAAACAAATCACTAATGAATTAGGATATGATGGCGGTGCTTTCTTTTCACCAGACGGAACAAAACTTATCTTTAGAGCTTCACGCCCAAAAACGCCTGCCGAAATAAAAGAATACAAAGACTTACTTGCCCAAGGCCTCGTACAACCTACCGAGATGGAACTGTTTATTTGTGATGCAGACGGTGGAAATATGAAACAATTAACAAATCTTGGAAATGCAAATTGGAGTCCGTTTTTTACACCCGATGGGAAAAAAATTCTCTTCAGTAGTAACTTTGAAGCTGAACGCGGATTCCCATTTAACCTGTATTTGATTGACCTAGACGGTAAAAATCTAGAACGCATAACCCATGGTAAAACATTTGATGCCTTCCCCGTATTTTCAAACAGTGGAAAATATCTAGCATTTTCCTCCAATCGAAATAATGGTGGCGGGAGAGATACTAATCTGTTTATTGCGGAATGGACTGAATGATTTTTGATTTACGATTGACGATTTTAGATTGTTGAACTTTCTAAATATCGAATTTCGAACCGAAAAATATTATATGACGAAGCTTTAACTAAATACCACTTCCGGTCGAGCCTGCCTGTTGTGCCTTGGCAGGCTAGCACTGTAGAGTCCTACCACGATATTTACTAAACTAAAATAATTCGAGATTACTATTAAAAGTCCATTATGTGTTGAAAGCATTAAAGCAATACAATAATTTCCTGTTTCCAGTAATTGGTAGTATAATGTTGTATTTACTTTTCGCCTACGAGCTCGATCGAAGTGAATTTCTAAAACTACTCCTACTCTATGCTGGTTTGTTTTTTTGTGCCTGGCGTATTATTGAACACACCAAATTTAATTTTTGGATTTTGGCCGGGATTGGCGTTGGTTTTAGACTTCTTTTCTTACCTGCCATTCCTAATTTGTCGCAGGATTTTTATCGCTTTTTATGGGATGGGCGGTTGCTCGTTCAGGGAGTGAATCCATATTTGTTCACACCAGAACAGTTAGACAATGGGGCTTCGATTGCGCTCAGCCTAACATCGTTAAGTTCAATCGCACAAAACTCCGAATTATTGACAGGAATGGGCGAATTAAATGCAAGTCATTATAGCAATTATCCGCCGGTAAATCAGTTGTTTTTTGCAATTGCAGCCTTGTTTGCAGGAAAAAGTATTTTAGGTTCTGCTATCATACTAAGAGTGCTTATTATTTTGGCTGACATTGGCATCCTCTATTTCGGAAAAAAATTATTGGCACGATTAGACCTTTCTACAAGAAATATATTTTGGTATTTCCTCAATCCATTTATACTTATTGAACTCACTGGAAATCTACACTTTGAGGGGGTCATGCTCTTTTTTGTAGTCTGGTCGCTGTATTTGCTCCATCAAGGTAAATGGTTTTGGGCAGCAGTGTTGCTGGGAGTTTCGGTTTCTGTAAAGTTGTTACCGCTGTTGCTGTTGCCTTTGTTTCTTGGCTTCGACTCCGCACAGCCCACAAGCCGAGCATTCTGGATCTGGAAGAATATTTTAAGAGTTTCAGGTTTTTACCTGTTAGTTTTAGGAACCGCATTACTTACATTCACACCATTTTTGTCTTCGGAATTTATTTCTAATTTCTCCGCTACGATTGGCCTTTGGTTTCAAAATTTTGAGTTTAATGCCAGCGTCTATTATATCATTCGCTGGATTGGTTTTCAAACTGTGGGATGGAATCTAATTGGTATTGTTGGAAAGGTTTTGCCAATTGTTATTATTATAACTTTATTGGCGCTAACTTTTTTCAGAAAGAATAGAACCACACACCAATTGATTACAGGGATGCTTCTGGGTGTTTCGGCATATTTTTTACTATCAACTACAGTTCATCCCTGGTATATAGCAACGCCTTTGGTGCTTTCACTTTTTACAAAGTATAAATTTCCTATTGTGTGGAGTGCCGTGGTGATGTTGAGCTATTCGGCATACGGAGCCGATGGCTTTAAGGAGAATTTGTGGTTGGTTGCTGTAGAATACATTGTCGTTATAGCATTTGCCATTACAGAGATTGTATCGCAAAGTGGGAAACCAAAAGGTAATTTTAGGGTTGTTGAAAATTAAAACACCTTCATTATAAACAAGTCTATAACCTCAATCACAATTAATATTATAATAACCCATTCCAGCGTGCTACTTTCTTTATGGTTCCAAATATCTTTAAAGAGTTCTAGGTTTTCTTTGATAATGGCAATTCTATCCTGAATATTTCGATACCTATTTTTAAGATCGAAGGTCTTTTTTAAGTCGTTATCCAGTTTTTCCAACTGTTCATCTTCCCAAACCACTTCTGGGGAATCGAAAATATACAGGTTTTCTGAAATTCTATTTTTAATGTTTAGGGTCCGGCCAATAAATTTTTTCAGCTTTAAACTGGAAATGCGCAATCTCCCATTTTTCTCTAAAGAATCGGTATGTTTGGTAGCTTCTTCCAATAAACGTTCGGTGATTTCAGAATATCTATCTAATGCAACAGATTGTGAGGTATGCAACATTATTAAACGTATCATTTCTTCGTCAATCCTGGGAATTGTAACACTGTTAAACAAAACTTTTAATGTATTTTCCTGTACTGAAACATCTATGGTTTCAATTAAATGATCGCTCACAATTCCTTTTCCGGCGGAACTTAATTGTTTTTCAACATTCTTGATATTCTCTTCAGAAAGATTGAAATAACTTATAATACCAAACTGAAATATATAGATGTATTTGGTTTCGCTTACTTTATAAAAAAGCTCATCACTATCACTAAAAAGTAAGCTGAATGTAAGATTTTTTTTTATCTCACGGATATTCAGATATTGTGCAATTTGTCGCGATTTTACTTTATACATATGGGGTAAGCTTCCCAATTAAGGAAACTTTCAGTTTAAATAATAATTGAATTTCTTACTTTTTTATACGTTCTAGCCTATAGAAATCTTTTCGGCGATCTTTCAGGTTTCTAACGGCTCCAAAAGAGTGGAGCTCTCGCAATAAATCTATATCTACATCGGCTACCAATATCATTTCGGTATTTGGGGTAGCTTCAGCTTTAATTCCATTACTTGGAAATGAGAAATCACAAGGGGTAAATACAGCAGATTGTGCATATTGAATATCCATATTATGCACATTTGGTAAATTTCCCACGCTGCCCGATATTGCCACATAGCATTCGTTTTCGATTGCTCTGGCTTGGGCACATAAACGCACTCGGGAATACCCATTTTGTGTATCTGTTAAGAATGGAACAAATAGTATGTCCATTCCTTCGTCTGCTAATAGACGTGACAATTCTGGAAATTCGCTATCGTAACAGATTAAGATTCCTATTTTACCACTATCGGTTTCAAAGGTTTGTAGTTTGTTCCCGTTTTGCATTCCCCAGACTTTTGCCTCGTCTGGTGTTACATGAATTTTTTCGTAGCGTTCTATACTTCCATCTCTTCTGCATAGATATCCTACATTGTACAGTTTATTACGTACAATTTCGGGCATACTTCCAGAGATGATATTTATATTATACGTGATAGAAAGTTCGGACAGTTTTTCTACAATTTCTTTGGTGTATTTTGCCAGCTCTCGTATAGCATCCGATTCGCCCAAATCATTATACTTAGCCATTAATGGTGCGTTGAAAAATTCTGGAAACACTGCAAAATCACTGCGATATCCTGCAACACTATTTACAAAATATTCTACTTGATGCATCAATTCATCTAATGAGGCATAGGGTCTCATTTGCCACTGAATTAAACCCAAACGAACCACGCTTTTTATGGTGCTTGGCTTTTTTTTAGGCTTGGTGTAATAAATATTATCCCACTCCATTAACACAGCAAATTCGCCTGAAGCTTTATCACCTTCCAGATACCCTTTTAATACGCGTACTGGATGAAAATCGTTTGAAATCTGAAAATTCAAAACAGGGTCTTCAATTTCTTTACGTTTTACCTTTTCAATATACTGCTTGGGCGAAAATTTTTCTGAATGCAAATGATAATTGGGCATTCTTCCGCCAAAAACAATGCTCTTCAGATTTAAGTTTTCACAAAGCTCTTTTCGGTAATCGTACAAACGACGACCTAACCGAAGTCCTCTAAAAGTTGGTTTTATAAAAACATCAATCCCATACAAAACATCACCTTCAAAATCATGAATTTTGAAGGTTGGATCGCTGGTAATATCATCATACGTATGCTGATTCTCGATTTTATCAAAATCAACAACTATAGACAAAGCACAACCAGCTATTTCACCGTCCACTTTAATTACGACCTGTCCCTCAGGAAAAATTGAAATTAATCGACCTATCTCGTCCAATTTCCAATACGAGTTTGGCAATCCACCATACGCTTGTATGGTTGCTTGTTTCAACGCATCGTAATCTTCGAGCGTCAAAAATTTCAGTTCAATATTTTCAATTTTGGATAGATCCATTTTATTTTGTTACATGCCTAGCAAATAGGCAAAAATTAAGGGTGCTACAATTGTTGCATCACTTTCTATAATAAATTTTGGTGTGTCAATATCTAATTTACCCCAGGTAATTTTTTCGTTTGGCACAGCACCAGAATAACTTCCATAACTTGTGGTTGAATCGCTAATCTGGCAAAAATAACTCCAAAACGGTGTGTCTGTGCGCTCCATATCTTGGTATAGCATAGGCACGACGCATATTGGGAAATCTCCTGCGATTCCTCCTCCTATCTGGAAGAAACCAATTCCTTTTTTTGAATTGTCGGTATACCAATCTGCAAGGAACGTCATATATTCTATTCCGCTCTTCATGGTGGTGGCTTTTAATTCCCCCTTTAAAACATAGCTAGCGAAAATGTTACCCATGGTACTGTCTTCCCATCCTGGGCAAACAATTGGCAGATTTTTTTCGGCTGCCGCATACATCCAAGAATCTTTTAAATCTATCTCGTAATGTTCTTCTAAGACTCCGCTCAATAATAATTTATACATATATTCATGCGGTAAATAACGCTCGCCTTTCGCTTCAGCATCCATCCATATTTTTACGATGTGTTTCTGTATTCTTCGGAAAGCTTCTTCTTCAGGAATACAGGTATCGGTCACACGGTTTAAGCCTTTTTCCAGTAAATCCCACTCATCTTGTGCTGTTAAATCACGATAATTAGGCACACGTTTGTAATGGCTGTGTGCTACCAGATTCATGATATCCTCTTCCAGATTTGCACCCGTGCAGGAAATGATATGTACTTTATCCTGTCGAATCATTTCAGCAAAAATCTTTCCCAACTCTGCGGTACTCATTGCTCCAGCCAAGGAAACTAACATTTTGGCACCACTATTTAATTGGTCTTCATATCCTTTTGCAGCATCCACCAAAGCAGCTGCGTTAAAATGTAAGTAGTATTTTTCAATGAATTCGGTAATCGCTCCTTTATTTGTCATTATTGATGTCTTTAAATTTTGTGATGGTATTCTCCTTCTCTTTGAAATTGCTTTCAAATTCAACTTCAGTATCCTGGCCAGCAAATTTGTAGGTTAGCATTTTATAATACAATTTAGCTGCTAAAAAATCTGAAGATTTATCTTCTGCTCTTGGCATTAATTCTACAATATCAAACCCAACTACATTTTTTGCTTCAAATACTTGTTTTAAGAAATCCAATGTTTCGTACCAGAACAAACCGCCTGGTTCCGGAGTTCCCGTGGAGGGCATAATGGAAGGATCTAGTGCATCTAGATCGAACGTAATGAATACATTCTCTCCCAAAGCATCAATTACATTGTCCATCCAGTACTCATCATTTGCCATATCGTGTGCAAACCAGGTCTTTTCTTCATCTAATACTGTTGTTTCAGCCACATCCATACTGCGAATTCCTACCTGAATTAAGTTGGTGGTCTGGCTCGCTTCATAGACCGCACAGGCGTGGTTGCATTTGGAGCCTTCATATTCCTTTCGCAAATCGGCATGGGCATCTATATGCAAGACCGTAAGGTCATCAAAACATTCATTAAAAGCACGAATGGTCCCAATAGAAATACTATGCTCTCCTCCAAAAACGGTTACAAATTTATTACGAAGAATTAATTCTTTTGTCTTTTGGTGCACCTCGGCTACTACCGCCTCTGGTGAACTGTTTTCAGTAATAGGTTCAGTTAAGTGAATCCCCTGTTTATACACTTCGGTTTGTGTTTCAATATCGTAAAGTTCCATATTTTCTGAAGCATGTAAAAAAGCGGCTGGCCCTTTATCTGCTCCTTTTTGGAATGTACTTGTACCATCATAAGGCACAGGAATTAAAACTATTTTTGAAGTTTCCAAGGCGGCATATTCATGAGGAATGCCTGCGTACGTTTTTGAATCCATTTTAATACTTATTTGTTTGATAATTCTGGTTGCTGTGTTTTTGTATTTTCTTCAACAGGAGCATTTTCATAGCCTAAAATACCTAAAAGTTGCTCACTTGTTTGTTGTGCTGAAAACAGTTTATGTGTAATGTTACCGTTTTCATCTTTATCTATTAGTATATGTTTCGGACTTGGGATTAGGCAGTGTTGCAAGCCGCCAAAGCCACCAATAGATTCTTGATATGCTCCTGTGTTGAAAAACCCTATATACAAAGGTTTCTCTTTTTTATATTTAGGAAGATAAATAGCATTAGTATGCTGCTCACTGTTGTAATAATCGTCGCTATCGCAAGTGAGCCCACCTAGTAATACGCGTTCGTACTCATCATTCCAACGATTAATGGCCATCATAATAAAACGTTTGCTTATTGCCCAAGTATCTGGAAGTGTTGTGATAAAAGAGGAATTAATCATGTTCCATTTCTCACGATCGTTTTGTTGTTTCTGATATAGAATTTCATAAATCGCTCCGCCACTTTCACCAACGGTAAAACTTCCAAATTCGGTGAAAATATTGGGTACGGGTACATCGGCTTCGGCACAGGTAATATTTATTTGGTTGATGATCTCATTAACCATATATTCATAATCATACTCAAACGCCATAGAGTTCTTAATGGGGAAACCGCCACCAATATTTAAACTATCCAGGCTAGGACAAATCTTTTTCAGTCTTGTATAAACTTTTAAACATTTTACCAATTCATTCCAGTAATATGCATTGTCGCGAATACCAGTATTGATAAAAAAGTGAAGCATTTTAAGCTCTACCTTATCGTTATTTTTAATTTGTTCTTCATAAAACGGAATAATGTTTTTGTATCCAATCCCTAATCTTGAGGTATAGAACTCAAATTTTGGCTCTTCTTCACTAGCGATACGAATTCCTACCTTAAAGTCGCCTTCAATTTCTTCTGAAAGCAATGATATTTCTTCATAATTGTCGATTATTGGAATACAGTTTTCCTGACCATTATTGATAAGCCGTGCTATATTCAGAATATATTGATCGCGTTTAAAACCATTACACACCACGTAGGTCTGATTGGTAATTTTCCCTTCAGCTTTAAGCTTTTCAACAATATTAATGTCGAAAGCTGAAGAAGTTTCAATATGAATATTATTCTTTAAGGCTTCGTTCAAAACGTGTTTAAAGTGCGAACTTTTAGTGCAATAACAATAATTGTAGGTCCCTTTATAGTTGTTTTTTTCAATAGCATCGGCAAACCACTTCTTGGCGCGCTGGATGTTATCTGAAATTTTTGGCAAATACGTAAATTTAAGCGGGGCACCGTATTCTTCAACTAAAGACATTAAATCGATGTCATGAAAAGTAAGGGTGTCCTCTTTCAAATTAAATTCTTGTTGAGGGAAATGGTAGGTTTGATCTATAAGATCAAAATATTTAGTGTTCATTTTATCTTTTTTGGATGTATAAAAATAAGGTTTCGTGCTAGCGTTTCCACAGCAAAGATGCAGAATAACATTAATTTAACGCAAAAAACCTATATAAGAATGGGATTGAGCCAATAGGCCAAACGAGAAGCGATGCCTTTGGTCTTAATAACCGGGCCTTCTATTTTGGGAGTAACGGAAGCTAGCTTTAAATTTCGGTGTTCCGCCTGGCGGAATGCTTTTGAATATGACTTCCTGGTCCCCAAAAGCCCGAATATATAAACTGGGTTCAAATTGTTCAGCTAAAAACGAAGCAAATTTAATTTATTTTTTGACTTGCGGAATTCTTTTTGAATAAATTTTATGGTAGAACGAAACAAGAGACAAGACCCGCTTCGCTGCAAGAAACAGGACTAAAAATTAATTACTATTTTAAAAAACGAATACTTAATTAAAATGTTAACTGAAAGCAGAGATTGTCTTGTCTCTTGTAAAAAAATTAAAGCATTGAAAACAATTCTACTTCGCGCTTGGTTAATACCTTCCAACGACCTCTTGGCAAGTCCTTTTTGGTTAAGTGCGCGATAGTCACGCAATCTACTTTTAACACATTATAATTAAGGTGGTCAAAAATAGTACGAATTACACTATTCCCCATATTTTTAATCTTAAGACCGATCTCTTTTTTGGGAGCGTTTGTTACGTAACTTATTTCCTCTACAAATACTTTTTCGCCATCGATTAGGATACCTTCTTTAATTTTATCCATATCCGCAGCTTTTAAATTCTTGTCCAACTCTATATGAAATAAGCGCTCCATACCTTTGCTATGAAGTTTCTTCACCAGCATATCGTCATTGGTAAACAAAATTAATCCTGTGGCGTTTCTCCCCAATCTGCCAACCGGCTTTATATTTGCTGTAGTGGCATTACTTACTAAGTCCATTACCGTTAATCCCTTGCTATCACTGGTTGTTGAGGCTACAGATTTTGGTTTATTTAAAAGAATATAGGTATCTAGTTCAGGTTTAATGCGACGCCCGTCAAAACGCACATCGTCTTCATACTTCACTTTATAACCCATTTCATTTATTACGGTACCATTTACTGTAACCAAGCCAGTTGCAATATAGGTATCTGCCTCACGACGGGAACACACACCACTATTAGATATATATTTATTTAAACGAATGCCCTCACGAACATCTCCTTTCTTCTTGGGTGTGATATTTCCTTTTTCTGAAGACTGTTTTACGGGAGCATCTCCTTTTTTCTTGGGTGCAACATTTTTCTTTGCTGAAGTAGGACGCACAGAAGCAGTTCCTCTACCAGATGGTTTATTGCGGTCTTCCCCTTTCAAAGGCGCATTACCACGCGCGCTGCTTTTTCCTTTGCTGCTAGTATTTCCTCGTCCTGAAGTCTTTCCTTTTCTGCTGTTATCTTGTCTGCTCATATTTCGACTCCGCTCAATATCCTACGGATTATATTTTTTTAATACACTAAAAATTAGTGTGTTGTTATTTTTTTGCAAATATACGGTATAAAATACGAGTTACGAGTTACGAAATATGAAGGTTCTCTTAAATTTTAGTCTTCGAGTTTTATCGTAGATTGCCGTTCTCGATTCACAGTTAACTGTGTCACATCTGGTCTTGAATAATGTCCTGCGGGATCGAAGTTTTGTCGTTCTTCGTAAATATTATTGAAATCTAAGGTATGGTATATATTTCCTACTTTACTTACCACAGGCTCCACCAACCACTCACCATTAGGACCTGCGATACAACTACCACCATTGGCTAAAATACTTGGCGCATTTTCTAAAATCTTATCTAAGTGCGGAGTACCTTCTGGAAAATCTTCAACCGTCATCAATGCAGAGACCGAAAGCACATAGCTCCTACTTTCCCTCGCAATAAAACGGGTGATGTCCTTGGTGTTATGCAAACTCCCTGGCCACACAGCTATATGCACATTTTCACCTTGTCCATAAAGTGCAGCCCTTGGCAATGGCATCCAGTTTTCCCAGCAATTAAGTCCGCCCAGTGTAAAATCTTTTAATGAATGTACTCGTAATCCGTTGCCATCGCCGGGTGCCCAAGTTAAACGTTCGTCATAAGTGGGTTGTAACTTACGGTGTACGCTTTGTATTTCGCCTTTTTCATTGATATAAACCAAAGACGCATACACACTATGTCCACCTCTATCTAAAGGGCGTTCTATAACACCCAAATACACTGCCAACCCACTTTCTTTCGCCAAATTACAAATGCTATCTAAATCTCCATTTTCAATGGTAACAGCATTGCGTACATAATGCGCATGTAATTCTTTGTTTACAGCAGTATCCCACTTGGCACCACCTGTTAAGGCCAACCAAAATGGATACCCAGGCAGCAGCCCTTCGCCAAAAACAATAAGTTCTGCTTTGTTTTGAGCAGCCTCTTTTATTTGGGTTTCTATTTTTTGAAGTGTGGCTTGTTTGTTAAGCCATACGGGAGAAATTTGCGCTAGGGCGACTTTTAATAGATGGGACGAATTCATAGGTTAAAGTTAGTATTATTTGGGGAATTCGTTTAATTGAAAAATTTATAGTACCGAAAGTAACATTTTTTCAAAAGAGAAGTCTACAAAATCGCATCCCTCCTTAAAAAAACTATTTCCCTCATTCATCTGTTTTGTTACCTCACTATGGCTTTTTAAAAAGTCTGGGTATTCCTACGTTTGGGTAAACAAAAACAATACTATTATGAAAACACAAACAATTTCAATGCAACAAAACATGTTGAAAAATGTATGGGCATTCGCCTTTATCTTGGCGGTTTGCCTTTTTTCCAATCCCGTGAAAGCCCAAAACACAGAACGAACCGTCACAGGAGTAGTAAGCAGTCTGGACGGGCCTTTACTGGGCGCAACTATTGTTCTAAAAGGGACCACCATTGGCGTCACCTCTAATGAAGCTGGAGCTTTTACATTTCCGAAGAAATTACAGGAAAACGATATCTTGATCATTAGCTACCTAGGCTACAAAAACAGGGAGATTACCATAAACCGAGTTACATCGTTCATAGAACCCTTTTTAGAGGATAACCCTGTACTACTTTATGGGTCCCTACGGACAAATGATGCGGCAGGTACCCAAAAGAAATAACTAGTTTTCCAAATGAAAAAAATATTTCTTTTACTGTTCTTCACCTTTAGTCTTTTGCTTCATGCGCAACGAAGCGATTTTAAAGATATCGACTTTCAGAAAGCAGATAAAATTGCCAAGCGACATAAGGGTGAAGAATTGTTTAATTTACCAATACTTGTCCTACGTTTAACTGCGCAGTTAGACACCGACGTAGAACGCTTTAGAGCTATTTATTATTGGGTTACCCATAACATAAGCGGCGATTATAATTTAATGACAACCAATGAGCAAACCCATAAAAAACTACACAACAACCCATCAGCTTTACATCAATGGAGTACCCAATATCGAAAAGAAATATTTACTATTTTACGTAAAGAAAAAAAGACCCTTTGCACTGGGTATGCCTATTTAATTAAGGAATTGGCTAATTTAGCAGGACTGGAATGTGAGATTATTCACGGCTTTGGTAACATGAACCCCTTAAAATTTGAAACCACGGCTATTCCAAACCATTCCTGGAATGCCATAAAATTAGATGGCAATTGGTATGTTTGTGACGCCACCTGGTCCAGTGGTATTATTAATATGGAAACCTATAGATTTGAATTTAATTATGACGATTCTTTTTTTTTAATGGCCCCACTTGAGTTTGCAAAAACTCATATACCATTTACCAAAAAATGAACATTGCTCAATTATATTAGAGAATCACCACCTCATTAAAAATTTCTGTTTCAGAATCTTTGCTTCTTAATTTACTTGTAGAATTCTGGTTGCTTTATCTTTTGAATTAATTTATATTTACGAAATCTCGATGCTAAAAAATTGGGAGATCCCTGGACTTGTTTACGGAATAATGAGGACAAAGTTTATTATGTAAAGAGTTATGTATTATTATCAGTATGGATAAAATCGACAAAGGAGTTAGGGCTACAAATTACTTAATCGACTTGTTTGCGATATATTTTATTTTGTTCATTATATTACTAATTGAAAGTTCTTATTTTGATTTTTTTATTCTCTTTTATGTAGTCATGTTTTTCTACTATTTTATCATGGAACTGACTATTAACCAGACCTTAGGTAAAATGATAACTAAAACAAAAGTTGTTCACAAAAATGGCGGCAAGGCTAGTATGTTTAAAATACTAATGAGAAGTTTTTGGAGGTTAATTCCATTAGATACAATTTCATATTTATTTGGAACAGAAGTTGGAATGCATGATAAGTTATCTTCAACTATATTAATAAAGCAGGCTTAAGAAATACATAAGCTCAAAACTTCTTCACAAACACCTTCAAAAACCAACCAAATCAAAACCCAAACGCATACCGTCCCACTTCTACTTAAACCCATTAGGTTACAAGAATATGGTGTGGGTATTTTTGAGTTTTGCTCCACCAAGTCTGCCCTAAAGAAAGCTCTCAAAAAAGAGCTTATTACCGTTAACGGTATGCTGGCAACCACGGCAACCTACATAAAGAGTGGAGCTATTATTGAACTTACTATTTCAGAAAAAAGCACTACCAGTAGAAAACTTATATTCCCATTACAAATTTTGTTTGAAGATGACCATCTCGCCGTTATTGAAAAACCTGCAGGTATTTTGGTAAGTGGCAATACATTTAAAACCATCGCTAACGCATTGCCA
>CAWCWV010000014.1:0-105520 GCA_963799365.1 uncultured Flavobacteriaceae bacterium
AGATTATTTGGCGGAGCAAGCGCTCTTTAATAATCTTTTGAATCGTGATGAAAATATTGCCGTAGAGGTCGTAAAGCAGATGATAATTCCCGAAGAAGATGTGTTTATTTTGACTGACAATCTACAGCTTAACCCAGAACTTATTAAATACGATAAATTATATGAATCTATCGAAGAAGCCGAATTATTAAACCAAAAAGAGAGTGCGCCCAATATCGGTTTTGGTTTGGACTATGTGCCTGTATCAGAACGTCCAGATATGAATTTTTCCGATAATGGTAAAGACATTGTGATGCCTATGGTTTCTATTTCAATTCCCATTTTCAATAATAAATATAAGTCAGTGACAAAGCAAAATGAATTGAAACAATTGGAAATAAAATCACAGAAAGAAGAGAGGCTCAATAACCTTGAAACACGTCTTGCACAAGCTATTTATAATAGAAATACAATGAGAATTAAGTTTAATGTACAAACAGACAATTTAAAGCAGGCGAATGACGCCGAAGAAATTCTCATTAAGAATTACGAAACCGGAACTATAGATTTTAACGATGTGCTCGATGTACAAGAATTGCAGTTAAGGTTTCAAATCAATTTAATCGAATCTAATAGAGGGTATTATACAGAATATGCCATCATAAATTATTTGACAAAATGAAAACAATAAAAATTATTACGCTATTACTTTTCACAACTTCAATTTTTGCCCAAGTAGGCACAAACGGAAATGATAGAAAGGAAGATGGGCGACCTGTTAAGGAGTATAACCTTACCATTGAAGAAAACGAAATGACACTTGGAGGTGTTACTGCCAATGCAATGACCATCAATGGAGGTATCCCTGGGCCTGTTTTGGAATTTAATGAAGGAGACCTTGCTATAATCAACGTAACCAATAAAATGGATGAAGAAACTTCAGTGCATTGGCACGGATTGATACTTCCCAATTTTTACGACGGGGTTCCATATTTAACTACCCCACCGATTGAGCCAGGAACAACCTTCCAATACAGGATTCCAATCAACCAATCGGGAACATATTGGTACCATTCCCACACAATGCTACAAGAACAAAAAGGTGTTTATGGGTCTATTATCATTCATCCAAAAGAGAAAACCTTGGAATATGATAAAGATTTAGTCGTGGTATTATCAGATTGGACCAATGAAAAACCAATGAATGTATTACGAAACCTTAAAAGAGGTAACGAGTGGTATCAAGTTAAAAAAGGCACAGCAGTGCCATTAAGTAGAGTCATTTCAGAAGGTGCCTTTGGTGCTCAACTTAAATTTTGGAGAGACCGTATGGAAGGAGCTGATATTGCAGACATTTATTATCCCGCATTTTTGTCCAACGGTAAAAAACTGGCAGAGTATCCAGAATTTACGGCTGGCGAAAAAGTAAGGCTTCGCTTTATTAACGCATCGGCTTCTACCTATTATTGGATGGACTTTGGCGGAGGTAACCCAATGTTGGTTTCCAGTGATGGTGTTGACGTGCAACCCGTTTCCAAAAGCAGATTTCTCTTTGGCATAGCCGAAACGTATGATGTAATTGTAACTATTCCAGAAGGAACTATTGAAATTACCGCAACCGCTCAAGATGGTTCAGGTCATACCTCTATACAGTTAGGTAATGGCACTCTTTACCCAGCCAAAAGAATTGATAGACCTGATAAGGTAGCGATGATGAAGCAAATGGCTAAAATGGATATGAAAATGGGAGCACCTGCAATGGTTGGAAACAAGAAGAAGAATACACCCGAAGTTTTAATGCAGAAGTACGGAATGAAGATGAATATGAAGGACGGCGAGATGAAAATGGGGAACGATAAGATGTCGATGAAAGATGGCAAAATGAATGACCAAATGGATATGAAGATGGATGATACAATGGGAATGAAAAAAGACTCGATGTCAATGAGCCATAATGGAGCATCAAATAAAATGGAAGGTCATATGCACAATATGCCAATGATGCAGAAGGATTCTACTTCTTTTGATTATGAGGAGCGAAAGACATACTTCAACTATGATTTTTTAGAGGCAAAAGAAAAAACTGAATTTAAGGCAGATTTACCAGTAAATGAAGTGTTGCTTAACCTAACAGGTAATATGAATCGCTATGTATGGAGTATGAATGGGGTGCCATTATCAGAAACCGATAAGATAAATATAAAAGGAGGCGAGGTAACCAGAATTACATTAAATAACCTGACTATGATGCACCATCCAATGCACTTGCACGGTCATTACTTCAGGGTCATCAATGAAAAAGGAGAACGTTCCCCATTAAAGCATACCGTGAACGTACCACCAATGCAGAAAGTTATTATTGAATTTTATAACGAAGAGTATGGCGATTGGTTCTTTCATTGTCACGTATTGTACCATATGATGGGTGGTATGGCAAGAGTGTTTAGTTACGATACCCCAAGGGATGATAGAATGAAAGATTATCCAGTTCAGAAACTTATCGATGAGACAGACCATTATTATTCGTGGGGATTGGCTCGTGCAGGTTCAAATTTTAATGAACTCTTTTTAACGTCGAGCAATATCCGAAATGAATTTGGTTTGAGAGCAGAGTTCGATTACGACCAAAATCTTGAAGCCGAAATAAGTTATAATAGGTATCTGAACGATTGGGTACGTGTTTATGCAGGAGTAAATACCGAAACGTCAACACCAGATTCTTACGATACATTTAATACCGTAGGATTGGTTGGTGTAAAGTATTTTACGCCTTATAGATTTAATGTAGATGTGAGTATGGACCATCAGCTACGCCCAAGAATACGTTTGGACAGAGAATTATTGATTTTTCCAAGAATTTTTCTGGAAGGCGAATACGAATACAGAGCAGATTTTGGATGGGTCAATGATTTAGAGAATAATAAATCATTTGAAAGCGAAACACAATGGTTGGTAGGGGTTGCATACATTCTTTCGCGCAATTTTTCAATCCAAGCTAACTACAATAACCGATATGGATTGGGTGGTGGACTATTAGCAAGATTTTAAACAACTAAAAATTAAAAAGATGAACTATTATTTTAATAAAACAATCAATGGAACCTTCGAAGAGGTCATCGAGAAAGTGACACAAGGATTAAAGGAAGAAGGTTTTGGAATCCTTACAGAAATTGATGTAACAAAAACACTAAAGAAAAAACTGGATATAGACTTTAAAAAGTATAGGATACTCGGGGCTTGTAATCCGCCCTATGCACATAAAGCTTTGCAAGCGGAAGATAAAATTGGAACGATGTTGCCCTGCAATGTCATAGTACAGGAAATCGAAGCAGGTATCATTGAAGTTGCGGCCGTAAACCCAATGGCATCAATGCAGGCTGTGGAAAACGAAAAACTGAATGATGTTGCTAGTGAAATAACATCAATGTTGGAAAACGTCATTGAAAAATTATAAGACACCTATCAAAAATCAGTAATAATAATTAATAAACACAAACTTAAATTAAAACAAAATGAGCAAATTAAAATCAACATTAGGTATAGTTGCGATAGCATTCATAACCTTAACAGTAATGTCTTGTAAAGACAACAGCAAAGAACAAAATAGCACGGATGGAGACCATTCAGAAATGAACCACGATAACAGTGATGGTCATCACGACGGCGAAAAGAAGGAAATGGCAATGAGTGGAGATAGTAATGCACAAGCGGTATTAAATGACTATTTCAACTTAAAGAATGCGTTGGTGGGAGATGATAATGGCAAAGCCAAAGAACTTGGGGCAACCCTCGCAACATCCTTAGGAAATTTTGACGCCTCACAATATACCGATACCCAGCAATCGGAATTAAAGGATATTGTTGAGGATGCAGTTGAACACGCAGAACACATTTCAGAAAGTGATATAGCACACCAGCGCGAACATTTTAAAGTTTTAAGTAAAGATGTAATAGATATGGTAGCTATAACAGGAGCAGAGATGAAGCTTTACGAGCAGTTTTGCCCTATGTATGATGGCGGTACAGCTTGGCTAAGTACTAAAGAGGAAGTGCGCAATCCATACTATGGTAGTCAAATGTTAAAATGCGGCAAAGTACAACGTGAAATTAACTAAATGAAAATTGTAAAGATTATAGCAATAATACTACTGGTAGCGTTCGTGGGAATTCAATTTATTCCCACTACACGCAATCAAAGTGATACTGTACCGTCAACTGATTTTATGCTGGTCAATAATGTACCAGAAACTATTCAAAAAAAGTTACAGGTATCCTGCTATGATTGCCACAGCAATAATACTCAATACCCTTGGTATAATAAGATTCAACCTGTTGCTTGGTTTTTGGAAGACCATATTAAAGAAGGAAAAGCTGAACTTAATTTCAACGAATGGGATTCATTATCCAGCCGAAGAAAAGCAAGTAAGTTAAGGTCTATTATCAAGCAGATTGAAAATGGCGAAATGCCTTTGGATTCTTACACTTTGATACATAGTGATGCAAATTTACAGAAGCTGAAGCAGAAGAGTTAATCAGTTTTATCACACAATTAAAGGATAGTTTATAAATAATAATTTAAAAGTAATTAAAATGAAAAATTTAAAAATGAGTATTGCAGCAATGCTATTGTTAGCAGTTTCTTTTACCAATGCACAGGAAAAAGAAAAAATGAACCACGATCACGGAGATATGAAAATGGACCATAGCAAAATGATGAATAAAAATAGTGACGCAAAAGCAGAAGCTATTTTAAGTGATTACTTTAATTTAAAAGATGCTTTAGTTGCGGACGATACAAAAAAGGCAGCACAAGCAGGAACAAAATTGGTAGCCACTCTTAAAGCATTTGATATGGGTAGTTATACAAAAGAACAACAAAAAGAGCTTGCTGATATCATAGAAGATGCTACCGAGCACGCAGAACATATTTCTGAAAGTGCCATAGACCACCAACGCGAGCACTTTAAAACGTTAAGTAAGGATATTACTGATATGGTAGCTATTACGGGTACAAAAAGCACGTTATACGAGCAATTTTGCCCAATGTATGATAAAGGTAGTGCGTGGTTGAGTACAAGTAAAGAAGTGAAAAATCCATATTACGGCAGTAGAATGCTTAAATGCGGAAAAGTTCAAAAAACTATTCAATAGATAGCCTTTTGTATAAAAATATTTTCAATGTTCTGGTTTATTAGTTAACAGAAGGTTGTAAAATGATAAAGATATCTGAATAGTTTTTAAGTCCTGTCCTGGGAAGGAAAACAATGTTGATGGTTAGTGTTAGTTCCTTCCCTAGTCAGGCACAACGAATTTTGAAAAAGAAAAGTTGATTTGGTTAATAGCAGCCTGCACAAGGGAGAGAGATTAAATCCTTAAAATAATAACATCTCTCTTCCTAGGTCAGGCAATTAAAAATTTATGATGAAGAGAAGTTTAGTGAAGAGTACTTGATTGTGAGGGGTAAACATTTTGGTTGGTTTATTGGTTAATAAAGGTTGCCTCTCATTTTCAAGTATTATTTAAAGGATTTTGCATATAAAAAAGGAAGATATAACAATGAAAGAATGTTGCAATTCAGGTAATAGCAAAGTGCAAAATAAAAACCCGCTAAAGAAGTGGTTCAATTATATAATGTATGCTATTATAGCCCTCATAGTTTTTTGGGCTTTAGCACTACAACTGATAGGGGACTAATTAAAAACCGTAAAAGATGAAAACAAAACATTTTTTTTCAATCATTTTGGTCATTGCCTTCTTAGGTAGTTTGACCAAAGCCCTTGCCTTAAATGAAAAACGAAATAGCCTTGATGAAACTGAGTTATCGGTCAGCATAACATCGCCCGCACAATCAGATTCTGTAAAAGCAGACTTTGATGCATTTCCCAACCTGCATCCTATGGTCGTACATTTTCCCATAGTTTTATTGTTGTTAGCGGTGGTCTTGCAGTTGATACAGCTGTTTATTTTGAACCGGACAATGGATTGGGTCATTCTTTTAATGGTAGGGTCTGGGTTTATCGGGGCATACGTTGCTGGAACATTTGTACACCCGCACACAGAAGGCCTTACCGAAATGGCAAAAAGCGTACTGGAACAACACGATAAATATGCCAATTGGACACTATGGTCCAGTGCCCTTGCCGCTATTCTGAAAATAGCAAGTCTGTTTTGGGTCAAACTAAAGCGCGGTTTCGAAATAGCAGTTTTTGTAGTAATGGCTTTTTCGGCCTATTCCGTTTCCGAAGCAGGACATTATGGTTCGCAGCTGGTATATATAGAGGGAGTTGGCCCACAAGGAAATTATATCGGAACCGAAAGCGAAGAAGGTCACGGAGAAAGTGATGAACATTCACATTAAACAAGAACTATAAACAAGAGCAATGAGAAAAGGATTTATTATAACGAGCATCATCTTGGTTGTTGCATTAGTTACCATAATCGTCTTGTATCCCATTACATGGTGGCTCGCCTTGGTAATACTTCCTTTTCTAATTTTAGGACTTTTGGATTATTTTCAAAAATCCAATAATATTAGGCGAACCTATCCCTTGCTTGGTAGAATCACAAATCTTCTAGAGGAGCAGCGCCACGTTATCCAAGAAACATTATTGCTCAACCGCACTGAAGGTTTGCCCTTCAACTGGATACAAAAGGAAATCGTCTATAAGCGTGCGGCAGATGCCAATAAAAGTCAGCCTTTTGGAACACAAATTCCGTATGATACAGTAGGTCGTGAGTGGTTTACCCATTCCACCTATCCCTCAAAACAAACCAATGACGATTTCAGGGTTCTTATAGGAAGTTCCCACTGCTCAAAACCTTACTCTGCGAGCATCCTCAACCTTGCGGGAATGAGTTTTGGTTCCATAAGCAAAAATGCTACCCTTGCTTTTAACGGTGGTGCTAAAATAGCAGGTTTTGCTCAAAACACCGGCGAAGGCGGCTTTACGCCTTACCATCAAGAATACGGTGCAGATATTATCTTTCAGTTTGGAACAGGCTATTTTGGATGTCGTGATGCAGAAGGAAATTTTGACGCTAAAAAATTCGCCGACATCGCAACCAACGATGTAGTGAAAATGATTGAAATAAAAATATCGCAAGGTGCCAAACCTGGCTTTGGGGCAATTTTGCCGGCAAAGAAGAACACAAAGGAAATTGCCAAATTCAGGGATGTGGAGCAGGGAACGGAAATTCATTCCCCAGCCTTTCATTCGGCATTCGACAATGATGTTGAAATGCTACGCTTCATTAGAAAATTGAGAAAACTCTCTAAAGGAAAACCTGTGGGAATAAAGTTGTGCATTGGTCAACAAGATGAGTTTGAAAGAATGATTAAAACCTTCGCCGAAAACCAAAATTGCCCAGACTTTATAGCCATTGACGGTGCCGAAGGTGGCTCTGGTGCTGCCCATATGGAATCCCTACATTGGGCAGGTATGCCAATAATTGAAGCCGTCCATTTCGCAAACGGCATTCTTAAAAAGTATGGGTTGCGAGATGAGATAAAAGTAATGGCAGCTGGTAAAATCATTTCGGCTTTTGATATCTATAGAATGTTGGCACTCGGCGCAGATACCTGTTATAGTGCAAGAGGAATGATGTTTGCCCTGGGCTGTGTACAATCCTTAAAATGCAACCTCGACACCTGCCCCACGGGGATTACCACAATGGTGCCTTCCCGGGTTGCTTCCATCGTTGTAGAGGACAAGAAAACCAAAGTGGCGAATTACCATAAAAACACAATGAAAGCCCTTAAAGAATTATTAGGTTCAATGGGTATTGAAAATAGAAAGGGCATACATAGAAAGTTCATTGTTAGACGAATAAACGAAACCGAGACAAAGACTTATGACGAAATTTTTATAAACCCCTCAGAGGAATGAGCGAAGAAAAAGACATAGAAACTACAGCTGCCTTTTATGGGCAACTTTTCAATAGTTCAAAGTACGTACTATTAGTAGTACTTATTGCTAGTGCTATTGGGCTTTATGTCCTGCCTAATATTAACGCTTCTTACGCCGTGATTATACTCTTGAGCCTTACGCTAATAAAAATAGGATTTATCATAGCCTTATCCTTTAATCAACTGATGAAAATTATCGGACAGAGCCATTTGCTGAGCCACGTTTTGGTGTTATTCGGATTTTTAATTGTTCTGATTGTACTTTCATTTGCCATAGATTATACAGCATTACATTTTATTGATTCTGCTCATTTTAAGATAAATAATAGTTCGGGAAGTAATGGGCTGTTGGCATTTTTCGATATGTCCTATTTTAGTCTAATTACATTCTCATCTGTGGGCTACGGCGATATAGTTCCAATAACGGTTACAGCTAAGACATTGGTGGCACTTGAGGTGGCACTTAGATTTTTTGTACTCGTTTTTGGTATTGCAAATGTGAATAGAATTCGAGTAAATAAATAACCTTTAAAACTAAAAATTATGAAAAAACTAAAATTAACAACACTCTTAATGTTGCTTGTAATGGCTACAGGCCAAGTGTACAGTCAAGATGCAGATACGGATAAAGAAGCTGTGCTTACAGTAATGAAAACATATAAGGATGCACTTCAAAACCTAACGACAGAAGGTACTTTTGAATTATTTACAGAAGATTCAAAAGTATTTGAATCTGGTGGTGTAGAAGGCTCGTATGCGCACTATATAGAACACCATTTGGGACCTGAGTTGGGGCATTTCAAAAAATTTGAATTTTCAGATTATGAAATTGATGCGGAAGTAGATTTGCCTTATGCATTTACTACTGAAACCTACATCTACACTATCGTGCTCAATCCAGATGAAAAAGGCGAAAGTAGAACAATAAAGAAAAAAGGAGTAGCGACGTCAATCTTAAAAAAGATGGATGGTAAATGGAAGATTATTAAAACACATTCTTCGTCAAGAAATGTAAAATAAAATTTAAACTGTGAGCGAATTCTTAAAACAATGGGGCGAAGCAGCCTATACGACCACTGGATTTTTCTGGATGGCACTTTGGGCTTTCATTTTGGGCTATATCATCAGTAGTATGATACAGATTTTTGTGACTGAAAAAAGGATGCAAAAAACAATGAACGAGAGTGAAGGTAAAAGTGTACTCTTAGGCACGTTTTTCGGCTTTATAAGCAGCTCGTGTAGTTTTTCGGCTTTAGCGGGCACAAAATCTATCTTTAAAAAAGGTGCAAGCTTTGTGTCTTCCATTGCCTTTCTTCTTGCATCGACCAATCTGGTAATTGAGCTTGGAATCATCATTTCCATATTTTTGGGATGGCAGTTTGTAGTCGGCGAATATGTAGGTGGAATCCTTTTAATTCTTATTTCGTGGATTTTGATACGAATAATCAATCCTAAAAAGCTCATAGAAAAAGCGCGCAAGAATTTAGAGAACGAAGATGACGATTCAATGGATGATTCCAAAGATTGGAAAAAACAAATCAAGAAAGAAGATAGTTGGGCAAGGGTTGCCAAAAAATATAAGATGGAATGGCAGATGGTATGGAAGGACGTTACTGTTGGCTTTACCATTGCAGGTATCGTCGCAGCCTTCGTTCCCGATTCTTTCTTCCAGACACTATTTATCAATAGTGGTCAGGGCAATACAGACTTTACCTTTCTTGAAATATTGGAACATATCGTTGTAGGACCTATTGCCGCATTTTTGACTTTTATTGGCTCAATGGGTAATATTCCGTTGGCGGCATTGCTTTTTGGAAAGGGCGTGAGTTTTGCAGGGGTTATGGCTTTTATTTTTAGTGATTTGGTAGTCTTTCCTGTACTTCGTATTAACGCCAAGTATTATGGGTGGAAAATGTCGCTGTTCATTTTATTCTTACTGTTTACGGCATTAATAGGAACAGCTTTGGCTCTGCATTACTCTTTCGATTTGTTGGGTATGTTGCCTGACACATCACAAGTTAAAATACAGGACAAAGAGCATTTCAAAATTGACTATACCTTCTATTTGAATATGGCTTTTCTCGCAATTTCAGGATATCTCATATACTTAGGGTTTTTCAAGAGAAAGGATGTAGAGCACTCAATGAGCGAAATGGCACCGAAAAGTCCATTGCTTGAGAGTGTTTTAAAATATGCGGCCTATATCTGTTATATATGGTTGGCAGGTGGACTGATTGTAAAATTCTTTATACCATAATTATGAAACACACTTACCACATACAAGGGATGACCTGCAATGGTTGTCGTACCAGCGTCGAGCAGAAGCTTTCGGAAGTAAGCGGTGTCACAAATGCATCTGTAAATCTTGAAAAGGAAGAAGCCGTCATACAAATGCAAGGCCATATAGATACCGCAACATTTCAAAAAGCACTTCCAGAAAAATACATCATTTCAGAAAAGAAATCCGAGCAAAATGTTTTTGCGAGTACTGGTAATGGTAACGATGAAGATAACGTTTTCTCAAAAGCGGAAACTGAAAAATCAAAACTACAACAGCTGAAACCTTTGCTCATTATTTTGGGATATATCGCTATCGCAACGGTGTTACTCAATTATCAACGGGAAAACTGGGATGGTGCAATGCTCGACTTTATGGGGTTATTTTTCATTGTTTTCAGCTTCTTTAAGATTTTGGACTTGAAAGGCTTTCCAGATAGTTTCAGGATGTACGACCCACTAGCCAAAGTAGTCCCAGCCTATGCTTGGGTATATCCATTTATAGAAACAGCTCTTGGATTGATGTTCTTAATGCGTTTTGAAATACCCATCGCGTTAATTTCTACCCTAATCATTTTGGGAATTACAACCGTGGGCGTAACCAAAATATTGTTGGACAAAAAATCGATACAATGCGCTTGTTTGGGTACGGCACTCAAACTACCTATGACCGAAGCTACCTTTATAGAAAACACCATTATGATTGTGATGGCAGTCGTTATGTTAACAAGAATACTTTAATACACAAAATAAAACTATCACAAATGAAAAAAATCATAGTAGTACTCGGTATTATCCTTTTCGCTTCCTGTAAACAAGAAGGTAAAGAGACCAAAGAAGTTGAGGCGAAAGAGGTAGAAACAGCTTCTCAAACCGCTGAACCCGACAAGAAAAAGCCATTAAGCCCACATACATCGGCAATGGCAATGATAGGCGATGCCCATATCCATATAGATTATTCATCACCAGGCGTAAGAAATAGAATTATTTTCGGTGGATTGCTGGCCTATGACCAAGTCTGGCAGGCTGGTGCTCATATGGCTACTTGGCTGGAAACAAATAAGGACTTAAAAGTTGATGGTAAAGAATTGATAGCTGGGAAATATGGGTTTTTTGTAATTCCAAATCAGGAAGAATGGACAATTATTTTCAACAGGAATTGGAATCAACACGGTAAGGACGACTATAACGAAAATGATGATGTATTAAGGTTTAAAGTTACGCCTAAAATTTCCAATGAAATCAAGGAACATTTAGAGTATAAAGTAAACAAAACAACAGAGAAATCAGGAACAATCTCAATGAGTTGGGAAAAAGTCACGGTTGAATTTCCTTTTGAAATAAAGTAATATGGTCAACAGAAAAACAGCGAAATGGATTAGAAAAACACACCGTTACTTGGGTATCTTTTTAGGTATCCAGTTTTTGATGTGGACCATTAGCGGAATGTATTTCAGTTGGACAGATATAGATGAAATACACGGAGACCAATTTAAAAAAGAAGCACCTAAACAGGAATCTTTCAACAATTTACTCGGTACGACTCAACTAAAAAAAGAGCAACCCATTCAAACTTTGGAACTACTGGAAATAGCTGGTAAACCTTATTATTGGATTAATGAGACCACACTTTTCAACGCAAGTACTGGAGATATAAAAAATGGTATTACTAGAGATGAAGCAAAACAAGTGGCTACTAGATATATGTTATCAGACCTCAAAATATCAGGTATTGAACTTATTGATGAAGTTGGAGACCATCACGAATATCGTGGTCGTCCACTTCCGGCGTATGAAATTTCGTATGAAACACCTCAAAATTTAAAGGCCTACGTGGCCATTGAAAATGGCGCATTTCAAACGGTAAGACACAGGGATTGGCGTTGGTTCGATTTCCTTTGGATGACACACACTATGGATTATCAAGGTAGAGACAATTTTAACACATTAGTATTGCGAGGGTTTTCACTATTAGGGTTGATTACTGTATTAAGTGGTTTTTTACTTTGGTACACGTCATCCCCAACCATTAGAAAAATAATTAAAAAGAAACGAAAATAAGTAACACTAAAATCAATATATAATGGAAAATTCAAATCAAAATTCAAAAAAAAACAATTACACAAAATTTGTAGGTATGCTGGCGGCATCATTTGTGGCAATGTACATTACAATGTACCTAAACTCTTATCAATTAGATCACGTCTATTTTAGCCTTACTCGTTTTTATATGAGTTGCTTGGGTATTGCTGCTATGGCCATTATAATGTTTGTGGCGATGCGTAATATGTACCAAAACAAAAAGAAGAATATCGCCATTGTTTTGGGTAGCATTGTGCTATTTGTTGGTGCATTAGGATTGGTACGCGACCAGAAGTCAACGGTAGGAGACATATTGTGGATGAAAGCAATGATACCTCACCACTCTATTGCGATTTTAACAAGTGAGCGTGCTGATATCCAAGATCCAGAAGTTAAAAAGTTAGCTGAAGATATTATCAAGGCACAAGAAAAGGAAATTGCAGAAATGAAAGCAATGATAAAACGATTGGAAAATAACAAATAAATAAAATTAAAATGAATAAAAACATCATTTATATAGGTGTTGCCTTGATTGTTGGCCTGTTAGGCGGCTTTCTACTATTCGGTGGAGGTTCTGCGGACAAGGCAACAAATAATGTGAAAGACACCCACGACCATTCAGAAGAAATTGCTTCTAATCAAATGTGGACGTGTTCTATGCATCCACAGATTATGCAACCAGAACCTGGGGATTGTCCCATTTGTGGAATGGATTTAATTCCAGCCGAATCTGGTGCAGATGGCCTCAATGCCAATGAAATAAAAATGACCGATAACGCAATGGCTCTGGCCAATATCCAAACATCACTTGTAGGAAAAGGACAAATGGGAAATAATTCTCTTAAGTTATCTGGTAAGATTAAAGCCAACGAAGAGTCAAATGCCGTACAGGTTACATATTTTGGAGGAAGAATAGAAAAACTGTACGTTAATTCTACAGGAGAACGTGTTGGAGCAGGACAACGCTTGGCAACTATTTATTCGCCAGAATTGGTTGCTGCACAGCAAGAACTGCTTACCGCTTCATCATTAAAAGAATCGCAACCAGAATTGTATAAGGCTGTTAGGAACAAACTTAAACTTTGGAAACTTTCAGAAAAGCAAATCAACGCCATAGAAACTGCTGGGAAAGTGCAAGAAAACTTTCCGGTTTTTGCAACCGTTTCAGGAACGGTAACAATGAAAATGGTAGAAGAAGGGGATTATTTAAAGCAAGGACAACCCTTATATAAAATTGCGAATCTCAATACAGTATGGGCAGAATTTGATGCTTATGAAAATCAAATTTCATCCCTAAAAGAAGGACAGACTATTAAAGTGACCACAAATGCTTATCGCAATGAGGTTTTTGATGCAAAAGTCTCATTCATCGACCCCTTATTAAATTCTGCGACTAGAACGGTGGTTGTAAGAGCGGTCTTGCAAAATAAGAAAGACCTCTTTAAACCGGGAATGTTTGTGGAAGGTATAATTGAGGGTACGCAAACAAGCACCGAGAATACCGTTTCCGTACCGTCAACCGCTGTTATGTGGACGGGAGAACGCTCTGTAGTCTATGTCAAAACAAACCCTAATGAAGCTATTTTTGAAATGAGGGAAGTTTTATTGGGCAATGCCAATGGCGATAGTTATACCATTCTTGAAGGTTTAAAGAATGGAGATGAAGTCGTAACTAACGGAACGTTTACCGTAGATGCCGCTGCACAATTACAGGGAAAAAAAAGTATGATGAATGCATCTGGTGGTAAAACAATGACAGGCCACGAAGGGCATTTGGGAATGCAAGAAGATAATTCTGGAGAAAATACAAATGAAGCCAACCATTCTCAAATGAAAGAAAGGATTGAAGTTTCAAACAAATTTCAGAATCAGTTAAAACAGGTTTTTGATGATTATATCCTTTTAAAAGATGCTTTGGTAAATGATGATGCCAAGGGCGCTCAACAGGCAGGAAAACAAATAAACCAATCCTTGAAAAAAGTGGATATGAAATTATTATCTGATGAAAAAGCACATAACCATTGGATGACGATTCAGAAAGAACTAAAGACCTCGGCTAATTCTATTGAGAACGATTCAGATATAGCAACACAAAGAGCACATTTTAAACATCTTTCTGCGCATATGATAAGTAGCGTGCAACTTTTTGGGGTTAACGAAAATGTATATATCCAGTTTTGTCCAATGGCCGATAACAATAAGGGAGCTTATTGGATTAGTTTGGAAAAAGAGGTGCGAAACCCATATTATGGAGAGGCTATGGAAACCTGTGGCGAGGTAAAAGCAACTTTACAGTAAAACGAATTATGGATTAATCAAGTAATCTGAATAAGACCATAAATTAATTTTGGTTTTATCACGGCGAACGATAATGAGTGAAAGTAGAAGAAATAGAAGAAAAAATGACAGAAAGAAACATCAGCCTAAAAGTGATATTTCAAGAAAAGATAAAATTATCGCTTTAGTTGTGATAGTATTGATTTTTGTAGTTGCTGCAATAGCTGCTGTTTATTATTCTCTATACAAATCTGGATTAAAATTATTTTGAAACAAGTACTATATGAATGAGATTATCCATATTAAAAATATGGTCTGCCCAAGATGTATCTCGGCGGTATCTAATATTTTGGAACAACTTGAAATACAGTATGTTTCTATAAAATTGGGGGAGGTTAAATTAGTTTCTTCATTAAGTGTCCAGACCAAAAATGGTCTTTCCAAAGCGCTTCAAAATTCAGGTTTTAGTTTGATAGACGACCGTAAAAGTCAACTTATTGAACAAATGAAAACATTGGTTGTAGATAAAATCCATCATTCTTCCGAGGAGCTCGATTTCAAATGGGCAGATATTGTTACAGGCGAACTTCACTTGGACTACAAATATTTAAGTTCACTTTTTTCGTCGGTAGAAAGTATTACGTTCGAGCAGTACATCATAAACCAGAAAATTGAACGTGTTAAAGAACTTATAGTTTATGACGAATTAAACTTGAGTGAGATAGCTTTTAAACTTCATTATAGTAGTGTCGCGTATTTAAGCAATCAGTTTAAAAAGGTTACAGGAATGACACCTACACAGTTTAAAAAAAGCACAAATCAGAATCGCAAATCTTTGGATGAAATATGATGTTAAATTCTGTTAATCCGTAAATTTTACAAATCATTCGGCATATTTTATAACAGAAAAGGATATTACCTACATTAAATTGTCTTTAGTAATATCCGCTATAGTAGTGGACTATTTTAACAATTTAAATTCTAAAATATTTATGAAAAATTCAAAATTAATCGAAGCTTTAAACAATTGTGTAGCACATTGTAATTACTGTGCAGATGCTTGTCTTGACGAAGGCGACATCAAGATGATGGTAGATTGTATAAGAACTGATAGGGCTTGTGCTGAAATCTGTAGAGCAACAGCAAATTTGCTTGCGTCAAATTATAAAGATGTAAGAAGTATGGTAGAGCAATGCCGTGATATTTGTAAAAAATGTGCTGATGTATGTTCTAAGCACGACCATAAACATTGTCAAGAATGTGCAGACGCCTGTAGAAAATGTGAGAAAGCTTGTGAGGAATATTTAAAATAATACAATTCACTTTTATTAAGCATAATTAGGTGCTGCCACCTCAAATTTCCAAAGACCACAGCTAAAATTGTGGTTTTTTTTATTTTATTGAAAATTGGGTATAACTTACCTTGTTTGGAGTAGAAATTCGATTAGTTTCAATTTAACAACCGTTACCAAGATAATTCTACAAATCATTCAGCTTATAACGCAACATACTAAAGACTTTAAATCCTGAATTTTGTAGTGTATCAATAAGAATGCGATTATGGAGACAATTAACATATTTGAAACTAAAGAAAAGAACCACAAACAGGGTATAAAAGAATCATTCCCTGTTACAGGAATGACCTGCGCATCGTGTGCATCAAGTGTTGAATCTGTATTAAAACACACAGATGGCGTATTTGATGCAAGCGTAAACTTTGCGAGCAGTTCTGTTCTTGTAGATTACGACAAAGAGTTGAGTCCTAATCAACTTCAAAATGCACTTCGCGAAGTGGGTTATGACATTATCATTGATGCGGAGAATCCTTCAGAAGTACAACAAGAACTTCAACAAAAGCATTATAAGGACATAAAAAACCGTACTATCTGGTCGGCTATACTTACCCTTCCCATTTTTGTATTAGGAATGTTTTTTATGCAATGGGAACCAGGTAAGTGGATTTCTTTGGTGTTAACTTTTCCAATTCTTTTTTGGTTCGGTCGTAGCTTTTTCCTCAATGCTTTCAAGCAAGCCAAACACGGTAAAGCAAATATGGATACCTTGGTAGCTTTGAGCACAGGAATCGCTTTTATCTTTAGTGTATTCAATACCTTTTTTCCAGAATTTTGGTTGAGTCGTGGTATTGAGCCTCACGTTTATTATGAAGCCGCTACGGTAATTATAACTTTTATTTCCTTGGGAAAATTATTGGAGGAAAAGGCAAAATCAAATACTTCTTCGGCCATTAAAAAACTTATGGGATTACAACCCAAAACGCTAAAAATTATTGAGAATGGGGAAGAAAAAGAAATTCCAATTTCTTCTGTACAAGTTGGTCAGACCATTTTGGTACGTCCCGGAGAAAAGATTCCTGTAGATGGAGAAGTTTCCAAGGGAAGCTCGTATGTTGATGAAAGTATGATTACGGGAGAACCTGTTCCAGTTGAAAAAATAAAAGATGAAAAAGTATTTGCAGGCACGGTAAATCAAAAAGGTAGTTTCCAATTTATTGCCGAAAAAGTAGGAGGAGAAACCTTGCTGTCACAAATTATTAAAATGGTTCAGGAAGCTCAAGGAAGCAAGGCGCCAGTTCAAAAACTGGTCGATAAGATTGCCGGTATTTTCGTTCCTGTGGTATTGGGTATTTCCATTGTAACCTTTATCGTCTGGATGTCCGTAGGAGGCGATAATGCCTTTTCACAAGCATTATTGACCTCTGTAGCCGTATTGGTTATCGCTTGCCCCTGTGCCTTGGGCTTGGCAACGCCAACTGCCATAATGGTGGGTATCGGCAAGGGAGCGGAAAATAATATTTTGATAAAAGATGCCGAAAGTCTAGAGCTTGGACATAAAGTGAATGCAGTAATCCTTGATAAAACGGGTACGATTACGGAAGGAAAACCATTGGTAACCGACATTTTTTGGAAGCATAAGCTTGAAAATAAAAATGAATACAAGGAAATTCTTTTGGCTATCGAAGCACAATCAGAACATCCTTTGGCAGAAGCGGTCGTCAATCATTTGAAAGAAGAAAATATTGAACAAGCAGAAATTACTTCCTTCGAAAGCATTACAGGAAAAGGTGTAAAGGCGCAATCAGAGAATGGTTCAAAATATTATGTGGGCAACCATAAACTAATGGTCGAAAAGAATATTCAAATCGACGCTACTTTAATGCAAACAGCGGAAAGTCTCGAAGAAAAGGCTAAAACGGTCATATTCTTTGGTAATGAAAAACAGGTGCTGGCGATACTCGCCATTGCAGACAAGATTAAGGAAACTTCAAAAAAGGCCATAGCAACGCTTCAAGAAAGAGGTATTGAGGTTTATATGCTTACAGGAGATAATAATAAAACCGCATCTGCTGTCGCAAAACAAGTAGGAATAACAAATTACCAAGGCGAAGTAATGCCTTCGGACAAGGCAGCTTTTGTTGAAAAATTGCAGGCGGACGGAAAGATAGTCGCAATGGTTGGCGATGGTATTAATGATTCCCAGGCTTTGGCGCAAGCCAATGTGAGTATTGCAATGGGAAAAGGTTCAGATATAGCGATGGACGTAGCAAAAATGACCTTGATAACATCAGATTTACAATCCATTCCAAAAGCATTGGAACTGTCAAAAAGAACCGTTTTGGGCATACGGCAGAATCTATTTTGGGCATTCATTTATAATCTCATTGGTATTCCAATTGCAGCAGGCGTTTTGTATCCCGTAAATGGATTTTTATTGGATCCAATGATTGCAGGAATGGCAATGGCTTTAAGTAGCGTATCTGTAGTTCTAAATAGCTTAAGGCTTAAACGAATAAATCTTTAATATTAATTATAAATTTAAATACTATGAAAACTTTAAAATTTAAAACAAATATCAATTGTGGTGGGTGTGTATCGAAAGTAACCCCATTTTTAAATAAGCAAGAAGGTGTAGAAAGTTGGGAAGTAGATACCGCTAATCCTGATAAAATCCTGACTATTGAAAGCGATGGTGCTACCGAAGAAGACGTAAAATCAACTTTGCAAAAAGTAGGATTTAAGGCGGAACCTGTAGACTAATACGTTTTTTTAATATGGCTTATATTTTAATTTCAGTTGTGATTGTTCTCTTTGCTGTTCATTTTTACAGAAAAGCGAAACGCCATAGTGTAAAGCTATTTCCAGAGGATTGGCACAAATTACTGATGGATAATGTGCTGTTTTATAGAAACCTTTCAAAAGATAGGCAGCTTATTTTTCAGCAAAAAATGATGCAGTTTTTAAGTGAGGTCTATATCGATGGTGTGCAGCTTGAACTGGAAGAGCTGGACAAGATTTTAATTGCGGCAAGTGCAGTAATACCTGTTTTTGGCTTCAAAGAATGGCATTACACCAACTTAAGCGGTATCCTTTTATATCCAGATTATTTTAATGAGGATATGCAATTTAGTAGTAAGGATAACGCACGGAATATTGGTGGAATAGTTGGGAATGGAAGGTTCGAGAAACAGATGATACTTTCCAAAAAAGCATTGTATCACGGTTTTAAAAACACAACCGATAAAAGTAATACTGGCATACACGAATTTGTGCATCTTATTGATAAGCTGGATGATAGTACAGATGGAGTTCCAGAGCGATTATTAGAACATCAATATGCATTACCTTGGTTGAATTTAATTCATAAGGAAATGGAAGCCATAAACGACAATCATTCTGATATCCGAAAATATGGAGGTACAAATCAAGCTGAATTTTTTGCAGTAGCTTCAGAATATTTCTTCGAGCGTCCAGACTTACTCAAAAAGAAACATCCTGACCTATATAAAATGTTGGTAAAATGTTTCAATCAAAAATTAGCGGATCCAATTTAAATTTAATTCCTATTAAGGAAAGACTAAATTTTTTATTGGGAAAGATAAAGAACGGATATTTTGTTGTTACAGATAGGTTTAGCATATTCAAAATATCCGCTCATTGGTTTTTTTATTTCTTCAAAAATTTACCACGCTATCTAATGCGTCATCCGCATCTCTATGCATAAAGTTAGATTGATAATTTATTGTAGTGGTAATCGATGAATGTCTGTATAATTTTTGGAGCATATTAATTGGGATTTTATCTTCCGATATATTCCCAAATGTATGTCTAGCAATATGCATAGTTACTTTTTTTGATATTTTGGCTTTATCAGCTACCGTTACCAAATATTTATTGAATTTCTTATTAGCGGTTTTTGTTTTAGCATAAACATCTTTAGCATTTTTTAAATCGGCTTTTTTCATTTCAGGAAATATAAAGTCCTCTTCGCTCTCCTTGTCATTTATGTAATCTTTCAAAATTGGAAAAACTTTATCTGGAATTTTTAGGGATAACAGTTTTGAATTCTTGTTCATTCGATAGTGAAGTCTATTATCAAAAATGTCGTTCCAACGAATTTTTAATATATCAGCTACACGGATGCCAGCAAAGTAAAAACTGAAAAGCCAGAGATTTCTAGCGTGAGTTTCATTCTTGGTAAGGTTATCAACTGACTCTAGCTCTATGACTTCATTTCGAGTAAGACCTATTTTTTCAGTTTCAGGGAACTTAATTCGTATTTTATCCGAACCGAATGGGTAAAGTTTTCTATCTACGATACCCAATTTTATGGCCCTATTATAGATAGTTCTAATCACAATAAGATTATTTACTATCGACCTTTCTGATAGGTTGTGTTTTGTACGGAGGTAGGTTTTAAATTTCTTTAGAAAATTTTCATCAATTTCTTGAAAGGTTAGCTGCTTTGACGTGGTAAATTTTAAAACGTGATTAATTCTTGCTTTATCTGTTGAAAGCCTAGACAGCTTTTCGTTTGCTTCTAAATCATCAAGAAAGTCTTGTGCCACTTCAAAAAAAGTAACTGATTCCGAAGAAGCATAAAGTTTCTCTTTTATTTGATTGGCCGATATATCCTTTTTGCTCGACTGCAAATCAATCAGCATTTTATTTGCCTCAGACAGTTTGGTACTAAGCAAACCGTTTAACCTATCTGAGTAAGGATGTGATTTTCTAACTCTAATATTTTTCACATCCCAATCATTTGGGTCAATATTATGACCTATATAATGATAATTTGAGCGACGGTTTTTTGTGATACGAATACAAAGAGGACAATGTCCTTCTTTATTAGGCTTTTTCCGAAGTACTATTTTTGCATTTGATGACATATCTTAAATATTAGGATATAAAGATAATCATTTTTGGTACAACATAGGTACAACAAATTATGATTTTAAACGATATCAATTGATATTATATAAAATTAAATATATGCTAATCAGTTGATTATAATATAACTTATGGAAATTTAGTAGTAAATACGCTGGATTCAAAATCCAGTGACTTCGGTCGTGCGGGTTCGATTCCCGCCTCGAGTACTAAATTATCCCCTGCAATTTTGTCGGGGATTTTTCTTTTAAAATTTATCGATTTTCAAACGTACCAAAATACTCCAAAGTACTTACATGGGTCATTTTCCTGAAAAATCCCGAAATACTTTTGGACCTACTAGCTAGCGGTTTATATAACGAGACCCACTCTTTTCCCATTATTGATTACTATTATTAATTTTTCGTGATGACATTTTTATATTATTTCTATGTGTTTAAAAACAATATTGTTAAAATAAAATAATTAAGTACCTTTCAGTCATAACAATAGGAGGAAAGGTGCACATAGAAAAACAACTCAATCTTGTAGATGCAATTAAAACTAACAATCAAGTAGTTTTAAAACAACTGTATCTTAACAATTACAAGAAGATAGAACTGTACATTTTAAAAAATAATGGATCTATGCCCCAAGCTAAAGACACCTATCAGGAAGCATTTATTGCTGTTTGGAAGAACATAAAAGAAGATAAATTTGTTCCTACCAACGAAACGGCCGTACAAGGATATTTATATACCATTGCCAAAAATAAATGGCTCGATGTGTTAAAATCTTCCAAGTTTAAAAAAACGGTATCCTATGCAAATAAAGGCATAGAAGAAACATTTTCGGAAACCATTGAAAGTGAAGATCTACATGAAGAGGATGATAAACTTCAGTGCACTATGAATGCTTTTAATCAGTTAGGCGAAGCTTGCAAGGAGTTATTGAAGTTGTTTTATTTCAGTAAAAAATCGTTACGTTATATTGCCCAAGAGTTGGCTATTGAAGAAGCATCTGCCAAAAATAAAAAATATAGATGTATTCAGAAATTGCGCGAACTAGCTTTATCCCCAAACCCCAATTAAATTTTGAAAAGAACCGAAGACATATCGCAGGAAAAATTTGAACGTATTGAAAACTATCTCAATAACGAGATTACAGCGGACGAGAAATTAGCTTTCGAAAAAGCGATTCAAGAAGACCCCTCATTTGCCAAAAAAGTAGATGAGGTGAAACAGCTTCTTTTAGGAATTGAAGCAGCTGCGCTAAAAAATGACCTAGATAGCTTTCATGAGGAAATACATCCCGTAAGAAAATTGCACACTGCACCTTTGCACGTCAATAAATCCAGTAAGAACTCTAAAAACATGGTACTTGTCTATTCAATTGCAGCGGCCATTGTAGTTGTACTTGGGATTTTTTGGTTTATGAAAGATTCGAATACGCCAGATAAATTATTTGCAAAACACTTTACGCCAGACCCAGGATTACCTACAGTTATGAGCACCACAAGCGAATATGATTTTTATGAGGGCATGGTAGATTATAAGCGTAAAAAATATGATGTAGCCATTGAAAAGTGGAAAAAGTTACTCCCAGAAAAGCAAAATAATGATACTCTGGATTACTTTTTAGGAGTGGCCTATTTGGCCGAGGGCGATGCTGAAACATCTTTAGAATATTTAGAGCCTGCGCAAAAATTCAGCAAAGGTATTTTTAAAGAAGATGTATACTATTATGTTGCATTGGCAAAGCTTAAAACGGGTGAATTGGATGAGGCAAAAAAACTTTTAAAGGAAAATCCTTCAGAGAAAAACAAGAAGTTGTTAAATAGCTTACCCAAGTAAAATGAAACAGCAGAGTCGAAATATAACCCTTTGGTTGCTCTTACTTATTTCGACTACCTTTCTTTATTCCCAGGATAAAGAACCTGTTTCAGAAAAATATATCCAAGGGCTAGTAACCCAAGATTCCCTTGATAAAGCAAGAACTGGATTGGCCAAAAACTTAGCAATTTATAGAGCAGAAAAAAGATACGACAGCCTTGCTAACCTTATGCAGTTTGTAGGGAGCTTTAAATTAAATAACGGCGATATAAACCTCTCTGTAAAACAAGCCGAATCCCTTACTGAAGAAATACGAAAAACGAACGATCCTTTAGCTATAAAAATAGCCTTTAAAGAGATGGGGTGGATCTATGAGGATGCTGGGCAAACACAAAAAGCATATGACCTCCTTTTAGAGGCAATTCCTTATGTAAAACGAATCACAACTCCCAAAAGTACAGACTATGCCTCCATACATTACAGCCTGGGATATTACACAAGTCAGCTAGGCAACTATCAAGTTGCTAAAAAGCATCAGCAAGAAGCACTGCGTTTATTGAAAAAGAGCAAAGCAGACGACTTTGAGTTTTACAATCAGATATACAATTCGTTGGGTGGTTTGCTATGGCAGGAAGCGAAACTGGATAGTGCACAATATTATTTTGGCGAAGCTATAAAGGTGTTGGAGAAAACCGATAAAGACGATATTATGAATCAGTACTATCGGCCTGCATTGGTAAAATCGAATTTGGTTATTATTTTCAATGCGTTGGGGAAAAATGATGAAGCTATAAAAACTTCCTACGAAGTTATTTCAAGCTACAAAGAATACATAAAACGCTCCACAGACGAGGGAAGAATAAAACGGGTAAAAGGACAAATTGCTTCTACGATTGATAATTTAGCATCTTTCTACAATACTATGGGCGAGTACGAACGCTCTGAGGCACTTATGACTTATGCCTATGAGCAAAAGAAGAAATTGTATGAACCAAATGACATTAATATTATTATTTCGCTCATTATTTTATCTGAAGCAAAAACCGCCAATCGTGATTTTGAAGAAGCAGCCACTCTCATTGATAAAGCTTTGGAACTTTTAAAAACCAACCCCGGTGGAGGTCTTTACTGGGATGCAGCTGCTAACTCAACCCGTGCGTCAATTTATGAACTCACTGGAGATATCGAGGACGCTAAGACACACTTCGAAAAGGCAGAACAGTTATATAGAAAAACCTTAGATGGAGGCTATAACCGCGATGTACTTTCTCATATTATTCAGCTTTCATTATTTTATGCAAAAAACAATCAACCTGAAAAAGCGGTTTCTCTGGCGAAAGAAACCTATGACTCTTTGCGCGAAGGGGATTTAAAGAACACCTTGCAAGATTATTATCAAACTATAAATCTGGCAAGGGTACATTTCCTGTTAAAAAATTATAAGGAAGCAAGCGTCTATAGTGAAGAAGCACTTAATTTTACTATTAGTAACGGTCCAGAAAAGGAGACCTCTACAGATTCTATAGTCACACAGTATAGAAAACCAGAGGCATTATTAATACATACAGCTTCAAAATACTATAGTGCTGAAGTTAAAAGCGAAGCATTTTTAAAAGAATTACTGGATAACCTGGAAGATGCTATTTCAATTTTGGAACAACGTAAAAAAGTAGTCACAACCCACCAGGATATTACCACATTAAATACAGAAAACACAGAACTTTTTGATTTTGCTAAAAAACTACGCTTAGAATTATACAACAAGACAAATGATGTTGCCTATCTGGATCAAGTAATTTCAATTCATGAAGCTGGGATTTATAACCGAATACGAACACGATTGAATTTAAGGGATAATACGTCATTTAAAAATGTTCCAACCAAGATTTTAGAGCGGGAAATTTTTTTAAGAAAATCGTTAAACGAAACCGCACAAGAAGGCGAAGATTTTGACGTCAACAAATTCGCCGAAACAAACATGCTGTGGGAGCAATTTTTGGATTCTTTAAAGAAGCAACACCCTAACTATTTTAAGATGAGATATGCATCCATAGAAGAATCGCTGGATGGACTTCAAAAAAATCTCCCTGAAAATACATCGATAGTACGGTATCTTTTTATAGATACTGAATTACACGTTTTTCTAGTGACAAAGACGCTGAAAAAAATCGTAAAATTAGAGTACGATCCTGTAAAAGATCATATAGAAAAACTGAACAAGCAGTCATATGATATAGCTGAAGTATCGCCAGTGCTTTGGGAACTTTATAACGCAATTTGGAGTCCTTTTGCGAAGGATATTACGACCAAAAAGGTAATCATAATTCCGGATCGTGAGTTATTCAATTTAAGTTTTGAAACCCTTACCCCAAGACTCTTGCAGTCTTTTAGCGAATTTGCAACAAACAGTCTTCTGGCAAATCATGATATTTCTTATAACTTCAGTTTACTTCTTCTAAAGGAAAAGAGCAAGGTGATAGATTATAAAGAAGATTTTGTGGCCTTTGCACCAGGATTTACTTCAAAAATGAAGGAAGACTACCAAGTGGGTCTTAAAGATTCGGTCTCTCTAGACAAAGCGTACTTGACCCTACTTCCCCAGCCAAATAGTGAAGATTTGGTAAAGCGATATTCTAAAGTTTTTAAAGGTTCTTTTTATATTAATGAAAATGCTTCTAAGGAAGTATTCAAAAATAAAGCGCCAGAACATAAAATTATTCATATTGGTACCCACGCCGAAAACAATAACATAAGCCCAGAATTGAGCCGACTTATTTTCGCAAAAAATAGTAATGGCACCGAAAGTTATAATGAAAATTCATTGTATACCTATGAAATTTATAACATCAATCTTAGTTCAAACCTGGCTATTTTAACTGCTTGCGAAACCGGAAAACCAACATACCAGCCAGGAGAGGGAATGATATCGTTGGCACACGCCTTTAATTATGCAGGAAGCGAAAGCATCTTGACCAGTTTATGGCAAATAGACGAAGAAAGTAGCACAAAAATAATTCAGTCTTTTTATGATAACCTTGCTAAAGGGTTGGATAAAGATGAAGCCCTCCGACAAGCAAAACTAACCTATCTTGCCTCTGCCGAAGGAAGAACTTCAGCCCCACAATATTGGGCCGGCCTTGTATTAATTGGCGACACCAGTCCTATAGATTTACAAACGGGTATTTCTATATGGTGGTGGATTGTAGCAGTAGTTCTTAGCTTGCTGTTACTCTATCTTGTTTTTCTTCGAAGTAAAAAAATTCTTCATCAGTAATCCTGAAAGAATTTATATCTATTTAACTCATTCTGCTTTTTCTCTTTCAATAAATCTTAGGTTCACCTAATCACCTAATCACCTAATCACCTAATCACCTAATCACCTAATCACCTAATCACCTAATCACCTAATCACCTAATCACCTAATTCTTTTCTTTTTTTGGTTTTGGTGATGACATTTTTCTTGTGTTTCGATGAATAGATATACTCTTAAATTTTCAACTATGAAACGAATTTTATTTTTTAGCGTACTTACCCTATTTTGTTTAACAATTTCTGCACAAACTTACATTCCGGTTACAAATCCCAATCCCGCAATCTTAAATTACTCTTTTCAAGATGGAAGTTTTGAAAGTTTTGGATGCGCAGGACTTGACCCGGCATTTTGGTTTTCGGAGAACGGAATTTCCATGACCGTAAATTTTGTAAAACCCGAACAAAATCCATCTGTAAGAGTATGGGGAATGAATACGGATGATACTGCACAATTTATGGTAAACGGTGAAGCCTACCCATTAAATACTTCTACTGCCTCTTATGATCCCAAAGTGATTTGTAATGCCATTGGTTCTCCTGGTCCAGACGGAGTTTTATTTTCAAATGGATTATTAGCGGGTTCAAACACAAATAACCAAGGAAATTACTCCTACCAAAATGTAACAATTATTGGAGATAAGATAAACTCCATTACTGTAATAGGCTTAAGTGGTTTAGGCTGGGGCATTGGTGGAGTAACCGTAGACAATATATTGGCTGTATATAATAATGATCTTAAAGCAGCGGTAGAGGTTTTTCCGAACCCAACCAACGGCAACTTCACCATAGACCTTGGCAAAGAATATTCAAATATTACAGTTGAAATAGTTACGATACTGGGGCAGGTAATTTCTTCTGAAAAGTTCGCTTTCGCAGAAAAAATAGAGCAACAGGTAAATACTTCCGCAGGCATGTATTTTCTAAATGTAAGCACTGCTGAAGGTGCCTTCAATTCATTTAAAATTTTTAAAAATTAATCATTATGAAACGAATATTATTATTTAGCCTATTAATTATTTTTTGTTCTATCACACATTCCCAAAACTGGGTACAGTTAGGAAACACCATAGCTGGCGAAGCCGCGGGAGATGACTGTGGTAGGTGGGCATCCATCAGTGGGGACGGGAATACCGTAGCAATGGGCGCCCAAAGTAACGATGGCAATGGGAACAATTCCGGCCATGTACGTATTTTTTTATTTAATGGAACTAGTTGGGTACAAAAAGGAACTGACATAGATGGAGTTGCTGCAGAGGATTTAAACAGTAGGGTAGCATTGAGCGCTGACGGTGATACGGTTGTAATGGGCGCACCTTTAAATGACGATACAGGTAATGGGTCTGGGCACGTACGTATCTTCGATTTTGAAGGAACGAATTGGGTACAGCGAGGGGCAACGATACCTAGTGAAACGGCAAATGACCAAGCTGGATGGTCCGTGGACATTAGTGCAGATGGCAATAGGGTAGTTATTGGATCCCGAGACCATCGTTCACAAGGTCTGAGCACGGGACAAGTGCGGGTTTTTGGCTGGAATGGAAGTGCTTGGGTAAAATTGGGTTCAGACATTAATGGAGAAGCATCTGGTGATGAATTTGGCGGTGCAGTACAAATAAGTGCAGATGGAAGTACTGTTGTGATAGGCGCACAATTTGGAGATCCTGTAAGCAATGGAAATGGTGAAATTAGCATATATGAATTTAATGGTACAGACTGGATTCCAAAGGGAGATGATATTCCCGGCCAGTTGGGGAATGGCAATTTTGGTGTCTCCATAGCTATAAGTGCAGATGGCAATACCGTTATTGCTGGTGAATGGAAATTTTCACTCGGAAGTGATATTATAGGCCGCGCAAGGATTTTTTCTTGGAACGGTACTTCCTGGCTGCAAAAAGGAAACAATATTGATGGCACTGCAGCCAATGACCAGGCTGGGCTTAGGGTAGCTATCAACAATAGTGGGAATATTATTGCTGTAAAAGGACAATTGGGGGCCTCAGGCGCCAACAACCTAGGTGGAAACACACGTATATTTCAGTATAATGGCACAGACTGGGTGCAACTGGGTCAAACCATTTTTGGCCAACAGGGCGATAACAGTGGTTTTGGATTGGATTTCAGCACTTCGGGAGATACCATTAGTATAGGATTTCCTACGAGTGATACCAATGGTCAGGATTCAGGAAGTGTAAATGTATATAGATTGGACCAGCCTCTTGGGATAAACGAAAATTTATTTAGCAATCTAACTCTTTACCCCAACCCAACAAATGGAAAATTCACAATTGATCTTGGTAAGGAATATACAGACGTGACCGTACAGATTTCAAATATACTCGGCCAGGTAATTTCTTCGGAAAGATATACTTCAGCAAAAATAATTGAAAAAGAAATCAACACTTCGGCAGGAATGTATTTTGTGAATGTAACTACCACTGAAGGCTTTTCAAAAACAATTAAAATCTTAAAAAACTAACTCATGAAAAAATTTACTATTTGTATTGCACTTACTTTAATGGCAATAACCGCTACTGTTTCAGCACAGCAAAACCAAGAAATGTTTAAAAATGTTGCAACAGATGTATATGTACTAGAATTTTTTACACGCCCAGGAGAGTTTGGAACTATTCCGCTTTCTGGCCCATATTTTCCCATCCCTAATGTAATTGCCAATAATGCTTTTACTTTTTTGGGTGGAGACTTTAATAACTCTGGAACTTTATATGCTTTTATTTATCAGGATCCGGATTACTTTCTTGTAACTATAAATTTAAATACAGGAGCTGGCGATTTTGCAGCTAATGTTTCTGGGGTGGTGAGCGCCCAACAGTTTTTATCGCAGTTGTCTTATAATGTAACTAATGATACTTATTATGCTATGAGCCATGATCCTAATAATAACAATGGTTCCCAACTATATTCCGTAAATATAAGTACAGGTGTTTTAACTCCCGTTGGCCCATTAAATACCATAGCCAATGCCATTGCCTTTGAAATAGATAACAACGGAGTTGCTTATGCCGCAGATGCAGTTACAGGAAATTTTTATACCATTGACCTTACCACAGGTGTTTCCACAACGCTGGGTAATAGCGCCATGTTTGGTTTCTATCCTGTAGGACAAGGGTTTTCTATTGATCATAGCACCAATACTATGTATGCCGTTTTGCAAAATAGAAGTGGTATAATTCGCAGTACCTTTTATACCGTAAACCTATCTAACGGTGAACTTACGGCTCTTGGCGACGGCAGCTCCAGAAAGTACAGCCTTTTTGCAATAGCTCCAGAAGGATCCCTTAATGTAAATGAAAATATATTATCAGAAATTACATTGTACCCAAATCCCTCAAACGGCAATTTTTCAATAGACCTCGGTAAAGAATATTCAGATGTAACGGTACGAATTTCTAACATGTTGGGGCAGCTAATTTCTTCTGAAAAGTATACTTCAACAAAAGTTATTCAGCAAGAAATTAATGCTTTGGCAGGGATGTATTTTGTAAAGATCAGTACTGATGAAGGTATTTCAAAAACCTTAAAAATTGTAAAACAATAAATTATGAGTTTTCATACCTATACTGTCAAATTTATGTGTGTTGTTGCCTTAGCCTTTTTTTCCTGTGTAGATGCAGAAAGAAATGTGGAGGAAAATACCGCAACAAATGATGTCACCTTTTCTAATAGTACTGCTATGGAGAAAACAGAAACACCAACTGAAATTATACCACAACTAAAGTACTTCTACAATAAGGATTCGAGAAACGGGATGGTCACAGATCGTTATCCCTTTCCGGCGACCTGGCAACAGCACAATTCTGGCGATTTTGCGTTTACGGGCTCTAACGGAATTAAGGTCTATGGAGAGAGCGGGAGATTTTTTTCATATTCTAATGATCCTACAACCTTACAACAATTTCAAATGGTGGGACTTCATGTAAAATATCCTTTATCAATGAATGAAACTATTGAGGAGTTTTTGGTTTCACATGCCAATACACTCAATCGTAAAATGGTGAAAAAGTATCCAATTCCTCAACTGAAAGAGTTTTATAAAAATTTTGACAGTATGCTTTTTAAAGTGGAGCAAAACCCGAAACAGTTTGAGGCTACTGCCATAGAATGGGTAGATCCAGACGGAACCCGTTGGGTGACGGTATTTAATTATCAGATAGAGCAAGGTTACAATAAAGTTCATTGGTCCTTTTCCGCTTCAGCAATGGGAGCTCCCGCAGCCATTTTTGAGCAAGCAAAACAGGATTATCTTAATGGGTTGCTCAATAGACAAATCAATCCGCAATGGATCCATACTATGAATCAGCAAGACCAGTATACCATACAAAAAAGTAACGAGGCCCATGCAAGTCGGCAAGCCGAATTTAACAGAGGAGTGGCCGAAAGGCAAAAGCAGTGGGAGGCAAATCAAGAAAATATTGCTAACCGTCAAAAGCAATGGGAAGCCAATCAAGATGCTATTTCTAAGAGGAATGAAATGGTTTCAGATGCCATCCTTGGGAAAGTAAATATCATAGACCCAGCTTCAGGGGATAAAACTAAAATTGATAATACCAATGTACATTATTGGGTGAACTCCCAAAACAAATATATAGGCACTGATAAATCCTATTTGGATCCCAATAAAAATTCTTACTTAAATGGCGAAACCTGGAGAGAGTTTAAGATAGATGATTATAGAAATTAATGTTAGCAATTCAATTAAACTTATTGAACACAAGCATAGCTAAAATAAGAGCTACTAATTTAAGGATTATTGAATAGTTTTTTAATAGCTTGTGAGGTTGTATAATCAACCAGAATGCCTCTTCAAAGGGGCATTTTTATTTTATGATGACAATTTTAAAATATATCGATGTAAAAGTATAATCCTTAAAAATTAACATCATGAAAACACTAACTACTTTATTATTATTATTATGCATTCTTAGCATAACATCAGTTGCGGCCCAAGACCCAGCCATTATTTGGCAAAATACCATTGGTGGCAGTGATACAGATTTTATTACAGCTTTTGAGGCGACCACAGATGGCGGCTATATCATTGGCGGCTACTCTACTTCTAACGCTTCTGGAGATAAAACGGAAGATAGCAATGGCGCTATTGATATTTGGATTGTAAAAATTGACGATACTGGCAACATTACGTGGCAAAATACCATTGGAGGTAGTGGTGATGATTTTCTTATTTCTTTAAAACAAACCTTAGACGGCGGCTATATTCTTGGCGCAGGATCCGACTCCAATATTTCTGGCGACAAAACCGAAAACTCTCGTGGAGGACTGGATTATTGGATTTTAAAGCTAAACAGCACCGGAGCCATTATGTGGCAGAAAACCTACGGCGGAAATATGCCGGAATTTGACACTTACATTGTTGAAACAACCGATGGAGGCTATTTTGTTGGCGGCTATTCCGACAGTGATGTAAATGGTGATAAAACCGATCCCACAAATGGCCAGCGCGATTATTGGGCGTTAAAACTTGATAGTACAGGAGACATTGTTTGGCAAAACAGTATTGGAGGAAACCTTGTAGATAGACCTCAAGCAGCTTTCGAAACTGCAGATGGCGGGTATATAATTGGCGGGTTTTCAACATCGCCAGCTTCTGGGGATAAATCTGAAAATTCGCAGGGAGAGAATGATTATTGGATTGTAAAACTAGATAATACTGGAACTATTCAGTGGGAAAATACTATTGGAGGTAGTGAAAGTGATACGTTTCGCGATATGATTCAAACGGCAGATGGTGGTTATCTGGTGGGCGGCTATTCAAAATCTAATATTTCAGGAGATAAGGATGAAGATTCCCAAGGCGATTTCGACTACTGGATTGTAAAACTGGACGCTTCAGGAAACATCTCTTGGCAAAACACCATTGGCGGCAGCGGAATAGATTATCCGCGAGATGTAAAACAATTAGCAGATGGTAGTTACATGATTGCTGGTTGGTCTAACTCTAATGCAAATGGAGATAAAACCGAAGATTCTAACGGAGGATATGATTTCTGGTTGGTAAAATTAAGTACAACAGGAGACATTGTTAGCCAGAACAGTATAGGAGGCGCTGGAGATGAATCTGGCACGTACATTATCCCTACAACAGATGGAGGTTTTGTAATGAGCTGCTCTTCAGATTCAAATACCTCCGGCGATAAAGGCGATGATAATGAAGGGCTGGACGATTATTGGGTTTTTAAAACAACAGAAGCTATTCTTGGTGTTGCTACTAATACCTTAAGCACTAAACCAGTAGCGTATCCCAATCCAACAGATGGAAACTTCACAATAAATCTAGGTGAAATCTATGCTGAACTGAAAGTAACCATCACGAACCTATTAGGCCAAGTTGTAGCTACAAATCAGTTTGAAAATACGCAAACGGTAATTTTAGAATTACCGGATTCTCCTGGAATGTATTTGGTTCAACTTGAAAATTCTGAAGGAAATGGAGCCACAATAAAAATGCTGAAAAATTAGCAGGATCATTCAAAAACCTGTTTTTAGATGAGGTGGTTCAAGATAGATCCTAATAGAAAGTCCAGCTGAAAAGCTGGATTTTTTGTTGAACGACAATTTATAAAGTAACGCGCAATAAAGCATTGGGAGTTACCCCCAATGAACTTTGTGTATTTTCTTCAACTGTACCTTCCGCATTTATTCTGAAAAAATTACTAATAGTGTTTGTTTGGTCAAGAAGATTCCAGATCGAAATACCTGTTTCGATAGTAGCATTATCAATTTTAAATTCATACAAAGCCGAAGTATCTACTCTAAGATACTCCTCAAAACGTTCGCTGTTGGGAGCGCCATAATTAATTACACCGTTTACAATTTCATCCCCTTCCACAGGACTTGTAGTTGGATTGCCAGAACGCCAATTTAATCCGGCGGTTATTTTTAAAGTATCGTACACATAGGTTGTTCCAAAAGTTAGGCTGTGCGGGATGTCATAATTACTAGGGAAAGGGTTGTCAGATAAACTTTCAAAGGTATATTCGTTATTCATAAACGAGTAACTTAACCAAAATGAAATATCCTTTAACCTTTTACGAACTAATACATCTGCTCCTAAAACAGTGTAACTGCCGCTGGTTTTTATAAATTCAAACTGGTTCTGAAATCCTTGTTCTTGCGTTGTAATGCCGTCTACATATTTATAATATCCTTCCACAGTAAACAGCCAGCCTTTGTTGCTATAATTTAATCCCAACGATGTCTGTTTGCTCTTTAAAATTGGAGTGGTGGTATTATTGGACAATTGCCAACGTCTTTTTTCAATCCCTAAAAAGTCATTCTGAAAGTTAACTATTTGAGAAGTGATCTGATGTTTAAACTCACCAGCGACTTCTACACTAAAATGGTCTAAAAACTTTTGCGTAAACCGAAGCCTGGGTTCTAAAATAGACTCGTTGAATTTATCTAAATAGTTATATCGAAATCCTGCAATTAACGTACTATTTTTATTGTTCGATTGTAACATATATTGTCCAAAACCACTGTGTGTTCTTACTACTTCAGCAATTAAGGTTCTCACTAAGGGCACGTCTACATCGTCTAAGTTGGTGACTTTAGTTTCAATAAACTCATAACCAAAAGTAAGTGCCTGTGTTTCCTGCAAAGCAATATTGGCCGAAGTTTTCAAACCCGTTTCCGAAACGCTGTTCTCTTGCAAAAAGCGTTGTTCGTCTAAAATGTTAGCATTAATTGCACGTAGGTTATAATCAGTTTCATACACTTGAAAAGAAGTGCTTAGATTTTCGTCCCATTCCCTTTGCCATAAGATTCCTGCACCCAAACTGTTCTGCGCTACGCTACTCTCGCGAGAAGTAGGATTTTGGTTAATAGTTGCGTTTTCATTAAAAGCCAAAATATTATCGATGTATAAAAAGTTAACGCGCAATTTGTCCCGCTCGCTTATTTCGTACAACCATCGTAACGACACATCATAAAAATCGAACGATCTATCTGTATTACTTACATTTCCCACATTGTTCTCTACCTCAGTATCCTGAGAAATACGTGTAAAATATGCGTCGTAGGTAGGTGTTATTACCAAATCACTTAATGATTTTCTACCACCAATTTGAAGGGAAGAAATTTCGCCCAGCGGAATGTCAAAAAACACATTGGCATCTACAAGGTTTGCCCCTAAACTTCCTGTAAGTTTTTTAGTAATCTTATTTTTAGTTTCCATGGCAATACTTCCAGAAACTCCGTCTGTACGAGTTGCGCTAGTTCCGTTTTTCTGAACTGTTACACGTTCAGTGATTTGAGGATTAAACGCTGAAATGAGTCCGAAAAAATGACCCGTCTGGTACATTTTAATACCGTCCCAAAGCACTAAATTCTGATCGTTAGTGCCGCCACGAACGTTAATGTTTGAAACTGTTTCGTTGGTGCTATGTATGCCAGGAAGTGCTTGTAGAGTTTGTAAGACATCGGTCTCAATGAGGCCTGGAAGCGCTGTAAAATCGTCAAAATCTACTTGTAATGCTCCGTTGTTCATCTTGCTAATTCCTTGCACTAAATAAGAGGTGAGTAGCACGGCATTTAGTTGATCTAGTTGAGATGACATAAAATAGGTAGCGCAGTTATTTGAAGTAAAAGTCGCGGGGACAATAGAAAAAGTTTCATAACCCAAATGCCGTAGCGTAATAGCATCGTTAGTTGCTGAAACTTCTAGCGTAAAATAACCATTCTCATCGGTTACCGTAGCATTTTTTGTAGCCTGAACCGTCGCAAAAGGGACAACTTTATTTGTTTCGATGTCCTTAATATAACCACAAATAGGTATATTTCCTTGAGTAGAAATTGAAACAAGTTTATTACTTAATATTTTAAAAGTTAGTGAGGTTTGTTGTTCTAAGGAAGCTATTTTTTCAGCAAAAGAATGAGATAAATTTATGGGTTTTACAGTATAATCTTTAATGGTTTCTTCCGCAAAATTAAAGGTGTAATCATGTTGTATTTCCAATGCTGAAATGGCCTTTTTTAAGGAAACAGCCTCCTCCTGTGCAAAACAGTATCCGCTCCATAAAATTGCAATAATAAATACTATGTAAGCGCGGGCTGTTTTCACTAATCTTTGAGTATTACCTTATTATTTTCTTCAATTTTGTAGGTTAATCCAAGTGGGGCGGTAATAGCTTGTAATGCATTTTCTAAATTGTCATGTATAAAGGCACCAGTAAAAAATTGGGTTTTTTTAGTTCCATCATAGGTAATGGTAATGTTGTATTGCCGTTGTAGTTCCTCTAATACTTGTTGAAATCTAACCGACTTAAAACTACTCATATTAGCTGTCCATTGTGGGGCCACATCATTCGTAGCTCCACTATACTGAACGCCGGAATCCATCCTAAACGTATCTCCGGCTAGTAATTTTTTAACTATTTTTTTTGTAGTCACCTGCACAACTCCCTCGTAACAAATCACTTCAAAATAGGCATCACGTTGTTTTACATTAAACTGTGTTCCCAAAACTGAAACAACACCGTCTGTAGTTTTTACATCGAATTTTTTTCCTTTTGCCACTTTAAAAAAAGCTTCTCCTTCTAATTGAAGCTCCCGGTTATCCTCCCAGCTTTTTTTATGATAGCTAATTTCTGAAGCTGCATTTAAGATTACCGTAGAAGTATCTGGCAAAGAAATAACTGTCTTTTCGGCAGTTAAAGTTTGGACTTGCGTTAGTTGATTGTAGAAAAAACCATAATACACAGCAAAACCAAGCACCAAAACACTGGCAATTTTCAAAAGCGTTTGTTTCCAGGATAGTTTTCTAACAGGTGTTTGCTTCCTAGGGATCCGTTCTTGCAGGCTTTCAAAAGAAGCAAGTTTAGAAAATTGCGATGCTTTAAAATCCTGGGCAGTAGCTATAATATATTTATTAAACTCGGCATCTTCCAATTGATCGAAGGCACTTTGCTCTTGTACGGTCAACTCGTTGTTCAACCATTTTTTTAGTAAGTAGTTTTTATTCATACCTGTATTATTACCAATAGAACACTTGAACTGTAAAAACTCCTTATTATTTTATCTTAAAATTTTCCAATTCCTTTTTCAGAGAATCAAAAGCACTGTAAATTCTGTATTCTACTACTTTTTGAGTCACTCCTAAATACGCTGCAATTTCTTTATGTTTTTTGCCTTCAATTTTACTTAGTGTGAAAGCAACACGTTGATCTTCGGTTAAATTACTAAGTGCGGTTTGGTATTGTTGTAAAAATTCTTCCTGCCGCATTAAGAACTCTGGAGTTTCATGGGTATAGTTTTTTGGGGCAACTTTTTGATATTTTAAAACAACTTTTTGATGTTTTATTTCGTTAAGAACTTTATTAGAAGCTACTGTAAAAAGAAAAGATTTGGCTTTGGAAGGTGTTACATTTTTACATGCTTCCCAAAGACTTTCAAAGGCTTCTTGCATCATGTCATTAGCTTCAGCGCCCAGGCCATATTTGTAATATAAAAAGTCGTGCAAACTTTTGGCATATTCTGCATAGAGTTTTGAGAAAACAGATTTTTCACAAACGTTAGTATGAAGATCTTTTGCCAATGATGAGGTTGTTTAAGACAAAGCTACAAATAAAAAAAATTATTTTTTTTCAGGAGATTTTCTAGTGGAGTTGTTCTATTAGCAAAGAACCTAAAAAGCAAAAACTATGAAATCTATTAAAAACAAATTTGTGCTAGTAATGTTACTATCACTAACTTTATTTTCTTGCCGAAAGGAAGAAATGGAAATTATTCAACCACCTCAGGAAGAGGTGCTTGCCAGCGCTGTAGCCGATCTTTTACTTAGGACTTCAACCAATGATGGCTCTTATGACAACATTCTAGACGGTGCAAGTTGCTTTAATATTAAACTTCCCGTTACCGTAATTGCAAATGGAATTGAGGTTGTGATTGAAACCAAAGACGATATAGACATAGTGGAAGACATTTTTGACGAATTTGACAATGACATAGATACGCTGGAAATCATTTTTCCTATTACTATTGTTTTGACAGATTTTACTGAAGTGACGATAAATAGTCAAGCCGAATTGAATGCAGCGGCTTTTAATTGTCCAGGCGAAAATGAAGATGATGATGATATTGAATGTATCGATATTCAGTATCCTATTACGGCTTCTATTTTTAACCAAAACAACGAGCTTATTGAAACTATTGTCATTTCTAGTGACCAGGAACTATATAATTTCTTACAAAATATAGATCCTAATACAATTGTAACTTTTGACTTTCCAATTACAGTGATTCTTTTCGATGGAACGACCCTACAAGTAAACAACTTCTTGGAATTAGCAACTGTAATAACAGATGCTGCAGATTCTTGTGATGAAGACGATAATAACGACCCTAATGATGATGATTGCGACAATTGTACCACGCAACAACTAACAGATGTTCTTACAGGTTGTACAGACTGGATGATTGACAAACTGGAGCGAAACGATGATGATTTGGAAGATGTGTATGTTGGATATAATTTCAATTTTGATGCAGCTGGAAACTTGGTGGTAACGACAAGCGGAAGTACTTTTAACGGTACTTGGTCTGCAGCAGGATCTGGAAATAATATAGATGTTTTCATTAACATACCAGGACTTCCAGATGTGAACGACACATGGAACTTACACGAGATAGAACAACAACCAGGCGAAAGCAAAGTAGACCTGAGGTTAGGTGATGATCGCCTACGTTTTGAAAGCGACTGTAATACTGGCGGTGGTGGCGGTGGCGTAAACGATACTGCCTTGGTGAACGCCCTTACTATGGGAGATTGGTATGTGACTTACTATTTTGACGATGTTGATGAAACTTCAGATTTTGCGGATTATGTATTTAATTTTGCAAGTAACAATACAGCGACAGCTACTGCCCCAAGCGGAACCACAAATGGAACATGGTCAACATCGGCTGGAGATGAAACCGAGTTAGAATTGAACTTAAACTTTGGTCAAATGGATCCTTTAGACGAGTTAGCCGAAGATTGGGATGTGCTGGAAGTAACAAATGATATTATTCGTTTAAAAGATATAAGCGGAGGGGACGGCTCTGTAGATTTCCTCACCTTTGAAAGAAACCCCGTAGGTGGCGGAGGTGGTGGTGGTGGTACAACCCTGCAAACCATTCTGCCAGAAGGTATTTGGTTTGTTGCCAGCTATACAGACGATGGCGACAACGAAACAGGTGATTATACTGGCTATACCATAGATTGGAATACTGCTGGAACTGTAGTAGCAACCAATGGAAGTAACACTAATAATGGAACCTGGCAAGTATTAAACGGAGGTAATAAATTACTGCTTAATTTTAGTGGTGTACCTTTTGACGAATTTAATGACGATTGGGATGTGTTAATGGTTTCCGACACCCGCGTAGAATTACAAGACGTGAGCGGTGGTAATGGAGGTACCGACGTCCTTATTTTTGAAAAACAATAATTAAATTTTTGGTTGGTTAGTTAGACCAGTCTCAAAACGCAGTGCTTTTTATGTAAATCCTTGCAGAGACTCAATATCCCCCACATATTGCAGAGCAGGTATCTATGAAAAAGAAAAGTATTGGCACCGTATCTTGAGGCTGGTTACCACCAATAAAAATCTAAATAAAATTAACTTAAAATGAAATCAATGAAACTCATAAAAAAGATTAGCAGTGTTGTGCTTATAGCGTTAGTAATGTTCGCTTGTTCAAGTGATGATTCAAATAACAACAATAATGACAATGGCAATAGCGCAGACCAAGTGAGAGAAATTGCCACAAATGGAACCTGGCGTGTAAGCTATTTTTTTGATAGTGATGAAGATGAGACATCAAATTTTAATGGCTACACATTTACCTTTGGAGAAGACGGAATGCTTACGGCCATTAAGGGAACTACAACGGTTGTTGGGACCTGGTCTGTTCAAGATGATAGTAGTAACTCTTCTAGCGATGACGACGGAAACTCAACGGACGATGACGATTTCAACATTTTTTTTCCAGTTCCGGATACAAACGATTTTGAAGATTTGAATGACGATTGGGATATTATCTCCGTAACCGCAAACAAAATTGAATTAACCGATGTAAGTGGTGGAAATGGAGGGACAGATTTTCTCACCTTCGTAAAACAATAACCCACTTTGTTTGAATTGCCCTAAATCTAAAAGCTTCAGTTTTAAACTGAAGCTTTTTTTATGATAAAACTATAAATATTTAGGCTTTATTCTTCATTTTGCTAGCTACGGCCTGAACCTCGTCCAACACACGAAGTAGGTTACCGCTCCATAGTTGAGCTATTTGGTCTTCTGTGTAGCCACGACGCACTAACTCAAGTGTTACATTGAATGTTTCGGAAGCATCATCCCATCCTTCAATACCGCCACCACCATCAAAATCACTACTGATTCCTACGTGGTCAATGCCCATTTTTTCCACTAAATAATCGATATGATCTACATAATCTGAAACATTCACAGCAGGAGGAAGCCCTTCCATATATTTCATCTTTTCTTTTCGAAGCTGCTGCATCTTTATATAATTATCGTAATAGTCTTCCCGTGCTTCGGAAGAGAGTGAGCCAAAATCTTTCCGGTCTACCCACGATACACCCAGGGAATCCATAATTTCCTTCCCAACGGTTTCTTCATATTCGGACCGCGCCTCATGTTTTTCGGTGTTAAGGTAAGAAGAGAAGGCAACCGTTTGCACTACGCCTCTATTTTCTTTCATCCATTGCAATTGTTCGTCATCTAAATTTCGGCTATGGTCACAAAGAGCTCTTGCCGAAGAATGCGATGCAATAATTGGTGATTTGCTTAATGCTATCATTTGTTTCATTGCTTCTTTAGAAGGGTGTGATACATCAATCATCATTCCAACGCGGTTCATTTCGGTAACTACCTTTTTACCCAGATCACTCAAGCCATTATGGAGCCAAACACCATCTTCTTCTCCAGTATTACTATCGCTTAATTGACTATGGCCATTATGGGATAGCGACATATAGCGTCCGCCCAATTTGTAGAATTTTTCCACATTGCCAAGATCCATGCCAATAGGGTAGCCATTTTCAATACCAATCATGGCCACTTTTTTTCCTTTACTATGGATAGCTCTCACTTCTTCTGAAGTAGTGGCTAATTCGATGGATTCTGGGGCAATTTCTTCGGTCAATTTATGGATTGCATCAAATTTTGAGATGGCATTTTCATATGCTTTTGCATAGCCTTCAGCGGTAAGGGTGTCCTGCCCTGTATACACAATAAACCAGGCTACATCTAACCCGCCTTTTTTCATTTTGGGAAGGGTAACTTGTGTTTCCAGTTCCTGGGTGTAGTTAATACTATCTGTAAAGTTGGATACATTAATATCGCAATGCGTGTCGAGGGTGATGACCTTGTTATGTATTTCTTTGGCTTTAGCAACAAGTTGTGCTTCGGTCATGGGCGCTACTTTGGTTTCTTTGATTTTTTCTTCACAGGAAACTGATACTGTAAGTATCAAAATAAGAAGAGATACTTTACAAAAGGATAGGGTGTTTTTCATGGAATGGTTGATTAGTTTTTTATGAATTTCTTGGTCAAGATGCCATTTTTACTACTTATTTTAATGAAGTACAAACCAGAAGGTAGCTTGGAGATGTCTATTGGATTTGAGAAATCGGTCTCGGACATTATAAATTTTCCGCTAACTGAATACATTTCAATCCGCTCCAAAGGCTGGCTTGCATTTATATTAAGTTGGTTACTAGCGGGATTTGGGAATATTTTAATCGCTGTAAAAGAGTTATCTTCTATTCCTAATAAAGCATTTTGGTAATAGGCAATATCTCCATTTTGTACAGTTATAGTCATGCTTCTTTTACCATCGCCTTCATCGGTTATTTCATATATATATGGTTCGGATATTTCATTTGAAAAATAAAACTGAAAGTATTGGCTCTCAAACGGAGAGTTTGTCGGGTCATAACAGTTACCAAGTGTTTGACTAAGTTCTGTAAATATAAACGAATTGGTACCATCGAATGTAGGAATCCCGTTAAGAGCATTACAGACAAAAGACCAAAAAACAACTCCCAAACCAGCAGAATCTTCAAAAAACAGAGGTACATTAGGTAATTCTTCATTTACAGGTGGAAAAACTTCAGTGCCCGAAATAACTACTTTTTCTAAGAACCATTCGTTGTTTATTAATTCTGGATCTTGAGCCATAATAGCATTAGAGAAAAAAAGTAGTGTAAAGAGTAAAAGTAGTTTTTGATTCATATTCTTAAACTATTCTGATTTACGCTAAATTTACAAAAATTAAAATTGATGTCAGATTTTTGGCTTTACGTGAGACTGGGCTTAGAACACGTTCTGGATTGGAATGCCTACGATCATACGCTTTTTATTATAGCGCTGTGCGCCAGCCATACTTTTAAAACGTGGCGGCGTATGCTGGTGCATGTTACTTTTTTTACCATTGGGCATAGTGTGAGCCTGGCACTGGCAACCTATCAGGTTTTTGCAGTAGACAGTCAGTGGATAGAGTTTTTAATACCTGTAACGATAGTAATAACCGCCTTAGTTTCCATTGTAAATGCGCTTAGAAAAAAATTAGTAAATGCAGGACTCGTATTTACAATCCTTACCTTTTTCTTCGGAATGATCCACGGCTTTGGTTTTGCAGGGTATTTTAAGATGATCAACTACGGAAATATCCTCACGCACTTACTGGAATTTGCCTTAGGAATTGAAATCGCTCAAGTAGTTATTGCATCAACAATAGTATTATTGGGATATATTGTTCAGGACGTTTTTAAACTTAGAAAAGTGTATTGGGTAGTGACGCTTTCAGCATTAGTTATGATACTCGCGATTCCAATGTTATTAGAAAATTGGATATTTTAACCTTTCCGTGTAACTTTCAGGAACATTTAACAACCAATCTTTTATCACTTTATAACTTCCCGCTACTTTAGCCAAGAATCTAATTTTATGAAGGAAAGTAAGCAAAAACAATACGACATAGCCTATTTACGCATGGCGTACGAATGGAGTAAACTATCTTATTGTAAGAGGAGACAAGTTGGCGCACTTATTGTAAAAGATAAAATGATTATAAGTGACGGATATAACGGTACCCCCAGCGGATTTGAAAACTTTTGTGAGGATGAAGATGGTTATACCAAGTGGTATGTGCTGCATGCAGAAGCCAATGCAATATTAAAAGTAGCCTCTTCAACACAATCATGTAACGGTGCAACCTTATACATTACCATGTCACCCTGCCAGCAATGCAGCAAACTAATACATCAGGCAGGAATTAAAAGATTGGTGTATCACTCAGCATATAAAGACAACTCCGGCGTGAAATTTTTAAAGAAAGCTGGCGTTACAGTAACACACATAGCAGAATTGAATCTATAATATGCACTTTAACAAAAACTACCTTCCCTTACTTTTTGGGGTCGCTCTTGCGGCGGGTGTTTTTATAGGCTCAAAACTCAATTTTGAAGATACTACCGAAAAAATTTTTGCAACCAATAGTAAAAAAGATAAGCTTAATAGGCTCATCGATTACATTGACTACGAATACGTAGACCAAGTAAATACAGACAGTATTGTAGATGTTACCGTAAACGGAATTCTAGAAAATCTGGATCCGCATTCTGTCTACATTCCAGTAGATGCCTACGAGAAAAATGCCGAAGATATGCGCGGTAATTTCGTTGGGATTGGGATTAGTTTTTATCCGTATAACGATAGTATTGCAGTAATAAGAGCCTTAGAAGATGGCCCGGCAGCAAGAGCAGGGATTCGTGGTGGCGATCGTATTTTGTATGCAGATGGCAAGCCGTTGTTTGGTGAGGATTTTAACAGAGATAGTATTTCTGAATATTTAAAAGGGGAAAAAAATTCTAAAGTGACATTGAAGGTATTCCGAAAAGGAGAAAAAGACCTGCTCTCCTTTAAAGTAAAACGAAACGACGTTCCATTGGTTAGTGTGGATGCTTCTTATAGATTAACAGATAAGATAGGCTATATTAAAGTAAACAGATTTGCTGAAACGACCAGCGAAGAGTTTGAAAATGCCTTAGAAGGACTTACAGATAAAGGTATTTCAAGATTGGTTTTAGATTTACGAGACAACCCAGGTGGCTATATTTATACAGCCGAGGAAATCCTAGATCAGTTTTTGGGAAAAGACAAATTATTGCTCATTACCCGGAATAAAAAAGGGGAAGAAACTAAGAGCTACGCCACCCGAAGAGGTAGTTTTGAAAATGGAAAAATATATGTTCTTATTAATGAAAACTCCGCTTCAGCCAGTGAAATAGTAGCCGGAGCATTACAGGACAACGATAAAGGTACTATAATTGGCCGTCGTTCTTTTGGGAAAGGATTGGTACAACGTGAAATGGCGCTTGGTGATGGAAGTGCTGTTCGACTAACTATTGCACGTTATTATACCCCAACTGGTCGTTCTATTCAAAAACCTTACGGAAACGGAAACGAAGCCTATTACAAAGATTACGAAAAACGCTATCGCAATGGAGAACTTTTAACAGCAGATAGCATACACGTGGCAGATTCGTTACGATATGTTACTCCAAAAGGAAAAGTTGTTTACGGCGGTGGCGGAATTATTCCAGATGTATTTGTGCCGAAGGATACTAGCATTGCTAACGAAACACTTCAGTTTGTATCCAGAAGTGGCTATATGGGTTATTTTGTATTTGAGTATTTGGAAAAAAACCGAAAACTATTCAAAAATGCGTCTTTTGAAGAATTTAACCGAAGCTATACCGTAGATACCCAGTTAGCCGAAGCATTTATTAGTTATGCGCGCTTGGGAGAAGCTAGGATAGACTTAAGTGAATATTCCGAAGATCTTAAAAAAGCGATAAAAGCAAATATTGCTCAGCAACTTTATGGCCCCAATGCTTTCGAAATTATTTTGAACGACGGTGACCCAATGCTGCAAAAAGTTTTAGAATTGGAAGGGATTCTTATTCCAAAGCAAGAAGAAGAAAATTAATAGCGTTTACTTTTCTTTTTAATGGTTAAGGAGGTTTGCAAAATCCACAAGAGCAAAATAGCACAACCCGCTGCCAAAACGCAAATCACCGCAACAGTGCTATCGCCCACAAACGGATCATTATAGTCTACTTTTATAGCGTTGTAAACAAGCAATACAGCCGCTAATGCTATTAATATGTAAATGAATATTTTCATAATTTATTTTTAGATTAATTGCTTACCACTCAAAGCGAACAGCCTACTTGCTACTTCCAGCGCACTCCATAGGCCTAAAGGGGCCAATCTACTCTATTCCAATAAAATTTCCTTTAGCTACTCGCTACCAGTGAGCAAAGCGAGTATCCTACTTGCTACCAGCGTCAGCGCCCTAATTAAACAATTCTTGAATATTTGAAGTAAATAACTTTACTGCAATTGCCAAGAGAATTACGCCAAATATCTTTTCAATAATGGCAATTCCATTTTTGCCCAAAAATCGCTGGAGGCTGCCAGAAGTTCTCAGTACAATAAAAACTACAACTACATTTACTAGGATTGCTACAATAATATTTTCTAATTCGTATTCGGCTCTTAGAGATAATAACGAAGTTAAACTTCCGGGTCCAGCAACAATTGGGAACGCAATAGGAAAGACCGTCGCCATTTCGAGATTACTTTCGTTTTGCTTAAAGAGTTTAATTCCTAAAATCATTTCTAGGGCAATAAAAAAGAGAATAAAAGAGCCTGCAACTGCGAATTCATATACATTAATGCCAATAAGGCTTAGGATTTTCTCTCCAATAAATAAAAAAACGATCAATACAATTGCTGCAATAATGGACGCACGTCCACTCTTTATGGTTCCAGACTTTTCTTTTAGCGAAATAATTATGGGGATACTTCCAATAATATCGATCACTGCAAAAAGTACCATAGTGGCTGTAGCTATTTCCTTAAAATTGAAGTTCATGCAAGTCCGTCAACACGGTTTTTTTATAGGGATGTTTCAAGAAACAAAATTAAGGTATTTGTTTATGAGCCTAAAATTTAAACAGACTAAAGTGAACTAAAGTTTTGGGATCTATAAATTTTTATTTTTCGGCTTCGATTTCATTTTCGAATTCAAAAAAACGTAGTTTTGCGGAATGTTTCAACTAGGAAAAACAATTATTTCAGAAGATATAATCGAAAAGGAATTTGTATGTAATCTCGGGGCCTGTAAAGGCGCTTGTTGTATTGAAGGCGAAGCGGGCGCTCCTGTGACGGAGGAAGAAGTAGCTATCTTAAAAGAAATTTATCCTAAAGTAAAACCTTTTTTACGTCCTGAAGGTATTGCGGCTATTGAAGCACAAGGAACTCACATACTTTCTGAAAGAAACGAATTAGAAACACCACTCGTTCACGGCGCTGAATGTGCATATGTAACTTTTACAGATAATGGCACAGCAAGCTGTGGAATTGAAGATGCCTATAATGCTGGGGAAGTTTCTTTTAGAAAACCAATTTCTTGTCACTTATACCCTGTCCGGGTGCAAGATTACAGCGAATTTGCGGCAGTTAATTACCATAAATGGCCTATTTGTAACGATGCCTGTACGCTTGGTAAAGCGCTGCAAGTACCTGTGTATAAATTTGTGAAAGAAGCATTAATTCGTCGTTTTGGAGAACACTGGTATGCAGAGCTGGAAAAGATAGCGCAACGCATTTAGACCACATAAAATATTAAATAGATAATCCCTTCAAATTAAAAATTACCCATACGGGTAAGTTTTCACATTACTGATTTTTAGTATATTAGCATATAATAATCTCAAAATAATCTTTCAATGAAAAAAATGCTAACCATCTGTTTACTTGCAGCTATGCTTATTGCTTGCGACAACCCTGTTTCAAAAAAAATTAAAGAAACCAAACAAGGAGTAGAAAATACGACTAAGGCCTATAAAGAGCTCAATAAAATGGGTGACGACATTAAAGAGCTTCAAAAAATAGAGCCGCTCACCAATGAAGAAATGAAGGCTTGGCTTCCCGATGAAATAAACGGAATGAAACGCACTGGTTACAAAGCAGGACAAACTGCATATATTCAAATAGCAAGTATAGAGGCTACTTATAGTAACGAAGATAAAAGCAAAATCTTTAAAGTAACTATACTTGATGGTGCTGGAGAGATGGGTGCTTCTGCAACAGCAGGAGTTAGAATGATGCTTTCTATGGATATGGAAGAAGAAGATGAGTACAAAGTGAAGCGTACCGTAAAAAAAGGAGATAGTAAGGCAATTGAAGAATACAAGAAAAAGAACAATAGTACGAGTATTCAATTAATGCATGAGAAACGCTTTTATGTACAAGCCAACGGCACCAATATGGACGTAGATGAAACTTGGGATGCCATAGACGAACTCGACCTGGATGATCTGGGGTAATCTGCCCTTTTTTATAGAATATACACCGGAAGCATTTGCTTCCGGTTTTTTTTTGAAGTTACATTTTTTATATCATCGGTTACATATGTAATAAAGTAACCAGCTTAGACCGCTTAATTTTACACTAAGTAAAACAAAGTAGAGGTCTTAGTTAGGAAGAATGTCGCCCAAAAAGGGTATATAACTCATAGAAAAACAGGGGTTTCACTAACTCCTTTTGGAGTGATTACCTACCGCTAAAACTTCACCAGTCATCTACTTTTGAACCCATAAATGCAGCTTACGAGGGCGAAACCTGAAAAGCCTAAAAATAGAGTAGGGAAACTTAAATTATTTTATTATGAAATTAGTAATTACTTTAACAATGGTAGCCATGTGCTTTCAAATTACAATGGCTCAGGCAACCTTATCGGACGACTTAGGCTATCAAGAAGCATTGCAAAATGATCGAACTCCCGAGTTGGAACAATTGTATGAAAGAGCAAAGCAACTAGAAAACACTGGTACAGCTGCAGCAATTGAAGCCAACCGACTGGCCATTAAGGACGCTTGGTTGCAAGTGAATCCTAAAATTGCAGCGTTGTATAAGCCTGTGGATAACAACGGTCTTTTACCAGAAACAGAAGCAAATATGGCCGTTAATGGCATACAGTACTACCCACAACTAAAAGAACGAGACGAAAGACCTTTGCAAACCCGCGATTGGGATGTGGACAGGCTTTTACTTGACGATTTTGTAGATGGAGGAGTAGATATTGAAGTTACCGGTACAGGCGATATTTATATTTCTGCTTTTCAAAATGATATAGAAAATGAAGGCGCCATGTTCGACGAAATTTTTATCTATAGATCTCTTGATGGAGGTGTTACATTTGAAGAATGGCAAAGAGTGAATGTAACAGCACCTATGCGTAAAATGCAATTAATTTCGTTAGACGGTACGGGCGATCAATATTTAGCCGCATATTTAGTAACAGATACTGAAAATTTTCAGGTATGGCGATGGAATACAGCTAATGGCGATTTCGTGGCTCAAGGAATTGCTACAGATGTAACCGATTTTGGTGTGGATAGAAATTTTCCAGCAGCAACTAGCGGTATGCGTGTTTCTGCTACCTATGTAAAATCGGGAACTATACATTCTGCAAGGAGTACTGCTGGAAGTTATGGTTTTGACTGGGTCGATGAGCTTAATTTTGGAACCAACACATCGCAACTTGACTTTACCTATGGTAGAGCAGGTGCTTATTATACCACTTATATTGGTGGCGTTTCGGGCAATCTTTATACAAGGGCTAACACAAACTTTAATGACCCAGTCTCTTGGGAAGTAAGGGAGACACTGGAGGCTGGTGCCTCTGTAGAATCTGTAGACCCTACAATTATCGCTACCAGAAAAGTACTTGCCAGCGATGAAGTCTTGGTCTTAACATCTTCAAGAGCGGTTGGTTCTACTTTGGGATATAATCACAATAGTTATATTCGCGAAAATGGAGGCGCTTTTGCAACACTCTTTACTGGGATTGCATTGCCAAACCAAAGTGTTGCTCATATAGACGCGTGGATTCGAAAGGGGACAGATTTTGAAGAAATAGTGACATCCTATATTGTCGATATAATCGATGAATCTTCAAACAATATTGGAAGATATTATGGATATGATGGAACTAACTTAACACCCAACGAGATGGTGAGCGATGCCGATATCGATGTTTGGAATGGATTTTCAGCTGCCGTAGCCGAAACCAACGACAACATGCCTTGTATGGCCTTTACAGGCACCAGTGGTGGAGGGTCCTTTGGATATGGTTTGTATTTCGATGCAAAAACCGAAATAATTTTAAATACTCAGGATTTGAACATAGAAGGGCTAACCTATTTCCCGAACCCAACCAGGGATGTATTACATGTACAAGCTAACACTACTTTAGATAGTGTTGAGGTCTATAGCATAACGGGGGCAAAGGTTATAGATTTTAAAAATAATGAGCTAATCAATACCATTTCTGTGAACACTAGTAATTTGGCTTCAGGCATTTATGTGATGAAGGTTACGGCAGGTTCACAAACCGGAACTTACAAGGTTGTTAAGCAGTAACCTTGTATTTTTTTCGTAGTAATGCCGAAAATGGGGTAAAGGAAACTTTAACCCCATTTTCTATTTTTTTTGAAAAGTTATATTGCCAAATGAACACAAAAAAAAGCCCATTTTTTTTAAGAATGGACTTTCAATTATTTTAAAAAAATTTTCTATGCTTCACAACTAGCACAATCTTTCTTTTGTTTGAATTTTTGTGCTGCATTCATACTGTGCTGATAATACAAGGATTTTAATCCCAACTTCCAAGCGGTTATGTGTATTTTATTAATATCCTTGGTAGGCATATCTGGGTGTACAATAATGTTTACAGACTGTCCTTGGTCAATATGATTCTGCCTATTTGCGGCTTGATAGATAATGTCCATCTGGTCTATTTCAGAATAAGTCTTAAACACCTCTTTTTCTTCTTCAGTTAAAAAATCAAGATGTTGTACAGATCCGTCACGATCTCGAATGTCTCTCCAAACATCTGCATTGTCCATTCCTTTTTGTTGTAATAATTCTACCAAATAAGGATTTTTAATAGTAGTTTTTATCTTGGCAATATCTTTTACATAAATATTAGACCAGATAGGCTCAATGCCTTGTGATACCTGTCCTAAAATAAATGCTGAAGAAGTCGTGGGTGCAACTGCATTTAGCGTAGCATTTCTTCTGCCATATCCTTTCAATACTTCTGGTTCCCCAAACTTTTCAGCAAGTTCTTCTGAAGCTTTGTAAGAACGCTCTTTAATTTCTCTGAAAATTTCACTGTTAAGGTTAAACGCTTCCTGACTGTTGAAGGCGTGCATTTTCGATTGCAACAATGAGTGCCATCCCAAAACACCTAAACCTAAAGCTCTGTTTTCCTTTGCAAAATTATAAGCCCGCTCCATAAACAAAAAGGTCTGGCGATCCTCTCTGCTTTCCGAATGTTTGTAGGATTCTAATTTTTCAAGAAATTCTGTAATTACAGCGTCCAAGAAAAAAACCATGGTTTCTACAGCGTCTGTATCTTTCCATTTGTCATAATGCAACACATTAATACTAGAAAGAACACACACAAACGACCAATCATGGTTAGAAGGGAGCATAATCTCTGTACACAGGTTACTTGCGTAAATTTTGTGATTTTTATCTTTATACACATCTGCAGCATTATTGTTTGCGTTATCTGTAAAGAAGATATATGGGTATCCCATTTCGCCACGACTTTGTAAAACTTTTGCCCATAGGGTTCTTTTCTTTTCGTCGCCTTCTATCATTTGCTCCATCCACTCGTTGGTAACTGTTACTCCGTGCGTGAGCTCTTGTATAGGATTTCCTTCACTTCCTATTTCTAGGAACTCCATAATATCTGGATGCTCAATAGGTAAATAAGGAGAAAAACGTCCACGACGCACAGAACCCTGGCTCACAACATCTACCATAGACTCGAACAAACGCATAATATGTACAGCGCCAGATGCTTCCCCATTATTTTTTATTGGAGCTCCACGATGGCGTATCTTCCCAAAGTAACCAGAAGTACCCCCGCCCAATTTGGACATCATTCCAACTTCAGATTGGGTGTATAGGATATTCCCGATATCATCGTCTATATGCGACCCGAAGCAACTTATAGGCAATCCTCGCTTTTTCCCAAAATTAGACCATACGGGTGATGCTAGTGAGAAGTATCCCTCAGACATATAGTGATAAAATTTATCTGCATATCCAGGAATTTTCAAGATATCTTCAGCTCTTTCCGCTACTTCTCTGATGCGTTGTTCTGGGCTTACACCTTCTGTAAGGTATCCCGCTTCTAGAAAATTACGGCTGTTCTCATTGAGCCACGAAAAGCTTTCGCTAGGAACAGCATTTTTAGAAAGTGCGCCTTTTCTTGCAGCAATTAAATGGTTGTTTGTAGGTGTTGTTTTTTGCGCTTCTGGGGTTGTTGTTTTTTCTTGTTGCATAATTTAAAAAAGGTCGTCGCTGGTTATACTTTGGGTTCTTTTGCTATAATTTACAGATCGTTTTACGAAGAAATCACCGTGTTTGGTTCCAATAATTTCATCGTCAAACCATTCGGTTTCTACTAAAAGAGCATCATCTACTTCAAATACCTTTTCAATCCCGATGCTCTCTAAGGATTTGTTGAAACGGCTTTTTAGGAACTCGTTTATCACATTTTTGGGTAGGAAATCCAATTCTCCTGCTTCAAAAATCCAATCTACTAAGTCGCCTTCAGCATCAAACGCATCTCTGCAAAGGCGCTGGATATTTTCGTGGTACTCGGGCGTAAACCATTCCGGGTGTTCGTGCTGTAAAATTTTAATAAGGTCTATACCAAAATCCCCATGTATTTGCTCTTCCTTAGAGGTTGCTTCCACCACATTTGAAATTCCCTTAAACATATTTTTATGTTTGTTAAAGGCCATGATAATTAAGAATTGAGAGAACAGGGAAACGTGTTCAATAAACAGCGAAAACAATAATACAGACTCTGCATAATCCTTGTCATTATCACTTTTCGAGTTGCGCAGTGCTGTTTCCAGATATTGCACACGCTTCATGATTACTGGTTTTTTCTTAAGTGCTTTAAACTCTTTGTTAAGCCCAAGAATTTCAAGCAGGTGCGAGTAGGCATCGGCGTGGCGCACTTCACTTTCGGCAAAGGTGGAACCTACGGCTCCAATTTCGGGCTTTGGCATTCTGTGGTATAGATCGCCCCAAAAAGACTTTACAGAAACTTCAATTTGTGAAATGGCAAGCATGGCATTTTTTAAAGCACTACGCTCTACCGTATTCAATCTGGTTTTAAAATCCTGAATATCGCTTGTAAAATTAAATTCGGTATGGATCCAGTACGAATGACGAATAGCTGGAACATATTCATACAATTCTGGGTATTCGTATGGTTTGAGACTAATACGCTTTTCAAAAATATCGGTTTTGCGTTCTTGTGTTCGTTTGTTACGATAGAGGATATATGCTTTTGCAACTTCAGGAAAGCCACATTCCATTAATTTAGTTTCCACGATATCCTGAACCTCCTCAATAGTTGGCGTATAGTTTGTGTCTCTTTCTTTTCGCTCCAGCAATACCTTGTAAACTGCTATGGCTACATTTTGAGCGTCTTCTTGCTCGCTCTCCTTCACAGCGTTCATTGCCTTAAGTACCGCCGCAGTAATTTTGTCTAAATGAAAAGATTTTGTTGAATTGTCTCTCTTAATAATGTGTGTAATTTCCATAATGCCCCAAATCTATTTTTTGTTCTATTTCTATTAGAGTAAATATCCCATTAATTTAAAAGGAATTTTACAGATTTCCATGTGGGTTCTCAACATGGTTATTAACAAAAGGTTAAGAAATCAGTGATAATAGGCATTTAACCGATTTTGCTAAATATCAACACCCATTTGTTAAAAAGTATTGTGCTTTTTTTTCAAACTGAAAGATTCTGTTTCTAATACTATTTAAGTAAGAAATACGGGTTTTAGGAAGAAAGATTTCAAAAATTAAACGGAAGTATTTTGTAAAGACCTGGCTGTCTATATACCAATCAATATAGGAAATGAGAGGTGCTTGCCAGAATAGTGCTACAGCGTATACAAATATGTTGGCACTTTAAAAAGGCTTTGTGATTTAGCTAAAAGGCTAAAAATCTGATAAGAATAACAACATTTTTTTTGTGTAGTTTGTATACTAAGGCTAAAAAATAATATGTTGGAAGTATGTTATTAACAATGCAAAACAGCTAAGTACTACACATAGTTTAGTTTGTGATCTTATCTTTTCCTAAATATTTGTCGTCTTTATTGTAATACCAAGCACGCACCTTCGGCAGTTTAATTTTGTTTATGGTGATTTCTTCCGAAAGTAGAATGTATTCGCCTGTGTCTTTACCAGCGCCGTTTGGATCGCCCTTAAAGAATTGATATACCTCCATAGCGTAGGTGATTGGATTCAAGTAAAAAAACCAAACATCACTGCCAACGTTTTCATCGTAGGTTACCTTCAATTTCAGGTAATTTTTGCCTTTAAAGATTACTTTTTCAACATCTGAAGAAAGAATGGCGCCAGGATCTTTCAGCTTCATTGGTAAGCCATACAGGTAGGTATAATAGTTTTTGTACAGATTTGCCGTTTCGCAGGGTGTTCTAGTGCCGGCTTGCGAAATGGAGTCGGTGATGCTGGTGGTGCATACTGCTTTGTCTAAAGTATAGGTTGTTATAGCTCCATCTCTGGTGTTCACTAACTTAAAAAAGTCGTCGGGTAAATTAACGGCAATATCACTCACCCTGTCTGGGTTTCCCGGCGTCGTCATCGTTACTTGAAAGGTGCTATTAAATTTTTCCCAGTTTCCATTGGGGTCGTGATAGGCAATGGTTTTTTCTAAAACGGTTTCGGCAGTTTCGGTTTGTGCAACGGCGAAAAAGCTTTCGCAACCAAGACACGCTATAAAACTGACTACAATTAGTTTTGAAAACTTCATCTTACAACATTTTTCCTTTTTTAATTTTGTCACTCTCCAGATAGTAGTGTTCTAAAAGTGTTGTTGTGCTTTCTACTAGGTCTTTGCATTCTAACAAGATAGAGAAATACAGAGAGTTGTTTCTAGGACTGGAATCTCCTTCTTTGGTGCGCTTAATTTGCTTTTCAATCTCTACACCTATGTAGTCTAAAAAGGCTTGTTTTTCGTCTATAATTCGAGGTAAATTTTCCATGGTTTGATCGTCGAACTGTATTTTTACTTTTTCAAATAATTCACACAGCCTATCTTCAACTTCATTTAAGCCTTTAATCTGGTTGTATTTTAATCCTTTGTGCCCATTTTTAACGTGTTTGTAGCTTTTGTTACTTATAAGGGTAAGCGATTGTACGATGTCTTGTAAAGAATCTTGTACCAACAGATAAAAACGGCTGGCGCCTTCCTGGGTTTCGTCCGTACTTTTCATATATACAAACACGTGGTTGTTAAGCTCGTCCATTTCATCACTTAGCTTACTGGCTTGTTTTTGTGCTTTTTTAAGTCCGGAAAGGTCTTGTTTGCCTAGATTATCTATGGTATATTTTAAGAGTTTGCTAGCACGTTTCATAACCGTAGAAACGTTGCTGGAGCTTTCTTCAATTACGCCTACCAATGAGGAACTTTCGGCTTTTTTAAAGATCATTTCTTCTTTAAATGCTGTAGCCTTTTTCTTTCCTTTAATATAGTTTCTCACAATTAGGAATACAGCAACTACGAGCAATATACCAAGTGCTACGGCGCCAAATTGATAGATTAAAAATGCCAAAATAGCCGCTACGGTAAATGCAGTAAATGCAGTCATAAACCAGCCGCCAATTACATTTAAAACACCTGCAACACGATATACGGCACTGTCACTTCCCCAAGCGCGATCTGCTAATGAAGTGCCCATAGCCACCATAAACGTAACATAGGTTGTGGAGAGTGGAAGCTTCATCCCTGTGGCTACAGAGATAAGAACACTGGCAACTAAAAGGTTTACTGCAGCACGAACCATGTCGAAAGCTGGAGCATCTATTTCAATAATACGTTTAGCGGTTGTTACAGCAAATTGTTTATTTATATTATTTTTAATGGAAGTTGGTAAAATAGTAGAAACACCTGTGTTTAAATATTTAACGCCACGAACCAAATATTGAGATAATAAATTAGGCTTAAAACGCTCTTTTACCTCGTCTTGGCGTGACAGATCTACCGATGTTTTTACAACGCGACGAGCTTTTTCACTAAACCAAAGCGTAAGCACCATAACAATACCAGCAAGTAGCAATAATAGCGGCTGTGTAGGTACTTTTTCGGCGAGTCCTTCCATGCTAAATTCTGAAGCAGGAATACCCGAAGCAACCCAGCTATCGTAAGAATTAAGAGCAGCCATTGGTACCCCAATAAAATTAACTAAGTCATTCCCTGCAAATGCCATCGCCAGTGCAAACGTACCTAAAATAATAATGACCTTGTAAATATTTGTTTTAAAAGTTAAAATGACTAAATATGAAAGAAAAGTCCATAAAATAAAATTAACTCCTAAAAACTGCCATAAGTTATTATTTGCCCAAGAACTGAATTCCACTGGAAGTATAGAAGCACCTTTCAAGCCTTTTATGATAATGAAGTATGCAATAGAAGTAATAGATATGCCACCAAATAACGCTGCTACCCAACTAGGTTTTTTCTGAAAATTGAAACTTAATAAATAACGGGACACAAATTGAACTAGCGCTCCTATGGTGAATGCAATGACTACCGAGAGTAGGATACCAACTATAATTTCGGTTGCTTTGTCTCCGTTTATATATTCTCCTAATTGTAGAATGCTGTCATCATTATTTGAAATTTTAATGATAGACATACAAACCGCAGCCCCTAATAATTCAAAAACAATAGAGACCGTCGTAGAGGTGGGAAGACCAATACTGTTAAAGAAATCCAATAGTAAAATATCGGTAATCATCACGGCCATGAAAATGATCATGATTTCGTCAAAGTAAAATTTCTCGGGCATAAAAATTCCTTTCCTAGCTACTTCCATCATCCCGCTTGAAGACAGCGCTCCAAAAGCAATACCAACACTGGCAACAATCATTATTGTTTTAAAATTAACTGCCTTCGAACCGATGGCCGAATTCAAAAAATTAACAGCATCATTACTAACGCCCACTACCAAATCTGCAATAGCAAGACCGGCGAGTGCTATTAACATGACTAAATAAATATTGTCCATAGAAGTAAAATAGAATACTCACAAAATTGAAATTTATTTTTGAAGCAAATGTTACGTAATTGTTATGAAGTGTAAATATTATGCTATTAATAATAGAACAATATCCCAGTTTTCATTGAAGAACTACTTTGATAACGATAGTATACATGTTAAATTTCAATCTTCAACCTATTGAAAATTAGCGCTTAACGAACTTAATGTAAATTTAATGTTACCAAATTGTTGTTTTAAAGTAAATTTTGGCTTATATTTGTAAAGTAATCATTAATAAACTGTCCTGATATGAGAAATGTTGTTTTAACTTTAGTATGTGTGTTGAGTCTTTCAGTTGTGTTTGCACAAGCTGATAAGAGAGAAAAATTAACTTTAAAAGGAGATGTTGTAGAGACTGTTCAATTTCACGATAATGGAGCCATTGCTCAAACTGGATTTTATACCAAAGCTGGAAAATTACAGGGTGAGTGGGTAAGTTATGATGCAAATAGTAAAAAGTTGGCTGTAGCTCAATATGACAATGGGAACAAAGTAGGTACCTGGAAATTTTACCAGGGAGATACTATGAAAGAAGTAACCTATGCCGATTCCAAAATTGCCAAAGTAAGTACCTGGGAAGCTAAAGATACTCGAGTAGTTTCTTATAAGTAATTGAGTATAGTATATAATAAAAGGGCGGTCAAAAATAGTTTGACCGCCCTTTTTGCTTTTACCTGTTAGATTTTTTTAAAATCTGACACTATAACTTAGGCTAATATCCTGCCCTGGATTCCATTTAGAATACAATTGATCTTCCCCTCCAAAAGATTGGTACACACTTTCAATATCATCATCCAAGAGGTTCTCAAACTTCAATGAGATTGTTGAATTATTTTTCTCACCAAAACTTTTTGAGAGATTAAGTTTCACATTGTGAAATGGTAATGTAAAAACATCGGCTACATCACCGGCTCCAACAATTTGTAAGGTTTTACCTTGCGAGTTATAAAACAGACCGCCATTCCATCCATTATCTTCATAATTTAATCCTACATTAATAAGGTAAGGAGATTGACCTTGCAATTGGCGCGTATCATCCAATGTTTCTCCCTCTCTAAGGTTGTCTAGTCTGCCTTCTCTTTCATCTTCACTATATTCTTGCTGAGATTCTATGAGTGAAAAGTTTACATTGAAATTAATGTTATCTAAACCGTTAATAAACCCTAGGTTTTTTCTTACTTCAATTTCACCACCAAATACAGTAGCGTCACCAAGATTTAAAGGAGTGTATTGGCCGTAAGCTCTTCTTATAAAAGAAAGCTCTATAGGATCTTTAAACGATTTGTAAAAACTGCTCAAAGCAAAGAAGTCTCCGGACTCTCCATATTTTTCGAATCTTAAGTCGAAATTATTAATATAAGTTGGTTGAAGGTCAATATTCCCTATAAAAGTAGTACTACTAATAGGGTCAAAAATTTCCGCCAGTGAAGCTTCTTTAAAAGAGGGTCTTGCAGTGGTTCGGGCAAAAGACGTTCTAATTTTTTTATCACCATCTTCATTTAAATCGAAAATAAGGTTAACAGATGGAAAGAAATCTGCTTTGTTTAAAATTTCGGCACCATTTAATGTAGTACCATCTTGTCTTTCTCCTGTATAGTTTAATTTAAATTGCTCAAATCGAACACCTACTATAGAATTGATCCAATCTGTAACTTTAAATTCTTCTGAAACATACCCCGAAGCTACTGTAATTTCAGAATCGAATGAATCTGAGTCATTTGAATCATCTCTAATAAAAAAACCACTATTTGTTTCTGGGTCGTATATGTTTTCGTCATCTAATAATAGGTTGGGATTGCCATTAAGCGTAGCAGATGGAAAATTAAGTAAGGCGATAGAATATTTTATAATATCGAAAGTTCGGTTCTTAAAAGTGTAGCCACCTCCAAATTTGGTTTTTGCATCGTGACTAAATAGTGAGTATTTTTTTTCAATATCAAGTTTTCCAGCAAGACTTATTTCTTCTAAGTCCCTAAAAAATCTAGAAGGTATTCCAGATTCACTAGGTTCAATAGTAAAGGTTTCCTCGCCAGTTTCAAGATTTGTAGTCACTCTAAAAGGAGTCACTCTAAAGTCTTTATCTTCAATACGTGCTAGTGTGGGTGATACACTCCAGTCAATATTCCAATCATTATTGCTTCCCAATGTATGTTTTCCGCTTACAAGACCATTTGTAATAGATCTTTGTGTATAAATTAAATTATCCTTTATTATATTATTACTACTTATTATAAAATTACTTTGTCTAAAAATTGAAGCTTGAGATTCCCCATTTTGTACGTGCAATACATTAAAACGATATTTAGACTTTTCTGATTTTAATGACAATCCAGCCAAGGCACTAATTAAAATATTATTACTCCCTAGTTCTCCATTTTGTGTTCGGTCGGCTAATAACTCAAAGTTAGACTTGTCGGCCTCGTCTTTTCTGTAGATTTGTCCATCTATATATTCATCATAATAAGATGTTTCATTACGATAGGAAAGTGAAGCTAAATATCCTAGTTTTTTATCTCCAATTTCGTACTGGTTTCCAGCTGTAGCTGAGAAATTGAAATCTAGGAAACTAGTTTCACGCTGAGCGGCTAAACGTTCTTCAAATCGTTGGGTAATTAGCGTTACCGCCTCAGGGTTTTCTTGTGGTAATGGAACTACTTGATTAGATGCTAGCGGATTATCTCTTAATCCATTGTCAAAACCTAAAATATCAGTGTTACTTTTTTCTGAAACTAGATAGTTTTTCTTAAAGTGAAAGTCAGAATTATAAGTTGCTCCAACGGAAACACTGTATTCTTCTCGTGTAGGGATATCTTTAGTAACAATATCTATTACACCACCAGTAAAATCGGCAGGTTGGTCTGCGGTAGCGGCTTTAATAACAATTACATTTTCAAGAATTTGTGTTGGAAAAATATCAAGTTGCAAGGTGTTTCTATCTGGGTCTAAACCTGGAACATCTACACCGTTCAAAATGGATTTTGTGTATCGATCACCAAGACCTCTTACATAAACAAATTTCCCACCTTGTATAGATACACCAGGAACGTTTTTAACGGCACTGGCAATATCGCTCGCGCCAGTTTTCTTTATAGTTTCAAGCGAAAGCCCGTCTAATAAGTTTACCGAATTTTTTTGAAAACTAAGTACAGCTGCTTCTGTATTTTGGCGTGCTGTGGTAGTAATTACGACCTCGTCAAGCTGGCCAGCACTGGCATTTAATGTTACACTGGTACTAGTAAGTTCACCTTCAGAAACAATCACATTGGTAATTTCCTTAGTTTGATATCCAACAAACGAAAAAACTAGCGTGTAGGAACCAGGCTCTAACTCTAAATTATATTTTCCTTCAAAGTCTGAGGTGGTACCTTTTTGTGTATCTTTTACAATAATGTTTGCAAAAGGAAGGACGTCATTAAATTCGCCATCATTTATAGTTCCTGATACACCAGTCTGGCTAAAAATTATTTGAGAAAATAAAAGGCTAATTAATAAAAATAAGAATTTTTTCATATTTGTTTATTCTATAAACAAGCTCGTCTTGTTTTTTACAAGACGAGCAAGTTGGCTAATTGAAATCTGGTAATAATATCAAAGTTTAGTATAGTAATACTTAAAAAGCTCCCTTTGCACTAGCAAAAGTCCAAGAGAATACACCCGTGTTAGCACCACCACTAGTGCCAGTTGTTGTCCAGCTAGCAGCTCTTTCAGGGAATGTTGGGTCTAAAATTATTTTTTCCTCATTAACATCGTTATCGGGATTGCCATCATCACAATTTGAAATACAAGCAACTTTTTCAACAAATATTGTATTATCAGCGCCGTTTAGAACCCAGTTTTGAAAAACTATTTTTCCGTCTAAAAAGTTTTGTGACACTTCGTTGTTATCCAATTCAACATCGGCAGAAGATTTGAAACCTGTTGCATATACATTTCTAACAGTACCCATAGCACCATCCCTGAAATCTGCATACTCTCCATTTTCTGTAACAGTATTTCCTATAAGTGTTAAACCATCTATAGTAAAACTTCCTTCAAGAGAACCAGCAGGCCCATCTATTTCAAGGCTGTGGTCAGAAATATCTCCGGCAATTACTAAAGAATTTGAAATAGTTCCTGAGTATGCTTCATCTATATCCAAACCATCATCTCCTTGTGACCAAACCAGTAAGTTAGAACTGTTTACAGAACCCCCGAACCACTCAATACCATCATCTACGTTTGCAACTACCTCTATATTTGAAATTGTAGTTCCAGAACCAACACCACCTAATGTAAGGCCGTTTATTTCATTACCTTCACCAATTAATGTTCCTCCGTGGCGGATAGATACGTAATTTATTGCTCCGGAATCATCGGCATCATTAGTTCCTCCGTATAATCCATTTGTATCACTTGCAGGAATACCTTCAATTTGGTTTTCCAGTGCATCTCCAGATAAAGATGCTCTAGCACGACCTAAAACAATAAGACCACCCCAAAGACCTCTGTCATTTTGAGAAAGATTTGTTCCAGCTGTTTGTCCAAGTTCAATATTGTCTGTACTAGAAGTAAAGATAATAGGAGCACTAGATGTACCGTTGGCTTGAATTTTACCTCCGCGAGCTATAATTAATACAGAAGCATTTGCCTCTTGACCAGGTAAAGCTTTAATAATAGTTCCAGCTTCGATAGTAAGGGTGGCGCCTTCAATGACAGTTACACGACCATCTAGAGTCCATATAACATCACTAGTTAAAGTCATGTCTTCTGTAATTTGCCCAGTAATAACAGTGTCTAACTGCATTGGGTCATCGTCAACTTCAATAGGATCATTATCATCGCTGCTACATCCCACAACGAATAATGAAAGTGCTATAAGAGCAATTTGAGAAAGAAAGAATTTTTTCATTTTTTTGTAATTAATTATTAGCGTTAATTTTATGTTGCAAATAAACTCACATTTAGGCGAGCTTTAGTTACCTCAATGTTATGGTTGCTTTAGCATTAAGTAAGGTTTATGTTAGCTTAATGTTATGTACCCTATCACATTTTGTTCAGGTCAAAACTACAACCTGCTACTCCAATTTTGTGTTATGGAATGTTTATGAAAAGGTGATGCTTTTGCAGGTACAACTTTATAGAAATTGGTATCTTGCCAACATCCAAAAGAGTTCATTATGATGCAATGGGAAGAGTTGCTTTCGCTACAAAAACATGGCGATACCAAGAAACGGTTACGTATTGAAGAAAACGAATCCCGCACGGGCTTCGAAGTAGATTATGACCGGGTTATATTTTCTTCGGCCTTCAGAAGCTTGCAGGATAAAACCCAGGTAATCCCATTGTCCAAAACTTCTTTTGTGCACACACGTTTAACCCATAGTTTGGAAGTAAGCGTCGTTGGGCGCTCTTTAGGAAGACAGGTTGGGAAAGCGATTTTAGAAAAACATCCACATTTATTAAAAGTACACGGTTTCCAGTCAACCGATTTTGGAGCCATCGTCGCAGCAGCGGCTTTAGCACACGATATTGGCAATCCTCCTTTTGGACATAGCGGTGAAAAAGCAATTGGCGCCTATTTTTTAAGCGGAAAAGGAAAACGATTTAAATCGCAACTTACCCCAAAACAATACCAGGATTTAGTAGATTTTGAAGGCAATGCCAACGGTTTTAAGATTTTAACTGAAAGTAAGAATGGAGTCAATGGCGGCTTGCGACTTACCTTTGCCACCTTGGGAGCTTTTATGAAATATCCCAAGGAGAGCCTTCCGAAGAAACCTTCAAGGCACATTGCAGATAAAAAATACGGCGTTTTTCAGAACGATGTTGCGTTTTTCAATGAAGTAGCAGAAACATTAGGTCTTCCTAAAAGAGGAAATGAAGGTGCTATGAGTTATGACCGTCATCCGCTGTGTTTTTTGGTAGAAGCTGCAGATGATATTTGTTACACTATTATAGATTTTGAAGATGGCATCAACCTGGGTTGGATTCCCGAAGAAACCGCTCTGGAATACCTATTACAGTTGGTGAAAAATTCTATCAATAAAGAAAAATATGCTACGCTTTCTCAAGCTAAAGACAGACTGGCGTATTTACGTTCTTTGGCGATAAACACCTTAATTTCTGAAGCTGTTGAAATTTTCATTAAAAATGAAGAAGCCATTTTAAAAGGCGATTTTACAGAAGCTTTATTAGATAAAAGTCGGTATCAAGCACAGATCACCGATATTATAAAAGAAAGTATTTCTAAAGTCTACGAAAGCCCTGAAGTAATAGAAAAAGAGCTAGCAGGCTATCAGATTCTTACGACATTATTGGATACATATACCACAGCTTTTGAAAATGAAGCTAGCAATACGTTGCGCCACTACGACAAACTGATCCTAAAAAGTTTCGAAGAAACAGAAATACCCTCCAACACCTACGATTATTTAATGCTGTGTTGTAACTACGTCTCTATGTTAACCGATGGGCAGGCACTACAACTGTTTCAAAAGATAAACGGGAATTTGTAGTTATCATTGACTATTAAAACCAGCTCCTTCCCCCAGCGGCTAAATATTTTAAATGGAGCTAAGACAATTTGTTCCGCGTATTGGGGGAAGGTGAATTTTGGAATATTGTCTAATAAATTTTACATAATTTTAATCCAAAATTCGGAAGGGGGAGTTTAGAACCCTTCCGAATTTGACGATTAAACTTGTTTTTTGTTTCATAAATTTTCCGTCAAATCCACCTTCCCTTTAACGCAGAAAAAATTGGTTGAATTTATCTGATATTCAAAACCTGCTAAGGGAAGGAGCTAGCTTTCTAAGACCATTAATATTTCAGCCTGTATTTTCTTCGCTGAAATCCCAACCAAATCTTGCAACTCTTCCACAGTAGCATGCTCCGGGAACTCGTCAGGGATGCCTAGAATTTTGATTTTATTTTGAAAGTTATGTTCTGAAGCAAATTCAACAATAGCACTTCCCAACCCGCCTTTTTTGACACCGTCTTCCACCGTAATTATTTTTGAATGGTTGTTGAAAATTTGATGGAGCATTGCTTTATCCAGCGGTTTCAAAAACCGAATATCGTAATGTGCAATTTTTTTTACTGAAGATTTTTCGACATCCAAGATTGCTTCTGTAACATTGTTTGCCATCGTTCCAATACTTAAAACTGCAATTGCACCTCCGTCTTTTAACTGAACCGCTTTTCCTAATTCAATAGCTTTAAAAGGCTGTTGCCAATCTAAAATAGTTCCACGACCTCTGGGATAACGAATGGCAATGGGTATTTCCAATCCAAGTTGGGCCGTATATAAAATATTCCGAAGTTCCAGTTCATTACGTGGTGCAAATAAGATGAGGTTGGGAATACATCGTAAGTACGCTATATCAAAAATACCATGATGCGTAGCGCCGTCTTCCCCTACAATCCCCGAACGATCCAGACAAAATATCACAGGGAGTTTTTGCAAACATACATCGTGAATGAGCTGGTCGTAGGCGCGTTGTAAAAAGGTAGAATAAATGTTACAAAAAACGGTCATTCCCTGTGTTGCTAATCCTGCGGCAAATGTTACAGCATGTTGCTCTGCAATACCTACGTCAAACGCACGATTTGGAAAGGCTTCCATCATGAATTTTAGTGAACTTCCCGTGGGCATTGCCGGGGTAATGCCAACAATTTTTTCGTTTGCTGAAGCTAGTTCTACTAGGGTTTTTCCAAATACATCTTGAAATTTCGGAGGCAAAATTTCGGTAGATTTAGGAAATAGATCACCTGTTTTAGCATTAAATTTTCCAGGCGCATGGTATTTTACCTGGTCTTCTTCGGCCTGGCGTAAACCCTTCCCTTTTTTAGTGATAACGTGTAATAGTTTTGGCCCTTTAACGTCTTTTAATCTTTTTAATTCAGCAATTAAAGTTGAAAGATCGTGGCCATCCACAGGTCCCGAATAGTTGAAATTCAACGCTTCAAAAATATTGTCTGTATCTGGGGCACCATCTAGATTTACTTGGGTAAGATAGTTTTTTAAAGCACCTACACTGGGGTCAATTCCAATAGCATTGTCATTTAAGATCACTAATAAATTTGTTTTGGTAACGCCAGCGTGGTTAAGCGCTTCAAAAGCCATTCCGCTAGCAATAGAAGCATCGCCCACGACCGCAATATGCTGAATAGTGTGTTTCCCATTTAACTGATTGGCAATAGCCATCCCCAATGCTGCCGAAATTGCTGTACTACTATGTCCAACGCCAAAAGTGTCATAGTCGCTTTCTGTTCTTTTTGGAAAACCGCTAATGCCATCCAAGCGTCTATTGGTGTGAAATTTATCCCTTCGCCCGGTAAGTATTTTATGTCCGTAGGCCTGGTGACCCACGTCCCAAACTAACAAATCTTCAGGAGTGTTAAAAACATAATGGAGCGCGACGGTTAATTCGGCAACTCCCAAGCTTGCGCCTAAATGACCTTCTTTGGTAGCTACGGCATTAATTATAAAATCCCGTAATTCTTGGGTGAGCTGCGGGAGCTGTTCTTCAGAAAGTTTTCGAAGATCATCAGGGAAATTAATTGTATGTAGCAGGTTTTTTTGCATTGAAGCAAAGATACTACTTCGGTACTATTTTACTTCTATCGAGATAAAATCACTCAGTATTCTTAATTTTGTAGTTTTAAACAGAGAACAGAGAACAGAGAACAGAGAACAGAGAACAGAGAACAGAGAACAGAGAATGTTACAACCCTTCGACGATACCTACTTTATGAAAAAGGCTTTACAGGAAGCTGAAGCTGCCTATGACCAGGGCGAAATACCTATAGGCGCAGTAATTGTAGTAAAAAACCAAATAATTGCCAGAGCGCACAACCTGACCGAAACCTTGACAGATGTAACCGCACACGCAGAGATGCAAGCCATCACGGCGGCGGCAAATTATTTGGGCGGAAAGTATTTAATAGATTGTACCTTATATGTTACTATCGAACCTTGCCAAATGTGTGCTGGAGCATTATTCTGGAGTCAGATTTCTAGAATTGTATACGGGGCCAGAGATGCGCAGCGTGGTTGTATTGAAATGGGAACTAAACTGCATCCAAAAACAAAACTAGAAGGTGGTATTCTTGCGGAAGAAACTTCTGGTTTATTAAAGCGATTTTTTATTGAAAAGCGAAATTTAAATTAATTCTGCAACAGAGCGGAGTCGAAGCTAAGAACACAAAAAAATCCTCCAAGTTAACACTTGGAGGATTTTGCGGTTGATTTTACGAATATATATCTTAGTCGTGAAGTACGCGAACTTGTCCCGCCGTCATTCCTTTTCTTCCTTCTTCTTCAACATATTCTACTTTGTCACCTTCGTTAAGAGCTTCGCCATTAAGTCCGGTTACGTGTACGAAAATGTCTTTTCCGGTATCATCGTTTGTGATGAATCCGTAACCTTTCGATTCGTTAAAAAATTTTACTGTTCCTTCCATTGTAATAAAAAATATGGTTAATAAGTAACAAAGTTACATTATTTCTACAATCGTAGGTTATCAAAATGTAACTTTTTAAATTAAACCCAATTAACTTTCAAATTTTTTTAGTTAAAAACAGAAGAATAGAATCGTTTAGTTTTAAGGGGGTTATATTTTTTTATCCTTGCTTTCTTGTCGCATTTTGTCTAAATTTTCCTTGGTAAGCATATAATCTTTAAAGCTTTTATTTCGCCAACGATGGTAAACAAAAAGTGGCATCCAAAGAAAGAACAAACCAGAAATGCCAATTCCAATACAAAAAGCTCCCGTTTTGAAATCTTCAGGTTTAATATAAAAACCGAATGCTATAGAAACTGTAATGAGTAGAAATAGTATAATGAGTAGGTATCTCATAATATTAATTTGGGATAAGATCCCTCGAATGCGCTCAAGGTGATATTTTTATTTCAAATCGACTTTCAAGTGTAACTCTTCCAGTTGCGCTTTATCTAATGGTGCAGGAGCATCTATCATTACATCGCGCCCGCTGTTGTTTTTTGGAAAAGCAATAAAATCACGTATGGTTTCTTGTCCGCCTAAAATAGCAACCAGTCTATCCAATCCAAAGGCAATCCCACCGTGAGGTGGTGCGCCATATTCAAAAGCATCCATTAGGAAGCCGAATTGCGCCTTTGCTTCTTCTTCAGAAAAACCAAGATGTTTTAGCATAATTGCTTGTGTTTTTTTATCGTGAATCCTGATGGATCCACCGCCTATTTCGTTTCCGTTCAGGACAAGATCGTATGCATTTGCTTTTACATCGCCAGGGTTGGTGTCCAATAATCCCAATTGTCCAGGTTTTGGAGAGGTGAAGGGGTGATGCATGGCGTGATAGTGACCTGTTTCTTCGTCTAATTCCAATAAAGGAAAATCTACAACCCACAAAGGAGCAAACTCATGTGCTTTACGAAGACCTAATCTTGCTGCCAGTTCCATACGTAATGCTGAAAGTTGTGCTCGTACTTTATTGGTGTCTCCAGAAAGAATGCATATAAGGTCACCAGATGAAGCTCCAGTAATTTCGGCCCACTTAGCTAAATCTTCCTGATCGTAAAATTTATCGACAGAGGATTTGTAGCTTCCGTCATCGTTTACTCGGCAATATACCATTCCTAAAGCGCCAACTTGAGGGCGTTTTACCCAATCAATAAGATTGTCAATTTCTTTTCTAGTGTATGTATTACCTCCGGGTACAGCAATACCTACCACCAACTCAGCAGTATTAAAAACGCCAAAATCTTTATGTTGTGTAACTGTATTCAGTTCGCCAAATTTCATCCCAAATCGAATGTCTGGTTTATCGTTTCCGTAGATGCGCATGGCGTCGTCGTACTGCATTCTTGGGAAATCGCCAATTTCTACTCCATTAATTTCTTTCAGCAAATAACGGGTGAGTCCCTCAAAAGTGTTTAGGATGTCTTCCTGATCTATAAATGCCATTTCACAATCTATTTGAGTGAATTCTGGTTGCCTGTCTGCTCGTAGATCTTCGTCTCTAAAACATTTTACTATTTGGAAGTATTTGTCTATTCCACCCACCATCAATAATTGCTTAAAGGTTTGTGGCGACTGTGGAAGGGCATAAAACTGTCCTTCATTCATTCTACTTGGCACTACAAAATCTCGCGCACCTTCGGGAGTAGACTTAATAAGGTAGGGAGTTTCCACCTCAATAAATTGTTTTTCAGAAAGATAATTACGTACGGCCATGGTTACTTTATGGCGAAATATTAAGTTGTTACGTACGGGATTACGGCGTATGTCCAGGTAGCGATATTTCATACGCAGATCTTCCCCGCCATCGGTTTCATCTTCAATAGTAAAAGGTGGGGTAAGGGATTTGTTTAAAACTGAAATTTCAGAAACTAAAATTTCAATAGCCCCAGTAGGCATATTTGGGTTCTTACTTTCACGCTCAATCACCGTTCCTGTTGCCTGTATCACAAATTCTCGCCCTAATTGCGAAGCGGTTTCCATCATTTCCTTTGGAGTGCGTTCTTCGTCAAAAATAAGTTGGGTGATCCCATAACGGTCGCGGAGGTCCACCCAGACCATAAATCCTTTATCTCGTGTTTTTTGTACCCAACCAGCAAGGGTTACTTGTTTATTGATATCTGCGGCACTTAGTTGGCCATTGGTGTGCGTTCTGTACATATTATTTTCCTACGTAGATGTGAATGTCTTTAATGAATAAAATTTTTATTTCTAAAGCGAAACAAGGGTGCAAATTTAAGAAGATAAAATAGGATAGGCGTATAAGAAAGAATTTATCATTGTGGTTTTCAGATATTTTGAAAATTTCATCACTTTTATAAAGAAATCATTATGAAATTTTTAAGAATACGTTGGTATTTTTAAATATTTAGCAGTAATTTCGACAAACATTAACTTAAATCATAAACTATGAAACAAAACAACTTTAATCGCGGGAGGCTCCTGCTTTTCTTATTCTTGTTGCCGTGCTTTGTGTTTGCACAAAACACAATTACAGGTAAGGTAACAGATGCAAGTGGAGAAACCGTTCCCTTTGCGAATGTAATTGTAAAAGGTACTAGCGTGGGTACTACCACAAGTATTGATGGTATGTATTCTATTGATGTACCAAATTTGCCAGCAACATTGGTATTCTCTTCTTTAGGATATACAACTATCGAGCAAAAAGTAAGTATTTCTGAAACTGTAAACATCACTATGAGCGAATCTGCTCAGGCTTTGGATGAGGTAGTAATTACAGGTCTGGCAACTTCTATCAAGAGATCGAACTCTGCAAATGCAGTAGCATCCCTTTCTGCCGAAGACCTGGTAGGTAAAACACCACCTCCAACACTGGACGGTGCCCTTTATGGAAAATTTGCTGGAGCTGTAGTAAATGCGAATTCTGGAGCACCAGGTGGAGGTCTATCGGTGAAACTTCGTGGAGCAACCTCAATTTCATCAAACGTACAACCACTATATATTATTGATGGGATTTATATTGATAACTCCTCTATCTCAACTGGTTTAAATGCGGTTTCAGCTGCATCGGCTGGAGGGAGTGCTTCTAACCAAGACAACCCTACCAACCGTATTGCAGATATTAACCCAGAAGATATTGCCAATATTGAAATCTTAAAAGGTGCTTCTGCAGCAGCTATTTATGGATCACGTGCGGCAGCTGGGGTTATTATCATAACAACTAAAAGAGGTAAAGCTGGTGAAACTAAATTTAAGTTTTCTCAATCTGTAGGTTGGACGGAAGCTATTAACCTTTTAGGGGTTCGGGATTACACTAGACAACGTGTATTTGATTCTTTTGGTAGTGATGCAGCAGATGCTTTTGTAAATGCTAAAAATAATGGTACGCTAGTTGATTACGAAAATGAAATTTTTGGAGAAAAAGGTTTTATTCGTTTAACTAATTTTAGTATGAGTGGTGGGGATGAAAAGACAAGATTTTTTGCTGGAGTAAGCCATAATAATGAAGAAGGTATTGTAAGAAATACTGGATATGAAAAAACGTCACTACGTTTAAACTTAGATCACAAGGCTAAGGATTGGTTAAAATTCAGTTTGAGTTCTAACTATATTTATTCGTCTTCAGACCGTGGATTTTTTAACAATGATAACTCTGGAACTACCATTGGTGTTGCTTTAACAGCAACAAGACCTTGGGATAATTTATTGGCAGATGCAGATGGGAATTATCCAGATCACCCTAATAATGCCTCTAATCCATTACAAACACGTGATCTAGTAACTAATAATGAAAAAGTAAATCGTTTCATTATAGGGGGTACTATGAATATGGACCTTTATAAAGCTGAACAATCTAATCTAGAATTAGTACTTCGTGGAGGTTTGGATATGTACGGACAACAATCCAGAGCTATTTTCCCTAAGGCATTACAGTTTCAAAGACCTGAGAATGGAGGGTTAAATGGGGTTTCCGTACAAGGAGATACACAAAACAAAAATTATAACCTTGCTGGGTTTTTAGTACATAACTATTTTACTGAAAGCGATATTAACTTTAGAACACAAGCTGGTTTAACGAATGAACGTTTTGAAACAGATGGAAAATTAGTAACAGCTACGGGACTAGTTGCGTCTGAAACAAACGTAGATCAAGCTGCTAATACTGGAGTTAGACAAGGAAGAGATAAACAAGAAGATGTTGGTTTCTTTGCACAAGAAGAGGTAAACTTTAACGACAAGGTTATTGCTACTTTTGGTGTTAGGGGAGATAAATCTTCTAGAACCGGTATACCAGATCAATATAATTATTACCCAAAGGCTTCTGTAGCTGTTAATTTAACTGAGTTTGGTCTTGGTGGTGATGAAAGTTTACTTAACCAATTTAAGTTAAGAGCAGCGTACGGTGAAGCTGGAAACTTCCCTCCTCCAGGTGCATTATTTACCTCATATAATGCTTTTACAACCGATGGAAATTTAGGTATCAGTCTAATTGGGGTTAGAGGATCTAAGGATATCAATTTTGAAAGACAGAAAGAATTAGAATTTGGTACAGATATAGGATTCTTTGAAGGTAGATTAAGTTTTTCAGGTTCTTATTACATAAAGACTGTTGATGATCTTATTCTACAATCAGCTTTACCTCCTTCTACAGGATTTACCGCAGAAATTGTAAACGCAGGTGAACTTCAGAATAAGGGTATTGAACTTGCATTAAATGCGACACCAGTTCAAAACGATAATTTCCAATGGGATATTGGGGTGAACTGGTTTAGAAACCGTTCAGAAATTACACGCTTAGACGTGGAGCCATTTAACATAGGAGCATTTGGTGCTGGTCTTGGAACATTCAGAATAGAAGAAGGTTTCAGTGCAACACAAATTGTTGGATCGTATCCAGATGGCTTGCGTGTAATTGGAGACGCTGAACCAGACTTCCAAATGGGGATGAATAATAACTTAAAATGGAAAAATATCGATCTATCATTCTTATGGCAATGGAAAAAAGGTGGAGACAACATCAACCTTACTAATTTATTAACAGACTTGAACGGAACAAGTGCCGATTTTGATGATATCACCTTAGATCCAGAAGGAATTGTTCCTAATGGACAATTTAGACCAAGTGCTAATGCAGATGTTTTTGTTCAGGATGCATCGTATGTTCGTTTACGTGAAATAGGTTTGTATTACACACTAGATTCTAAGATACTAGGTAATGTCCTTGGTGGAAATATAGACTCGGTTAGAATAGGCTTATCTGGAACCAACGTACTTAACTTCTTTGATTATAACAGTTATGATCCTGAAGTTTCAAACTTTGGTGGTGGAACAATCTTTACGGGTGTTGAAGTTACACCATTCCCATCTTCAAAAAGATACTTATTTCACCTAGGTGTTAACTTTTAAAAAAAATAAATTATGAAAAAACATATATATAAACTTTTATTCTTTACAGCCGTACTAGGAACACTGTTCTCGTGCGATGTAGAAGAATTTTCAGACCTTAACAATCCAGAAGTGGATGCTTTTGAAGAGAACCTAACCCGGGGAGATCTACAGGATCTTGTTGGTGGTATTTTTTACAGTTCAAGAACCAGATTAGGAACCTATTATGATGATTGTGGTGTTATTGGTAGAGAATACTGGAGATTTGCAAGCTCAGATCCTAGATTCACTGGCGATTTACTAGGAGGCGAATCGAATATACTTGACAATAATACTTTTTATATAACAGCCCCTTGGGCATCTCGTTATAGAACAGTGAAAAATGCAAATTTAATATTGGGCTTCCTTGATTCACAAGATCTTTCAGCTCAATTCACAGATGCAGAGATAAATGCAACCAGAGGTTTTTTGCAAACATTTATTGGTTATGAGCTTTTGCTTAATCTAAACCTAACTTATGAAAATGGTATTAGAACCGATGTTGCAGATTCAGATAATCTGGGTCCAATAGTTTCAAACACTCAGGCACTAACAGATATTAGAACCCTATTGGAGTCTGGAGCAGCTAATCTGAGAAATGGTGGTGCTGAATTTCCATTTCCATTCACATCAGGTTTTGCTGGATTTAATACCCCAGCTACCTTTTTGTTAGCGAATCAAGCTATTTCTGCACGTGTTGCAGTTTATCAAGCCGATATGGCTGGTGCCCGTAACTTTTTAGCAGGTTCTTTCTTGAATTTAGATGGATCAGACTTGAATACTGGGATATACCATACGTTTTCCTTAGAGGCAACAGATCTTCCAAACCCAATGTTTTTTCCTATGAATGCTACTACGGCAGGAGCTAGAATTATGGTGCCAAGTTTCTTAACAGATGCAGAGGCAAATGATACTAGATTGAGTAAAGTTTCTGAGCGAGATGACGCAATCACACTCGATGGCTTAACTGGAAACTTCGATGTTTTTATTTACCCTTCACAGGAAGCACCAATTGCTATTATTAGAAATGAAGAACTTATCTTATTATATGCAGAAGCAAATATTGAAAGTAATCCAGGAGAAGCAGTAAATGCGCTTAACATTATTAGAAGTTCAGCTGGATTGCCTGATTACACAGGAGGAACAGATACAGCTTCTCTAATAGATGAAATGCTAAACCAAAGACGTTATTCTTTATATGCTGAAGGGCATAGATGGATAGATATGAGACGTTATGGTAGATTAGACGAATTGCCATTGGCAAGACCTATGGACGATGTCTTTACACAATTTCCAATTCCACTAACGGAAGGAAACTAATAACAACAATTATGTCTAGTCCTAAATAACCGATACAGATTATTAAAGGATTAAATTTATTAATTAAAGCTGAACAATGATATCATTGTTCAGCTTTTTTGATTTGTACTGTTTTCTTTTCAGTTTATTCTGTGCGTGCATTTGTACAGGTGTGAGCATATGGTTTGACAAATGAGGTCTTTGATTGTTATAGATTTCTATTGCATTTTTTATGAGCGCCCTTTTTAATGCTAAGCTTTTGATATTTCTTGCCACCCCAAATTCTTGTTTCAATATACCATTAACCCTTTCGGCGATTGCATTTTCATAGGGGTCATACTTTTCTGTCATACTTGAGCTTATGTCGTTGTCGTTAAGTAGTTGTTGGTACTCGTTGGAACAATATTGCAACCCCCTGTCGGAGTGATGTATCAGCGTTTGGTTCTTATGAACTCTTTTTTTAAGTGCCATACCTAGTGCTTTCAAAGACCCTGTCACGCTTAAGCTTTTTGACACATTATAACCTACAATTTTCTTTGAGTATGCATCTGTAATCAAAGCCAGGTAAGATGGGTCTGCCCTGGTTCCAACATAGGTTATGTCGCTGACCCATATGGTTTCTGGTTTTTCTATTTCAATAGTAGTGATAAGGTTCTTGTGTTTTCTGAAACGGTGATGGGAGTCTGTTGTGATATGATAACTTCGCTTTGGTTTTATGAGCATATGGTTGGCTCTTAAAATTCTATAGAGTTTGTCCCTGCCCACATTTAAGATAGCAAGTTCAGCTTTGAGTAAATAGTACAACTTTCTTGTACCTAGTCTTGGCATAATACCGCGTATGTCTCTAACTAACGCTATAACCTTTTGAGCTACAAGTTGTTTGTAGGCTTTTGATTTGATGGATCTATAGTAAACCTGTCTGTTTACCCCGAGTAAATCACAGGTAGAAACTAACGTTTCTTTGTGTTCTTCTTTGAAGCGGTCGATAACTCGGGTTTGTAATTTTTTCTGATTTGGATATCATATTCCTTCTCTGCCATATCTACCAGCATATCGAAGATGATGACTTTCTTATCCGCCCTTTCAGCAAGATGCTCTGCACGAGCCTTCTGTTTCTCCAATAGTTTGACTTTGGCCTCTAGTTCAAGGATTCTTTGTTCAGGTGTCTTTGCCACGGTTGTCTTAGATTGATTTTCCCAATCAAAGTTACCATATTTTCTGAGCCATTCCCTAATAGTAGATTTAGCTTGGATGCCATATTTGTGGCAAGCTTCCGTTCTGCTTAATTCACCAAGCTCTATTTCTTGGACAACTTGGAGTTTAAAAGAAATCGAGTAATCTTTCTGGGTACGTTTTACATAACCCGTGTTTTCTGATGTTTTCATTACACTAGAGTTTTAGTGTATCGCTATTTTAGGACGGGACATTAGTTTCAAAAGAAAAGCCCTTTCAGTTTTACTGAAAGGGCTTTTTATTTGACTCAAATTAAGGCTTAAACTATTGCAATTTAATTACAGAAATTTAGTGGTTCAAAAAATTTATTGAGACTCTGTTATCTGTTAACGTTTAAAAGTTGATGGGCTATGACTACCCTTTAATAGTTAATAAAAACTAATGCTTATAATTTATAAATTTAGGTACTGAAATCCTGCCGCTTAGTAGGAAAGTAACCCAAATATTAAGTCAAAAGGAGATGTAAACTTCGTCCAAATCTATCATCAAGATCACTACTATTCGGCAGCTTCCAGATTAATATCTTCGGCAGTTTCATCTTGCTTTTGATTTCGTTTATTGTGTAACCACATTTTCATTCGGGTTGCGATGTAGAATAAAATTGGCACAATAATTAGCGTGAGGAACGTTGCTATTAATAATCCGTAGATTACTGTCCAGGCTAAAGGTCCCCAGAAAATTACGTTATCACCTCCCATATAGATCTTTGGGTCAAACTCGCTAAAGAGAGAGAAAAAGTCAATATTTAATCCAATAGCTAACGGTATTAATCCCAGTATTGTAGTAATTGCAGTTAATAAAACAGGTCTTAAACGTGCTCTACCAGCTCTAATAATGCTTGCTAATAAGTCATCTTTTTCAAGGTATTCAGATTCGTCTATATCTAGTTCATTCTTTTTTCTATCTACCAATAACTGGGCATAATCTAGTAGTACCACTCCATTATTTACCACAATTCCAGCAAGTGAGATAATTCCCATCATTGTCATTAGGATTACAAAAGGTGACCCAGAGATTACAATACCTCCAAATACACCAATCAAGCTTAAGAATATGGAAACCATAATAATAGCTGGTTTTGAAATAGAATTAAACTGAAAAATAAGAATTAAGAAAATAAGCCCTAAACCTGTAAAGAAAGCACCCATTAAGAATGCTTGTTCTTTATTTTGTTCTTCTAACTGTCCTGTATAATCTATTTTTATGTCTTCTGGCATTCCTTCAAAACCTTTCATAGCTTCTTGAACTTCTGCTACTGCAGCACCAGCATCTGTAAAGCCAGGCTTTAGGTTAGAATACACTGTTACAACGCGTCGGGTATCTTTGTGTTTAATGGCACTAAAACCCGAGCTATTTCTTCTTTCTGCCACTGCCGAGACCGGGATGTTTCGTAATTCTCCTTTGTTGGTTCTAAAGGTAATTGTTTGGTTAAAGAGCGCACTGGTATTATACCTGCTGTCTTCATTAAACCGCACATAAATGTCGTAGTCCTCTCCATCTTCCTTATAAATACCTGCTTTGGTTCCAAAAATGGCATTTCTTAACTGTTGTCCAACTTGACCCGCACTTACTCCTAATTCTCCTGCTTTTTCACGGTCTACTTCTACCTGCATGGCCGGTTTGTCTTTATTTACGTCTATCTTAAGTTCATCAATGGCAGCAATATTTTTGGTATTAAGATATTTGCGCATGTTTTCGGCAGTAGCAATGAGCTCATTATAATCTTCGCCTTCCAGTTCTATATTTACTGGAGCACCTTGTGGCGGTCCATTAGCATCTTTTTCGACCGAAATAAGTAGTCCTGGATAAATACCTTCCAACCCCTCCTGCACCTTTTTTCTAAGGGCTTCACTGTCTTCGCCACGACGGAATTTATATTCGCGCATAGAAGCGGTAATTTTACCTTTGTGCGGCATTTCGGCAGCAGATCCTCCATCGGTTTGCGGGTTTCCAGCACCTTCACCTACTTGCGAAACGGCACTTTCAACCATATAATTATAGCCATCGTCCATGTAAGCGTCACCATTTAAAAGACCATAGACCTTTTGTTCAATTTCCCTAGTAATAGCATTCGTTTTTTCAATAGCGGTACCTTCAGGATATTCTAGATATACAATAATCTGATTTGGTTTGTTGTCTGGAAAAAATTCTATTTTGGTTCTTTGTGTTCCTACGGAAATACCAAAGGCCATTATAGCCGCAAATAATAATAAAAAAGTACCAGCTGTTATCATGTAAGGGCGTTTTCCTTTAAATGCTTTTGTAAGATTTCGTTCGTACCAGTTTTCCAAACGCACCAATGATTTTGTTTGAAAACGGTTGGCCATTTTTCTAAGTACGAGCCTATAAAACCAAAGCATTCCTGCTACTACAATCATAAGTGTCCCTAACCCTCGGTAGGCCCCTCCAAAAATCAAAATGAACAAGCCAATTCCTCCGACGATTGCCGAAATTTTAATAAGATTTTTCTTAGGCATGTTCTTGTCTTCAGTTTTCATAAATTGTGAAACCAATACCGAATTAAAGAAAATTGCAACAAATAATGAAGAACCAAGTACCACCGAAAGTGTGATTGGGAAATAAATCATGAACTGCCCCATCAAGCCTGGCCATAACCCAAGTGGAATAAAGGCCGCAACCGTAGTTGCTGTCGAAATTATAATTGGAAATGCAATCTCACCAATCCCTTTTTTTGCAGCTTCTTTGCGGCTCATGCCTTCTTCATCCATGAGTCTGTAAACATTTTCAACAACCACAATCCCGTTATCCACCAACATCCCAAGACCCATAATAAGGCCGAAAAGAATCATTGTGTTTAACGTATAACCCATCCAGCTTAATATCATAAGCGACATAAACATAGACATTGGGATGGCAAAACCTACAAAGAGTGCGTTTTTAAAACCTAAGAAAAACATCAAAACTGTAACTACGAGAATAATACCGAAGATGATGTTATTTACCAGGTCGTCCACTTGCCCAATGGTTTTTGAAGATTGGTCGTTGGTAATCGTCAATTGTAAATCTGACGGGAATTGGTTTTCTTTTGCTTCTTTAACAATGGCGTCAATTTTTTCGGCAGCTGCGACCATGTTTTCTCCAGAGCGTTTTTTTACATCTAGCATCACTACTTGGTCACCAAATTCTCTCGCATAGGTAGTTTTGTCCTTGGACTTAAAGCTTATGTCTGCAATATCTTGGAGGTATACAATATTGCCGTCTTCAGACTTTACTACAAAATTATTGAGCTCCTGCGGATCTTCAATTTCTCCTAAGATCCGAATGGTGCGTCGTTGTCCGCTCGCTTTAAAGTTTCCGGCAGACATGGTCATGTTTCCATCACTTATAGCACTGGAAATATCCCGAAAACTTATGTTACTTGCCATCATTTTATAAATATCCACAGCCACTTCCACCTCTTTTTCCTGAGCGCCACGAATGTCTACTTTTTTTATTTCGGTAAGATTTTCAATTTCATCTTCTAGGTATTCTCCATACTCTTTGAGTTTCTGAAGGGGATAATTTCCTGAGATATTAATGTTAAGAATAGGAATCTCTTCGCTCATACTTAACTCGAATACGTTAGGCTCAATCTTTGCACCGTTAAAAGTAGGCCAATCCTCACTGGAAGTTTCACTGTCTATTTCATCTTTTACCAATTGCTTGGCTTGTTCTACGGGTAAGTCATCATCAAATTCAACCACAATCATCGAGTAATCTTCTTGCGATGTTGAGGTAATCTCAACCACACCACTCACAATTTTCAATTTGTCTTCTAGCGGATCTGTAATGAGCTTTTCAATGTCTTCGGCTGTATTTCCTGGATAGAGCGAACTTATATATATTTTAGTTTCTCTAATTTCCGGAAAACTTTCGCGTGGCATCGAATTGTAAGCACTATATCCCAAAAACAGTATAAGTGCCATCGCCATATACATAGTGGTTTTATTATTGATGGCCCAAGAGGAGAGTTTAAATTCCTTTTCGGTATTTTTTTTCTTTTTTGCCATAGTATTGCCCTGTTTCAACGCTGCTTACTATAAAATGTAGCAGATAATTTTTTTGGTTAATAGCTAATAATTTTCACAGCCTGCCCGTCCTTCACACTTCTGGCACCTTCTTCAATAACTTCATCACCCTCTTTAAGACCGTTAAGAACTTCAATGAGGTCGCCTTGAGTTTTACCTGTTTTAATAATAACACGGGTTGCTTTAGCTTTGTTCTCTTCTTTTTCGTTCAAAACATAAACATACTGCTCACCTTCGGCATTTTCGCTTACAATGCTTTGAGGAATTAAAATTGCCTTCTCACTCGTGTAATCGTTTATTTTAAGTCTTGCTGTAAGATTTGGTTTTATGCTGTTGTCTTTGTTTGGCACTTCAATTTCAGCTTTATAGGTTCTATTATCTGGATTGATAAAATCTCCGGTTTGGGTCAATTTAGCATCAATTGTCTTGTTAAGCACAGGAAAAAATACTTTTACGTCCTTTCCTTTAACCACGTCGGTTATATATGTTTCTGGGATATCTGTTGTAATGTACATGTCGCTTAAACTCACAATACGTAATAATTGGGTTGTCCCTGGTGAAACCACACTTCCTTGCTCTGTAATTACATCGTCTATAGTTCCAGCAAAAGGCGCTCGTACGGATGCTTTTCCCAATTGTTGTCTCATAGAATTGATGCTTTTTTGCATTCCTTCAAAGTTAGATTTTGCCTGAAGGTATTGTATTTCGCTACCAATTTTTTGATCCCACAAACGCTTTTGCCGTTCGAAGGTAGTTTTAGCAAGCTCGGCCTGCACTTCCATTTGTGCCAATTGTTGGCTCATCCCTCCATCGTCTACACTTGCAAGAATTTGACCTTTGCTTACCCGTTGTCCTTCTTTTACATACACACGTGTTAAGATTCCGCTCATTTCTGGCGTGATCACAATATTTTGATCTGTTTTTACACTTCCTTGTAATTCCAGATAGTGATTAAAAATGGTATCTTTTGCAACAAAAGAAGTTACTAACGGAACATTAGTTTCCGGATTTATTTCCTGAAGTTTTTCGTTCAACTTCTTTATTTCGGCATCCAATACTTGCGCTTGGTCTGTTAGTTCGTTTCTTCGTTGTTGAATTACTTCCACGTCATTCGAAGCCAATATGTCTTCTACTGAGACTTTCTCACTGTTTCCACAAGAAACCAGCATAGTGGTAAGGAGTATGAATATGATTGAATTTTTCATTTTTTGGTAAAAAGTTTATAGTTGATGAGTTGATTAGTAATTGCCTTTAATTTCTTCAGATTCTATTCTTACCTCTGGAGTATTTAATACGGTTTCTATTTCGGCTTTTGAGTTTATAACATCCAGCATACTTTGAAAATATTGTTGTTGTGCACTGTATAGCTGGGTTTGTGCTTGGCGTAAATCGAAACTAGTGCTCAAGCCTTCGGTAAACTTAACTTGATTTTTAGTTTCTATTCGCTCTGCCAGTGCTTTGTTCTTTTTTGAATTTTCAAACTTCTCTATTGCAAATTGATAGTTGCTTTTTGCCGTATTGAGTTGTAAAATTACGTTCTGAATAGTTTCTTCCAATTCAGTTTCAGCTTGATCTAAAGCAATTTTGGCACGTTGTGTTTTTGCACTTCGCATTCCACTGCTAAAAATAGGAACATTCATACTTACTCCTAGTAAAGATGATTGAAACCAGGGTTGGCCGCTTTCAAAAAAATTGAATTCATCCCTAAAAGCCGAAGTTCCATAATTCACAAAAGCAGATATGCTTGGGAGTGCTTTACTTTTTTCCAATTTCATTTCCAAACTCCGTTGTTCTGTAAGATTATAGGCAATTTTATAGTCGGCGTTCTTTTCAATATTCAAACCTTCTTCCAAAAGTTGAAGACTGGTTCCTTCCGCTGCCAAAGTATCTAAAGTATCCACAAACAAAACATTGCTTTCCACAGGAATACCCAAAGCTACATTAAACATTTGCCTTGCAATAGTGGCGCTACGGCGCGCATTGCTTAGTTGTGTTTCAACATCTAACAATGTAATTTCCAGTTGTTCCACACTTTCTTCTTCTGTAAGTCCGTTTTCGAAGATCTTTCGGGTTTCATAAACGTTTTTTTCTAGTGCTTCTTTGTTTTTTTCGAAAATAGCAATAAGTTCTTCGGAGAGTAAGACACTTCCGTAGGCATTAATCACTCCTTTTCTCACTTCCAGATTGGTCTTTTCGGCAGCATTTTCAGAAAAATCCAAAAAGGCCTTTGCGGCTTGAAGTCCTACTAAATAACTTCCGTCAAAAATTAACTGATTTAAGGTAGCAACAGCACTTGCATTTTGTTTTGTTCCAAAAATAACTGGGACAAAGGTGCCAGGCTCACCGCCGCTAAACTCTGCGGGAATAAGTGTTACTTGTTGTTTTAAATTGTTCTGGTAGGCAATATTCCCACTAATTTGGGGCAATCCTGAAGCCGTAGTTTCCCACTTTTGTTTAATGGCCTTGGCAATATCCCGGCGCGCATTGAGTGCCGTGTAGTTACTGTCTAAGGCAAAAGTTACAGCTTCTTCCATCGTAAAATTATAGCTTTTGCTATTTTGTGCAGAAGCAATTCCAGCAAACCCGAATAAGACGATGATTAATAGTGCGTTACGCATTGTGTACATTGTTTTTAATAAATTTACTTAGTGTTTGTAGCCCTTCCTTTGTTACAATACCTCGAAGGTGATATTCTAAATAGTCTTCAAAGAGAGCTTCCTTTGGGAATTTTTGAATGGGAAAAAGAGTATTGTCTTTAATACCATTTACACCAATAAAATAAATCCTGGCAACAAATTCCATGTCCAAATTATCCCTGTATAGTCCTTGTGCAATTCCTCTTTTTACATTGGAGAGAGTGCAATCGTGCATTTTTTCGAAGTGTTTCACCTTTAATGTATCGTGAATTTCAGGGTAGTATTTCTGAAGCTGATATTGAGGTGAAGATTTTTCATCTTTCAACTGAAGCATCATATATTTTTTGATTTCGTATAATTCTTCAATCGGATTTTTTTCTTCTGCTCTAATGCCATCTATTCCACAAGAAATAGTATCGAATACGTGGATAGTTACTTCCTTTACGAGTTCTGTTTTATTACTAAAATGTGTATAAATAGTTTTTTTAGAAATTCCCATTTCATTGGCAATATCGTCCATGGTCACACTCTTAAATCCTAGTGTGATAAATAGTTCGGTTGCTTTCTGTATGATCTTGTCTTTCATAATTCGGGTGCAAAAATACTACAGGAAACTTTAAAAACATTTAGAGTTTCCAAAGTTTTACAATTATTTAACATTAGGTGGTCTATTGTGTTGGAAATCTAATTTTAAGTTTCTTTTGGCGACAATGTTACAAGCAAATACTATTTTTGCCTCAAAATTCACCTATGGAATTGCTTACGAAATACGGCGAAGCCCTCACATCGCACTTGGATAATGCCGTCACTATAAAAGAACCAATACAGTTATACGAACCTGTAAAATACATTCTTACACTAGGTGGTAAAAGATTGCGTCCTGTGCTAACGCTATTGACGGCAGATTTCTTCGGAAATGACTACAAAAAAGCTATGAACGCTGCCTTGGCAGTAGAGTTATTCCATAATTTTTCTCTCATTCACGATGATATTATGGACAACGCGCCATTGCGTCGTGGGAAGGAAACTGTTCATGAAAAGTGGGATATTAATACGGGAATTTTAAGTGGGGATGCGATGCTTATTTTGGCGTATCAATTATTTGAAGCCTATGAGCCAGCACAGTTTCAGGAGTTGGCAAAGTTATTCAGCAAAACGGCACTCGAAGTTTGCGAAGGCCAGCAATATGATGTAGATTTTGAGACCCGCGACGATGTTACGATTCCTGAATATATAAAAATGATAGACTACAAAACAGCTGTACTCATTGGTGCAGCAATGAAAATGGGTGCTATAGTTGCGGAGGCTTCGAAAAGTTGTTGCCAAGGTGCGTATGATTTTGGAAGGAATCTAGGGATTGCATTTCAATTACAAGACGATTATTTAGATGCTTTCGGAAATCCAGAAACTTTTGGAAAACAGGTGGGAGGAGACATTATTGCCAACAAAAAAACCTTTTTGTACTTAACAGCAGTTAAAAATAGTAAAAGAGCCGAAGCGGAAACATTAGAACATTTATTCAATATTAATCCGAAGGATCCTTCAGATAAAATTGAAACGGTAAAAGAAATTTTTCAATCCTCGGGAGCAGCCAAAGCTACCATTGCCGAAATAGAAGCTTACACCCAAAAAGCAAATGCCATTCTAGAAACCCTGAAACTTTCCGAAGATAAAAAGGAGAAATTGCGGGAGTTTGGGAATTGGTTGATGGAGCGGACTGTATAATTTAGGTTGCTTCGTTACATTTTTAACTTTTAACCCTTGTTGAAATTTAAAAACACTCAGTAACCTTTGATTGATAGTTTGATGAATAAGTACTTCAAGACTCTAAAGATTTATAAGTTAATTAGTTTTCACAATTTAAGGTAGCCGAGTGATTTTTCTTTGCTTTTCTACAAAGCAAAGAAAAATTGTATCGAGGTTAAAAGTAAACCCTCACAAAAGGGTTCCATGCTGTAGCATACACCCTATCGTTATCGTTATATAAAACATTATAACGTAATCCAATGGTGATAGGTCCTGAGCGATATCCGGCTCCAACGAAAAGAGCAGTGTTCCAAAAATTGTCTTTAAAAGTGCCGTCAATAAATTCCACTTCTTGGTTCACACGTAATTGTTCAACTTCTGCCGAAAGTTGAATTTCCCGAATTGGATTAAAAAGTGTTATCCAGCTACCACCATATAAAGTAGATTCAAAAAATTCGCTGCTTTGGTAGCTGAAAATGAGCGAAGGTCCCATCGCAAAGTAGTCGTTAAAGTTATAAATAGCACTGGGGGATATGGTGCCACTAAAATTACCATTCCCGAAGCTTATTCCCAATCCGCCACCAAACTGCACCTTCTCCCAAAATGGATTGGCTAATTCTTGAGCCGGTATTGTTTTGGGTAAGAGTGTGAGGAGGATTGTAAAGGCAATAGTTTTTAATGAACGGAAACAGAGGCTTTTCATTAGGAAAATTTTAGGATTATGATTCTTAAATATACAAAAAGCCGATGCGTTGGTTTGCTGAAAAATTGTATTTTTGTACCGTTTTATTAAAACAAACCCTACAGCATCCAAACTATGGATAAATATTCCTTCTTAAATGCAATTCATCCTGCACAGATCGCAGATCTCTACGATAAATATTTACAATTTCCAGATAGTATTGAGGCCAGCTGGCGGGCTTTCTTCCAAGGTTTCGACTTCGGGATAGAAAGTGGTTCGCTGGAAGGACTTGGTATTGAGGCTCCTAGTGGTACAGTAGTTACCGAGGAAGTTTTAAAGGAGTTTCAGGTTATCAAACTCATTGACGGCTACCGTACTAGAGGACATTTGTTTACAAAAACAAACCCCGTTCGTGACCGAAGAAAATACGAGCCTACACTTGCAATTGAAAATTTTGGTCTTTCAGAAAGTGACTTACAGACTACTTTTAAGGCAGGAGAAGTTATAGGAATGGGAGCAAGTTCTTTGGAGGATATTCTAAAGCACTTAAACAGTATTTATTGCGATAGTATTGGGATTGAGTATATGTTCATTCGCAAGCCCGAAGAGATACAGTGGATACAAAACAAGTTGAATGTTAATGACAATCAGCCAAAATTTTCAGCAGAAAAAAAGAAACAAATCTTAAAGAAATTGAACGAAGCAGTTTCGTTCGAAAATTTCTTACATACTAAATACGTTGGTCAAAAGCGTTTCTCACTTGAGGGTGGTGAAAGTTTAATTCCTGCGCTGGATTCTTTAATTGAAAACGCAGCATCTCAAGGGGTTAAAGAATTTGTGTTAGGAATGGCTCACCGGGGTCGTTTAAGTACCTTAACCAATATTTTTGGAAAAAGTGCCAAAGATATTTTTAGCGAATTTGACGGCAAAGACTATGCGGAAGATATTTTTGACGGTGATGTGAAATATCACTTAGGCTGGACTTCTAAGCGCAATACAGACTCAGGTCATGAGATAAACTTAAACATTGCACCCAACCCGTCTCACTTAGAAACAGTTGGAGCTGTGGTTCAAGGAATTGCTCGTGCCAAGCAAGACGACCATCACAAGGAAAATCCAAAAGCTGTATTGCCAATTATTGTGCACGGAGACGCTGCTATTGCAGGACAGGGATTGGTGTACGAGATTGTACAAATGGCTCAGTTAGACGGCTACAAAACGCAGGGAACCATACATATTGTAGTAAATAACCAAATAGGCTTTACGACCAATTATTTGGACGGACGCTCCTCTACCTATTGTACCGATGTGGCAAAAGTAACGCTCTCGCCTGTGTTGCACGTAAATGCAGACGATGTTGAAGCTGTAGTGCACGCAATGGAATTTGCTTTGCATTTCCGTATGAAATTTGCTCGTGATGTATTTATAGATTTATTAGGTTACAGAAAGTACGGTCATAACGAAGGTGATGAACCTCGTTTTACACAACCCAAGTTATACAAGGCAATTAGCAAGCATAGTAATCCCCGTGATATTTATGCCGAAAAACTCTTTAAAGATGATGTTATTGAAAAAGGGCATACTGAAAAATTAGAGCAAGAATACAAAGACAGGCTAGAGGAAAACCTGGAAGATTCCCGAAAGGAAGAAAAAACAAGGATTACCCCGTTTATGCAAGACGAGTGGGAAGGATACGAGCAAGCCGAAGAAGATAAAATGATGGAGACGGCAGATACTAGTTTCGATCTTGATAAACTCACCGAAATTGCCGAAGTGATTACTCAATTACCAAAAGACAAGAAATTTTTACGTAAAATTTCGAAATTGATAGAAGCAAGAAAAACCATGTATTTTGAGGACAATCAGTTAGATTGGGCTATGGGAGAATTACTTGCGTATGGCTCTTTATTAAAAGAAGGACACGATGTACGTATGAGTGGGCAGGATGTGGAACGTGGAACCTTCAGCCACCGTCATGCGGTCGTAAAAGTAGAAGATAGCGAAGAAGAAATTGTATTGTTAAACCAATTAAAAGGGGAGCAAGCAGACTTTTATATATACAACTCATTACTTTCGGAATATGGAGTGGTTGGTTTTGACTATGGATATGCCATGGCGAGTCCAATTACACTTACAATCTGGGAAGCACAGTTTGGAGATTTCAGCAATGGAGCTCAAATAATGATAGACCAATACATCTCTGCTGCTGAAGACAAATGGAAGCTTCAGAACGGTTTAGTGATGTTGCTGCCGCACGGGTATGAAGGACAAGGAGCAGAGCACTCTTCAGCAAGAATGGAGCGTTATTTACAACTCTGCGCTAAGGATAATATGTTTGTGGTAGATGTAACCACACCTGCACAAATGTTTCATTTATTACGCAGACAGTTAAAGGTGAATTACCGTAAACCTTTAATAGTATTTACACCTAAGAGTTTGTTGCGTCACCCAAAAGTACTTTCAACCAAAGAAGAACTGGCCAATGGCAGTTTCCAAATGGTACTAGACGATCCAGATGCAAAAGTTGCGAAAATAAAAAGCCTTGTATTCTTGACAGGTAAGTTCTATTATGATTTACTAGAAAAGAAGGAAGAAGACAAACGAGACGACGTAGCCTTGATACGTGTGGAGCAAGTGTTTCCAATCCCTGTGAAAGAAATCAAAGCAATTATAAAAAAATATAAAAACGCAGACGATATTGTGTGGGCACAGGAAGAACCTCGCAATATGGGTGCCTATTCTCACTTATTGCTTCATTTTGAAGAAACAAGAAACTGGCGTGTTTGTAGCCGAAAAATGTACGCCGCCCCAGCAGCTGGAAGTAGCGTAAGAAGTAAGGCGAGACACTTAAAAGTGATTGAAAGTGTGTTTGATAAGGAAATGAAATAATGAATTGTAAATCTTACTTTGAATAACAACTACCATAAAAAACAAAGAATAAATTCTGCGCAAGCAGATTAATAAACAATAGTATGGCATTAGAAATGAAAGTCCCTTCACCAGGAGAGTCCATCACCGAAGTTGAAATTGCACAATGGCTTGTAGAAGATGGCTCTTGGGTTGAAAAAGACCAGGCAATTGCTGAAGTTGATAGTGATAAAGCTACCCTTGAACTTCCCGCAGAAGCTAGCGGAATCATCACTTTTAAAGCCGAAGAAGGCGATGCAGTTGGTGTAGGAGAAGTAGTTTGTTTGATTGACACAGAAGCTGAAAAACCAGGAGGTAGTGACAAATCTACAGAAACCTACGATAAGCCAGGCGACGAAAAAGGGGAAGGCAACGCGGGTCCAGACTTGGACAAGGCAGATGCTAAGAATAAAGACACTGGTGAAAAGGCTGAAGCACTAGATCAAAAACCCTCTAAAGGTTCTACACAACGACAGGAGCAGGATCCAGGCAAAACATACGCTACTGGAACACCATCACCTTCTGCCAAGAAAATATTGGCAGAGAAAGGAATGGATTCCAAAGATGTAAAAGGCACTGGCCGTGATGGTAGAATTACCAAAAGTGATGCAGACAATGCAACTCCATCTATGGGAACTCCGGGAACAGGAGATAGAGGTTCTTCTCGCACTAAACTTTCTATGCTGCGTCGTAAAGTGGCAGAGCGTTTGGTGGAAGCTAAAAACACAACAGCAATGTTAACTACTTTTAATGAAGTAGATATGACGGCTATTTTCGACTTAAGAAAAGAATACAAAGAAACTTTCAAAGAAAAGCATGGTGTTAGCCTTGGCTTTATGTCATTTTTCACCTTGGCAATTGTACGTGCATTAGAAATGTACCCGGCTGTAAACAGTATGATAGATGGCAAAGAAATGCTGACTTTCGACTATAAAGATATTTCCATTGCTGTTTCGGGGCCAAAAGGATTAATGGTACCTGTAATTAGAAATGCTGAAAACTTAAGCTTTAGAGGCGTAGAATCTGAAGTAAAAAGATTGGCAATACGTGCACGTGACGGACAAATTACCGTAGATGAAATGACGGGTGGAACTTTTACCATTTCTAACGGGGGTGTTTTTGGAAGTATGTTAAGTACACCAATTATTAACCCACCACAATCTGGAATTTTAGGAATGCATAACATTGTAGAACGTCCTGTAGTAAAAAATGGTGGCGTAACCATCGCACCAATTATGTATGTGGCACTTTCTTACGATCACAGAATTATTGATGGAAAAGAATCGGTTGGATTTTTGGTAGCGGTAAAAGAAGCGCTTGAAAACCCAACGGAGCTATTAATGGATAACGATGTTAAAAAAGCATTGGAATTATAATAATACTGAAACAACATTTAAATAAAAACCCAGCCAATTGGCTGGGTTTTTATTTGGTAGTTAGTTGAAAAATCAATTTTTATAAAGCTAAAATGAGATTTACAATGTTTAATAAAATAACAAAAACCACACAGGTTGTTAAAAAGACCATTGTGATTTTTTGTCTCAAGGTTAGTTTCTTTTTTTCCAAGGGTGCTTGTGTTATATTTTCCATAGTGTAAAATTGGGGAAAATATACTTTCAACACAATACGTATTTATACGTATTTTTTGCTAAATGAATGACTATTTGAGCTTTTCGTGGTTTTGTTTGGCCCAAATAAGTAAACTATTGGTTTTATGCTCTAGCTCTAATTTGCTAATAATATTACTCCTATGTTTTTCTACTGTGCGATAGGATATAAATAAGAGTGACGCAATTTCTTTATTGGTTCTATCCTTTGCTATAAGCTTTAAGATTTTCTTTTCAGAAGGCGTTAATGTCGAAAGTATAGAAGTGTCTGGATTCTTCTTGTTTAATTTATTGGCAATGTTAGGGCTAAAATAATGCTCGCCTTTTATCACATTGTCAAGGCAGGTTTCTATTTCTTCTAATGCAAATTCTTTTAAGATATACCCAAATATATTAAGGTCTTTGGCTTGCTCATAAATTTCACGCTCTTTATGGAGTGTGATGAGTATAATTTTTGTTTCAGAACAGGCGGTTTTGCACTTTTGTGCAATTTCTATCCCAGACATAAAAGGCATTTGTATATCTAGAATTGCAATGTCTGGATTTTCATTGGTGATAAGATTGTATGCTTCACGACCATTTTTGCCACTTCCAATAATATTATAACCTCGTTCCAATAAAAAATCATTCAATCCTTTTAGTAGAAGTGGGTGATCGTCTGCGGTTATAATAGTGCTTTTGTCCATTAATAAGGAAATTGAAATTCGATAAGGGTGCCATTTTGTTTCTTCGATTGCACCTTCATGTTTCCATTCAAGAATTTTGTACGCTCCATAAGTGTTTTTAATCCTAATGATTTTATATTCTTCAGTTTTTCTGAAAATTCAAATCCCTGACCATTATCCCGTATGGAGATGATAACTTGATCCGCCATTTTTTTTATTGAAACTTTACTCGCTTCAGCATTGGCGTGTTTTAATGTATTGCTTAAACTTTCCTGAACAATCCTATAAATATTCACTTCTTGATCTGGGGTAAACAAATTGTCAATATTTTCTATTTCCGAAGAAATAAAGAGCGATGTATTTTCGTCTATTTGGGTAATAGTATGCTCTATGGCTTTTGTAATCCCCAATTCCTGTAACTGAAATGGATGTAAATCCCTAGAAATTGTACGCACTTCCTCAATGGTGGCATCTACCATTTCATTGGCTTCGGTATTTCCTGAAGTAATTAGCTTATTTTTTAGCACCAATAATTGTTGTCCAAGCCCGTCGTGCAAATCTTTTGAAATACGCTTGCGTTCATTTTCTTGTGACGTCAAAAGTTCTTGGCTAAACCCTTCCTGCAGCATTTTCTTCTTTTTTAAGTGTAATTGATTGCGATATAACAAGATTACTCCAAAGGTAAGTAATACCGCAATGCTGCCAAGAATGCTAAATTTTCTAAAGGCATCATTGTCTTTCTCCAATAATTGAATATTGGCGTTTTTTGAGGTAAGTTCATTTTCCTTTTTCTCTGTTTCATATAGGGTTTGATAATACGCTAAGGTGTTTGCCGAAGTAGTATTAAATAAGGAATCTTTCTCCACCAAATATTTTTTCTTATTAGCAAGACTGGCTTTGTAATCGCCCAAATTTTCATAGATTTCAGAAAGTAAGAGATGAGAATCCATAACTTCTTCGTTATACCCTATTTTTTTGGCTGTTTCCAGTTTGTTGGTTGCAAAAAACAGAGCTAAATTATGTTGTCCCGTTCGGTCTAAATATGTCGCTTTTGCATCAGAATACATTAATTTTGCATAACTATCACTTTCAATTTTTTCTTTATATCCTTCAATTTGTTTTAGTATTTCGGCAGCTTTTTCATATTCGTTGTGCGTACTATAATACGCCACAAGACTAGATAAAATGCCAATATGTAGCGTACCTCCATTGTTTTCTAACGAAATATTTGAAAGCGCTTTTAACAAATTGTTATATTGTTCTTTGCTATTGCCCACTTTCTTGTAATCAAGCGCTTGGTTATATTGCTCTGTTGCCACATATTTTTTTAATCCCAAAACCTCCATTTTGGCAATAAGTTTTTCTCTTTCAGCTCTTGCCTTTTCAAAAAACCCATTTATACTGAACATGGTAATTGTACCTTGTTGCGCATGAGCCATATATTCATAATCCTTTAAAGCCTCAAAAATCTTATAAGCAACATCAAAATTTTCTCCAGCAGGAACAAACTTTCCCATACTTGAATATGCTTGCCCCCTAAATAAATAGGCATCTGCAATATAAATGGAATCTTTCTGCCCAAAATTTTCAATAGCAAGGGTATAGTCCTCTATAGCTTCTCTAAGATCAAGTCCATAATGAGCACCGCCTCTTTTTAAATAAAGGCCCCCTAAAAGAAAACTGTCTTTTATTTTATATTTTTCAGCAAGGATGCTGTTTATAATAGTAAGGGCTCTTCTGGGGTCGTTTTTAAGCCTAGTAAGAGGATCTTGCAGATTCATTGCCTTTTTTGCTGCAGCATCCATGCTGTCCAGTTCTTTGGCAAGTGAAATGTATTTTTGGCTAAATTCAATAAACACATCTAAATTTGTCTTTCTTGTTTTAGAAATCACCGAATCCAGGGCTGTTAATCGCAATAAAGGATTGCTGGTGGTGTCCGAAAATTTCATATAATAAGAAACATCCTGACTTAAACAACCAAGAGAAAAGAGCAAGGAGAATAAAAATAAGTACAATTTTTTCAAACCGAAATACAAATTTGGTTGTTAAAGATACTTAAAACACTATGATTATTAGCGATTTGTCTTCAAGTAAAAGCAATTACGGCCGTAATCTATTACTGCTTTATACCTTTTAAGTAGGTCGGCGCCAATAATTCCATCAACAGCTATTTCGTTGGCTTGTGCTAAAGCTTCATTTACATGAAAGAGGTCGAGAAGGACAAAATCTGTTGCAGATAGGGGAAGATTTTTCACAGAAAACTTATTATTACGTGCTATTTGAGTTTCCATATTAATAGCGCCAGCACCGGCAGCTTTAATTCCACTATCTTCATTTAACAAAGAAAATTTTTCAATTCTGTCTATGCCAACACAACTAGTGGAAGCTCCTGTATCCAATATAAAACTACCTTGACGTTGGTTAATTTTGGCAGAAAATTTATAATGTCCTGTAGCTAGCTTTGTGAGGGGGATTCTATAAAAACCTGTATTTTCTAAAAGTATGCGTAAGGTAGCCAACTGTTTTTTTGGTAAAGATAGGCAACAAAATATGTAGTTTTGCAACTATGTTAACAGATACCCATACGCATCTCTACAGTGATGCTTTTAAAGAAGACCAAAAAGAAATGTTGCAACGCGCTAAAGAATCTGGTGTGACACGATTTTTTATTCCTGCAATAGATTCAGAAACTACCCCAGTGATGTATCAATTAGAGAAAGATTTCCCTAAAGAAGTATTTTTAATGATGGGGTTGCATCCAACTTCGGTTAAAGAAAATTTTAGAGAAGAATTAGCACACGTTATAGAGCAATGTAAGAACCGTAAATTTTACGCTATTGGTGAAATAGGTATAGATTTATATTGGGATAAAAGCACGTTGGGAATTCAGCAAATTGCATTTAAGGAACAAATTCAGCTGGCAAAAAAACACAAACTTCCTATCGTAATACATTGTCGTGATGCCTTTGATGAAATTTTTGAAGTTTTAGAAACGGAGAAAGGTCCTGGTCTCTTCGGAATTTTTCATTGTTTTACAGGTACTTTGGAGCAAGCCCATAGAGCGATAGGCTTCAATATGAAATTAGGAATTGGGGGAGTAGTGACCTTTAAAAATGGAAAAATTGACACGTTTTTAAATCAAATTAATTTAAAACACATTGTGCTAGAGACCGATTCGCCGTATCTTTCGCCTGTGCCCTTTCGCGGAAAACGTAATGAGAGCAGCTACTTGAATTTAATTTGTAAAAAAGTGGCTCAAATCTATGATCTTTCAGAAAAAGAAGTAGCAAAAATTACAACTGAAAACTCTAAAGAAGTTTTTGGAATTTAAATTAGAATTTAAACCTTATGCTGCACATACCTAAAATATTACTTATCTATACTGGCGGAACCATTGGTATGATTAAAGATTTTGAAACGGGCGCGCTGCGTAATTTCAATTTCGGTGAGCTACTGCAACACATTCCAGAGTTAAAACTATTGGATTGTGAGATAGATACCACCAGTTTTACAACTCCTATAGATAGTTCTAATATGAACCCGGCATATTGGGCACAACTTGCATTGCTCATTGAAGATGCTTATAACGAGTTTGACGGTTTTGTAGTTTTACACGGCAGTGATACGATGTCCTATACAGCTTCTGCCTTAAGTTTTATGCTGGAAAACTTGAGCAAACCATTAATTTTTACGGGTTCTCAGTTGCCAATTGGAGACTTGCGAACCGATGCAAAAGAAAACCTAATTACCAGCATACAGATTGCTGCGTTACAGGAAAAGGGGCGTCCAAAGATTGCTGAAGTAGGCCTTTATTTTGAATACAAATTATATAGAGCTAACCGCACTACAAAAATAAATGCTGAACATTTCGAGGCATTTGCTTCTTTAAATTATCCCGCCCTGGTTGAAAGTGGTGTTCACCTTCAAGTAAATACCAGTGCGCTTTATATTCCCAACCGTCGTAAAAAGTTTATAGCGCATACTACCATGTCTAACGGAGTAGTTTTGTTAAAGATGTTCCCAGGCATAGACCAGGCTACGATTGAACATATTTTAGCTTATAAAAATTTAAAAGGACTCATCTTGGAAACCTATGGCAGTGGGAATACTACAACCGAACCATGGTTTACAGCAGCGTTAAAAGAGGTGATAAAAAAAGGAATACCTGTGGTGAATGTTACCCAGTGTTCTGGCGGGAGTGTGGCTATGGGGTTGTATGAGACCAGTACAGCACTAAAAAAAATGGGAGTGATTTCAGGAAAGGATTGCACTACCGAGGCTGCTTTGACGAAATTAATGTATCTATTAGGACGTAAAATAGCTACCAGTAGTTTTAAAACATTGTTCGAAACCTCCTTGCGGGGAGAGTTGTCGTAAATTTATATGTTATTTTTTATACTGAAATTTTAAAAATGCCGTTATTTGCAGCCTGAAAATAATTTAAAGTTCAAGGTTTACTTTTGAATCCGCAACATTGAACTTTGATAATTATAGAGAGGTGGCCGAGTGGCTTAAGGCGCACGCTTGGAAAGCGTGTATACGGCAACGTATCGAGGGTTCGAATCCCTTCCTCTCTGCAAAATAAGATGTCATTTGGCACTTAAATGAGCAAAAACCTTTTAAACGTTGTGTTTAGGAGGTTTTTTTGTTTTTGCGAAATGTCATAAAACACATTAAATATCAAAGTACAGTTACCCTATGGGTTACCCTACAAAAAATTAAATTTTTTTAGTAGCTATTTCTAGGGAATCATAGGGAATCCCTAGCTATACCTAGCATTTACTAATAATATTGTTGAACAATTAATTAGTAAAACTATGATTAGAACTTATTTTTATCTTAAAGCTGACAAGAAAAATGCTAATGGTGAATCTGCTATTTACGCAAAAATTAAATTACAAGGAAAAACCTCAACGTTAAGTACTGGTAAATACATTTGTAAGACTCGATGGGAAGCCACTAATAAACTAAAAAACACACTTCGAGTTACTAGTGAGAAAATTTGCAAAACTACCATAGACCTAATAGAATATAAGATTGAAAGTATATATTTAGAATTAGTTAAGACCGAATCGAATATAACGCTTGATGAGGTTAAAGGTCGTCTGAAAGGTAAATCTAAAAGTACCAGTATGGACATTATCGAATTGTTCCAGAAACATAATGATTATTTTAAAAAAAGATATGAAGCAGGTGAACGTACAAAAACATCTTGGATGAAATATAATAGGGCAAAAAATCTGTTATCCAATTTTTTGTATGAAAAATTTAGAAAAAAGAATTACCCTATTAACGACATTGACAACACATTAATCTATCAACTAGAATACTTCTTAAAATTTGAATCCACATTTAATGATATTGTTGGAATTAGTCATAATTCTGTTGTTAAATTTTTTCAATGCTATAAAACAATGTGCCGATTTGGGATGAAAAGAAATTTGATTAGCAACAATCCATTTTCAGTATATGATGAAAAGATAATTACCAAGGATGCAATATTCTTAACACATGAAGAGCTACAACGCATAGAAAACAAAATGTTTAGTACTAAAAGACTTAATAGAGTAAAAGATATTTTCCTGTTTTCTTGTTACACTAGTTACGCACCAATAGATGTTGAAAATCTTACAAGAGAAAACCTCATCAGAGATAATGAAGGTTCACTATGGATTAAAACAAATAGAGCTAAAACAGCCATAAAATCGAATGTTCCAGTACTACCACCAGTTAAAAGAATAATAGATAAATATGCACACTTGGAAAGTGGCAAGCTCTTACCTGTAATCAGTAACCAGAAAATTAATGAGTACTTAAAAGAAATTGCGACACTTTGTAAAATTGACAAGAAACTCACTCACTATGTAGCCAGACATACATTTGCAACAACAGTAACTTTGGGTAATGGTGTTGCAATAGAAAATGTATCTTCGATGATGGGTCACACAAATATCAAAATGACACAGCATTATGCCAAGGTTCTTGATAAAAGCGTAAAAAGGGATATGGAGAAATTGAAGTTTAAATTCGCATAGTTTTTTATCTTTAGTGGCTAAATCCGTTTTCACAGTATGAAGCATATTATTGACCTAAATTCCGAAATTGAAAAGATTGTTAATCCACATATTCAATACCATCATAAACATGATAACGTTACTTATTTCCGAAAATGGATTAATGAAATATCAGAAACTTTTTTTGAGGAATGGGAACAAGAAATTAAAGAAAAGATTGATTTGTTTGCTGATTTAGGTAATCCTATAAAGCTAAACATTATTAAAATTGTTCACCAAGATGTTTTAGAAAAATATAGTGAATTAAGTAAAATTGATTTTAAAAATACTTAGTTTCTCCAAACGTATTTTTCATATTACAATTACAAGAATTTATTGTCTCCTATAAATAAATGTAGCTTTTTCACTTACTCATTTGATTCAAATTTTATAGAAATATTAGAGCGATTTGCTTTTATAAATGGGATTGAGGATTTCGATGCTTATGACGGTAACCATGACCCAGAAACTCACAAAGACCTTTTGGAAGATGAGGTTAGGTTTAAGTTGGACTTAGATACTGAAAAAGAGGAAAATGCTGAGATTAATAAAATGTATTCCTTTGTATTCCTTTCATTTGTTCTTGAATCATCACGCCAAATGTTAAAACGTATTGCAGATTACCTTGACAGTTTAGTAGGCTTTATTTTAAAAGCTGAAAACTTTCAGTTAGATAAATACTCATTTGATGAGATATCAGATAATGACCCTACTAACCTCAAATTAGAATATAAGCTAAACAAACTAAGTGTCATAATGTTATATAAAGCTATGTTTGACGAAGGTATTATTGACGTTGACAGCAAGAACCAAAAGAACGATGATACTAATCTAAGACTATATGTTGATAGTGCAAACATATATTACCTTGACAGGACTGGGAAAGTTATGAAGGTCAAAAATAGTACTAGACAATTTGCTGACGTTACAAACGATTTTAAAGGCGAATACAAATCTCAAGAAATAAAACTTATAAATTTAATACTTGAAAAATTTTCAAAGAGAAAGGAAAGACTACTTGAATCAATTAAACCCAAAGGTATCAATTAAGGGAATCGAAAGGAATCCCTCGCTATTGCAAGAATAACAGGGGATATTTGCATCATAATAATTTTAAAACCAATAATTATGATGCAAAACGAATCACAGATTTCAATTATTCCATTTGGAGAGCTTAGAAAGCTTTTTTTACCACTACACGACAAGTTATCCCAATTAGAGACTAAACTGGATAAAACAAGTTCTATTCCAGTAAAAAAGTACTACCGTAACAAAGATTTGAAGTTACAGTTTGGTATATCCCAAAATACTATTATCAAATATAGAAATAATGGTTACATACCATTTACTACCATTGGTGATGTGTACTTATATCCTGTCAAGGAAATAGACAAAATCTTATCTCAAAATTTGGTAGGATAATGTCATTAAAATTCTTTTTACCACAAAGCTTACTAGAACGATTACACGATAGGTTAAACGATATTCAACCTAGCAGAAATCGAATCGAATCTTTGAATGTAGACCTAGAACCATTAAATTATAAAATAGAAAAATTTTATTGGTTGTTGGCAATACTATTTGACCCAAAAGGGAACGGTTACAATGAAAAAAATATAAACGGTTTTACATTTGTACCACTATCATCAGAACATTTAACTGATATTATAGGAAACGACTATGCAAGCTATCTTTGATATCTACAAAATCAAGGTTTTGTTTTAAGTGATTATAATTATTTAGCTAATAAGTGTAGATATTATCATTTGTACAATTCATATATAGATTATAATAGTAATAGTGTATTCTATTGTTATATAGATAAGGTGAACAATACAAGTAAAAGTCCTATAAACATTAGTATTATAACTGATGATAAAAAGGGGAAAGAAAGTAAATGTGTTGAAGTAACTATTACTCCAAACTCTAGTTTGTTTAAAAGAAAAAAGAAGAAGTATGATTTACAAACTGATAGGAAGAAAAAGTTAGCTAAGCATATCAAGACTGATATGTGGAAGCATTACACTAAAACAATGGTTCTGGATATAGAGCGAGCAGAAAGGTATTGCTATGATTATCTAAGACAATGCACCGAAGTACTTGAAAGGAAATATCGTAAAAAAGAGATTGACCGCAATACGCTCATTAAAGCAAAAGCGATACTTCAAAATAAATACCTAAACAGGATTTCGTCAGTAAATAATTTAAAGAATCCCAAAAAAGATAAGTCTTGGTTATACAGTAGAAAAGGTAAAAACCGAAGACTAAACACAAACTTGACGATGATGGCAAGTGACCTAAGACCGTTTATCCTTGGTTATGAGAAAATGTCCTATTTAGACCTTTCTAACTCTCAACCTGTACTTTTTAACGTAACACTTCAAGAGCTAAAAGAAAAAGCATCAGAAACGCTTAAAATGGAGATTGACAGATACTTTGACATTACAATCAATGGTAGATGGTATGAAGAACTATGTGATATTTTCAAATGTGATAGAGAAACAGCAAAAAAGAATTGGATGTTAATAGCGTACTCAAAAAATGATGAATGTCTGCGCCTTAAAAGTAAATTCAAAAGGAGTTTTCCAGAGATATATGCAGTCATAGAGCTACAAAAACAAGTTGATTACACAAAATTTTCAATTGGATTACAGAAAATCGAAAGTCAAATTTTTATCGATGTAATATGTAAACGACTAGTGGAAAGTGATATACTACCGTTGTCAATTCACGATGGTGTTTTAGTTGATAAGAACGACACAGAAAAAACCTACCAGATAATGACCGATGCTTTATCTGAATATATTGGTGCTGTTCAAGTTATAGATATCAATGGTTTAAAACGTTATCCAATGATTGCAGGTTAAGAAGTATAATTTTGAAAAATATTCTTGTTTCATTCTTTACTAGAGTGTGAATACCAAAAACACCACTATTGATACCAATACAGCCGTTTTAAGCTCATTTGCAGGTCGAGTTTACCCGTACGTAGAAAATCTATACAAATATTTTTTACCACTCTAAGGACATGCAAAAAGGCTTTTGTAATTAACCTATGTAAGAGCGGTGATGCGGTTAGGCTTCAATCTAGCCTTTTACGTTTGGGTTCAAAATGTTCTAAGATGCTGTTATGTATTCGCCAAACGTTATTTTGTTTTGATAATAACGAGGGTTGACCTTTGTATTTCTTTTTAAGAGTAACTAATCTGTAACGTAATGTACGTTCAGAAATTTGGTAGTATTCCATCACCTCAACACCAGTATAGTAAGTTTTATATTTCTTCATAGTAATTGGTTTTACTATAAATATGCAGGTGATTATAAAGGTATCTACTATAAATAAATATTTTAAAGTCTCAAAAAGTGTATTACCTCATTTCATCTTCGATAGCTAGATGAGCAAAAGAAGTATATTCTTCAGATAAACGCATTTGAATATTTGATATTTCGGGATGCACCTTGCTTATATCGGAATTATTTATTTGGTTTTTCACACTATTGAAAAAATCTTTATCTTCTATCAAATGTTCAATTGATTGCCAAGATTTTGAAATTTCACTTTTTCTGTTTTCAAAGAATTCTTCAATCTTATTTATATAGTTCGTTATAATACCAGTATTGTTAAAATCGAAATCTTTTGTTTCTGTATTTAATTTCTCTACTTGCTTCTGGATGTGCTGAATAGTAGAAACCTCACCCATAACTTTTTCATAATCTCTAATATCTCCATTGTCAGCATTCCAAAATTCTAAATTTAAATAGTCAGCTAATTCTTTATTAATATCATCAAAGAAATTAAAGAAACGATACCAATCATCACCATCAAAATCCTCATCTAAATTATGTGTATGAATCTCAAATACTTTCTTGTTTATTGCTTTTCCATAAATTAATGGAATGAAAATAACAGATTTCACATTATCTCTAACTATTACTCCCTTAGCACTAAAATAACTAGCACTTAATGTTTTTTGTACAAATACTCTAGCATAAAGTAATGAGGTTAAATATGTTTCCGAAATTACTTCAGCTGTGATAATAAGGTTTTTATTAGTATTATCCGATAAGTCAACATTAAACTGAATACCGGTTAAGTCAAAAATTTCTTTTCGCTCTTTTAGAAACCTCCTGTTGAGATTCTTTTTAATATCACTGAACTCTTTCCTGGCATTCGTATAAACCTTACTACTTATTCTTCGGTTTCCTTGGTTGTAAAATTGATTCCAGCTATAAAATAATGCTTCAAGATTTCTGCTCTCTGTATTTTCTATTTTATTCAACTTTTCTGAAGAACAAAATTTAGAAAAATGTTTTTCAAATTCATTCTGAAATTTTGAGACTTTAATCAAAGCTTCGGATATATTACGATATAAAACATTTGGATTATAATCATCTGAATCCTTAACACCTGAATAAAGTTTATATACAGACAATATGTTACTCCCTAATTGATTAAATGTATTGTCTAAATATGAGAAGTAATCTCTACTGATATTGTTGAATTCTATGTACTTTTTTAAAGATGCTATTGTGGTCATTTTTACTAATGAATCTTCGTTCTCACTTAAAGATTTTTCATTACTCCCTTCAGAAACATAGCCCCATTTATCAACTATATTTTTAGGAAACTTAATCCTGAATACATCATTTAACTTTTTCTCTGCTAATTCTAAGGGTTTTATAAATGCCTTATAATCTTTTCTTCTGAAATATTTCTTGAAACCCCTTAATTACTTCTGTTAATGCATAATTATATTTTTCTCTATGTTCAATTACTTTGGATATATATACTTCCCAAGAATCAGGTCGAATTTTATAAATAAACAAATTGTTAACCAGACTATTGACTTGTACTAGATAATCTAATGGTAATAAATTATTCTTTATGCTTTTGTAACTTGGGTCATAAGGTAATTCAATGTCCATAAAAGAATTATTTACTACCCTAGTAGAATAAGAATCCTTATTAGGAAAAACGTTTCTTAAAAGCTCAAGAATTTCAATAGACCTATTTTGAAAATAATTGGTTTCATTAGAACTTTCTAACTCATATTTTAGAAAATCAACTATATATTTACACGAAATAGAATTATCATTTTGTTCTTTTAAATCAACAATGTTATATTCGATTAATAACCTGTCTATGAATATTTTTTTATAATATTCGATGAAATCAATTGAATAATTTATTGATTTTAAACCTAATATTAAAACTGAAGTTTCCTTCAACGAAACTTCGTTTTCAGAAAAAGCTAACAGTTTATTTTCATCAAAGACTATTTTAGATTCAAGCTTTAAATGACCAATCCAAAAAGCAAACTCACCAAGAGATACAAGTTCTTTTTTATTATGAAATTGACATGAAATAGTTTTTTTGGGTTTAATCAATTTCAAAATATAATCAAAAACATCTTCTTTGGGTGATATACTTTTTTTAATCTCCTTTATTCTCTTCCTACTTTCTTCTGCAATTATATCCAATGATATCAATCCATCATCGCGAGTAACATTACTATAATCATATGGTAAAATTAAAGGCCATATTATTCCAAACTCATCATATAGGGTTCTAAAAGGTATTCTGTTCTTTATAAACAGAAAATCGCTAACACCTTTCCAAAGAAGTGCGTTCAAAACATTAAGATTTCCAATCCAAGTTTTAAATTCATACCCCTTAACAGTATCTAAAAAGGTTTCAATACTATAGCCATAACTAAAACTATTTAATAAAAAAGTATATAAGTCACCCTCATGTATTAATGGAATAGTTTCATTTATATAAGTATTTATATCAATGAAATCATTCTCTTTAAAAAAAATATCACATAAAATTTCTGACCTAATAGGGTGTAATCCTGTTAAAAACTCTTTGTCCTCAGTAAATTTTAGAGATACTCTTTTTCTAAACTTCTTACAACTTTGTTTGATAAAGTTCTATTTATTTGAACTGTATCTAAAAGTTTAACATAATTCACTTTAGCTCCAAAAGAATCAGCCAAACATACAAAACGCAGTGTTTCTAATTCATTTATTTTTTCTTGCAGTTCTAATCGACTGATTTGATTTTGTAATCTAGCTCTAAGAGTATCTCCTTGATTAATCAAATAAATGTATTCTAATAGAAGCCCTTTATTTCCGAACTTTAACCATGATTCCTCGAAATCAGTAAACTTTAAATCCTTCTTATAGTTAGATAGACTTTCATAGATAGTTTTAGCTTCTGTTTTATTAAATGCTAGTTCTAAGTCTCTAAAATTATAATCAGCACCAAGAGTAACTCTATTCCAATCTTCCTGCCTAATAGTAATCAAAAATTGAAGATTCTTTTTCGCAGATAAGTGTTGAAGCAAATCATTCCAGTAAACATCTTGAGGTTTTATATCTATATAAATTAATACTGGAAATAATAATTCTTTACACAGGGCATTTAAACTATTTATAGTTTCATATAATTCATTATAATTATTTGATAGTTTTAATTCATATGAGCTATTTGTATCTGAAAAATCATTAACATATCTGTAGGCTAAAGTACTTTTCCCTTGCCCAGAAGCACCATGAACAAATACCACATTAGATTCTTTAAAGGCTTTATCAATTGTAGATAGTTTTTCGGTTCTAGTAATATCTAAATTTGATAGAATATGTTCATATCTTGACGATACACCATAATAAAACTCTTTTTTTAATTGAGCCGAATTAATTTCACTCAAAGTTCTATTAATAAAAGGTAAAATGGTATTGCCAAATTGATTTACAAATGACTTTTGCTCATTTAAGAAAACCCCTATAGAATCTAAGCTAGAGATTATTTTTTTAGTGTCAATTCTCCCTTGTTCTTCAGCAGATTTATAAACCCAAAAGATTAATAATTCAATAGCTACAAGTGGATTTGTAAAAGGTCTAATATCATTTAGCATCCTTATAATTTCCTGATACAATGTTTCTTCATCAACCTTCTCAGGAATTACATAGTTTTTTAATATTCTATCAATTTTCGATGAATCAAAACCTTTTTTATGCAGTTTATTTGATAGTTTACACTTATCAATAAGCTCATTACTAATATCTCCAAATGAAACTAATTTTAGTATGGCTTTATCCTGATTCTCTAGTAACTTATTTGCTCTCTTAAAAAAAGAATCTTTCTTAGAAAATAAGTCATTAAAAACTAAAGTTTTAGATTTATTTTTAACTTGTATAATTTCTAAATAATTTCCTTTTTCATCAATAATATCCAAATCCTCGTATAGTCCTTCAGGCTTGAATGTGTATTTTTTGTTATAGGCTTTAAGTATTCTATATAATGAATATACAAATTGTGTTCTATAACCTTTCAATGCTGAAATTGCACTCATATTTTAATAAAAATTATTTCTTGATTCCTTTATCTTTCAGATACATTTCTGTTATTTCTTCCTTAAAGTCTTTAACTTGTTCTCGTACATTCCAATTAATAAACTCATTAATATTCTCTCTCATTCCTTTTCTAGTTGTATTTTCAAGTTTATCTTTCCAAATCTCTAAAGATTTATTCATTTTCAACCAAACTATTTTTCTACTAGATTCTTTATTATCATTTGACCTGACTTTGCTGAAATGCAGCCCCCAAAAACTAAATATGTTTTCATCCTTCATACCTATTGAATTTTGATGCATTCTATGAAACGCTTCTAAGATTGTCCCCTTAAATAGGTCTTCATAGAAAAGTTCAGCTGATGTTTTAGCCACATTATTATTTATTGCCCAAAGTGTTCCTATATACCCTTTTGCTCCTACCGCAAGAAAGGACTCGGAAATATCAGTCCAAGACCAACAAGTATTTTTAAATATGAATGGTGAATGTCCTGAAGCTAAATGACGAAACAAAGCTTAGAATGGGATCCTAACACTTAATATAACAAGAACTATCTACGATTACTCTCTTGCCTGTGTTTTTATCCTTCCTTTTTGTCAGGTGATTATTCATGTCTGTGAAAACATACTGAGGATATCTTTAGATTTAAGTTCCTTGCTTCTCCAAATATAACCATCGAAATTTCTAAAAAATCTTTTTATAGTTCTGGGAGTATGTCTTGATAGGGAGATAAAGCAAAAGTAGCTACTTCATCATACACTATAGTGTGTTTTACACCATCTCTATCTTTAAAAGTTTCTGTAATTCTGGTTCCTTCAATTTCACCACCGTGGCTACATATATGAAGTATACTATATGGATACTCTTTAATATGATTATCAAGATTAAAAACCGTAGCATTTTTACCAATCAAAGATTTGACAAATAGATTTTGATTTTCTAAATATTCAATTACACAATCAGTTTCTTCATCTTGGAATTCTTGCGGGGAAAAAACTATTGCACTTGGGCTTTCAGAAAAACTATCTATCTGGATGTTATTAAATAAAAAGAAATCAGGGAGTAATTGAAGATTCACATGAGTAACAGGAATCTGGTTTTTTATAATTAGTCCATAAGGAGCTCCTTTAGTAAAGAAAGTTACGTATTCATATTTCATAAAATCAATATGCTCAATCGAAGGGTATATTAGTGCACTTAAATCATTAAAAGCATTTTGGTCTTCATTTCCTTCAGATGCTTTCTCTTTCCACTTCTCAATTAGTAATCTGTATTTTGACGTATCAACATCGGGTAAATCTATTAATCTTAAATTAGCATTGACTGATGTTGCATAGCTTATAGCCAACGGCAAACTAGAACTATCAACTTTCTCAACTACAATTAACCCCCCTTCAATATTATCAACAACTGAAACATTGTCTTCATTTTCATTAATTGTAAGCATTAAGTCATTTTCTATCGCAGTATAAAGAGCATTATAAGCATCATCACTCTTACAAGAAAGGTAACCTGATTTTTCAACTAAATGGCTTAGGCTAAAGTCTACATCGCCAATGCTATCTATATATATTGTGTTATAATCATCTAAAAAATCTAAATAGCTTATTTGATTCTCGGATAGACCTACAATGATTAAATACTCGCATCCTTTTAATCGTTTTAATGAGTTGTGTGTTTTAATATTAAAATCACTTGAGCGAACTCTACTTATATAATGCTCATCAATTTCTCCATCAGCTAATTTTGTATCATCAAATTCTTTTGTATTTGAAGTAACTTCAGCAAACAGAAAAGTAGGAGTATAAAATCCTTTTGCACATAGATAACTAAGAACAATTGCTGACAACAAGGGTTTCTGATAGCTAGTGATAATAAAAAACTTTGAATTTATTTCAGGAGGAGATGTATTCATATATAAATAATGTTTGGTTAGTTAATATCAAGTATCTTTTTTTTTAAAAAACGGATATTACACAAATTCTCACTACAATATAGATTTAAAAAATAGAATTGATGTTGAGCTAAATTTATAATGTTAAAGTATAATTCCGATTATAGTTAGAAAAAGCAGGCTCTTTTTATTTCTTGAAATAGTTAAGACTAAATTATTTAAGAAATAAAAATTAAGATAATAGTTTCACTATTATTAGAAGTGAAACTTTTTATTTTATATTAAATATTGATTATCAATTACTTACTGTATTTAAGCGTTTAGATCCGCAATTTTGTTTCACTTTTATTAAAAAATAATAAAAGTGAAATAAATATTTATTATCTTTGAATTTAAAATTTTAGAGACATGAGTATTAAAGGTTCTGTTACAACAAGTGATTATTTGAATTTTGATTCTACACTTAATAAAGCGGTGAAACTTATTAAGAATGACAAAAACTACAAATTAGGATTTCTGGTAGTGTTAGGTATAAATTCTGGATTACGTATATCAGACATCCTATCTTTAAAGTTTAGTGACTTGGAAGGTGATTCAATTACATTACTAGAAAAAAAGACCAATAAGAAACGTATTATTAGGATTAACGATAATATTAAAGATGCATTTGAGCTTTTAAAGACCAGAACCGAAAATCACGAAGGTTATATTTTTACTTCAAACCAAAATACCGTTTACAGCAGACAATACGTAAACCGTAAACTCAAAGACTACTTTGGAACTAAGAAATTATCGGTTTCCTCACATTCACTTAGAAAGACTTTGGTCGTCAAGTGTACCTTAACAACAACGAGACTGATAAAGCACTTCTTTATTTATCTGACCTGTTTAACCATTCGTCACCTTCCATTACAAAAAGGTACTTAGGTATTAGACAAGAAGAATTGGATGATATTTATATGAGTCTTTAAGAGAGCTTGTATATCGCTATCGAAATAGCAATTAGGACAAACGATAAATATATAGCACGTTTATCCATATTTGTAGCATCCGCCTTATTTAATGTGATGATGCCACTTATTCCAATTACTACCATTAAAAACCCAGTAATAAAAATCATTAGTGGATGAAACAGGACAAGAATTAAAATTCCAATAGATACTAGAACACAAAAGATAGAGTGAGCAACATAATTGAATCCAGACCTTTCAGAATTCATCTCATAAGTTTGAGCTTCGGTAAATATTGAGTTAAATAAATCAATTTCATCTTGTGTCATTTCTTCTGGTGCGTGGATTTGCTTTAATCTTAAAAAAGGCTCAATTAATTTTAGACTCTCCTTACTGATATTATTGAAGTCTATAAATTCAACATTTGGAGCATTCACAAATTCACCCTTATTATCTTGAAATGATTTTAAGCTAACTCTTTTTTTGTTAGAATCAACATTCTTACTATCAACTTTGCATGTTTATCCTCATTAAAAATTTCGTCTTTAAGAATAACGAATTCGGCTTCTGTAATTGCATTTGATTTTAGCAATTCATCTAATTCTACAAGTCTCGAAATTTTACTCATACTTTATAAATTATCTACCAATAAAATTATCTGATAGAATTTGAAGTATAAATATACAAATAGTTGGGATATATCGTAACCATCTCAAAACAGAGATATAGCCATCTTGTTTGCTTGATGGATAAATCAGACAAAATATACTTAGAACGTATCGGTAAGAACATTGCAAAAGCTCGAAAAAAGAATAAGCTAAAGCAAGTTGATGTTTGTGCAGAGCTTAAAATGGATAAACCTTATTTATCCAGTATTGAAAATGGAAGACAGAATCCAACACTCTTAACTTTAAAGAAGCTTGCCGATGCAATTGGTGTAGATGTTGAAGTATTTTTGCATTGTCGATAATTTACCACTCAAATAAGTCAAAGTTTGGATTTTCTCTAATAAATTCTGAAAAAGCATCATTAGGATGTTCTACAAGATTTATTATAGTACCGTAAAGTGGAATATTATGTATCATTCTGTATTTTGTCAAAAATAAATATCCACTTCTATTTTCTTCTTTCCAATCTTCTCGAAAATACCACTACTACCACCAAAACCAATTCTGAAATTATAATATAGAAGTAATTGTTCTTCATTAGATAATTGCGCCCTAAGAGTGTTAAGATTTAATTCTAAAGTTTCTTTGCTAATTAATCCGTTAGTAAAAATTACTATGTAATTGTTTTACGGTTTGACATAAATGACGATAGTAGTGAGCTAGTCTTGAAGAATGCCCAGAAAATGGTACAAATCTAAATGAACTATATACAGATGTATTTTCAGATTCATACCAGAATTTAATTTTTGTTCCTTTATTTCTACTTAAGCTTATTCTGACAGCATCGATTCTTTCCTTAATTTCATTGGCAATTTTATGTTGTCTAGCATCTTTCGTATTCAAGTGAACATAATTACTATTTGAACCCCAAAAGAAAATTTTATAAGCCAATTCATTAGCATTTTTATTTGAGAGCTTATTCTTAAATCTCTCATTGATTTGATTTGTAATATGAAGTATATAATGTAAGTCTTTTATCATTAGCATGAAACATCTTCTACCTTGAACTCTGTTTTTTTCTATTGTATAATCAGGTTCATTAACAGTTCTTCTAAAGAGATTTCTTTTCTTATTACTGATAATTTTAAAAACAGCATCATTAAGTTTTAAACTATCTGAAAGATTTTCATACATTTTAAATACGATAAATGAATCATTATAGAAAGATTCAAAACGATAACTGTCAATTTTAAACGCTTCTACATTTCTAATATGTAAGTCTAACATTTTGTAGAAATGGTCAGTCGTCTGTTGCGTATGAATTTGTTTTTTTACTTGCTCATTCACTTGATACTGTACATAAAATGCAAGGAAAGTGAGTAGGGCAGCAGCGATTGCAATAATTGGATTTAGAAATCCGCCAACTGTATCACCCAAAACCCCTAGATTTTGGAAATTATAATTATCAGAAACGTATGGTAATAGTAATATTGAAAATCCGATACAAGCAATCCCTATAAATAAAATGCTTAACCAAGAACCTAACCAGTAGATTTTTTTATCATAGGGTTCGTTATTTTGCGTCTGCATAGATTTTATAATTTGGTCAATTTATTACAAATTAAGCAAATTATAAATGGCTAGTATGGTTTCATAACTTAGAAAAACTATTTCCTAATTCTTTTTGTAACTTGCGGAGCAATATTAGTAATGTGAGCTTAGTTACCCTATGGGTTACCCTAGAAAACTGAACCATTGTAAAGTACTATAAACACTAGGTTTAAAGAATTTGAGGTAGAACCTTTCCTCTCTGCAAAAGGAAACCAGCAACTAATGTTGCTGGTTTTTCATTTCAAAATTAAAGCCGAGCTTGCTC
>CAWCWV010000015.1:0-2500 GCA_963799365.1 uncultured Flavobacteriaceae bacterium
TCGTTCCCTTTGGCAGGCAGGTGATTTGAAGAATGGTATTTATTGATATGAAAAGGGTTGATTATTTCAAATAGTATTGAAGGATTTTTTCTTATTTCTCTAGTGTTCCAGTAAACCTTTTTGCGTTTTGCAAAAAGTTGTTTATATATATAGGTATAAAGGTGTAAAAAAAACTTTAGAAGCTAAGCTTGGTATTTCCAGTGTGTTAAGAATTTTCTCAATAAAAACGATAAAAAAGATTGAATTATGTTTGTTTTATAAAGCTAAGTGGGTGTATATTTGCACCCGCTTTGAAGGAGAGATCTGGAAGAGTTTTTCAGCAAAGAAATTGACGTTCTTATAAATTTTTGAATTATTTTTAAAACCTGCTTGCGGGTTTAAAAAAGGTTGTATATTTGCACCCGCTTTGAAGGATAGATCTGGATTAGTTATTAGCAGATATTACAGGTTCATAATTTATTTTGATTTATTTTTACAACTTGCTTGCAGGTTTAAAAAAGGGTTGTATATTTGCACCCGCAAAACGGATGAGTGACTTAAAACACGGGTTCGGAGTAGTGGAGAGATGTAATAAAGAAGTTCATTGATATATTGAAATTGACAGCGTATGGGTAGTAATCGAAAGATTATTATCTGTATTGAAACTAAACTAAGAATAGTACCTGAGAATTTTTTGAGAGAGAGCTTTTCGTAATACTTGAATATTATTTAAGATTACACGATGAAGAGTTTGATCCTGGCTCAGGATGAACGCTAGCGGCAGGCTTAACACATGCAAGTCGAGGGGTAACGGGGTGCTTGCACCGCCGACGACCGGCGCACGGGTGCGTAACGCGTATACAATCTACCTCTTACTATGGGATAGCCCAGAGAAATTTGGATTAATATCATATAGTATCATATTACGGCATCGTATTTATGATTAAAGGTTACGGTAAGAGATGAGTATGCGTCCTATTAGTTTGTTGGTAAGGTAACGGCTTACCAAGACTACGATAGGTAGGGGCCCTGAGAGGGGGATCCCCCACACTGGTACTGAGACACGGACCAGACTCCTACGGGAGGCAGCAGTGAGGAATATTGGACAATGGGCGAGAGCCTGATCCAGCCATGCCGCGTGCAGGAAGACTGCCCTATGGGTTGTAAACTGCTTTTATACGGGAAGAAACACCCCCTCGTGAGGGGGCTTGACGGTACCGTAAGAATAAGGACCGGCTAACTCCGTGCCAGCAGCCGCGGTAATACGGAGGGTCCGAGCGTTATCCGGAATCATTGGGTTTAAAGGGTCCGTAGGCGGGCAGCTCAGTCAGTGGTGAAAGTCTGTGGCTCAACCATAGAATTGCCATTGATACTGGTTGTCTTGAATCAATGTGAAGTGGTTAGAATAAGTAGTGTAGCGGTGAAATGCATAGATATTACTTAGAATACCGATTGCGAAGGCAGATCACTAACATTGTATTGACGCTGAGGGACGAAAGCGTGGGGAGCGAACAGGATTAGATACCCTGGTAGTCCACGCCGTAAACGATGGATACTAGCTGTTCGGTCGCAAGACTGAGTGGCTAAGCGAAAGTGATAAGTATCCCACCTGGGGAGTACGTTCGCAAGAATGAAACTCAAAGGAATTGACGGGGGCCCGCACAAGCGGTGGAGCATGTGGTTTAATTCGATGATACGCGAGGAACCTTACCAGGGCTTAAATGTAGTGGGACAGGCTAGGAAACTAGCCCTTCTTCGGACTCATTACAAGGTGCTGCATGGTTGTCGTCAGCTCGTGCCGTGAGGTGTCAGGTTAAGTCCTATAACGAGCGCAACCCCTGTGGTTAGTTGCCAGCGAGTAATGTCGGGAACTCTAACCAGACTGCCGGTGCAAACCGTGAGGAAGGTGGGGATGACGTCAAATCATCACGGCCCTTACGTCCTGGGCTACACACGTGCTACAATGGTAGGTACAGAGGGCAGCCACACCGCGAGGTGGAGCGAATCCTTAAAACCTATCTCAGTTCGGATCGGAGTCTGCAACTCGACTCCGTGAAGCTGGAATCGCTAGTAATCGGATATCAGCCATGATCCGGTGAATACGTTCCCGGGCCTTGTACACACCGCCCGTCAAGCCATGGAAGCTGGGGGTACCTGAAGTCCGTCACCGTAAGGAGCGGCCTAGGGTAAAACTGGTAACTAGGGCTAAGTCGTAACAAGGTAGCCGTACCGGAAGGTGCGGCTGGAACACCTCCTTTCTAGAGAAAGCCCGCAAGGGCAGAGAGAGTGCGACGAGAAGCTTATAGCTTTTCAAAATAAGGTGCTATTTTTGGTTTAGTTGTCAATTTTAATTTTTTATAAAGTCTGTAGGCGGTAGTCTATAGTTGGTGGTATGATATGCTTCTAGCTTTTACTAACGACTAAAAACTAACGACTATCGACTATTAAAACAGTCTCATAGCTCAGCTGGTTAGAGCGCTACACTGATAATGTAGAGGTCGGCAGTTCGAGTCTGCCTGAG
>CAWCWV010000015.1:7500-439475 GCA_963799365.1 uncultured Flavobacteriaceae bacterium
AGTTTGTCGATAGTTGTCCGTTTAGGATTTGGTCAACGACTAAAAGTTTGGTCTCTAAAGTTGCTTTTTGGTAGCTTTTTTTTAGCCAGTGTTCTTTTTTTGGTTTCATAAGTGACTGTAATTAATTGATTAATTTTTAGTCAACCTATTTCAGGAAAGTTCATAACTCAAATACACACGAATAATGTGGTGGCACAGACATCACAAATTTAAGTTAACCCGTGGATTAAAAAATGTGCTGTGCCGTTTTCCTAACTCTAACGGCCTTCCTTAAAGGACTCTAGCTAACGATTGGGTCCTTTTTTTTTGGATTAACTTAAATACACACGAATAATGTGGTGGCACAGACATCACAAATTTAAGTTAACCCGTGGATTAAAAAATGTGCTGTGCCGTTGCCATAATCATACCGCCCGCCCGTAAAAGGGTTCGGATAACCCTTCCTTAAAGGACTCAATCTAACGATTGGGTCCTTTTTTTTTGGATTAAATCTAAACTTTCCAACGAAAAAAGTGGTGGCAAAAGTCCTCCAAAATAGATTTGGGAATAACATACCTTCAGAATTTATCGTTTAAACTACTGCTGAAATGGGCTTTTGCCGTTTCTCTAATTTATTGCGCCTTCCTTAAAAATCCAATCATTTATTTGATTGGATCTTTTTTTTGAAAAAAATTAAAAATCTGCTTTGCCATCAATGCGTTGTGTAATTTTTATAAGATAAAAAGTACAATGCTACCTCAATGTTATTTGTATCTATGAATATTATCGTTTATTACTTACTTTTACTGCACTATAAGAAATCCGCAACAGGGATAGAATGAATATCCTTTTTTGCTACGAGTAACCTTTTCACCATTGGCAAGGTGACTCCAAAAAAGATAGCAATGATAGCCCGGCCGTTGCCCAAAAACTATGAGAACACAAACTGAAACTGAAGAAAAGTTAAATGCAATTACCCACGGCTTTGGTTTTTTGTTAAGCTTAGTAGGGTTTTCATTGTTATTTGTCTTTAAAACTTATGATACTTTTCAAGGTGTTTTAGGGATTTGCTTGTATGGTGTATCATTATCTACTTTATATTTTGCCTCTACACTATATCACTATGCCCGTAGTGACAAGCGGAAAAAGCGCTATAGAAAATTAGATCACATAAGTATCTACTTACTCATTGCAGGAACATACTCGCCAGTGGTTTTAATTACCTTGGACGCTAGTTTGGGCTGGTTGCTGTTTTGGTTGGTATGGGGAATAGCATTAGTAGGAACTATTTTAAAAATATTCTTTACAGGTAAATTTGAAATTATCTCATTGTTGCTCTATTTGATCATGGGATGGCTTATTGTATTTGACTTTTCTGCACTCAAAGAGGCGGTAACTCAAGAAGGATTATGGTTGCTCATAGGGGGAGGCTTGGCGTATACAACCGGAATTATATTCTACGCTATTGGTAAAATACCTTACAATCATGTAATCTGGCATCTTTTTGTGCTAGCCGGAAGCATTTTACACTACCTTTTTATTTTTACTGAAATTAGTTAAAGAAAATACGCCACAATCACTGCGATAAACACAGCTGTCATCTTTGAAAAGCTAAAGCTATGGTTTTTAGAACTTTCAAAAAGAATCGTGGTAGAAACATGCAAAAAGATTCCAATAGCAATTGCATTTATTTGCGTCGCATACTCCTGAAGAAATATTACTTTATCCATTAAAAAACTTCCCAAAGGCGTCATTAATGCAAACAGTGTAAGAAATAGCAAGGTAGTAGAGGACTTGAATTTGGCCTTATGAAAAAACAAGGCCAAAATGATAGCTATAGGGATCTTGTGTATAATCACTCCATAGAACATTGCCGTATGATTTGTTAGTGGAAACCCTTCAATAAGCGCATGTGCAGAGAGACTTAGAAAAAGTGCTATTGGAAATGTTTTTTGTTCTGTATGGATGTGTACGTGGCCATGTTCGGCACCTTTGGAGAAAAAATCCAAAACAATCTGGAGTAGAATTCCTACCATAATAAATACCCCAATATGTTCCCCTCCAGTTTCAAAAACTTCAGGGAGTAGCTCAAATAGCGTTGTAGATAGTAAGAATGCGCCACTAAATGCTAATATTACAGGTAATTGCGATAGTTCTTTCTTTTGAAAAATTGTAGCAATTCCATATCCTACTGCAACGGCAAGAAATAATGCGATGTATTCCATTAGTTAAAGATAAGGATTAATCTTTCTGAAGTTGCCTTGTTAAATTCATTCAAATGATAATCGCCAAAACAATGCTTTAGTTGCATTCCTGCTGCCTTAAAATAATCTTCAAAATCTTCCATTGTTAAAGCTTTTACTTTTTCAGTAAATGAAAATGGAACTGTGTTGTGCTCAAAATTAATCTCTTTGATAATATATCCTTCAGTGACATAACGTTTTATTTTAAATACAATTCCTTCAATTTCTTTCTCTTCAGAAGGAACCAGATTCTTCATCACAAATTCTGAATTCATAAAATCTATCACTCCATGACCTTTTGGTTTTAATTCTTGTTTTATAGCTTTTATAGTACGCAGGTTGTCTTCTTCATTTTCAAAATAACCAAAACTTGTAAACAAGTTGAAAACGGCATCAAATTTTTTAGGATAGGGCAAGCACATATCGTGTACCCGAAATTTTAAATGTTGAGACTCAAACTGTTTAGCAAATTCAATACTTGATGGTGATAAATCCACACCAGTAACGTCAAACCCCTTTTTGCTCAAAGAAATAGCGTGTCTGCCCTTCCCACAGGCTAAGTCCAAAATAGTATCTTTTCTTTCAAGCTGTAGAAAATTGGTGAGACGCTCCATAAAGCTATCCGCCTCGGCATTGTCTCTATCTTTATATAATATATGATAGTAGGGTGTATCAAACCAGGAAGCATACCAATCGCTCATTATTTCTTTTTGGAACTGTTTTGTTTTGCGGTGCAAAAATACTGTATTTTTGCAGGACAGAACTGCATTACCGATGGAAAACAACTTTAAAATGGTGGCCAAAACATTGTATGGCCTAGAAGAATTATTAGCACAGGAATTGCGACAATTAGGAGCTTCAGAAATCGAAATAGGGACTAGAAATGTCTCTTTCGAAGGCGATACCGGTTTTATGTACAAAGTAAATCTGTGTTGTCGAACTGCGATTAAAGTTTTAAAACCCATCACCGCTTTCAATATATTTACGGAAGACGACCTATACAAAAAAATATATGCCATTCCCTGGGAAAATTATATGGATGCCGACGGTAGCCTGGCAGTAGATGCTACCGTATACTCTGAAAAATTTACACACTCACAATATATTTCCCTAAAAACCAAAGATGCTATTGTAGATAGGTTTCGGGATAAGGAAGGAAAACGTCCGGATGTTGATTTGGACCACCCAACTTTACGAATTAATATACATATTGATCGAAATATTTGTACGGTTTCTCTAGACAGCTCTGGTGCTTCATTGCATAAACGTGGTTATAAGAATGAACAAACCCTAGCCCCCATTAATGAAGTGCTTGCGGCAGGATTGATCATGCTTACTGGTTGGACTGGCCAATGCGATTTTATGGATCCTATGTGTGGTAGTGGTACCATAGCGACAGAAGCGGCGATGATTGCTTGTAATATTCCACCAAACCTGAATAGAGATGAATTCGGCTTTGAAACCTGGCCCGATTTTGATGTAGATTTGTATGAACTGATCGAAAATGCAGCGCTTAAAAAGATAAGAGATTTTCATTTTAAGATTTATGCGAGCGATAAAGATGGATTTTCACTACGCAAAGCAAAAACCAATATTCAAAATGCAAACCTTACTGAGTTTATAGAGGTAAAAGAACAGGACTTTTTTGAATCTCAAAAAGAAACTGAACGTTCTATGTTTATTGTCTTTAATCCGCCTTACGACGAGCGTTTGGCAGTTAAAGATATTGATGCTTTTTATGCTGAAATTGGAAACACTCTCAAACGTGGGTATCCAGGAACTCAGGCCTGGATGATTACCAGTAATATGGAAGCGTTAAAAAGTGTAGGATTACGCCCGTCCAGACGTATAAAATTGTATAACGGTAAACTAGAAAGTAAGTTGGTGCGTTACGATATGTATGAAGGGAGTAAAAAGGCTAGTAAGCAGTGAGTTGGTGAGTTAGGTAACTAGTTAATTTGGTTGACTAGACAATTGGTTTTTGACTTACTTTTTATACAGCGGAATTAAGTAAGAAATGGTATAACCATACCCCACGCCAAACTCACTAAAATCGTAAGTTCTGTTGAATCCAGGTATGATAAGGTTATCAAATTCTTCTGGTTTATCCTCTGAAATTTTTCGCTTTACCTGAAGATTTATAGACAAAAATAAATTATTAAATACTTCGGTTTTGAAACCTACAATCAACTCAGCCCAGGAAGCAGTTAAGCCACTTTCCTCAATAGAAACTTCTCTTGGACTTACTGGAAATGCTGGATTTGTAGTATAAATAGAGTAGGAGTTTAATTCTTGTTTAAACGTTGAAAATCCGTACCGAAGCCCTCCAAAAATGGAGTTATTCATATTGAGCCAGTTATTATAAGCGTTTAAATCTGCCCCTATTTTTATATAGCTTCCTGTGGTGGTTGTTTTTAATCCATCTTCGTCCCAAACTCTATCTGAAGTTCCCAGCTCGGCTGCAGCGTATATTTTTTCAGTAAGCCGGTAATCTCCGTTTATTTCAAAACCTGTAAAACCATCTTCAAAAGCGGTTCGAATTAGTTTTGAAATATCTACACCTACTCTTATACCATACTTCTTGGTTTTTGGCAAGCTGTCATTGGCTTCTATGGAAACAGCTTCAGAAGTTTGGATAGTAATAGTTTCATCTTGCGCAATTGCAGAAATTGACGCAAGCAATAGGCTAAAACCTAATAGAAAGGTGTGCTTCAATTTCATCTGTTATATTGGTTTGTAAAATTAGGAAGGAAGTAATCCAGTTATCGGTATCCTCTTCCAATTCGGTATTAAATTCAGAATAGGTGGTTTTAAATCCGCAAGCCCGGTTTACATAGGCTTCTTCTCTTTGGTAGGTAAAATTAAGTCTGTCTCCATTAGTAGTCTCTTCATTGTCATCGTCATTTAGAATGAACAGTAATTCGGTGATATCGGTTTCTGTATCTAATGGGATCGCAATAGAATCGGTTGCTTCGGTTATTCTGAATACCAGCGTAGAATCGACATCATTCTTTCGAACTGATAATCCTGTAACACTCTTTGCCTGTGTAACATTGGCATTATCTTTAAACGTAATAATTAAGAGCGGCGTAACGGCCAATGCTGGATCGCAAATATCGTCTCGGGTACATGCTGTGGTAAGCAGTACTGCGCTTAAAATCAAAATACAAACTAATTTAACCTGCTTCAATTCTTTATCTTTTTTCTAAAAGTACAACATTTTCTACGTGATGTGTTTGTGGAAACATATCTACTGGCTGCACTTTGGTCACTTCATAAAGTTCGTCCAGTAAAGAAAGATCTCTTGCCTGCGTTGCGCTGTTACAACTTACGTATACAATTTTTTCTGGTGCCAATTCTAATAATTGTGCTACAACGTCTTTATGCATCCCATCTCTTGGAGGGTCTGTAATTACAACATCTGCCTTACCATACGTATTCACAAAATCTTGGTTAAAAACATTTTTCATGTCTCCCACCAGGAATTCAACGTTGTCAATGCCGTTTAATTGCGCATTGGCTTTTGCGGCGGTAATAGCGTCCGGAACCGATTCTACACCAATTACTTTTTTGGCGTTTTTGGCTACAAATTGTGCGATGGTTCCTGTTCCTGTATATAAATCGTACACTAATTCGTTGCCTGTTAGCCCTGCAAAATTTCGTGTAACTTTGTATAATTCATAGGCTTGCTCGCTGTTGGTCTGGTAAAATGATTTTGCGTTTATTTTAAACTTCAGCCCTTCCATTTCTTCATAAATATGGTCTCTGCCTTTATAGCAAATCACTTTTTGATCGTAAATGGTGTCGTTTCCTTTGTTGTTGATTACGTATTGTAGTGAGGTAATATCAGGAAACTCTTTCGCAATGCTATCTAGTAATATTTCTCGTTTCGCTTTATTTTCTTCAAAAAACTGAACCACTACCATTAATTCTCCAATGCTTGTGGTACGAAGCATCAACGTTCGCAACATTCCTTCTTGTTTTCTAGTATTGAAAAATGGAATGTCTAAGCGCTGTCCTTCAATTTTAATAAAATTTCTTATGGCATTACTGGGATCGCGCTGTAGGTGACATTTATCAATATCCAAAATTTTATCCCACATGCCAGGAATATGAAATCCTAAAGCATTTTTATTTTCAATTTGAACATCACTTTGGATTTGATCCAATGTGAGCCACTTATTATTGCTGAAAGAGAATTCCATTTTATTTCGGTAGAAGTATTGTTCCGCAGAACCTATAATAGGGGAGACCTCGGGTAATACTAGGTGCCCCAAACGTGTAAGGTTATTTGTAACTTCTTTCTGCTTATAATATAATTGGTGCTCGTAGCCCATATGTTGCCATTTGCAACCGCCGCAGGTGCCAAAATGCTGGCAAACTGGTTCTACACGTTTATCTGAAAGTTTAGAAACCGAAATCGCTGTTCCTTCATAAAAAGCCGTACGCTTTTTGGTAGTTTGTACAGTCACAACGTCACCAGGCACAGCATTATCTATAAATACAACCCTGCCGTCTTCAGCCTTTGCCACAGCCTTGCCTTTAGCACCTGCGTCAAATACTTCAAGATTTTCTAGAATTACTCTATTGGTTTTTCTTCTTCCCATAGCCGCAAAAGTACTGTGTTTCATTTAAAAATGTGTGGTATTTTTAGTAATTTGCGCCCAAGGATGATTTCTCTCCTCCGCTGAATTTTCGTCCCGATATTTATTGGGATTCTCGAAAGAATAAAGGTACAGAAGGAATTTTTTAATTTATAATTTTAAAAATTTTTAATGTTATGTCAGTAACACAACAATCATTGTCGCAACAAGCGATAGACTTAGAGAATAAATACGGAGCTCACAATTACCATCCACTACCTGTAGTTTTAAATAAAGGTGAAGGGGTCTATGTTTGGGATGTTGAGGGGAAAAAATACTACGATTTTCTTTCGGCATATAGTGCCGTAAACCAGGGGCATTGTCATCCAGCTATTGTTAATGCAATGATGGAACAAGCCAAAACACTTTCATTAACTTCAAGAGCGTTTCATAACGATATACTAGGAAAGTACGAGAAATACGCTAGTGAGTATTTTAATTTTGACAAGATTTTACCTATGAATACTGGTGCCGAGGCAGTTGAGACGGCTTTGAAGATTTGTAGACGATGGGCGTATGAAGTAAAAGGTATTGAGGAGAACGAAGCTGAAATTATAGTTTGTGAAAATAACTTTCACGGAAGAACAACCACCATCATCTCGTTTAGTAACGACGCTGTAGCCCGTAAAAATTTTGGACCCTATACCGATGGATTTATTAAAATTGAATACGATAATATTCAAGCACTACAAACGGCTTTAGAAAATAATCCAAATGTAGCAGGATTTTTAGTGGAACCCATTCAAGGTGAAGCAGGGGTGTTTGTACCTTCTGAAGGCTATTTAAAGAAAGCGAAGGCATTATGTGAAAAACATAATGTATTATTTATTGCAGACGAAGTACAAACAGGAATTGCAAGAACAGGACGTCTCTTAGCTACTTGCGGAGATTGTAGCTGTGAGAAAAAAGACTGTAGCGGCACTCCTGAAGTAAAACCAGATATTTTAATTCTTGGTAAAGCCATGAGTGGTGGCGCGTATCCAGTATCGGCTGTATTGGCAAACAATCCTATTATGAACGTAATCACACCAGGTTCTCACGGGTCTACTTTTGGAGGGAACCCTATTGCTGCTGCGGTTGCTATGGCTGCTCTCAATGTTGTAAATGATGAACGTTTGGCAGAAAATGCATATCAATTGGGTGAACTCTTCAGAAGTAAGATGAACGAATATATTGCTGAAAGTACCATTTGTAAATTGGTTCGTGGCAAAGGCCTTCTCAATGCTATAGTTATAAACGATAGTGAAGAGGGTGACACTGCTTGGAACATATGCCTAAGGCTTAGGGACAACGGATTGCTAGCAAAACCAACGCATGGGAATATTATTCGATTTGCACCACCTTTGGTTATGACAGAAGATGAGTTGTTAGATTGTGTAAGAATAATCTGCAATACCCTTAAAGAGTTTGAGGTATAGATTAGTTTGATTAAAATATATAATATAAAAAATGCGGCTTTGGAGCCGCATTTTTTAGTTTTAAAGGAATAGGTTATAGTTTTCTAACCTCCGTATTGATCCATGAATTCTTGGTTCATATTCATAATACCTTCTGTGCCTAATGTAGCAAATAGGAAAATTACATATCCCAGGAATATTATATTTAAAAAAACACCTATAATGGCCAAAATCTTTCCAGTTTTTACATTTTGGTAGCCAGTATATAATTCTGGGTTTGCCAAATAAGTTTCTGTAGCTTTTTTAGACATTACAATTGCTATAATACCAAATATTAGGCCTATAACACCATAACAGCAGCAAGTTACAATAGAGATAATACCGAAAACTAAAATAAGCGTAGCGTTAGGTAATTTTTGTTGTTCCATAATAAAGAGAATATTGGTTGATTAATATTGATGTGGATTAAATATACCTAAAAAAAACGGAAGGGTTAAAAATATTTATTCATTTTAATACAGTAGCTAATCACTATAATAAGCACATTGGTTGCAATGAGAATTATTTTAATTGGGGTAGCATACTTAAATTTTACAACCAGATTAAACAGTAAAAAAAGAATTAATAAAATAAGCGAATAAATAGCAGGGTATGTTTTTAATGCCGCTATATATTCGCCTTTAAATAAAAAGGCTGTGGCACGTTGTATGCCACAGCCTAAACATTCTATTCCGAAGAGTTGCTTATTTAAACAAGGCAGCATATACTCTTCAAGGCCCTCTTTCATAGGGTGTTTATTTGTTTGTTATAATAGCTTTATAGTCTATTGAAACATTATCTGAAGTTACTAGCTTTACAAGATATACTCCATCTGCCATAGAAGCTGTAGAAATATTATAATTAGTACTGTTTCCTAGATCTGTTCTAGTAGCAACAAGTTTTCCAGACATATCGAAAATATGGGCATATTTTAAAGTGTATGCTTCTGGATTCATTATTTCTAATTGTGACTCTTTGTTATTCTGGAAAAAATCTACATTTCCAAGAATTTTATTTATTTCCATCCCTCTTCCTTCGTCTGGGTTCGTATGACTTTGTGAACTTTTAAAGACAATAAAAAACCTGTTTTTATAGTGTCCGGCAGGTAGATTTAATGTAGCTGTAGATCTTCCACTAATTTGTGTGTAGGTGTTGAGTTCGCTATCGAATAAAAGAACAGGAGCTTTTATCTTAACATTGTCAACTACCTGAACCACAACTTCAGTTTGTCTATCTAACTTGATAGCGTACGGGATTCTTTTTTCATTTGACCAAGGCACTGTTTGAATTACAAATTCATCAACAGATTCATCTTGACTTTCATTCACTTGTACTGGGAAATAAGCTTCAGCAAAAGAGGCATCCATCGGGTGGCGAGCATCCATCCCTCTATCATAAAAATCTGTACTAGTATCAGAGAACGCTAAGAGCATATCTCTAAAATGAGTTTCACCAAAATAGGTAAAGATTCTTATCTGTGGTAGTCTAGTATCTGCAGGACGACTACCTGTATGGTTTGTTGGGGTATTTTGGGTATGTCTAAATTCAGAATTAGTAGCAGCACCTTCTGCAATATTTCTTCTATATTGGTTTTTTATAGAAATAGAATTAAGAGTAAGGTCCACTTGTGGAGGAAGGGCAAAAATATCGTTAATAGAGTTTACCGTTTGCAAAATAAATCCTTGTCCTACGGGCGCAAAACGGCGTTCATAGTGTATCCCACTTCCAATACCAATTTGATTACTTGAAGTGGAACCGTCATCATTATAATTTAGAAACGGCGCTACTGTGTAGCCACCAGGATTTGCATCGTCAGGATTGCTCCCTAAAGGCACCCAAATACCAAATCCACCTTTGTTATCTCTATAAAGATGCGAATCAATAGTACGGTCTTCGTCCCAATAGAGGACTGCGTCAATTTCTGAATTTTCAAATGTGTCTGTTCCATTTGCATCTCCAGTTTTAGTATCGTAAAATAGTCGGTTTAAATCTAATGCAGAAGGGTATGGGTTTCCAGTTAATACTTGTTGTTCTGTTAGTGGGGTTACTAACTCTATTGTTGGCAAAACTAAGGTGCCATTATTAGGTCTTCCTCTAAAATCGTATACAAAATCGTGTGTACTTGCTGCACCATCTCTATTTACACCTTTCATAATAAAACCTCTTCCAGGAGGTACCATGTTACTAGCGTATATTCTGGTATATGGCTCTGCTACACCCGAACCAAGTTTTGCATAGGTCCATCGCGTTGAGATTGTTAATTCATTGGATGCAGTATCAAAATTTCCTTCTTTTGCGTCAGTAATTTCAGTTTCTAAAGCATCTGTTAAACTCGTTGGGACTGTATAATCTGTTGCCATTGGATCATACAAAGGCGTAAAAATGGATCGTATTCCAGTATTAATATTTCCAGCTGCTGCTAATGGTACGGTAAGATTATCTCCGACTGGTGACCCATAAAATGTGTAATCCCAAGCATCGCTTCCAGGGTTTGCACGATAAATAGAAATATATCCAGAACCTGAATTAGCTCCATTACTTTCTCCTTGGATTAATTGAGAACCGTTTCTTAAATAGATACTTGCTTTTGTTTCAGGATCTACGGTGTTTTCAGTAAGATTGATGTCATTCTCAACAAATATTACTTCATCATTTACATAAATATAGGAGTCTGTTGGTGTTCCAGTAGTAGTAGGCGCAACGTACAATTGAGCTACCGAAATAGCTGTAACAAACAGCATAGCTGGTATGAGTAGTAGGTGTTTCATAAATTTGGTTTTTAAGGCAGTGCATTAGGGGGGAGCACTACGTTTTCCGCGCTAAATTTAATTATATTTTTCGTATTACCATAATTTTCCTACAAAAATCCTAAAAAATTAATAATGAATGAGTTAGAAATTCATATTGTAATAGTAATTTATATATTCTATTTTTGAAAACAATATGAAAAAAGGAGATACAGTTTCGGCCATTGATGAACCTATTACTGGGACTATACTTTCAGTAGAAGGAGCTACTGTTTTAATTGAAACTGAAGATGGTTTCCCTATGGAATTTCAGAAAAACGAGCTGGTTGTGGAAGGATCTTTTCTTATAAAGAATATTTCTACAAAAAATATGGCAGCAATACTTTCAGAAAATGAAATTAAGCCAAAAAAAAAGAAAAATATCCCCAAGCCCAAAGAGCGCCACATCCCGCCAATGGAAGTAGATTTACATATCCATAAGCTAACCGGAGCTACGAGACTTTCAAATTACGATATGCTCAACATTCAGTTGGATACAGCAAAACGGCAATTAGATTTTGCTATTAACAAGCGGATCCCAAAAATTATTTTTATCCACGGTGTTGGAGAAGGGGTCTTAAAAATAGAACTAGAATATCTTTTCAAAAGGTATGAAAACGTGAAGTTTTACGAGGCAGATCCCAGAAAATATGGATCTGGAGCTACTGAAGTTTATATTGTTCAAAATACTACAACCTAGGAAAATCAGGGGTTTCAATAATTGTTCCTGTGGCAATATTGGTTATATCTCCTAAGTCTAGGCTCTCCTGTGTTAATTGTTCTTCACCATTGGTAAAAACAGCATTGTTAACAAATAAAGCTATACTGCTCGAGAAGGTATACTGGTGTTCAATATAAATTTCTATAATTGTTTCTACTGCTATGGCTGGGTTTAGATAATCTGCGCCAACATTTGGATCTGTAATATTATTTTGCGGGTCTATATCATCTTTGGTCGCTTCATTTCTTGTTAAAACACCATCACCATCATCATCCTCGTCTAGGTAATTAGGGATGCCATCACCATCTGTGTCTAACGGGTTGTCCAAATCGGTGCCAATTTCAACACCTGTAGGTACGTTATCCCCATCATCATCAAAATCGTAATAATTTAACAGGCCATCCATATCGGTATCAAGGTCACTTTCTATATCTTCTTCAACACTATCATTATCATTAAAAATAGCAGTAACCATAAGGTTTGCTGTGCCATCCGTTCCAATATAATCTTGCAATACGATTGAAGAAGTAGGAGGAATGCTATTGCAAAAATAATTTGCAGTTGGCGCGGTATCAAAAGTTCGGTAATTTATAAAATTAGCAGTTTCATTTAGTTGAAATTGCAATTCGCTATTTTGTGAAAAAATTCCATCTTCAACAACAATTTGCAGAGAAAGGCTCTCATTACTTGCCTCATTTATTTTAAAAAAGACCAAACTATTAGCACCTTCGCAAAATTGAAGTGGCGCATCTTCGAAATTAAAACTTGTCACTAGTACATCTCCGTCATCGCAGGAGTATAAAATTGTTGCAAGTGCTATAAAAACACATAATTTTCGCATAAACATAGTTGTTTAGTAGGGTAAAGAAACGTAATTCTTTGCAATTTAGCATTACTTAATTTTATATAAAAATGTATTTTTGCGAGTATGAAATTTCTATTAGCATTTTGTAATGCAATCGCAATAACTAAATAGGGCATTTTATCTTCCTATGTATTCAATATTATATTAAAATGAAAAAAGTATATTTAGATAACGCTGCTACAACCCAATTGCGAAGCGAAGTAATTCGTTGTATTTCTGAAGTATTAAAAACCGAATACGGCAACCCGTCTTCTACTCATGCCTATGGAAGATCGGCAAAGTCTTTATTGGAGAATGCCCGAAAAGACATCGCAAAGCATTTAAATGTAACAGCTGCCGAAATTATTTTTACCTCTGGAGGTACCGAAGCTGACAACTTAATTTTGAATAGCTGTGTACGAGATCTTGGGGTTACAAGGATTATTTCCAGTAAAATTGAGCACCACGCTGTTCTTCACGCAATAAACGAGTTAAAAGAAAAACACGAAATTGAAGTAGCTCACGTGCAACTTGATGATTGTGGCCAGGTTGACTACGAACATTTAGAAAAATTGCTTAGTGATACCAGTCACAAAACATTGGTAAGCCTAATGCACATTAATAACGAAGTGGGGAATGTACTGGATATAAAAAGGACTGCGCAGCTTTGCGAAAATTATAAGTCACTTTTTCATAGTGATACAGTACAGTCCGTAGGACATTATGAAATAGATTTTGCTGAAATCCCCATTCATTTTGCAGCGGTTGCAGCACATAAATTTCACGGTCCTAAAGGAGCTGGTTTTGCATTTGTACGTAAAAACACAGGATTAAAACCGTTAATTTTTGGTGGTTCACAAGAAAGAGGGCTACGTGCTGGTACTGAAGCAGTATACGCCATTGCCGGTATGGCGGAAGCATTAAAAATTTCTTACCAAAACTTAGAAAAAGAGCGCACATATATAACTGACCTTAAAGACTATTTCAAAGAAAAACTTTCTACTGAAATTCCTGGAGTAAAATTTAACGGTTCTTGCGATGACAATACCCGTAGTACCTATACTTTATTGAACGTTTGCTTGCCTATTCCCCCAGAGAAATCTATGATGTTATTGTTTCAGTTGGATTTGCACGGTATTGCTTGCTCTAAAGGAAGTGCTTGCCAGAGTGGTAGCGGAAAGGGTTCTCACGTGCTTGCTGAAATTCTTTCAGAAGATGATATGATTAAACCTTCTATTCGTTTTTCATTTTCTAGTTTCAATACTAAAGAGGAAATGGATTATGTGGTGGATATTTTAAAAACATTTATCGTTGGCTAAGCAAACGAGATTTCTACTTAGGACTACTGCTGAAATTTAGTATCTTCGAAATTCTAAAATTTCAGTTATGAAAACCACCCAACTTTCAGAAAAAGAATTTAATTCCTACTATAAGAATTATGTAGATAGGGCGCTGGAAAAACCATTATTACAGGGTTTTTCTGAAGGAATGATAGAAACTCACGAGTTTTTCGAGGCAATTCCTGAAGCAAAACTTGAATACCGTTACGAAGAGGGCAAATGGACTCCAAAAGAAATTCTCTTACACCTAATTGACACTGAACGTGTTTTTGCCTACCGTGCCTTACAATTTGCAAGGGCTAAAAATGTGGAAATTAGGGGTTTTGATCAAGATGAATTTGCTGCAAATTCAAAAGCTAATGAGAGAACCCTAGAGAACTTGTTAGATGAATATATTGCAGTACGTAAAGCAACTATTGTATTATTTAAAACTTTTTCTGAAGAAATATTAGAGCGAATTGGGGTTGCCAGCAATTTCCCCCTTTCTGTGCGGGCTGCGGGTTTCATAATTTGTGGTCATGAAAAACATCACATAGCAGTGATAAAAGCGTATTACTTATAAATGAAACTTCTCAAACTTCTTAAGAATACTGCTAAAAGCTGGGATAAAAACGATCCCTGGGCTCAAAGTGCTACCATTGCATATTATGCTTTGTTTTCAATACCGTCGCTTTCTATTATTACCGTTTATATTGCTGGAATTTTTCTGGGAAGGGAAGCGGTACAAGGAAAAGTAACAGAAGAGATTGGTGGACTAATTGGCAGGGATAGCGCAAAAGCTATTGAAGGAATGATTACCAATGCTGCCTTAGAGGAAAATTCTGTAATTGCCATTGTTGTAGGGGTAAGTATCTTAATTTTCGGAGCAACAGGGGTATTTTTTCAACTACAAAAGGCATTGAATAAAGTCTGGAGTGTACAACCCAAAAAAGCATCCTTCATAACAACATTAAAAAAAAGAGCTACTTCCTTCGGGGTTATACTCGCTATTGGACTGTTGTTACTTATTTCCTTATTGTTATCTGCCGTTATTTCTGCTTTTAGTGATGTTATTGCGAGTTATTATACCGAGACTTCTACCACTATTGTTGAAATATTAAATTTTGGGATTACCCAATTTTTTATCTGGTCATTGTTTGCTACAATATATACAGTACTTCCTGATGTTAAAATTAAATGGAAGACTACGCTTTTAGGGGCCCTGTTAGCATCTTTATTGTTTCTATTTGGTAAATATGCTTTGGGTTACTATTTTTCTAAAGCAAACCCAGGTTCTGTGTATGGTGCTGCTGGTAGTGTTGTAATTATATTGTTGTGGGTATATTATACGTGTTTGATATTATTTTTTGGAGCCGAATTTATAAAAAATTGGGCGTTATTGAAAGGTATAAAATTGAAACCCACTGCAAATGCCACCTTTTATATTGAAAAAGAACTAGAAGAGTATGAGACCTATAAAAAGAAAGTTGACGATGGTAACATTCCAAATGATTAATTTTTCCAATCCTTCGCAAACCCTTAACAAACTTTAATATAAGCTTAGTATCCAACTTTTGGTCTTAGTCCATTAACGCTGTATATTGTTATAAACAAATTAGTAATTAAAAAGATAGAAAGATTATGAAAAAGAGAATAGCAATATTAGCAACAAATGGATTTGAAGAAAGTGAATTAACATCTCCTAAGAAAGCAATGGAAGCAGAAGGCTTCACTGTAGAAATAGTGAGTGAAGAATCTGGAACTATTAAATCTTGGAGTGATGGTAATTGGTCTAACGAATACTTAGTAGATAAAACGTTAGATTCGGTTTCGGCGAAGGATTATAATGCATTAGTATTACCTGGGGGAGTTATCAATCCAGATAAATTAAGAAGAAATGAGGATGCCTTATTATTTGTTCGCGATTTCTTTAAGCAAGAAAAGCCAGTAGCCGCCATCTGCCACGCACCGTGGATTCTAATCTCGGCCGATGTGGTGAAAGGAAGAAAAATGACATCGTTCAATTCTATTAAAGACGATCTTGTGAACGCAGGAGCTAATTGGGTAGATGAAGAAGTTGTTGTAGATTCAGGATTTGTGACCAGTAGAAATCCGAATGATTTACCAGCATTTAATTCAAAATTAATTGAAGAGATCAAAGAGGGCAAACACGAAGAACAACACGCCTAAAAAAAGGTAAATAAATAAAAATAGGCTCCTAACAGGGCCTATTTTTTTTGATGCTGCCTATCGTATCTCGACAGGCAGGTTAAATTTTTATTTTTTGGTGTTGAGAAAAATCTACTCTTCCTCGCCCAAATGCTTTTTTGCATCCAGATCTACAATTGTTTCTTGATAATCGCCAGTATCGTAATCATCATCTTCAAAAGCAGCCATAGTATTTTCCAGTTTCGTACTCACTTTTACTAGATAAATGGTATCGTCTGTTCTAACTTCAACGGCTTCGACAGTTTCATTTTGGGCATTTTTAAATTTAATAATTTGGTCGTCGTCATATCCATAAGGATATTTATCAACCAGCATGGAGAGAATTTCTGGGGTTAATTTTCTAAAATCTACAATTACGCGCTTCATTATAAAGGTTTGATGGTTTATTGTTTCGTTTGGGTAAATGTAAAACACTTAAGATTAACTCAAAATTAATTTTTGAAGTTTTTATAAAAATTAAATGCATTACGAATCAATTCATTAGCTACTTGTTGATCTATTACGTAACTATTAAAATCTTCTAGGAGCACAAAATTTACATTTCCGTGGCTGTTTTTCTTGTCAAATTTTAAAAGCTGAATGATCTGTTCTATGTCATTTTCAGAAAAATCGTAGCGTTTATATATCGAAAGTAATGTTTTTGTGGTTTCCTGTAATTTTTTCTCTGGAAAGTTTTTTAATGCTGCAGAAAGATAATTCGCTAAAATCATTCCTATTGCGATAGCTTCCCCGTGTAACAAGGTTTGCTTTTCAGAATTTTCTAAAGTGTAAGATTCTATGGCATGTCCTAATGTATGTCCATAATTCAAGGTTTTACGAATGCTTTTTTCAGTGGGATCTTTGGTAACCACTTCATTTTTAATTTCGATAGATTGCCAGATAAAATTTTCTGTTGAAATTTCATTTGTTACATCAAAATCTCTAAGGTCATTCCAGTATTCTTCAGAAGCAATTAAACCGTGTTTTAGCATTTCGGCATAACCAGAAGTAATTTGTTCTTTGGGTAATGTTTTTAAAAATTTCACAAAAACTAAAACCACCAGCGGATTGCGAATTACACCTACCTGATTCTTTATATGTCCTAAATCCACACCATTTTTCCCCCAACCGAAGCATCTACCATCGCCAATAGTGATGTAGGGATATTTATAAACTCAATTCCTCGTTTAAAAGTACTAGCCACAAACCCACCCAAATCTGTAACAACACCGCCACCTAGGTTAATTAGCAGACTATTTCTGTCTGCACCTAGTTCGCTTAGTTTTTGCCAAACGGCAGTACAGGTGCTAATTGTTTTATGTGATTCCCCCGATGAAATTACAATAGTTTGAAATGTAAGATTAACAGGAAAATGCTTTTCAAAAATAGGCAAACAATATTTTTTTGTATTTTCATCTACTAGAACGAATACTTTTGAAGGTTTAAGATATTCCAAAGTTTCTTGCAAAACATTCCAAACCGAAGTACCACAAAAAACCGATCCTCTTTCTTTTTTAATTTTCTTCATACGTTTTACGTTGCCCTTTGTTAAGTTTAATTACCTATTGCACTTCGGTGGGTAAATCTACTTATATTTGCGCATATTTTTCTCCAAATATGACAACAAATCCTATTTTTAATAATACCGAAACTGCATTTAAGCTTAAGACAGATTCACAATTAGAACGCGCATATTTTCTTTTCAAAATGATTGCTAATGAACCATTGGTTCGTATAGGTACCGCAGCTACAAAATTTGCGCTCAACTTGCATTTACCGGTAGAAGGATTAATTAGATCTACAGTTTTTGACCATTTTTGTGGTGGTGTAAATGAAGAGGATTGCCTGCCTGTGGTAGATAGTTTGTTTGACGTTGGCGTAAACTCTATATTGGATTTTTCTGTAGAAGGAAAAGAAGAGGATGCCCAGTTTGATGCTACTTTGGCGAAAGTAATAGAACTTACCAAGTTTGCAGAACATAAAGATGCCATGCCGTTTTCAGTTTTTAAACCAACTGGATTGGGTCGATTTAAAATCTGGGAGAAAGTTTCGGCAAAAGAAACTCTTAGCGAAATTGAAAAAACACGTTGGCAACGTATCCAACAGCGGTATGATGAGGTTTGCAAAGTGGCGCATGATTGTTCTATTTCATTGTTAATAGATGGTGAAGAATCTTGGATGCAAGACGCAGCCGATGAGCTTTGTGAAGCAATGATGGAAAAGTATAATAAAAAAACGCCTATAGTTTTTAATACGTTGCAATGTTACCGTTGGGATAGATTAGACTATTTAAAAGAAGCTCATAAACGTGCCAAAGCCGGAGGTTATAAGTTAGGTTTTAAAGTTGTGCGTGGTGCTTATATGGAAAAAGAAAACGACCGTGCCGAAGAAAAAGGGTATCTAACTCCAATTTGTGCAAGCAAACAAGCCACAGACGAGCATTTTAATGCTGTAATGCAATACATTTTGGACAATCTTCAAGATATTTCACTCTTTTTAGGGACGCATAACGAGAATAGTAATTATTTGGCACTAGAAATTATTGATGCCAAAGGATTAATGAAAAACGATTCCCGAATATGGTTTGGGCAATTATATGGTATGAGCGATCACATAAGCTACAATCTTGCCGAAGCCGGTTTTAATGTGGCAAAGTATATACCGTTTGGACCTGTGAAGGACGTAATGCCATATTTAATAAGACGTGCCGAAGAAAACACATCGGTTGCTGGACAAACCAGTCGTGAACTAACCTTATTAAAAAAGGAGAAGCAACGCAGAGGGATTTAAATGAAGAAAAGGAAATTAGAAGAACGAAATTAGAAATTCAAACTCTATCTCTCTGTAAACTTTGTGCCTACTTCTTGTCCTCTGTGGTTAAATGAAGGGATTTGTTTTGAGTTTATTGAGGAAATAAGTTGACAAATTGATTTTTCTCGTTTTTTGCAACTCAATACTCAATACTCAATACTCAAGACTCAAGACTCACCACTCACCACTCACCACGAACCTACTTTACTTCCTTAATAGCTAGTACTGTAGCAGTTTTGTTACAATTTTGAATTCGTAGCTGAATGTTTTTCTCTTGTACCTTTCCATCTATCAAATAAATCTTACAGGAATCTAATTTTCTATCAGTTTCAGAGAAATCTACATCCGCTTTTTTCAAAATGGTTCGGATGCCTGCAGTATCTAGCTGAAATTTATTCCGCATTATATCGCTTTCAGCAGAAAACTCAATTTTTTTAGTACGTATATCTTTTAAGGTCCGAGCATCAAAACCATAATCACAACTGGTTTTTTTACCACCTAAAAAGAAAAATAAAAGAATGAGACCTACAATAAAACCTGCGCCGTAGTAGGCGAAACGCTGGATTACCTTCATGAAAATATTGCTTTTAATGTATGAGCAAATTAATATCGCTCCAGGACATATCAAACCAATCTGCCACGGCTTTGTTGGTTAAAATGCCGCGGTAAAAATACAAACCATTTCGCAGACCTCCGTCAAAACGAATGGCATTTTCTAGCCCGCCATTTTCAGCAATATCTAGCAAATAGGGCGTAAAAATATTACTTATAGAGATAGATGCGGTTTTAGGATACCGTGCAGGAATATTTGGGACGCCATAGTGGATAACTCCATTTGTTATCTGTGTTGGTGAATCGTGGGAGGTAACTTCTGTAGTCTCAAAACAACCACCCATATCTACGCTAACATCAATAATTACAGCGCCTTTTTTCATATTTTCCACCATAGTTTTGGTGACAATAATTGGAGATCTATTTTTTCCTCTAACAGCACCAATAGCCACATCGCAACGACGAAGCGCTTTTAATAAATTTTTTGGCTGAATGGTAGAGGTGTATAAAGGCCTGCCAACATTGGCTTGCAAGGTGCGAAGTTTTGTTAAGGAGCTATCAAACACCTTCACGCTTGCCCCCAATCCTAAAGCCGATCTAACTGCAAATTCACCTACGGTTCCTGCGCCAATTACTACAACTTCAACAGGTGGTACGCCACTAATATTTCCGAAAAGGAGTCCGTTTCCTTTTTTTGCATTTACCATTAATTCTGAAGCAATGAGCACAGCGGCTGTTCCTGCGATTTCGCTTAGCGCCTTTACAGCAGGATAAGTATGGTCTTCATCTTTAATAAATTCGAAACCTAATGCTGTTATTTTTTTCTTTGTGAGGGCTTTAAAGTAAGATTGTTGTCTGGTTTTAAGCTGAAGGGCAGATATAAGTACCGTTTTAGGCTTCATAAGCTCCAATTCATCTAGTGTAGGCGGTTCTACTTTTAATATCATTGGGCAACCAAAAACCTGTTGTTTATCACTGGTGATTTTTGCGCCAGCTTCACTATACTCATTGTCGCTAAAACCAGCTTCTTCCCCTGCACCTTTTTCTACTAAAATCCTATGTCCGTGGGCTACAATGGCACCAACGGCATCTGGGGTTAAGCAAATACGCTTTTCTTGAAAATAGGTTTCCTTTGGAAGACCAATAAATAATTCACCTTTTTGGGCAGTAATTTCCAATTTTTCTTCCTGCGGAAGTAATTGTGCCATGGTAAAAGGGGAGGAGGGTTGTTGCATAGTTTTTAGGTTGGTAGCACCAAGTTACGTATATAATTCTGAATTCTAAATTCTGATTTTATAATTTATCTCTCAATCATATTCGCTGATACCATAGAGAAGTTGTTTTAATTTACTACCGTTTATCTCGATAGGCTTGTAGGCAGTGTTGAATTTTTCTATGGATAGGGCGATGTTGCTTTTTAATGTTTTATATTCTATGGGGATTTTACTGCTACATTGTTGTTCGTTTTCATAACTATTAAGCATGATGCCGAACTTTTCATAAAACTTGGAGCCTTGGTCAATAAAAGCATTATACTGGGTAATAAATTGCAACAATCGGTCTATGGGAAACTGGAGATTAATTTGCATCGTTCTTACTTTTGAGGGCTTATCACCAGCTGTAATAGTTGCATTTAATGTGTCCAGATACTTATTTAAGTCATCGCTTATGATACTCCAATCGTCATTTTCCCTACATTTTTTAAGGGCTGTTTTGTAATTAATGGGTTGTGTGTACATCTTAAATAGTTGTTCCAACTCTATCATAATGCTTTCGTTGCTTTTTTGAAGGAATGCTGTTTCAAAATAAATAGTATTAAGATCGTTGTGCATTCTCAAGGTAAAATCCAGAATACATTCTACATTTTGGAGACTGGTTTCTTTTTCAAGTTTGGACGCTTGGTCATTGGTAAATAGTGATACTATTGAATGTACTACAGATGTATAAATATTATTTCCCAATAGGGAAGAAAGTGTAAAACCAGTTTTTTTGTCCTGCTTATTCTTTAGCAATTCTTTTATATTTTTGAAATCATCGTATTGGTTGGGGTTGGATATTTGATTTATTTCGTTTAATGTGCTCACGGTAGCAAAGTGGTGGTCAAGGGCTAGCGTTTTTTCGTAAAGAATTTTGATTATTTGCAAGCCTTTAAGGTATCTGATTTTAGCAATATCTGATAGATAGAGACTTGTATCAAGAACAATTGTTTCTTTAATGGTTTCCTTTTCTAACAGCCAGTTTATTTTTTCTTCTGTTGTTTGAGCACCTTTTAGTTTTTGACGTACTGTTTGTAGTTCATTTTCGAGCGTTGCTTGCTGTATTTTAAAACGAATGGAGCGCTCGTTGACATCTACATATAATGCTTCTAGAATTGCATCGATTTCATCGTTTACTAGAGTATTAGCTTGCAAGCAAAATATGAAACCGATATTTAATAAAAATGCTATGGTAAGCAGTAGACGCATCATATCATTCCAGATTAAAAGTTATGGTGAAAGTATCTTTTGTAATTAGAATAGGATATGATCCTTTTGCTAATGAAATTTGACTACCATTTTTTGATAATAATTCTTTGATATCGTATGGTAATAAATAGGACTGAGATATATTAAAGTAATATGTTTTAGATAAATTAAGATTGTTTGGATTTATTCCCGTGATCTTTTGCTGTTCTAGTGCTGTTAAATTTTCACGTGCTACAGTAATCGTTAGGGTATTATTTAGATTCCATACAAGTGTCGAATTACTTTGTGAACGGCTGGTATTATCTATATCGCAAATACCTTGTTTGCCGTCGCAATGGAAGCCGTTGAACGAAGTAGTTACTAGAATAGATTTACTTTGGGAAAGGCATTCAAAGCCAAAATACAGCAATAGGAGGCTTATAATATATGTTTTCATTTTTTAAATTTTAAATAGGGGAGTTAGCTGAATTAATTACCTAATAAAATTTTTAATTGAAAGCAATTTATTCACCAATTTGGTAGCCGCGATCTTTTAATCCTTGGAGGATCCCAGATGTATGGGCGTCTCCATATATTATAGCAATTTTATTATGTGTTTCAATATCAATTCTACTTAATATAATCTCATTTCTAAAATCTTGAATGACATCATTTATAACTTCTCTAGTTACCTTAAATTTAGGACATATTGTTTCTTCTGTATAGTTAGTTTCAAAGTCACAAGGAACTAATTGTATTTTACCATATTTTGTTTCATAATAATTTATGAGTTCTTCTAAAGTAGCATCAACATTTTCAGATTTTTCAAGAGGTACGCCAAGATTTGTATAAGAAGGTTGGTCCATAATTTCTTTTTTAAGTTTGATTCTATATTTTTTTCCTAATATAGAATCAACAATATTCTTGTAACCAGAGCTTGCTACAGGGCTTCCCATAAACTTTCTATATTTTCTTAGCAAAGTATCATTGGCACCATCTGCTTTTACTTTTTCAACATAAAAAAAATAATTAAGAGTAGATAGGGAATCGATTTTACTACTAAGATCCTCATAATACTGCGGGGTTCCAAGATGGTGTGTTGGTAACAAAACTATTTCCATTGAAGTAGACTTTGCGGTATGAAGTTTTGCGATTTCGTCATACACTCCCACAGCTTGAAATCCAGCATTTATTATTAAATTTTTGCAACCAAAAAGGATAAAAATGCACATTGATAAAATTAGATACTTCATAATGTATATTTTATAAAATTAAAAATGATATTTAAAACTTGATTCTTAAAATGAACGCAATCCAATTTTATTTCTATTTTTTAAAAAATATTATAATTGCTATTGCGTTCATTTTTTTAAATTAGACTTGATAATTATTTATCATAATATAGTAATTATTAAAACAATGATTGCTTGAAGGATTTGTGCTCCTCCACCATTTCCAAATATTTGATTTAAATGACACCATAGTTGCCACCACTTACATTTTCCTCTTGTTGAATTAAGTAAGGAATTATTATTCAACAATTGACCATTGTTTCCAAATAATGCAATTTCAGCATCGAGCACACTTTTATTTTGATCTTTACTATAATCGTTAATGAACAATACCGCTTTTCCAAATGTTTTGTAATCGACATTATCTAGCATTTCTTTTGAAGTATAGTTAGCAACTAACAATTGATATGATTTTGACAAAAGATTTTCGCCTTCAGTGGGTACTGGTGGTAAAGTATAATTTGGAAGTACTACATCTCCAAAAAATACTTTTTTCTTAAACTCATTATAGGTGTCACCTCGTGTATAAGCAGGTCGAACATTATCTACAAAAGCAACAAATCCTTGTTTCAAGGCAGATTTTACAGACTCTTCTGTATATTTTTTCTGAGCCAAGCCAACAACAGTTGACATCAATACCAAGATTAAAATAGTTTTTTTTAAACTTTTCATAATATAAAATTTTAAAATTACCTACTCATTCGCTTTTCGGTTACCGCGGCTTGGATTTACGTGCCTGGCTTGGCACGGAAATTAACCTTTGGTTATCTTCTTAAAATTATATATATTAGCTAAAGATATGAACAAAAGTTTATTTCTACACACACTTTGAGAGCTTCTACCTGGTAGGAGCTTTCTCTATTTTATTGGTTATTTCATTGTCACTGATTATATATTTTGGTTAGACATTTTAATTAAACCGCCTTAATCCGTTACTCACAACTCCCCAGTTACCTGAGCACGTTTGGGGCGGTTTTTTTGAAATTAATAGTTTAAAGGTGTGCTATAATTTCCTAATAATCAAGGGAATGTACCCGCCTTTCACGAATTAACTACCCGTAATTCGTGAATTCCGACGAGTAAATAAGTGCCTAAGAGACTGTATTTTAAGTATTTACAAAATTGGTGTGGCCCGTAAAGTCTTCTGAGGGTTTTTGAGCTTCTAATTTTACTATATTTATGTAGGGGAATTCTTAAATTATGAATCATCAAATAATCCGTTCAATTCGTACCACGCTCATTTTATGTATGTGCATCTGTCTAGGATGCATTGCGCAAAATTTTGAGCAGTCTTACCTGGATAATTTAGGAGATGAGCCTTTACTCACATTATTCGATACAAATAATGGAGACTCTACGGTGCAAGAAAAAATAGCCAGAACCTACTTAGATCGTGCCCGTAAACAAAATGATACCATTAAAATGGCGCGTGGCTATGATCGCCTGGCCCGTATTTTTCATCCTGAGAAGAATATAGTGTTTGCGGATAGTGTGATTGAGGTTTCAAGAAATCAAAAGCATAAGTTTTATCCGGCTATGGGATATTTTTTGAAAGGATATAACTATAAAAATTTAGATGACTTTAATAATTTTTTTATCAATACAAGATTGGGTCATGATATAGCTGTAAAATCTGAAAATATTTCTTTACAAATATATGCTGCTAATAATTTAGTTTTTTTTAAATCAATTTGGGGTGATAAGGAGAGTGCTTTACAATTACAAAGAAAAACGCAAAAATTAGTATTTTCAAAATTTTTTAGAGATAAAAAGCACGAGGAGGTTAGAAAATCAAGAAGTTTTGATGTTGATAGTTTGTTGAGATATGACATCATTCAATCATACCGTAATATGACACATTGCTTTGTTAATTTAAGACAATTAGATTCTGCAAGAATCTATAATCAATTGTTACGAAATTATTCAAAAAATTACAAAATAAACAACTCTAACAAATTCATTGCTTGGTCCTATGTTACTGAAATGGAAATTAACTTTTATGATAAAAAATATAATAAAGTTAAAGAAATAGGTAGTAATCTAATAATTAATGACACTATAATAAATGAGAATCTCCTTCGAGACGTTAAAATATTCTTAGGTTTGGCAGAATACGAATTAGATAATAAAATAGAAGCTATAATTTATCTAAAACAAGTAGATTCTTTATTTATTGAAAATAAAGTTATAGATTATTTTCCTTACGAACGTTTAGTATACGTCAAGCTTTTAGATCAGAGTAAATCGATTAATTCAATAAAAGAGCAGATGCAGTATTTAGAAAAACTCCTTTTCATTGATAGTATACAAAAAAATAGATATAATTTTTTTGATTCGCGAATGATCAAAGATTATGAAACTCCATTGTTGTTAGCAGAAAAAGAAAATTTAATAATACAATTAAAAAAAGAAAACCAAACCCCAGATCCAAAATTTTATATAGCATTGTCTGCCTTAATTACCTCTCTTTGTTTATTATTCTATTATGTAAGGAAACGTTTGGTTTATAAAAGAAGATTCGAAAAATTACTTGCGCAAAGAAATGAGAAGAGTGTTTTGCCATTATATGAAAATAGCACGCAAATCGAACTCTCTACAGATGTAGTAGAAGAAATCCTAGAAAAACTTGAGCGTTTTGAACGGCAACATAAATATCTAGACTCAGATATTACTTTACAAAGCCTGGCAAAAAAATTTAAAACCAATTCAAATTATCTTTCCAGAGTAATTAATTTAAAACTAGAAAAAAACTTTTCGCAATATTTACATGAACTTCGAATAAGCTATGCGGTAGATGAGTTATTTAGTAAAAAATCATATAGGAAATACACCATAAAGGCCATTGCAGAGGAATGTGGTTATAAAAGTGCCGAGTCTTTTTCTAAAGCTTTTTACAAAATTCACGGAATTTATCCGTCCTATTATCTTATGAAATTAGAAAAGAATATTGGATGATGGAAAGTGATTAGCGAAATAAATCCAAAATTTGTTGCCAAAAGGTTCTTTTTTGTCCCAGTTCTTCTTCGAATTGAGCCAAATTATCTCCTCTTAATTTATTAAATAATTTTGCTCTTACTAAATACATAGCTGGAACTAAGACCATCATTAAAGGAAGAATATAGATTAATTCTACTTCATCATAACCTCCACTTTCATTAATTAAACCCCAAAGCTGAAAAGAATACATAGCTATTGGCACTAAAATAATCCAGTGCCACCAGTGCTTACAAGTCCAAAACCATATAATTAATAAATATAATGGGATTATCTTTCCAGTTAAATACCAGGTATAAGCAGTCCAATCTGGGAAACTAGTAGTAAGTTCAAAAAAAGAAGTTTCCCAAACGTTTGACGTTGGGAAACTTTTGTATGAATAAAATAAAAAGGGTGCAATTGCAATTAATACAACTATTAATCCACCCAAAAATAACGAACCTCTACCCTTGGCGTGGTACAGGCCATGTTCCGTCGTGTTGTTGTTCTGTTGTGTCATTATCTTCGATACTTTCAGGAGTACAAGATACAAATAAAGTTGCTCCGAAGATCGCTGCTAAAAATAGGTAATTCTTAAGTTTCATAATACTAGTTTTTGTGAGGTTTATAGTACAAACATATCACGAAAAAACACAAGTATTAGGACTATTATCGCCGTATCTTAGTAAGTTTGGCTTTAGGCAAAGAAAGATACGCTTAAAAGTATTCGATTTGGGGCAAATTCACTTAAGGATAACTACTATTATATGTCTAGCTGCGGTCTTTATTTCATAGGCAATTCTCTATATATACGGTTCTACTCCCATTTTGGTTTTTAGTTAGTTGTATTTTTGTTGCCATATCAGGCAATAATGTTTCTATTTTTTCTGGCCACTCGATAAAACACCAATGACCAGCATCTAAATAATCTTCTATTCCAATATCCAACGCTTCTTCCTCACTTTCCAATCGGTAACAATCAAAGTGATATAGCTTCTCATTGGATAGTCCATATTCATTTACAATAGAGAATGTTGGACTGCTTAAAGCTTCATTTACACCTAGTTGTTGTGCCAAAACATTAATAAAAGTGGTTTTGCCAACACCCATCGCTCCATAAAATAAAAAGGTCTTTGTCTTGGCTTCCAATAGCACTTTACCAGCAACTTCAGGTAATTCTTGTAGTGTAAAGGTTAGTTTCATATGGCTCAACAAAAGCGAATATATGTCATTTATACGATAATAAACAAATATTACCGATGAAATTCATTTATTGAGGAATATTCCTACAAATATAAGATAAATTTTACTGTTTTGGTTCTAAAACTGCAAAAGGTATGATCATTTCTTCTAAGGAAACGCCTCCATGCTGGTAAGTATTTCTATAATATCCTACGTAATGATTGTAGTTGTTGGGATAGGCGAAGAATAAATCGCCTTTAGCAAATATAAAAGAGCTGCTCATATTAATGGTAGGAAGGTGAATTGTTTTTGGGTTCTTTGCAGCCAACACATCTTTATCTTCGTAAGTAAGGCTTTTCCCAGTTTTGTATCTTAAATTTAAACTCGTGTTCTTATCCCCGATAACTTTACTTGGGTTTTTCACATTAATTGTCCCGTGATCTGTTGTTATTATTAGTCTGAAGCCAAGATTAGAGGCTTGCGTAATGATTTCCATAAGCGGGCTGTTCTTAAACCAACTTTGAGTTAGGGAACGGTAGGATTTATCGGTAGAAGCTAATTCTTTTATCACTTCCATTTCGGTTTTGGAGTGTGAAAGCATGTCTACAAAATTATAAACTACAGCAATTAAATCTTCATCTTTATGACTTTTAAAGCTATCTGAAAGTTTTTTCCCTTGTTTTAAACTGGAAATTTTATGGTAACTCCAGTTTAAATTTTTGCCCAATCGTTTTAATTGCGCCTCAAGAAATTGCTTTTCAAACATGTTTTTACCACCTTCTTCAGTGTCATTCAGCCAAAAGTCTGGATGTAATTTCTCCATTTCGCTTGGCATTAAGCCAGAAAAAATAGCATTTCTGGCATACTGAGTAGCTGTAGGAAGAATACTGCAAAACATTTCTTCTTTGGTCTTTTTATAAGTGTTGGCTACATATGGCTCAAAGGCTTTCCATTGGTCATAACGTAAATTATCAACCACTACAAGTAAAGCAGGGCCTTTGTCTACTTCTGGCATAATACGTTCTCTAAATAAGGTGTGCGACATAATAGGTGCGTCACCATCATTTTCAAACCATGAAGGATAATTTTTGTCTATAAATTTGCAGAACTGCGTGTTGGCTTCTGTTTTTTGAGATTCTAAAATTTCAAACATACCTGTATCTTCAATATCTTCTAGTTGCAATTCCCAATAGACTAATTTCTGGTACAACTCTACCCAACCTTCGTAAGAATTTATCGTAGACATGTCCATTGCAATTTTTCTAAATTCCTGCTGATAGCTAGACGTCGTCTTTTCTGAAATTAATCTGGAGTGATCTAAATTCTTTTTTAAACTTAATAATATCTGGTGCGGATTAACAGGTTTAATGAGATAATCGGCTATTTTACTGCCAATTGCCTCTTCCATAATATATTCCTCTTCACTTTTGGTGATCATCACAACGGGAAGAGAAGCTTGTTTTTCCTTTAGTTCGGCTAGTGTTTCAAGTCCTGTGAGTCCTGGCATATTTTCATCCAAAAAAACGATATCAAAATTCTCTTTTTCAATTTCCTCTAAAGCTTCAGTACCACTTTTGGCTGTGGTTACTTTGTAATTCTTGTTTTCTAAGAAGATGATGTGAGGTTTTAGTAAATCTATTTCGTCGTCAACCCAAAGTACTTTTATATCGTTCATATATGTATATTTGTTATCATTCTCCTTAGCATTGTCGTAGGAGTGTTGGTATTATAAAACTGAATTTTTCAGAATATGTCTCGCTAGTAGTTATAACCTCAAAATTACTGTGCAAGTATCTCACAAAAGCTAATTAAAGGTTAAATTTTGAAGACCATAAACAAACTTAAAATCATTAACGACCCCATCTACGGCTTTATCACCGTTCCCAACAAACTTATTTTCGAATTAATAGAGCATCGCTTCTTTCAGCGGTTGCGTCGTATTTCGCAAATGGGGATGAGTTATTTGGTTTATCCGGGAGCACATCATACACGCTTTCATCACGCATTAGGCGCTATGTTTTTAATGGAAAAGGCCGTACGTATATTGCGTTCTAAGAATACCGAAATTTCTAAAACGGAAGAAGAGGCGCTGCACATTGCTATTTTATTACACGATATCGGTCATGGACCATTTAGCCATGCCATGGAACACAGCATTGTAGAAAACATTTCACACGAAAAGATTTCACTTTGGATGATGGAGCAGTTGAATATAGAGTTTAAAGGTGCACTTACTATAGCAATAAAAATTTTTAAGAATGAATACCACCGGAAGTTCTTTCATCAATTGGTTTCCGGACAATTGGATATGGACAGGTTGGATTACTTACGTCGAGACAGTTTTTATACGGGTGTGAGTGAAGGTGCTGTAAATAGTGAACGCCTTATTACCATGCTTTACGTAAAAGATGATGCCCTGGTAGTAGAGGAAAAAGGAATTTATTCTGTTGAAAAATTTATCGTGGCCCGAAGATTAATGTATTGGCAGGTGTATTTACATAAAACAAGTTTGGTAGCAGAGCAATTGTTAGTGAAATTACTGAAACGTGCTAAATTTCTTTCAGATAAAGGAAGAGAGGTTCCTGCAAGTAAAGCACTTTCTTATTTTCTTAGGAACCATATTTCGGTTGATGATTTTTCGGCTGAAATATTAGAAATTTTTGCCACCTTAGACGATTACGATATTGTTTCGGCCATGAAAACGTGGATTTCTCACGAAGATTTTGTGTTAAGCGAACTCTCAAAAATGCTGTTAAACAGAGATTTACTCAAAATAAAGTTGAAGAAAAACCCAATATCGAAGGAAAAAATAGAAGAAAAGCTTTCGGCTGTAATGCAAAAACACAATTTAACCAGAGAAGAAGCAACGTATTTTGTTTTTGTGGGTCTTATAGAGAATCAGGCTTACAATATGAATAAAGACACTATTAACCTGATTACAAAGACGGGAAAAGTAATAGATGTGGCCAAAGCGAGCGATCAATTAAATATTGAAGCGCTCTCTAAAAATGTGGTAAAATATTATCTATGCTATCCCAAAGCACATTAGCAATCCTTTTTTTATATTTGCAACTCTTGAAACCTACAAATGAAATTTAAAGCCAGCCAGATTGCAGGAATTTTAAACGGCGAAGTAGAGGGAAATGAAGACGTCGAAGTTTCTAAATTATCGAAAATTGAAGAAGGGACAGAAGGGAGTTTAACCTTTTTGGCCAATCCTAAATACACTTCTTATATATATACAACAAAAGCATCAGTGACCATAGTTGGTAACGATTTTGTTGCAGAAAATCCTATTACTACAACCTTAATTAAAGTGGAAGATGCTTATAAAGCGTTTTCTACCTTGTTGGAATATTATAACCAAGTTAAGATGAATAAAACGGGCATTGAGCAACCTGTCTTTATTTCTGAAAGTGCCAGCTACCCTGAAGATATTTATTTGGGTGCTTTTAGCTATTTGGGAGATAATGTAAACATAGGAAAAAATGCAAAAATTTATCCTAACGTCTATATTGGTGATAATGTTCAAATAGGTGATAATGTTGTGGTTTTTGCCGGGTCTAAAATTTATTCTGAAACAGTTATTGGTAATAATTGCTTAATACACAGCGGTGTAATTATTGGAGCGGACGGTTTTGGGTATACTCCAAATGAAAAAGGCGAATACACCAAAGTTCCTCAAACGGGGAACGTTATTATTGAAGATAATGTAGACGTAGGAGCAGGAACAACAATTGACCGGGCTACTTTAGGTGCTACAATTATTCGCAGAGGAGTGAAGCTAGACAACCAAATACAGATCGCTCATAATGTTGAAATAGGTAAAAACACTGTTATTGCTGCCCAAACGGGTATTGCCGGCTCAACTAAAATTGGAGAGGGATGCCAGATTGGCGGTCAGGTAGGTTTTGCAGGTCATTTAACCATTGGTAACAATGTTCGCATACAAGCGCAAAGTGGGATTGGCCGCAATGTAAAAGATAATGAAACATTACAAGGCTCCCCAGCATTTAATTATGGCGACTATAATAAGAGCTATGTACATTTTAAAAATTTACCAAGTACAATGTTACGCTTTAACAATATTGAAAAAAAATTAAAAAATGACTGATTGTAACGCACCAAAGCAAACCACGATTGCGAAGGAAGTCACACTTACAGGAGTAGGACTTCATACAGGGAAAGAGGTGACACTTACATTTAAACCCGCTCCCACAAATCACGGCTATACTTTTATTCGCGTAGATTTGGAAGGAAGTCCTGTAATCGAAGCAGATGCGAATTATGTTGTAAATACCCAGCGTGGAACCAACTTAGAAAAACGAGGCGTAAAGATTCAGACCTCGGAGCATGTGTTAGCTGCTTTGGTTGGAATGCAAGTAGATAATTGTATTTTAGAACTAAACGCTTCTGAACCTCCTATAATGGATGGCTCATCAAAATATTTTGTAGAAGCTATCGAAAAGGCAGGTATTGTTGAACAAGACGAGCCAAGAAATGAATATGTAGTTACTGAAGTAATTTCCTACTTAGACGAGGAGTCTGGAAGTGAAATTACCATTATTCCAGCAGATGATTACCAGGTAACCACCATGGTAGATTTTGGAACCAAAGTTTTGGGAACTCAAAATGCATCTTTAAAGGATTTAAAAGATTTCAAAACCGAAATTGCAGATGCGAGAACCTTCAGCTTTTTACACGAAATTGAAATGTTGCTGGATCACGGTCTTATTCAGGGTGGCGATTTAAACAACGCTATTGTTTATGTAGACAAAGAGCTTTCTACAGAGACGATGCAAAAATTACGAACGGCATTTAAAAAAGATAAAATTTCAGTAAAACCTAACGGAATACTGGACAATCTAACGCTACACTACCCAAATGAAGCTGCAAGACACAAATTGTTGGATGTAATTGGGGATTTGGCATTGGTTGGAACTCGCATTCGCGGAAAAGTAATCGCCAATAAACCCGGGCATTTTGTAAATACGCAATTTGCAAAGAAACTATCTCAGCGTATCAAACTTGAGAAACGAAACAACATTCCAAAATTTAATCCGCACGCAACACCCGCAAAAGATGTAAATGCTATTATGGCTATGTTGCCCCACCGTCCACCATTTTTATTTGTAGACAAGATTTTGGAATTGAGCGACACCCACGTCATTGGTTTAAAAAATGTGACTATGAACGAGCCATTCTTCGTAGGTCATTTCCCTGGAGCTCCTGTAATGCCTGGAGTTCTAATTGTAGAAGCTATGGCGCAAACAGGCGGAATTTTAGCACTAAGCACTGTTCCAGATCCTGAAAATTATTTGACATTCTTTATGAAAATAAATAATGTGAAATTTAAACAACAGGTAAATCCGGGCGATACATTGTTCTTTAAATTAGAATTAATCACCCCAATTAGAAGAGGTATTGTGCATATGCAGGGAAATGCATACGCCAATGATAAATTAGTAACCGAAGCCGAATTGATGGCTCAGATCGTAAAAACCAAAAACACATGAACCAACCGTTAGCGTATGTACACCCAGGGGCGAAAATTGCCAAAAATGTGGTGATAGAGCCTTTTACAACCATACATAATAATGTTGTAATTGGAGAAGGAACTTGGATTGGTTCGAACGTAACCATCATGGAAGGTGCCCGAATTGGAAAAAATTGCAATATTTTTCCAGGAGCCGTAATTTCTGCTATTCCACAGGATCTTAAATTTCAAGATGAAGAAACCACAGCAGAAATTGGTGATAATACGACCATTAGAGAATATGTAACTGTAAATCGTGGTACTGTAGACAAAGGAAAAACGGTTATTGGGAATAATTGTTTGATAATGGCCTATTGTCACATTGCACACGATTGTTTTGTGGGGGATAACTGTATTTTTTCTAATAACAGTACCTTAGCAGGACACATTACTGTAGGTAATCACGTAATCTTAGCAGGAATGACCGCTGTACACCAATTTTGTATGATTGGTAATCACGCTTTTGTAACTGGGGGTTCTTTAGTACGTAAAGATGTGCCACCTTTTGTAAAAGCTGCTCGTGAGCCTTTATCTTATGTAGGGATCAATTCGATTGGATTAAGACGTCGCGGATTTGACACTACTAAAATTCAGGAGATACAGAACATTTATAGAATTTTATATCAAAAAACATACAATACTACCCAAGCTTCAGAAATTATTGAAGCTGAAATGGAGGCAACTCCCGAACGAGATGAAATCCTTCAGTTTATTAAAAATTCGAAGCGAGGCATTATGAAAGGATACTTTCAGAACTAGGAAATTTGCGATGTCAGGTTGAGCGCAGTCGAAACCTATTGCACCTACATAAATTTAATACTAATAATTTAAAAGATACCCGCCTACGCGGGCACAAGTATGGCATCAACATCAGACATTAGAAAAGGATTGTGTATTCATTACAATCATGATATCTACAAGGTTATTGAATTTTTACACGTAAAACCAGGAAAAGGACCCGCGTTTGTAAGAACTAAACTAAAAAGCGTTACAAATGGAAAGGTAATAGACAATACCTTTTCAGCAGGTCATAAAATTGAAGATGTACGTGTAGAGACGCATAAATTTCAGTTTTTATATGCTGAAGGAGATTTCTATCATTTTATGAACACAGAAGATTATGCACAAATACGCCTAACCAAAGATGCTTTGGACTCTCCAGAATTAATGAAAGAAGGCGAAATTGTGACTGTTTTGATAAATACAGAGGACAACGCACCGCTTTCAGTAGATTTGCCAGCACACGTTATTTTAGAAGTAGCTTCTACAGAACCGGGCGTAAAAGGGAATACCGCTACGAATGCTACCAAACCAGCTATCATGGAAACAGGCGCTGAGGTTAATGTACCGTTGTTCATCAACGAAGGTGACAAAATTAGAGTAGATACTGAGAAAGGGCAGTATCAGGAACGAGTTAAAGAATAAATAGATGAAATTTAATTCCCCACAAACACTACAAGACATTGCGACAATTTTAAATTGTGACTTTGTAGGTGACGCAAGTTTCCCCGTATTGGGAATGAACGAAATTCACGTAGTGCAACCGGGCGATATCGTTTTTGTAGACCATCCCAAATATTACGACAAAGCGTTGCAATCTCCCGCCACCATTATTCTTATTAACAAACAAGTGGAGTGCCCAAAAGGAAAAGCACTGTTAATTAGCGACGATCCGTTTCGTGATTTTAATACATTGACCCATCATTTCAACCCATTTGTAATGGCAAGAGCGGTCATTGCAGACTCAGCCAAGATTGGCAAAAACACGGTGATTCAGCCCAATGTTTTTATTGGAAATAATGTAACCATTGGTGATGATTGTTTAATTCACCCTAACGTAACTATTTACGACAACACGATCATTGGAAATAACGTAACCATTCACGCAGGAACAGTGTTGGGAAGTGACGCCTTTTACTATAAAAACAGACCCGAAAAGTTCGATAAATTATTAAGCGGTGGTAATGTGGTTATCAAAGACAATGTAGATATTGGATCACTTTGTACTATCGATAAGGGCGTAACTGCATCTACAATTATTGGTGAAGGAACCAAACTAGACAACCAAGTTCACGTAGGGCACGATACTGTTATTGGAAAACGGTGTTTAATTGCTTCACAAGCAGGAATTGCTGGCTGTGTATTAATTGAAGATTTTGTAACTATTTGGGGTCAAGTAGGAATAACAAGTGGTGTTACCATTGGAGAAAAAGCTGTAATTTCGGCACAGAGTGGGGTGAGTAAATCATTGCCAGGTCATAAATCGTATTTTGGGACACCAGCAGACGATTTCAGAAAAAAATACAAAGAATTGGCTTCTATTAGGCTGATTCCAGATATCATTGAAAAATTAGATAATTTATAATGAGCAAGAGCGCAAAAGACATCGTAAAAAATTTTTACCGAACAGATATTTTAAAAGATACCTCTGTAATTGAAACTTATTTTCATAAAGAGATTGAGCTTATTTGGAACAGTGCCAATGGGTTAAGTGTATTACATTTTGAAGATTTGGAAAATTTCTTTGCTGAAGTACGTCGTAGCTATAATGATTTACGTGTAGAAGTGAGCCATGTGCTAGAAGATGAAGGTCACGTGACAATTAGATACAAATACTATGTCCGAACTATGGAAAATGCAGATGAGGAGCTTGGAATTGCTCATTTTATCTGTATTTGGGAAGTTAAAGACGGGAAATTATATCGCGGCTATCAGGTGAGCCAACCTGTGACGGATAAAGACGACACCACCGAATCCTACTCAAGAGTAAAGGTGTAAATTCCTTTTGCAAACAAGACCATTTTGGTATCTTTGCACACCAAAATTTCAATAAAATAATAATTAGCGATAATAGAAACCTATGAGTGTTTTAGTAAATAAAGATTCAAAAATAATTGTTCAAGGCTTTACAGGAAGTGAAGGGACGTTCCACGCCGGGCAAATGATAGATTATGGAACCAATGTTGTAGGTGGTGTAACTCCGGGAAAAGGGGGGCAAACACATTTGGACAAGCCGGTTTTTAACACGGTTGCCGAAGCTGTAAATGAAGTTGGAGCAGATACCACAATTATCTTTGTCCCTCCAGCATTTGCTGCAGATGCTATTATGGAAGCTGCAGACGCAGGTATTAAGGTTATTATCACTATTACGGAAGGAATTCCAGTAGCAGATATGATCAAAGTAGCGAATTACATTAAGGATAGGGATTGTCGCCTAATTGGCCCTAACTGTCCAGGTGTTATTACGCCAGGTGAAGCAAAAGTTGGTATTATGCCAGGCTTTGTTTTCAAAAAAGGAAAAATAGGAATTGTTTCAAAATCAGGAACCCTTACCTATGAAGCTGCAGATCAGGTTGTAAAACAAGGTTTAGGTATCACCACTGCCATTGGTATTGGAGGAGATCCTATTATTGGAACCACTACTAAAGAAGCAGTAGAGTTGTTAATAAATGATCCAGAAACCGAAGCCGTTGTTATGATTGGTGAAATTGGAGGACAATTGGAAGCTGAGGCAGCACGCTGGTACAAAGCAAGCGGAAGCAAAAAGCCAGTAGTTGGATTTATCGCAGGTGAAACTGCACCGGCAGGAAGAACAATGGGGCACGCAGGTGCTATTGTAGGCGGAAGCGATGATACTGCGCAGGCTAAAAAGAAAATATTAAGAGAATGTGGAATTCATGTGGTGGATTCTCCAGCCGAAATAGGAAAAAAAATGGCTGAGGTTTTAAGATAAACTTCAGAATAATAATATCACAAAGCCCTGCATAATCGCAGGGCTTTTTTTATATTTGAGATACTTGAAATAGTTTATAAATTTAATTTAAAAACTCCCATATGGAACCTTATACTGGTTCAGTATAAATTAAAATAGAAATATGAAATTACTAGAAGGAAAAACAGCTATTATTACTGGAGGAAGCCGTGGCATTGGTAAAGGAATTGTAGAAGTATTTGCCCAGCACGGTGCTAATGTAGCATTTACTTATAATTCAAGTGCCGAAGCTGCAGATGCATTGGCTGAAGAAGTATCCAAAAATGGAATTAAAGCGAAAGCTTATAAAAGCGATGCCTCAAATTTTAACGAGTCACAAGAATTAGCTGCTCAGGTTTTAGAAGAGTTTGGAAGTATTGATATTTTGGTAAACAACGCCGGAATTACAAAAGACAATCTCCTAATGCGTATATCTGAAGAAGATTTCGATAAAGTAATAGAGGTAAATCTAAAGTCGGTTTTTAATATGACCAAAGCTGTGCAGCGTGCTATGCTAAAACAACGCAAGGGCTCTATTATTAATATGAGTTCCGTAGTAGGAGTGAAAGGAAATGCTGGACAAACAAATTATGCAGCTTCTAAAGCCGGAATTTTAGGTTTTACCAAATCGGTTGCTTTGGAGCTTGGTTCTCGTGACATTCGTTGTAACGCCATTGCTCCAGGATTTATTGAAACTGAAATGACCGGTAAACTAGACGAAGCAACGGTACAATCCTGGCGTGATGCCATTCCTTTAAAACGTGGTGGAACTCCAGAAGATATCGCAAATATGTGCGTTTTCTTAGCGAGCGATATGTCTAGCTACGTTACTGGTCAAGTCCTTAACGTAGATGGCGGAATGCTGACCTAATTTTAGATGTACGACTTTAAATATATGATTGTAAAATTTCGTGATTCATTCGTACCTCGTATTTCCTAACTCGTACTTCAAATGTCTCCAGAAACTATTCTTTACATTGTCATTGCCGCCGTGATTGCTTTTGCTTTGGCGGTATTTATGTATGGTTATAAATCAAAATACAGTGGGAAATTAAAATGGTTGTTTGGAATTCTTCGGTTTTTAACGTTGTTTGCTATTTTAATTCTTTTAATTAATCCGAAATTTAAAAGCGAGACATATAACATTGTGAAGCCAAGCTTGCCTGTGTTAATAGACAATTCAAGCTCCGTTTCAGAATTAAATCAAGTTGAAAATGTTTCAGCAATAATCTCTAAACTTAAAGAGAACTCCGATTTAAACGATACCTTCGAGCTGTCTTTTTTCACCTTTGGAAACGATTTTAAAGCAACAGACTCCGTCACATTTACCGAAACTAATACCAATATTGCCAAAGCTCTTTCGGCTACTAACGAAGTTTTTAAGAATACGATTGCGCCTACAATTCTAATTTCAGATGGAAATCAGACCCTTGGAAGTGATTATGAGTTTTCTTCAGCAAACTTTAAAAATCCTGTGTATCCATTAATTTTAGGGGATTCTATAAAGTATACCGACTTAAAACTAGAGCGGCTCAATACCAATAGATATGCTTTTTTGAAGAACCAGTTTCCTGTGGAAGCTATATTGGTCTATAGTGGAACGGGTTCAGTAAATTCGCAATTTACTATTTCTCAAGGAGCTGCAATTGTATACAGAGAGAATGTATCCTTTTCAGAAACCGATAATACTAAAACTATTTCACTTACACTTCCAGCATCACGTGTAGGATTACAGAGATATACCGCGCAAGTTGTTCCTACTGAAGATGAAAAGAACAAAGTAAACAATAGCAAGCAATTTGCTGTGGAAGTGATAGATCAGGCAACGAATGTGTTGATAGTAAGCGCTATGGTTCATCCAGATATGGGAATGTTTAAAAAAGCTATTGAATCCAACGAACAACGCAAAGTAACATTTGCAAAGCCTACAGAAGCTGTTGCTCAGTTGCAGGACAATCAGTTAATTATTTTGTACCAACCCAACCGAAGTTTTGCCAATGTGTTTTCTGAAATCGAGAAATTAAAAATGAACTCGTTCATCATTTCAGGAACAAAAACCGATTGGAGTTTTTTGAATAATGCACAAGCTGTTTTTCAGAAAGAAATAACAGGACAACGCGAAGATGCTTCTGCAGCGCTCAATATAAATTATGGAGCTTTTGCCATGGAAGATATTGGCTTTAGTAACTTTCCGCCATTGCCAACATTATTTGGCGCCTTGCAAATTACGGTTCCTCATGAAGTTATTTTAAGTCAAACCGTTAGCGGTTTCAATACAGAAAATGCTTTGCTAGCTACTGCCGAAATAAACGGAAAAAGAGACGCGATCTGGGATGCAGAGGAACTATGGAAATGGCGTGCGCAGAGTTATCTTCAGCAAAATAACTTTCAGGAATTCGATGATTTCGTTGGAAAGTTGGTGCAATATCTTGCTTCTAACAAGCGAAGGAGCAGACTAGAGGTAAGCAATGAATCTTTTTACTATAACAACAGCCCGATTAAAATTTCGGCACAGTATTTCGATAAGAATTATGTGTTCGATCCACGGGCGTCTTTAACAATTTCAGTTGTTGAACAGCAAAGCAAACAAAGGACAGTGTTCCCAATGCTACTGAAAAATAATTTCTATGAAGTAGACGTAAACAGTTTGCCAGCCGGAGAATATGCCTATACCGTTGCAGTTGGTGACGAAGCTATTGCCAGAACAGGATCTTTTACAATTTTAGATTTTAATGTGGAACAACAATTTGGGAATGCCAACGTAGCGAAACTGAATAGAGTAGCAACAAATACAAAAGGAACTGCTTTTTTTCCTAGTCAAATAGAGGATTTAATAACTACATTGCTAAATGACGATAGGTTTCAATCTATCCAGAAAAGCGAGCAAAAAATCGTACCTTTGGTAGATTGGAAATATCTTCTTGCACTCATCGTACTTTTCTTGACTGCCGAGTGGTTTATTAGAAAATATAACGGACTTATATAAATTCAAAAAAAAATAGATTTAAAATGGAAAAATTACCTAAAATAGGAATACCTATAATTATTGTGATTATATTATTAATAATTGTGATCGCAAAATCTGCTGTTACCATCGACTCTGGAGAAGCTGGAGTTTTGTACAAGACCTTTGATAATGGTGTTGTAACAGATGAGGCACCTTTGGGAGAAGGATTTCACCTAATTGCACCATGGAATAAAGTATTTGTGTATGAAGTACGTCAGCAAGAGCTTTTCGAGAAAATGAGAGTGCTTTCCTCTAATGGGTTAGAAATTCAGATTGATGCTTCCGTTTGGTACGAACCTGTATACAGCAACCTGGGAAATCTACACCAATCTCTTGGTAAAGATTATCTGCAGCGAGTGATACAACCAGCCATTAGAAGTGCTGCACGTAGTGTTGTGGGACGTTATACGCCAGAACAGTTGTACAGTAGTAAGCGTGATGCTATTCAAGATGAAATATTTGCTGAAACAAAAATTATCCTTGAAAAACAATATGTGCAGTTAAATGAAGTACTAGTACGTGACGTAACGCTTCCAAACACTATTAAGGAAGCAATTGAACGTAAGTTGAGACAAGAACAGGAATCTTTGGAGTATGAGTTTAGATTGGTAACTGCCTCTAAAGAAGCTGAAAAGGTGCGAATTGAAGCACTTGGTAAAGCAGATGCAAACAAGATTTTGAGCGCTTCTTTAACCGATAAAATTTTACAGGATAAAGGAATAGATGCTACATTAAAACTATCTGAATCTCCAAATACTAAAGTGATTGTAATTGGAGGCGGCGAAAGCGGATTGCCTTTAATTTTGGGGGATAATTAGAGATCGTTTCATTTTTAAATATAGAAAGCCTTCAGACTTGTTAGTTTGAAGGCTTTTTTTGTTGAAATGGTTTCAGTTTGTTTTTATTATACCGAAATACTATTTTTACTACCGACTACCGACTACCGACTAGAAAAGACTATTTTTTCTTCTTTTTCTTCCACAAAGTAAATATGGTAAAAGCAGAAACCACAGCAATCGCTATTAAGATTCCGGCGCCCATCATATTTCCGTAGATGATGTAGCCAGTTGCAAATAGTGACGTATAAACAAATACAATTCCAAGGAGCATAGACGCAAGGTCTATGGTAAAAACATCGTTGGTAGTTTTTAAAGGGAGGTTTTCTTCGGCAGCTTTCTTTTTAAAGGGCTTCCAGCCGTTTCCATAAGGAGTAACAGCATTATAAAAGTTAGCCAGGGTTTTGCTATCGGTAGGGCGGGTGAGGAGTGTCACGGCTAGCCAGGCAATGGTTGTGATGGCCACGCCATAAATTAACTTCTCGTAGTCTTCCAGTCCCAGATTTACAAATTCAAAGAAGAGCGCCATCACGAAGGAAACGATCATTCCTGTAATTTCACTGTAGGCGTTTACACGCCACCAAAACCAACGGAGGATAAAGATGAGTCCGGTACCAGCACCAATTTGTAGTAAAATAGCGAAGGTGCTTAAGGCACTACTTAACGCCAACGCCAATAAGGCAGCAAAAAACATGAGCACAACAGTAGAGAGCCTACCAATAGCCACCAATTCTTTTTCGGAAGCTTCTGGCTTTACAAAACGTTTATAAAAATCTAAGGAAATGTAAGATGAACCCCAGTTAAGGTGTGTGGAAATGGTACTCATAAATGCAGCAATAAGGGACGCAACCACCAATCCTAACAAACCTGAAGGTAAATTGGTCAACATGGCTGGATACCCCAAATCGTGTCCTAGTACGGCATTTGGGAATTCGTTGCCAATGTCCGATAATTCAGGATATAGAATTAAAGAAGCCAAGGCGATCAAAATCCACGGCCATGGACGTAAGGCGTAATGTGCTACGTTAAATAGAAGCGTGGCGCCAATGGCATTTTTTTCATCTTTAGCAGAAAGCATTCGTTGGGCAATGTAGCCACCACCGCCAGGCTCTGCACCAGGATACCAAACGCTCCACCATTGTACTGCAATAGGAATGATAAGTAATACTAAAAGCGAATTTGTATCATTAAAGTCTGGAAGAAAATTTAATTTATCAGAAACATTCTCGTGGGTGAGTAGTTTGTTTAGTCCGCCAATTTCAGGCATATTTACAATGTAATACGCTGCCCAAACAGAACCTACCATCGCCACTGTAAACTGAAGGAAATCTGTAAAAATAACACCTCTCAAGCCACCAAAAGAACTATATGCCACTGTAATTAAAGACGCATACAAAACACATTCCCAAGGCTCTAAGTTGAATAAAATCCCACCAATTTTTATAGCTGCCAAACATACCGAAGCCATAATCATTACATTAAAGAATACGCCTAAGTAAATGGCTCTAAAACCACGTAAGAAAGCAGCTTCTTTACCACTGTAACGCATTTCATAAAATTGAAGATCTGTCAACACCTTACTACGTCTCCATAGTTTTGCATAGACAAATACGGTAAGCATACCCGTTATTAGAAATGTCCACCAAACCCAATTTCCAGAAACCCCATTTTGCCGTACAATATCGGTCACTAGGTTAGGCGTGTCTGCTGAAAAGGTTGTGGCAACCATAGATATCCCCAATAACCACCAAGGCATATTTCTACCCGACAAGAAAAATTCCTTTGTATTTTTTCCAGATCGTTTGGCAACTACAACACCTATAACGAGAAAAATGGCAAAAAAGCTGCCTATTAAAACCCAATCCAATGTCTGTAACTGCATATTAATACACTTTAAGTGATTTAGCTTGGCCCACCCAATTGTCACGCTCTATGCGTCCCGGGAAAAAATCTATCATTTCGGTAATGAGTTCTATGTCTCTAAGCGATAATTTGCTAATTTGTGCATAGTTGTAAATCCCTATATCATTTAATTTTGTTTCAATATAGGGGCCTATTCCATTTATTTTAGTGAGGTCTTCTTTGTCCTCGGCATCGGCATACCCAAAGCTATCAAAATCTAACTCATCATTATCTTCTTCAGTCTCTTTAGAATTTTGTTTGGTTTCAGCAAGATAAGTGGCTTTGTTTTTTTCGGCAAAACTAATCGTGTTTTGTAGGCGTTCTTCAGCTTTAGATTCTTCCAGAATTTCCTGCTGTTCTTGAACCATTTTTAGGAGCTTGGGCTCCATTTCGTTGAAAATTGTATCTATATCCCTGGCATTTTTTGAAGGAGGTGTTTTCAAAGCGTTCACTTCTCGTTTTAACCTGTTAATTATTGTTCGGTATTTATTACGCAGTAATTGAGAAGCAGAAAAATAACCCAATAAAAATGCACTCAGCATTAATAGAAAAACCCCCACATAGTTGGGTAAGCTTTGTAAAAACTCTGTAAATGCCTCCATTATTCTTCGCTAAATTTTATTTCTATTCGTTGGTTCAAGTTACGTCCTTTTTCGGTGTTATTACTTGCAATTGCCTGGCCTTCACCTTCGGAAATCGCTTTAATTTTATTTTTATCTATATTTCCTTTTGAAACCAAATACCACCGTATTTGTCTGGCAAATTCTAAACCACGAGAATAATTATCTATGGCGCTTCCAATATTGTCTGTGTGACCAACAACAGTAATTTTTAAATTAGGATTTGCTTCTAGAGCCCTTAGAACTTCTTGCAGTGTCGTTTCCAGAACTGGACTGTTAAGAATCTCCGATGAAGAAAAACGCGGATAAATGGTTTTTGTTTCAGGAATTTCTTTGTTAAAGTTTTCAGCCCGTTTTAAGTCTAATGGCTGTATGGTAAACGAAATTGCTTTGTCATACCTATTGTCAATATTAAAAGCTATAGTTGTAATATGTGGCTTAATTACAATACGTTGGGCAGCGACACCAGCGTCCAAAAGCATAGCTTTAATTTGTTTTGCACGTTGGGTTCCAAAATTGGGCGATTCTATATTTTCTTCAGCACTATATTTTGAAACAATTACTACTTCGGTATTAGCGTGTTCTAAGAGGTAACTGTTCAGCTTATATTTAAAATCCTGTGTATTAGGAGGAATATAAACCGTAGCGCTGTTTTTTTTAATTTGAATATTTTCGGGATACATAAAAAGTACACCTCCTTGTTCGGTTGTGGCGGTAAGGCCAGTGTAAGATTCGGCATTGTTTAGAGAATCTAAGGTATTAGACGTTTCATTTTCAGTGAATAGAGGCAGTCCATCATTTTCGTATCCAGCATTATTTCTTTCTTCACTAGTTACATCATTTTTAGTTTCGGTATACCTTGCGATAGCATCTGGTTGCAACCAATGATAAAACCATAATCCAAAAAAGGACCAGACTATAAATACCAAAAATGCGATTGTGAAATTTTTCATGAACAGTAAAACCAGTCTCTTACAGGGTTTTAGCTAATTGTGTTGTTAACTATCAAATCTATAAAAATAAATCAGGAGGACTTGCATAAATTTAAGATGTTTTTCACATTCTATGCACAATTTTTGTTTACTTTTGAAATCGAAATTATGAACAACATAAATTTACATCATCATCATATTATAATCCACGCTCCTGCGAGGTGATTTGGTATTGATGTTATTCTAACATATCCAGAACCCGTTTGAGCAATCAAGCGGGTTTTTTTATGCGCTTCGACTCCGCTCAGCGAACATAAATTATGAAATAATTGAAAGATAATAAAATGATAAACAAACTAAAAATTGCAGTACAGAAGTCAGGAAGATTAAATGAGGATTCGTTACAATTATTAAAAGATTGTGGTATTTCTATAGACAATGGTCAAGACCAATTAAAGGCCGAAGCCAAGAACTTCCCCATTGAAATTTATTATTTGCGGAATGGAGATATACCACAGTATTTAAAGGATGGCGTCGTAGACTGTGCTATTATTGGTGAAAATGTACTGGTTGAAAAAGGCAACGAGATTACAATTTCTTCTGCATTAGGATTTTCAAAATGCCGCGTTTCTTTAGCCATACCCAAAGGTGAGGTCTATAAAAATATCTCAGATTTTAAAGGCAAACGCATCGCTACTTCCTATCCTGAAACTACTAAAAATTACCTTGCAAAATTTGGAATAGAAGCAGATCTGCATATTATTAATGGTAGTGTGGAAATTGCACCAAATATTGGTCTGGCAGATGCTATTTGCGATATAGTGAGCAGTGGTAGTACCTTGTTTAAAAACAATTTGAAAGAAGTAGAAGTGATCATGAAAAGTGAAGCAGTTTTAGCGGTTTCACCTACTATTTCTGCAGCTATGAAACAGATCTTAGAAAAACTCCAGTTTAGAATCCAATCGGTTTTAAAAGGCAGGGATTCCAGATATGTGTTGCTGAATGCTCCTAATGATAAATTGGCAGAGATTACCGCAATTCTGCCTGGAATGAAGAGTCCAACCATACTTCCACTAGCTGAAGAAGGCTGGAGCAGTATTCACTCTGTAGTAAACCAAGACAAATTTTGGGAAGTAATAGATAAATTAAAAGAAGCTGGTGCCGAAGGTATACTGGTTTGTCCAATTGAAAAAATGGTGCTATAAAGTAAGAATAAGGAAATAATGATATCTGTTTGAGCGATATCGAAACCTACAAATACATTATAAAGAACAAATGAAAAAAATAATTAACCCAACACCTAAAACCTGGCCTACAATCTTAAAACGCCCTACCAAAACCGTAAAAGATATTGAAGCCACCGTATCCGAAATATTTGCTGAAATTGAAAAAAAAGGGGACAGAGCCCTTGCCAAATACACCCAATTGTTTGATGGAGTGAGCATAGATACACTACAAGTTTCTGAAACGGAGTTGGATGCTGCTGAAATAACTTCAGAATTGAAAGAAGCCATTCAGCTTGCCAAAAAAAATATTACAACATTTCATAGCGCTCAAAAAACTGATATTATTAAAGTAGAAACAATGCCAGGTGTACACTGTTGGCAGGAAAAACGAGCTATTCAGAAAGTTGGTTTATACATTCCTGGAGGAACAGCACCTTTGTTTTCAACCATATTAATGTTGGCTGTTCCCGCAACACTTGCAGGATGTAAAGAGATTATACTTTGTACACCACCAGATAAAAATGGTGAAATTAATCCAGCAATTCTTTACACTGCAAAATTGTGTGGCGTTACAAAAATTTATAAAGTTGGAGGCATACAAGCTATTGCGGGAATGACATTTGGTACTGAAACTATTCCACAAGTATATAAAATATTTGGTCCAGGCAATCAGTTTGTCACAGTCGCAAAACAAGTAGCCACTAAATACGGTGTAGCCATTGATATGCCCGCGGGCCCTAGTGAACTATTGGTTTTTGCAGATGAAACCGCCAATGCAGCTTTTGTAGCCTCAGATTTATTAAGTCAGGCAGAACATGGAGCCGATAGCCAGGTGATATTGGTGTCAACTTCTGAAGCATTGTTGGATCATGTAAAAGTTGAAATTGAAAACCAAATAGAGGTGCTACCCCGAAAAGAGATCGCTAAAAAAGCCATCGAAAATTCTAAACTGATTTTAATTTCAACAAATGAAATAGCTTTGGAACTAATTAATCAATACGCACCAGAGCATTTTATTGTAGTTTCCAAAAACGAAGACTATTTTATAGATAAAGTCGAAAATGCCGGTTCGGTTTTTATAGGCAGTTACACCCCAGAAAGTGCAGGAGATTATGCTTCCGGAACCAATCATACATTGCCAACGAACGGGTATGCAAAACAATATTCAGGAGTGAATCTGGATAGTTTTTTAAAGAGTATTACATTTCAGAAGATCTCTTCAACAGGTATTCAGCGTATTGGCCCGTCTATTGAGTATATGGCAGAAGCTGAGGGCCTTCAGGCACATAAAAATGCGGTTACCTTAAGATTAAATTCAATTTATATAGATAAATAACTTGGACTCCCCCTTTGAAGGGGGGTAGGGGGATGTTTCCTCTCAATAAAATTAAATTATGAAACCTACTTTCAACCTAAAAAAACTAATTCGTCCCAATGTGAGCAAGCTGGAAAGTTATAGCAGTGCCCGAGATGAGTTTACTGAATTTGATCAAGAAATGATTTTTCTGGACGCCAATGAAAATCCGTTTGAAAATGGCGTAAACCGTTATCCAGATCCACAACAACGAAACGTAAAGGTAATATTGGCAGCACAAAAAGAGCTTAAAACAGAGCAGATTTTATTAGGAAATGGCAGTGATGAGGTGTTGGATTTATTGTTTAGAGCTTTTTGCGAACCCAGAATTGACAATGTGATTACGCTTCCGCCTACCTATGGGATGTATAAAGTACTTGCTGGAATTAACGCAGTGGAAAACAGAGAAATTTTGCTCACAGCCGATTTTGAATTAAATATTTCAGAAATTCTAAAACAACAGGATGCAAACTCCAAATTGTTGTTTATCTGTTCGCCAAACAATCCTACAGGGAATGTTTTTAAGGTGGCAGCTATTTCAGAATTATTAGAACACTTTAATGGCTTGGTTGTTATAGACGAAGCTTATATAGATTTTGCTGAAAGCGAAAGCTGGCTAATAAAACTTTCTGCTTATCCTAATTTGGTAATTACTCAAACACTTTCCAAAGCTTACGGAATGGCAGGAATTAGGTTAGGGGTTTGTTATGCTTCGGCAGAAATCATTTCAGTACTAAAGAAAATTAAACCACCTTATAATGTAAATGAATTAACCCAACAAAAAGCTATAGAAAGACTAGATAATATTTCAGAAGTTAAAAATGAAATTGATTTAATAATTGAGGAAAAGAATATCTTATCTAAAGCTATGTATGCTGTGGATTTTATTGAAAAAATATATCCTTCCGAAGCAAATTTCATCCTCGTAAAAGTGGACGATGCAACAAAAAGATATAAGCAGTTACTGAAGCAAGGTATCGTAATAAGAAACCGAAGTAGTCAACCCTTATGTGAAAACACATTGAGGTTTACTGTGGGTACTACGTTGGAAAATAAAAAGCTAATCGAAGTACTAAAACAAATTGGAAATACGAAAAACTAAAGTTGAGATATGGAAGAAGCTAATAAACAAATTTCGCCTGTGGAGGCTAAAAGGAAAAAAGTACTTTTTATAGACCGTGACGGCACTATTATCAAAGAAACGGTAAACGAACAAATTGATGCCTTTGAAAAAATGATTTTCTATCCGAAGGCCTTTACTTATTTGGGGAAAATTGCAAAAGAATTAGACTTTGAGTTGGTGATGATTACCAACCAAGACGGACTGGGAACCGATGTATTTCCTGAAGAAACCTTTTGGCCCGTACATAATTTTATTCTGAAATCGTTCGAGAATGAAGGAGTAGTGTTTGATAAGATTTTTTTAGACAGAACTTTTCCCCACGAAAATGCGAATACTCGTAAGCCGGGAACAGGATTACTTACCGAATTTTTTACGGAAGCATACGATTTAAAAAACTCCTTCGTCATAGGAGATCGGTTAACGGATATGGAATTGGCTAAAAATTTGGGTTCAAAAGGAATTTTTATTAATGATGAAACCAATTTGGGCACTGCCGAAATTACCGTGAAACGCGATACTTTAGACAATTTCATCGCCATAGAAACCAACGATTGGGAAAAAATTTACGAATTCTTAAAACTAAAAGAAAGAACAGCTTCTATTGAAAGAAAAACGAACGAGACTGATATATTAATCAACTTAAACCTTGACGGAACTGGCAAAAGTAAAATAGACACTGGGATTGCATTTTTTGACCACATGCTGGATCAAATTGCACGTCATGGGCAAATGGATTTGGAGATACTTGTGAAAGGAGATCTAGAAGTAGATGAACACCACACTATTGAAGATACAGCCATTGCTTTGGGCGAAGTATTTGCCAAGGCACTAGGAAATAAATTGGGGATAGAACGCTATGGTTTTTGTCTTCCCATGGACGATTGTCTAGCACAAGTGGCTATTGATTTTGGGGGAAGAAACTGGTTGGTTTGGGATGCCGATTTCAACCGTGAAATGATAGGTAAAATGCCTACGGAAATGTTTTACCACTTCTTTAAAAGTTTTACAGATGGAGCCAAAGCGAACCTAAACATTAAAGCTGAAGGTACCAATGAGCATCATAAAATTGAAGCCATTTTTAAAGCATTCGCCAAAGCAATCAAAGTAGCTGTAAAACGCGATGCTGAAAAAATGATTTTGCCTTCAACTAAAGGAGTACTGTAAAATTACGATTTACGATTAACGAGGTTCGAGGGACGCATAAAAAGAAATATGAAAAATATGAAAAATATGAAAATTGTGATAATAAATTACGGAGCTGGTAATATAAAAAGCATTCAATTTGCGCTAAAGAGATTGGGTTTTGAAGGTGTGTTAAGCAATGATGAAGTTGAAATTCGCAGTGCAGATTATGTAATTTTTCCAGGTGTAGGTGAAGCGAGTAGCGCGATGGAGAAACTTCGGGAATCTGGTTTGGATACGGTTATTCCAACGCTTAGACAACCTGTTTTGGGTATTTGCTTGGGAATGCAGTTGATGTGTAATTTATCTGAAGAAGGGAATACAAAAGGACTAGGAATTTTTGATGTGGATGTTGTAAAATTTTCTGCAGCTAACAAAGTGCCTCAAATAGGTTGGAACACTATTACAAACTTAAAAGGGAATCTTTTTAATACTATTTCAGAAGCTGAATATATTTACATGGTACATAGCTATTATGCACCTGTATGTTTTGATACGATAGCTACTACCGAATACGGGATAGACTATTCCGCAGCCTTACAAAAAAATAATTTTTTTGGAGTCCAGTTTCATCCTGAAAAGAGTAGTAAGACTGGAGCGTCTATTCTCATGAATTTTTTCAAATCTGAAATCTAATCTCTAACATCTAAAATTTTGAAGCTAATACCAGCCATAGACATAATAGAAGGAAAGTGTGTTCGCCTAAGTAAAGGTGATTATGCCACAAAAAAAATATATAACGAACACCCGCTGGAAGTAGCGAAAGAATTTGAAGCACACGGAATTCAATATTTACATTTAGTAGATCTGGATGGTGCAAAAAGCAAGCATATTGTGAATCATAAGGTTTTAGACCAAATAGCTTCCCAAACGACACTAAAAATTGATTTTGGTGGCGGATTAAAAACCGATGATGATCTTAGAGTTGCCTTTGAAAGCGGCGCAAACCAAATCACAGGAGGAAGTATTGCAGTAAAAAATCCGGAAACTTTCAAACATTGGATAGAAAAATATGGCTCCAATAAAATTATTTTAGGAGCCGACGCATTGGATGAAAAAATAGCCGTAAGTGGTTGGCAGGAAGAAAGTGAGGAGGAGTTAATTCCGTTTATTCAAGCCTATCAAAAAAAAGGAATTGAATATGTAATATGTACGGATATTAGTAAAGACGGCATGTTGCAAGGGCCAGCCTTTGATTTGTACCGAAAGATTTTAAAAAATTGTTCTAGAAGCAAAAAAGGTGGAAGAGAAATAAAGCTTATCGCTTCTGGAGGAATCTCCAGCTTTGATGAATTGCCAAAATTAGCCGAAATTGGCTGCGAAGGAACTATTATTGGGAAAGCTATCTATGAGAATAGAATTAGCTTGAAACAACTGGAAAAATATATAATGAATGCCTCCGTGTAACTCTGTGCTCCTCTGCGAAGCTCCGTATACTATTACGCTGAGATACTCGGAGGAAAACACAAAGATTCACAGAGAAGAAATCAATAATAAACTTAATTACTTTATCAATTGTTAACAAAAAGAATCATACCCTGCTTAGATATTAAAAACGGAAGAACCGTAAAAGGTATCAACTTTGTAAATTTAAGGGATGCCGGAGATCCTGTGGAACTAGCTACTTTGTATTCTGAAAACGGAGCCGATGAATTGGTGTTTTTGGATATTTCGGCAACCGAAGAAAAGCGTAAAACGCTTGCAGAATTAGTGTTGAATGTAGCCGAAGCCATTAATATTCCTTTTACGGTAGGTGGTGGAATTTCTAGTATTGAAGATGTAGCCGTCTTGCTGAACAATGGAGCCGATAAGGTTTCGATAAATTCCTCGGCAGTAAAAAACCCACAACTAATTAATGATTTGGTGGCTAAATTTGGTAGCCAATGCATTGTCGTAGCAATTGATGCCAAAAAAATAGAGGGCGAATGGATGGTGCATTTAGTAGGAGGAAAAGTAGCTACACAACTCAATTTATTTGATTGGGTCAAAGAAGTTGCAGCGCGAGGAGCTGGAGAAATACTGTTCACTTCTATGGATAACGATGGTACCAAAGATGGTTTTGCCAATGAAGCCTTGGCAAAACTTTCAGAATTGGTGAATATTCCAATTATCGCTTCGGGAGGAGCGGGAAATATTCAACATTTTTCAGATACCTTTACAATTGGGAAAGCAGATGCCGCATTGGCAGCAAGTGTATTTCATTTTAAAGAAATAGAGATTTCAGTATTGAAAAAAGACTTAAAAGAGCAGGGAATTCCTGTTAGGATATAACAACTGCATGTTACGAATGTTACGTGACGATTGTAAAAATAAGAAAGCGACGAGGAAGAATTTTATAATATTAATAATTGGGAAATACACCCATAATGTCCACTCAAGGAAAATAATAATAATATGACCGTAGATTTTAATAAATACTCAGACAATTTAGTGCCAGCAATTATTCAGGATAACTTGACCAAAAAAGTGCTCATGTTAGGCTTTATGAATGAAAAATCCCTGGAAAAAACTGAAAAAACAGGAAAAGTAACCTTCTATAGCCGAAGTAAAAAGAGACTTTGGACAAAAGGCGAAGAAACTGGAAATTACTTGAATTTGGTTTCTATAAAAGTAGATTGTGACAATGATACCTTGTTAATACAAGTAAATCCTGAAGGACCAGCCTGCCATAAAGGAACCGATACCTGCTGGGGTGAGAAAAACGTATCCAATTTCGGATTTCTTTCGTATTTAGAGAATGTGATAGAAGATCGTAGAAACGATGGCGAACAGGAGAAAAGTTATGTTGCACAGCTCTTCAAAAAAGGAATGAATAAGATTGCCCAAAAAGTAGGGGAAGAAGCCGTAGAAGTTGTTATTGAAGCTAAAGACGACAACGATTTGGCTTTTTTAAATGAAAGTGCAGATCTTATGTTTCACTTTATGGTGCTATTACAGGCTAAAGGATTTCATATTAGAGATGTTGAGAAAACATTACAGTCGCGACATAAGTTTGATAGAAATGAGTAAAGAAATAAGAAAAACGAAAGTAGAATCATTTCCGATTCCTAATTTCGTTTTTCTACTTTAAAGTTTGGCAGCAATTCCTTGAGCAACGGCTGTCCAGCTTCCTGTCCTTCCCACTTTTTCTCCTAGTCTTACAATAATCGCATTTTTTTCGGGGTTTACGTAGATATGTTGGCCTAAGATTCCTTCAGCTTCAAAGGAGTTGTCTTTTTGGTTAATCCACCATTGATGCTGGTAGTATCCTACCTTTCCACCTGTAGTATCGATTTTTGTAGAATTTTCTACCCATTTTTTTGAAACTAGTTGTGTACCATTCCAGTTTCCTTTGTTGAGGTACAGTCTCCCAATTTTGGCAAAATCTCTAGCCCTGGCATTCAGGCAGCAAAATGTTTTCTCTATACCATCATTTTTACGATCCAAACTCCAGGTAGCATCATATTCCATCCCTAACGGTTTCCATATTTTAACTTCTAAATATTCTGAAATTGTGACATCTTTTAATGCTGCAGTTAAAACCATTCCTAAAACTTGACTATCTCCACTACTATATGTAAAGCGTGTTCCTGGTTCGTGTTTTATCTTCATTTTATTCACTGCTTTGTGCAAATTTGTTCCGTAGTAAAACGTAGCTGCATCACCAAAAGGGTTGGTGTAACTTTCGTTGAAATCTATTCCTGAGGTCATATTTAAGAGATGTTCGATAGTAACATTTTTAAATTTTTCATCTTCTACATCTTTTAAATAGTTAGTTACAGGTTCATCAATAGACTTTATGATGCCTTCATCTATAGCAATACCCACTAGGATTGAAAGAATACTTTTTGCCATAGAAAACGAATTTACAATGGAACTTTCTTCATAGTTGTTAAAGTAATTTTCATAAAGAATACTATCGTTTTGTATCACCAAATAGGCTACAGTTTTATTGGAGCATAAGTAATCTTCAAACGTAATTTTTGTTTTCACTCCTTCCGAAGTAATCGTTAGTGAATCCTGAATAAACGGCTTTGAAGTGTTTTGAAATGTAAAGGCATTTTCAGGTTTTGCGATGGTACGGCTTGGGAAAATCTTATGGTCTGTAATGTTTGCATAGTTGTAGTACACAAATCTTCCTAGTTTACAAGAGGTGCAAAGGATACAGAAGATGGAAAGTATGAGTAGTTTCTTCATAAAAAAAAATTAAGTGATTACCAGTTGTTAGCGGGCTTATTTACAATTAGTTATTATTTCTAGTGTTTGTTCCATCCAATCTTGATCAAATTCAAGCTTTATGGTAGGAACAACTCCTTTGCCTTCGTAGTTAAAAAATGGATCATGGAAATTCATATCGGTTGTACGAAACGTAAAATATCCTGAAGGTGAAGTAGGGGCTTCCTTATCACTTCCATAGGCAATAATACCTCTGGTAGTTTGTCCTAAATGTACTGTGCCGTCCAGCTCAAGTACTTTTACTGTAAATTGTTCTGCATTACTTCCTGTAAATTGATTGGTAATTACATAAACTTTTACTTCCTTCTCCTCAAAAAGCTTTAAAAATGGATCTGAAACTTCATAACTACCACCACCGTTACTTCTCAAATCCAAAATAAGGTTGCCAGCTGTTAATGTATTTTCTATTTCTGATAAGAAACTTTTCTGGGCCTTTCTATTACTTGTGCTTCCTGAAAAAGTTTTCATTCGAATATATTGAGATCCTCCTTGCAGTATTTTAAAATCCCAATTAATAGTATCATTCTCTATAAATTCGAAGTTGTCTTTATTTTCATCTTTTTTGAAACTCCAAAGCCGCATATTTTCAAATTGCATATTCTTTGCGTAATAGGGTCTGTAGGTCTCACTATCATAGTAGTATAAATCATAATTTCCATATATGTTCTTTGTAGCTGAAAATTTAATTTGCCCAGCCTCCCAAAGTGGATTTTTGCTTTCTAGTACAATGCCATCATACGTATTCGTGTTTTCATTTTTGTATATGCCTATTAAATAATCTTCTTCTTGCTGGTATATCCCTTCAAAACTTTCTGCAGGTTTTTGAGATAACATTTTTTTTAAGTCAGCAATAGCTTCTTTTGTACGTGGATGTTCTTTGAAGCGAGTTGAATTTTTAAAATTTTCTATTTCTTGTTTAGTTTCAGCAGCATCTTTTTTTACAAATCCTTCATTTAATTTTACGTAGGCGTGGTAATCTTTTACAAAATCCATTTGCTGGCTAAGCAGTATATAACAAGTTTCAATGGGTAGGTTTTTGTCCATTTTTGATGCTAACTCAGAGTATAGCGCATCAAAGGCAACTTCTTTTTGGTTTCTCACTTGTTCTTTATAAGAAGGCATTCTCTTCATTTTCTTAACTAAAAAGTCAAGATCTGTTTTACAGTCGCAAGTTTCTACTTGCGCGAATGAGAAGGTTATAAATAAAGTGGCGATTAGAAATGTAAATAGCGTTTTCATAAGTTTTGTTTTAGTTCCGAATGCTTCGGCGGTTATGATTTTTTGATGTTACAAACATAGAGCGAGAAAACGCGAAAGTCTAATATATAAAGTGCTTTGGGGTGAAATGACGACTCCTTGTGGTGAAGTTTTAATGTGTAATGAGCAGGTATGGTGAGTACATAAACTAATGGGGTTAAATTTTAAGAAGATTTCAATATGTAGTGGCAGTTTTCAGAAGCTGTGGCAGAAAAAACAATATATTAATTAACCAATTAACCAATTAACCAATTAACCAATTAACCAATTAACCAATTAACCAATTACCTAATTCCCCAATTCATCTTTCACATTTGCTGCATATGTTTTTGAAACGGGAACGAAAATCTCAGCAGCTAAAACAAGATTTAATTTTCCCGAGTGCATTTTAAATTGTTGAAAATGATGAGGGTTTATTAAATACGATCTATGCGTTCTTAGTAAATCTGGAATTTTAGTTTCAACCTTAGAGAGTTTGTTTCGGATTAATTGTTTTTTAAGTTCGCCATTGTTTAAAAATGAAACTTCAATATAATTGTCGTCTGCTTTTATACTTATAAGGTCGTTTAATTGAATCTTTAATCCTTCATAGGTGCCCTCTCCTTCAATTTCAATTTTTTGATCTTCCAATTTTTTTTCAAAATAACGTCCTGCTGCCCAGCGGCCAATTGCCAATATAGGGAGGATAGTTGCAATGGCAGGAAGGTATAGGGAAGTAGTAAAGTAATATAACGAGTACGGATTTTGCACACCAGGAACAATTATATATAGATAAATTGCACGGGATAATAATAAACCAAAGAGCGTCATTAATAGAAAAAAAACTATTTCGTTCCAAAGCATCCACTGGTTTTTATTTTTACCATATAGATAATTTTGCAAAGGTAAAATGAGTAAATAGGCAATAGCACCAGCGAAACCATAAAGTGGCAAGTAAATTAGTTTTTCGGTACTGTCTAATTCGTTTATATCAAGGGGTTCAGTAAGTGCGAGGAACAAAAAAATCCACACCGCAAGTCCTAAAGCTACCAGTAGATGATGTTTGAGTAAAGGATCGAACGGAAATGGTTTTTTCAGCATAAAAGACTGTAAATATATTGTGATGGCATTAGGATTTAAAAATATAAAAATAGTTTAGTTTTCCTATCTTTAAATCTCAATTGTAAACTATGGCTGCCAGAAAAAAGAGAAAAAGATTAAAAATACCAACCATAAAACGACCTGTAATTCATAATGAAGCACCAGGAACAGTAACGTATACAGGAAAAAAAGCAAATGTAGCTACCAAGGTAGAGATTATAGATTATTCCAAAGAACATTACAATCGCACAGATTCTGAAAATATTGACGATGCCTTTGGTTTTGAAACTTCAGAACATATTACGTGGATTAATATAAACGGACTTAACAATACTAAGGAAATAGAGCGTTTAGGGGAGTATTACAACTTGCATCCTTTAATTCAAGAAGATATAGTTACCACCAACCAACGTCCTAAAATGGACGAATATGAAGAATATTTGTTTATTGTTTTTAAAATGTTGCATTATACAGATGATGGGGATTTTGTTAGTGAGCATGTGAGTATGGTAGTGGGAAAAGATTATGTAACTACTTTCCAAGAGGCAGATGGTGACGTATGGGATAGCCTACGTGACAGGTTGGAAAATGCAAAGGGACGAATCCGAAATGCGGGTGCAGATTATTTAATGTTTGCTTTATTGGATGCGATTGTAGATAACTATTTTAGTGTTATTGAAACCTTAAGCGGAAAGATTGAGTACATAGAAGACCAGCTTTTTGAAGATAAAGTAGAAGACGACATTACACAAGATATTCAAATACTGAAAAAAGAAATCCTTCGAATAAGAAGAGCCGTAGTTCCACTGCGAGAAGTAATTAATAGATTAGAAAAAACCGATACTCCTTTAATTGAATCTAGAACCCAAAACTACATACGCGATTTGTATGATCATATCATTCAGGTTTCTGAAAGTGTAGATATTTACCGAGAAATGATCTGGGGCTTAATGGATATGTATATGACAACCATTAGCAACAAGATGAACGAGGTAATGAAAGTGTTAACTATTATGGCTTCTATTTTTATCCCGCTAACCTTTATGGCTGGTATCTACGGAATGAACTTTGAATATATTCCTGAACTACAGATGAAATACGGTTATTTCTATCTTTGGGGAGCCATGATCACTGTTTTTTTCGGATTGCTTTGGTACTTCAAACGCAAGAAGTGGCTTTAAAAGCCTTGCGATTTGTCTAAAACAGCTAATTTTTTAGTGGAAGGTATTTGAAGTTGTGATTATTGTTTCAACCATTTACTATTTATATAATCCCATTTATTGTAACCATCCTTTTTTTGAAGCTACTTTACTATATAAATAAAGAAAAATAGCAATCCCAATTACAATAGTTGGCATACCTATAGCTAGGGAAATAGATACTTTTGTGATATCTGTCGCCAGCAACCAGTATAGCTCTATAAATAATGCTGTGATAAGCGATATAGCAAAAAACAGAATTGAGAGTTTTTTCCTAATTAGCAGCAAAAAACATCCTATAACCTCCGTAATTAAAGCAATTACAAATACCATGACATACCATGAAGGTAAGGACTCCATTATTGCAAATTCCTGTTCAGATACAGATTCTTGTATGATGTCCAATTGGTAGGTGCCAAGATACACGCCAATGACATTCCATAGAAATGCTAAAACAGCAATTATCCAAAAAGATTTAGGAGGTTTATTCATGAAATCAATTTTTAAAGGCCCATACTCAATTCCATATGAGCTTATTATGATATACTTTAAAGATATGAATTTTAACTGATACCTTTTATAGATAATCATTGGATTCTAGTTGTTTCATGGGGACACTAGATAACGTATGAAACTAAAAAAACCTCAACCCTGTTATTTAGAAACAGATTTGAGGTTTTTCTAATTAACTGTTAAACCTAAACAGCTACTGTGCTTTCACACTGCCAGAGCCCATGACTTTCTTATCGCTTGTAGCAGGGTTTCCCTTGTATCTAATATCTCCAGAACCGTTTACACGGGCTTTAATTGTCGCGTTGGCTGTAACTTGTGCATCTCCAGATCCCGAAACATAGACTTCTACGTTGGCAGCATCTAAGTTATAGCCTTCAAAATCGCCACTACCAGTTACTTTTACTTCTAGGTTTTCAACTTTTCCAGAAAGTTTCATATCCCCACTTCCAGTTACTTTGGCGTCTATTCCAGTGGCTTCAGTCTCTAAAATTACATCTCCGCTTCCTGTTATATTTATAGTAAGCGCATTTCCTTTTACAGGTGTTTTTCCTACTATGTCGCCACTACCTGTTAATGAGATGGTGGAAATTTCAGCAATTGGCACTGTTACAGTAATGTCGTGTCTTGAAGAATAGGAAACTCCTTTCTTTATTTTAATCACTAGCTTCCCGTTATTACTCTCCACTTCCACATATTCGTGAAGGTTGTCGTCTGCTTTTATACGTATATCACCTTCATTTCCAGAAACCAGTTCCGCAGTTAAAGAACCTATAACGGAAATTTCATCATAAGCTGCTGTGGTTACTTTTGTTGTGGTAATAGTTCCGCTTCCTTTTACCTGATTTTTTCCCCATTGGGCATGAGCACTAATGGTTCCTAAAAAAGTAAGCCCAATCATAATTATTAATTTACCTGTGTTTTTCATGATAGTTTGAGTGTTTGTTGTTATATTTTAGTGAAAGTTACACCTCCATAATTGGAGTTAATGTTAAGGGTATTGCCACTGTTTTTTGATCCGAAGTGACCAAGATACAGTTTTGAGGAATTATCTTCTGATTTTTCAGAATATTGAAAATTTTCTTCACCTTTTAAGCTGCTATACTCAAGATTTAGTTTAAAATTAAAGCTTAATCCCTGAGAAAGTCCAAGGGAAATTCTTGCGTATTCGGCATTAATAAATATCTCCTTACAACTAGCCAAAAGGGTTTCTACGTTTACACCACCATAATCTGTATGTATATTCAAACTCTTAGAAACGCTGCCTATGTTGTGCTGAATATAATCTCCCCGTCCAATTAATTTACCCACCTTTTCTATAGTTATTTTCCCATGGTCGTTATTGTAGTTGAGGTCATTAACTTCGCCAATTTCTGAAGTGGAATAATCTGCATTCACCTGAAGACTTTCTGCTTTTTGCAACAGGAATCCCGAATAATCGGCATTTATTTTACCACTTTTCATGTATTGAATTGTGGAGTTTTTAGTATAATCGAAGTTAAGGTCATTGTTTTCTGCCATCAATTCGCCAATAATTAACTGTCCGTAATCACAATTAATCGATGCGTTTCCCTTCAAGCTGTCGATACTAATAGCGCCATAGTCATTGGTAATATCCACACTATTAGTAACAGGCAGTTTAATAATATAATTTACCTCTACCGAAACGTTGTTGTTCCCTTTTCCCCACCAACTACTCCAACTGCTTTTTTTAGAGCCAAAGCTAGTTATGGCGCTAACCTTAGCGCCATTTGCAGTAAACTCTACCTCAATTTCTTTTAGCTTTTCTAAAACCTTTTCTTCGTTGTCACCATTGGTTTTTATGATCACATCAATAACAGTTCTGTTTTCATTCCAGGTAACAATGTTTACGCTACCATAACTGTTATCAATCTTTAGACCTGCATTTGCATTTACAGTGTATTCTTTGTGAATTTTTTTCTCTTTGGTGTGTTTTCCTTTAAATGTTCCGTCATTCGCTACTACTGAAAGCGGCAATAGTACAATTAGAAAAAGGATCTTATAAATATGTTTCATCTGTAGTGTTTTTAAGTGTTTTAATTGTTTCTATAGTTTTCGAAACTTGCTCCAAAACGGTAATCCTATTCTGAAAGTTGGTAATCATAGCATGAATAACTTGTTTATTATTTCCACTTTCGACTAAATCCTTTTTAAGGGTTTGATAGTCTTTTTCCAGTTTATCAACTTGTAAGAGGGCATCTTGAATAAGTTTATTGTTTTCCGGAGCATCGAATTTTTTTAGAGCAGCTATTTCCGCATTGATGGTTGTGGTGAAAAAGGACTGTGTTTGTTCCATTTCTGAAGAAACACTTGCTAAATCTGCTTCTTGAAGCTGCTGTGGAGCAAAAAATTTGCCACCCAAAATAACCAGTAAGGTGATGGCTGCAGCAATACCACCCAACCTCCAAAAGTTTAATCTCTTAGGTTTGCTTTGCGGTTGGTGCAGCTTCTGTAAAAAACGTTTTTGATGGTCTTGTGGTGTTTCGTGTACATCAAAACTTCCTTCAAGGCGTTTAAATAGGTGTGTGATGTTATCTTGTTCTTTCATCTTAAAACTGTCATTTTTTTTCGTAAACTTTCTTTGGCGCGAGAGATGAGGGTTCGGCAATTGGCATTTGAAATATTTAAAATCTCACAAATTTCATCATAATCGTATCCTTCAATAAAATGAAGGGTTAAAATCTGATTATAACTCTTGTGTATTTCCTTCATACAGTTTAAAACCTGTGTAGCTTTCAACTTTGTAAAATCATCTTCACACATTCCTTCCTCAACTTCTTCGGCTTCTAAAATTGCTTCGGATGTTTCTGAAATTGTTATGTACTTTTTACTTTTATGATAATTTGCAATACTCTTATTTACTACAATTCGTCTTAACCAGACACCAAATGAGGCCTCAGCTTTAAAAGTGTCCAGTTTCTCAAAGGCTGAAATAAATCCTTCCTGCATACAGTCCTCTGCCAATGCGGTGTCTTTAACAATACGCAATGCCACATTATACATCGCTTTATGATAGCGATTGTACACCTCTAATTGCGCGAGCTGATTTCCCTTTTTGCAAAGTAGGAGTACGGTTGATATGTCCTGGTGGATTAGTGCCAAAAATCTCTATGATTTATAGTAAAGATACAGTTGCTTTTAAATTGTTACACATGTGCTGAAATTATTTTGAAAATCGACTTATAACTTTTAAAGCCGAATATGCCTTTTACCACAACGCTAAAAATTGAAATTTTTCTAAATTATAAAGTTTCTAAAATTTTTGCTCCCTTCAGGGCCGGGGTCAACAAAAATTTCATATTGCTTTTAAATTGTTACACATGTGCTGAAATTATTTTGAAAATCGACTTATAACTTTTAAAGCCGAATATGCCTTTTACCACAACGCTAAAGATTGGAATTTTTCTAAATTATAAAGTTTCTAAAATTTTTGCTCCCTTCAGGGCCGGGGTCAACAAAAATTTCATATTGCTTTTAAATTGTTACACATGTGCTGAAATTATTTTGAAAATCGACTTATAACTTTTAAAGCCGAATTTGCCTTTTACCACAAGGCTAAAGATTGGAATTTTTCTAAATTATAAAGTTTCTAAAATTTTTGCTCCCTTCAGGGCCAGGGTCAACAAAAATTTCATATTGCTTTTAAATTGTTACACATGTGCTGAAATTATTATACACATGGCATAACTATTGAATTATTTATCCTGAAAGTTTACTGAAATAGCTACATAGCGCGGTTTCAGTTATAACTGTATACAAAGCAAACATTAAATACATCCTGAAGCCAAAACCTTTGGTGACAGAATGTCGTAAACATATATATGGCGAAATCTAAATTAATATCCCTCGACAAGTTGTCACTTCAAGATTTAAAAGACGAAGCAGATCTTATTCCGCTTATGACTACCGAAGATGAAGATGCAATGAACAAAGAAGAACTCCCTACAACACTCCCAATATTACCACTTCGTAATACAGTATTGTTCCCTGGAGTAGTAATTCCAATCACAGCAGGACGCGACAAGTCTATCAAACTTATTAACGAAACGAATAAAAAAGGAAAAGTAATTGGTGTAGTTTCTCAAATAGACGAATCCAAAGAAAACCCGGGTCCAAAAGATATTAATTCCATTGGTACCGTCGCGCAAATTTTACGGGTATTAAAAATGCCCGATGGTAATACCACCGTAATTATTCAAGGTAAAAAGCGTTTTGAAGTGGCGGAAGTAATGACCACAGATCCTTATATGACGGCTACCATCCGTGAAGTAGCCGAAGCGCGTCCAGCCAAGGAAAATGCTGAATTTCAGGAAATCATAAGTTCTATTAAAGAGTTGGCGCTTACCATCATCAAGGACAGCCCAAACATCCCTTCGGAAGCTGCTTTTGCTATTAAAAATATTGAAAGCTCCTCTTTTTTAATCAATTTTGTGTCTTCTAATCTGAATATCTCAGTTGAAGAAAAACAGAAATTATTGGAGATAAATGACTTGAAGGAGCGTGCTTTAGAAACACTTCGCTATATGAACGTGGAGTTACAAAAATTGTCACTTCGTAACGATATTCAGTCAAAAGTTGAAAGCGATATAAGCCAACAACAACGTGAGTATTTCCTGAACCAACAGATGAAAACCATCCAACAAGAGCTGGGCGGGAACAGCAACGAAGCCGAAATTGAAGAAATGCGTGCCCGTTCTAAATCCAAAAAATGGAAAAAGGAAATTCAAAAGCATTTCGATAAAGAATTGACCAAGTTGCAGCGTATGAATCCGCAGGTGGCGGAATTTAGCATACAGAAAAATTACCTCGATCTATTATTAGATTTACCCTGGGATAAATTCAGTAAAGATAAATTCGATCTTAAAAGAGCAAAGAAAATATTAGATCGCGATCATTACGGATTGGATGATGTAAAGCAACGTATTATTGAATATCTAGCTGTGCTTAAACTTCGGAATGATATGAAATCGCCCATCCTGTGCCTTTACGGACCTCCCGGAGTAGGAAAAACATCTCTTGGAAAGTCCATAGCTGAAGCATTGGGAAGGGAATATGTGCGTATGTCCTTAGGAGGGTTACGTGACGAAGCAGAAATCCGTGGACATCGTAAAACCTACATTGGTGCGATGCCAGGGCGTATTATTAAGAGCTTGAAAAAAGCAGGAACCAGCAATCCTGTTTTTGTATTAGACGAAATTGACAAACTTTCCATTGGAAGTCAGGGAGATCCTTCTTCGGCTATGCTGGAAGTGTTAGATCCAGAACAGAATAGCGCATTTTACGATAATTTCTTGGAGTTGGGATACGACCTATCTAAGGTAATGTTTATTGCGACCTCAAATAGTTTGGGAAGCATTCAGCCTGCGTTACTTGACAGAATGGAAATCATTAACGTTACCGGTTATACAATTGAAGAAAAGGTTGAGATTGCAAAGAAACATTTACTTCCGAAGCAATTAAAAGAGCACGGTTTATCCAGCAAAGACCTACAGATTGCAAAACCACAATTGGAAAAAATTGTAGAAGGTTACACCCGTGAAAGTGGTGTAAGAGGGCTAGAAAAGCAAATTGCCAAAATGGTACGCCACGCCGCAATGCATATTGCGATGGATGAAAAATACACCAAGAAAGTGACTAATGAAACTATTATAGAAGCATTACGTGCTCCTAAAATGGAACGCAATAAATATGAAAATAATGATGTAGCAGGAGTTGTTACTGGCTTGGCATGGACTCGAGTGGGAGGTGATATTCTTTTTATTGAATCTATACTTTCCAAAGGAAAAGGGACGCTTACCATGACTGGGAATCTGGGAAAAGTGATGAAAGAATCTGCTACGATTGCATTGGAATACATTAAATCTAATGCAGAGAAACTGGGACTTTCACCAGATATTTTTGAAAAATATAACATCCATATCCATGTTCCGGAAGGAGCTACGCCAAAAGATGGACCAAGCGCAGGGATTACTATGTTAACGTCTTTAGTTTCTTTATTCACCCAACGCAAAGTGAAGAAAAGCATTGCCATGACAGGTGAAATTACACTACGTGGTAAAGTATTGCCCGTTGGCGGAATCAAAGAAAAAATTCTAGCAGCCAAACGCGCAAGAATCAAGGAAATTTTATTGTGCGAAGATAACAGGCGTGATATTGAAGAAATAAAACCTGAGTATTTAAAAGGATTGACTTTTCATTATGTTAAAGAGATGAGCGAAGTATTAGACCTCGCTTTAACCAAACAAAAAGTGAAGAACGCAAAGACCCTATAATTCTGAAAAAACAAAATCAGATTTCATAATTAGTGAGTCCCGCAAAAATAAATTATTATTGCAGTCGTTAACTCCTTTAGGAAACACAATCTCACGCCCATGCTAAAAAAGGTTTTATTGCTTCTCACTATTGTAATGGCGCTACCCGCTGTTTCGCAAATAGGAGGACGTGCAACCTACCAGTTTTTAGATTTGGTTGCTTCTACAAGACAAGCGGCTTTAGGAGGAAAAAATATTACCAATTACGATTACGATCCAACACAGGGATTGTATAATCCGGCAGCGATCAATCCTGCCATGGACAATCAGTTAGCGCTTAATTACGCAAACTATATTGGCGATGTAAACTACGGTACTGCTACCTACGCTTATTTATGGGACAGACGCACACAGGTGTTGCATACAGGTGTTACATACATTAATTACGGAAATTTTGACGGCTACGATGAAAACGGAAATGCAACCGATAGTTTTAGTGGTGGCGAAATTGCCCTTTCCGTAGGCCATGCGAGAAATGTGGCATTCACTAACTTTCATATTGGCGCAAATCTGAAGCTTATTTCTTCAAAGTTAGAGCAGTATACATCTTTTGGAGTAGCAGCAGACATTGGGGTAATGTATGTTTATGAAGACTGGGATTTACATATTACAGGTGTTGCCAGAAATGTAGGTACTCAAATTACGCCTTACGAAAATACGTACGAAAAATTACCTTTTGAGCTTATTTTCGGAATTTCACAGACACTGGAAAATATTCCTATTCGTTGGCATTTTACTTTGGAAAATATGCAACGATGGAATATCGCTTTTGCCAATCCCAACCGAGATGAAATAGATTTGGAAGGGCAGGTTACTTCAGAAAATATAGGTCTTATAGACAATGCGTTTCGACATATGATTTTTGCTATCGAAATTTTTCCTGAAAGTGGGTTCAACCTTCGTTTGGGTTATAATGTGCGTCGGGCAGAGGAACTTCGTATTGTGGACCAGCGTTCTTTTGCAGGTTTAACTGCAGGATTTTCTATAAAATTAAATAAGTTACGCCTTAGTTATGCCTATTCAAGATTTAATAGTGCAGCAACCACAAGCACCTTTGGGCTTAATATAAACCTGCAATAATGCACAAAATTACCATTGCCATAGACGGTTATTCATCTACAGGAAAAAGTACAGTTGCCAAACAATTGGCAGATTGGCTGGAGTATGTATATGTGGATACGGGTGCTATGTACAGGGCTGTTACGCTTTTTGCAATGCAAAATAATATGGTTGCTGAAGGCGAGGTAAATACTTCAAAATTAATTGCTGCATTGGCTTCTATCCAATTAGATTTTAAAAAGAATAGAGCGGGTAAAGCAGAAATTCATCTCAATGGTGAAAATGTAGAGAAAGAAATTCGCCATTTGAATGTGTCAGAATATGTAAGTCCTGTGGCCACCATTAGCGAAGTACGCCGAAAACTGGTCCAGCAACAACAAAAAATGGGCGAGGGGAAAGGTGTAGTCATGGATGGTCGTGATATTGGTACCGTAGTCTTCCCAAATGCCGAGCTTAAGATTTTCATGACCGCGACCCCACAACAGCGGGCCGAACGTCGCTATAAAGAGCTGCTAGAAAATGGCGATACAGTTACTTATAAAGAAGTGCTGGAAAATGTGCAAGAGCGCGATCGTATCGATACTTCCCGAGAAGACTCTCCATTACGCAAAGCTAAAGACGCTATAGAAATAGACAATAGCGAAATGAATCCGGAAGATCAGTTTCACACTATTTTACAATTAGCGAAAGATAGGATTGCAGGGCGGGTTTGATTCAAAGTTTCGAATTCCAAGTTCAAAATTAAAAAAAGGAGCTAGGTTAGCTCCTTCCCCCCAGCGGCTTCGTTTTTTTTAAATTTTATACCTAAGTTTTCCCCGCGTATTGGGGGAAGGTGGATTTCGGAAACAACATAAATTGTAGAGCGCAATTTCAAACCCGAAATTCGGAAGGGGGAAATTAAAATTAAGTATACTAAAACTTTTCTCAATCTACCTTTACAAATTGCAACACTTCATCCCCTTCGGCATTATAAAAATAAAGGTGTGATTTTTCAATCTTATAGGTCGAAGTAGCGCTCATTGCTTTGTTAAAAGCATCTGGTATTTCCATATTTGGACACATCATCTTAGTGCTGCCCATTTTTGAAAAGCTCAGTTGGGTTTCAGTAAGTGTTTCAATACTCCCAAAAAGGCTGTTACAACCATCGGTACCACCAATACGCTTTTCAGCTACAAAAATTTCCAATGAGGGTTGTTTGTTTGGCTTTTGTTTAGTTTCAGAAGAAATGTCTTTATTGTTAATCGCAAGCAATGCCCAAATATCATGGAGCCTAAACGTGGGTTCTTGTTTTTTATCCAAAACTTCTAAAAGGGTATATGTAATTGAGGAAGCATCTGCAGGTACTTTTGCTGGGTCTAATTTTTCTTCTTTTATAGAAAGTTTATAAGTGTAGCCTTGTTGATAGTTAAAGCCTTCAATATTTCCGTAGAAATTACTCCAAGCACCAGCTGGCATAGTTTCCCCTTTTTTTATTTGAAGGCATTGCATCTTTCCAACACCTTCACAGAGTACTTTATTGCTGTTTATATAATAAGTCACTGTTTTTGAGTTTTCTTCTTTAGCATCTCCGCAGGAATTAATGGCAAAAATGGTTAATAGAATAGAGGCAATAAATTTCATGTTTTTTGTTTTTATAAAATTAAGAAGCAGGGCTGTAACGCTTAAACTTTTATAAAAAGTTTAAGGTTTGTGCCTCTCCAGTTCAAGTTTTTTAAAATACTACCGCTTTTTCAAAATTCACTAGAGCTGACGATTAGAATAACCAAGTTGAAATCAAACATCTTCCATCATATATCTAAAATTGATAAAGCCTTTGATTTTCAAAAGAAAAATAGTATTTTTGCACCCCTCTAAAGCAGAAAATCTGCTGAGGGCAAGCTCCTTTTAGCGACAGCATCAAGTATAAAAGGAAATTTAAAAAAACGAAAACTAAACCCTCTTGTGGGACAGTCGCAGTAACTACTTGAAAGAACACAGGATACAAAGTTAAAAGTGCTTTGTCTTTTCCGTGAAGGCGGAAAACTAAAAAAGTACTTTAAACAACTAAACTAAAATGGCTGATAAAGCAAAAACAAAAGAAGAAGCTGCAGAAAAAGTTGCAGACAAAGCAGTTGAAACTTCTGCAGCAGTAGAAGAGACTACAAAACCAACCAGAACCAGAACAACTTCACAAGAAGAGGAAACAGAAGATGTAACCGAAGCTAAAGACGAAAAAAGTACTGAAGCTCCTAAAGAAGATGTATCTCCTCAACAAAAAAATCCAGAAAAATTTCTCGAAGATTTTAACTGGCACAACTACGAAGAGGGTATTGACCCGGTAGATGGACAGCAATTGGAAGAGTTCGAAAAATTAGTAGCCGAAAACTTCGTAGATACCTTAGACGATGAGGTAGTTGAAGGAGTAGTAATCCACCTTTCAGACCGTGATGCGATTATTGACATTAACGCGAAGAGTGAAGGAGTTATTTCTTTAAACGAATTTCGTTACAACCCAGACTTAAAAGTAGGGGACAAAGTAGAAGTATTAATAGATGTACGTGAAGACAGCACAGGACAGTTAATCTTGTCTCACCGTAAAGCACGTACTATTAAGGCTTGGGATCGTGTAAATGCAGCTCATGACGAAAGTACTATCGTTAACGGTTTTGTGAAGTGCAGAACAAAAGGAGGTATGATCGTAGATGTATTTGGAATTGAGGCATTCTTGCCTGGTTCACAAATAGATGTGAAGCCAATTCGCGATTACGATGTATACGTAGGAAAAACAATGGAATTCAAAGTGGTGAAAATAAACCACGAATTCAAAAACGTTGTAGTTTCTCACAAAGCGTTGATCGAAGCAGATATCGAAGAACAGAAAAAAGAAATTATCGGGCAGCTTGAAAAAGGTCAGGTATTGGAAGGTGTTGTTAAAAACATCACTTCTTACGGAGTATTTGTGGATCTTGGAGGTGTTGACGGTTTGGTACACATTACAGACCTTTCTTGGTCACGTATCAACCACCCGAACGAGATTGTAGAGCTAGACCAGAAATTGAACGTGGTAATCTTAGACTTTGATGAAGATAAGACACGTATCCAGTTAGGATTGAAGCAATTAAATGCACATCCTTGGGAAGCACTTGGTGAAGAAATGAAAGTAGGTGACAAAGTAGAAGGGAAAGTAGTTGTTATTGCAGACTACGGTGCCTTTGTTGAAGTTACTGAAGGAGTAGAAGGATTGATCCACGTTTCTGAAATGTCTTGGTCTACGCACTTGCGTAGCGCACAGGATTTTGTGAATGTAGGAGATAAAGTGAACGCTCAAATCTTAACACTGGATAGAGAAGAACGCAAAATGAGTCTTGGTATTAAGCAATTAACGCCAGACCCATGGACACATATCACTACCAAATACCCAGTTGGTTCACGCCACACAGGGATTGTACGTAACTTCACCAACTTTGGTGTGTTTGTAGAATTGGAAGAAGGTATCGATGGACTTATCTACATTAGCGACCTTTCTTGGACTAAGAAAGTGAAGCACCCTAGCGAATTTACCAATATTGGTGATAAGTTGGAGGTTGTAGTGTTAGAACTAGATGTAGAAGGGCGTAAGTTAAGCTTAGGTCACAAACAGACAGAAGATAACCCTTGGGATAAATACGAAGATGAGTTTAAAGTTGGATCTAAGCACACAGCTGCTATCGATGAGATGGTAGACAAAGGAGCGGTGATTAACTTCAACGAAGACATTTCTGCATTTGTACCAAAGCGTCACTTAGAGAAAGAAGACGGAACCGACCTTAACAAAGGGGAAGAAGCAGAATTCCAGATCATTGAGTTCAACAAAGAATTCAAGAAAGTGGTAGCGTCGCATATGGCGATTCACAAAGAAGAAGAAGCAAAAATTGTAAAGCAAGCTGCTAAAAAAGCTGCTGCACAAGCCGAAGAGTCTAAACCGACCCTTGGAGATGCGAATTCTAAATTGCAAGAATTGAAAGACAAAATGGACGGGAAAAGTTAATCCTGAAAATTTATAGGTAATTAAAAGCCCTTCCTCCCGATAGTTATCGGGATTGGAGGGGCTTTTTTATGTTTGATTTCTATATCTTTTCGGGGTAACAATAAACATACCTATCAAGTTAGATGAGTTTGTTACGCTATAATGACAGAATTAGAAAGAGAATTCATTTCAGATATGAACAATTAACTGTTGCCAACAACCCTTTTAATAGCGCACTTACATCTATCCAACATAAAACTCTCTAACTAAGTGAAAAATCATGCCTTTGATATCATAAGGAGCCACTTTACAAAAAATTGACACTTTTTTTACATTTAGTATAGCCATATTTTAAGATACCTACTCTACATTTGATTTGTAATCATCTTAAAATGAACAAATATGAAAAGGTATGTAATAGTAGTTTGTACACTGGGGGCCATTGTTAGTCAGACAGCTTGTGATGCTCACAAAAGGTCTGAAGCAGGATCAACTAAGGAAATTGCATTGGTGAACGAAGAACCAGTGAGCCAACCCCATTTGGTCGCAGAAAAGTCATTCCCCGATTTTATCTATGAAGTAGGCTCAAGATTTTCCGCTATAACGAAATCAGACTTGAATAAAGCTAGAAATTTCAGTGATTTTATTGAGTTTGAAGATGCCGAACGAATTGCATCCTACAAATCTATGAGTGTAACCCTCTTAAAGGTAGATAACATGTCTGACCAGGTAGAAACGAGTACAAGTGGTATTTTAACACCAGCTCAACTTACACTTCTAAAAGCTGCACCCTATTCCACAAACCTCGTAATAAAAGCCGATTTCATGGAACGTTATTCCGAAACCGATTATCTAGGATCTAATTATGCGTCACCCTATTTTACCGTTGTGCCAGAAAAGCAAGCAGCCTACAAATCAGGTAATGGGGCTTTAAAAAAATATCTCAGGATAGAAAGCGAAATCGCTAGGAAAGATGTAATTCCAGAAAAATTGCAACCAGCTAAGCTATATTTTACAGTTACCAAAGATGGCACTATTGAACAGGTGAAATTAGACAGAACTTCTGGCTATCCAATTGTAGATAAAACAATGATTGAGCTCATTACCAAAACAGAAACATTATGGGATCCAGCCGAGAATAGTAAAGGTGAAAGAGTAGACCAGGAACTTGTAGTTTCTTTTGGTTTACTGGGTTGCTAATAGCTTTACATTAACAAAAAAATCCCACCATTTGGTGGGATTCTAATTTATTCTGTAAGCAAATATTAACTTGCAGTCTTTTTCAATTCAGTATATTTTTCGCTGATTGATTTATTTATGTCTCCTGCCGTTTCTTTAATTTTGTTTCCTGCATCGTTCACTCGGCCTTTTAATTTTGCCTTTTCTGCTGGTGTCATGGTTTTGTATTTCCAATATGCCAATCCGCCTGCGATTCCTGCTCCAATAAGGGCTAATAAACCTGTTTTTTGATTCTTATTCATTGTTATAGTTGTTTTTTTGTTTAAACTCATATACAAATGTAAGACGTTTGAACGCTGTAACAGTGGGGTTTAATACAACTTTAGCTTAAATTAAAGTTAAAACCATTCCAATACATATCCTAGAACTACATAAAGAATGATAAAGACAAAAATGGTCCCGATACAGCCGCATTTTCCGCCGCCAATTTTCTTAGCACCCCAGGCCGCACCAATTATTTGCAATAGTTTTTTCATAGTATTTTAAGTGTGTTAAATATAAATTTTAAATACAGGATCTTGTCACACTAAGCACAGTCGAATTAATTCAAACTTCCGAATTTTCATTAGTCTTCGAATGCGCTCAGACTGACATTTTACTTAAAAATACAGTTTCCGGTGAGGCTTTAATTCTCAATATAAGGAGCACCTGCATTTTGTAATTCGGTATATATCACGTCCAATGCTTGTTGGGATACTTTCAACTTTGCCAATGCATTTGAAATTTGAGCTTTCACAATTTGTAATTGCTGATTGTGTGAAGTGGTTGGGCCGTAAGTAGACCTTTCAATTCCTCTATAAATTGCAAACATGCGATCTCCTAAGGCAGGGTTACCTTTTTCACCAATTTCATTTCTAGCGTAGTTTCCGTTTAACTCAGTATTTAATTGTTGTAGCTCTTGTAGTACTGTCATTAAGCGCTCATTCATAATTCCTGGAGCAATACGGCTTCGCGTAAGAGCTGTTTGCATTGCTTTAGCACGGTTTATAGATTTATCTAACCCCATATTAAGCTGTGCTACAGAACGCTGCGTGTCTTCATAAGTTCTCCAAAATGCGGAGGCTTCTTGTGGAGTCACCGTTTTTATTGAGCTTTCATATAAGGGCTTTACTTCAAAGCTTTTTGCATCACTAAGTTTGGTAACATTTCCATTGTCATTTAGATACATCGTGACATTATAGGTTCCGGGAGGTGCTAGCAAGCCCGATGGATTCTTATCTTTCTCTTTTTCATTTTGTTGAAGCGTAAGCGCATCCAAAGCCGGATAACGCAAATCCCAGGCAATTCTGTTAATTCCTTTTTTGGCAGGTGCTGTGATATTTCGAATTACTTTTCCTTGAGTGTCGGTTACGGTAAACACTACTTTAGGTTCGGTTTCCAGCACTTCTTTTTCGAGTGCATCCCAACCTTCAAAAGGCACATCGACTCCTATCATGTTTTTCTCTTTCGCTTTTCGCTTTGCTTTAGAGGTTTCATAATTGTCTTTCAAATAATAAGTGAATAAGGCTCCAAAATCTGGATTAGGCGCTACAAAATGATTGTCACCCATGCTTCCTTTGTCAGCATCAAAACTTAAATGCGACTTTGGAATAAACCACCAAGCGTCACGAACCGGGAACAACATAGCAGTTTCGTTCTCTAAGTTGTTTTCTGAAATTTCCCGCAAAGCAGTATAATCATCCAGAATATAAAATCCGCGTCCAAACGAAGCTCCCACTAAGTCATTTTCCCGACGCTGAATTGCTAAGTCTCTAAATGAAATGGTTGGCACACCACCTTTCATCATAGTCCAGTGTTTTCCGCCGTTTATGGAAACATAAATACCAAATTCAGAAGCTAGGAAAAGTAGATTTGGCTTTACGTGATCTTGCACAATTCGCCATATTAGCGTTCTGTCTGGAATATTATTCCGTAGCGAAGTCCACGTTTTACCTTTGTCGGTACTTTTCATTAAATAAGGTGTAAAGTCGCCATATTTATGGTTGTCCAATACTACATATACTGTATTGGCATCAAAGATATCTGCTTTGATATCATTTATAAAAGCCGTTGCAGGTACGCCAGGCATATTTCCAACATTCACTTTTCGCCAAGAGCCACCATCATTTTCAGAAATTTGTATGCTTCCATCATCCGTTCCAGCATAGAGCAATCCCTTTTGTTTTGGAGATTCGGCTAAGGAAGTGATGGTGTTATAATTAGACATTGCATATACATCCCAGGGCGCATCCCATGATTGTTGTTTCCCATAAATGGGGAGCGTAATTCGTTCTTCATTCTTAGTCAAATCTCCCGAAATAGCCGTCCAATCATCTCCACGGTTATCACTTTTCCACACACGTTGTGAGGCGAAGTATATAGTGGTTGGGTTATGTGGGCTTACCAAAATAGGGGCATCCCAGTTAAAGCGTTCGGTTTTTTCGTTGGCCGCTGCTTGTGGTTGTATGTCAATGACTTCACCCGTTTTCATATCGATGCGAGACAGGGTTCCTTCTTGTCTTTCGGCATACATAATATCCGGATTGCCGGGTTCGGTAGCAGGTTGGTGTCCGTCCCAGTTTAATATAACACTCCAATCGCTATTTTGAATGCCTTGCATGTTATCTGTGCGTGACGGACCGCCTTCGGTACTATTGTCCTGCGTACCTCCAAAAACGTTGTAAAAAGGGGCTGCATCGTCTACGGCTACCTTGTAAAATTGAGTTACAGGAAGATTTTCCACATACTTCCAGGTTTTGGTATGGTCGAAACTTTCATAGATACCACCATCGGATCCTACAATTAAATAATCGGGATCGCTCATTTTAAAAGCGATGGCATGGTTATCGCCGTGTTTATTTTCTTCGTTCATACGGTAGAAAGTTTTTCCACCATCTTCTGAAATTTGCAGGTTGTTATCCATTAAGTATAACACTCCTTCGTGATGTGGGGAAGCATACAGTTCTTGATAATAATGGGGTCCCGTTCCGCCAGACACTGTAGCCGACATCTTTTCCCAGGATTGCCCGCCATTTTCCGAACGGTACAAACCACCCGTTCTGCGCTCTTCTTCTATAGCAGCATAAATAACATCTGGATCTTGGGGTGAAATAGCCAAGCCCGTTTTTCCCATCCACGTGTCTGGCAAGCCGGTTTTAAGCTCCATCCAAGTATCGCCTCCGTCTGTACTCTTATACAAACCAGTTCCTGGACCACCACCTACATAGGCAGCTACGGTCCTGTGACGTTGCCAAGTAGCGGCATATAAAACGTCCGGGTTGTCAGGGTCTATTTCAAGATCGGTTGCGCCAATCCATGCGTCGTCACCTAATGTCTTCCTCCACGTTTTTCCGCCATCGGTTGTTTTGTATACACCACGATCGCCGCCCTTACTCCATAATGGTCCTTGTGCAGTTACCCAAACGGTATTACTATCTTCTGGATGCACTATAATGCGGGAAATGTGTTCTGAGTTTTCTAAACCTACGTTAGCCCAGGTTTGTCCGCCATCCATACTTTTATATACACCATCCCCATAGCCTACGTGGCGACCACCGCTGTCTTCACCAGAGCCTACCCAAACTGTATTCGGGTTTTGTGGATCTAAGGCTACTGTACCAATGGAGTAGGTGGGCTGGTCATCAAAAATGGGCGTCCAGGTGGTTCCTGAATTAACAGTTTTCCAAACACCGCCGGAGCCTACAGCCACATACCATATGTTCTCGTTGTTGGGATGTATTTCAATATCGGCAATACGACCACTCATAAAAGCAGGGCCAATACTTCGAAATTTTAACCCGTCTATGACAGCGTCTAATACGGAAGACGAAGCAACCGTTGTTTTTTGTTTTTTATTTCGCTGTGCGATTGTTTCCGCAGAAAATAAAAAGGTTAGAAATGACAAAAGCAGTAATGAGTAACGTATTTTCATAATGGTTGTGTTTGTTTCGTCTAAAATTATTCAAATTCTAGTTATGAAATTTCACTAGCCACTGAATTAACCTTTTTTTTAACAAGACTATAACATTTGAATAAAAATAATGCAATGGAAAATATCCTAATATTTGGAAATATTCCATACTTTTGAACTATGGAAATACGAGCATCAGGTAAACTTAAAAAAGCAGCATACCGGCACGCCCCCGAAGTCTCTAAACAAACTGGCTTTCCCAGTGCTGCCACACATTATACGGAAACGCCTATAGACTTACACAAGGAGTTGGCGATACATAAAGATGCTACATTTTATATACGAGTGGGAAGTGATGCCTGGTCTGAATTCAATATTCTGCAGCATGATGTGCTCATTGTAAATAGATCGCTTACTCCAAATTTTGATGATTTGGTGCTGGTAGTACAAGAAGGTGATTTTAAAGTTACTCGTATTACTTTTAACAGAGAACAGGAAGAATTCACACTTTGGGGAGTCATCACCTACATTATACACTACGCCCGATGATAGCCATGGTAGATTGCAATAGCTTTTATGCTTCCTGTGAGCAAGTTTTTAGACCAGATCTATGGGGCAAGCCTGTTGTGGTGCTTAGTAATAATGACGGTTGTATTATTGCGGCGAATAAAGCCGCAAAAAATTTAACCCACATCCCAATGTTTGAGCCTTTGTTTAAAATAAAAGATGTGCTTATAAAAAATAAGGTCGTTTTTTTTTCTTCAAACTATACGCTCTACGGTGAAATGTCACAGCGGGTAATGAATATTTTGGGCGATTTTTCACCTTCAGTAGAAGTGTACAGTATAGATGAAGCTTTTATAGATGTATCTGGAGTTAAAGAAGATTTGAATAGCTATGGGACTACAATAAAAGACCGAATTTTTCAATACACAGGACTTCCCGTTGGAGTTGGGATAGCTCCCACCAAGGTATTGGCAAAACTGGCTAATAAAATGGCTAAAAAGATTGCCGATACAAATCACGTATTTGTTATTGATACTGAAGAAAAACGCCTGCAGGCATTGCAATGGGCAAAAACTAAGGATGTATGGGGCCTGGGAAAAAAACACGTGCAGCGGTTAGAAAAAATTGGCGTATTTAGTGCCTATCAATTTACACAGCTACCGCTACAATGGGTTCGAAAAGAAATGACCGTAGTAGGGGAGCGGCTCTGGCGGGAATTACGAGGCGAATCCTGTATTGAGTTTGCCACGATGCCAAAACGCAAAAAAGCCATTGGCACAGCAAAATCTTTTGGTATTAAGTTAGAAGACCTGGAGCGCATTGAAGAAGCCTGTGCCTATTATATTAGCGAAGTGGCTGAAGTATTACGGGCTCAAAAATCCTGTGCCACCTATATTCAGGTATTTTTAGTGACTAATTTCCATAGCAATATCGATAAACAATACTCCAACAGTAAAACAGTAACGATGCCCATTCCCACTAGCGATACCTTTGCACTTATAAAAGAAGCCAGAAAAGCACTGCATCTTATCTATAAACCAGGCTATCGGTATAAAAAAGTGGGGGTAAATCTTACGGGATTGATTCCGCAAGAGTATGTACAGGGGAATCTATTTTTAGCTTCAAAGCTAAATGATAAAAATTTAATCCGCACGTTTGATATGCTGAATAACAAATACGGAAAATCTACGGTAGCTTCGGCAATGATAGGAACTCGCGTTGGTGAATGGGAGCTCATTAAAAAGGAGCGTAGTAAAAGAATGACAACGCAGTGGCAAGAGTTATTGGAGATTTAATTAGTACTTGTTATTGCTTGCTATTTTATGAAATAGCAACGATGCAATCAATCCAACCCCAGAAAATCCTGTTAAGATCCAGAATACATATTGATGTCCTTGAACCGTTTCAAAATTGTCTAAAAAATAGCCCATCATTGGCCCAGCAAAAATATCTGGCGTATAGCCTATAAACGAAATAATTCCCACGGCAGTTCCAGTAAGTGCCAACGGAATTTTTCCCTCTTTCAATACAGCAAAATATAGTACACGTGCCGCATAAACACCCATTGCGGTAATGATAATGGTTAAAAAGAAAAGTAGCGCAGTGCCTTCACTTAAAATACCAGATGCAAATAGAATAGCACCTACGATAGAAAGCAAGAAGCCTAATATTAAGTAAAACGAAGGACGGGATTTATCTGCGAGGAAACCTACTGTTACACCTACAATTGGCCTTATAAATAGAAGAAACGTACCTGTTTTTGCAGCATCTACTTCACTAAATAGCATCACTTCGCGCGCGTAGAGTGAAAAGATATCGGTTATTTTATAACCTACATAGGCACAGAGAATGATTACCATTAGCAACCAAATGGAGGGCAATTTTAAAACAGATTTTATAGTAGCTAAGGTAATTTTTTCTTTCAACACAGTTTTGGCTGAACTAGTAGTTCTCAGAAAAAAGAAAACTAAAATCCCAATAAGCGCTACCAATGCAGAAGAAATATATACTACCATCCTAAAAGCCTCTTGTTGCTGAAAGGTGTTAAGCGCTACTGCGTTTTCTGGAACAAACCAAGAGAAAACTGCTACACCTAGCAATCCAAATAAAGCACCTACCAAGCCGCGACCACCATCCAAAAAACCAAAAGCCTTTCCTTGGTTAGTATCGCCTCCCCAAACCCGGGTAGCTTTTATCATCGCTGCCCAAAAGAGAAAAATGGTGGTAAAGCCCCAAAAACCATATAAGATTGTGAGTGCTTTTAAGCTAGGATTGTTTGCATACACCAGTCCGCCAGCTGCTGTGAGCACTAAGGCAATACCCATTAATTTTCTAGGTTCATATTTGTCGGCTAGCGGTCCGCCTATCAAGTAGGAGCCTAGCGCTACAAGGCCGTAAATGGAAAAGCAATAGCCGATTTCAGTATTGTTAATATCGAAAACTTCTAATACAGTTGCTCTAAATACGCGTGCTAAAACAAAAGGCAAGATAAAAACCGCTTCACCTGCTAAAATGAGTAGGATAATGTAAAGTGATGCTTGTTTTGATGTTTTGGAAGGACTCAAAAAAGTATTTTTAGTAATACGGAAAGGTAGCTGTAAAAACCCCAAAAGACAAACTCCAAATTGCAAAGCTATTTTCTTTAAAATTTAGTACATGAGTATGTTATGTTGCTATCATAATGTTAAACCTCATTTTCTTCTTCTTTGTCCTTTTCTTCTTTTTTCAATTCTCTATATTTGAAAAACAACCGCACTCCTAATCTGGCAAACAGGATAATTGCTATAAGTGTAATGATATTTATAGTACTCATTTTGGGGATTTTAAACTTTTTAATACAGGATATTATCTAAGGTCCAGTCCAGTCTTTTTTCCATCATTTTAAAGTCACAATCTGAAAAGAATATCTCATAAACTTCTCTACGGAAATCAATGAGTTCCATATTTGTATAGGTATGGTGATGTACGTTTCGATCTATTTTTTTTAATCTTTTTTCTTCGGAATCGTTTGAGAATTCACTGTACATCTTTTCGAATGTTTCCGTTGAAACTTTCGATTGTATCATCTCGCGTTCTTTTTCAGTTTCATCATTATCGGCATTTGCGCAAAGTAGTAATATATATACTTGTAATTCTTCCTTTGTCCAATGTGAGGTCTCTATGGTCATAATTTTTAATATTTAAGTTGGTGTGCTTCTGTTTGTATTCTTACAGAAGTATTAGTATCACATAATACAATGCTGTAATAAACAGTAATATTAATCCTAACGCTAAAAATACAATAGATCGCTTTACATTCCGGAATTTCCAAGCGGCTATTTTTGAAATGATAAAAATTTGTTCTCCCAACTGTTCAAAGAGCTTTTTTCCGTCGGTACTTACGTCATAAAATGTTTTTGAAAATGCTTTTACGTCTCCAAACTTTGTGATAACATCCCCAAAAAAGAACACATTGGGACTAAATTTTCCTTCTATTTTTGGAATAAAGCAGCGTACACTATAAAAAATGGAGGCTGCAGTTGACAAAAACCAAAGTCCAATGAGGATATATAGAATGATATCATTTTCTACTGAAGCAAGGAGTGTACCTACGCTTTGATAGATAAAATTGAGCAATATTCCGTAGAAAGAAAGGATAAGTCCTGCTTTTAGTTCGCTGGCTTTAATAAGGCTGGTTACATGGCTCATGCTACCCCAATAGTGATCTACAAGTTCTTCTGTATGGCGTGAAGGGGGTAGCTTTGCAGTTTCTTTTATTTTGGGTTTCTTTTTTGGTTGTTCTTCCATTTTGATAGGTTTTAGAAGGATGTGTTCGCTTTATTATTCAATCACTTGATAAATAGTAATGGGTTTTGATTTGTTTTTCAATGAAATATCTCCCACTTTTTCACATTTAAAAGATTCTTTCACCTGCTGGTAGCAATCTTCGGAAATGATAATCTGATTTTCTTTAGCAGCATCTTGTAATCTGGCGGCTGTATTTACCGTATCGCCAATAACGGTATAATCCAACCGCCTTAAACTTTGAGAACCAATATTGCCTGAAATCATCTCACCGCTTTTTATCCCAATAGATACTTTTGGTTTAAATTTTAGTTCGTCTCCTACGGCAGGCAGTTTATCTACTTTATTGCAAACTGCCAAAGCTGCGTCTATGGCACGATCTAGATGGAAGTCTCCCCTAAATACGGCCATAATAGCATCTCCAATAAACTTGTCTATATAGCCTTCTTGCGCCATGATTTCTTTTACCATTTCATCAAAATAGGAATTTATCATAGTAACTACGGTATCGGCAGGTGCATTTTCACTGATAGCGGTAAATCCACAAATGTCAATAAACATAACCGTTGCTTCTATGGTTTCATTTGCCATAATAGTAGTTTCATATTCTTTATTCCCCATAAAGTTAAGCACGTTTTCGTCTACGTACATTTTTAGAATGTTGTTTTCTTTAATGGCTTGTAGGGTTTCTTTAATGTGAAGCGCATGCTTTAATGTTTTTTCCATCGTGAGTGTGAGGTCTTCAAAATTGATAGGTTTTGTAATAAAATCGAACGCACCACGGTTCATGGCGGTCCTAATATTTTCCATATCCCCATAGGCCGATACAATAACCGATTTTATCAATGGGCTAGATTCGCTTAATTTTGAAAGCAACGTAAGCCCATCCATCTCTGGCATGTTTATATCACTCAACACAATATCCATTTCGGGCTCAGCGGCAATTCTATCTAAAGCCACCTTACCATTTTCAGCGAAATAAAATTCGTATTCTCCCCCTCGAATTTGTTTTCTAAATTTTTGCTTGATGAGTGTTTCTAAATCTGCCTCATCGTCTACTACCAGTATTTTTGACATAATTATTTTTTTAAATGTATCCTTCAGTGCTTTAAAATCCAATTTTCGTTAGTCCGTGCCTTCCTTTCGCTCCTTAGGTCACTCATCGGAAGCAGTTACGACAGCGAAAATTTAAAAATTAGGTACTTAAGAACTTATTAATTTTTCCTTTAGCAGTTTAAAATCAACTGGCTTGGTTAAAAAATCGTCTGCGCCCAGTCTTTTTGCGGTATTAAAATTTTCTTCATCCCCATAGGCGGTCACCATCATCACTACAGGTGGAGGTGCCACGTAATTGGATTTAATTTTTTCCAATAGCTCCAGACCACTCATTCCAGGCATATTAATGTCGCTTAAAATTAATATGGCTTCCTGCTTTATGGTATCCAATGTTTGCAAGGCTTCTTCACCCGAAAAAGCAAACATAAAGGTAATTTCTCCTTTACGTATTTCTTTTCTGAAACGTTGCAGAAATAGATCTTTCACGTCCTTTTCGTCGTCTACAACTAGTATTTTCATAATTATGTATTTGGTATCTTTATAATAAATTTAGTTCCTTGGCCAGTTTTTGTTTCCACGCCTAACTCGCCACCGTGTCCTTTTGTTACAATATCATAGCTCATAGAAAGCCCCAACCCAGTGCCTTCTCCTGTGGGTTTGGTTGTAAAAAAGGGTTGGAAAATTTTATCTACTACGTGCTTTGGAATACCATTGCCATTATCCTGTACTGATATAAGAACGTGGTCGTTTTCCTTTTTCGTTGAAACGGATACGGTAGGTTTAAAATCTGACTCTTCAGAAGTTTTTTTACGCTCATTGGTAGCATAAAATGCATTTGTAATTAAATTCAGAATAACCCGTCCCATATCCTGCGGAATCACATTCACCTTGCCGATGGTTTCATCAAAATCTGTTTCCAGCGTTGCGTTGAAGGATTTATCCTTTGCCCGTAAACCGTGATAGGCGAGGCGTAAATATTCGTCTGCCAGTTTATTGATGTCTGTGGGTACTTTTTCGGCAGTACTTTTTCGACTGTGCTGCAGCATTCCTTTAACAATAGCATCGGCGCGTTTGCCGTGGTGATTTATTTTTTCCAGGTTTTGTTTGATATCATTTGCAATATGTTTTGCTTCTTCCAGATCGCCTTTTTCAATTTCTTCGTTCATTTCATCTATCAACTCATTGCTCACTTCACTAAAATTATTGACGAAGTTTAACGGATTCTGAATTTCGTGAGCGATACCTGCCGTCAATTCTCCCAGAGACGCCATTTTTTCAGATTGAATTAATTGCTTTTGAGTTTCCTGAAGATCAGTTAATGTTTTTTCTAAGCGTACTTTTTCTGCCAGTAAGGCTGCAGATTGTTCTTCCCGTACCTGAAGATCTTTAAAACGCTGATACGCAAAGGTGAAGACATTTCGGAAACGATCCAAAATAGTTTTCTGGTCTTTGCTCAATACTCCAAAATTAGAAATACCTACAGCACCATTCCCAAAGGCGTATAGATTATAGGAAACACTATCGGTATTGAGTAAACGTGGATCCTCTGCTTCGCCATTTTTTCGGCGCATCTCGATTAGATCCTGTAATTGTTGTTCTTCCAAAACCATTTCAGAAAATCCGTCTGTTGTTGCTGCAATATCCTTTACTTGTTCTACAAGCGTGGGATCATCATCATAGGACATAAGCGTAATCGTACCGCCCATTTCGTCAGAATAATCATAATCCAGAAATGTTTCTTCATCTTCATTATTTAAATCTATGAGCGCATTGCGAATATCGCTGAAACCTAGTTCCACCAATTGCTCATATAACGCCTTCACTATATGAAGTAGGTCGGTGGATTCCACCATGCTAAGTGCTACAGAACGTACTTTTTCCAGTGCGGCTTCAATTTTGGCTTCCCGTGCTTGTGCTTCGGCATTTGCCAAATCGGTATATCGCTTATAAGCGAATGTGAATACGTTCCGGAAGCGTTTCAACACTATTTTTTGTTCGTCACTTAAAATTCCGAAGTTGGAAATCCCAATTGCACCATTCCCAAACGAATAAAGGTTATAGGTAAGATGGTCGATCTCGTGCAATCGTGGATCGTCTTTTTCTCCGTTACGTAAACGCGTTTCTATGAGTTCCTGCAATTGTTCACCCTTTAACTCAATTTCAAAAAAGGCATCGTTGGCAGATTGTGTTTTTTTAATTTGCTGCTCGATAACCGGATCTCCGTAATAAGAGAATTCGGTGATTGCACTGGACATATCGTGGGAATAGTCGTAGTCTAAAAAGGTCTCAGTCTCGTCGTTATGAATATCGATAATCGCATTGCGAATATCTTTGAATCCTAGCGCCAGCAATTGCTCGTACAACACTTGCGCAATATCCAACATTTCATCAGATTTGGTAAGGGTGAGCGCTACGGTTCTCACTTTTTCCAGCGATGCTTCAATTTGTGCCTCACGTGCTTGTGCTTCGGCTTTTTCAAGATCTAAGAAGCGGGTGTAGGCTTGCTCAAAAACTTTCGCAAAACGAGGAAGTATACAAGCTTCTTCAAAATGTTCAAATGAAGATATTAATAGATACCCATTTTTAAAGGAGGCTCCATAATCAATTTCCCAATTTGGGGTTTCTGGCATTGAAACGTTTTTTGAAGCAAAATCTTCCAGAACTTTTTGGGCAGAAGGAAGGCTAAATAGTTTTTCAAAATGTTCATCGATAACATCTTCTGTAATTTCAATGGAAAACAACTCGGTTCCTTTTTTCCATTGATCAAATCTATATTGATGAATTTCATCCAGATTATAAGGGACGATGAACGGCGTTAACATCCCAGCTCCCGGAACACTGTGCCATTGCTCTACATGACCTTCGTGTTTGTCACAAAAAACAATACCTGCTCCATACAAGTTTCCACCAAACTGCCGTAATTGATTAAACATTTCTGTGGTTACATTGCTGAAATCTTTACTGCTTTGCATTCCCATAGAATGAGACCGGACTCGCTCTAGCGCATTTTCAATTTTTGCTTCACGAGCACGTGCTTCTGCTTTTTGAAGATCCATAAAGCGGATGTATGCCTGTTCAAAAACCTTTGCAAAACGTTTCATTATATCCGCATCACTTTCCGAAGGCACTGCACCCGTAAGTGAAGGGATTAATATCGCCGAATTTTTAGACCAGGCAGCTGAAAGTCTATGTTGTTCAGAGTTAAGTACAAACTCTTTGTAATCTTCTGGCATGTGTTTATAGTCACTGTGTTCAAAAGCGTGTTCAAAGAAGTGATTCTTCGCTTCTACAGGAAATTCTTTAGAGAAATAGGCATCGCCTCTAATTTTGGAATCCCAGGCTTCGGTAAAAATTGGATTTTCAAAATAGGGGACCAGATATCTTCCTGATGTTGAAAAGTCATCTACGGCAATCCAATGTACAACATTCTTGTTGTCCGGGAAGTATGTACAAAGAATGACACCTCCGGCATCAAAGATCACATCTAAATCCTTCAATTTTTCGGCAACTACAGCGACTACTTCCTGTAATTCATCAGGACTTTGCATGGCTAAGGAACGCGAACGTATTTTTTCCAGAGCAGCTTCTATTTGGGCTTCACGAGATTGTGCTTCGGCTTTTTGAAGGTCTAAAAAACGCTGGTAGGCACGTCCAAATTCATTCGCAAACTTGACAACAATTCCTTCTTCTTCTTTGGTTGCAGGACGTGTTTGGTTCATACCGATATATCCAAAAGGATGCTTACCGGCTGTATGAAAGATACCTTCCGGATAATCTTTGGGTGTTATTCTGGATTCTTCTGGCATAGATGCAAAAGATTCGTGGAAAACTTTCCATACTTCGGGAAGTTGTTCTTTCGGAAAATGAAGCTTGTTTATGGCTCTAGCCTCATCTGCTTTCCATTTGTTCACGGTTTCCTTCCAGTTATCCATGGCATCAAGTGCAACGGTCTGTTCGCAGAGACTTCGATTTCCATATTTTCCGGTTTCCCGAAATGTGAAAGTGTTTTCATCAAAATTAAAAACGGTCATATGTGTAGACATAGGATAGATGCCCAACACATCAAACTGTTCACATAAAACGGAAAGTACTTCGTCCAGCTCGTTCGAATCGTGCATCGACATGGCTTTGGCCCGAACACGCTCTAAAGAAAGCTGAATTTGTGATTCCCTAGATTGTGCTTCGGCTTTTTGCAGATCGAGGAAGCGGGTGTAGGTTTGCTCAAACTCTTTGGTAAACCTTTTAAAAATGTCGTGGGCTTCGGGATAGTGCTCATGTGTAATAAACATTAAATGGCCATGCGTGAAAAACCCACAATGGGTCACTTGATATTTGGGAAGTTCAAACCCAGCCTCTACAATCCCTCGCATGGCTTCCCCAACAACGGGGAGTCCATCCATATATTGATACGTTTTAACCAGTGATTTTCCTTTAGACTCGAAGACCAAAAACTCTTTCCCTTCCCGTTTCGCGTTTCGGATAGTTTTAAAAAACACATCTTCTGTGAGCGGAATTGTTAGCGGCGGCCCCATTTTACCATCGGGCATAGGGTTATACCCCACGAAATACGTATCGTCGTCATACCACAAACTATAGCCACAAGACCAAACTTCTATACCTAAGTCTTTTATTTGCTGAAATAATAGCTCTGAAGTTGCAACAAGTTCATCACTATGTTGCATGGCCATGGTTTTGGCACGAACACGTTCTAATGAAAGCTGAATCTGTGACTCCCTTGCTTGTGCCTCTGCTTTTTTAAGGTCTAGGAAACGGGTATAAGTCTGATCGAAAACCTTCCCAAATCGATATAAAATATCAAGACTTTCATCAGTTAAAGGTGTGTCACCTACCGTTTGAAGGCCGCCAAACGGACTAAATACAAAAGAAGCGACGTATCTATCTAAAGCACGATTTGCATCTTGCACTTCTTTTGGGAACCGACGAAACTCTGTATCTGTAAATAGATACGCATCATATATTTCTTTTTCCTCACCTTCCATTATGTATTCAAACTTGGGTGTTTGAGCTTTCCACTCGCGCATCATGGCATGATGAAACGGATAGTCTTCAAACTTCATGTAGTACGATTCTGGTGCTTTCCCTTCTTCTGGGTTGGCAGCCCAAACCGTATTGGATAGGTTGGCTTCATTATAAATATTGATGATGCAAAAGGTGAGCGAAAAATCTAATTTTGTGAGTTCATTGAGCAATGTTGCGACCAAATCTGATAATTCATCGGAGTTTTGCATGGCCATGGCTCTGGCTCGTAAGCGCTCAAGACCCAACTCTATCTCCGATTCGCGAGCTTGTGCTTCTGCTTTTTGAAGATCTAGAAAGCGCGTATAGGCCTGCTCAAATACCTTCGCAAATCGTTTAAAGACGCCTTCATCATCATACGTTTCTGTAGTAATTACCAGTAGATATCCATATTTAAAATAGGCTGCATACCACTTTTGCCGTTTAGGGAATGAAATACCATTATCTAACATACCTTGAAAAATGGGTTGAACATCAGGAACCGTGAGCATATACTTATAATGATCCTTTAGTTCTTTCCCACTTTTTTCAATAGAAAACAGTTCTAAATTTTTTTCCCAACCCTGGTACATTTTTTTATGGGCCTCATCAACATTATTTGGAATTTTTGAATGTGGCATGATGCCATTTTCGTTGGCAAACCAAAATTCATCAACATTAGAATCTTTTTTGCAGAATCCAAACCCAGTTCCCCAAAGTTCTCCTCCTAGACTTTTTAATTGTTCAAAAAGTTCAAAGGCAACATCTCCAATTTCATCACTGTTGTGCATTGCCATACTACGACTTCGTACGCGTTCTAAAGCAGTTTCAATCTGTGCCTCTCTTGTTTGTGCTTCTGCCTTTTTAAGGTTGATAAAACGGGAGTAGGTTCGTTCAAATTCTACACTAAAACGTTGTAATATTTGCTTTTCCTCATCACTAACAGGTCGTTTTATATTTATCCCAAAGCAGCCATATTTCATAAAAGCTTCGGCATAATAAAGTCCGTTTGAGAAATATTTCGGATTTAAATTTTTAGCATCCTTTAGCAATTCTTCCCAGGCTGTAAAAAAAGTTTTTACTTCAGTAGGTTTAATTTCATGAACGTGCACAGCAATGCCACTCACCCAATCGTTAAAACACGCAGCTGTATAGGGCTCATTCTTATCTAGTGGATAGACAATCGCCTTACTGTTAATTGCAGGACTTCCCTTTTTTTCTGAATTCCATGCAACCCAGAATTGATGCTCATTATTAGCTTCATCCGGCAGCCATACATACGAAAATTCAGTAGCTATACCAAGCAATTGCAATTGTTCGTGAAAGACTTTTGAAGTAGCATCCAGTTCGTCTGAATGTTGCATCAACATACTTTGGGTACGAGTGCGCTCCAAAGCTGCTTCAATAAGTGCTTCTCTTGTCTGTGCTTCTGCCTTTTGAAGGTCTAAAAAGCGCGTGTAAGCTTGTTGAAATACCTGGCCAAAGCGCATTAACACAGCATTCTCCTCTTCGGAAAAAGGAATTCCTGCGTAATTTTCAATATACAGTCCTATCGTGTCCAATAAAACAGTAGAAATCGCTAATCCATCGAACCCGAAATACGTATTTTTTGTTTCTTCCGGTAACTCTGGAATAAAACCGAAAAGGTCCTTATAAAAAGTATTTTTTTCTTCAAAACCCAACTGGTTGGCAAAGAACTTTTGACCCTTTTTCTTGGCCTCTAAAAAACTATTCCAATGGGCACAATCAAAATAAGGAAGCACGATCTTGGGGAATACTGCATTATGATCGGCCAACCAAATATGCATGGCATCATTCTCCTTGTAATCCAAGATAAAGCCGGCATGGTCAATATTGATATTCAGTTGTACAAATTGATGATACACTACCTGTATCACTTCTTCAATCTCATCACTGTGGTGCATTGCCATACTGCGACTCCGTACGCGTTCCAAAGCAGTTTCAATTTGCGCTTCCCTTGCTTGTACTTCTGCCTTTTGAAGGTCGAGGAAACGTGTGTATGTTTGTTCGAAAACTTTTCCGAAGCGTTTAAATAAGTCATGCGCTTCTTGCACTTCCTCATAGGTAATAAAGAGTAAAAAGCCCTCATTGAATCGTACTAGATGGTTGTATTGTTGTTTGGGTAGCTCTATATCCGCATTTTCAAATTGCTCAAACGTACTTTTAAGCTCAGGTAGCGATTTCATGTAGTTGTAATGTTCCACTAAATCCTTTCCATCCTGCCCGTAAACAAAAAATTTCTTGTTATTTTTTATGGCTTTATACCATGGTTTTAAACTTTTATGTTCTGTAAGTGGTAAAATAAAAGGGATCTGCATTTCACCTTCACTACTCATAATGCAGAAACTTGATTTTTTATCCTCTGCTAAAATATTATAGCCACAACTCCACGCCGGAATACCCAATTTCTGAACTTCAGTGAACAGCAGATTAGCAGCTTCGGGTAATTCATCACTATGCTGCATGGCCATAGTTCGGCTTCTTACTTTTTCCAGTGCGAGTTCTATTTCTTTTTCTCTAGCTTGCTCTTCTGCTTTTTGGAGGTCGAGGAAACGTGTATAGGTTTGCTGAAAAACGTTGGCAAAGCGGGTAACCATTTCCTGTTGCTCAACAGTTAACTCTATTCCGCCCACAATAAGTAAATAGCCTTGTTTGAAATTAAAGGTATGAATCACCAATCGTTCGGGGGAAATGGACAATAATTTTTCTGCGGAAAGCGGAAAATCGATACATTCCTCTGCTATAAAAGTTTGGTGTGTTATGGTTTCCTGCTCGTTCAACTGTATGACCGATACAGGCTGCTGTTTTTTCCAACTAGCAGCAATCGTTTTCATCACCTTATTCTTAGTGTGGTCCATTCCCACAGGTTTGTGACGAATGCTTCCGTCCATAGGATTTACGCCATAACTCCAACCCATCGTTGCCGTTTCATCAAAAAGTGTGTATGCGGTAGAAAGATGTTGAATGCCCAGTTTTGAAAGTTCCTGGTATAATAATGCGCCAGCATCCTTTAGTTCCTCGCTGGATTGCATGGCCATACTTCGGGAGCGTACTTTTTCAAGTGCCAATTCAATTTGTACTTCTCTAGCTTGTTGTTCTGCCTTCTGAAGGTCTAAAAATCTACGGTGGGCGAGGTCGAAAGCTCCTGCAAATTTTTCTAAAATCTCAAGATCTTCTTTTGGCGGATTTCCAACTTTACCTGGCAAACTGTAGCCTATCTCCCCGTGGGTGGTGCGTGCCATAATAAAGGTGAGCCCTTTAATATAACGTATGTCATCATGACTGGGTGCTTGCGGATCTATGTTTTTGAAATCTCCCAGATGGACCATTTTATCTACATATGCAATTGCTTCCTCTGCATCCATGGCATACACAACCATCGGATTTTTACTCTTTTCCCATTTGGCTAGCAATGGGATATCACCGTGAATGTGTCTGGGTAACTCCATCACAAAACCTATTTTGGTACCGTCGCCAGAGGTCATTGCTTTTTCATAGGTTTCCTCGTGCCACATCATATGCCAGAAGTAGTGGGCTTCATGACCCAGACGCGTAAATTCAGTACGCATGGTAACCACAATATCCAGTAGGTCACTAGTTTCTTTCATCGCTACAGCCTCTGCACGAATTCGTTGTAAGGCACCTTCAATTTCCAGCTCCCTATTTTTATCTTCTAATTCTTTGGTGCGTCTTTGTATAGCTTCTCGTAGTTCCTGATTTTCTTCATTTATTTTATCATACCCAATCGTTCCGCCGTCTTCAGTTTTTGAATCGGGAATAGAGAAATGCTGGTATATAAACCGCCAACCGTCTTTGTTTTTTCGGAGTGTACTTGAAAATCTAAATCTTGCGTAATAGGTCCAATCTTTTTCATTGAGAAACCAACCATCAAAAATGTGTGTAATAAATATAAGTTCTCCAAATTGCTCTATGCTTTTACTTTCGTTACGTAATTCAGTTTTTCCTGCAAATTCATCCCCTGTATCTTCAAAAAACTGTGTGGTATCTTTTCGGTTTAAAAATTCTTCATTTTTAGCAGAACCAATAAAGTGATATTCATCATCCAGATAGGAATTGTAAGTTTCTACATCGCCATTTAGATAACTTTGTATCCACGTATCATATACCTTCCATACTTCTGATGCTATATTTTTATTCAGTTTCATTTTACTGTTTTTTATATGTGCCGAGCCTCTGGCTCTGGTTGCTACTTTCATCTGCTGTCATCGGACTGTTGTCCGATGTTACATCATATGTCGAGCCTCTGGCTCTGGTTGCTACTTTCATCAGTTCTCATAGGACTGAAGTCCGATGTTACACGATGTATCGAGCCTCTGGCTCTAAATTTTTTATCCTAAGAGCTATCGGCTCGATGTATATGGTACCAGCGGACTTCAGTCCGTTGTATGCGATAATAAGGCACATAATTAGAGTGCCGTAGGCACGGTTCATATTCATACCATATCTTGAAATAGATATGCTTCATTATAATCTACTTCAAATTCTTCTAATAATTTTAGATATTCTTTTTTGAATGTCTGTTTTTTATGGTGTTCTTCTTGATTTTCTATGTATTTATAAACCCTTTTGATATCATTCCGGCTATATGAAAAGACTCCAAATCCAACTTGCCACTCAAACCGCACTGGTGTTAATTTACGGTCGTTTATATATTTTGAGGATTTTGCTTTTACTACTTTCATTAATTCCGATGGCGAAACTGCAGGACGCATTCCTACAAAACAATGTATGTGATCTTCCACTCCGTTAACGATGATTGTCTTACATTTTGCTTCATTTATTAGATTGCCTATAACTCCTTGCAACTCGCTTTTCCACGATTTGTCGATGACAGCTTTTCTGTATTTGACAGCAAAAACGAATTGCAGGTATATTTGATGGTATGTATTCGCCATTTTTATGCGTAACGGACTGAAGTCCGATATTTAAATTTGTGTTGAGCCGTTTGCTCTTACTTTTATTACATTTTTATAGGTAATGAAATTATAAATTCGGTGCCTAATCCTTCTTCAGTTTCAACTTTTAATTCACCACCATGTGCTTTTACAATGTCGTAGCTTAAGCTCAAACCCAATCCTGTACCTTGCCCGGTAGGTTTGGTGGTGAAAAAGGGTTGAAAAATCTTCTCTAGCACCTTTTTTGGAATTCCATTGCCGTTGTCTTTTACTGAAATTTTAATGCCTTTGCGCTCGCCCCCGATCCCTAAAGAGGAGTCCACACGCTGGGTCTTAACCCTTACAATTGGTTTAAATTCTGAATCATTTGCTCCTTTTTTCTTTTCGTTACAAGCATAAAAGGCATTGGTTATCAAATTCAAAACAACCCTTCCTATATCTTGTGGAACAATTTTTAAATTTCCAATAGTATCATCATATTCAGTTTCCAGCGTGGCATTAAAGGTTTTATCTTTTGCCCGAAGCCCGTGATATGCAAGCCGCAGGTATTCATCTACCAATACGTTGATATCGGTTTCTTCTTTTTCGCCTTTATTGGTGCGGCTGTGCTGCAGCATTCCTTTTACAATCCCATCTGCACGTTTGCCGTGGTGCAGGATTTTTTCTAAATTTTGAATAACATCATTCGCAATGGCGTTTACTTCCTCTAGATCTCCATTTTTTAATTCTTCCAGCATTTCTTCCAACAGCTCTTTGCTCACATCACTAAAGTTGTTCACGAAGTTGAGCGGGTTTTGAATCTCGTGCGCAATTCCGGCGGTAAGTTCCCCAAGGCTTGCCATTTTTTCAGCTTGAATGAGTTGCGCCTGGGTTGCTTTTAATTCATCTAAAGAATTGGTTAAGGCTTTGTTACTCTCCTCTATGGACTTTTGTTTTAATTCCAGCTCTTCTATGGTTTCTTCCAGTAGAATGGCGGTGGTACGTTTTACTTTTTCGGTACGTTCCAGTTTAAATTCTGAAATAGTCAAGGCTTTGTCCGCATCTTTTGCAGCTTTGACGAGGATAGTTTTTTCTTCTTCCGAAACATGTTCGGATTGCTGAATAAAATCGAGGATGGTTTTTAAGTCTTGGTTCATGCTAGGCGATACTTTTTTGAAACATATTTTTGTAGTCTACAAGGTATTGTTTTTCTGAAATATCTTTTTGATTATTAATTTATTATGGTTTATATAAAATTTCAGTCATAAAACCGAAATCATTTTTATTTTTCCTTGAGCGTTACCCAACAACAGGCACCCCCATGATGATTTTGCCTTCCGTTCAATACACGGCCAAATTCACCAATTTTTTTTGTCCCAACCCTAAAGGGTACAAAATTGTATTCCATATTATTTCCAATGGCATTCATTTTTTTAATTATATGTTTTCTTTAAGTGTCACCCAACAGCAGGCACCCCCATGATGATTTTGTCTTCCGTTCAACACACGGCCAAACTCACCAATTTTGTTTGCCCCAACCCTAAAGGGTGCAAAATTGTATTCCATATTATTTCCAATGGCATTCATTTTTTTAATTATATGTTTTCTTTAAGTGTCACCCAACAGCAGGCACCTCCATGATGATTTTGTCTTCCGTTCAACACACGGCCAAATTCACCAATTTTGTTTGCCCCAACCCTAAAGGGTGCAAAATTGTATTCCATATTATTTCCAATGGCATTCATTTTTTTAATTATATGTTTTCTTTAAGTGTCACCCAACAGCAGGCACCTCCATGATGATTTTGTCTTCCGTTCAACACACGGCCAAATTCACCAATTTTGTTTGCCCCAACCCTAAAGGGTGCAAAATTGTATTCCATATTATTTCCAATGGCATTCATTTTTTTAATTATATGTTTTCTTTAAGTGTCACCCAACAGCAGGCACCTCCATGATGATTTTGTCTTCCGTTCAACACACGGCCAAATTCACCATAGGTAAAAAATCCTGCCATTGGGGTATTCCAGGTTTTAGCAAGGCCTTCATTTTCATCGGTTACCAATGGGCCAAGAATGGGTTGTCTTCCAGCGCATGAAAAAATCAATAAGGCATCTGCTTCTTCGCTGGAGTCTTTTTTTAACTGGATTGCTTTCTCGATAACTTCTTCAACGATATCAAATTCTGGTGGATTTGTAAACCAAAATTTCAAGCCCTCCGGCATTGGACTGTCTATAACCAGTGCATTTTCTATTCTGTCAATACTCATAGGAGTTCTAAGGCCGGTTTCATTGGTGTCCCGTTCTATAATGAATGGATATTCTATCGATAATTCTTCAAATATTTTAAAATCTTTTTCGGCTATTTTATCGGCTTTGCCCATATATTTTAGATATAATTCCACTGCAGATTTATTGTCAATTTCGTATAGGAACTTGCCTTTACTTTTGGTAACTGTTCTTGTAATTCCCATAGGTTTCCAGCCCGTAATGGCCATTCCTTTTAGGGAAATTTTATCTTCATTTAATACCAATGCAACAATTCCAAAATTGGATTCTTCTTTATGCGTAAAAACAAATGTTTCTTTTAAACCCCAATCGTCTCCAGCCATTCCCCCAAAAAATATTTTGTCTTCGCCAAGCTGTTTTTCTAAACTTTTTACCAGTTTTTCCCCTTCAAAATGCTCACCTTGTTGATTAATGCCAGGACCGCACACGATAAGCGATGGCTTGGTAAATGTTTTTAGCGCTTTTTTTGCCAATTTTGCAACAGCCTTATCCAAGTTTCCATCTTCCATACTTTCAAACAAAATGGCATAGTGTTCTTTAGCAAGATCTAAAAGTAATATAGCAATTTCCCCCTCAGACTGTTGACCGTTAATGAATTCGCCACACGAGGTAGCTCCAAAAACCTCAATATTTTTGGAATTTAGCAATTCACAAATGGCTTTTCGGTCTTGTTTTACGGAAATGAACACTATTGCAATGGTTGGTGTAAAGCCATCGGCCAAGCTATTTTGTAGCGACTGTTTTATGTCTTCTGTTGATTTACCTTGTATTGATTTAGATTTCATAGTTGTTTTATCATCGGAATAAATTCCGAAGTTATTAAATGAGTCGAGCCTATGGCACTTGTTTTTCTTTTAGTACCACAACACAACAGGCATTGTTATGAAATTTATTGGTACCTATTTTTGATTTTCCATAATCCAATTTTTTGCCCCAACCCTAAAGGGAGTAAAATTGGCTCTTATTTTTATTTATTATTTTTCTTTTAAGGCAACAATACAACAGGCGTTGTTATGAAATTCATTGTTGCCTATTTTTGATTTTCCATATTCTCCATAGGTAAAAAATCCTACCATGGGGGCATCCCATACTTTTTGTACCTGTTCTATCTCTTCTTGCATTAGTGCCCCAAATGATAAATGTCTGCTTACGCATGAAAACATAATCAAGGCATCGGCTTGCTGTTGTGGATTATCCTTGATGCTCTCACATTCAGACACCACAGTTTGAATAGCATCAAAATCTGGAGGCAGCGAAAACTTGATTTTTGACCCTTGCGGCACACCTCCTGTACAAATAAGGGAACGGTCTTTTTGATTGGCAAACCTCGTGGCTCGTATCACAGTATCTCCATTTTCGCGTTCCAATTGCAATGGATAATACCAGGAGTTTAGAAATGCCACAATTTCCTGACTCTCATCCAACTTTACAGCTACACCAAGATATTTCATTAAGGTATCCAATGCTGGTTTATTGTCAATGGTATATACAATATTACCTTGGCTTTTGGTTACTGTTTTTGTGGTACCCATAGCTTTCCAGCCACAGCTAGCGATACCTCTAACATCTATTTTATCTTCATCGATAATAATTGCTATGAGCGCATTGTCTTTACTTTTTCCGTTGGTAAAAACAAGGGGTTTTTCAGCTATTAGATCATCTCCTGCCATGCCTCCAAATAGGGTAATGTCATCCTTCAACGGCGCAGGCGCGCCAAAACCTTGTATAATGCCTTCTATGATTTGTTCACCATCAATGAATATTCCGCCAGTTGCTATGATAAATGCAGGATTTGTGAAAGTGACTTTTCCAATACCACCTAGTTTTTTTGCATCTTCTAAAGTAGTTTGCTCACCAGTTTCAAGAAATTCTATTTTAAAATAATCCGTATTCATATCCAGTAACATGACCACGATACTACCTTCCTCGATGTTGCCATCTATAAATTCACCTGCCGTTGTTGCACCGAAGATTGCGATACCTTGTTTATTAAAAATTTTGCAGACCGCTTGTCTGTCTTGTTTTATAGAAAGAAAAACGATTGCCAGGGTAGGCTTGAAGCCATCAGAAGTTGCCATATTAAATTCTTTGATAATGGCTGCTGTAGAATAAGCTTTTATTGTTTTTGATTTCATTTTTTATTTCTCTTTTAAAGCCACAACGCAACAGGTATTATTATGAAACTCATGCTTCCCTGTTTTTGATTTCCCGAATTCACCAATTTTTTGCCCCAGCCCTAAAGGGAGAAAAATTGGCGCTCATTTTTAATGGTTACTTTTCTTTGAGCGCCACAACACAACAGGTGTTATTATGAAACTCATGTTTGCCTGTTTTGGATTTCCCGAATTCACCAATTTTTTGCCCCAGCCCTAAAGGGAGAAAAATTGGCGCTCATTTTTAATGGTTACTTTTCTTTGAGCGCCACAACACAACAGGTGTTATTATGAAACTCATGTTTGCCTGTTTTGGATTTCCCAAATTCACCAATTTTTTGCCCCAGCCCTAAAGGGAGAAAAATTGGCGCTCATTTTTAATGGTTACTTTTCTTTGAGCGCCACAACACAACAGGTGTTATTATGAAACTCATGTTTGCCTGTTTTGGATTTCCCAAATTCACCAATTTTTTGCCCCAGCCCTAAAGGGAGAAAAATTGGCGCTCATTTTTAATGGTTACTTTTCTTTGAGCGCCACAACACAACAGGTGTTATTATGAAACTCATGTTTGCCTGTTTTGGATTTCCCAAATTCACCATAGCTAAAAAAGCCTACCATGGGAGCATCCCAAACTTGTTTTACCTGCTCAATTTCTTCAGACATTAAAATTCCAAAGGACAAATGACGGCTAATACAGGAGAACATGATAAGTGCGTCAGCTTCTTGCTGGCGATCATTTTTTAACTCCTTGCATTCTTCAACTACTTGCTCAATAGCATCAAAATCTGGTGGAAGTGAAAACTTAACCTTGGAGCCTTGAGGTACAGTTCCTGCGCAAATGAGGGAACGGTCTTCTTTATTGCCCCACATGGCTGTACGCATAACAGGAGCTACGTTTTCCCTTTCCAATTGTAAAGGATAATAAGCCCCAATATTAGTCAAAACGTCATTTCCAGTGTCTAAATCTATATCTAGCCCCAAATATTTCATCACCATATCCAGTGCAGGTTTATCATCAATTGTATACACAATATTGCCTTCACTTTTTGTGACCGTCTTTGTGGTTCCTATGGGCTTCCATCCACAAGTAGCAATGCCATTTATTTCAATTTTATCTTCATCAATAACCAAAGCCAGTACGCCATTTACTGCACCTTCTTTATTTGTAAATACAAGTGGCCCCTCCATAGCTAAGTCATCGCCTGCCATACCTCCAAAAACGGTTATTTCACTGCCAAAACCTTCAATGATTCCTTCCACGATTTTTTCACCATCAATATGTAACCAACCTGAGGCGATAATAAATGCAGGATTGGTAAAAGAGTTTTTTCCGGTTAAACCAATTTGCTTTGCATTTTCATAAGTTGTATGCTCGCCAGTCTCACGAAAATGGATTCTAAAATATGCAGGATTAATATCGAGCAACATGATTGTTATTCCACCTTCTCCGATCTCTCCATCAATAAACTCACCAGCAGTAGTCGCTCCAAAGACTGTAATTCCTTTTTGATCTAATATAGTTCTAACTCCATTCCAGTCTTGTTTGATAGAAAGAAAAACAATGGCTAAAGTGGGTTTAAAATCGTTCTTGATTTCGGCTTTGAGTTTGCTTTCAATTTCTTGAAGCGTGGTTGCTTTCAGTGTTATTGATTTCATGAGTTTCTATTCAGTTTTATTCAATGGATCCTATTATAACCTGTACACCGCCTGTGGCAAAATTGGATAAATCGGCCGATGTTGCTTGTCCTTCAGAAGAACCCATGGTTTTTTGTAATTGATCCATATCACTAAAATAAATCTCTGCCATTCTGTAAAAGCTAGGTTTGGAGCCATCTGGAGCACCAACAATTTTTGTAAGTTCCAATTTTGCTACTCCCTTCATTTTAGCTGCCAGTGGTAAGTGCTTATTCTTATAATAGGTTTCAAAGGCTTCTGTGTCTGTTGGGTGCCCGTATAGTACTGTTACTTTGTTCATCTTTTTTGGTTTTGGTTATTATTTATTTTCATTTCCAACGCTCACCCCTCCCGATAACTATCGGGACTAAAGGGTGCCGGCGATTACATTATAAAGGCACCATTTCATTTAAATATTTATTCTTCCCCTTCGGGGGAGCTAGAGGGGGACTTTTCCTTTAATGCCACACAACAGGTGGTTAAATTGTGCATTTCCAGATTTCCTCCGGTAGCGCGTGCTAATTCTCCGTTGCTGAACATACCTACTAGGGGGACATTCCAAATATTTTTTACACCTCCAATTTCTTCTGCCATCATAGGCCCAAAAGACATGATTCTGCCTGCACAACTAAAAATTATTAACGCCTCCGCTTCAGGCATTTTGGTAGCTTTTAAATTTTCTACACCTTTTACTACTTTATACATTACATCCCAATCGGGGGGCAATGAAAATTTTACTTTTGAACCCTGCGGAACACTGCCGCTCGTGTAAAAAGAACGGTCTGTCCAATCTACAACAAGGCCGGGACGCATAATGGGATCTCCTTTTTCTCTTTGTAATTGTAATGGGAAATTTGCTGCTATTTCTAATAACAAATCTTGATTGTCTGGAGTTACATTTTCAAGCCCTCCATATTTTACAGTGAGATCTAACACAGGTACATCATCTACTGTAAAAACATGATTTCCATCGCTTTTGGTCACTGTTTTTTCAGTTCCCATCGCTTTCCATCCGCATGTAGCAACTCCTTGGATTTCTACTTTGTCCCCGTCGAGCGCAAGACACATTAGTCCATATTTACTTTCTTTAGAATTCGTAAACACAAAGGTTTCAACAAACGTCATGTCGTCTCCAGCAACACCTCCAAAAACGTTTACTTGAGTTCCTATAACATCTTCAAAACCAAGGAGGATTTCTTCTCCATCTACATTGTTATTACTCAAACCAATTAAAAATATAGGGTTTGTAAACTGGGTTTTTGATTTTTTGGCTACAGCTATTGCTACTTCGCGATAGTTTTTGTTGGGATATTCTTCAATATATAATTGAAAGTGCTCTGGTTTCATATCCATTAACAGGATAGCCACTGATCCTTTTTCGGTTTCTTCATCTATAAATTCACCATTAGTGGTACAACCAAATACGGTTATATTTTTTTCATCAAGAAGCTTGGTGATTGTCGTACGGTCTTGCGCTACCGATATAAATATAATAGCGAGGGTAGGGGTAAAATCCCCAGACAAACTGGCCTCCAACGCTTCTTTAATTTCTTGGGTGGACTTGCCTTTTATTGATTTTGATTGCATGGGCATGTGTTTTTACTGATGCTATACCAGCTGATGATTAGGTGTTTAGCAGCTATGAATTTACAAATTTTTGTTTTGTTTTGAAATACGTAGTTATACCTATTTTAACGATATTTTTAAAAATGCATTTATATAGTAACAATCTATGATAATAGGGGGTGGGAGTCAATCACACAATGATGTGATTTTTTAATTTAGCAGAAAGCTATTAGAGAAAAGAATAGAGTGCAAGTATGTAAGTGGTTTCTTCGGAAATTTTATAGTACTACTATTGTCATTCAATTTCAGAAGTAATCATTTCTATTATTTTTTTTGATTTGGTTTCAATGGTTTCGTAGGCGATTATAAAGTCTAGCGAAATAAGGTTAATTATAACTAAGCCATTTTTGTATTCTGGGCTGTTGAATAATGCTGAAAAATCCTCAGCTGTAATTTGTTGTTCTTCGGCTGTCTTTAGTCCTGTAAATACTGGCATTAATTGCTCCATATTTGTATGTTTAAAAATAGGTTTTGAAATATATTCACGATAATCATAGGTTTCGTGATCTATGCCAAAATCGTTGTATTCATATAGTTCTTGTAGTTCCAGCAGCAGGATTTTGATAGCATCATTGGAGATAAGATTGAGGTTTCCGGAACTCGACAACTCAGTGTAGGTAGTGTTGTTGGGCGTAAAACGTTCCTCCATGATACTGTGTACCACGTTACTGGTTACTTCGTTAATATCGGTTATGGGAACTCCATTGATGTGTGTCAGTAATTTTTCGCAGCTTTTGTATTTCTCTCTTCGGAAATTGTTTTGGAATGCTAAACTTTTCAGGTCTTTTTGAAGGTCGAGTTGGATGTTGTTCAAGTATTTTATTTCTTGGTTTCGGTCGGCTCTGTCGTTGTTCCAATTATTCACTTGTACTGCCAAAAGGATACCTACCATCACGAGGATGATTTCGCCTATCGCATATTTTAGATACTTGTTAGTTTTGCCTTCAACTAAAAGGTTTCTGCGGATTTTTTTAAAAAGATTAATCATTGGTAATGTATATTTTACTTTCTATAGAGCTAATGAGCTTGTCTGTATCTTCCTTAATTTGTTTTAAGTATCCAATGCAATCCTCATTGATCCAATAATGCAGTGCTGCATTTCGCAGATAGAGATCCTCATTCTTTCTTACATTTTCTGCTGATACCGCAATTGGTTCCTCTCTAAATAAAAAAGATGTAAAATTAGTATCGAATTGCAGTGCATTGGTATTGATAAAAAGGGGCGCATCTATTGGTATCGCCCAGTCCTTATTTATCTGAAAATTTGACTGAACAAATTCATAGGCTGTATAGTGACCTACAATTTTGTCTCGTAATTCTGTATCCTTGACCAAGCTCAAATTTCCGGTGCTCGCCAAGTCTTTATAGGTTGAAGTAGAGGGATTAAAAACAGGGTACAGGGAACCATAAATCATATAATCTGACACACGTTGTATAAGTAATGTGTCAGAGAAAGTTCTATCGATTAATGCCTCGCTAAGTAGCTTTATCTTTATATTGTTATTTTGCAATCGCTTTATCTCAAGATTGAAAGTTGTTAAATCTTTTTTGTTTTCTTCTATTAAGCGATTTAAATAGTCTCTCTCTTGTTTTTTTAGTTTTTGATTTTCATTTGAAATGTTAATCTGTAGTGCAATGAGAATCCCAATTACCACAAGGATGATTTCACCTATGGCATAGAGCATATATTTAGAAAAGCGGTTTTCTAGTACTAATCGTTGGCGTATATGGCGGAAGAATTTTATCATTAATCTATATTGTAATTTTCTTGGATTTCTGAAATGAGATTTAAAGCCATTTCCTCTCTTTTTTCACTAACCGACTCTCCTAAATTAAGGGCACCATTGAAATACTGTAGGCTGTTCATTAATTGATTTAGTATTACAGGATCTTCTGTAAGCATATCGGACGATTTAGCATCTTGCATTTTACGCTCTCGCAAGATTTTTAAAAGTAATTCAGCATCAAATATTTTGCCTAGTGTATCTACATAGTCAGCAGCCCAGAGCATACTGGCTTCTTTATAACCATCAAATTCATTTAAAGAATTATAATAATTAGACACTCCTTCAGAAATTTTTTTATCTCGTATTAGTCGCAAATGTCCTGAGCTTTTCATTTGTTCGTACGTACGCTCTACAGGACTTATGATCTTCCATTTTATAGTGACCATTCTTGTCCAATAAGCAAGTTGACTTACATGCGACTTTCTATCTTCAGATTTTAGTCCGTATACAATAGAATCTACAAGCTTATAGATTTCGCCATTTCGTTTTTGGAAGCTATTATAAATATTCACATCGTCCTTTAAATCTTCGAGCATATTTACCATATACTCTCGCTCTATGCGTTTTTCAGATTTTTCTTCATTCCAGTTATTAATCTGAAGTGCAATTAATATCCCAATCACCACAAGGATGATTTCACCTATGGCGTAGAGTAGATACTTGCTGAACTTATTTTTAGCAACTAATCGTTGACGGATATGGCGGAAGAATTTTATCATTGGTTGGCTATTCTTTAATTTCTTTATGCAGTAAATCTAGAATTTCAAGAATTCTATTATGAAGGCTTTTGGACTCTAAATTGGCGATGTAATTTATATAAATGGCATTGGAAAGAAGAACTTTCTAATTCTTTGTCATTCAAAATTTTGTCTAAGCTTATACTTTTTGGTGACTTGCTTATGTATGGTTTATCTTCTATTTCTTTTTTATCCATAAGGTAATTGAAATTATCCTTGATTTCCCAATACGCATTATCTATGTCTCTACCTATACCAGCCTTGATAATATAAGGTAGCAAGATATTCCTGTAATTGCCTACATATTCTTGTTCTAGTTCACTAAGCTGTATTATATAAGTAGACCATTGTGTTAATTGCTTTTTAAGCGATGTGTTTTTTATTAACCTAAGGTTACCTGAACTAACAAGGTCATTATTTATTGGGTCGAAAGTGGGTGTATTGGTTAATACGCTTATATTGGCCATTACGCTATCTCTGTTAGTAACTATTGGATTGTCCATATAACCTAATGTTAGCGTGGCTGCATTAATTATTGCAGTTCTCAATTCAATTTTATTTTCGAGTTGTAATAGGTTGGCTTGGTACTCTTCTTCCAATTGTCTTAAAACTACTTGCTCTTTTATTCTATCCTTTCGGTTCTCATTCCAGGTATTAATCTGCAATGCAATAAGAATTCCAATAACGACGAGGATGATTTCACCTATGGCGTAGATAAAATACTTGGAAAAACGATTTTCTCCAATCAAGCGTTGACGAATATGGCGGAAGAATTTTATCATTTGATTATTGGTTTTTGCCATTGCCCTCACCCTCTATCCCTAAAGGGATGTCCACGCTCAAATGGGTTTTAATAATACTAACTACAGCTTCGTAATTATTTAAAACTTGTTCATTTGTAAACCTTAATTCTGAAACTCCTAAGTTTTTTAAATAATCTGTTCTTTCTAAATCTTTTTCAATTTGTTCTTTTTTAATATGATAACCTCCGTCAACTTCTATGGATAATCGCAATCCGTGGCAATAAAAGTCCAGAACATATCCAGCGATAGGATGTTGCCTTCTAAACTTAAAGCCCATTGGTTTGGTTTTAAGATAATCCCAAATTTTCTTTTCTAGCTCGGTCATATTTTCTCGAAGCTTTACGGCATTTCTAAATACTTTTGGTGTAGCACCATCGTGCATTCCAGATATTTTAAGTGGATCTTTCTTCATATAAGTACTGTTTTAGAAAACCCGCCCTTTAGGGTTGGGGCAAGGTTTTCGGCAATCAAAATACCAATCACCACAAGGATAATTTCGCCAATGGCGTAGAGGAGGTATTTAGAGAACCTGTTTTCTCCAATCAAGCGTTGACGAATATGGCGGAAGAATTTTATCATTAGTTATTTATTCTGAGATGCTTCATTTATAATCTGAATAAGTTCATTTGCCTTTGCTTTTGTACTTTCCACGTACGCTACTCCAATCGTTTTTCTACCAATATTAGCCCTAAGATAATTTCTACCACGATTCGTCTCAATCATCGCAATAAGGGCTTGTTTTCGCTTAGATTCGGGTTCTGCATACGGAAGTTTTGTTGTAATCTCGTCATTAAAAGAGATATGTATTTCGTATGCATCGGTATAAAACCAATACTCATCATCAGTTATGGTGCGCTCCCTATCGAAGTCGATGTAGGCATAGAACCTTGTAGCTACATCGGCATAGTATTCATTGATGGCATTATTCAACTCTTTCGATCTTAATTCGCCTGCCAGTCCAGAATTTTTAATTTTCTGGTATGTCTGATCTACGATTGTATGTGATTCATAATAACTGGTAATCATAGGCACTATCGAATCTATGGGGAGCATTTTATAGTCCTTGTCTGTAAATATCGTGGAGTTAGTATTTATTTGTTTTTTAAAATTTTGGATGATTCTTTCATACGCATTTACATCGTTCTTCAAATCGATTGACATACTTTTAAGGTAGCTATTAATTTTGTCATCTTGTTTTCTATTCTCATTCCAGTTATTGATTTGCAGCGCGATCAAAATCCCGATAACAACTAGAACGATTTCGCCTATGGCATACAGCATATATTTAGAAAATCTGTTTTCTCTTATAAGGTGCTGACGGATATTTCGGAATAGTTTAATCATCTTTGTGTGCTAGTATAGTTTGTGTTTGTTGTACGATATCCTTCGCCAATGAATCCAGACTGTGATAATGGGCTATCATCACACTATTCCAAAAGTATTTACCCTGGTAAAGGTTTTCAAATTCTAGGTGCTTTATTACCTGGGCATAGTTGCTATCGTAAGGTTGTGATTTTTGTTTCACATTCATGTTATTATACGCATTTACATTCTGCATAGAAATATTCTTGTACAAGTAAGGAATAAGCAATGATTGGGCTTGATGGTCTTGATTTTTAAAATCTTCGTCAGAATCTTCTAGCATTTGCAACCAAGTGTAGAGGCTTTGTTTTAACATTTTGTCGGTAATAAGTCCAAGTTTTCCTGAACTAATGAGCTCCTGGATAGTGCTGTTGGCAGGATTGTAATTGCCATATTTCAATGAGCGACTAATAATGCTATCTAAGTCAGTATATTCAATTTCGGGATCCGTATCGTTGGTGATATTTATAATATTACGAACATAGCGGTTCGCGCTTTCTAAATCGATAATTCGCTGTTGCAATACCACACGATTTTCGGCAAACTCCTCTCGAAGCTCCTGTAGTTTGTAGTGGGACTCGGCATGCTTTTTTTTAGTTTCATTCCAATTATTAATCTGTAACGCAATCAGTATCCCAATCACCACGAGGATGATTTCACCTATGGCATAGAGCATATATTTTGAAAAGCGATTTTCTCCAATCAAGCGCTGTCTTATGTTACGGAAGAATTTAATCATACTTGGTTTTTTCAATAATTTCTTCGTCAATATCCGCTATCAGCGCTACTACTTTAGCGCGTAGTTTTCTGTAGTGAAATGAAATTAACAACAGCGATCTGTTTTTTAAAGATTTAAAATAGTAGAGGAACTCCTGGTCGTTCTTAAGTGATGGAAAATTTAATGGATGTAAACTGCCCGGAAATCCAGGACTTTGAGTATCGTAATTATACGATTCTTCAAAACGGGTAGCAAGTACCGTGGTGTACCCACGCTCAATCTCAAGTAGATGCATTTCTTGTTGTGCCAGGAAAAAATTATACTCAGCATCGTACACGTCGATGATATTCTTTCGTAAAACATCGTTAGCAATTAGAGTTATTCCTTGAGATTTAAGTGTTTCAAAGGCGCTTGTGCTGTATTGAAATCTAGTGGGCGTCATCGCATCACTAAACCAACTAGCTATTGTATCTAAATTCTTTGGTTTTTCCGTTCGTAAATATTTGAATATCGAATCAGTTTTTGTAATCCCTCTTTTTGTGTATTTGATGTTAAAATCAATATCTGCCAGATCTGCTGTCAATCCTTCTTTTAATGAAGTCAGCATTTGCAGTTCAAATTCAGAAGTAATTCTGTCTTCATTCCAATTATTAATTTGGAGTGCAATCAGTATACCTATGACCACTAGTACAATTTCACCGATAGCGTAAAGTACGTATTTTGAAAGGCGATTTTCGATTACTAATCGTTGACGTATTTTTCGAAAAAATTTTATCATTGGTTTTCAGCTGTTTCCGAGGTAATTAAATCTATTATTTCCTGAGTTTTATTCCTAACACCAATGGACTGTTCATTTGTGTAAGGTGTCATACCAAGTAATCGAGTGACATGATCTTCGAAGTTGGGGTGGTTTAAAAGATTCTCGAAATTAGCTTTAGGCACTAAATTTTTTAATTCGGAAAAATCACTGAGACTTTCACCAATGGTGAATCTAGATCTTAATTCTTCATCAAATAAAAACTGAGTCGTAAAACCACCTATTTGATATTGGTCGATTAAAAAAGCGTAAAATTCTTCTTCAGTAAACCTAAAAATGTTCAATTCTTCTTCATTGAGTTCTTTTAAAAAACTCGAATATGAAGATATTCTGTTCCGTAAAGTGGTGTTATCTATTAAATATAGTTTACCTGCATTTATCAACTCATTACTTACACCTAGCTGAGGGTCAAAGGTAGGTCTCATAGTTGCACGTGAAAGATGATAATCTATACTATCTGTTGTGATATTTTGAGGACGTTTATGGATATAATTTAAAAGTGAAATACACGATTTAATAACATCATTTCTAAGGCTAATCTTACTTTCTATTTGCTGCAAATTACTTTCATATTCTGCCAATAACTGCGTTAATATAAGTTGTTCTTGTTGCGCGTTTTTTTTATGCTCATTCCAATTATTAATCTGCAATGCAATTAAAATCCCAATCACTACGAGGATTATTTCTCCAATGGCATAGAGTAGATATTTAGAGAACCTGTTTTCTTCAATAAGTCGTTGCCGTATATGTCTAAAGAATTTTATCATAAATTTATTCTTCTTTATCTTTTTTCTTTACCTTTTTTGAAGATGCATTTTCAACATTCAATTCAGATTGTATCAGTTGTATCATAGATTCTATTTCACTATGCAGATTTTTTCTATATCCCTGGGCTTCATTTGTAAGTACAGATTTTATACCCATAAGATTTCGCACTTTAGGTCTGGACATAATATCTATATAATCATTTTCTGGACCTAGAGTGATATTGAAATTAGGTAACTTAAATTTTACTAAGTGTAGGAAGTTTACATCTTCAACACAAATTTCATCAATTCTCATTTGGTGTACATTCATTCTGTCCAAGATGAGCCGTTCCAGATTTATAGTGTTAGCTTCTAAAAGACTTAAACGGTTTCTAATTTCGGTATTCTTTATTAGTGCAATGTTACCAGCGTTTTTTAAATCTGAATACGTATTAATTACTGGCACTTGAATTTCAAAATCCCAAAATGCTTTATTAAAATATTCTGTAGTTTTATCCTTGTCCTGTAACAAAACTACTAATGAATCATTTTGTAAAACAGTTTCAATAATGTCCAGATAATATTGCTCGCTTGCGATATATGTATTCGAAAATTGTTTAGCAGATTGTAAGTCTCTATGTAATGTAGTAAGGATTTCTATTTCTACATTTTTCTCTATGCTGCTTTTATTCCAATTATTAATCTGCAACGCAATCAAAATACCAATCACTACGAGGATAATTTCGCCAATGGCGTAGAGGAGGTACCTGCCTGCCGGCGAGGCAGGTTTCGAGAAACGGCTTTCAGCAATCAAGCGTTTACGAATATGGCGGAAGAATTTTATCATTTGATTATTGGTTTTTGCCATTGCCCTCACCCTCTATCCCTAAAGGGATGTCCACGCTCAAATGGGTTTTAATAATACTAACTACAGCTTCGTAATTATTTAAAACTTGTTCATTTGTAAACCTTAATTCTGAAATTCCTAAGTTTTTTAAATAATCTGTTCTTTCTAAATCTTTTTCAATTTGTTCTTTTTTAATATGATAACCTCCGTCAACTTCTATGGATAATCGCAATCCGTGGCAATAAAAGTCCAGAACATATCCAGCGATAGGATGTTGCCTTCTAAACTTAAAGCCCATTGGTTTGGTTTTAAGATAATCCCAAATTTTCTTTTCTGGCTCGGTCATATTTTCTCGAAGCTTTACGGCATTTCTAAATACTTTTGGTGTAGCACCATCGTGCATTCCAGATATTTTAAGTGGATCTTTCTTCATATAAGTACTGTTTTAGAAAACCCGCCCTTTAGGGTTGGGGCAAGGTTTTCGGCAATCAAAATCCCAATCACTACGAGGATAATTTCGCCAATGGCGTAGAGGAGGTACCTGCCTGCCGGCGAGGCAGGTTTCGAGAAACGGCTTTCAGTAATCAAGCGTTTACGAATATGGCGGAAGAATTTTATCATTATAAATAGTCTTGTGTGTTTTCAATTCCCAGCATTGGCAACCTTCTTTCGGGGGCTAATTCCAGAGCTTTTTGGTATTGAACTTCGGCCTCTTTAAATCTTTTTTGCTCTACTAACCAGTCTGCATATAATTCGTGCGTTGGTTTCTGTATGTGCGGTGGACCATAACTATAACTAATCGTACTCTCAAGTTCGATGGATTTTTGAAAATGTTCTTCAGCTACAGCAAAATCCTTTTTTATAGTGGCGTGTAACCCTTTTAATTGCTGCAATCGTATCTTGCTTTCAACTACGTCGGTTTGTGTAGCTTCTTCCCGGCTCACATTGGAACATACGCTCGCGCTCCCGTAATCCTGGACAAACGATTCTCTATCTATATCCATTTCAACCTTGCTAAGTATCGTCTCTAGTTTCATTGTATCCTTGGCGGTATATGCTTTCATCCCTTCTAAAAAATGATATTGAGAGCGTATGGATACATTAAGATCGCTGATGTCTACTGGAATTTCTGCAATATCACTAGTCCATTCATTGGTTTCAACCAAATAGGTGCCTTTCAGAAATACTAAATGAACCCGAGCTCTTACGGATGGTTTTTCGGTAACAAACACGCTCATTTCCTGAACCATTTCTTTTGCTTTCTCTGGTTGGTTATCTTGAAGATATCCATATTCCAACCAGTGAAAAGCGTGATATCCACGGGCATCGTTATCGAGTTCTTTGCTTGTCATTTTGTTCAAACTGGCCTGGTACGAATCTATATTCGATGCAATTACATGGTCCCACATTCCCATAGCTACAAATATGTGAGATGGCATGTGTAACGCATGACTTGCATCGGGAGCTACTGTAGCGTAGGCGTGGGCGGCATCCAATGCCATCGTGGCGTGTTTTGGATCGTCATAGGAGTGAATTAGGTAATGTAATGCTCCGGGGTGTTTTGGATTTTCTTTTAAAATGCCTTCCGCTATTTTGGCTCCTTTACCATATACGGTATCATCACGACCCTCTTCAACAGAACCTAGCAAGGAGAGGGCATAAAATGCTGCAACTTCATGATTTTTCGGGTACTTTTTACTAAGTTTTGCCATATATTCTGAATAGGCTACATCCCGATTATGCTTTTCCATTTTCGGTTTGTATAAAATCTGAACAGCTGTAATTAAATCCTGTTCTAATTGGCTGCATTTTTTTTCATAATCGAATTCGTTAAGCTTGTTAACTACTTTTGTAGCGCTTTCAAAATCTTGTTCAGACCATAAACTATGGTTATAGGACATTGCCTCTCCCCAATATGTCATTGGCATTTCTGGATCTAATTTTTGTGCCTCCTGAAAAGCTTCACGAGCATCTTCATATTCGAATGAGTGGAGTAGGAGCAGCCCCTTTTCAAATAATGGTTTCGCTTTGGAAGCTCCTGTTATTTCGATGCGAACCTCACCTAGTTGGTTCCTTTCCTCTTGTGAATTGTTACAAGATAAAAAACATAGTATGGTGGTGATAAAACAGATATATTTCATGATACATAGGTTTAAATAATATATAATAGTCCCTAAAGGTATGATTTCTATTTGTTTAACTGTACTCCTAAGCTGCCAATGTCTTATTCTTGTAAACATATAGCATGTACTTTTTGTTTAATTCAGAAATAAATTTCGCAGTCAGCTTTTTCGACATTTTTTCTGAAATATGTGATCATACTATTTGGGTTCTATAATTAAAAATATGGCGGTGCTGTCTCCAATGTTTACTACTTCGTGCCAATCGATGCCTTCATTGTAGAAATTCGTATCTGTAAGTACGTTTACTTCACGAATACCAGTGGTGTCGGTAATGCGGAAGGTGCTTCCCTGTATGGTATATCCAAAGTGCGAAGCATGGTAATGCCTTTCGTGCCCAATTCCTGGCGGGAATGTACATTTTAAGACTCTTATTTTTGGGTTGTCTTCGACGACTTTACAAACTGCCTGGTTTTCCCAACCTGCTTGTAGTGGGTCTGGCAAGGTAGTTTTGTTCTCGCACGCCATACAAGAGATAAGTATAGTGACTAGCACTATTATTTTTGTATGGTTTATTGCTTTTTGAAACAGTATTTTTAGAACGTTTAGTATCATTAAGTAGTGGTTTTGTTAGTTAGTTCTAGTACTCAATTCTTCTTCAATTCTTTGAATCAAGTTCTCTATTTCTTCAGCCGTTTTTGTTTGTTCATTTACTAGAAAGCTCCTACCCCAAAGGGTGAGTTGTAATGTTTTTAAAAGCTCGTTGTCTGCTAAAAACGTGTCATACTCCTTTATTTTCAATTTGTACACTGTAATCGAATCAGAGCTTTTAAATCCATAACTTGTGGGGTCGTTATAATCTGCGTATAAATATTTAATTTGATACGGAAACAATTGTTCACTAATATTAAAACTAGAGTTTATCATTCCGAAGTCATTTTCTAGGCGTTTTAATTCTAGTTGATATAAATTAGTGATAGAAATTCGCAGACTGTCATTGGACAAGGTGTTTAATCCAATTGTTTTTAAGTTCTCAAAGGCACTGGTTTTAGTAATTACCTGAAAATCGCCGCCTGAATCTGTAAACATTCTATAGATCGTATCTGAGTATGGTTTTTTATCAGCTATGTCATATACCAATTTTTGATTTGATGCAATTACTTCTTTATGCTTTTGAATAGTTGCTTGTATATCGTTTTTGGTTTGCAATAAATCACTTCGCAGCTCCGTATAGATTTGTGTTTCTTGGTTTTTTGCCTTTCGATTTTCATTCCAGGTATTTATCTGCAATGCTATCAAAATACCAATCACCACAAGTATGATTTCGCCTATGGCGTAGAGCATGTATTTGCTGAATTTGCTTTCTATTACTAATCGTTTTCGAATTTTTCTAAAGAATTTTATCATGGGTAGCTAGTTTTATTATTATAATCGTGAATCTAATTCTTCATTGATTTTAGCTTTAAGCCCATTTGCAGCAGTTATAATTCGCCTAAATACCTCTCTCCTGTACTTATTACTCGATTCTTGATTTGAATTTAAATAGTTATTTACAGATAAATAGGTGGCCGAATTTGGATTACCAATCCAAGTGGTGTCTATAGTTTTTAAATCGATTCTTGGCTTTTTTAACTGTGCTACCAGTAGTTTTGCCGGATATATGGCAGGGTCCAATTCATACAATTCGCTTTGAGCGATATTCACACTTCTAATATATTCTATATGTGCTTGCACCAAACTATAGTATTTATTGATTGCCTTTTGTAAATGCTTATTCGTGATGGCATACATACTGCCCGAATTAACCAGTTCATTATAGGTGGTCTGATTGATATATAACTCATTCCAAAGTCCGTTTGTTAAACGGAATACCGAGTCGATATCTTTACGAGTCCTTGCCGTATAAAACAATGCTATGCCTGCTTCTGAATCCGTTTCTCTTTTTTCGAATAACGAATCTTGAAACTTTAAATTTAAAATATCGGCTTCGAGGTCGTTTTTCACATTGTATAATAAGGCAATTTCTTTTTGCAGACGATTGTTTTTTTCGTTCCAGTTGTTGATATTTAATGCAATCAAAATTCCAATCACCACAAGGATAATTTCGCCAATGGCGTAGAGAAGATACTTTGAGGTTCTGTTTTCTTTTATCATAGTTTTACGGATATGTCTAAAAAATTTAATCATGGTTCGTTAATTTGTTCTTCTAAAAGCAGCAACATTGCTGTAGCTTCTCTTTTATATTCCCTTAAATTAACGAGATACCATAGCGTAAAAATCTTGTAATGTGCACTTTTTACCCGGTTTTCCTCACTCTCAAAAATGTACTTGAGAAACTCTTTGCCATAATATGTTCTGCCTATATAAGCTGACCAATCCACAAACCATTCATATTTTTGGTAGCTAATAAGATTCTCTTTGGCTATGTCCGCAAGGATGGTATTTGCTCGCGCTACAAATTCAGTATAATCGGTGTAAAATGTATCTATACGTAGGGATACCGAATCGGTTTCAAAATTTTGTTCGGTATTCATAGCTTTTAATAATTGATACCCCTTGTCTAGATTTTTAAATGTTTGAAAATCTGTAACATCACTTCTACAGTGTAAACATTCTTTATAATTGACACTAGTAATGGTATCATAATACCCTTTAGGTATGGCTCGATCTATAATATCTTTTAACCGCTCACTCTTATCAAAATAAAATTCGATGACGGGGGAAAGTGCTAACGTATCAGATTTTAAATCTTTTTGTATTTGCGTATATACGGTACGGAGGTGTCTTTTATCCTTTCTAGCTTCATTCCAGTTGTTAATGGAAAGTGCGATCAAAATCCCAATGACAACGAGAATGATCTCACCAATGGCATACAATAAGTATTTACTGAATTTACTTTCAGCAATTAATCGTTGTCGTATTTTTCGGAAGAGTTTAATCATTATTTTTTTCTATTTCATTTGCTAATAGACTAATAATCTTATCGAGTAATTTTTCTGTTTTTTTTTGAGCTGTGTAATAATTGTCTGCACTAATAGCTAGATTTTCAACTAAATTTTCAAAAAGAAGGGAATTTAATAAATCTCTATTATCGACCGTAAATCCAGATGTTGGGAATGCCACGGTTCTATCTTTATCATCTACTTCATCGGCATTTAGCCAACTGCCATGCGCTAGAATATAGGAATTTAGGATATCCTCATTTTTATCAAGTGAATGAAACCGTTCTTCTAATATGTCAACTTCTGGCTTCCAAGATGATAACAGGTTTCGTAGCTCTGTATTCTTAAAAATACCAAGTTTTCCCGAGCTTAATAAGTCATCTAAAAAACCATTTTGCGGGTAGTAGGGTGTGCTATTGTATAACTCATTTAATAATACATTAAACTCATTTTCTGTATCGGGTTTATTTTTGATTCCGGTATGATTTAAAATTTCAATTCCGGCGTTTACAATTAGTAGCGAATTACTTTTTACATCTTCCAAAATTTCTTTGTTTTTCATAAAATCACGCTGTATGTTATGCAGCGCATTTTGTTCTTCAATGGCTACTTTTCGATTTTCATTCCAGGTATTAATTTGTAAGGCAATCAAAATCCCAATAACTACAAGGATAATTTCGCCAATGGCGTATTTGAAGTACTTTGTGGTTTTGCCTTGGTTGAGTAAGTTTTGACGGATGTTTCTAAAGAATTTTAGCATTGGTTAGTTTTTTTGCCTTTGCGCTCGCCCTCAATCCCTGAAGGGATGTCTGCGCGCAAATGTTCACTTATGATTTTAATAGATTCAGAAAATTTGTTCAAAACAATATGATTGGTAAATCTTATTTCTTTTATTCCTATACTAAAAAGGTAGGACGATCTTTCTTTATCTTTTTTACCTGTTCTTTTTTAAGATGGTAATTACCGTCAATTTCAATCGACAACTGAAGTTTGTGAAAATAAAAGTCCAAAACAAATCCGGCGATAGGATGTTGCCTTCTGAATTTAGAACCCATCGGTTTTGTTTTAAGATAATCCCAGAGTTTTATTTCAGGTTCGGTCATATTTTCCCTAAGCTTTGCAGCGTTTCTAAAAACTTTCGGTGTTGCACCATCGTGCATTCCTGATATTTTAAGAGGATCTTTTTTCATTTTATAACTGTTTTAGAAAACCCACCCTTCAGGGTTGGGGTAAGGTTTTCGGCAATCAAAATCCCAATCACCACAAGGATGATTTCGCCAATGGCGTAGAGGATGTATTTTTTCGTTTTTCCTTCTTTGAGAAGGTTTTGGCGAATGTTTCTAAAGAATTTTATCATTGGTTAGCGGTTTGTGGTAATGAAGCACAATTTGTTTTTGTGCTTTCGTTAATTTTTATAATTAAGATTATTTTTTTCATTTTTAAGCATTTCAATAACTTCTTTCATTCCATTACTTATTCTATTCATATAAATAATCCTATTAACTTTCATCTGTAAAGAATTATCTAAAGTGGCAAACGTAGAAGGGCGTGAAAGGATTTTCCATAATTCTTTGTCAGATACTCTATATTTTTGAGGTAACATTGCATTCGGTGTAGTAAAAATTTCAGTTGTTCCTATTTCTTTTCTTAGTTCCCATCCAGAACCATTATAATACATATCATTACTAATTTTACGGTGAATGGTTCCTCCAATATCGGCAGACATAATCTCAGCATAAAGTACGAGTACACTCTTATTATTAATCATACTAAGCTTGCCTGATGATTTTGAATCCTCGTAGATTGGTAAATTAAGATCATAAGGAATACCATATGTAATAAAATTTCCAAGTTTTTTTAGTGAATCCATTTGAATTGTTAATTCTTCAGATCCAATATGTTTTAAATACATTTGACCGTCTGCAATTAGTGTTTCACCAAGGCCAATTGCTTCTCTTATTATATCCTTCGATGATTGTAATTCTAAAATCAAATCTTCAATTAACCGTTCTTTAACGATCTCATTTTTCCTTGATTCATTCCAATTGTTTAAGCTGAGCGCGATTAGAATCCCAATCACCACAAGGAAAATTTCACCAATGGCATAGAGGATGTATTTTTTCGTTTTTCCTTCTTTGAGAAGGTTTTGGCGAATGTTTCTAAAGAATTTTAGCATATCGTAGTTGTACTTTCCTTATATTTTAATTTCGGTATCGAGGGTCTTTTGAAATCCCTTTATTTGCTTGATGAGTTCCTGATAATTTGATTTTAAAGCGCTTAAAATAGCTATGCGATATTTTACGGCATTGTATAGAAATTTACTTTGTTTTTGTTCGTTGGTGAGATTGATAATTTTAGAACGATCAGTAATCAGACTTTCAGGATAACTGAACTCTAGCGAATATTCGGTCATTAAAAATGGGGCTATGCTATTTCTGGAATACTCAATTAGTGACGTGTTTAATGCAAGAATTGAAGTATCGATGTAATTGTAATACGATAGCAGGGTGTCCTTTATTTGTTGATTTTCAATTAAATTGAATTTACCACTTGATTTTAAATCATCGAAAGTTGTTTTTTGTGGTACGTACGAAAAAGTGGATAACAGGGAACTGGTAAACGCTGTATTTTGTTGAATAACAATACGTTCATCCTGCAATTTATTTTTTATTGCTTCTAAATTAGTGAGCTCTTTTTCAATATTTTTAACCAAATTACTTAGACTTAAAGTATCCCTATTTAGATCTGTTTTGATTGCTTTCAGATAGATTTGTGCTTCATTTTTATTAAGCCTGTCTTGGTTCCAGTTGTTGATAGATAGCGCAATTAAAATCCCAATCACCACAAGGATGATTTCGCCAATGGCGTAAAGCACGTATTTACTGAATTTGCTTTCAGCCACTAAGCGTTTTCGGATATTTCTAAAGAGTTTAATCATTTTATTGTTTTTTGTTCAATTCATCATCTATAATTTTAATAGTAGCGTCTATAAAATCTCGTATGTTAAGATCGTTTATAAAAACATAATCATGGTTGTGCTTATGATGCCAAACTTGGTTCTCAAACTCCAATAAGTCCCCATTAGATAAATTGTATTCAAATGGTGATTTTTTGGTATAGGTCTTTAAATAGTTCTTCTTATCAAAGGGTAGTTTTTTTGTAAGTTCCCCATTAGCCAGAGGAAATCTTTTCATTAAAAAAGGCATCAAGTTTATTGTGTAATGTTCTGATCGAAAAAGAATATCCTCTTCAGAATCTCTTAAGAGTGTAAGCCAGTTGCCTAATTGTGTGCGCAATGTGTCATTTTTAATAATGCTCAACTTTCCTGAACTAACGATTTCACCAGAAATACCAGTACGTGCATCAAAAGATTGAAATGTACCGAGTATAACGAGAAAATTATCAACTTTCTCAGTTTCCTTTTCTATTGTACCAGATCGTATCATTTGGGTTAGGCCAACGCAAGCTTGAGTTACTTTTTCATTCACTTTAATTCCCTCTTCAAGAATGCCCAAGTTATATTGAAACTCATCTGATAGGCCAATAAGCAGCTCTATTTCTTTATTGTTTTCAATACGTTGTTGATTCCAATTATTAATCTGAAGTGCAATCAAAATCCCAATAACCACAAGGAAAATCTCACCAATGGCGTAAAGCACGTATTTACTGAATTTGCTTTCAGCCACTAAGCGTTTTCGGATGGTTCTAAAAAATTTAATCATGCTGCAATTCTTTATCTATGAGTTCAATAATAGAGACGATATCGTTACGAAGGGCTTCACTCTGAATCTTTGCAAACAGGGAACTGGAAATAACTGCCGATAATTGATCTGCGAGTTTAGGATTGGCAAGAAATGCCTTTACATCAAAAGGATGTTTCGATTGGCCAAAATCTTTGGTCGTGGTTTTCGTTTTATCTAGTAAAAGTGTTTGTACCACATCAAGTTTATTCCATTTTGCAGCATTCAAATCCCTAACAGGATAATTCTCAAATAAAAAGGGCATGTAGGTATTTCGTAATATGAAAATCCATGCCACCTCTTCTTCGGTAACCTGTACAAGATCACTGGGCCATTTTGAAAGTTTGCTTCTTAATTCCAAATTTTGGATAAGGTATAATCTTCCTCCACTTATAAGATCATTTGTGATAGGGTCGAAGGTTGGTGATACCGAGGAACGGGCCAAATATATGGCCACGGAATCCAGGTTGATAAGATTGGGATTGTCGTGGTAGTTTAACAGGGTCGTTCCTGAGTGGATCATTGCGGTGCGCATCGATATTTTTTCATCCAGTTGTACTAGGTTTGCTTTAAACTCCTCCTTAAGCTGCTTTAATGTATTTAATTCCTGAGTCCTTAGCTCATTCTTTTCTTTCCAACTATTTAAAGAAAGGGCAATTAAAATCCCTACAACCACAAGTACAATTTCACCAATGGCATATTTGAGATATTTGGTTGTTTTTCCTGTTTCCATCAGGTTATATCTTATTTTTCTAAAGAATTTTAGCATTGATTTTTAGGTTGGTTGGTATACATTTTTTTATTCCTTTAATTGCGAATCAATTTCTGCAATGATGTCCTTTGCTCTTTGTTTTATTTCCAGAATGGCTTCTTTTAATCGCATTTTACGGTACACATTATTTTTCATAGCGTTTCGCATATTGGGCGTCTGTAACTGTTCTAGAAACACAGCTTTTCTTGTGATTTCTGGTTGTGCAAATTGAATCTCATTTTCTTTATAAAAGGTGTCCGCATAGATATCGAATTCAAAACCCATAGCAGACCAAAGTTTGCCATCATCAATGGTATCGTCGTAATCCCAACCTATAAGCTGATTAAAATCATTTGAGTTTATGGTGTAATAGGTGTTGATGTCATCAAAGAGTTCATTAAATTCAAAAAAGTCCGTGATGCCTGCGTTAAGGACCTTTTGGTAACTTTGATCTTTAATTTTATAATTGAAAACAGTGTAAGGTAGTTTTTTATATAAAGCATTTGCCGATAAAGTGTCGATAAATGTACCATTCAATAAAGACCTCGCATTCTCAATAAAAAAAGGAATTCTCTCCAATCGATTCGAAAATTCTGTAGTGTCTGCAACTAAATCATAGCGTATACTATTTAATACATTTTTAACGATAGCTTTCTCTTTTCGTTCTTCATTCCAGGTATTGATACTTAAGGCAATCAAAATCCCAATAACCACAAGGAAAATCTCACCAATGGCGTAAAGCAGATACTTTGAAAACTTGTTTTCAGTGAGCATTCGTTTTCGGATATGTCTAAAAAATTTAATCATGATGCATTATTTTGTTAACTGATCTAAAACATACACCGTCTTTTTTTCGGCCTGCTTTCTTCTTAATTCGCGATAGTCCTGCAAACTAATTTTCATATTGAGCAATGCAATAAATTGCTTTTTTGAGTAGCCACCCGTTTCAATATCACCTAATGTAAGCGGCGGGTCTGACAATGAGAATCCTTCAAAATAAAAACCACAGTTCACAAAAAATTCAGTGATGGATGAATTCCAAAACTCGTCCAAGTAATACTCGCTCTTTTTTATGCGACTGTATGCATATTGTAGATCCCTCAAATCCTCCACGAGATTTTTTCTCGTAACCATGACATCCGAATTTGATGCAATAATACCGTCAAGGACAGGAGCATCGATAATTCCTGTAGTATAATTAAAACTTTCGCTCATTTCTTCTGTGGAAAACTCACGGGTTCCTTGTTTTAATTTTATAATCAATTCTCGAGCAGCATTCGTAAATGAGTCGTTTACCCGCTGGGAGATTTTTAATAATTCAAGATTTTCCCGGCTCTCTTTTTCAAATGATATTAATATGTCCTTTTCGTTCTGAATCTTAATCCTTTCCTGGTTCCATGTATTAATCTGCAGAGCAATCAAAATCCCAATCACCACAAGGAAAATCTCACCAATGGCATATTTGAAATACTTGGTGGTTTTTCCTTCATTTAAAAGGGTCTGGCGGATATTTCTAAAAAATTTTATCATGATCTAACCCATTTTCCCATCACCGTCAATATCTATCTGAACGTGTGCTTCCAGAGCTTCCAATGTTTTTCGGAGGAGTGCTTTTGTTTGGGCAATTTCAGCCTCGAGTTGTGCTACTCGCTCTTCCAAACTGTCTGCCTGTGTTTGCTGCTTTTTTAATTCGTCTTCCTGCAATAAATCCCAGAATATTCCCATGGTTAATTTTTTAATTGGTTTAGTATATTTTGATTTTTTCTATTTCAATATCATTTAATCCTCTAAATAGCCTAGATACAAAATGGCTCAATTTTTTGAATTAATACGTGCGCGTTTTCTTCTATAATTTCAATTAATTGTTTCTCACGCTCACAAATTATAATGGCTAGATTCATCTGGTTTTTGAATTCAATAAAAATGGGGTGATTAACATCTTTCTGCCATTCCACACTTTTTAATAATCCCTGTAGCTCTTTGCTATAGGCGTTTTTATAAAAAGGGACTTCCTGAATTCCAAAGTCTGTATTGCTACTATATCCTGATACGCTTGTTAAAAGGTCAATATTTACCTCAATTATTTGCATTGCGTGATCTACTTCAGCGTAATAATTAAGTATTGAATTCTTCAGCTCCTGGTTTTTCAGGTTTTCAAGTTTTCCGGAGGACGTTACGTCAACAATGGCAGCTTTCGAAGGGATAAAGCGATAGGATCTTACCGCAGCCAGGTAATCGTTTAGCAGCACCGATTTATCATCTTGAATTTTTAAAAGATTAATTAAGAACCTATCTAAAACTACTATTCTTTCTTCTAGGGATATTTTTGATCTTTCAAGATTTAAAAGATCACTAGAAAGATCTTCACTTATTTTACAATAGTAGGAACGTTCTTGTTGTTTCAGCTTTCTGTTTTCGTTCCAATTACTAATCTGTAACGCTATCAAAATCCCAATCACCACAAGGAAAATCTCACCAATGGCATATTTGAAATACTTGGTGGTTTTTCCTTCTGCAAGCAGGTTTTTACGGATGTTTCGAAAGAATTTTAGCATTTATGTAAATTTCTTATGTCTTGTCCAATTCAGATTTTATAAGACGTATTAACTCGCTAATTTCATTATCTAAATTTTCCCTACGATCAATGACATCTTGTGTAAAAGTTAATTTCATGCCTAAAAGATTCCGGACGCGCTTTACTTTTAACACGTCTCGATAATCATTTTTAGATTCGTTTTGAATTGGTAATTCAGGGACATTCGATTTAACCAAGGGAATGAAATTAATGTCATTTTCTAAAATATTATCAATACGAATTTGGTGTACGCTTAGTCGATCTGTAAGAATATCATCTAGTTTGTTTAGTTGAAACTCTAAGTCGGTAAATTTCTGATTGATGTTATTGCTTTTTATTAAGCTTAATTTATTGGTGTTTTTTAAATTACTGTAAATATTAAAAGTAGGCTTGTTGGTTTGTAAATCCCAAACTGCAATTTTAAAAATGGAATCTGTAATGATTAAGTTATTCTTATCGGCATTGCTATAATGAATCCCGAGAATTTGAATAAGTAATGTTTTTAGATCTTTTTCTTCAGTAATTAAGTCTGCTGATTGTTGATTTGCAAAAATTAAATTTTCATACAGACTTGTAAGAATTTCTTTTTCTTCGATAGCTTGTTTTCTATTTTCATTCCAAGTGTTTATCTGTAAAGCAATGATAATTCCAATCACCACCAGGATGATTTCACCCATAGCATAGAGGAGGTATTTTGAGAACTTGTTTTCTTTAATCATGTTTTGGCGTATTGTGCGGAAGAATTTTATCATAGAGCACTAGTCTTTAATTCTTTGTCTATCAAATCTATAGTTTCATTCGTTAACCTTAGTAGTCCATATTTAATCCAAATTTCGTCCATTGTATTGCCAAGGTAAATCTGACTTAATTGTGAGTAGGTTTTAGAAGACTTTATGAGTTGTACAAATTCATCATCACTTATAATAAAATCAGGGTGCATTGCTATTGGTTGCTGTACATAAAATACTTTTGGAACCTTTGGAACAGCTGATAGCTTGAAAAAGGTTTCATTAAATTCGTTATTATTATTAAACATTTTCCCTTCAAATCTTTTACTTACAGCTTCTCTGGATTTGGTATAATCTTTTAACAAAGACAGTTTTTGTTTTAAGCTGTCACTCAACATCTCAAATTTACCGGCAGATATGGACTCCTCAAGAACTGTGGTTAACATGGACAAGGTGGTTGGGTAATACAAATTAGAAGCATATAGTCTAAGACTATCCATCGGCAATGCTTCAGCACCTGCTGAAAAATTAACAACTTGATTTAATTGGGCATTGTTAGTATGAAGTCCTTTTAAGTATTTCTCTAGCACATTCTTATTAATTTTAAATTCTTGCTGTAAGGCAACCATGAGTTTTTCCTTACTGTTTTCGAGTTTTCTATTTTCATTCCACGTATTTAACTGCAGCGCAATCAAAATCCCAATCACCACAAGGATAATTTCGCCTAAGGCGTAAAGAAGGTATTTTGAAATCTTGTTTTCAGCAATAAGCTTTTTACGAATATGGCGGAAGAACTTAATCATGGTGAATGTCTTTTTGTATCAATTCTAAAATCTCAATAATGCGACTTCTCAAACTGTTGGACTGGCTGTTGGTAAGTTCCGCAAAAGAAGCACTCTGTGCTACATGCCCCTCAAATCTTCTATTATTCATTAATTCAGAGAGCCCTACTGGATGTTTTGAGTTTCCCACCGAGAAATTGTTTTGATAACTATCATCCAAATGGAATGTTCCTAAGGTGTTATTTTTCCAAAATTGATTGGTTATGGTCCTGGTAGCGGTATTCTCGATCAGGAAGGGCACATAAGATTCTGTCCTGTATTTAGCCCACATTCCTTCTTCTTCAGTAACCTGAACGATTTCACTTGTCCAAAGCGACAGTTTTTCTTTTAATTCTTGATTCTGCAATAATTGTATCCGACCTGAACTGATCAAATCGTTCACAATGGGATCGAAAGTTGGTGCTATTTGGGTAGCCATGATGTATTTCACAATACTGTCTGGGATTCTTTTTTCGGGATGATCGATGTAGTCTAAAAGCTTCAATGATGCCACAATCATATCTTTCCTTAAACTAATTTTTTGGTCAAGCTGCAGTAGATTACTTTGAAATTCAGATTGCAATTGCCCAAGTAACTCTTGTTCTTGTAACCGGTCTTTTCTATGCTCATTCCAATTATTTATTTGCAGCGCCAATAAAATACCAACCATGACCAAAACAATCTCTCCAATCGCATAAAGCAGGTATTTGCTGAATTTGCTTTCAGTTAGTAGTTGTTTTCGAATATGTCTAAAAAATTTAATCATTCTTGGTATGTAATTCGGTAGTTATTATTTCCAAAATGCCTTCAATGTGTTTTTGTACGATAGTAGCTTCATTTTCAGTGATCAAAACAGCGGAGGCTACTGAAATAATGTAATCTTCTAAATTCTCGTCATTCATGAACCCTTTTATAAGTTCAGACTTATCTTTTCTTTTAGCATTTAAGACTTCCCACGACCATAAACCATTAAAAAGACTTCTATAGGAATAATTTTCTCTCAAATAAGGAGCATATTCATTTTCTGTCATATTTCGTAGATCTTCCTCATACTCAATAAGCCTGGTAGATATGCCAGTCCAATTGGTAAGCATTGGTTTTAAATTTTCATGTTCAATAAGATAAAGTTTTCCAGATGCTAATAATTCATTTGTGACTCCAACAACAGGATTAAAAGTTGGGGTATACGTTGTTTTGGTGAAATCTACTGCTACACTATCGGCCAATGTCCAAGAATTTGGAGTTTCATAATAATTTAAAAGCCGTGTGCAGGCGGTAAGCATCTCTTTTCTCATAGCCATTTTAGCTTTCAGTTCAAGTAAGTTTTCCTGATACTCCTCTTTAAGTTGCCTTAAAATTTGATCCTCTTGTGCTCTGTTTTTTACATGTTCATTCCAGGTATTTAGCTGCAGCGCAATCAAAATCCCGATCACCACCAGAAATATTTCACCAATTGCGTAGAGGAGGTATTTTGAAAACTTGTTTCCTGCCTTGCCGGCAGGTAGGTCTTTGATCATTGATTTACGTATATGGCGGAAGAATTTTATCATAAGGAAGTAGCTGCAGTCTTATTCAATTTTTAGATAATTTGTTTTTTCTCCATTTATAATGGGAGTAAAGCTTATGATGATGCCTTTTTCTCTGGTAAACTGTATTACCACATAATTGTCCTTGATAAAGAATCTGTCTTCTGCAGAGGGAAGTAATACTCTGCGGCCACGATTTTCAGAATGTAAAAAGAGCGTGGAATCTTCTACCGAGAGCCTATAGATAATGGTATCATCAGATTTGTAAGTGCCTACATATTCTTTTAATAGGGAAGGAGCTACCGTAGTTTCTATAAAATCGGCATCGGTTGGCAGCTCTGGTAAAGGCGCTATTTGAGGGTTATTGCTTTTTAATTCTTCATAAATCGCTTCTAAAAGATGTTGTGTCATAGCTTTAAACCTATTTAATACTCGTAAAGAATAGCGCTTATTGTCTAAATCACTCAGTACAAGCATCCGCCCTCTGTTGGATGTAATAAATTGAATGCTACTAATTCTGGTTTCATGTCTCAATACTTCGTCTGATTGTGTATAAAGTGCCGGAAATTCAAATTGATCGAAGTCATCGTAGATTAAATTAAAGTCTATTTCATCTTGTTGGTATAAAAAATAATCACCGTATTTTCTTAATTCTTCAAAAACATAGTCCATAGCTAATTTTAAATTCACAACTGCAGCATTATAATAGGTGTTTATTTGAGCGTTTAATGAATCATTTGTTGATAATAAGGATATCCCCAAATTTTTCATTTTATTAAAAGTCAATTCACTAATTACAAAATCCAGGTTTTCAGGTCTCAGTATCATGGCAATACTATCCAGCGGTAATCCCGCTATGTTTTTAGTGCGTAATGCGGCTTCATGGTTTTCAATGTTTCTTTGCAATCTTCTAATCCTACCATCCAAGTCAGAAAGGTCGCTTTGCACCTCGGTTCTCATTTCGGTTAAGAACGTAATGCCTACCTCTTTTTTCTGGTTATTCTCTTTTTGAGTGTTTAGCTGCAATGCAATTAATATCCCAATCACCACGAGGATAATTTCTCCAATAGCGTAGAGGAGGTATTTTGAGAACTTGTTTTCAGTTACAAGTCGTTGCCTTATATGTCGGAAGAATTTTATCAATGTAAACGTTGTTTAGTTTAGTTTTTTTAATGCTATTGTTATTTGCTCACGTAACTCTTTATTGGTGTTTCTAAAGACCAGTAACTTATCTAATGTACCAGCGTTGTTGTCTTGAAAGGCTAACAAAAAGGAAGAGAGCTCTTCTTTAAAGAGCGGGTCATCGGGATTTTTTATAAGAATGCGCTTATCTTTATTCAAAAGCGATAAAAACCGAATGATACTTTGTTCGCCATTGTAAATATTTAGGATCGCTACCTCAATATCCAATATGCTTCTTCCAATCTTTGGTTGCTCGTAATCGTAGTATCTTGAAATTTTCGTGGTCAGATTATTATCGGCTAATTGTAGTCCTTTCGATTTTAAAATTTCGTACGCATTATTTATAGGGAAATATCTCTCGAAAGTAAGCAGAGGCACTAAATGAAATTGCACCGAATCTGTATTCCATATTTGAGTGTCTGAAAATTTCTCTAAAGCAATAATCGAGTTTTTAGCTTTTTGACGTTGTGTTATAATAGCATCCACCAATAAAGTATCTTCTTCCAGATTTTTTAATACTTCATTTAAGACATAGTGCTCGTCTTTTTTTGATTTTTGATTTTCGTTCCAATTATTAATCTGCAGCGCAATCAAAATCCCTATGACCACAAGTACAATTTCGCCAATGGCGTAGAGTAGGTACTTAGAAACTCGCTTCTCTTTTATCATTCGTTGGCGTATATGACGGAAGAATTTTATCAATTTCAATAAAGAATATTATCAAGCGTCCAGTCTAATCGCTTCTCCAGCATACTGAACGTGCAGTCTGAAAAGAATAGTTCGTACATTTCCCTTCTAAAAGCTGCTAATTCCATCTGTGAAAATTCGTGTTTGTTAACACATAGATCTACTTTATCGAGCCGTTTTTTCTCAGAATGACTATGGAATTTCCTGTACATCTTTTCAAAAGTTTCCTTAGAAACTTTCGCTTGAATCATGTCCAGTTCTTCTTTGGTTTCCTCTTTATCTGCATTGGCACATAGTAGCAGGATATATACCTGTAGCTCAGTTTTGCTCCAGTTGGGTTTATGCTTTTTCATAAGTATAAATTTTTAGTGTTAATTATTTTAATGCCTGTTGCTTTAAGTACGTAGTTCTATGAATAAGAAGTACTCCCTGAAAACAGGAAGTACTTTTTTTTGGTAAGCAGTATAAATTCTTATTTATTTTTTGACGGTATCAGTGTGGCTCCATCGCGTAATGCAAATGGCATCGTATCATAGTAATGAGATAAAAAAGCCATTTTGCCATCGACAATTAAAGCAACAACGTGATACTGTGCGGTAGCAGATTTCTTTGTTTTTTTATTTGTGTTCGTCACAGTTCCCCAACCAAAGCCATATTGTCCCGGAGTAACCGCTGCATTTTCATTAGTCTCTACAGACAAATAAATATCTCTTGTGATGCTTAAATCGTTTTCTTTAAACATTTGCATATACCGTTCTAAATGGTCTTGTTTAGAGATCGTATCGTTAGTGCTCCCTAGACCAATAATTAATGCATCGTCTGCAAAAAAAGAATTTAATTTTTTTGCGTTTCCTTCCTTCATGGCTGTTGTATAGCCCTGTAATAGCTCAATATTGGCTTGATAGTTTTCAAAATCTAGTGTAACACCTTTATCCTGCGATTTTGCAGTAAAAGAGATTGCAAAAAGCATAAGAACTGCACAGATAGTTGTTTTAATAGTTTTCATAATGGTTTGGTTTTAAATTATTAGTTATAAATTTTACTATTCAGTTTTATGTACTTCCAGTTCTATTTCAATCATAAACTCAGGTATCGCTAGTTCTTTTACACCTAGCCAAGAACCTGTAGGAAAATGGTTTTTATAGATTTCTGCTCTATATCCAGCGTTTTCAAGAAATAAAGGCATATTGGTGGTGAAGATATTTTCTACCACGACATCATCAAATGTGCAACCGTAATGAACCAAAACTTTTTCCAGATCGGCATAGCAGTTTTTCATTTGTTGTTCCAAATCGCCTACTGCCGTTGGGTTGCCTGCATCGTCCATACTTACTGCTCCTGAAACTTTAATGGAATTCCCAATTTTTACTGCATGCGAATAGCCATAGGCTTTTTCAACTTCGGGACGGAGTTGGAAGTAATCTGGTTTTTCTGAAGTTGTTTTTGTTTCTTCAACTACTTCAGTAGAAGTCATTTCATTATTGGCTGTCTCTTTTATTGGTTGGTCACAGCTAAGTAAGGAGCCAATGAGTAGGGTTGCGATTCCTAATTTTAAATAATGTGAAGTTTTCATCTTAGATTGGTTTTAGGTTATTTTGAATAATTTGAAAGTGTTTCCTTTACAGATCTAAACTGAATGTCTAAATCACGTTTCGCTAAGTCATTCTTATAAACAATAACTGCATTTTCTTTAGGGTCTTTATCATTTAGCATTAAATGCATATCACTTATGGTATAGGTTTCGCAACTTAATAAGTAGTCTTTTCCGTGCAACCCTATGGTTGTTGCACAGGTATAAATTGCGTTTGCAACATCTCTTACATCTACTATAGCAAAAGCGACATCATTAGCATATAGCATTTGGAAAAATTCGTCTGGAGCCATCTTATTTTTGATCAGAAATTGCAAACCAGTGGAAGTAGCATCTTCACGATTAGAAAGTGATTTTCCCATGACTGCAACAGGTGAAACTGTTGTAATTTCGAAGGATACCCCAGGGTTTTCTTCTATAAATTTTAGTACTGTTTGATTGGCTATAAACTTTGCTTGTGCGTAAGGGTGGCTTTCGGTACTCGTAAAACGTTCGTCTTTTTCATCAAAAGTATCCTGAAGAGTTTTAGTAGCTGCTGGCATAGGGAAATTTGTGTTCCAACCAGCCACAGACGCTATAAAAACCACTTTTTCAATACCAGGATTTTCTGATATAGCTTCCAGAAAATTCTCGGTACCTTGTATGGTGGGATCAAACAATTCTTTTTGGGCATCTTCAAAACTCAATTGAAAGGGAGTACCTCCGTGAATGACAATCTCACAGTCGCTTATAAATTCTTTAAGCGTTTCTATATCTTCGACCAATAACTGACTTATAGTAAGATTATCGCTGTTTTTCAGGTTAAAAAGATGTTGGTATTTTTTATTCTTATTAATATTTGTTACAGAAACTTTCACCTTGTAACCTTCCATCAAAAACTTTTGGGTAATATGACTTCCTATAAAGCCCGAACCTCCTATAATTCCTACTGTTTTCATAGTGTTATTCATTGGTTAGTTGCGTTACTATTTACTAGTAAGGCACTTTTATTAACGCTAGGCTACCAAATCTGGGGTTGGAATTGGATTCTTACAGCAACAGTTTTATACTATTTATTGAATCCAATCTTATAGGTACTAAAGTACAGGATCATCCTTTACTTGTCAATCACACGTTAATGTGATTTTTAGAGGTATGTTTTTGTATATTTGGAAGTTAGAGAGCTCAACTAACTATTCTCAACCAATTGTATTTACTTATAAAGAATACTATTTCTTTAGTGCTCCTGTTTTGTTTAGTAGGTAGCGGTTTTATCCATGCACAAAATCCATCACAAATTGATGTTTTGACTACAGAGCAAGGGCTGCCTTTTAGGGATGTAACCTATATTTCGCAGGATGTTATGGGTGCAATGTGGTTTGGTACAGATTTAGGACTTTTAAGGTATGACGGTTATCATTTTAAGCTATATAATAATGATGTAACGAATCCATTTTATATGGAGAACGATCTCATATCGGGTAATATGGTCATAGATGATACGGGAGGTTTTTTATGGTTTATGGCAAACGAAAAACTCTTCAAATTAGAAATTGCTACAGATAAAGTAACCGCGTACAATACATCAAATAACATTCATGGCAACGTAATACAACTTCATAAAACAAGCGACGGTAGTATCTGGATCATGACAGATGACTATCTGAATACAAAGCATGAAAATAAAAAACAACGTCTTCAAAAATTGGTGAATGGTACTTTTAAGGAAATGACTTCCATCCCACGGTCTAATTATTTGAATAATAGGATAATTTCAGATATCGATGGGTTTATCTGGTGGAGCACGCCGCTGGGAACCTACAAGGTTAGCCCCAACGGGAAGGTGTTAGAAACATTTGAGTTTGGGAATTACGATTGGTATGGTCAAAACTTAAAATACACAGTATCCTATTTTGATTCCTGCAATAACCATTACTTTTTTCCGCAACGGGAACGCGGAATCTATAAATTTAACGAACAGATAAAAACCTCTGAAAGAATTTTTAAAAGTCCATATCAATTCTATTATGCTATTGAAGACCATCAGGAACACATCTGGTTTGCCGGAGAGAAAGAATTGTATCGTATGACTCCAGAAGGGGAGTTTATAAACTATACCGCACAAATTCAAGCGAGATTACAATTCACAAAAATAAATGACTTATTCATAGATGCTACTAAATTACTGTGGATCGCTACAGATAATGGTTTGCTTAAAATACGTATAGGCGAAAATCTATTTACACCACTTTTTGCTTCAAAAAAACAAGGCTGGGGAAATACCATGCGTGGAATTTTTGAAGATGCTGAAGGAACGATCTACGCGAAATGTGAAAGCGAAAATGAACTTATGTATAAAAAAGCTTCTGGAGTAATAGATACGCTATCACTTAAAATTGAGCGCCAAATGCTCGATGAATTTCAGTATACCGCTCTCTTCTACGTGCTCGATGAATCAAAAAAAAATGCATTTACACTGGGTAAAAGTCTTCATAAAATTAACCTGCAAAATGGGGATGTAAAAAGCTATGATCAATTTACTCCTTTTACTACAACCAAAGGTCAAAACCCACTCATTAAACTCAGAGATGGGCGATTGCTTTTTGGGCAACGTTTATCGCAACTAGTAGTATTTGACCCTATTACTGAAGAAAGCGAATTCATTTTTAAAGATGTGAAAATTGAAGATGACATTGCAGATTTTTTTTACTTTAAGCAAAGCAAAAATGATAGTATTCTCTGGATTGGAACGCATACTTCCGGGCTTTTAAAGATTAATTTAAACGGTAGCATTCTAAAAACGTATAGTATTACAACAAGCCCAAGAATTTCTAAAAACTTCATATTAGTGGTAGAGGAAGATTGTGCAGGTGGCCTGTGGGTAGGTACTTATGGTGGTGGACTTAATTATATTTCAGAAGATGGAACTACAGTAAAGATATATACAACAAGGCAAGGCCTACCAGATAATTATGTGCCAGGAATCCTTATGGATACAGATGAAAATCTTTGGCTTTCTACCTACAACGGCTTATCTTTTTTTAGAACTGACACTGAAATTTTTCGAAATTTCTATGCTGAAGATGGACTTACAAACAACGAATTTAATTACACTTCTTTTTTTAAAGATACTCACAACACTTTTTATTTTGGAGGAATGAATGGGCTAAACACATTTAAGTCTTCTGCACTATTAACCGAAGAAGCACCACCTAGCATGCGTTTTACCAATTTTTCTGGGTATAACAGTAATACGAACAGTGAGTATGCTTTAGATCTGGCATCGGAAAATTCAAATTCCTTAGAAATTTCTCCCTATGATCAATATTTTCAGGTAGACTGGACGGTGCCTGGATATTTTCAAATTCAGAAAAATACCTATAGTACTAAATTAGAAGGGTACGAGGACCGATGGTTTTATCAAGGAAATAAAGCCTCGATTCGATATAACAAATTACCAGCCGGCAAATATGTTCTTAAGATAAAAGGTTCAGACTCCAGAGGAATTGAAAATCCATCTATTTTGTCCATTCCCATAACCGTTCATCAGTTTTTTTATAAAAAATGGTGGTTTATCACCCTAGTTATCTTGTTTAATGCAGTGGTAGTATATGCTCTTTTTAGATGGAGACTGGAACAACTTCTTTTATTAGAACGCTTACGAACAAAGATCTCTAGTGACTTACATGACGATGTAGGTTCTTTGCTTTCTGGACTCGCCATGCAGACAGAGTTGATGGAAATAAATGCAAGTCAGGAAGATAAATCCAAACTACAAAAAATAGCAAGCATTAGCAGAAACGCCATCTCCCAAATGCGCGATTTGGTATGGAGTATAGATAGCAGGCGAACTACCAGCAACGATTTAATTGAACGTATGCACGAGCTTGCAGAGGAATTACTATTACCACGAGACATCTCTTTCACTATAAATAGCGAAAGTCTAGCCCAACGAAACAAAACATTAGCGCCCCAAATTAAACAAAATCTTTTTTTGATCTATAAAGAAGCCATTACGAATCTTCTAAAGCACAGTGATGCTTCCCATTTACAAGTAACTATAGCAAACAGATCCAAAGGGTGTCTCCTTAAAATTGAAGACAATGGAAGTATGAAAGAAAAATACACCTCCACAGGTTTAGGTATTGCGAATATGAAGTTGCGGGCCGAGGCGATAGGAGGGAGCGTTACTTTTCAAACTACAAATGGTTTCTCTATTCTATTGCAGTTACCATTCCAACTTTAAAATCACACGTTTATGTGATTGATGTGTTTTGTTTTAAGGATTATTTTTACAAGATAACTCAGCATCAACATTCAAAATCTGTTTATTAATGAATTTAAATTGCCTTCATATTTTAATACTATTGGTTCTCTTTTCTTGTACTACGAATGAGAAGAAAAATACAGAAATAGCAGCTACCAATTTTTACACTCAGGGAATCCATAACAGAACTGCGGCAGAATGGGAACCTGCATTGGGCACTTTAATTGTCTGGCCATTAAGTATTCCACATAAGCTGGTTATAGAACTTGCTAAAGACAACCATCTATTCACTATGGTGGAAGATAAAGAGGCGCAAAAAGAAGCTGAAAAGTGGTTTGGTACATGGAGTATAGACCCAAAAAAGGTAACTTTTATTTATGCAGAACAAGGAGTAGATGCTTGGTGGACGCGAGATTGGGGGCCAAGTGCCGTTTTTACAGATAAGGGTGACTATAAGCTTGCCGATGGAAAGTACATCTACGCAACTCCTTTAACTAATATGGCTTGTAACGATTCCCTGCAGTTTCTTTATTATGACGAAAATCAAAAAATAGAACTCACCCAAATAGACGACGACGCTACAATTCCCCTTGCAAAACAATTAGGTTTTGAACTTATGGATTTACCATTTAATAACACTGGTGGCAATGTATTAACCGACGGATTGGGAACTGCTTTTTCTACCTGCGTGATCTATGCTGAAAACAAATACCACGGAATTGATGCTGAAAATTTTTTGAAGCTGAACGATTCCTTGTTAGGGTTTCAGCGTTATAACGTTATTTCAAATTTTGAAACGAGAGGAATACAGCATATCGATTGCTTGTTAAAACTAATTGACGAAGAGACTATTTTAGTAGCAGAACCACCAGAGGATCACGAATTATTTAGTGTCTATAACGAAATTATTGAAAAGGAACTTTCAAAACTTAAAACAGCCTACGGCAATCCCTATACCATTAAAAGAATCAAGACAGCGCGTTGGATTAATGAGCGTTTAGCCGCCTATACCAATTCGCTTATTTTAAACAAAACGGTATATGTTCCACTTTTTGATATTCCTCAGGATGCTATTGCCCTTGCAACCTGGAGGGATGCAATGCCAGGCTACACAGTGAAAGGGTTTACGTACGAATTAGATGATGAGCCATTTGTAACCGAAGAAGTAATGAACCATTACCGTGTCTATGGATGGAACGATGGCGATGCCTTGCATTGCCGCACAAGAGCTATTTGGAATCCCGATATGTTATTTATAAGCGTAAATACAAGTAAGACCGAAATGGACGCAAATCAAAAGAATAATATATATGCAACCATTATCGATTATAGCAAGAAAGGCCTTGTCAAGGATAGCAGTGAACTCTACTGGAGAATACAGGGAGATTCCTCTTGGAAGAGCAGGAAACTTTCAACCACTAAAAACGAACATCATTTCTTTGCCGAAATTCCAAATCAGAAGTCCGGAACTACCATCGAGTATTATGTATCGGCCATGTCAAAGTCTGGGGAAAAAGCCACACGTCCTATAACTGCGCCAGTAGCATCTTATACACGTGTTTTGAAGTAATACTTGTTTTGTAAATTGTGTTCTATTAAGGCCTTATGACAATGAAATTACAAATTGTACGTAAGAAACGAAAAAAAATCAAAAAACTACCCATTTTTACGGGCACTAAAGATGAAAATAAACACCCTACTCGCATTTACGCTTTTGTGTTGCACCTTAAGTTTCAGCCAAACTACGAACGAGAAATATACAGCAGATGTACAATACATAGACGCAATCATAACCGCCTATTATGATGTTGTTTCGGGTTCTAGTGAAGATCCTTGGCAATTTGAACGGGACCAATATATTCATTCAAAAAATGCGGTAATAACCAGGTTAGATGAAAATGGAAATGCTACCTCACACCCCTTAGAAACAGAATACGTTCCGCTGGCATTAGCGCCCAAAGAGGACTTTTACGAAAAGGAATTAAAGAGAATTGTAAGCAAGTATGGAAATCTAGCCCAAGTATGGAGTGCTTTTGAAATAAGAACAGATCCTGAGATTGCTTCAGAAATAAGAGGTTTAAATAGTATTCAACTTCATTTTGAGCAAGGCAGATGGTTTATAGATAGCTGGACGTGTGAAATGGAGAATACTACAAATGCTGTAGTATCAGATTTTTTGAAACAGAAATAAAGTAGCACTATTAAATTTACAGAAAAACAATTTATACACAGTATCAATTAAAATACAAACAAATGGTAGAAAAAACACAAGACACAAATTGGCCTTTACCTAAATTCTACTTTATGGTAGACTGGGGAAGTACAACAAACATTCCTTTTCAGGAAGTAAGCGGTCTCGATATAGAAGCACAGCCTGTTACCTATAGACATGGGAATAGTCCTGTGTTTTCAGAAATCAGTATGCCGGGACTTTTAAAAAACAGTAATGTAACCATGAAGAAAGGCGTCTTCGCAAAAGACAATAGCTTTTGGGACTGGTACCAGAAAATAAAAATGAATACGATAGAACGTCAGGATGTAGTCATCAAATTACTGGATGAAGGAGGCAATCCTACCATGACATGGACGCTAAGAAATGCCTGGCCTACTAAAATAAGCTCCACAGATCTAAAATCTGACGGTAGCGAGGTAGCTATAGAAAGTATCGAGATTGCCCACGAAGGATTAACAATCGCCAACGCTTAATAAGAATGATCACAAACAATTTCTTTAGGACAGGAAATATACCTCTAACTAGTTTTTATTTCAATGTTAAGTTTGAGGGGAGAAGCGATATGGACAGTAGTTTTCAGGAAGTTTCAGGGTTAAAATTAAATATGGGATTAGAACAGGAAAAGAAAGATGGAGATAACAATTTTATACTCGAACTACCCTCACAGCCAACATATTCGAATTTAATATTGAAAAGAAGTCTTGTGTATAGTCCTGCATTGGATACTTGGTGTAAAGATGCTTTTGAAAATTTTAATTTTGATCCTAAAAATATGAAGATATCTCTGTTGGGGCAAAATGGAGGGTATTTGGCATCGTGGCATGTAAAAGAAGCCTACCCAATATCTTGGGAATTAACACAATTAGATAGACAATCCAATCAACTTATGATAGAGACTCTGGAGCTTAAATATCAACTCTTTAAAAGAGAGCAATAAAATCAACGTAAGGATAAAAAATTTAATAAATACAGATACAAACTACTTAGAAAATTCTTCGCTTGTATTGCTTTCGTCTTTTCTATAACAATAATTCGGGCAATTAACTTACATGACCGATTGTGTATTTTAAGTGCAGTCTAGAAAAATAGAACACCCTTTCTTTTACACTATCTCGTGTATCAAAGATTGGTTGATTTTACTGGGTAGTTTTTTGGGTTTATTTTGGATTTATAAATTCAGCTCTAAAATCACACGTTTATGTGATTGATACACATTCAACTATAGGTTAATTTTACGATATATCTATTCAGGTATACTTAATAACCAACCAACATGAAAAAGTACATCCTATTAATAGTAACAGTAATATCTATTAGTCAAATTATCCAAGCACAGGAAGACAACTACCTATGGCTGGAAGAAGTTGATGGACAAAAAGCTTTGGAGTTTGTTGAAAAACAAAACAAAGCGACGGTTACAGAATTAAGTGCCGAAAATAACTACCAGGACATTTATAACAAGAATTTAGAAATACTTAATGCTACCGAAAAAATTGCCTACCCAACAATTTACGGAAATTACGTGTATAATTTCTGGAAAGATGCAGCACACGTAAGAGGAATTTGGCGAAGAAGCCCTTTAGAAAGCTATAAGAGTGGTAATCCCGTTTGGGAAACTTTACTTGATATTGATAAACTTTCAGAAACCGATGGTAAAAAATGGGTTTTTAAAGGAAGCGAAGGGTTATATCCAGATTACAATCGTTTTTTAATTCAACTATCCGATGGTGGTGGCGATGCGGTGTATATCAAAGAATATGATGTCAATACAAAACAGTTTATAAAAAATGGATTTTCAATTGATGAGGCAAAAGGTTCTGCAAGTTATGTAGATAAAAACACCTTAATTGTTTCGACAGATTTTGGAGAAGGTACTATGACTACCTCGGGCTACGCAAGACAGGTAAGGCTTTGGAAAAGAGGGACACTGCTTAAAGATGCCCAACTTATCTATGAGGCGGAAATTACAGATGTATTAGCCGGAGGTTTAGTGATTTACGATGGCGACAAACAGTACACGATATTGGCCAAAGCATCTAGTTTTTTATCAGGTGAACTTTCTGTTTGGCAAAATAACCAGCTCATGCCACTAGAGATACCAGGAGATGCAGCGATGGGTGCCGTTTTTTATGATCAATTAATAATACAGGACAACCAGTTTTTGATTCCTTTAAAATCGGATTGGACGGTAAATAATAAGACCTATACCACAGGAACACTTATAAGTCTCAATTTTACGGAACTTTTGAAAGGGAACAAGGACATTAAAGTCATCCTGAAACCGGATGAATTCTCAAGTATTTCCGGAGTTTCGGCGACCAAAAATACAGTACTTGTAAATGTATTGACAGATGTTACGAGTAACTTATTTGTGTATTCATTTTCTAATGGAAACTGGGCACGTAAAAGGGTAGATGCACCAGAATTGGGAGCACTTAATGTTGTTGCCACTTCAAATGCTTCTGACCAGTATTTTTTTGATTTTAAAAACTTCATAACACCCACTACTTTATATCTTGGCGATGCAAGCAATGCTAGCTTCACCCATTACCAGTCATTACCATCTTATTTTGATGCCAGTAAGTTTGAAGTAAAACAATATAAAACACCTTCGAAAGACGGCACTTTGATCCCTTATTTTATGGTGTCCCGTAAAGACCTAAAAATGGACGGGACAAACCCCACTCTTGTTTATGCCTATGGCGGTTTTGAGCTTTCGAGCACTCCTTTTTATTGGGGAGCTATTGGAGTTTCGTGGCTGGATAAAGGTGGTGTTTTTGTATTGGCAAATATTCGCGGTGGAGGTGAGTATGGCCCCAAATGGCATCAAACTGCCATAAAAGAAAACCGCCAAAACGCTTTTGATGATCTGTACGCCGTGTCTGAAGATGTAATTGCAAAAAAAATTACGTCACCAAAACATTTAGGCGCCATGGGTGGCAGTAACGGTGGCTTGTTAGTAGGGGTTGCGTTTACACAACGACCAGATTTATACAACGCTATTGTTTGCCAGGTACCACTTTTAGACATGCAGCGCTATAATAAGCTCCTGGCTGGGGCGAGTTGGATGAGCGAATTTGGAAACCCAGATATTCCTGAAGAATGGGCGTATATTAAAAAATATTCGCCCTATCATAATCTTAAAGAAGAAACCGACTACCCTGAAGTTTATTTTGGCACTTCTACCCGAGACGACAGGGTACATCCAGGTCACGCTCGAAAAATGGCGGCTAAAATGAACGATATGGGCTACAAAAGCTACTATTATGAAAATACCGAAGGCGGTCATGCCGGAAGTTCCACCAACGAACAAAGTGCTAAATCCAATGCGTTGACGTTTTCTTATTTATGGAAGAAGTTGAGGTAATACAGTTTGACGAAATCAGATAACTGATACACAATCCTTTTAACCAAAAAGAACCTGATTTCTCGGGAAATTATATGATTAAACTGTTTCGAAACATCCGTAAAAACTTGCTTGTTGAAGGAAAAACCACGAAGTATTTTAAATATGCTATAGGTGAGATTTTCCTAGTGGTAATTGGGATTTTAATAGCCCTTTCCATCAACAACTGGAACGAGAAAAGAAAAACAGCGAATATTGTAAATGGTATTTATGCAATTGTTAAAAGTGACCTAGTTGCCGATATGAAAACCATTGATGGGGTGTTAAAAGCAGGTAGAAAAACAGATAGTGTTTTTAAAGCAGTGATCAATAAAGAAATTAAGTACGATGACTATGTAGCCTGTAATTATTGTAGGAGAATATTAGGTGGTTTTCCAGACATAAAACTAAAATCAAGAGGGCTTATGCTGTTAGAAGAGAATAGTGCGTTTTTAAATTCAACCCAGGATAGTCTATCAATTCGAATTATCGACTTTTACGATTTTTATACTACTGAAATAAATGTAGCCATTAATGAAGTAGCAGAGGACTATAAAGAAAACCGTTCTTATTTTAAAAACAATATGCCATGGTTCGAAGATTACGATAACGGAGTATTTAATGAAGACCTGACCAATTATGTGCTTACATCTATTGATTATAGGAACCGGGTAATTTCATTTTATAACCTCTATTTCCGTGGATATTTAAATTATCTGAGACAATATAAAGAAGAAGCACTCAGGCTTATTGCAATTATTAATAATAAATTATAGTATAAATAATGTTTTACAGCACTAACAAAATCAATATGAAATCTATTATATCAAGCTTACTCTTAGCTATATAACTTATTTCTTGGACGTCAACAACCAAACAGGATAGGTTAATAGTGGTACATCAGCCAGCAGAGTTTGAAAGCCAGGAAGGAAATTGGTTCATATGGCCTGCGACCGTTCATAAGGAAGGCGAATCGGTCGAAAATGTTTCGCTCTCTATTATCAGAGCTTAAAGGAGGACATAAATATTGTAGGTATTTGCAAGAATAAAAGACTTTAAGAGCGTACAAAAGATACAATAAAGCAGTTTTTCCCAATCGAAACCATGTTATGATCGATGCTCTTGTTGTTAATTTAGGAGGCGTTGGTAAACATTGCATTAGCACGTACCAGCCTGCATCTGGAAATTAAAATGTACATTGAAAAATAACCTAAACCATAAAACAATACACCATGAAAATCATTTCTAACATTCTTATGGCAGCCTCTCTTCTTTTGGGATATGCAGCTATAAGCCAAACAAACCCTCAGGCACTTTCTAAAATCAATACCGAAGGCTTTCAAAAGTCGGAGGTCATGAATATCATCACCGATTTATCTGATGTGTATGGTCCCCGATTAACAGGAACAGATCAATATTACACGGCGGCTAAGTGGGTAAAGAAAACCATGGAAGAATGGGGAATGGATAAGGTGTATTTCGAAAAGTATTGTGACGATTGTATGGGATGGGAAGTAACATCTTTTAATGTAGAAATGACCGCACCTACGTATATGAAAATACAGGCCTATCCGTATGCGTGGACAGATAGCTCAAACGGTGTGCAGCTGGGTGATCTAGTCTGGATTGAGAGTTATGGTGATTTAGAAAAAGTAAAAGAACAATGGAGTGGAAAATTAAGTGGGAAGACCATTCTTATAGGAGCAGCACCAGAACAAAATATGCTTTTTGAGGCACTTTCAACACGATTTACGGTAGCTCAAATAGAGGAAGCGGAAAAATCCATTCTTCCAGCGCCAACTAATCCTTTGGGGCCAAATATTGGAAATGTAGATTTAATTGGAAATTTGGACGCTATTTTTAACAGTTTTATGAAAAAGGACGACGCCTTTTTTGCTTTTCTGAAAGAGGAAGGAGCCATAGGTATGTTAGGGACTACGCCATTCTTTCCTGGGGTTATTCATCCTAGTGGCTCTTACAATTTTAGAGAAAGTGATAACAAAACGATACCGTACTTTGCCATTGCACCAGAAAATTTTGGGAAACTGAAGCGTTTAACAGAACGGGGAACGACGCCAAAAATTAAATTCCATTTAGACTCGAAACTGTATTTAAAACCTCAAAACAACGTGAATATAATCGCTGAAATTACAGGTTCAGATCCAAAGTTAAAGGATGAGGTTGTGATGATTGGAGCTCATTTCGATTCCTGGCATTCGGCGTCCGGAGCAACAGACAATGGTGCAGGATCGGCCGTGATGATGGAGATAATGCGAATTATAAAATCCTCTGGACTTCAGCCCAAACGAACCATTAGAATGGCACTGTGGGGAGGCGAGGAGCAGGGGTACGTAGGTTCATTGGCCTATGCCGAATCTCATTACGGAAAAGTAAAAGATAAGACCAGAAAAAAAGAGGTGGAGAACATTTCAGCATATATAAATATGGATAATGGTGCGGGACAAATGCGGGGCATTTATTTGCAAGGAAACGAAGCGGTAAAACCCATTTTTGAAGAAATGTTAGCGCCTTACAAACATTTAGATGTACATAATCTAACCATTCAAAATACAAATTTCACAGATCATGATGTTTTCGATTATTATAAGATACCGGGTTTTCAGATTATTCAGGATGGGTTAAACTATAGCACTGTAACGCACCATACAAATTTGGATGTCCTTGAATATGTACCGGAGCGTGATATGATGATTAATGCTACAGTACTAGCAGCATTGGTATATCAAATTGCAGAGCTGGATACTATTTTACCCAGAGAAGAATAGGGATACTGCGTTTTTTCAAAAAGAATTCTTTTCATAAAATCTTACTTCTTAAAAATAACTTACTATGAAATATATAACCAAATCGGGATCCTTCAACTTGAATCTCTCTAAAACGCTAATCTTTGGAGTTTTTTTCTCGTTAAGCTTCATTGGAACAGCACAGATAAACTGGACGAAGGACGGAGCTTCTTATTTTAAATTTGAAGAAAACCAATTGGTTACACATACGTTGCCTGGCAAAGAAGTTAAAACTGTTATTTCCAAAGCGCAATTGACTCCACAGGGGAAATCAGATCCCCTAGAAGTTGCTCATTTTAAATTTTCAGAAGACCAGCAAAAAGTACTGTTGTTTACCAATACTCAAAAAGTATGGAGACTCAATACAAAAGGAGACTATTGGGTTTTTAACTTTGAAACAAACGCGCTTACCCAGATAGGGAAAAGCCTTCCAGCTGCCACACTAATGTTTGCAAAATTCTCTCCCGATGGCAATAAGATGGCATATGTTTCAGAAAACAACTTATATAGTGAAGACTATGCAACAGGTAAAATCCAGGCACTCACCACCAATGGTACAGTTGCTTTGGTCAATGGAACATTTGATTGGGCTTATGAGGAAGAATTTTCCTGTAGAGATGGCTTCCGCTGGAGTCCGGATAGTAAGTCTATTGCTTATTGGCAGATAGATGCCAGCGCTATTAAGAAGTTTTATATGATCAACAATACAGAGGAGATTTATTCGCAGTTAGTGCCACTAGAGTATCCTAAAGTAGGTGAAAGCCCTTCCGTTTGTAAAGTTGGCGTGGTTCAACTTTCAGATGGAAAGACAAGGTGGATGGATATTCCCGGTGACCCTTCAAATAACTATTTGGTGCGAATGGAATATATCCCCACCACGAATAAGCTGCTCATCCAACAATTAAATAGAAAGCAAAATCAAAGTAAGCTATACATTGCCGATGCTGAAAAAGGTAGCGCAACCGTTATTCAAGAAGAATCGGACGATGCCTGGGTAGATTTATTTCAATTAGGCAATCCGTATGCTGTGGATTACACAAATAATTTCAGTTTTTTAGAAAAGACCAATAGTATTCTTTGGGTTTCAGAAAAAGATGGATGGAGACATATATATCAGGTTTCACTGGAAGGAAAGCCTGAGGTACTTATTACAAATGGAGACTATGATGTAATCGATATAAAACACATCAATCAAAAGGAAGGCTATGTGTACTATTTGGCATCACCAGATAATGCCACGCAGAAGTATTTGTATAGAACGAAGTTAAACGGTAAAGGAAAGAACGAATTACTAAGTCCTGAAAGCCTACAAGGAACCCATGACTATTCTTTTTCGTCTAATGGCACTTTTGCGCAACATACGTTTACAAACCATTATACGCCCAGAGCTACAGAGTTTGTCTCTGTTGCCAATCACAAAGCACTGAGTACCGATGAAAGCATTGTGCTGAATTTAAAAGAATTAGAAAAAGAGCCCACCACCGAGTTTTTCAAGATAAAGACAGCAGATAATGTTGAAATGGATGGATGGATGGTAAAGCCTGCTAATTTCGATCCCACTAAAAAATATCCAGTCGTATTTTATGTGTATACCGAACCCGCTGGCACCACAGTAACCGACACCTATGGCGTAGGTTCAAGTTTGTACAATGGCGATATGGCCGCAGATGGGTATATTTATATGTCTATAGATAACAGAGGGACGCCTGCGCCAAAAGGACGTGCATGGAGAAAATCTATTTACCGAAAAATTGGCGTCATAAATATTGATGACCAGGCAAAGGCAGCCAAAGAAATTCTGAAATGGGATTTTGTGGATGCAGAGCGTGTAGCCGTCTGGGGGTGGAGTGGAGGCGGTTCTGCCACTTTAAATTTACTATTTCGCTACCCTGAAATTTATAAAACTGGAATTTCGGTAGCCGCTGTTGCCAACCAGTTAACGTACGATAATATTTATCAGGAACGCTATATGGGACTTCCGCAGGAAAATATGGAAGATTTTGTAGCAGGATCTCCCGTGACCCATGCTAAAAATCTGGAAGGAAATTTATTATATATTCATGGTACTGGTGATGATAATGTCCATTATCAAAACGCAGAACTATTAATAAACGAATTGGTAAAGCACAACAAGCAATTTCAATTTATGCCGTATCCTAACAGAGCACACGGAATGAGAGAAGGAGAAGGTACTTTTAGACATTTGTCTACTCTATTTACCAACTTCTTAAACCTTCATTGTCCTCCAGGTGGAAGGTAGCTTCTAAGGGAAGACATTCGACTAAATTTTTTAGAAGTATGAGATAAGTCGCAGTAAAAAGAGACGTAATATCACACAAAGATGTGAGTTGGAGTTTACTTTATTAGGTTAACTTTATAAACTACCAATAGATCATAATTAATGAACCCTATTCACTTAGCCATCATAGAAGATGAAATACTGATTCAAGAAAGTCTGAAAGCATTCTTTGATTCGTTACCGCATATAGCCTGCTTAACGGTTTCATCCAGCGTGGAAGATTTTCTGAAACAGATTCCAACCTTGGAAATGCTTCCAGACGTGTTGTTATTAGACATTAATCTCTTGGGGATGACAGGTATTGAAGGCATCCCGTTATTATTAAATGAAATACCTGAAGTTGACATCATTATGCTCACCACTTTTGAAGATAATGACAGTATCTTCAAAGCGCTGTGTGCAGGTGCATGTTCCTATTTATCTAAAAAGACACCTTTAAAAAAAATCCAAGAAGCGGTGGAAGTTGTAAGTAATGGAGGATCTTATATGTCGCCATCTATAGCCAGAAAGATCGTAAATCACTATGCGCCTAAATCTTCTAAGCGAAGTGCACTATCCCCCCGCGAAAACGACGTGGTAAAAGGCATTGTAGCTGGAAAAAGCTATAAAATGATTGCAGACGACCTGTTTGTTTCCATCAATACCATCCGCACCCACATTAAGAACATCTACAAAACGCTGGGCATTAATAGCAAAGCGGAGCTGATTAAGAGAAGTTATGATAATAAGTTGTAACCTTCACTACTCACTACTCACTACTCACTACTCACTACTCACTACTCACTACTCACTACTCACTACTCACTACTCACTACAATCTGTCACCTTGTCAGTATCTCTCCCTTGGCACATTCCTTGACTTATAGAGAATGTATTTAAAAAGTCAAATTAAAAACTATAATATAAATAATATGAGTAAAATAATTGGAATCGACTTAGGGACCACTAACTCTTGCGTATCTGTAATGGAAGGTAGTGAGCCAACGGTAATCCCTAACGCCGAAGGAAAAAGAACAACTCCCTCTGTGATTGCATTTGTAGAAGGAGGCGAAATTAAAGTAGGAGACCCTGCAAAACGTCAAGCGGTAACCAACCCAACAAAAACGGTTGCCTCTATCAAACGTTTTATGGGGAATAAATACTCCGAATCTAAAAAAGAAGCAGATCGCGCTGCCTATAAAGTAGTGAAAGGTGAAAACGATACCGCCCGCGTAGATATTGACGGACGTATGTACACCCCACAGGAATTAAGTGCCATGATTCTTCAGAAAATGAAGAAAACTGCCGAGGATTACCTGGGACAAGACGTAACACGTGCCGTAATTACGGTGCCGGCTTATTTTAATGATAGCCAACGTCAAGCTACCAAAGAAGCAGGTGAAATCGCTGGATTAACAGTAGAACGTATTATCAACGAACCTACAGCGGCTGCATTGGCATACGGATTGGATAAAAAGAGCACCGACCAGAAAATTGTAGTATTCGATTTTGGTGGAGGTACTCATGACGTTTCTATCCTTGAATTAGGAGATGGCGTTTTTGAAGTATTAGCTACCGATGGTGATACCCATTTAGGTGGTGACGATGTTGATGAAAAAATAATCGATTGGTTGGCAGACGAATTTAAAGCTGCTGAAGATATGGATCTTCGTAAAGACCCAATGGCACTTCAACGTTTGAAAGAAGCTGCTGAAAAAGCAAAAATTGAATTATCATCTTCTGCGCAAACAGAAATCAATTTGCCATACGTAACGGCTACCGCTAGCGGACCAAAACACTTGGTAAAAACGTTAACACGTGCGAAGTTTGAGCAATTAATTGACGATCTGGTAAAAAGAACGATCGAGCCTTGTAAAACTGCAATGAAAGCTGCAGGATTAACAAATAGCGATATCGATGAGGTAATTTTAGTGGGTGGATCTACACGTATTCCTGCAGTGCAAGAAGCAGTAGAGAAATTTTTCGGAAAAGCACCAAATAAAGGAGTAAACCCAGATGAGGTAGTTGCCGTAGGTGCTGCCATCCAAGGTGGGGTATTAACTGGAGATGTAAAAGATGTATTGTTGCTGGATGTAACACCACTTTCTTTAGGTATTGAAACAATGGGTAGCGTAATGACGAAACTTATTGAAGCAAATACAACCATTCCTACTAAGAAAAGCCAGGTATTCTCAACAGCGGCAGACAATCAGCCATCTGTAGAAATCCACGTATTGCAAGGAGAACGTCCAATGGCGAACGACAACAAGACAATTGGTCGTTTTCACCTAGACGGAATTCCACCATCGCAACGTGGCGTACCACAAATTGAGGTGATCTTTGATATTGATGCCAATGGTATCATTAAAGTAAGTGCCGAAGATAAAGCAACTGGAAAGAAGCAGGATATTAGAATTGAAGCTTCTTCTGGATTGACAGAAGAGGAAATCAAGAAAATGAAGCAAGAAGCTGAAGCGAATGCTGAATCTGATAAGAAAGCCAAAGAAGCGGCGGACAAAATCAACGAAGCAGACGGAATGATTTTCCAGACAGAGAAGTTGCTGAAAGAATCTGGTGATAAATTATCTGAAGATAATAAAACCAAGATAGAAGGTGCTTTGGAAGAATTGAAAAAAGCGTACGAAACAAGAGACGTAGTGACAATTCAACCAGCGTTGGAGAATATCAACGAAATCTGGAAGACCGCAAGTGAAGAAATCTACAAAGCACAAGCCGAAGGACAAGGAGGAGCTAGCGCCGAAGGCGCAGAACCAACTGGCGACGCAGGTGACACCACAGAAGGAGCAAACGAAAGCGCCGATGTGGAAGATGTAGATTTTGAGGAGGTGAAGTAAGCAGAGAACCACTTTCGCCAGAGGCGAAAGTGAGTGAATCGCTTATCCCGACGCAGGTCGGGATCTTTAGCCCAAAATCACTACACTATAGTATTTATCCCAACCTATAATTAGGTTGGGATTTTTTTTGCAAGCACCTGAGCTTAGCAAGAATCGTAGTTTTATTCATTTCGTTTTTTCAACGGGATCTTACCGAAATTAATACGCTATATTAAAAATCCCAATCTAATTTAGGTTGGGATTTTTCGTTTATATATAACATATAGAACTAAAAAAAGCTACACATATAAAAATTCACATTTAGTTCACACTATTTTACATTTCAAAAGCTAAGAATAAAATATTTCAACTTACGTTTGAGAAAAATTATAAATGAAAAAAACCTATATACGCTCGCAAATCTATTTTTTAGTCTTTACGATCACTTTTTTAAATTCCTGCAAGGGACAAGAGAATAACGAAACTAAAGAAAGTCCAAACCAAGAAATATTACTGGGAACAGTTGTAGAAAAAATACCTAATAGTATATGGCAGGTATTTCAGGATAAAAATAATGCCTATTGGTTTGGTAGTAATGGGGAGGGAGCGTTTAAGTATGATGGAATTAATTTAATTCAATATACAGTAGAAGACGGTTTAGTGAGTAATTCGATAAGAGGATTTCAGCAAGATACAACAGGGAGGTTGTTTATTGAGACTGCGTCCGGCGTTAGTACTTTTAATGGTACTTCATTTACAACCTTAGTTCCTAGTGATTCAGTATCAAATTCGTGGAGATTAACCCCGGACGATTTATGGTTTAATTGTAATGGTAATAACCTTTATAGATACGATGGTGAGAATTTATACGAACTTCAACTTCCGCAAAAAGATTTAGAAAAAGCATTTGGACAAGAAGTAACCGGAGTGTCATTTAAAGATATGAATAATTCTCCCTACGCAGTCTACGGAATAGATAAGGATAAAAAGGGCAATCTATGGCTTGGCACAGTAACAGCGGGTGTTTTTAGATACGATGGGACTTCCTTTTTGTGGATTGCAGAGCAAGAACTGTCCACGCTTCCCGACGGTCGTGTTCCAGGAGTTCGTTCTATGTTGGAAGATAAAAACGGGTATTTTTGGTTGAGTAACTTTATAAGTAAATACCGTATTATTGAAACTAACGGCCTTGCAACTTACGAAAAATTTGAAGGCGTAGCGACCTCGTCTGGATATTTTGAAGAAAGACTAGGCTATTTCAATTCTGGACTTGTAGCAACCAATGGAGATATATGGATGACTACCTATGGAGGAGGTGCCTGGAAGTATGATGGTGAAAAACTTATCAACTTCCCTGTTCTAGAAGGGGAAACAGAGGTGCTACTGGTTTCTATTTACCAAGATAGGCAAAATGTTTTGTGGTTGGGAACAGATAATGCAGGTGTGTATAGATTTAATGGGAAAATCTTTATAAAAGGAGTGCAGTAAGAGTCTTTAAAAATAATCGCTAAAAACATGACCACTTAAAATTTCAGCAATTTTCAAATAAAAAATATTAAAAGTGTAACAACTAAGAAAACAACCTATCCTTATACAAACCAATCATATTAAAACTTACACAATGTTTACAACTCAATTGAATGTTCTATTAAAAGGAATGAAAAGAAAAGCAAGGGTAGCAGTTGCACCCATATTTTGTTTAATCTTTTTTTCAATGAATGCCGTAGGGCAATCTAAAGTATTCGAAGTAGCGTCCTTTGATAAAGTAGTGGTAAGCCCACATATTGAAGTTATTTTTAAAGAAGGGGCTAAGGAATCGGTGCGAATAACGTCCAGTACCGAACCTATGGAAAAACTAAATGTTACTGTAGAAAATAATGCACTGCATATATATCTGGAAGACGCAAGAATAGTTACAGGTAGTAAAAAAGAAGAACGCAATGGCTACACACGTAAAGTTGATTTGTATAAAGGGACCGTTGTAAAAGCAATAGTTACCTATACAAACCTGACCTCTTTAGATTTAAGAGGAGAAGAAAATTTTACCTTTGAGAACACTCTAAAGGCAAATAAATTAAAGATGAGCATTTATGGCGAATCTCAAGTGTATATGAATGACGTCGCTATTGAAAACCTATTGATCTCACTTTATGGTGAAAGCTTCTTAGAAATAACAAAAGGAAACGTAGATAAGCAAAAAATTACGGCCTACGGAGAAAGCAAAGTAAATACAGCGAACGTACTAAATAAAGAAACCAAATTAACGGCTTATGGAGATGGCACCTTTCAGTTTAATGTTTCAGAAAAACTTAAAATTACTTCGTATGGAGAAGCAACGATCACCTATTCTGGTAATGCCGATTTAAATAAAGGGCTGATTATAGGGGAAACTAAAATTACAAAAGTGAGTTTTTAAATTACTTACCACCAGAATCATAAAAATAGTTTAAATCCCAATTAAAGTGTATAATTGGGATTTTTAGTTTGTAGGAATTTGTAATGTTACAATGTGAAAATTATTGGGCTTAAAAAGTGACAGCCTTTGTAGAACAAATTCTAACAAAGGCTGTCTGGTATTTTAATATAAAGTGCTTCTATTGTGTAAGCGCTGGATCATTAATTGCTACAACTTCAACATCAAAGATCAGTTCTTTACCTGCTAATGGGTGATTTCCATCTACAACAATACTTTCCTCACTTACTTCCACGACAAGCAAATTCATTTCTTGTCCATCTGGATATTTCGAAACTAACGTCATTCCAACTTCTGGTTTAATATCGTCTGGAAGCTGGTTTTTTTTCACTTCTTGCTTCAAATCGTCATTTACACTCCCATATCCTTCCTCTTCGGCGATTGTAATGGTTTTTTTCTCATTCAGTTTCATATCGATAACTCCTTTCTCAAAACCAGGAATCATTTGTCCTTTTCCAACTGTAAATTCTAGAGGCTCTCGTCCTTCAGAAGAATCAAAAACCTGTCCGTTAGCTAATTTACCCGTGTAATGTACTTTTACTGTTTTGTTCTCTTTAACTTGATTCATACTATCAATTTTAATGTAAAACATTGTTTGCATAATTCTTACGCGCCTATGTTTCAGTTTTAATATATAAAACCCCTAGTCGCCAAAACCATTCCAAAACTCCTATAATTTAAATGGATATTGTTAGATCTACAACCTCGCAAGTATATTCTATAAAAAGTATACCGTAGCCCTTTAATGCTGGGAATAAGCAACTCCTGATACCTTTTTAAAAAGACCGTATTTTTTGTAATTAAATCGGTAACTATGTCAGGTGGCGTCAAAATAAATACAAGCTAAGCAGGCACCCTAATGTTTTAATACTGAATTTTATCTTTACACTACACTAGACACTCGCGTAATGAAGCAGGATTTTTTGGTTGGGAAAAGAGATATTATTAAAAACCCACCCAAATAATAAACTATAAGAATAGGAATAGCTACTTTCTAATTTCCCATTTATAATAGGAATTTCTGATATTGACCTTATAAATGGCAATAACATAATTGAACTAAAAATTTCTAAAAAATTCCTACTCGACTATCTCAAAATTTTAACCCAAATTTAAATTTGCATGCTGCCTTACAATTCGCATTCTTTGTATTTTTACGGAAAGCAAGTATGCTATGAGCCAAAACTTACACGACTATCGAAAATCCTACGAAAAAGGAGAACTTACGTTGGAAAACGTTTTAGGAAATCCTTTTCAGCAATTTCAAAAGTGGTTTCAGGTGGCAGAAGCTTCTGAAAAAGTGGACGAAGTAAATGCAATGACCCTAACCACCATTGGTATTAATGGTTTTCCAAGAGGTAGGGTAGTGCTACTCAAAGAATTTTCGGAATCAGGTTTTGTACTCTACACAAATTACAATAGCGAGAAAGGAGAAAGTATCACAAAAAACAAGCAAGTATGTCTTTCATTTTTTTGGCCTGCTTTGGAACAACAGATCATTATTAAAGGAGTAGCAGAAAAAACTTCCGAAGAACAATCTCTAGTTTATTTCAGTAAGCGTCCTCGTGAAAGTCAGTTAGGCGCTTTAGTTTCAGACCAATCTCAACCTATTGAAAGCCGAGAAGCATTAGAAAGAAAATTAACCACTTTAAAAAAACAATTTGAAGGCCAGGATATTCCAAAACCCAAAAATTGGGGAGGTTATTTAATCATTCCAGTAGAGTTTGAATTCTGGCAAGGACGAAAAAGTAGATTGCATGATAGGATCCAATATACAAAAGTAGGAACGCAATGGACATTACAAAGATTACAACCCTAAAGAGGTACGAGCTAAGAGCGACCAATTAAAAACTTCCTAATTATCCAAAAACCAATTATCTATTTAACTTAGTAAAAAAATGAAAACACTTTATATGGCACGTCACGCCAAATCTTCCTGGAAACACGATGTAATAGATCATCAAAGACCTTTAAAAGGACGCGGAGATAGAGATGGAGCAAAGGTTTCAGCATATATAGCAAAGCACCATAATGCACCCCAAAAAATAATAACCAGCGATGCGGTACGTGCGTTAAGTACAGCTAATTATTTTAAAAATGCCTTTAAAATGGCCGATAGTAATTTTTCTACCAACCACAGCCTTTACGATTTTAGCGGGCAAAATGTCATGGAAGTAATTAAAAGCCTGGATAATAGCGTGGATTGCGCTATGATTGTTGGACATAACCACGCCTTTACTAGCATTGTAAATATGTTAGGGAATGAGTATATTGACAACTTACCTACCTGCGGATTTGTTATCATTAATTTTGATGTAGCCAGTTGGAGTGAAATTTCAACAGGAAAAACGATAGCAATGGTATTCCCTAGACACTTGAAAAATGACTGAAAAAATTGACGATATTACTTCTGAAGAAAATAGCTATCACAACCGTGAACTGAGTTGGTTAAAATTTAATGCACGCGTATTGCAAGAGGCCGAAGATGAAACTACACCACTTATAGAACGCCTTCGCTTTCTAGGAATTTTTTCCAATAATCTTGACGAATTTTTTAAAGTACGCTACGCCACCGTAAAACGAATTGCCGAAGCAGGAAAGGGAGGCCGAAACTTTTTAGGGGGTATTTCGGCAAAGGATTTATTGGAAGAAATTACGCAAACGGTGATCAACCAGCAAAAGACCAGCCTTCGTATCTTAAGCGATATTGAAAAAAAATTACAAGGAGAGAACATCTATATGGTAGATGAAACCGAAGTAACCGAAGCGCAAAGTGCTTTTATTTTAGAGTATTTTATCCGTAAGGTAAGTCCGGCGTTAGTGACCATTATGATTGGTGAACTGGAGCAATTCCCTTCTTTAAAAGATAGTGCCGCTTATTTGGCTGTGAGGATGAAAATGAGTAAGGAAGATAAAACTTTTGCAAATAAATTAAATTACGCCCTCATTGAAATTCCAAGAACCATAGACCGGTTTATTGTTTTGCCAAACGATGGTGAAAAACAGTACATTATCATTCTGGACGACCTAATAAGATACTGCTTGCAAAATATTTTCAGCATATTTAAGTACGATAGTATTTCGGCACATATGATTAAGATTACACGTGATGCAGAATTAGATCTGGATAGTGATTTAAGCCGAAGTTTTATCGAGAAAATTTCAAAAAGCGTAAAGAACAGAAGTGTAGGAGACCCCGTACGTTTTGTATACGATAAGAGCATTGGCAAAGAAACACTGCGTTATTTAATGGGTAAGATGGGCGTTGATGATACAGATAGTATTATTCCAGGTGGGCGTTACCACAACCGTCGCGATTATATGGATTTCCCAAGTTTGGGGAGAACAGATTTACAGTACGAAAAAATAACACCTTTGCCCATTAAAGGCTTAAGTTTACAAGGAAGTTTGTTTCATAAAATTGCTGATAAAGATTATTTATTGTACGCCCCGTATCAAACCTTTTCTTACGTGGTGAAGTTTTTACGGGAAGCGGCTTTGGATCCAAAAGTAAATTCCATAAAAATAACAATTTATAGATTAGCCGAAGTTTCCCACATTGCCAGTTCACTTATAAACGCTGCCAAAAACGGAAAAGAAGTGACGGTTCAAATTGAACTTCAAGCCCGTTTCGATGAAGCTGCCAATATTAAATACGCCGAACAAATGCAAAGTGAGGGTGTTCGCTTGATATTTGGAGTGGCAGGATTAAAAGTTCATTGTAAAGCTTGTTTAGTGGAACGGCAGGAAGACGACAAACTTAAACGCTATGCCTTTGTGTCCACGGGGAATTTTAATGAATCTACAGCCCGTCTTTATACAGATTATACATTATTTACAGCTAACCAAAAGGTTTGTAAAGAAATAAATAAAGTGTTCGATTTCTTCGAAGTGAACTATAAAATAAAAAAATACCGTCACCTCATTGTATCTCCCCACTATACTAGAAACACAATATACAATCTCATCGAAACTGAAATTGAAAATCACCGATTGGGATTACAAAGCGGTATAAAATTAAAGTTGAACAGTCTGTCAGATTTTAAGATGATAGATAAATTGTACGAAGCAAGTAGGGCAGGAGTAAAGGTGCAAATGATTGTTCGTGGAATTTGTTGTCTTATTCCAGGAGTGAAGGGAATGAGTGAAAATATTGAGGTTATAAGCATTGTAGATAAATTTTTGGAACACCCAAGATTGTTTATTTTTGAAAATGGTGGGGACCAAAAAATGTATATTTCATCTGCAGATTTTATGGGAAGAAACCTAGATAATAGGGTGGAAATTTCGTGTCCAATTTACGATGAAGATATTAAAACCGAAATTAATGATACCTTTTCCATTTGTTGGAACGATAATGTGAAGGCCAGAGTAATTTCAAAAAAACAAGACAACGCCTACCGAAAGAATAAAAAAGAAAAAATTCGCTCGCAATTTAAAACCTACGAGTATTACCAACAAAAACTGAAAGAATAGTTTGCTGAAAATAGACAAATATGCTGCAATAGATATTGGCTCCAATGCCATAAGACTTCTTATTGCGACTGTAATTGAAAAAGAAGGTGTTGAGCCCTTATTTAAAAAAACATCTCTAGTTCGGGTGCCCATTCGTTTGGGAGCTGATGTGTTCTTAGAGGAAAAAATTTCAGAAAAAAACTACCTCCGTATGGTAGATGCCATGCAGGCTTTTAGCTTATTAATGAAGAATCATAACGTAGTGGAATATAGAGCTTGCGCTACTTCAGCAATGCGGGAAGCTAGAAACGGCCAACAAATTGCCGATAAAATACTAGTCGAAACAGGTGTTAAAATTCATATTATTGACGGTACAGACGAAGCAGCCATTATTGCTTCAACCGATTTAAAAGATCTAATTGAAGAGAATAAGGTATTTCTTTATGTAGATGTAGGAGGGGGAAGTACCGAATTTACACTCTACGCAAATGGAAAAAATGTTAGCAGCCGATCTTTTAAATTAGGAACCGTTCGTATTCTTAACGATATGGTTCGGGAATCTATGTGGGATGAAGTACACGATTGGATTGTAGAAAACACCAAAGTCTATAACAAAGTTGAAGTAATTGGCTCTGGTGGAAACATAAATAGCATATATAAGTATAGTGGAAAGAAAATTGGAAAGCCGTTAAGTTATTTCTTTATGTCTAACTATTACGAAAAGATAAAAGAGATGACGTATCACGAGCGCATTTTCGAGTTACAAATGAACCCAGACCGAGCAGACGTAATTATTCCAGCGACGCGAATCTACCTTTCTGCAATGAAATGGTGCAAAGCTAAAAACATCTTTGTTCCTAAAATTGGACTCGCAGATGGAATAGTAAAAAGTATATATAATGAGCGGATGGCTAAGGAACTAGAGGTGAAGTAAATTTAGTTGTAAAATACTTTTAAACCCAAACTATCAACTATACTTTTAATGTAATGAATTGGATACTTTTAGTAGTGGCAGGTCTTTTTGAAGTAGCTTTTGCAGCTTGCCTAGGAAAAGCAAAAGAAACTACAGGTACTGAAGCTACCTTCTGGTATGTAGGATTTTTGGTTGCATTATCCATAAGTATGCTTTTGCTCATTAAAGCAACCCAGCAATTACCTATAGGCACTGCATATGCTGTTTGGACTGGAATAGGTGCTGTAGGTACGGTACTTTTAGGGATATTTCTATTTAAAGAACCTGCCACCTTTTGGCGACTCTTTTTTATTACTACATTAATCGTCTCTATCGTTGGGTTGAAAGTGGTATCAAACTAAAAATTTACCCGTGAATACTTTCCTGCTTACTTAAATCTTTCATCACTTCCGCTTCAAAAGCTAAGAGTTCCTGCCATTTTTTATCTACCTCTTTTCGGTCGCCGTATTGTCTGGCAAAGCCTAAAAACATGGTGTAATGATTTGCTTCGCTTACCATTAGTTTTCGATAAAACTCGGCTAGCTTTTTGTCTTCCAATTGTTCGCTCAGCAATCTAAAACGCTCACAACTTCTGCCTTCTATTAATGCGGCATATAGCAAGCGATGAACTAATTGTGTGGTGCGACTGCCTCCTTTGGGAAAAAATTTTAGTAGTGCAATAACATAGTCGTCTTTGCGATCACGACCCAGGACCCAACCACGTTCCAGAATTTTATCGTGTACCATTTTAAAATGGCTTATTTCTTCTTTTACCAGCAAAACCATTTCCTGTACGAGCTCGGTATATTCAGGAAAAGAAACTATAAGCGAAATAGCAGTAGAAGCCGCCTTTTGCTCACAATAGGCGTGATCTGTAAGAATTTCCTCAATATTTTTCTCCACAATATTTACCCAGCGTGGATCTGTAGGCAATTTTAAACCGAGCATTTTTATTGGATTATTTTCTTTCATGGTACAAGAGTAATTTAACAATGTAGGTTTAACGGAGTCAAAACCGAAGTTAAATCTCCAAATCAAATTCCTGGCGTAACTTATCTATCAATGGATTTTTTTCCATTAATTTTTCAAACTTTTCCTTTGGCGTATATGCATAGCGTTTTATTTCAGCTTCATTTACTTCTATGGAAAGATCTATATTGTAGTTATTTAATTTTTCGCGAAGAAATCCTAACAACTTATGTCTGGCGCGCTCTACTTCGGTTTTAATGGTATTGTTTGGAAATTCAAGGTGTAATAGTGTCCCTTCCAATCTAGGAACTCCCATAGATAAATGTGAATGCAGATTGTGATTTCCCTCATCGCTCATTCTTTGATTATACTCGTTCCAAGCGGCAAGCATAGCCTCTTCGTTAAAATCTTCAGTGGGGAGATTTTTTTGGTCGGGTAAATTTGCGACATATTCTTTTTGCAAGTCTTTCTTTTTCCGAATGCTTTTAAGTGAAAGTGCTGAAATTTTTTCAGCATTGCGCTCAGCTAAAATTTGTGGTCTGTCAATGACGCGTTTTGGTTTTGCTTCAGGTGCAATTTGTTCCGTGTTATTTTCTATTGAATGTTCAGTAGCTGGCTCGAGCGCTACATTTTGCGTTTGCGAGGTTTCTAATTTTTCTTCAGCTAACGCAGTATGGGTAGCAACAGCTTGTTTTTCAAGGGTCCTAACATCCAGAATTTCAGTTATGGCTGGGGTTACATTTTTAAAATGCGAAGGTGGTAAAACAAAGCGTTCCCCGTTTAGACTAGACTTTTTTTTTTCGTCTTTAGCTGTAAGAGAGGCTAATTGAAGTAAACATAATTCTACCAATAAACGCTGATTCCGGCTTGTTTTGTATCTAAGATCGCAGGTATTTGCAATGTCAATCCCTTCCAATAAAAATTGAGAGGACGTTTTTTGAGATTGCTCAAAATACATCGATTTCACCTGTTCGCCTACTTCCAACAAAGAAATAGTTTCCTGATTTTTACAAACCAATAAATCTCTAAAGTGCGAAGCAAGACCCATCACAAAATGGTGCCCATCAAATCCTTTAGAAAGAATCTCATTATACCCCAATAATACCTGCGGAATATTATTTTCAAGCAACAAATTTGTAATGCTGAAGTAATATGTATAATCCAACACATTCAGGTTTTCGGTAACAGCTTCTCTGGTGAGGGTATTTCCGCTAAAACTTACCACACGGTCAAAAATTGAAAGTGCATCGCGTAATGCTCCATCTGCTTTTTGTGCGATTACGTGCAGGGCATCGTCTTCTGCTTGAATGCCTTCAGAATTAGCTACTTCGGCTAGATGTCCTTTAATATCCTGAACAGTAATTCTCTTAAAATCGAAAATCTGACAACGAGACAATATTGTTGGAATAATTTTATGTTTTTCGGTAGTTGCTAAAATAAAAATAGCGTGTTTGGGAGGTTCCTCTAGGGTTTTTAAAAAAGCATTAAAAGCGGCAGAGGATAACATATGTACCTCGTCAATAATATATACCTTATAATTTCCAACCTGTGGCGGTATGCGCACTTGATCAATAAGGCTCCTAATATCATCCACAGAATTGTTGGACGCAGCGTCTAATTCGAAAATATTAAAAGCGAAATCTTCATCTTCTCTTTCGGTTCCGTCTTGATTAATTTTTTTTGCAAGAATTCTTGCGCAGGTAGTTTTACCCACACCACGTGGTCCTGTAAACAAAAGAGCTTGCGCTAAGTGGTTATTTTCTATAGCATTTTCCAAAGTGTTGGTAATAGCTTGTTGGCCTACAACATCTTTAAAAACGGTAGGTCTGTACTTTCGGGCTGATACTATAAAATGTTCCATAGAAGTAAACAAATATAAGTATGCGGGTTTACTTTTTGAAAAATACGGGTGGGCTTTTTACGCTATTTATTAACATTGCCTTACTTTTGCAGTAGCAGGCCGCCTTATCGTCCCGATAGCTATCGGGAAGGAAAGTCCGGACACCATAGGGATGCATAGCGGCTAACGGCCGTCGTTCCATCCCGATAGCTATCGGGATCGGAATAGGACAAGTGCAACAGAAAGTATGTACAGGTAATGCTGTAGTGAAACCAGGTAAACTCTATGCGGTGAAATGCCACGTAAACCAGCGCTAAGGGTTCCCGCCCGTGCTGGAGGGTAGGCAGATAGAATGCTGTAGTAATGCAGCATCCAGATAAATGATAAGGATCCCGATTTATATTAGGATACAGAATCCGGCTTATAGGCCTGCTTTTTTTAAATAATCTTCTAGAAATTCCAATGCCCAAACTTCTGCTTCTTCAAGGGAATCGAAAACCTCAAAGACGCCATCATAAAATTGTCGTTCGAATTGTACGATTTCCTTAGATGTTTTTTTTGGAGCAACCACTAAAAGCGCAATGAGGTCTGGATGCTTTTTGGAACTTAGTAGGTTAGGGTCTATGGTATAATCGTTTACACGATTGGCTATAGATATAAAGGGTTTGTCCTGATAATAGAATGAAAATATTTCAAATATTTGATCTAGTTTATGAGCATCAAGCGTAATGCCTTCGGCTATAGTAGAAACTGCGAAGTGTTCTTGAACATTAATGGAGGTAAATCCTAAGTCTATTATTTTTGAGGGGATCATTTATTCACCTTTTAGGTATTGCAAAAGGTACAGAAAATTATGATAATCCAACGATATTACAGTAATTCTTGTATCCAATTTTCACATTCTTCAAAAGTATAAAATGCTTCTAATGGTTTTCTAAAAAATGGTTTGGTAAAGTTTGCTGTTTTGTAGTTTGTTTCAGTATAACAAAGCACGGCCATTCCTACCATGCGGTCTATTGTCTTTGCGTTTGTATAACAAACAGGATTTACAGTATAATCATTTTCTCTGTTAGCAATAAAACCGAAGGGTCTATCTGCAAAATAAATTGCAAAAATTTCCTCTAGCTGTTCTAGTTGTTGGGTGTCAAAAAGAACACCTTCGTTTATGGTAGAAACAATAAAATTTTCATAGAGCTTGAGTGTTGTAAAATTTAAAGAAATAATTTTGTGAGGGGATTTTGTTTTCATTTTGTATTTAAGAAACTAAGTTATTAATTGAATGAGAACAACAAAATAGTTGCAAAATATTTAAAATATTTATACAGGTTTATTACTCATTCTGCCAGGTTCATATATTATGTTTATGCAAAAAAACTAAACACCGAACTACCATATTTTCTAGCTTCTTGAAAACGAGCAACTTCACTTAAATTTATGTGTTTGGAGTGTTCAATGATAAGTAATCCGTCAGGTTTTAACAAATTATTCTGAAAAATATTTGTTGCTAAATCTGCTAATGTCTGAAATTCAAAATTATAGGGAGGATCGGAAAAAATTACATCGAATGCAGGATGAGACAGTTCAGTATATTTAAAAACATCACTTTTTATAGCATTTATATTGAAGGATAGCTCGTCCGAAATTTGTTGAATATATTTCACACAACCATAGTGTGAGTCTACACTGGTAATGTCTTCGCAACCCCGTGAAGCAAACTCAAAGCCAATATTCCCTGTACCCGCAAAAAGATCCAAAAACCGAACTTCAGGAAAGTAAATCTGGTTGTTTAGGATATTGAAAAGAGCTTCTTTGGCAAAATCTGTCGTAGGTCGAACAGGTAAGTTTTTGGGAGCCATTAGTCTTTTACCTTTATATGTGCCGGAAATTATTCGCATTTAAAAACAATTTTTTAACAAGAGTTGTTGGTGGGGTTTTATTTGTGTAACAGCAATAGGATCTGCAACTTCTAGCACAGCAATATTCCTAATATACGTATAGAGAATTGCAAAGTTGGAATCGCTTTCTTCAATTGCTCCAAGTACTTTTGTTTCTATAGTATCTGGCTTAAGATCCAATTGTTCTAGTGCAAATAATACGTAGTAAGCAAAGTCTTCAGGTGTTTTATAGGTATAAGAATTACAGAGCAAAAGCGCACCATTTTTGAGGATAACCAAATCAAAATGATCGTTGTATACGTGCACATAAGCACGAGTGGCAAATGTTGAAGGTTGCTTCTCGATTACATACTGAAGCAAGACGGTAGCCGCGTGGTAATATTGAAAACTACCAAAGGTTTCAAAAAGGTAATTATTCACATTCATAAAAGGAACATAGACAATATGTAACTTTTGTGATGCTAGCGTATCGTAGGCAAGATAATCCCCCGACAATATTTTTGAATTAAACTTGAGATACTCACTTAACCTATTTTCATTAAACAGCGCGTCTGGAACTAGTGTATAAGTAGTATTCGCGTAAATTATAGAAACTTCGTGGCATTGATTAAATAGTTCATTGCCCTCTATTTCTCTCTTTATTTCCAGCAGTATTTCTTGAGGGGTATATTGCGAAGTAAATTTTTTTTCTAAAAAAAGTAGCGCTTCCTTAGAATTTGGAGTTGAAACCAAAAAAGAAAATCCGGTCAATGTTACTTGAACGGACAGTCTATTATGTGTGTTTGCTATGTTACTGTTTTTTTGCAGTTTCTAAGTTTTTTGGCCAGTTACCGCTAGTGTTTATTTCGTCTAAGGCACCTACTTTAATATATTCACCATTTACACCGTCTACAGATACTACCTGTAGTTCTTGTGACAATAAGTCTTTGTCTAAATCGGCAAGAAGCGTTTTCTTAGAAACTTTTGCTTCAAAAACAGAGTACTTTATGTCATTTTTAACGAAAGTACCAGCTTTCATTTCAATTTTGTCATCGACACCTTCCACTGGAATATTCATCATATTTTTATAACGCTCTCCCCCGTTAAATAAGGAATCCTTTACAGATGCAAATCTTAAAGTATCTGTTATAATTTCATTAAGATAGTAACCTTCGTCAATACCAAAAGCTTTATTTTTTGCGACATCTGCAAAACTAGTATCACGTCTTTGTGTGATTGCGAATTTTGCGGTATCTATAAAGCGAATTAAACTATCAAAGCTACTTGTAAAGTCGCCTGTAATCTCTTGATGCGCTAATTGTGCAGCTTGAATATCTTGTAGATTAATAATTACTTTTTTGTAACGTGCTTCTTTAATGTTGTTAAACTCGATGGGTCCTGTAATAGAGCCATATAGTTTCCAGCCTAAAAAGATAATGGCAACCCATAGCACGATTTGAAGTATAATTTTCATTAGATACGTTTGTTTAGTTTAAAAGTTTATTCATTTTTGGTCTGTCACAAATCTACAATTTTTTTTTGTTTGGTATTATAAATTCCGAAAAAAACCTACCTATATTTAGCCTTTCAACCCGCTTCGTTTTATGGATAGTTCCCGCTTTTATAGCTTACTCAAGCATGATTTTGCACATATTCCCACTGCAAAACAGGAAGTTACCCTACAATTATTGTCCAAATTTGTCCTAAACAAAAGCAATGACGAAGTTTTTTTATTAAAAGGATATGCAGGAACCGGTAAAACTACCTTAGTGGGGACACTTGTTAAAAATATCTGGAAAGCCCAGCTATCATTTTCGCTCTTGGCACCTACAGGGAGAGCAGCTAAAGTAATTAGTAACTACTCAGGTAAACAGGCACTTACGATTCATAAAAAAATATACCAACCCAAAAGTGAGGGTGGAGGTGGAGTTTCTTTTACACTTCAAAAGAATAAAGGAAAAAACATACTTTTTATTGTAGATGAAGCTTCTATGATACCAGACGTAGCTCAGGAATCCAAATTATTTGAAAACGGATCGCTCCTAGACGACCTTATGGAATACGTATACAGTGGCACTAATTGTAAATTAATGCTAATTGGGGATACAGCCCAATTGCCTCCTGTAAAACTTTCACTTAGCCCGGCATTGGACGCACGCACGCTGGAGAGTCATTATAATAAAGAAGTAGTTGGGATTGAACTGGACGAAGTAGTGCGCCAACAAACCGATAGTGGTATTTTATATAATGCGACGAAACTCCGGGAAGTCTTGGATAGTGGTTTTTATGAAAGTTTTAAATTTTCTGAAATTAGTTTTCCTGAAGTCATTCGGCCACAAGATGGTAATGAGTTACTGGATGCCATAAGCGACTCTTATCATACAAAAGGAAATGAAGAAACAGTTATCATTGTTAGGTCTAATAAAAGAGCGAATTTATACAATCAGAATATACGTAATCGAATCTTGTATCAGGAAGAAGAACTTTCGGCAGGAGACTATTTAATGGTGGTAAAGAACAACTATCACTGGGTGAAGCCAACCTCAGATGCTGGTTTTATTGCAAATGGGGATATTATTAAGGTATTAGAAATTTTCAGTATCAAGGAATTGTACGGTTTCCGCTTTGCTGAAGTTTCTATACAAATGATAGACTACCCAAAAATGAAGGCTTTTGAAACTGTTTTACTATTAGATACACTAATTACTGAAACCTCCTCCCTCACTTATGAAGAGTCCAACAAACTATACCAAGAAGTGATGAAAGATTATGAAGATGAGTCTAGTAAATACAAAAAGTTTTTAGCCGTTAAAAAAAATAAATACTTTAATGCTTTGCAGGTAAAATTCTCCTACGCTATAACTTGTCACAAATCGCAAGGGGGACAATGGGACACTGTTTTTGTGGAACAACCCTATTTGCCAAATGGTGTGGATAAAGAATACCTGCGTTGGCTTTACACTGCAATTACCCGAGCAAAAGAAAAGCTATATCTTATAGGTTTTAAAAGTGAATTTTTTGAAGATGCCTAGTAAACCTTTTAAACTTTTTGCATCTAATCCTTATATAATTATATACTTTTGTTTACTTCAACTCAAAATAAGACCAAGATTTGAAAATAATTGCAATGATCCCAGCGCGATACGGCGCATCTAGGTTTCCTGGAAAACTAATGCAGGATTTAGGTGGTAAACCTGTAATTGTGAGAACGTATGAGGCTACAAAAGCTACCAAGCTCTTTGATGAAGTGTACGTGGTAACCGACAGTGAAATTATCTACAACGAAATTGAAATCAATGGTGGTAAAGCCATTATGAGTCTAAAAGAGCATGATTGTGGGAGCGATCGGATTGCTGAGGCGGTAGAAAAGATGGAGGTAGATATTATTGTAAACGTACAGGGAGATGAGCCATTTACCAGTAAAAAAGGATTAGAACAAGTACTGGCTGTTTTTAAAGGGCCAGATGCTGAAAAAATTGACTTAGCTTCCTTAATGACCGAGATATATGACTGGAAAGAAATAAGCGATCCTAATGCAGTAAAAGTTGTCGTAGATAAAGACAATTTTGCCCAATATTTTTCACGTTCTCCCATTCCATTTCCTCGTGATAAAAATATTGCTGTACAATATTATAAACACAAAGGAATCTACGCTTTTAGAAAGCAAGCCTTAATGGATTTTCAAAAATTGCCAATGCGTGCGCTGGAAGCTGCTGAAAAGATTGAATGTATTCGCTATTTGGAATATGGTAAAAATATTAAAATGGCCATTAATAATAATGAGGGGATCGAAATAGATACTCCAGAAGATCTGGTCCGTGCAAATAGAGCATTTAAAGAAAGCGCTAATAGTTCAGTAAACAATAAATACCGAAACTTCCCAATGGTGCCAAAAGTTATTTTTGGACAAGGTTGTTTCGATCAGTTACCATCTATCTTGGCACCTAATAGAAAAGATATGGCGCCATATATTTATTTGGTGGATGATGTGTTTAAGAGAAATGAGGTTTTTACTAACAAGCTAACACTTCGATTTAATGATAAATTGATCTTCGTCTCTACAACTGAAGAACCCAAAACAGAGCAGGTTGATACTATAGTAAAGAATATTAAAAACGAATTTACAAAGCTGCCCTCTGGTATTATTGGTATTGGCGGAGGTAGCATCTTAGATCTTGCAAAAGCTGTTTCTTTATTGTTAACCAACAAAGGAAGTGCAGCAGATTACCAAGGTTGGGATTTGCTTAAAAATAAAGGAATATACCATGTTGGTATCCCAACTATATCGGGAACAGGAGCAGAAGTTTCTAGAACAGCCATCTTAACAGGTCCAGAAAAGAAACTAGGTCTTAATAGCGATTTTACACCTTACGATCAGGTTGTGTTAGATCCAGACCTGTCTGTGGGAGTACCTAAAGACCAATGGTTCTTTACTGGAATGGATTGTTTTATTCATTGTGTAGAATCTCTTAATGGAACTTTTCTAAATGCCTTTAGTGAAAGCTACGGGGAAAAAGCATACGATCTTTGTAAAGAAATTTTCTTGACCAACACGCTTTCTGATGAAGATTCAAGAGCCAAATTAATGATGGCATCTTGGCATGGTGGGATGAGTATTGCCTATTCACAAGTAGGGGTAGCCCACGCAATGAGCTATGGACTCTCTTATGTATTAGGGACCAAGCACGGAGTGGGAAACTGTATTGTGTTTGATCATTTACAAGATTATTATCCAAAAGATGTCTTGCTTTTCAAAGAGATGGTGAAAATGCATAATATTAATATCCCACAAAATATTTGTGCAAACCTTACCGAAGATCAAATGGAAACTATGATAGACATAGCACTAAGTTTGGTTCCGCTCTGGGAGAATGCTTTGGGAGACGATTGGGAGACTATTATGACCCGAGACAAGCTAAAAGCATTATATTTGAAAATGTAGTTTTAGATACATCTCATTGGGATTCGCAAAATTTATATTCAATAAGGTTTTAGGTTGGAAGATCGCAGGTGATTTTGATAGGTCCATAAAAAAGTCTGTTATTATTGTCGTGCCACATACGAGCTGGCATGATTTCTACATTGGTGTTTTTACAAGACGAATTTTAAAAGTTCAAATAAATTTTGTGGGAAAGAAGGAGTTGTTCAAGTTTCCTTTTGGTTGGTATTTCACATGGATGGGCGGAGCAGCCCTAGACCGAACACCAGGACAAAATAAAGTGGAAGCAATTGCCAAAGTATTTGAAGAAAAAGAAGAATTCAGACTCTCACTGGCTCCAGAGGGTACTCGCAAAAAAGTTCTTGACTGGAAAACTGGTTTTTATTTTATTGCGTTAAAGGCGGAAGTACCCATTATCCCGGTTTCTTTCGATTATAAAACCAAAACTGTTACCATTAATCCAGCATTTTATCCAACAGGCGACATTCAAAAAGATATGCCCATCCTTCGGAAAATGTATGATGGCGTCGTTGGCAAGGTTGCTGCGTACTCTTAATAAAAAAATCCCAATCTCCAAATTTTATTATTTGAAGTATGGGATTTGTTATTTTAGATTTTAAGAATTTATTCTTCTGAGGACTCTTCCATTGTGTGATATACATTTTGTACATCATCGTCTTCTTCTAGTTTTTCTAAGAGTTTTTCAACATCTGCTGCCGCTTCGGCATCTAGTTTTTTTGTTACCTGTGGGATGCGCTCAAATCCTGAAGAGATGATTTCAATATTATTATCTTCCAAATACGATTGTATCGCTCCAAAGCTTTCAAAAGGAGCATAAATCATTACCCCAGGCTCATCTTCGTCTTCATTATTGAAAATTTCTTCTACGCCGTGGTCGATAAGCTCAAGTTCAAGTTCCTCCAAGTCAAAGTCATTATCTTTTACCCTAAAATTACAGGTATGATCAAACATAAACACAACAGATCCTGAAGTTCCTAAACTACCATCTGTTTTATTGAAATAGGAGCGTACATTTGCTACAGTTCTTGTGTTATTATCGGTTGCAGTTTCAATGAGAACGGCAATACCGTGTTGTGCGTAGCCTTCAAATAAAACTTCTTTGAAATCACCAAGGCTTTTATCACTAGCTCTTTTTATGGCACGCTCTACATTGTCCTTGGGCATATTTACTGCCTTTGCGTTTTGTATTACTGCACGCAGGCGAGAGTTTGCATCCGGATCTGGACCGCCTTCTTTTACGGCCATTACAATGTCTTTTCCAATACGTGTAAACGCTTTAGACATGGCAGACCAGCGCTTCATTTTTCTTGCTTTTCTAAATTCGAAAGCTCTTCCCATAAAAATAAAATTATAGTTTAAAATGGCGTAGACGTTAGTAAAACCTAGCCTATTTCATTCAATTCAAAACAGCCCAAATATAGAAATTCCAAATTCTAAATTCCAAATTTTAAGGGCGATTATTTTACTACCCAATTAACTGATCAATTATGCTAGCAAACTCAAAATCTTTGTCTGTTACACCTCCAGCATCGTGTGTGGAAAGTGTGATGTGTAGCTTATTATAAACATTTGCCCAATCTGGATGGTGTTCTAAGCGCTCTGCTTCAAAAGCTATACGCGTCATAATGGTGAAGGTTTCTTTAAAGTTCTCAAATTCGAAAGCGGTATGTATGGCGTTATCGTCAAATTCCCAACCTTCAAGATCTTTTAATTTTTTTAGTACTTCTTTTTCTGTGTATGGTTTCATAGTTTTATTATTTACAATTCGTTTTTTAAAAAGAAACCCTTCCGAGTTTCGGGTTTTAGACTAGGAGGACTCATTTAAAATTCTAACCGAAACCCACCTTCCCTTTAGCGCGGGTTACTATTTCCTCATTTTTATTTAATCATAATAGTCGCTAAGGGAAGGAGCTTTAATTTCTAAGTTTAATTTCAAATTCATCTTTGATTTATTTCTTAAAACAGAGGTGCCTGAGTGATTTCGCTTTTTCTAACGTCTACAAGCAAAGCGCCGGCCTGTCGTGCCTTGGCAGGCAGGTCCAACCAGCTACTAGCTACCTGCTATTCGTAAAGGTACTAATTTCTTCTTTTAATGTGCAAGCATCTATTACTTCCGCAACGGTGATGCGGTAAGATTTGGGGAGTTTGTTTTTTTTGGGAAGAATGGCTAGGTAACTATCTTCGTTTCGCTGAAAGACATTTTTAAAGACAGGCAACTCGTCTCCTAATTTTTCACACAATTCCCGAAAAAGATCTTCATGATGAATCACATCTTCACTAGCCAGATGAAAAATACCATCTAACTGCTGATTTACAATATAATGAACTTGTTGCGCTACCTTATCGGCTGTTGTGATGCTTACGATGAGATTGGGATGTACTTCAAACACTGCTTTGTGTTTACTGGCTTGCCTTAACTGGACTACTCTTGGAGAGGTAACACCCAATACCATTGGCAATCTTAAAATGGTGGTTTGTGCAGGTATTTGTTCCAGTAATAACTTTTCAATCGCTAATTTATGACGCCCATATTCACTTTCGGCTTTTGGGCTGTCATTTTCATAGCTTGGAAATTTATATAAGCCATCAAAAACTGAAGCTGAAGATAAAAATAGGATGCGGCTCTTGTGATGTTCAGCAACATATGTGGCTATTTCCTGATGTGTTTTCAGTAATGTTTTATATTCACCCTGAAGAGCAGAAATAATTACGGTTGGTTGCACTTCAGTTAAAATTTCGAGGATACTGTTTTCTTCAGCACAAAATTTAAAAAATACTTGGTTCTCTGCAAACAAACCTTCCTGTGTACAATAGGTGCCGAAGGTACTGAAATAGGAGAGCAGCTCGCGATACAAAGCGTTACCAATAAAACCACTGGCACCTAAGATTAGGATGGTATGTTTTGTTTTGGGGATTTGTGACATTTTAAAATATAGAAGCTTTTGTCGCGGTTGTAAATTTTTCTAGCGCTAACATTCCAAGATAACTGTTTCCTTTTTCATTAAGGCCTGGTGACCAAGTAGTAATGATAAAGTTATCGGGTAACAATGCTACAATACCGCCGCCCACGCCACTTTTACCAGGTAATCCTACTTCAAAAGCAAATTCTCCAGCTTCATCATAGAAACCACAAGTAAGCATAATGGCATTAATTCGTTTGGCTTGTGTTGCTGTTAGACAGTTGTTATGTTGCATGCAAACACCTTTATTGGCAAAAGGAAAAAAAGCATTGCTCAATTGCTCGCAAGTCATTTCCAGACTGCATTGGTGGAAATAGAAATCCAGTACATCTTCTACAGGATTTTTTAGGTTACCAAAAGATTTTAATAAATTGGCAATTGCAAAGTTTGTGAAACCGGTTTTCATTTCTGAAGCGGCTACTTGAGTGTTGTAATCTATAGAGTGATCATTTGCCAAATTGCGTACAAATTTTAAAAGCTCGGCTTTTGGATTTTCATAGGTTGTAAGTAAACAATCTGCGATCACAATAGCACCAGAATTTATTAACGGATTTCGTGGGATTCCTTCTTCCTGTTCTAATAACGCCAAATAGTTAAACGGATTGCCAGACGGTTCTACATCTACACGACTCCAGAGTTTATTGCCCTCATGTGCAAATGCCATGGCCAGTGTAAATACTTTGGAAATACTCTGTATAGAAAATTTAATTTTAGCATCGCCAACGCTGTAATTTTCTCCGTAGATATTGTTCAAATAAATACCAAACTTCTTTTTATCTACTTTGGCCAATTCTGGGATATAGCTAGCTACTTCACCTTTGTCTTCTCGGGCAAGTAATTCTTTGTAAATAACGTTGAGGATGTTTTGATAATCTGGCATTAGCTTTTATAAAACGGTAACTTAACAACGGTAGCTGGCACTTTGTTATTTCTAATTTGTATAAAAATCTCGGTTCCTGGTGCGCTTAATTCTTTAGTTACGTAGCCCATTCCAATCCCTTTTTTTACGGAAGGTGCCATGGTGCCGCTGGTTACATGACCAACTTTGTTGCCTTCGTTGTCTAAAATTTCATAGCCCTTACGTGGAATCCCACGTTCCTGCAATTCAAAAGCAACCAGTTTTCTTCTAATACCGTCTACTTTTTGTTGTTTTAGATTTTCAGAATTTATAAAGTCTTTAGTGAATTTTGTAATCCAGCCCAATCCAGCTTCAAGAGGAGAGGTAGTATCGTCTATATCATTTCCGTAGAGACAGTAGCCCATTTCTAAACGTAAGGTATCACGAGCCGCCAAACCAATTGGTTTTATACCGAAAGATGCTCCGGCCTCCATCACCTTATTCCACACCTGTTCTACTTCGGTATTTTTACAGTAAATTTCGAATCCGCCACTTCCAGTATATCCTGTTGCACTAATAATTACGTGTTCTATTCCTGCAAAATCGGCTACTTTAAACGTATAGAATTTTATTTCTGAAAGATCTACTGAAGTTAAAGACTGCATAGCCTCAACCGCTTTAGGTCCTTGAATTGCTAGTAGTGAGAAGTCTTCCGAAAGATTTTTCAATTCTGCATCCACATCGTTGTGTGAAGCAATCCAGTTCCAATCTTTTTCAATGTTTGATGCGTTAACTACCAACAACCATTTTTCGGCTTCTAGACGGTAGACAATAAGATCGTCTACAATACCGCCATCTGCATTTGGAAAACAGCTATACTGCGCTTGTCCATCTTCCAATTTTGAAGCGTCATTACTAGTCACTTTTTGAATAAGTGCTAAGGCATTTGGGCCAGTAATTAAAAACTCCCCCATGTGAGACACGTCAAAAACACCAACAGCACTCCTAACGGTTTCATGCTCTGCCACAACACCTTCATAAGATACGGGCATATTATAGCCTGCAAAAGGCACCATTTTTGCTCCAAGAGCTTCGTGAACGAGAGATAAGGCAGTGTTTTTCATCTAGTGTTATTTTTGAAAAGCAAAGGTACCTTTTCTGCCTTGTAGAATAAAATTATTTTTGAAAGTTGGGAGTTTTTAGTCGATAGTTGTAGCCTATACTTTAAATTTCGACTCACGACTCACGACTCACGACTCACGACTCATCAAGCCTCAATCTTCTTCAGCTCACGGTAATTACGTTTTAGTCTTCTAAGTAAGATTCCGTAAATTAAGTAGTAGAACAACATTAATAGTCCAATAAAAACACTTCCTATAATAAATTCTGCCAAGAAAAATGCGTTGGCTACTTCTTCACCGTTAGCAGAGTTTATATCTTTTAATGACGAGAGATACTTAATTAATTTTTCTTTGTTGAAAAACAAATAAATGTTTACAAGAATGAGTCCTAAAGCTGCAAATCCAATATTATAATAGACAAAATAGTGAACGGTTTTCCGTGTTTTTAAGATATTCCGCATTAAATTTTCAATGGTACTTGTAGTTGTAATGGTAGTATAATTTCTATAAAAAACAACAATAAAGATGGCAACTACTATATAATTTATAATACTAGCAACCAGCATGGCCGTATTAAGGTTCATTTCATTATAAAACTCCTTATTTGATTCTGGTATCAATAAAAATGAAATCACTGTCCATAACAATATTTCTACAATGCTTATAATAAAAATCCATTTCACAATAGAAGAGGATTTCTTGAGTAGCATGCTGTAAATTTCTTTGTAAGACAGCTTTGGAAGGGTGCTCTCCTGCTTTTGCCAATCTTTTTTTAATGTATCTAAAACATCCATAAGGTTACGGATTAAGTATTTTTCTTAATTTTTCTTTTATTCGGTTCATTTTTACTCTGGCATTTACTTCAGTAATACCAAGGGTTTCAGATATTTCTCGATAATTTTTATCTTCTAAATACAAGAAAACCAAAGCCTTGTCAATATCATTCAAATCCTTTACTGCATCGTACATTAGTTTTAATTGTACTTCTACAGTGTCGTCATAATCTTCAGCTTTAATCTTAAAACTTACCCCTTCAAAATCCTGAGTCTGTACGCTTCGTTTAGACTTTCGGTATAAAGTGATGGCCGTATTAAGTGCTACCCTATACATCCAGGTGCTAAACTTTGAGTCTCCCCTAAATTTTGGATAGGCTTTCCACAACTGGATAGTGACCTCTTGAAACAAATCGTTATGTGAATCTGCATCGTTGGTATACAAACGGCAGATTTTATGAACGATGTTTTGGTTCTCTTCTAGTAATGTTACAAAGTTATGTTCAAGTTCTTTGTTCAATGGTTGCTTGCTAGTTGAAATATTAGTGGGGCAGTTTTTGGTTTTGTTACAAATTTCATAAATATAAACTGAAACTTTTCTAAGAGTTGTATTTTTAGAGTTTAAAACAACTCATGAACATTCCTGAAACTACAAAACCCCGAATCGTCATTATTGGTGGCGGTTTTGCGGGTATTTCTTTTATCAAGCAATTACAAGGAGAGAAAGTACAATTGGTTTTGTTTGACAGGCATAACTACCATACATTTCAACCTTTACTCTACCAGGTATCTACGGCAGGGCTGGAACCAGACTCTATTGCCTATCCGTTGCGGAAGATTTTTAGAAAAAATACCGACTTTCACTTTAGGCTGGCGACCGTTTCAAATATTAATTCTATAGAAAATACGATTGAGACTAATATTGGGAACCTTACCTATGATTATTTGGTACTAGCTACGGGTACAAAAACCAATTTCTTCGGAAATAAAGAAATTGAAGCACATAGTATGCCAATGAAAACGGTTCCGCAGGCATTAAATATTAGAAGTTTAATGTTACAAAATATTGAAGAAGCAGATATTACCCAAGATGCTATTAAACGAAAACGACTTTTAAATTTTGTAGTAGTAGGAGCAGGGCCAACAGGAGTAGAGCTTGCAGGTGCTTTGGCAGAATTCAGAAAAGGAATTTTGGAACATGATTATCCAGAGTTGGAAGAAGAAGAAATGCATGTACATTTACTGGAAGGTGCCGATAAAGTTTTGCCACCTTTTAGTGATAAAGCATCCAAAAAAGCACAGGAGTTTTTAGAAAATCTTGGGGTCGAGATACATTTAAATACGGTTGTTGAAAGTTATGACGGTACCATAGCAAAAACGAAAGATGGTAAAGAGTTTGCCACAAAAACATTTATTTGGGCAGCTGGAGTAACAGGAAACCTTGTTAATGGTATTGACGGTCGTTCTTTAGTGGAAAAAGCGAATCGATATAAAGTAGATACCTATAATAAAATTGAAGCCTATAAAAACATTTATGCCCTTGGCGACATAGCACTCATGGAGAGTGATGAATATCCAAAAGGGCATCCACAAGTAGCACAACCCGCCATACAGCAAGGAAAAGCGTTAGGGAAAAACTTTAAACGAATGCTGAAGGGAGAAACTATGAAACCTTTCGATTATTTTGATAAGGGAAATATGGCAACCATTGGACGTAACAAAGCGGTCGTAGATATTAAAAACCTACACTTTGCTGGAGCTTTTGCATGGTTTGTTTGGATGTTTATACACCTTTGGTTTTTGGTGGGTTTCAGAAATAGGGTCGTAACCTTTTTTAACTGGACCTATAGTTATATAAATTACGATAGGGCGGCACGACTTATTATTAGACCCTTCAAAAAAAATTAATCTATCTTGACTTTAATTGGGCCACCAGAAGATACAAAGCTCCCGCCTATTTCGTCAATATTCACGTCTAATTCGTCTGAGGTGTCAATACTTTTAATGTTAACTTTCATCTCATCGTAGCTGTCTATACTTTTAATATTCACATTCAGTTCATCATAGGTGTTAATATCTACAATACGAACGTCCATGGTGTTCATTTCTGAAATAGGTACTAGTTGGTATTTTGTAGCTATTTCTGGTGAAACTGTTTTTTCTGAAGCCTGAACTGTAGGAATCCAATTCCCCTCTTCAACTACATTAATGGTAAGGCATACAGCGATAATTGTTAAAACGATTTTTGTATAGTTGTCTGTTTTCATATTTTTAGAAATTTATTGATTAGGTCATTGAGGAATATGTAAATAGATATTTCATCATCCTTTACTAATTAGTTTAGAAGCGTCCAAATAGCTGGCAGTCACCAGTTTTTTAACAAAAACAATACCGAGATTATCCCACGACGTACGTGACCAAACCAACTTCTTCTATCTTTCCACGGAGTGTTTCGTCTCCAAGGTCTTTTTTAATAATCCCTTTTGGCAGTGTGTATGCAAGATCTGCAAAGGTCTCGGAAGCTAAAATTTCTACATCGTAAACTTTGCATTGTTCCTGTATTCGGGAAGTTGTATTAAGTACGTCTCCCGAAAAAGCTATTTCTCTTTTTATCTTTCCAATCTCACCTACCATGACGCTTCCACAATGAATACCTACTTTAAATTCTGGGAAGTAACCATAGCGATCCATATATCGTCTTTTACGATATTTTAACATGCGTTTCATATTGTAAAAGCAGCGTACCGTATTGCCACTTCTTAACCCATATTTCATTTTCCAGGAAATTACAATTTCGTCTCCAACATACTGATATACTTCCCCTCTGCATTGTACAATAGCTGGTGCAATGTCCCTAAAAAAATCCTTTAAAAAATTAAAATATTTTGTTTCCCCTAAGCTTTCAGCAATACCTGTAGCATTTTTAATATCGGCAAACATAAAAATGCGTGTTTCCTTTTTTGGTCTGAAGTAACGACCCAATAAATAATCCGGAAAAACTCCGGGGCCATATTTTTCATTTACCATTAAAACGATAAGCGTGCCAATTACAATAAATAACCAGACCACTAAATTTTTGATAAACAACCATGTTCCAAAAAAGGCTTTAAATTTCAATATTACTTGCTCATCGTAAAAGGGGAGTCCCAGGTCTTCACTGTAATAATACAATGCGCCAAATGTGCTCACAACCATAGCACCAATAAAATATGCTATGGTAATATAGAGAAGTGCTTTCCAAAAAGCATTGTTGCGCAACCACCTATCCATAAGATTAACCGTTAGCGTGCCGCCAATAATACCTGCCGTTATAGCAACAATTAAATTGGCACTAAAGGCCTGGTTAAAATCATAGTCTGAATCCAGAATTCCGTTACTATAGAGTGTTAAAAACTCATAGAAAAACAACAGATTTGAAATGAGTACCCACGCAAATAGGATGTACAAAGCTCTTTTAAAGTAGAATTGAAATTGCCTGGTACTGTATCTTTTAAATTTTGGTTCTTTCACTTAGCAATTTTTATATTTATCGTGTAAGCCTTTTCCGTCAAGAATCATAGGAGTTATTTTTTCTAATCTATTCAATTGGGTAGCTTCTCTTTTGGCTGAAGCAATATGTTCTGCATATTCTCTCTGTTTACCTGGCGTTAAAGCATCAAAAGCTTTTTTTAAATCTATATCTTCTTGCATTGCTTTTTTAAGAATTGAATCTAAGACTACTTTTTTTGTATTTCGTTCTGCGGTTACTTCCTTACCAGCTTTGCAGTTCTCGATTGCCTCTTCAATATAATCGCGGAGTATGTTTTTATTAATTGTATCACCTTCTTCAAAGCGCCATTGTCTCAAAGCTTTTGTCTTTCCTTCCTGAGCATTTTGCAACTTTTCATGTTTATCTTTCAAAAAAACTCCTTGATGAAACCAAATTCCCATATGATTTTTAAAAGCCCCTAAGCCAATGAGTATTTTCGAATTATAAGAATAAGAGGGTGCGCCCCACTTAATTTCTTCAACAAGAGGTGTGCTTTGCAATACTTCCCTAATTTGTGAAAGGTGTGTATTCCATTTGGCATGATTTTGAATATACTGAGTTACTTTTTCTGAAATTGAAGGTGGCATGAAGTAAAGGTTGTTTTGTACTGTGAAGATAGAACATCCTATCGCATCTAGCTACTAAACAATTGTTAATAGACAGTAGCAGAAATCACAAATGCACAATAACATTGAGGTTGTTGTGCCTATTTTGGGCAAACCGAAACTAGGTAAAAACGCTTATTTTTTTACAAATTGAAGGGTTGCTTCTCCTTGTTTGCTAGCTACTTTTATAAAATAGACACCACTTTTAAAGGAAGCAATAGCTATCACTTTTTGAAGATTATTTGGTTTCATTTCAGTTTCTGAATAAACTAATTTGCCCTGTACATCATATATATTAATGCCGGTAACCTCTATAGCAGCAGCTACAGAAATTGTTATATTGTTGGTAGCAGGATTTGGAAAAATTGTAATGTTGTTTTTTAAGGTGTTTTCTTCCACCGAAAGAAAATTATCATACAAATTTTGTAAAATATCAATTGGTTCAACACCTGAGGGTTGTTGTCCAACGTTCAATCTAATATAAGGATCATTTGGGTCGTCATCGGCTTTGTAAACTAATAAATAGGCTGTTGTTGATGATGTTCCAGCACTTAAACAGCGCATATCAGCACCAGGAAAATTTGCCCCTTGCAATGCGGCCATTAGCTTGTCAGCCAATGGACCAGTAGTGTTATTAAAATTATCCTCCATATTATCAATCACGGTTTGATTTAATAATATATTTCCTTGTATACTGAAAGCAGCTCCTTGGCGGTCTTCTTTATAGTTGTCTGCCAAAGATCCTGTAAAACCTGCTACCCTTGGCGCTCCAGCAGGGTCAAAATCTGCAATTCCATATTGTCTGTATTCAGGATCAAAATTTTGAGAAGCGCAAGAATCGTTATTTAATAAATAATCAATGATCTCTAGTGGCGATGCGCCCATTTCCATTTGGTCAATCGCATTGTTTAAGTTAGAATTTGGAATACAAACAAAAGCTTGTGAATTCACACCACCTCTGCCAGGAATAATTTTAGTAATAATATCGATAATTCCCTGAGCGCCAATTCCAGTTACGCAGGAAGCACCAGCAGAACCAACTTCGCCAGTATCTGGATCTACTGCAATAATTGAAAAAGTGTCTTGAGAAAAGCCCGTAAAGCTTAATATACCAGCAAGGGCGAGGGTGTATATTTTTTTCATAGCATTTATTTTAAGTTTAAAGATACCTAAAAATTAAATACTTATCCATATTACAATTCAGTCATACAATCATACAGTTGAGTTTCTTTTATTATAATTTGCATTGAAAGTAGTGCATTTTTGAACCATAATTAATAACCAACCTTATGAAAACTGAAAAAATGCCTCGTAACTTTACTATATATCTTTTATTACTTACTTTCTTTTTCTTTGGAATTGTAAGGTCACAACAAACTGTTTCGGGAACTGTTTTACAAAAAAACGGGACACCTATATTTGGTGCCAACGTCTATTTGGAAGGAACATACGATGGTGCTTCAACCAATGAACAAGGAAAATTCAGCTTTATAACAGAAGAAACCGGAATCCAAACCCTTGTTATATCATATGTAACCTACGAACCGTTTATGATGGCAGCAGATGTTTCACAGCTTTCAGATTTGAAACTAACGTTAAAAGAAGATTTTAACTCCTTAGATACTGTGGTAATTTCGGCAGGAAGTCTGGAAGCGAGTGACAATAGTAAAGTGTCCGTACTAAAACCGTTAGATGTGGTTACCACGGCTAGTGCATTGGGTGATTTTATAGGTGCATTGCAAACATTACCCGGGACAACTACAGTGGCAGAAGATGGCCGTTTGTTTGTACGTGGGGGAGATGCAGCTGAAACACAAATTTTTATAGATGGCATTCGGGTATTTTCACCTTATACACCTACAACTAGTAATACTCCAACACGCGGACGTTACAGCCCGTTTTTATTTGATGGGATTACTTTTTCAACTGGGGGCTATTCTGCCGAATATGGACAGGCTTTGTCTTCAGTTCTATTGCTGAATACTATTGACGAACCAGATCAGGAAAAAACTGAAGTTGCTGTAATGACCTTGGGTGCTGGTCTGGGTAATACTCAAAAATGGGATAAAAGCTCCTTAAGCGTGAACGCAACCTATATTAATTTGGCGCCATATATTGCTGTTTTTCCAAATAGAAATAATTTTAAAAAACCCTTTGAAGTTATATCTGGAGAAACTGTTTTTAGAAAAAAGTTTGAGAATGGCATTTTTAAACTATACGCAGCTTTTGACACTACAAATTTTGAATTAATCCAAGAAGATATAGATTTTACTGAAGGTGTAGATTTCAAACTAAAAAACAATAATTTTTATACAAATGCCAGCTATCAGGGAGATCTGGGAAGAACATGGAAGCTACAAGCAGGCGGAAGCTTTACGAGTTCTAAAACTGAGGTGGGAATTATAGATAACCTTATAAATAATACAGAAAATTCCTTTCATTTTAAGTTGAAGTTAAAAAAACGTTTTAGCAATCAAGTAAAATTAAGTTTTGGTGTAGAACAATTTTTAACAGATTTCACCGAAGATTTCAATAGTTCATTTACCACAACAAGCTATGGTTACAACAATGATATTACAGCTGCCTTTGCGGAAACTGATGTTGTATTTTCAAAAAAGTTTGCTTTAAAAGCAGGTGTTCGCACGGAGTATAGTGAGTTGTTTGATGAGTTTACCGTTTCACCAAGAGCTTCGGTTGCTTATAAAACTGGTCAGCATAGTCAGCTTTCATTGGCCTATGGCGATTTTTATCAGCAACCAACTCAGGAGGTTTTAAAATTTCAGCAAAATCTAGAAGCCCAAAAAACCCAACATTATATTTTAAATTACCAATACAGTGTAAATAATAGAATTTTTAGAGCTGAAGCGTACAGAAAACAATATGATAACTTAATTAGCTTCGATACTGAATTCGCAGGTTTTGACAGCAATTATACCAACGATGGCGACGGATTTGCACAGGGGATTGATTTTTTTTGGAGAGATAACGAAAGTATTAAAAATGTAGATTATTGGGTAAGTTATTCATTATTGGATACAGAGCGTTTTTATCAAAACTACCCAACTACAGCAACCCCTTCTTTTGCCAATACGCACAATATTTCGGTAGTCACAAAATATTGGGTGGAAGATTGGAAAAGTCAGTTAGGCTTTAGTTACCAATTCGCAAGCGGGCGTACATATACAAATCCGAATCTTCCTGGTTTTCTTCAGGAAAAAACCAAGGACTTCAATAATTTAAGTTTCAACTGGGCGTATTTAATAGACCAACAGAAAATTCTTTATTTTTCAGTAAACAACGTACTTGCTTTTAATAATGTAAACGGCTACCAATATGCCAGCACAGCAGATGCCAATGGAAACTTTAACCGCAGAACACTACAACCTGCAACCGATCAGTTTTTCTTTGTAGGATTCTTTTGGACTATTAGTGAAGATGGAAATGATAATCAGTTGGATAAGCTTTAGGCTTCAATACAATTCACTCCAATAATTCAACATTTCAGTAAGACACATTTTAATTCGCTCAATTTTCAGTAGATATTTGAATCAAACTTAAAAACCACAGAAACCATGCAAACAATCATTAATTATTTCGCACTTCTACTTACTGGGATGTTCTTACAAGCTCAAAATACTGTAGAAGTAACTATGAGTAACTTTAGCAATGATAACGGAACCGTAAAAGTTGGGCTCTACAATAATGAGGGCACCTGGCTGGAGAAAGAATTTAAAGCTGAGGATTCAAAAATTAATAACAAAACAGCTAAAGTTATATTTACAGATGTTCCAGATGGTGTATATGCCGTATCTTGTTTTCATGATGAGGATAATGATGGAAAATTTAAAATGTTTATGGGTATGATTCCTGTTGAAGATTATGCTTGTAGTAACGGAGCCACTGGAATGTTTGGTCCTCCAAAATGGAGCGACGCCAAGTTTGAACTGAAAAACGAAGAAACCAAGAAAGTGCCAATTAAACTTTGAAAAGTGGTGAGTGGTGAGGATGTCGCTTCGCTCCTGAGAGATGCGCCCAATTATTTTGATAATTACAAATCAAAGCTCTTTCCCCCAGCGGTTAAGAATGCTTAATCAAATTGAAAAATTTTTCCGCGATTTGGGGGAAGGTGTGTTTCGGTTATAAATCTTAAATAAATCCAAGGATTTAAATCCCGAAACTCGGAAGTGGACTTGTTCAAACTAAATTAAAATAAACTAAATAACTTAAGATGAAAAAACTAATCACCATAACAATCATAGCGCTACTAACATTTACAGCAAATGCGCAAACCAAATACGAAACAGGAATGCGCAAAGCCTTTGAGCTTTGGGAAAATAATAAGCCCTGGGAGGCAGCTAATATCTTCGAGCGTATCGCCCAGGCAGAACCAGACAATTGGTTGCCACCTTTTTATGTTGCACAGGTAAATGTATTTGCCAGTTTTTCTGAAAAAGACGAAGCGAAGTTATTACCACAATTAAAAAAAGCACAGAATTTGGTGAATGATGCCAAAGCAATTTCAAAAGACAATGCTGAAATATTAATATTGGAAGCGCAGCTGTTAACTGCTTGGATTGTCTATGACGGACAAAAATACGGAATGAAGTACAGTGGAAAAATTTCAGAATTATACAATAAAGCTCAGCAATTAGCTCCAGACAATCCACGTGTTGTATTGGGTAAGGCAGAGTGGGATATGGGGGCAGCAGCCTGGTTTGGAAAATCTAAAGAACCCTATTGTAAAGATGTAAAAAGAGCCATTGAACTTTTTGGTACCTTTACTGCAGAAGGCGAATTTTTTCCTACGGGAGGTCTGGAACATGCACAAGAAGTGCTCGCTGAAAATTGCAAAGCGTGATATGAACAATTTTTTAAAAGAATTTTTAAAGGCCGGATTTATAGGGACACTTATATTTCTGGTCGTAGCTTTGCTACAGCTACTTTCAGGTAACCCTCTTACATCTTGGGAAGAAGCCTCTTATCAATATGGAATTAATCAGATATATTCGGTTTCCTTATATCTGGTGAATGTACCTTTTTTTAATTATATCATAGCCAAACATGGTAATACACTATTCAAATTACGCCCTTTAGTATACGCTTTTATTGGTGCAATAATCCTTACATTAGCAACACTTTTTTTTATCAATATGTTTATAGTAACCGTTATTAAAGACGGTACTGTTACAGGATTTTTAGCCAATCAACGCCTTGATTACTATTGGACTGGTTTGTTAATTTCAGTAGTGGTTACTAGTATTTTTTACGGGGTCTATTATTACAAGCACAAAAAAGAAACTCAGGTACAGCAACAAAAGATCATTGCCAAAACTGCTTCGGCACAATTTGATGCTTTAAAAAATCAGTTAGATCCACACTTTTTATTCAACAGTCTTAACGTACTCACCAGTTTAATTGAAGAAAACCCACCAGCAGCTACCCGTTTTACGACAGCACTTTCCAAAGTATATAGGTACGTATTGGAACAAAAGAACAAAGAATTGGTTACTGTAGAAGAAGAATTAAAATTTGCACAACTTTATATGTCGCTTCTTAAAATGCGATTTGAAGACAGTATAAAATTTACAGCACCTGAACAAGTAAGTGACCCAGAAGCTAAGGTTGTTCCTTTGTCTCTTCAGCTTTTACTTGAGAATGCTGTAAAACACAATCAAGTAACGTCTACAAATAAATTGCACATAACTATTTTTGAAAAGAATGGCAATTTAGTGGTTAAAAATAATTTGCAGCCCAAAAACATATTACGCGAGAGTAGTGGAGTTGGACTTCAAAATATTTATTCGCGCTATGGATTACTGACGAATCGCCCGGTTTTGGTAGAAAAATCCAAAACAGAATTTTTAGTTACCATTCCAATGCTTACTAATGTTTCGGTTGTGAGACAAACACAAGACACTTATATCTCAGACAAGCGCTTAGACCGAGCTAAAGAATATGTAGAAAAGCTGAAAGGATTTTATATACACATTACCATATACACCATTTTTATACCCATTTTTATTTGGTTGAATTATCAGTCCAATGCTGGATTTCCGTGGGCTATCTTTCCCATTGTTGGATGGGGCTTTGGCGTTTTAGGACACGCCTCGGATACGTTTCAATGGAACCCTTTTTTCAACAAAGGCTGGGAAGAAAGAAAGATCAGGCAGTTTATGGACGAGGAAGATTAGATTAATAAGCAGTAAGCAGTTGGTTTTTCTTAGTTCCTTCTATTTCTTAAACTGAAAAAGACAATTCAGTACTAAAAAACCACAGTTCGGTATGTTGGTTTTTATTTTCTACTGTTGCCGAGGTATTTTTATACTATAATTAAAAAACAAACAATTATGGAAACTTTCAAAATCACACAGGAAACAAAACTAAATCTAGCCAAAGAACATGTTGAAAAACTTAAAGGCTTTTATTCACACCTCACTATTTATTTAATTTTTGTGCCCATTTTTATTGCTATCAATTATTTTGGAGGAAGCAACTTCCCTTGGGCAATTTTCCCTATCGTTGGCTGGGGGATAGGTATTAGCAGTCACGCTGCCGAAACTTATAACTGGAGTCCATTTTTCGGAAAAGATTGGGAGGAAAGAAAGCTAAGAGAGTTTATGGATTCATAATGACAAACCAATTAAAAATTAAAACAATGGATTACAATACAGACAAACAGAATAGATACCTGCGCGCCAAAGAACGCGTAGCAGAGATAAAGAAATTTTATACCAGTTTAATAGGGTATATAGTATTTATCTCTTTGCTTGCAGCAGTTAATTATTATACCAATGAATGGCGTTATATGTGGTTTTTATGGGCTGCCTTCGGTTGGGGAATCGGAATTGTCTTTCAGGCCGCTAAAGCCTACCAATGGAGTCCTTTTATGGGAAAGAACTGGGAGGAACGTAAACTAAAAGAGTTTATGGAAGAAGAAGATACACAACGATGGAAGTAAGGTTGAAATAACAGAACACAGCTTTCAAATCACAATAAAACAAACAACCAATTATGGAAACCACAAAAAATTATAAATATGAACGCGCCCTTAAAAAAGTAGAAATTATTAAAAGATTCTACAAGCATCTACGGGTGTACATTGTTATAAATGTATTATTGATCTTAATACGAATAAAAATCTTTAAATTTTTTAACGATGGAGATTTGAGTAACGTTCAGTTTGACCGTTGGTTGGATTGGAATACATACGGTACAGCTATTATTTGGGGAATTGCGCTTCTCATTCACTGGGTATATGCTTTTCAATATAAATTTAAATTCTTTCAGAACTGGGAAGATCGCAAACTCAAGGAAATTCTCGAAAAAGAAGAAAACAATGTTTAATACAAAGACTATGAGCACTTCAGAGCAAGAAAAACTAGAAAAGGCTAAAAAACGCCTGGAACAAATTAAAGGATTTTATGTACACGCAACAGCGTACACCCTTGTAAATCTATTCCTGTTACTTTCGGCAATTGGACTGTTTTCTAACGGATTTTTAAACCTGCATATGCCAGATTGGGCACATTTTACGACCCCTTTTTTCTGGGGGATAGGATTATTTTTTCACGGCCTCAACACTTTTAAATCTGGACTTTTAAAGAATTGGGAAGACCGAAAAATTAAAGAATACTTAGAAAAAGAAGAACGTGACTTCGAAAGATTTAACTGACAATTACTAAAACCTAACCAATGAAAAAATTAATATTTATAGCTATTGTATTTGTTACCGGATCAATTTCGGCTCAAAGCTTCGTCATCACCAATGTTACACTTTTTGATGGTGAAACTGTAGTTGAAAACACATCGGTTTTAGTAAAGGACGGTGTTATTTCGGAAGTATCCAAAAAGATAATAACCAACGCTACTGGTATTGACGGAACAGGCAAGTTTTTAATGCCTGGAATGACCAATAGCCACGTTCACGCTTGGGGAGCGAATAGCCTTACAGAAGCAGTAAAAGCTGGTGTTGTGAATTTATTAGATATGCACGGCGTTGAAATGGCACAAGGAATGATGAAGGGATTAAAAGATTCTACCAATTATGCTCGTTATTTTGTAGCAGGAGCTGCCGCTACAGTTCCAGGTGGACATGGTACCCAATACGGCTTCCCAACACCCACGTTGACAACACCAGAAGAAGCCGAAGGATTTGTAACTGATAGATTATCAGCAGGTGCCAATTACCTAAAAATTATTGTAGAACCTTGGAAAGAAACCCTTTCTCACGAAACTGTAAAAGCACTCATAGATGCTGCTCATGTAAAAGAAACAGTAGCAGTGGTGCATATTTCAAAAGTTGACGACGCCAAAAAAGTGCTTGCAAATGGAGCCGATGGCTTGGTACATCTTTGGTGGGACTCATTGATTTCTGCTGAAGAACTACAGAATTGGGCACGAGACAAAGATGCTTTTATTATGCCAACCATGCTCACAAATACATTGTTTTTAGGAGAAATTAGAAAAACAGCTCCTGGAGGAAGCATTATGAGTGATTCAGCATTCTTACAGCAAATAAAAATGATTTACGATGCAGGAATTGCCATACTAGCAGGAACAGACCCCCCAAATGCAGGGATTAATTATGGAACCGATTTGTACAAAGAATTGGACCTACTTTCCAAGGCGGGTATACCTAATGTAGAAGTGCTAAAAAGCGCTACGTCACTACCGCCAAAACATTTTAAACTGGGAAACCTGGGTATGGTTAAAAAAGGGTACAAAGCAGATTTGATTTTATTGAACGCCAATCCAATAAAAGATATCCAAAATATAAGTTCGATTGAAACTGTTTGGAAAGATGGGGTAGAAGTTGAAAGAGAGGAGTAACTTTTTTTACTTATTTAACCTATTGGGTGTAATTAATTTTTCTGATCATAATTTTGAAATTTTCAACAAATCTCAATCTGATAATCCTGTATTTGGTCAAACAATTAAATAATCTCTACAAGGGGTTTATGCATCTTTCAGCAAAAGCGCTCTTTGTATCTTTATTCTTTGTTCTTTTATCTTTGTTTTTTCAAAGGAGTCTTTCATCTTTTCAAAGTATCTTTGTAAAAAAATTGAGTATGCTAGCAGATTTTTCAACCCTACCTAACGAATCCCGTGTATGGGTATACCAATGTAATCGCAAGCTTTCGGATGAAGAAGTCACTGTGATTTCAGAAAAAACAACAGAATTTCTGAAACAATGGACCGCTCACGGTGCGAACCTGGAAGCTGGTTTTGAAATCAAGTACAACCGTTTTATTGTCATTGGTCTGAATCAGGAAAATGCATCTGCTTCTGGTTGCAGTATAGATGCTTCGGTGCATTTTATACAGCAATTACAGCAAGAATTTGATGTAGACCTGCTGGATAAAATGAATGTTACCTTCTACAATGGAGATTTTATCGCACACAAGTCTCTAGAAGATTTTAAAAAAATGGCAAAGGCGAAGTCTGTTTCTCCAAATACAGTGGTTTTTAATAACTTGGTAAACACCAAAGAGGAGTACTTGGAAAATTGGGAAGTCCCAGCAAAAGAAAGTTGGCATAATAGATTTCTAGCATAGTTTTTGTAATTTTAAATGCTATGAAGAAACACCTCGTAACCTCACTTTTACTTCTTATATTTTTTTCGGCCAATGCCCAACAAATAAACCCTTTGATTGTCAAGGAAGACTTTGCAAATCAAAAAAAATGGGTAGATAGTATTTATATCAATTTGTCCCTTGAGGAAAAAGTGGGGCAACTCTTTATGGTAGATGTATTTTCCAGTGATCCACTATCTAAAACCGATAAAATTAAAAAGCTTATCGAGGAGCAATATATTGGTGGGGTTATCTTTTCAAAAGGGGGACCCAAAAGACAAGCAAAACTGAATAACGAATTTCAAGCAGCATCCAATATTCCGCTAATGGTTGCGATGGATGCAGAGTGGGGCCTCGCTATGCGCTTGGATTCTACCTTTGCGTATCCTTGGAACATGACCCTGGGCGCCATTGAAGATAACAGGATTGTAGAAAAAGTTGGTCAACGTATTGGTGAACACAGCAAACGACTTGGAGTTCATATAAATTTTGCTCCGGTTGTAGATATCAATACCAATCCAAAAAACCCAATCATTGGAAACCGTTCTTTTGGGGAGGATAAGGAAAATGTAACTGAAAAGTCCCTTGCCTTCATGAAAGGTATGCAAAGCGCCGGTATTATTGCCAACGCGAAACATTTCCCAGGTCACGGCGATACCGATACCGACAGTCACAAAACATTGCCTACGATTCATTTTTCTAAAGAACGAATAGATAGTGTAGAGTTATATCCTTATAGACGCCTTATTGAATCAGGTTTGGGGAGCGTAATGGTAGCTCATCTAAACGTTCCTTCACTGGAAACTCAATTGGATTTTCCTTCGTCACTTTCAACAACTATTGTTACCGATATGCTGAAAGGAGAATTGGGTTTTAACGGCCTTATTTTTACAGATGCTTTAAATATGAAAGGTGCAGCGAATTTCAAAGAGCCTGGAGAGATAGATCTGGCTGCTTTTTTAGCTGGAAATGATGTATTGCTCATTTCTGAAGACATTCCGAAAGCACATCAATTATTGGTAAATGCATTTAGGGAGGGAACCATTACCGAAGAGCGGTTGGCACATTCCGTTAAAAAGATTTTGTATGCTAAATATAAAGTAGGCTTAAATACCTACAAACCTGTCTCCACAAGATATTTAATAGAAGAGCTCAACACCGTTTGGGACGATGCTTTGTATGAAGAAGCTATGGAAAATGCATTGACTGTCTTAAAAAATGACCGAGCGATTTTGCCCATCAAAAACCTTCAGAAAAAGAAAATCGCCTATGTTAATTTTGGGGACGATTCTGGAGCAGCATTTTTGAATCAGTTACGCGCGTATGCCAATGTAGATTGGATAAAAGAATCTAGTCTGGACAACTATATAGAGGAATTGAAAAATTATAATTATGTAATAATAGGTTTTCACCGTTCCAACGAAAATCCCTGGAAAAGTTATGAGTTCACTGAAAAGGAATTGGTGTGGCTCTATGAAATAGCGAGGACCAATACGGTAATTTTGGATGTTTTTACAAGACCTTATGCTTTGTTGGACTTAAAAACAACTACTAATTTTGAAGGTATTATTATGTCTTATCAAAATAGTGATGTTGCACAAGAGCTTTCGGCACAACTTATTTTTGGAGCTAGAGGAGCCAATGGAAAGCTACCTGTAAGTTTGGGAGAAGATTTTCCGGTTAATACCCATTATGAAACGAAACCTTTACGCCGTCTGCAATATGGTACACCAGAAAGTGTGGGCGTAAACAGTTATAAACTTAAAAAAATAGACTCTCTTGCCAAGGTAGGTTTATGGGATGATATGTATCCCGGAGCACAAATACTAGTAGCTCGTAAAGGCAAAGTAATTTATAATAAATCCTTTGGAAATCATACCCAACAAAAAAAGAACAGCGTAAAACCAGACGATATTTATGATGTGGCATCGCTTACTAAAATTTTAGCTACCTTACCTATGGTCATGGAATTGGTGGATCGTGGTGTTCTTACTATGGATACAAAGCTATCAGAAATGTTGCCAGAATATAAAAACTCTAATAAGGCAAACATTACATTACAAGAAATTTTAACACACACAGCACGGCTTAAAGCGTGGATTCCCTTTTATACACATACGCTGGATTCTGTGACAAAAAAACCTTCAAAAGATTATTATAAAAATAATCCTAATAAAAAGTTCAATCTTGAAGTTGCCGAGGGGTTGTATATGCGGCGTGATTATAAAGACAGTATTTTTGAGATTATTAGAACGAGTGACTTACTAGAGAGAAGCGGTTACAAATACAGTGATTTACCGTATTATATCTTAAAAAAATACCTGGAAAATTTCTACGGAAAAGGACTGGACGAAATCGTTCAGAGTAACTTGTATGAATCTTTAGGGGCTACTCATACCACTTACAATCCGCTTTCAAAATTCGCAAAAACCAATATTGTACCTACCGAAGATGATACCTACTTTAGAATGCAAAAAGTTCATGGATACGTTCACGACCAGGGTGCCGCTATGATTGGTGGCGTGGGAGGTCATGCGGGATTATTTAGCAATTCCAACGATATTGCCAAGATCATGCAAATGTACCTCTGGAAAGGATTTTATGGTGGAAAACGTTATTTTAATCCGGAAACTTTAGATCTGTTCAATACTTGTTTTTACTGCGATAAAGGAATTAGACGAGGCATTGGGTTCGACAAGCCACAATTGGGTGAGTCCGGCCCCACCTGTGGTTGTGTTTCTATGACCAGTTTTGGGCATAGCGGCTTTACGGGTACCTTTACCTGGGCAGATCCGGAGCAGGAAATTGTATATGTATTTTTGTCCAATAGAACATATCCTTCAGCAGATAATAGAAAATTAATTGGTAGTAATTTAAGAAGTATTATTCAAGAAGCTATTTATGAAGCCATAGATTATAACACCAAGTCAACAACTGAAACTGCATTTAAATGAAAATAGCTATAGTTTGTTATCCAACTTTTGGAGGAAGCGGCGTAGTTGCTACCGAATTAGGATTAGCACTTGCCGAAAAAGGGCATGAAATACATTTCATAACTTATAAGCAACCTGTACGGCTGGAGTTGCTCTCCAAGCATATTCACTTTCATGAAGTATCGGTGCCAGACTATCCGTTGTTTCATTACCCACCGTATGAGTTGGCCTTGTCCAGTAAATTGGTAGATATGGTAAAGTTGTATAAAATTGAAATTTTGCATGTACACTATGCCATACCACATGCCTATGCAGGTTATATGGCGAAGAAAATGCTATTGGCAGAAGGTATCTCTATTCCCATGGTTACGACGCTACACGGAACAGATATTACCTTAGTTGGCAATCACCCATTTTATAAACCTGCTGTAACCTTCAGCATCAATAAAAGTGATGTTGTAACATCGGTTTCGCAGAGTTTAAAAGACGATACCAATAGGCTTTTTGATATTACTACTGAAATAGATGTGGTTCCAAACTTTATTGATGTTGAAAAACATACCAATCCGTTTACCGATTGTCAGCGAGATTTAATGGCTGAAAAAGACGAATATATCATTACGCACATTAGTAATTTAAGACCAGTTAAGCGTATTATGGATGTAATAGAAATTTTTGACCGTATTCAAAAAGAAATACCTGCAATTTTGATTATGGTAGGGGAAGGGCCAGAAAGGGAAGCAAGCGAAGCTTTGTGTCAGAAAAAAGGAATTTCGGATAAAGTTAGATTTTTAGGAAATAGTAGCGAGATAAATAAAATTTTATGTTTTAGCGATTTATTTTTATTGCCTTCAGAAAAAGAAAGTTTTGGATTGGCGGCATTAGAAGCGATGGCTAGCGGAGTTCCTGTCATCTCCAGTAACACAGGAGGATTGCCAGAGGTAAATGCACACGGAATAAGTGGTTATTTAAGTGATGTAGGGGATGTAGATACAATGGCTGCAAACGCAATTTCAATCTTAAAAACCCCTGAAGAATTATCAAAATTTAAAAGTCAAGCCAAGGAAGTAGCCAGAAAATTTGACACTAAAAATATTGTACCAATGTATGAAGAACTGTATAAAAAAGCTGTAGCCTATGTTTCGTAATGTTTTTTTAATCGTAATTTTTATGCCTTTAGTTATTTTTACAAATTGTAAGAATACCCCAAAAAATACAACTTCAAAACAAGTGGAAAAATCTACACAAGAATTGTTGGAATTTACTATTTTACTAAGTGATTCACAAAGTAATTTTGCCGAAAACACAAAAATTATCGTTACTTCTGAAGAAGATTTAAAATCTATATTTGCTAGAATAAACAGCACACGTAAGCCAGGAATTCCTGTTCCAGAAGTAGATTTTAACCAATACGAGGTGGTTTTTTATGCACAGGGTGAGGTAAGCCATGGTGTAAATGGGTTACAAGTTGCATCAGTTGTTAAGAATGAAGAAGAGGTAGTAGTAAATTTGGCAGCTGAAAAACCACAAGGCAAATATGTTACAACTGTGATGTCCCAACCGTGTGTAATGCTTCAATTTAAAAAACAAGGACTACCGGTAAAAGTTTTAGCTGCTAAGCAAGCTAAGTAAAATTACTAAATAGGTATGGCATAACATTGTTGTAAATTACACCTTGTTTAAAACAAAAAAACACCCCAATGTGGAGTGTTTTAAAATTCTTTTGGTTTAGTTCTAAAACTGATAACGAACCCCTAAAGCGATATCAAAATCTACATCGTCATTTACATCTCCGAGGCCAAATTCTGGTCTAAAGTCGAGGGATAAGAGGAGTGGAAAATCAAAATCATACTCAATACCTATATCGCCTGCAACGTAAACATATGTTTCAGTATCATCATTGTTGCCAGGAAATCTATCGTCATCAAAATTTACTTGTGCGATACCAGCTCCAGCTCCTGCATACCAGTTAAATCCACCATCAATATTCCATACCCATTGGTAAAGTCCTGTTAATCTGAAGGCATCGAAATTCTTGCTACTTCGCCATCCTAGGTCAAATTCTAGTCTGTGCTTAGTGTCCAAGTAGCGTTGGTAACTTACTTCGGTGCCAAAACCGTCGCTATCTCCCAATCTAAGTCCGATTGCATTTTTTTCTTCCTGTGCATTTGCTTGTAATCCAAAGCCGAATACAACCAAAGCAATAATCATTATTTTTTTCATAGGGTAGTTTGTTATGTTTATTATACGTACAAACGTAGCTTATTTTGGTTCTAGTATAAGTTAATGAAATGTTAGACTTTTATTTATCGAATTATTGCTTTGTGTGTTCTAACCAGTTACTTTTACAATACTTCATGAAAGAGAAATTACTTCAATTACAAAATTCTTTATTGGGAGCGCTTCATTTCGATGCGCTTCACAAAACTATCTACGCGACAGATGCTTCAGTATATCGCATATTGCCCTTGGCGGTTGCCTTTCCAAAGACGGAGGAGGATATCAAACAGCTTATTCTATTTGCCCAGGAACATAAAACTTCCATCATCCCCCGTACTGCGGGAACTTCCTTAGCAGGACAATGTGTGGGTGATGGGATAGTGGTAGATGTTTCCAAGCATTTTACTGAAATTTTAAAACTAGACAAAGAAGCCAGAACCGTTACAGTGCAGCCAGGCGTTATAAGAGATGAGTTAAATGCCTTTTTGGAACCCTATGGTCTCTTTTTTGGTCCCAATACCTCTACCAGCAACCGATGTATGATAGGAGGAATGGTAGGCAATAACAGCAGTGGTACGACCTCAATTAAGTATGGGGTAACACGTGATAAAGTTGTACAACTGAAAACAATTCTTTCCAATGGTGAGGAAGCTATTTTTTCTAAACTATCTAAAGCTGAATTTGTTGAAAAAACAAAACAAACCACATTAGAAGGCGAGATTTACAAGATGTTGTATACTGAATTATCTTCAGAAGCAACCCGTGCCGAAATAATAAAAGAATTCCCAAAACCTGAAATCCATCGCCGAAACACTGGTTATGCTGTTGATGCATTGTTAGAAAATGAAGTTTTTTCCACATCTGAAGAAAAAATAAATCTCTGTAAGCTGCTCTGCGGAAGTGAGGGCACACTAGCCTTTACTACTGAAATCACCTTACAATTAGATGAACTTCCACCCACTGAAACCGCTTTAATCGCAGCACAATACGAAACTCTCGAAAACTGCTTAAACGATATCAACAATGTAATGCAGCACAGTTTGTACACCTGTGAAATGATGGACGATGTAATTTTGGACTGCACCAAAAAGAATAAAAAGTATGAGCCCTATCGCTTTTTTGTGGAAGGTGCGCCCAAGGCATTGTTGTTATTAGAGTTGAATGCACATTCACAAAGCGAACTTAATACACAAATAGAAGCATTGTTAACTACCTTAAGTGAATCGGGCTTTAGTTATGCGCAACCGGTATTAAAAGAGGCGGAAATCAGTATGGCATTGGAACTGCGCAAAGCAGGATTAGGACTGTTGGGCAATATGGTGGGCGATAAAAAGGCGGTGGCTTGTATAGAAGACACAGCAGTTGCATTGCCGGATTTACCTAATTTTATCAAAGAGTTTACCCAACTCATGAAGAATTATAATCAAGATGCTGTTTACTACGCGCATGCTGGCGCTGGAGAGTTGCATTTACGTCCTATTCTAAATCTAAAAACTAGCCAAGGGAAAGAGCTTTTTAGAAGTATAACAACCGACGTAGCCAAACTAACTAAAAAATATAAAGGTTCTTTTTCTGGCGAACACGGCGATGGGATTGTGCGTGCCGAATTCCTTCAGCTACAAATTGGTGAAGCCAACTTTCAACTTTTAAAACGGATTAAAAGAACTTTTGACCCTAATAACATCTTTAACCCCGGCAAAATAACCGATGCCTGGGCTATGGATGAAAGTCTTAGAACCGATTTTCCTGCTGAAGAAATTCCAACATTATTCAATTTTGGAGATTCTCAGGGCATTCTTCGCTTGGCTGAAAAATGTAATGGTAGTGGCGATTGTAGAAAGACCGAACATGCAGCTGGCGCCATGTGCCCCAGTTATCACGCAACAAAAAACGAAAAAGATACCACCAGAGCCCGAGCCAATATGCTTCGGGAAGTGTTAACTCATAACAAAGCAGCCAATAAATTCGACTCAAAAGAATTGAAAGAAGTGTTCGATTTGTGCATTGGTTGCAAAGCCTGCGCTACCGAATGCCCAAGTAATGTAGATATGGCAACCGCAAAAGCAGAGTTTTTATACCAATACCGAAAAGCAAACGGAGCCACTATAGCCGAAAAACTGGTAGGAAAAAGTACCTATTTCAATAAGCAAGCGGCAAAATATCCGGCGATTGCAAACTTCTTGTTTAAAAATTCAATCACTGCTGGAATTATAAAAGCACAAGGGAATATAGCTTTTAAACGAACGATTCCAAGGATATCAACAAAAAGTTTCAGTAAAACAATTCAAAAATCTAATAATCATAATATTACAAAAAACAAAATAGTATTATTTGTTGATGAATTCAGTAATTACCTGGAAGCTGAAATCGCCACAGATGCCTACGTATTGTTAGATGCATTAGGCTATGAAATTGAAGTGGCTCATGATCTCGATAGTGCCAGAGCGATGCTTTCAAAAGGATTTTTGGAAGAGGCAAAAATAGAAGCCGAAAAGAACGTTGCGTATCTTAAATCGAGAGTCTCCAAAGAGATTCCGTTGGTAGGGATAGAACCTTCGGCCATTTTAGGTTTCAGGGATGAATACCTTCGGTTGGTAGACGATTTACAAGGCGCGCGGCATATTTCAGAAAATACATTCTTGATAGAAGAGTTCTTAGCTTCAGAAATAGAACGAGGCAACATTTCCGCAGCTCAATTTACTTCCGAAGAAAAACAGATTAAAATACACGTGCATTGTCATCAAAAAGCACTCAGCAATCAAAAAGTAACTTTCGATATTTTAAACTTTCCTAAAAATTACAAACCTACCATCATTCCTTCGGGTTGTTGTGGGATGGCAGGAAGTTTCGGCTATGAAAAGGAGCATTACGAGGTGAGTATGAAAATAGGGGAATTAAAGTTATTTCCTTCTATAAGAAAAACTTCAGCAGACGTACTAATTGCTGCAAATGGAACGAGTTGCAGACATCAAATAAAAGATGGGACGAACCGGGAAGCCTTGCATCCAATTACTATTTTAAGACAGGCACTAAAGACTAGGTAATGTTTTTTAGTGCCTGAAAAGCAGACAACATCTCTGTAGATTTATCATCATCTTCTTCCATGAGGGATTTGTTCATGGCACTTAACTTATATGTATCTGGATTGTATTGATACAATTTCCATTGTTCGTTATGATACTCCAAAGCAGTTAGATTTTCAATCCAATCGCCACTGTTTAAATACAAACAACTCCCTCTTTCGTTTACCACTTCTCTAATGCTGGGTTCGTGAATGTGCCCGCAAATCACATAGTCGAATCCGTTGTCAATGGCTAGATCGGTTGCAGTAGTTTCAAAATCGGAAATAAACTTTACTGCTTTCTTCACCGAATTTTTGATCTTTTTTGAAAGTGAATATTTTTCTTTTCCGAAGGATTGCAGCACATTATTTATAAATCGATTAAATAAAATAAGCAAATCATAACCCCAACCTCCTAGTTTGGCTATCCATTTTGTGTGCTGGATAGAGGCATCAAAAACGTCGCCGTGAAAAAACCAAGCTTTTTTTCCATCTAAATTCAATACTAATTTATCGAGAATATGTATGTTTCCCATCTTAGTATCGCTGAAACGACGTAGCTTTTCGTCATGGTTCCCTGTTATGTAATATACGCGAGTGCCTTTGGTGGCAAGGGTAAGAATTTTCTTGATAATCTGAAGATGTGCCTTGGGAAAATAGCGTTTACGAAACTGCCAGATATCAATAATATCGCCATTGAGAATCAGCTTTTTAGGTTTAACTGAATTCAAATAATGTAGGATTTCTTTGGCATGACAACCATAAGTCCCTAAATGTAGGTCTGAGAGAACAACTATGTCTACTTTTCGTTTCAAAAGATAACTTTAACAATGCAAAGTTTGATTGTTTGTGGTTATTAGACATTAAGCGAATGTTACCAATAAATAATCAAACTATTATCACTGTTAACAGCAATGTTAATAACGTAAATGGACGAATACTTTCACTATTGGTACGAAACATTTACATTTGTTGAAAACCCCATTATGGCAGGCAATACCTTTGGCACCGTTTTTAAACTTACCACTTTTGGGGAATCGCATGGCGCTGCTATTGGCGGTAGTATAGATGGTTGTCCTGCTGGACTTTCCATAGACCTGGATGCCATTGAAGCCGAAATGCAACGTCGCAAACCAGGCCAATCTACTATTGTTACCCAACGCAAAGAAGAAGATAGCGTACGGTTTCTTTCAGGAATTTTTGAAGGAAAAACTACGGGAACTCCTATTGGTTTTGTGATTGAGAACACCGATCAGAAATCTAAAGATTACTCCCACATTAAAGATACCTATCGCCCTTCGCATGCCGATTATACGTTCGATAAGAAATATGGACATCGTGATTACCGAGGTGGTGGACGTTCTTCGGCCAGAGAAACAGCCTGTAGGGTAGTGGCAGGTGCCATTGCTAAACAATTGTTGAAGGATATTAAAATTACGGCCTATGTTTCGTCTGTGGGTGAGTTGAATTTGAATAAACCTTACAATCAATTAGATTTCTCAGAAGTTGAGAAAAACCCAGTACGCACTGCAGATGCCGAAATGGCCAAAAAAATGGAAACCTATATCAAGCAAATAAAAAAACAGGGAGATACCGTTGGCGGCACTATTACTTGTGTACTTCAAAATGTACCTATTGGTCTGGGAGAACCAGTGTTCGATAAGTTACACGCACAATTAGGTAAAGGCATGTTATCGATAAATGCTGTTAAAGGCTTTGAATTTGGGAGTGGTTTTGCGGGTACCAAAATGAAAGGCAGCGAACACAATGATGTTTTTAACCAAGACGGGAGTACCCAAACCAATTTTAGCGGTGGGATACAGGGCGGTATTAGTAATGGAGAAGACATCTATTTTACTGTGGCATTTAAGCCTGTAGCTACGCTAATTCAAAAGCAAAATACAATAAATAGCAAAGGCGAAGCTGTTGAAATGATAGGAAAAGGACGTCACGATCCGTGTGTAGTTCCAAGGGCTGTGCCTATTGTAGAAGCAATGGCTGCATTAACTTTAGCAGATTTTTGGATGCTGAATAAATTGTCTAAATTGGGCTTCGACTCCGATCAGCTATCGGCAGGATTGTGATTCAGTTAAATAAATAATAAGCTTCATCAGAAGCGAAATAAATATATGAAGAAACTAGCATTACACTGGAAAATTATCATTGGATTAGTACTGGGTGTTATTTGGGCATTAATATCCAGTAGCTTGGGATGGAGCCAGTTTACAATAGATTGGATTGCCCCTTTTGGAACTATTTTTATAAATCTGTTGAAGATGATTGCGGTTCCCTTGGTGTTGTTTTCGGTGATTAGCGGAGTTGCCAACATTGGAGATCCATCTAGTTTAGGACGCATGGGTGGGAAAACGCTTTTGGCCTATTTAATAACAACTGTTTTAGCGGTATCCATTGGGTTAACTCTTGTAAATATTATTAAACCTGGTGCCTTAATAGATGATGATAGCCGAATTGATAACCGAATAAGTTATGAAATTTGGGCAAGCGAACAAGGCTATCAAATTAAGGATGGGATTAATTATTTACAAGAACCAGAATTTATGGAACGCGCCCAGCGTATTACAGATCTTTCTAAAAGTGAATTGAGAGATGCATCTGTTTCAGAAAAAATGGAAACTGCCAATATGACCAAGGATGCCGGACCTTTGCAAGCATTGGTAGATTTAGTACCGCAAAACTTTTTTAAATCGCTAGGGGAAAATGGGCTTATGTTACAGATTATATTCTTCTCCTTGTTTTTTGGAATTTGTTTGCTTTTTATCCCAAATGAAAAATCCCAACCCGTTACAAAAGTTGTGGACAGCATCATGGAGGTTTTTCTTAAAATGGTTGACTTTGTGATGCAAGCTGCACCATTTTTCGTTTTTGCATTACTTGCTGGTGTAGTTAGTAAAATGGCAGGAGATGATATTGGTAAAGTATATGAGATTTTTAAAGGCTTGAGTTGGTACTCTCTAACAGTAGTAATTGGTTTGTTCTTTATGATTTTTATTGTATACCCGCTAATCTTAAAAATATTTGTAAAAAAAATTCCTTACAAAGGCTTTTTTAAAGCTATAAGTCCAGCACAGACCTTAGCCTTTTCAACTTCTAGTAGTGCGGCTACATTACCAGTAACTATGGAATGTGTAGAAGAAAATCTTGGTGTAGATAAAAAGATCACAAGCTTTGTTTTGCCAATTGGTGCCACGGTAAATATGGATGGTACTTGTTTATACCAAGCCGTAGCTGTAGTGTTTTTAGCACAGCTGCACATGATAGACTTAACTTTGGGACAACAATTAGTTATAGTGGTCACCGCAACCCTAGCTTCAATAGGTTCTGCTGCTGTGCCTAGCGCTGGTTTGGTGATGCTCATTATTGTACTAGACTCTGTAGGATTAAATCCGGCTTGGATTGCTATCATATTTCCAGTAGATAGAATTTTGGATATGATTCGCACTGTTGTAAATGTCACTGGAGATGCCACGGTTTCAACAATAATTGCAAATGGCGAAGGTATGTTGCATTACCAAGATCAAGATCCTTCTGAGACTTTTGACTTGGATTCTGAATAGTAACGTATAAAAATGTTGGACACAGAATTTTAGGAATGTAGATTTTCAGATTACAAAATTATTCGTATCTTTATTACGATTTTACTCCCCAGTTTGTCTAAAAACATACTGGTATGAAAAATTATATAATCACTTCCCTTTTCTTTATCGTTTCATTTTCTAGTTTTTCTCAGGTTGGGATTGGTACTGTTACACCTTCTCCAAGGTCTGCGTTGGAAATAAGCAGTACTTCAAATGGTGGTTTAAGCTATGCAGGTTTTTTACCTCCTCGAGTTTCAACTGTTGCACAAAGAAACATAATAAGCCCAGGATTTAGCGATGTGGGAATGCTCATTTTTGTAGAAGCTATTGGCTGTTTGCAACTATGGGATGGTGATTCTTGGGAAGATATTACTTGCGTTACTGTAGCAACACCAGAAATTTGGATCAATGAAATTCATTACGACAATGTTGGTGCGGATGTCGGAGAAGGTTTTGAAATAGCAGGTGCGGCAGGAACAGACTTGAGCGATTATCAAATGGTTCGCTATAGTGGTAATGGAGCAGGTAGTGCTGTTACCACAGGTACGCCTATAAATTTATTCGGACTTCTTCCAGATGAAGGTACAGGCTTTGGAGCTGTCGCAATACTGAACACATTGCAAAATGACGACGAAGGGTTAGCGCTAGTACGGATTTCAACAGGAAATGTGATTCAGTTTTTAAGCTATGAAGACAGTTTTATAGCAACCAATGGCCCAGCAATGGGAATGCTTTCCGAAGACATTGGAGTTGCCGAATCTAATACCACAACTCCTGCAGGGAGTTCTATGCAACTAGTAGGTACAGGGAGTGAATATGTAGATTTTACTTGGACAACGGGTAGTGTAGCAAATTTTGGCACGATTAATACAGGGCAAGTGATTAATTGATATTTTCAGTAATGCTTTTAAGAATTATGTTGTTGTTCCTATAACTTTTAGTATTTTGGTTTTCCTAATCTAGAAAACCAACCTTATGAACGTTTGTTTCATTATGTATCCCTGGGACGAAATGGATCCTGAAAACGACTCCACGCTTGCAATGATTCAAGAATTTGCGAAACGCGGTCACGGTCTAGCCATTACAACCCCCGCCAATCTTACCATTAGAGATAGTGTTGCATTTGCTTTTAGCCGGTGTTTAAAACGAATGGAGAAAGTACCTAATAAACTTACCTCCTTCCACAAAAAAGCAGCATTTTACGACGAAATGTTACCCATGGCAGGTTTTGACGTAATTATTCTACGAAGTAATCCGCCATTAGATATGATTATGCTGAATTTTTTAGACAGCGTGAAAGACGATGTGTTTATTATGAATGACCTTGACGGAATTAGACGCGCCAATAATAAGCTATACACCGCAGTTTTTGAAGATGACAAGAATGAATTTATTCCAAGAACTCACGTAACTAAGAATAAAGAATATCTCAAGAAAACAATTAAAGAAGGACCAGACAGGATGATTCTGAAACCTCTGAACGGCTATGGAGGATCTGGAGTAATCCTAATTGAAAAGAGAGCTATGAAGAGTATAAACTCATTGCTGGATTTTTATATAGATAATAAAGATGGAACTTCCAACTATGTTATTCTTCAAGATTATATAGAAGGTGCCGAGAAAGGAGATGTGCGAATTTTGTTACTAAATGGGCAACCCATAGGTGCTATGGCTCGTGTACCCGGAGAAGAAGATCACCGGAGTAATGTATCGGCTGGTGGCTCAGTACGTAAACACACTTTATCCCAGCAGGAAAAAGAATTATGTAGAAAAATAGGTCCAAAACTAGTGAAAGATGGGCTCTATTTCTGTGGAATTGATGTGATAGGTGGCATGTTGGTAGAAGTGAACGTAATGTCACCAGGTGGGATAACCTACATTAACAAGGTATATAAAACCCGTGTCCAGGAAAAAATTATCGATTTTGTGGAAGATAAAGTTGAAGAACGGGTTACTGCCTTTGAGCGTAGGACAAAATTGAGAAAACATGTGAGTGATGCTTGATAGTTAACTAGTGAATTGGTTAATTAGTAGATTAGGTAACTAGTAATTTGGTGCGTTAGTATACTCGTGGGTGATAGTCCATATTGACGCATTTTATTAAAAAGTGATTTTTTATCAAGATATATTGGATATACTTTAAAATAAAAAAAAATGATCTATTAGCTAAGACACAATTATATTAGAGTATCAAAAAACTCTATAAATCACTAAAATTACCCAATTACCCAATTACCCAATTACCAAATACACAATATGCTCCGTCTCTCCATTTCAGAAATCATCGCTAGAATTTCAGCAGAAGAAACCTTTGAAGCAGTTGCAAAAGATTATTCATTCACACTTAAAATTGACAAGTATGTACCCTACGCCTGTGGAGCGGTGCATGATGGGCATCAATTCAGGAAAGAACTATGGACTAATTGCTTACATACCGAATACGAACGCTGGTTTGAGGAAGACCCCTGTACCAAAGAATTTATCAAAACGCATCCCATAGTCATTGCAGGTTGTGATAGCCGATTTGAATATGATCTGAACCGTGATCCCGAAAATGCAATCTACGAGGATGCCTGGGGCAAAAAGCTTTGGAAACAACCACTCGATCCTGTACAACATAATAAAAGTTTGGAAAAACATGCTGCATTTTATAGCGTTGTTCACGTGTTGATGCAAAAATTGGAAGAGATATTTGGCGTTGTGGTAGTGTATGATATGCACAGCTATAACTGGCGCAGATGGGATAGGGAAGTACCCGTGATCAATCTGGGAACATCAAATATTGACAATTTGCGGTTTAGGGATTCAGTTGAAAAATGGCGGCAATCGCTGTCGGAATTAGAGTTACCTAATGCTATTGAATCGACTTCAAAAATTAACGACACCTTCCAGGGCAATGGGTATTTCTTAAAATATATTACGCAGAACTTTAAAAATACCTTAGTTTTGGCGACTGAATTTAAGAAAATTTATTGTGACGAGTTGCGTCAAATAGTATATCCTGATGTGGTACACGCTATAGAACATCAACTTCAGCACAGAGTAAAAGCACACGCAGACTTATTTTACCAGACCTTCAAAAGTTAATTATGGCAATTGCCGAAGAAATATTACAAAAGCATCCCAACCTTTTTAGAATCGATTTCAATTTGAACAAACTCGTTCAAAAAATCGAATTGCTTAACTACATAAATCCTATAAACATTGAAGCTGAGAAGCGAAATTTCTTTGCCTCTAAATACAATATAAATCCAAATTTTAAATACCGGAAAATAGATTTTAATGCGCATACACTTCAGCAACAACTATTTACTCAGGACATAGATAGTATTAAAGATGCTATAAGTCGAAATTTTTATAGGGATGTTATTTACGATTATTCTGGGGTAATACAGTGTATTGAAACCATTGGAAAAGGGCAGAAATTTTATTATAACGCACTGAAATCTTTCGGAACACCCACCGAAAAAGATGTTGAAAATGCCAGGTTTATTCTTCATTTTAAAGATGAAGAGTACGATAGTGAGATGTTTCCTGTATTTAATGTGGATGAAGCCGCTACTTATTTTGATGAATTTACGAAGCGCTACGATTTTAAGTTCAACATAAAGTTGTCCACTAAAATTTCAGCAGCAGCGATGGTACAGAACAATACACAAACGCTCATCTTAAAAAAGAATCATAGATTTAGTGCCAACCAGTTAAAAGTATTGGCAAACCACGAGATTGGCGTCCATATGGTGACTACATTTAATGGCTTGAGCCAATCCTTAAAAATTTTCCATAATGGATTCCCAAACAATGTGGAAACCCAAGAAGGCTTGGCGGTTTTTAGTGAGTATATGAGTGGTTGTCTAACATTATACAGGCTTAAAGAACTGGCATATCGAGTAATGGCAGCAGATAGTTTACGTAAAGGTTTCAACTTTTGTGATACGTTCGATCTTTTGCACAATCAATACAAACTAAATAGGGAGGAAGCTTACAATATTACACTTAGAGCACATCGTGGAGGAGGTTTTACAAAGGATTATATGTACCTCACTGGGTTGAAAAAAGTATACGATAGTTATTATAAAAATGAAAGTCTAGATCCTTTGTTAACTGGAAAGATTTCCTTAGAGCATACAGATATTGTGAAAAAATGGCAAGCTGAAGGACTAGCAAACCCTATTACTTATACCAACTTCGCTTTTGAGCGTAACAATAACGGTAGTGAAAAACTTGATTTTATTTTAAAGAATTTAAAATAATCCATAAAAAAGAGCGGGTTAACACCCGCTCTTACCTAAATAACCAATAAACTTTTATACAATTTATTGTTTCACTAACCTACGTGTGGAAGTTTGCCCTTGCACCTGTACTTGAACAAGATACATTCCTGCAGTTAGTTGCGAAATATTAATTTCGGCTTTTACTGTTGATGGTGTTAGGTTTAAAACCTTTTGTCCAAGAACAGAATACAACGTAATATGCTCGATCACTTCAGCAGAACCTGAATCTATTGTTACGGTAGCTGATGCTGGATTTGGATACACAGAAAAAGTACTTGCCACATTTTCTGAAGTTCCAAGAAAGAAATCCCCATCTATTACAATATCGGTTATACCTTCAGTATTGGCTACATACACATAATATGCCTGACCTACAGTTACCAGGATACTGGCGTCCGCACCTGGAACACATTGATTATCGAAATAATTTACTAAACTTAAATCCGTCTCCACAGCACTTTCATTGGGTGCGGTGTAAAACGTAACTGAAGTAAATCCTGCGGGAGAAGTAACTGATGCTGTTGCAGTACCATTTTGTTCTGGAACAAAATTATACCAAACACCTAATACTCCGGCATTATCACAACCCGTAGGTGTACCTGCTTCTACAGTGGCACCTGGCATAGGAACTGCTAGATCTGTATAAGGGAATCCTATTTCATCTACATCTATACTATTAGCTATCATATCGTTTGCAGGTGGTACAGGAATACAAGTTAAATTAAGTGAAAAATCTCCTGTATTGGCTCCAAATCCATGTACAAGAATATAATAGGTAGTGTTACCATCGCCTTGGAAAGTCACTTCAGATTGCAGGCCGCAGGAGTCGTCATTATCAATTTCACAAACTAATGCGCCACAATCACCGCTGTATACGGTTATCTTACTGTCAAAGGTAGTTGCCCCATCACATAATGATACGGTATAATCTGTAACCAAACCACTTGTATCGTTTAACGTGTACCAAACGCCAGGAGCGGTAATATCTGTCGTACAAACGGGAGCTGCAGTGTCTTCCGTTGCATCATTGGTAGAACCGGTAACTGTATCACCACACGTAATAGGTAGTGCTCCATCACAAAAATCATTTTCAGGAAGTTCCTGACAGGATACATTCATACTGAAATTTCCAGAGGCAGTGCCATTTCCTTCTACCATTATGATATAAGTGGCTGTACCGTCTGAAACAAATTGAACTTCAGATTGTGTTCCACAAGCGTCGTCATTCATGGCAATTTCGTTCATTAAATCACAGGCGTCATAAATTCTGAGTACAGAGTCATAGTCTGTGCCCGTACATAATGAAACGGTTACAAGTTCAAGCGTTCCATTTCCTGTATAGCTATAAAACTCGTCTGGAGCAGGGTTTCCACCGCTATCTGTATCGAAAATAGTTTCACCAGAAACTACATCACCACAAGTTACGGCAATAGCTTCAGTACACACATCGTTTCCTATGCTGAAAAGAAAATAGCGAGATACGTAGACATCAGAATTGGCAGTACTCGATTGCAAATCTTCACCTGCAAAAGGATCGAAATCTACCGTATCTCTAAACATACCTATGGAGATAGTTTCCCCCACGGCATTAAAAAGTAATTCCTGATTATTTTCACGCTGGGGGCCCCCAATGGTCCAATGATTTTTATAACTACCATCTAAGCCCATTTGTACAAAGAAATTATCTGTATTTCCATTAGAAGTAGTAATAGCGGTGTTTCCACTAGCATCAAAATCTGTTGTGCCTTCAAAGCTTCCCGATACATACAGATCTCCATTAGGCCCTTGGATAATTGAGTAAATTTCTTCTATACCGGTAGTTGTTTCACCACCTGTAACATAGCTCATCAAATAATTTCCATCAGTATCAAATTTTGAAAGAAAAGCGTCAAAATTACCGTTCGTGGTAACTGTATTGTCGCCTGTGGAAGGATCTAAATCTACAGTCCCTGTAATATTACCGCCGATATATATTTCGGAATTAATTTCAGTAATAATAGTAACGCCATCAAGACCGGTTCCTCCAAAAACACCACCCCATATATAGTTACCATCGTTGTCAACTTTACTCACAAAAATGTCATCAGTTCCGTTGGTGGTATAATTATCTGTTCCAGCGCCTGTGTCAAGGTCTACCTGGTTTCTAAATCTTCCTGTTACCAAAATATCTTCATTGGCATCTAATTCTATATCTTCAACTTCAACAATACCACCTGGGCCAGCGTATGTTTTTACGTAAACAAAATTACCATCGGTATCTAATTTTAGTAAAAAACCATCTGATGATGAACCGCCGTCTGCAGAAAAAACGACATTATCCACAGCTGGGTCTGGGTCAAAATCGGCCAAAAGAAATGAACCTCCAATGTATACATTACCAGCGCTGTCTACCGCTATAGTTTGCGCATCTTCATTGATGGCACCAAATCCAAATGGGTTGCTCACTTGCTTTGCCCAGATAAATTGTTGATCACTATCTAATTTAATAACAAATAAATCCCTGCTCAATCCGGGAGCTGGTTGTAATATCGGGAATACGCCTGGTCCCGGGTCTGCATCAAATGGATTAGCTGGATTTGCACCTTGAAAGTAGCCTGTGATATACAAGTTGTCATTTGCATCTACAGCTAAGTCTATTACAATATCATCAAATCCACCTCCAAAACGGAGCACGTCCACTGGGTTGCCTTGACTATCATGGATAGTAACATACCCATCTGCATTTCCTCCTGCTGAGGTAATTGTGGTAGGACCAACTGTAAGGGTAGATTGAAATAATCCCCCTGTAAAAACAGTTCCTTCACTATCTGAAACCGAATGGTTTGCAGTGTCAATACCTAAGTCGCCAAACGTAGAAGTCCCAAAGTATTCCTGGGCTATTCCACCGCTAGTGACCAGCAAGCATAGTATTAATTGTACTATTGTTTTCATTGTTTTCATTTTTTAAAGTATTTAATTAGTATTAAGAAAGGTTAAATTGTAGTCCAATTCCTCGAACACTTTCAATAGAAATTGAGGGATCTTCTTTTAAATATTTTCTGATGCGACTTACAAACACATCCATACTTCTTCCTGAAAAGAAATCGGTCTTGCCCCAAACGTTGGAAAGTATATCTTCTCTTCGTAACAACTGATTTCTATTTTGGTATAAGTAATAAAGTAGTTTAGCTTCTTTTTCAGTAATCGTTGAAGTATGGCTGTTTATGTTTAGTGTAAGGTTTGGATAGTTAAATACATACGCACCCATATTCATTATTTCCTCTTCAATAGGAACACCATGAGATGTTTGTTGTGAGGCTCTTTTAATTATATTTTTCAATCGTAAGATCAGTTCTTCTGCTTCAAACGGTTTTACAATATAATCGTCGGCTCCTAGTTTTAAACCTCTTATACGGTCTTCCTTGGTTTTTCTGGCAGTAAGGAATAAAAATGGAATTTCAGGTTTAAGGTCGGTTATCTTCCCAGCTAAGGTAAAACCATCCATTATGGGCATCATAATATCTATGATACAAAGATCAAAATCGTTTTGCTTTATAATGGTATGCGCTTCTTCGCCGTGTAATGCCCAAGTGACAATGAATTTGTTCAATTCGAGGTAGTTTTTCAGCATTTTTCCAAAATCCTGATCGTCTTCAACTAAGAGTATATTTTTCATGAGTTCACAGGTATTTTAATGGTGAATAGGGTACCTTGATTAGTATCACTGACCACCGAAATTTTTCCTTCATGGGCCTTAATGATTTGGCTTGTATAGTATAAACCCAACCCAAGTCCTTTATAATTGTGAGTGTCTTTTTCGCTCACTCGATAGAATTTTTCAAATATATATTTTTGATACTTTGCTGCGATACCAATACCATTATCCCCAATAGTTATGACGTGGTTGTTGTGTAACGTATCTATATAATAACCTACTTTTAATTGGGTGCCACCATATTTAATGGCATTGTTTAAAAGGTTTATGATAGCTGTACTTATATAGAAAGTGTCTCCGTTAAGGAGCATGCCTGTACTTTCAATATTTTGTTGAATTGAAATACTGCTATCTGTAGTTAGTTGGTAGTCTTTCAATAAATCCTTCAAAAATATGGCAACATTGAAAGGTTCTCTTTTTAATTGAATTTCTTGATATCCCAAACTACTTTGTAGTACTTGATCAATTAATTTTTGCAATCGTGTATTTTGCCTATCTATTACCTCTACTGCTTCCTTGGAAATCTCGGCATTATCCTTAGCATATTCGCTCGTTAATGACTTGGTGGCAAGGGAGAGCGTGGAAAGTGGGGTCTTAAGTTCGTGGGTAATGTTGTTAATAAAATCTGTTTTAATTTCGGCAAGGCGTTTTTGTTTCAACAAATTTTGAATAGAATAGTACAACAGCCCAACCACAAACAGGAAGAGTAAGGAAGACAAGATTAATAAAACCGAGAGTTCTCTTATAATAAGACCGTTCCAATTGGTAACGTTCATAAATACGCTCGATTTAAAATTAAGATCGAATGTGCTCACGCCACCTGGCAATTCAATTTCATGGTCTTTTTGCCAAGAACTATTGTTAATAAGCAATCCTTCTTTTTGATTAAAAGGTTCGCCTAAAAGAATAATAGTATCGGACGATTGTTGTGGATAGATAGTTTCAACAGTTCCGATACTATCACTGAGTTCGATAGAGGTAACTATTTTTTTGAATTGAACATTAAATTCATCTCCAAGCTGTGCTAGACCGTTCTCATAAAATTTTAAAAAACCTGGGTTTATTTCTTTGCTTTTCTTGTCAAGCATGTGTAATAAACTATCTTTCGAGATATTTTTCTGCTTATACGCTTCGAGGCCTTTTAGAAATTCTTTTCTGTACAACCAGGCGATAGAATCTACTTGAGGTGTGCTGTATACTCTGGCAATGGCATTTCTGGCATCTAAGGTGATTGTTTTTTTCTTTAACTCATAACTGTTGTAGATTAAATAGCCTTGTATTCCCACTAAGCAGAGCAGGGTAACAGCAGAAAATATGATGAGTATTTTTGACTTCATTTGAAAACAAATTTATTAGATTGTCTTTCAAATGTATTTAAATTATAGAACGTTAACCGTTCGTTAACTGAGAAGAATTGTTTGCTAATTAAAAATTATAAAAATTTTGAACGCAACTCTGGCGAAGGGATCATACAACTATCTATCTTCCCAAACCATTTGTAGCGGTTTTTGGCTACATAGTCGTACACCCAGTTTCTGAAAAATTTAGGAACAATCATAAAGGCATAGAGAAGCGGATAGGCACCCCCTAAGTTTTTCGCAATCTGTAAGGCCGCCGTTGATTTTGTATACGCTTTTTCACCATCAACCAAAATAATAGAATCCGTTTCTGAAGAATCTATCGCGTGTTTCTCTAAAAGCAATTTTCCTGCTTCATCTTGTAAGGCAGCAAATTGAAATACATCTTTTATATCACGCTTAATTACAAAAGCTACGGAGGTGTTGCAGAGGTTGCAAACACCGTCAAACAATATAATTTTATGTTGAATTTTAGACGTTTTCATAATATTACTAAATTCATTATAAACTCCCAAATTGCAAAAAGCAAATTCCAAAACGCGGGCTGTATTTTTTGGGCATTTGAGATTTATTTTTTTTAGATTTAAGCACAGCGCTTATACTTTTTCTAGTTCTTCTAAACTTACATTGGTGGTAAACATTCCATAATTTACGAATGCTTTATTTTTTTCAATGGTAGCAATAGTACCAATAGCTCGGCCATTTATCATACGAACTCTGTCTCCTACTTTTAAAGTTACTTTCGGTTTTGGAGGTGGTGCTTTTTTGGCCTCCTCTTTTTCTTTTTGTTTCTCCTTTCTAATAACCGCTACTTTTTGCTCTACTTCTTGTTTTATTTCGTGTTTCTTCTGCTTGACAGCTTTTTTCAGTTTGGGTTCGAGCTTTTTTCTTTTGCTATTTTCGGTTAGCACCATTTTAAAGAGCTCGTCTAGTAGTTGTTTTTTTTGTTTATTGTTGAAGTATTTTTCAGAAAGCCCATCAAATTTTCTTCCTAAACTAATTAGTTTTTGATTAGAATCGTACAGTTCCTGGTAGCTTTCCAGTTTTTCCTGTACCTTTAAGTTTACTTCAGCCAATTGTTTGCTTTCCACACGTGCTTTTTCTGCTGAAGTTTCCAAACTCTCTGAGGTCTTTCTAAGTTTAGATCGCTCTTTTTGGAGATTGGCAATAGTTTTATCGAACCGAATTTTTCCACGCTCAATCTTTTTCTTAGACTTGTTGATCAAGCTATAGGGAATCCCATTCTTTTGAGCTACCTCAAAAGTAAAAGAACTTCCCGCTTCTCCCATCTGCAATTTATAAATAGGAGCCAAAGATTTACTGTCAAACTGCATATTGGCATTTACCGCGTGGGGCAGTTCATTTGCCAAGAGTTTTAAATTGGCGTAATGTGTGGTTATAATTCCAAAAGCTTCCCTTTCATAGAATACTTCTAAAAACGTTTCGGCCAGTGCACCCCCTAACTCGGGATCACTTCCGGTACCAAACTCGTCTATTAAAAACAGCGTGTTCTCATTACACTTTCTGAAGAAATGATTCATCTTCTTCAGTCTGTAACTGTAGGTGCTTAAATGATTTTCGATACTTTGATTATCGCCAATATCTGTCAAAATCCTATCAAAAAAGCAAACCTCGCTTTGTGGCGCTACTGGGATTAAAAGTCCGCTTTGTAGCATAACTTGTAATAAACCTACCGTTTTAAGCGTGATACTCTTTCCGCCAGCATTGGGTCCAGAAATCACAATAATCCGTTTGTCGTGTGACAACTCGATGCTCTGTGGGTGTGTAACTTCCTTTCTTTTCTTGTTGGAAACTAGTAATAATGGATGATAGGCATTCACGAGCGATAACTGCCTGTTTTTTGTAAGTAATGGAAGTACTCCATCAATGGCAACTGCATATTTTGCTTTGGCAAAAATTGTATCCATCTGTGTGAGGTATTCTTGATAAGATGCTAAATGATGTGTATACGGTCGTATAAATTCGGTGAGCGCTTTTAAAATTCGTTTAACTTCCTCGGTTTCCTCGTAATAAAGATTGCTTAACTCGTTTGCATATTCCAGCGTTTCCTGTGGCTCAATATACACAAGACTTCCGGTTTTTGATTGTCCAAGAACCGCACCATTAATTTTTTTGCGATACATAGCCTTCACAGCCAACACACGCCGGTTGTCCACCACAGTTTCTCTTATTTCATCCAGATAGTCTGATCCTGAATATTTGCTCAATGCTTTAGTAAACGAAGAATTTATCTGCCCTTTTACTACATTAAGTCTGCGTCTAATTATAGCTAATTCTGACGAAGCTTCATTTTTTACATCTCCATATTTATCGAATATTTTTTTTATCTCATCTATAATAGTGGGTGTAAACTCTATTTCTGAAGAAAATTCCTGTAAAGCGATATAAAACTCTTCAAATTTTTTAAAGAATTTTAGTAAGGTTTGTGTGGCTTCCAACAGCCCCAATATTTTTCTAAAACTGAAACTTTCTAGAGTGCTATTTTCGATCTCTAACAACTGGAGTTCCTTAAAAATAGGCTCAAAGCCGTGATTGGGAATAGGGGAGTCGCTCCCAAAAGAAGCGGTAAATTCTTTTACACGCTTTAAGGCAGGCAGTACTTCTTCGGTATTCTTAAAGGGTGTAATGGCAAGTATATTTTCATTTCCAGGATGGGTAATGCAAAATTCTGAAACCTGCTCCAATACAGTATGGAACTCAACGTCTTCTAATGTCTTTTTATCAATCTTTATCATAGTTTTCCCTAGCATTGGGAACGGTTGTAAAACAATTTTTTCATAAACACTCCTAAAAAAGCAAGCGAGTATGTAATTTTACACAAAAGTACGCATAATGGAACTAAAAATTGAAGCGAGTTGGAAGCAAGTTTTGGCTTCAGAATTTGAGAAACCCTATTTCTTAGAACTCCTTCAATTTGTAAGATATGAGTATGAGGCGAACACATGTTATCCTCCTGAAAATCAAATATTTTCAGCGTTAAACCATACACCGTTTAACGAGGTGAAAGTGGTGATTTTAGGGCAAGATCCATATCACGGACCAAAACAAGCCAACGGTTTGTGTTTTTCAGTAGCTGAAGGGATTGCGATACCACCTTCGTTACAAAATATATTTAAGGAATTAGAAACGGACTTGGCTGTTTCAATACCATCTTCAGGAAATTTAGAAAGATGGGCTGCACAAGGAGTACTTTTGTTGAATGCTACCTTAACAGTAAGAGCGCATCAAGCAGGAAGTCATCAAGGCAAAGGATGGGAGCAATTTACAGATGCTATAGTTTCAAAATTATCTGAAGAAAGAAAAGGAATCGTATTTTTGCTTTGGGGTGGTTATGCTAAGAAAAAAGGCGCTAAGATCAATGCTTCAAAACATTTGATCTTAACAAGTGGTCATCCTTCGCCCTTAAGTGCCAATAGGGGTTATTGGTTTGGCAATAACCATTTCAGTAAAACCAATAAGTACCTTAAAATTAACCAAAAAGAAGCCATAAACTGGTAAAACGGAATGAAAATTGATTTCAATACAGCCATGAAAACTACTAAACAACTTACATTATTAGCAAGCTTTTGTATTACATTGATGGCTTGCGGGCAAGATTCACCCATCTTTACACCAACACTGCATAGCTACCAGGTAGATCATGGCAAGAAAATTATTGTTTTGAATATTGATATCGAGGATGACGTAAACCACGAAGTAACAAGCCTGCAGTTAGAGGATACTTATCAATTCTCAACTCCAGCGATTGGATTAAAAGATACGGAGAAATATACAGTAACAAAGAACGGGGAAGACTATCATTTATTTATCACAAAATCGCCCATACTTGCCATTCAAGTAAAAGACAGTCTAACTAAAAACCCTAAGGTTTTAGGGCATTTTCGGTATTTTGACGCAGATACAACGTTTACGAGCACCATAGGTATGGATTTGCGTGGTAACTTGTCACTAACTTACCCGAAGAAATCATTTAATATAGAATTTTACACCGATTCGGTTTCAAAAGGGAAGAAAGATATACAGCTAAAAAAACTGGCGGAAGATGATGATATTATCCTTGACGGATTGTACAATGAACCTTTATTACTACGTGCTTACACATCTCAAAAATTATGGAAACAAATTCATGTACCTTACTATGCTTCTGAAGAGAAAAAAGCACGCGCTACGGTAGATGGTTTTTATGTAGATCTTTTTGTGAATCATGAATATAGAGGAATTTATTTGGTTTCAGAAAAGATAAACCGTTCTCTCTTAAAACTCAAGAAAATAAAAGGTGATACCGTAAGAGGCGAATTATTTAAAGCTGGATACTACGACCCTGGAACCTCATTTAGAGGCGCTCCGGATTTTAAAAACTCATTACCCACCTGGGCAGGATGGGAGATGGAATATCCTTATGAAGATTTTACAGCACATTACGATAATCTGCATACAGCAATCACTTTTTTAACCACAAGTACCGATGCTGAATTTGCGCAACAACTTCCTAGCTATTTTAAAGTAGAAAATCTGGTGGATTATTTTCTATTCATCAATTTAATTAGAGCTACAGATAATTTAGGAAAGAACTTTTACCTGGCAAAATATAAAGAAGATACCCCTTATTTTATAGTGCCTTGGGATATGGATGGTGTGATGGGAACAATCCAAGCGGGAAAAAGAATTCCAACTACAGATGATATTTTGAGTAACCATCTATTTGACAGGATGCAGAAAGATCCCGCCTTAAAAAGTAAAATGAACAAACGATGGGCAAATTTAAGAGCTACTGCATTTGCTGAAGAAGCTCTTGTTTCCAGTATTACAGATACCTATACCGAAATGCTTGAAGAAAAAAAATACGATAGAGATCAGCTAGCATGGAAAAAGAGCCACGAAGAAGAACATCTAACGTATATGCTAGAATGGTTAAAAAATAGAATTACGTATTTGGATACGTTCTTTAAGGAAGAAAAGTAAAGATATTACTAGTCTTCTGTTTCCTGTTCGGTAGCGTTGCAGCTAAATTGTAACAAAAGAAAATTAGTTACTAGCAAGGCCCCCAAAATGATAAAAAATATACTCATAGTCTTACTTTTATAGTAGTAAGATGTAAGGTTTTCAAAAAGGTTGCGCAACGTATAAAAAAATAAATTCAACAGCGAATAAGCTTTGCCTTTGCCCTAATTGTGGCTAATTTTTAAATATTGTAGCATTTTCTTCTTATAGGGCAGAGCTTACAAAAAATCCTATATCGAATCCATTTAATTTTTAATATTAAAAGCTGAATTACAATAAATTTTTTATCTCAAAATCCTCGCTAAGGGAACCTTTTTTTCTATCAATTCTAGTTGAACTAATTTTTCCTGAACCTTTGTTATCTCTGAAGAAGTTAATTGCTGTTGGCTCCATTCAGTCAAGGAAAGCCATTCTTGGACATCTTCTATTTGTTGATTGTAGCGATTGCTAATCATTCTATCAATACTTGGGATTTCTTTAAATTCTGAGGTTGTTCTATTTATAATTTCCAGAATAGTATTAATACTAAACGCATCATTTTGTAGTACTTCATCCCGCACAGCAATTACAAAACAAGGCCAGGGCGTAGGACATTCTCCCACACGTCTAAAAGGGCCGTTATCCACGTAGGGTTTTGTTGTAAATTTTTCCCACATAAAATAGTCACCATTACCTTTTGGTAATTCTTCCAGGGCACCGTCAAGGCTCTTTACTACCTCAAAATTCACATCTTTTTCTATATTCCAACCTTCGTTTTCGGCATTTACAAACGCCATCAAATGAGAACCTGAACCAAATCTACTAATGGCGCAATCGGTTCCCTTTAAGTCTGAAATATTTTGATATTCTGAATTTTCAGCCACATGAATCCCCCAAATTAGTGGCGATTGTATAAAACCCTGTACAATTTTTGACGGATTACCATTAACGATATCTCTAATGATTCCTTCTGTAAGAATTACTGCCAGGTCAATCTCGCCTTCCCGTAAGGCATTACACATCTGGCCAGTTCCTCCATGATAGTCTATCCAACGAAGATTTATATCCTCTTTTTGATATTCCTTGTTTTTTAGCGTGATATACCAAGGCAAATTAAAATGTTCCGGTACCCCGCCAATTTTAAAATTTTTCATACGTATTACCCGCGAAGACGGGTCCCTATTTATTTCTATTCTATAAAGACAACAATGTTGCCAATACGTTTTCAATCAATTTATCTATAGTCTCTTTTGGGTTTTTGCTAAAGCTTCCATTAGTGCGATTGGCTAAAATAGCATTCAATGATATGGCGCGATGTCCCAACAATCTTGCCATTCCGTAAATACCCGAGGTTTCCATTTCCAGGTTAGTGATCATTTCGTTCTTATACCTAAAATTCTGGAGCTTTTCATTTAAATCTTTATCCTGCAATGCTAAACGAAGTTTCCGTCCTTGCGGTCCGTAGAATCCAACGTTCGTAGCTGTGGTTCCTTTCAAATAATCTTCAGAAGTAAATAAATTTAATAAGGTTTTATCTCCAGAAACTACATACGGAGTAGATTTCTGCGCGCTCCAATTGGTATATTTTATAAATGCTTCAGAAAAATTTGTATCTAAAAAATCTGTTTTTCCATAGAAGTGCAACAAACTATCGAAGCCTATTGCTTTTTCAGAAGCCAAAAAACTGTCTATTGGTATTTCCGCTTGAATCGCTCCAGAGGTGCCTATTCGTATAAAATCGAGTTGTGTTAAATTCTTTTTAATTGTTCTCGCTTTCAAATCTATATTTACCAAAGCGTCGAGCTCATTAAATACAATATCAATATTATCTGTCCCAATCCCTGTAGAAATAACGGTAAGGCGTTTTCCTTTATAAACGCCAGTTTGGGTTTTAAATTCGCGATTTTGAACCGTAAACTCAATGCTATCAAAGTGTTTCGTAATATCGCTCACACGGTCTGGATCGCCTACGGTGATAATTGTTGTTGCAATGTTTTCAGGCTTTAATTGAAGGTGATAGATACTACCGTCTTCGTTTAAAATGAGTTCGCTGCTTGGTATTGATTTAGTGTTCAAATTTTAAAGTTCAATATTATTTTAAGTGTTACTAAAATTTATTTTTTGTGAATTAAACTTGGATGTTTAATAATTTAACAATCAAAAATCGTCAATCATCAATCATCAATCATCAATCGTCAATCGTCAATCGTACTTCGAAAATCCCATTATCCGCCTACACGTTTTGTTTTAAATCCTTTATCCTGCAAAAACTCCATGATCTGCTGTCTGAAATCACCTTGGATGATAATTTGTTCGTTTTTAAAACTTCCACCAACGCCTAGTAAGGTTTTTAATTCTTTAGCGAGTTGTTTAAAATCGCTTTGCGCACCTGTGTAGCCTTCAATAATGGTAATGGGCTTGCCTTTTCGCTTTTCGTATTTACAAATCAAAGGATCTTCTTGCAACCAGACAGAAGATTCTTCTTCGGCTTTTGGAGTTTCCACTGGCTCGTGATCGGGGAATAAGTTTTTAAGTTGGTCTTGTAAGTCCATATTTCGACTCCGCTCAATATGCAGAGTAGTATTTAAATTTAGTTTTAACTTCGTAGCCTCAGCGGAGTCGAAGGCTACTTCTTAATCAGCCCTATCTCCACCAATCTTTGGTGTAAAAAATCACCTGCTTTAATATCTTCAAAAGCTTTTGGGTGTGCAGCATCTACACATTCTGGCATACAGCTTAAATCCATATCGCTTCTTGGGTGCATAAAGAACGGAATAGAATAACGAGGCTTGTCCCATTGCTCTTTTGGCGGATTCACAACCCGGTGAATTGTGGAGCGTAATTTATTATTGGTATGGCGCTCCAGCATGTCTCCTACGTTAATTACCAATTCATCTTCTTGTGGAATTGCGTCAATCCATTTGCCGTCTTTGCGTAATACCTGTAGACCACCTGTAGAGGCTCCCATTAATAAGGTTATCAAATTTATATCTCCATGAGCCCCCGCGCGCACGGCTCCCTTTGGTTCTTCGGTAATAGGAGGGTAGTGGATAGGGCGTAAAATACTATTTCCGTTGGATGCCCAATGATCGAAATAATGTTCGTCCACACCAATATATAGCGCTAGTGCCCTTAAAACATAAATTCCTGTTTTTTCCAACATTCGATAGGCTTCCATTCCTGTTTTATTAAAATCTGGAAGTTCTTTCACTTCAACGTTGGCTGGGTAATCATCAATAAGCTTAGCGTCTGGGTCTGCTTCTTGTCCAAAATGCCAAAATTCCTTTAAATCACCTTCTTTTTTACCTTTCGCATGTTCTTTTCCGAAGGAAACATAGCCACGCTGTCCGCCTAATCCTTCAATTTCATAGGAGCTTTTAGTTGCTAATGGAAGTGCAAAAAATGCTTTAATTTCTTTATATAATTCAGTGACTAGCTCATCACTCAAAAAATGATTCTTAAGAGATACAAATCCAATATCTTCGTAGGCATTACCAATTTCAGCTACAAACTTTTGCTTTCTTTTAGCGTCATCACTTAGGAAATCGGCTAAATCTACACTAGGAATATTATTCATAATTGTACAATTTATACTGCAAAGATACCAAAATACAAGCTTATTATTCGTTCAAAAAAAATAGTCCTTCTAATCGCTCTACCGCTTTATTTTTCTACTTTTGACAATATAAACAGTACCTGATGAAACCCGAAACGGCAACCCCCATTTATTTTACATACGATAGAACAGGCATCGAAGACAAAACACTCCTCGAGTTGTACTCAAGAATGCTGAAACCCAGATTGATAGAAGAAAAGATGCTGATTTTATTACGCCAGGGAAAAGTTTCCAAATGGTTTAGCGGGATTGGACAGGAGGCAATTTCAGTTGGAATAACATCGGTTTTGGATCGTGACGAATATATTTTACCAATGCACCGTAATCTTGCTGTATTTACAGGGAGAGATATTCCTTTACACCGACTGTTTTCACAATGGCAAGGAAAAGCGAATGGTTTTACCAAAGGCCGTGATCGCAGTTTTCACTTTGGGACACAGGAATATAAAATTGTGGGGATGATCTCTCATTTGGGACCTCAGTTTGGAGTGGCAGACGGGATTGCACTTGGAAATAAACTAAAGAAAAACAAACAAGTTTGTGCTGTTTTTACTGGAGAAGGAGGAACTAGCGAAGGCGATATTCACGAGGCATTAAATGTTGCTTCGGTTTGGCAACTACCCGTTCTTTTCTGTATCGAAAATAATGGATATGGGCTTTCAACCCCAACTAGTGAACAGTATAACTGTGAAAACCTTGCAGATCGCGGTGTTGGTTACGGAATGGAAAGTCATATTATTGAAGGAAATAATATTTTAGAAGTGTACAGTAAGATAAAGTCGGTTGTGGAAGATATGCGTGAGAATCCACGGCCTGTGTTACTGGAATTTAAAACCTTCAGAATGCGTGGTCATGAAGAGGCGAGTGGTACAAAATATGTACCAGATGATTTGATTGATGAATGGGGAGCGCGTGATCCACTGCTTAACTTTGAAAGCTATTTAAAAGCTGAAGGATTACTTTCAGAAACAAAAATTGAAACTTTAAAAACTGAAATTAAAAACGAAATAAACGATAATTTAGACATTGCTTTTGCGGAAGAAGCAATCGTTTCAACTAAAAGCATTGAGTTAAGTGATGTGTTTCAAACTTTTCAATACCAACATATTGAACCAAATAATAAAACAGAAGAGCTTAGGTTGATTGATGCTATTTCTCAAGGACTAAAACAAGCTATGGAGCGTCATGATAACGCTGTAATTATGGGGCAAGACGTTGCAGAATATGGCGGTGTTTTTAAAATTACGGATGGCTTCTTAGAAGCTTTTGGTAAAGAGCGTGTACGTAATACGCCTATTTGTGAAAGTGCTATTATATCTGCAGCGATGGGACTATCTATTAATGGTTATAAAGCTATTGTAGAAATGCAGTTTGCAGATTTTGTAACCTCTGGTTTCAATCCAATAATAAATTATTTAGCAAAAAGCCATTACCGATGGAACGAAAAAGCTGATGTTGTGGTGCGAATGCCTTGTGGGGCTGGGGTAGGAGCAGGACCTTTCCATAGTCAAACAAATGAAGCTTGGTTTACTCACACCCCAGGACTAAAAGTTGTATATCCAGCTTTCCCATATGATGCAAAAGGTTTGTTGGCAACTGCTATTGAAGACCCTAACCCAGTATTATTTTTTGAGCATAAAGCCTTGTATAGAAGTATTCGCCAAGAAGTGCCTACCAATTATTACACCCTACCTATAGGAAAGGCTTCATTGTTGAGAGAAGGAAACGATGTCACTATTGTAACCTATGGAGCTGGAGTGCATTGGGCATTAGAAACCTTAGAGGAATTGATTGATATTTCAGCAGACTTACTAGATTTAAGAACGTTAGCTCCTCTAGATACTGAAGCAATATTTATTTCAGTTAAAAAAACAGGGAAGCTTATCATTCTGCAAGAAGATAGTATGTTTGGCGGAATGGCGAGTGATATTTCTGCGCTAGTTTCTGAAGAATGCTTTCAATACCTAGATGCACCTATTAAGCGTGTTGCTAGTATGGAGACACCTATTCCTTTTGCAGTAAATTTAGAAGAGCAATATCTTCCTAACAAGCGTTTTAAGCAAGATTTAGAGGATTTAATTGCTTATTAATCTTTTAACATTTGCTGTTAAACTTCACACAAACGTTATCCATCGCAGGTCAAGTCACCGTATCTTAGTACCATTATTAACCAAAAAAACTTAAAATTATGGTACGCTGGATAATTATTTTTCTTGTAATTGCTTTAATAGCAGCAGTATTCGGATTTGGTGGCATCGCAGAAGGTGCAACTGATATCGCAATGATTATTTTCTGGATTTTCTTAGTGCTTTTAGTAATATCCTTACTAGCGAGAATTTTTAGAAGATAAATGAAGACTTCAAGTTAAAAAACAAACACTTAAAAACAACCAAAATTAAACAAATGAAAAAAATCCTCATTCTCGCTGTCTTAGCTGTATTCGCATTTTCTTGCGGAACACCAAAGACGGTAATTCAAGCAAAAAAAGAAGTGAAAGGCTACTGGTCTCTAGATAATATAAGTTATAGCGAGTCTGGTACATTCAATGTTACCATCTTTAATGATACTTCTAAAGAGTGTTTTGAAGGTAGTACTTGGCGCTTTATCCCTAACAATAACAGTGGTTTATATACTGTAAATGGCGGTGATTGCCAGCAAGGTGATAGAAATTTTATTTTTAGTATTCAGGAAATTGATCAAACTTCAGGGTTGTACGATTTCTTGTTGAAGCCAACTATGAAATTAGGTAAGCCTGATAAAGATAATTCTATAGGATTTAGAGTACGTTTGGCCCAATTAAGCGAAAATAATATGCGTTGGGAGCAAACTGTAACCCTCGACGGGAAACCTTTTACAATTAGTATGAACTTTTCAAAAATAGAATAACAATATGAAATCAGTATATAGAAAATTAACAGTGGTAACTTTAGCATTAGCAACTTTAGTGCTTTTTACGAACTGTGAAGCAACTAAAAATGCAAATAATTCACAAAAAGGTACTGTAATTGGTGCTGCAGGTGGAGCTATACTTGGAGCTGTACTAGGTAACAATATAGGTAAAGGTGGTAATGGAGAACTTGGAGCCGTGATTGGTGGAGTTGCTGGTGGAGCCGCTGGAGCTATTATTGGTCGAAGAATGGATAATCAAGCCAAGAAGATTGAAACAGAAATCCCAGGAGCTAAAGTGGAACGAGTAGATGATGGTATTGTAGTAACTTTTGATGAAAACTCAGGAGTATATTTTGATACAAATAAATTTAACATCAACTCGAAATCTATGGCAACATTAGACAAGTTAACCGGTGTATTGCGTGAATATCCAGATACAAATGTATTGGTGGTAGGACACACAGACAATACAGGAGCCGATGCATATAATATGACCTTGTCTAAGCAACGTGCAGAATCTGTAACAACTTATTTTACTGCCACAAAAGGTTTGGCATCTGGGCGTTTTACAACAAACTGGTATGGTGAACAAAGCCCTGTAGCAGATAATAGTACAGCTGAAGGTCGTGCACAAAACAGACGTGTTAACGTAATTATTGTACCAAATGAAAAGATGGTAAAAGACGCCGAAAACGAAGCAAATAAAGGATAATTGTATTAGTTATTCTGGATATTCTAAAATCCTGTACTTATTTAAGTACAGGATTTTTTTATGTTGAAAACAATCCCGTACTTTAAAATATGCATGAAAAAGCAACATTTGACATTATAATTATAGGCGGTGGTCTTGCGGGTTTGGTAGCAGCTATTGAGCTTGGCAAAGTGTATAAAGTTTTAGTGCTAGAAAAGGATGCATTTCCAAGGCATAAGGTATGTGGCGAATATGTTTCAAATGAAGTATTACCGTATTTACAATCCATTGGAATAGACCCTATTGCCAAAGGGGCCAAGCAAATAGACCGTTTTGAGATTTCAACACATGATGGTAAATTGATAAAATCCAAGTTACCGTTAGGAGGTTTTGGAATGAGCCGCTATGCATTGGACAATCTGCTATTTACAGAGGCTAGTGAATATTCTGAAATAGTCATTGAAACCTGCAGCCAGGTTGAATTCAAGGAAAATCACTTTTTAATGACCACCAAAGGAGATACCCAGTACAAGGCAAAATATGTTGTTGGAGCCTTTGGAAAAAGATCGTTGTTGGATAAAACATTAAGCCGAAAATTTATTCAGAAAAAATCGCCTTGGTTGGCAGTTAAAGCCCATTATCAATATAATTTTGAAGAGAATGTTGTTGCACTTCATAATTTTGAGGGAGGCTATTGTGGCTTGTCGATGATTGAAAATAACGCTGTAAATGCCTGTTATCTTACTACCTACACTTCGTTTAAGAAAGTTAAAAATATAACCGAATTTCAACAAAAAGTGATGAGCGCTAATCCGTTTTTAGCTGATTTTTTTATCAAAGCAATTCCTTTATTTGAGGAACCTTTGACGATAAGTCAGATTTCATTTGAAAATAAAAAACCTGTTGAAAATCATATCTTTATGATTGGAGATGCTGCCGGACTTATTCACCCACTTTGTGGCAATGGTATGGCTATGGCAATACACAGCGCCAAATTACTTTCGGATGTCTTTTCTAAAAATGATTTTCACAGCAGAACTGAACTTGAAAAAAAATATGCTACGATATGGTCAAAAACATTCTCAAGAAGATTACAAACCGGACGTAGGATTCAAAGCTTATTGCTAAGCCCAATGGTAACGAAAGCTTCATTTAGTATTGCAAAGCTATTTCCTTCGGTAGTAACAAACATAATTTCAAAAACTCACGGAGAGGTTGTTATATGATATATTATTCCGCTACATACCGCTCTACACAAGACGAAATTATGGATAGTTTTGAGTTGCAAGGCCCAGAAATGGAAGTTATGCTTAACGATCTTAAAACAGTTAATACATTGCTGGGGGGACAAAAAATTACTTTAAATGGTATTTACAGATTGCTACAACAAGTTCCAAAAAGCGAACTTATAACCATTGTAGATATAGGATGTGGCGATGGCGATATGCTTCGGAAAATTGCTGAATTTGGAAAGAAGCATTTTTATAATTTTAAACTTATTGGAATAGACGGTAATGATCATATCATAAAAATTGCCGAAAATAAGTCAACCAAATATGCCAATATTTCTTTCCAGGTAAAAGATGTTTTTTCCAAAGGTCCAATTTTTGATACCTTCGACATTGCATTATGTACTTTGTTTCTGCATCATTTTAAAAATGATGCGATCGTGTCAATATTAGAAAAATTATCTGCCCAAGCGGAAGTTGGAATAGTTGTAAACGACCTACACCGAAGCCGGGCTGCCTTTTGGTTATTTAAAATTTTCAGTAGTATCTTTATAAAAAGTAAAATTGCCAAACACGACGGCTTGGTTTCTGTAGCACGCGGATTTAAAAGAAAGGAGCTGAGAGCATTAGCGAATCGAATACAAGGAACAGAATCCATCATACAATGGAAATGGGCCTTTAGGTGGCAATGGATCTTACAAAGCACGAATGACTAGCGACGAGATAGGAATTATTAATAAACGAATTTGGAGATAAATTGAAACTTAAATAGAAAATATTTTTAAGAATAGTATACCTTCAAATTGACTAAACGACTTCAGTCACGACAGGTGGACTCTTGAAACTAAAAACGTAAAGAGGCCTAAAAAGTTTAAATAGATAAGTATACGCTATAAATACTAATTGTACTAAAAATAAAAATCATAGAAACACCTGTAAGAATTATCGCAGTAGCCAAACAGTTACCAAAATTTACTCGAGAAACCAGCGAAATTCTACCTTTCGTTGAAGCTTGGTTAGATGGACAAGACGACCGATTTAAACGAAAAGTCTTGAAATTATTTGAAGGAGCGGGTGTTGATCGCAGGTATTCTATTATGGATGCCCATGAAGTATTTCTTCATACCTCTTTTCAGGAACGGAACGATGTTTATATACATGAAATTAAAAATTTAGGTAAGAAATCTCTTGAAAAAGCTTTGGATAAAGCAGGCTGGATACCTACAGATATAGATTATATTATTACGGTAAGTTGCACAGGGATTATGATTCCTTCCATTGATGCCTATCTCATTAACGATTTAAAAATGCGACAGGACATCGTTCGATTGCCGGTTACCGAAATGGGTTGTGCTGCAGGTGTAAGCGGAATAATCTACGCCAAAAACTTTTTAAAAGCCAACCCCGGTAAGAGAGCTGCTGTCATTGCTTTAGAATCTCCAACGGCTACCTTTCAATTAGATGATTATTCTATGGTGAACATTGTGAGTGCTGCTATTTTTGGGGATGGAGGCGCTTGTGTTTTATTATCTTCTGAAGAAGACGCAGAAGGACCAAAAATTTTAGATGAAGCGATGTATCATTTTTACGACGCCACCTCTATGATGGGATTTAAGTTAGTAAATACAGGACTACAAATGATCTTAGACAAAGAAGTACCACAGAAAATTGCCGATCATTTTCCAGCTATTGTTCACCCATTTTTAGAACGAAACGGCAAAACTATAGAAGATATTGACCATTTAATTTTTCATCCTGGCGGGAAGAAAATTGTACAAACTGTGGAAGAACTCTTCGGGAGTTTGGGTAAGAATATTGATGATACCAAGGAAACGCTCCGTCTATACGGAAACATGAGTAGCGCTACAGTTCTGTATGTATTAGAACGATTTATGGATAAAAAACCGAAAAAAGGGGAACTAGGTTTGATGTTGAGTTTTGGCCCAGGATTCTCTGCACAACGAATTTTATTGGAATTTTAAGCAGCATGAAAACAGAAACAACACATAAAACAGCACTCATTTTAGGGGGCAGTAGTGGCTTAGGACTAGCCACAGCAAATAAATTGGCTTTGAGTGGTTTTGATATTGTAATTGTACACCGAGATAGAAAAAGTAGCATTCCAGCTTTTGAAGTTGAAATAGAAAAGATTCAAAAACTTGGAGTTTCAGTAAAAACATTCAATAAAGATGCGCTTAAGGAAGGCACAATTCAAGAGGTTTTAGCTGAAATTGAAGCGAAAAGTATTTCAGTATTAGTACATAGCATTGCTAAAGGTAGTTTAAAAGGACTTACTCAAACTAAAGAAATATTATCTAAAACAGATTTAGACATCACTTTGCATGCCATGGGAACCAGTTGGTGGCAATGGACGGCAGCAATATTAAGGCAAGGAAAGTTCAGTGATAATTCAAGAAACATAGCCTTTACAAGTGAAGGGAACACAAAAGTTTGGCCTGGTTACGGGGCAGTTTCGGCCGCAAAAGCTACCTTGGAAGCCTTAATGCGACAAATGGCAGTTGAATTGGCTCCTTACGGCATTACAACCAACTGTATACAGGCAGGTGCTTCAGAAACACCTTCCTTTAAAATGATACCAGGAAGTGACAACCTAGCCCATATGGCAAAAAGTCGAAATCCTTTTGGTAGATTAACGATTCCTGAAGATGTTGCAAATGCGGTGTGGTTGTTATGCCAAGAAGAAGGAAAGTGGATTAACGGTGTGGTGTTGAAGGTTGATGGCGGGGAAAGCTTGCGATGATTGCAGATTATAGAACTTTAAAATATGATTGAACATTATACCAAAATACTAAACAAAATTCCCTACAACAAACCTTTTCTATTTGTAGATGAGTTAGTTTCTGTAACTGAAAATAGGGCAGAGGGAACCTATACTTTTAAGGAAGATGAATATTTTTATGCGGGACATTTTAAAGACAATCCGGTAACCCCTGGTGTAATTTTGGTCGAATGTATGGCGCAAATTGGTTTGGTATGTCTTGGTATTTTTCTACTGAAAGAAACTTTCGAGGAAAAACTGGATGAAAACACACAAATCGCCTTGAGTAGTCAGCAAGTAGATTTTTACAAACCTGTTTTCCCATTAGAGAAAGTAACCGTAATTTCAGAAAAAGAATATTTCAGATTTCATAAGCTGAAATGCAAGGTAAAGATGTTGAATGAAGCAGGAGAACTCGTAGCTAAAGGGACAATTAGTGGGATGATGAAGTAACCTGTAGAGTGTGTTCAGTAATAAAAAATAAAGTAAGCGAACATTAAACTGTAAATCAACAAATTTACCAGTTGACCAATTAACTAAAAACGATCAAAAATAGAGTAGTCATAACCGGATTAGGAATTGCCGCACCAAATGGAGTAGGGGTTGCTGCATTTACTGAAGCTCTTAAAAGCGGCACCTCAGGAATAAAACATTTCCCAGAATTGGAAGCCCTAAAATTTTCCTGTCAAGTGGGTGGGGTTCCTAATATTTCCGAAGAAAAGAAACGTGAATACTTTTCTGAGTTACAACTCCGAAACTTTAACAGCAGTGGGATTCTTTATGGTGTACTTGCAGGAATGGATGCTATAAGAAATGCTGGTGTAGAAATTTCTGAGACCGAACCTAACTGGGATCTGGGAATTATTTTTGGAACAGGAACAAGCGGTGTTGCAAAGTTTCGCGAAGCAATTTATAAGGTAGATGAGCAGAATGTACGACGTTTAGGAAGTACAACCGTAGTACAAACTATGGCAAGTGGTATTAGTGCATATCTGGGCGGAATGACTGGTGCTGCAAATATCGTCACGACAAATTCTTCTGCCTGCGCTACAGGCACCGAAGCTATTCTAATGGGCTACGAACGTATTGCAGCTGGTAAAGCTGTTCAAGTGCTCTGCGGGAGTACCAGCGATCACGGTCCTTACCTTTGGGGTGGCTTTGATGCGATGAAAGTAATAACCTATAAGCACAACGACCAACCAGAAAAAGCATCGCGACCTATGAGTGCGACCGCCAGCGGATTTGTTCCAGGTAGTGGGGCAGGAGCAATGGTATTGGAATCTCTAGAAAGCGCACAAAAACGTGGAGCCACCATTTATGCTGAAGTTTTAGGGGGTCACGTAAATTCTGGCGGGCAACGAGCCGGTGGTAGTATGACGGCTCCCAACAGTGAAGCGGTGCAACGTTGTATTAAAAATGCAATAAAAGACGCTGGAGTTACTCCTTCAGAGATAGATTACATTAACGGTCACTTAACAGCAACTATAAAAGATCCCGATGAAATAAAAAATTGGTGCACAGCCTTAAATAGAAAAGGTAAAGATTTCCCCTACATTAATTCTTTGAAAGGGATGGTAGGACACTGTTTGGCTGCCAGTGGTAGTGTTGAAGCAGTTGCTACCATTATTCAAATGAAAGAAGGGTTTTTATTTCCTAATGTAAATTGCGAAGATTTGCATCCCGAAATTGCCGGTTTGATTGCTTCGGAAAAAATTCCACAACAGAAAATTTCAGTAGCTATTACTACCGCAATTAAAGCTAGTTTTGGATTTGGTGATGTAAATGCGTGTGTTGTTTTTAGAAAATTTGATGAATAGCTACATTTACGCAAGACTATTCACTTCGTTTCTGTAACATTCATAACAAATTTTTCTTGAATCTATTTTTTTAGAATCTTAAATTATATTTGTCTTTACTCCCTTTAGTCTTAGTTCCAATCATCCAAAATTATTCTCTTATTTCAAAATATCTTTCTAGCAACAGATGTCACTGGAATTAAACTATTTTTGTAGTAGAAAAATAATACTATGACAACTGAAGAAATCTACGTAAAAATACTTCCAATTGTAAAAAACTACCTTCCAGAAGACGTTGGTGGAGATGAAATAAATCCAGATAGCGACTTAACCGGGGAAGCTCAATATTAATTCGGCTCACTTGGTTGATATTGTTTTAGATGTGGAAGACGAGTTTAATATAGAATTTGCTAATGAGGATATGGAAACGTTGCGAACGTTAAATGATGCCATCGCAATTATCCACAAAAAAATATAATGTTTAACATAGCTTTCCCAGAAATAAAATCACAAGTTTTAGCGGTAAAACTTACTACAAAAGGAGAGCGTTCCGTTCGTAATGGTCATCCCTGGATTTTTTCTGATAGTGTAGAGAAAATAAATAAAGAAGGAAAAGCTGGAGATATCGCGATTATCTTTAGCCATAGCAAAAACAAAGCGATAGGTGTAGGGCTATATGATCCGGACTCTCCCATTATTATAAAAATGGTGCATCACGGCGGGAGTGCAAAATTGGATACCACTTTTTTTGAGGGTAAAATTCAGCGCGCTTTTGCGTTAAGGACAGATTTGTTGGAATCCAATACCAATAGCTACAGATTGCTTTTTGGTGAAAATGATGGTTTTCCGGGCTTCATTGCCGATGTATATACGAATGTGTTGGTAGTGAAGTTATATTCAGCCATTTGGTTGCCTTTCTTAGAAACTATCCTGAAAATACTTATTCAGACCTCCAATGCTGAAACTGTGGTTTTACGATTGAGTCGTACCCTTCAGCAGAAATCAAATTTTCCATTATCGGAAGGAAGTGTGATCTATGGCAAACTAAAAGATGAAACTATTTTATTTAAGGAACACGGAGTTAATTTTTCGGCAAATGTAATTAAGGGGCATAAAACAGGTTATTTCTTGGACCATCGCTACAACAGAAGGCGAGTAGGTAGATTAAGCAACCAAAAAACGGTGCTGGATGTTTTTAGTTATGCTGGCGGATTTTCAGTACATGCGCTTGCCAATAATGCTAAAGAAGTGACAAGTCTGGACATAAGTGAACAAGCGTTGGAATTGGCAATGGCAAACGGTAAATTAAATATGTACAATGGTACTCACCTAACAATTGCTGGAGATGCTTTCGAGGTGATGCAACAACTCATCGATGATCGGAAGCAATATGACGTGGTCGTCATAGATCCACCAAGTTTTGCCAAGCGTCAAAAAGAAATTGCTGTTGCCAAAAAGAAATATAGGCAATTAGCAGAATTGGGAATACAATTAACAGCTAAGAAAGGATTGTTGGTACTGGCTTCTTGTAGTTCCAGAATTTCTGAAGATGAATTTTTTCAAATTAATATGGAAACGCTTCAACAGCAGCCAAGACCTTTTGCTGTACTATTAAAAACGGGCCACGACGTTGATCATCCCGTCACGTTTCCTGAAGGCGCGTACTTAAAGTGTGGCTATTACAACTTTCAAGATCAAGTATTACAACGGTCTTAACAGTTGTTGTTAAACAGTGCTAAACCCCTTGTATTGCCTCTTATATTTTTTTATATTGAAAATAAAAGTTATGAAAAAATTAATTATACTTCTCGCATTATTTATCTCGTTTTCTACATTAAGTCAGGATACTCACCTACAAGTAGGAAGTGAAACCTTACAGGAAAAAGCCAAAGTTATTACCGATAAGTATGTTGACGCTCTTGGTCTTAGAGCAAAACAGGAATTACTTTTCAGAAAGAAGGTTGAAGAATTTTTAGTTCGTGAAGAAAAGATAAAAGCCAATACTGAAGGAGAAGATATGCTCAATAAAATGGTTGCTTTAAGACAAAATGAAGCCGCTGAAATGGGGGATATTCTAACACGTATTCAACTTCAAAAATATAAAGAAGTACGTCCGGAAATACAGCCATTGGCCAGAGTAAAACAATAAATTGAACATAATTATCAATAAAAAAAGAGCGCAGTAAGCGCTCTTTTTTTATTTAAATCTTAACCAACTTATTCAATAAAATCTTCATTGTTGGTAGTACTTTTAATCGTGGGATCTTCTGTGTGCATTGTTTTTTCTAACCCTGCCGAATCTACACCAAAAAATTGTAAAACATCAGTAGCGTTGGCTATTTGTTTTGTTGACTTTCCGTTTATAGCAATGGGATGAGAAAGGACTTGGTCATTATTTTGTAAAATTTTCAACCAATCATTAGTACCAAAGTCAGAAGTGTCTTCTATATTAACCAATCGTTTGTCAACTAGGTCACCAACTTTACAGTTTAAAGCTTTGGCTATTTCTGTCCATTGCGTATCACTTACTTTGGTTTTTGAAATATCTACGGCATTTAGTTTTTCCTTAATACCCTGTAAGTAAGCTAGCGCATGTTTTCCTACTCTGGTGTTATGACTGTAAATTAAAGTAAATTCTCTATCGTCTCTTGCGATTACTCCCATTTGCTTTTTTGATTGGTTCTTACCTTGTTTCACGTTGTGTACTTTACGAATTAATGTGTTTGCATTTTTTCTTTTTTCTTACGTAGTTGCTTACCGACTTCAATAGCTGCTTTTGCTATAGAAGATTCAAAAGAACCATTATTAGATTCGGCAAAAAGAGTAGTTCCTGGTACGTTAATACGTATTTCTGTAATCATCCCTGTTTCCGGGCTGGTGGTGTTTTCCTTTTTGAAATACACATCGGTATTTACGATAAAGGTATATTTTGCTTCTAACTTTTCTAGTTTTTCGGTGGCCAAAGCTTCTAATCTTTTGCTGGCAGAAACGTCTTTATATTCAAAATTTATATTCATAGTATTCTTGTTTTTGATTCAATTTTAAAGATACAATTCCTTCAAAGGGAAGACAAACTTTTAATATTATTTTGGCAAATCCTCCACAGGGGTTTCATCTTTAGAAGTAGGGATATAGATTGAAGCTAAAATTCCACCTAAAAGTGCAACTCCAATTACTGTCAGCGAAAGCCATTCTGGAATTTCTACTTGGTGAGATATAAGCATCTTTATGCCTACAAAGCTTAAAATCGCCACTAAACTATAATTTATAAACCTGAACTTCTGGAGCATACGCGAAATTAAAAAATACATAGATCTAAGTCCAAGTATTGCTAGGATATTGGAGCTGAATACAATGAAAGGATCTGCGGTAATTGCCAGGATGGCAGGAATACTGTCTAATGCAAAAAGAATGTCGGTAAGCTCTATAATAAGCAAGGCTACAAACAGCGGTGTGGCTGCTTTTACACCCATTCTTTTTATAAAAAATTTCTCACCTTCAATTTTTTGAGTAACTGGAAAAACCTTGCGTATATATCGATATATTTTGGAGTGTTTTGGATCGAAATTGGTATCGCTGGAGGTTGCCATTTTATAGGCTGTAAAGAGTAAGAAAACTCCAAAAACATAAATAATCCAGTCGAACTTGTTAATAAGCGCTACTCCAAAGACAATCATTAAAGCCCTGAAAACAATGGCTCCCAGAATACCCCAAAATAATACCCGATGCTGGTACTTTGCAGGAATGGCAAAAGAGCTGAAGATGACAGCGATCACAAAAACATTATCAATACTAAGGGACAACTCAATTAAATAACCTGTAATATACTTAAGTACCGCTGTTTCAGGAGTAAGTTGTGTAGGATTTTCGACCAATCCTGCTGAAAATAACCAATAGATAACTCCAGAAAATAACAAGGCAATGCTCACCCAAATAGCCGTAAAAATAGATGCTTCTTTTGTTTTGATCTCGTGGGCTTTTTTATTGAAAACAGCAAGATCTAAAAACAGCATTATTAATACAAAAGCAATAAAAACTCCCCAAACCATAATATATATTTTCAACAAAAGTAAAATATAAGATTTCCAATTTATGATAGCGTTTTGTTAATTAATACGGCAATAGTTAAATCTTTTTTAATTGTTTTTAAATACATATCAATCATTGTAACTTTTCAAAAAAAACAATGAAAGAAAAAGAAACACACACAAAATATGAAATACATCCACTCATAAAAAATCGTTGGAGTCCACGTGCCTTCGCAGAAACTCCCATTTCTGAAACTGAAATTAAAACACTCTTAGAAGCAGGTCGTTGGGCTGCCAGTAGTAATAATTTACAGCCCTGGCGAATTATTTGGGGTTTGGAAGGCACTGAAGTTTATGATAGAATTTTTGATTGCCTCGTCGAATTCAACCAGAATTGGGTAAAAGGAGCGCCAGCCTTGATGCTTGGAGCTTTTAAAAAAGATATGAAAGACGGAGAGAAAGAAAACTTCCACGCCTTACACGATCTGGGACTTTTTATGGGAAATGTATGTACACAAGCCACAAGTATGGGTATTGCACTGCACCAAATGGCAGGAATCGATTTCAAGAAGGCTGGTAAAGAATTTGGTTTTCCTGAGAATTATCATGTAGCTACTGCTACTGCTATCGGGCGATTTGGAGGTAACGTTGAAACCTTACCTGATGATCTAAAAGAAGAGGAAACAAAAGTAGTTCGTGAACGACAATCACAAGATACTTTTGCTTTTAATGGAAATTTTAAAAAATAAAATAATGAGCACACAAAATAAAAATAAAGACCACGCAGACTTTCAAAGCAATTACAGAAGGTCTTCCAATTTTGGAGGGAAAGTTAAAGGAGATGAAAAACTGAAAGTTGCCGGTGACGGAGAAGTTAAACTACAAAAAGATAGTGATATGATTTCAAAAGAAGAAAAACAAAAAATATCCGACGCAATGGATAAGATGCAACGTAAACTGGAGAATACAGACGATAGAGAGAAGGCGAGGGAAGAGGAGTAAGTGTTTTGTGTTTAGTTAAAGATTTAATAATTAGCACTATTACATGGTTTATTTCTAGGTTTTTTCGATAGCTTTAGCTTCCAATAATTATAATTTACATTGATATGGAAACAATAAAACAAAAAGACCACGCCGATTTCCAGGATGCTTACAGGCGTTCCTCTAATTTTAGAAGTGTAAGTAAAAATGAGAAATTTGAGATTTCTAAAAAAGGAGCTATAAAAATTATTTCTGAAGAATAAATAATTCTTTTAGAATGAAAAAAAGCGATCATGCCAAATAAGGTATTATCGCTATTTTTTTGCTGAAATCTTAACATAGTTTAACCCCGAACACCAAATACTACAACACTTTTTAACAACTCGCTAAAGTATCTTTACGTAAAACCAAAATAGACTATGAAAGATACACAACCCTTATTACAACCCATAAAAATGGGAGATTTAGAATTACCTAACCGCGTTGTTATGGCTCCTATGACTAGAAGTAGGGCTAAAAACAAAGAAGCGGCTCCAACTGAAGATTTACACCTACCCTATTATACACAACGAGCCACCGCTGGTTTAATTATTACGGAAGGCTCTCAGGTTTCAGAAAAAGCTGTTGGTTATATATACACTGCAGGCATCCATTCTCAAGCACAAATAGATGGATGGAAAAAAGTGACCAAATCTGTTCACGATGCAGGAGGTCGAATTTTTATTCAACTATGGCATGTGGGAAGGATTTCGCATCCAGATTTTCACAATGGCGAATTACCTTGGGCACCTTCAGCTATTAATCCTGAAGAAACAGTCTACACCCCAAAAGGGCAAAAGGAAACAGTGACTCCAAAGGCAATGACACAAGAAGATATTGAAACTACCAAAAATGAATTTGTTCAGGCAGCTAAAAATGCTGTAGAAGCAGGGTTTGATGGTGTGGAAATACATTCTTCTAACGGTTATCTGTTTCATCAATTTTTCAGTAGTTTCAGCAATAAAAGGGATGATGACTATGGTGGAAGTATAGAAAATCGCGCGCGTTTCTTTTTTGAAACTTTAGATGCTATGAAAAAAGTGATTCCTCAAGAGAAAATTGGGGCTAGATTTAACCCTTCACTACACGGAACTTTTGGAATGGAAGTAACTGAAGATACAATTCCTACGTTCGATTATATCATTAAAAGGTTGAATGACGAATACAAGCTTGCCTACATACATTTATCCGAACCTTTTACTGATGTTAGCAAAGTGCCTTATGCTGTTTGCGATATAGCAAAACGCTATCGTCCTATGTATGATGGAAACTTAATGATCAATACAGGATTTACACAATCTACCGGAAATAAGGTGATTCGAGATGGCGATGCAGATATGGTCGCTTTTGCGAAATTATATGTGTCGAATCCAGATCTGGTAGGTCGTTTCAGAGAAGAAGCAGATACTTCTGGCTGGGACAAGGATACATTTTATACCCAAGGAAAAGAAGGATACACAGATTATGAAGCTGAAACACGGGATTTGATTCCAAGTAATTAAAAATTAAACGCCTTTATAAAGTGATTTAAAAATAATTTTGATTTTCGTCTTTACGGAAACGAAAGGAAACTAATTAAGATTTCCGCCTTCGCGGAAATAAAAAAAAATATTTATTTATGAAAGAGAGAGAAATAATGGGCGGATTTAAAACTATAAATCCTGCCACCGAAGAAGTAATAAAGGAATACACCTATATGACCAATGATGAAATGGAAAAAGCCATTGACAAATGTCATAAAGCGTTTACTTCTTGGAAATTGAAGTCATTAAAAGACAGAGCCGCCATCATAAAAAAAATTGGTGAAGGCCTTATGGAACGTCGCGAAGAATTTGCCAAATTAATGACTCAGGAAATGGGAAAAGTAATCAAGCAGGGTTTTCAGGAAGTAAAACTATGTGCAGGTATCTGTGACTATACCGCCAAGATAGGAGTGGAGCAATTAGCAGATGACGAACGGGAATTGGCCAATGGAGGGAGAGGTATTGTAACTTATTCTCCTGTAGGAGTTATTTATGGAATTCAACCCTGGAATTTTCCTTGTTACCAAGCCATTCGCTATGCCATTGTGAATTTAATGGCTGGAAATGGTGTGTTACTAAAACACGCACAGAGTTGTACAGGTTCTGGACTCTTGTTAAAAGAAATATTTGAGAATGCTGGATTACCAAAAGATTTATTTACTGTACTTATCATTAACCACCAACAGTCTGAAGAAGTAATTGCCAACAAATTAGTTCGCGGCGTAACCTTAACAGGAAGTGACGGTGCCGGAAGAGTAGTAGCGCAACAAGCCTCCAAAAACCTTAAGAAAACAGTAATGGAGCTTGGAAGTAACGATGCCTATTTGGTATTGGACGATGCCGACATTAAAATGGCTGCTGAAACCTGTGTTCAGGGACGTACCTATAATAACGGAGAAACCTGTGTGGCTGCCAAACGTTTTGTAGTGGTGGAAAGTGTGTATGAAGAATTTACAAAGGCTTTTGTAAAGGGCATGGAACAAGTAGAAGCAGGCGATCCTACAAAAAAAGAAACTGCTATGGGACCAATGGTCACGAATGAAATGCGCGAAAAGTTACACAAACAACTGGAAGAGAGTGTAGAAAAGGGAGCGGAAATCTTAACAGGAGGAAAAATTCCAAAAGGAAAAGGATTTTTCTATCCGGCCACAGTACTTGCTAATGTAAAACCTGGACAACCTGCTTATGAAGAGGAGTTTTTTGGACCTGTAGCATCATTAATTAAAGCAAAAGATAATGAAGATGCAATGCGAATCGCCAATGATAGCCGATTCGGACTAGGAGGAGGAATTTTCAGTAAAAATGAAAAGAAAGCCATTGAACTGGCACAAAAGCATTTCGACACAGGAATGGTTTTTATTAATTCTTTCGGATTGGCAGAACCTAATATGCCGTTTGGAGGCGTTAAAGATTCTGGCTATGGAAGAGAGCACGGTGGATTCGGAATCAAGGAATTTGTAAATGCAAAAGCTGTGATGATTTTAAGCTAATAAGCTAAACTTATATCTGTAAAAAAGATTGGGTGTTTTTAAAGTAATTAAGAGAATTAATTACTTTGAAACACCCAATTTTATTTTTCACTATTCACTATTCACTATTTAATCCATCCCACCTTTACGGGTTGGAGATCGGGGTGTAGGCCATTCGCCTGGTTCGCCTGTTCGGGTATTAAATGGCAACACACTTTTATCTCTGGAAGCCATTTCTGGATCTTCACTTGCCATATAAGCAAGAATAGCTGTTAGGATTACATTGTCCCTTAGATCATCAAAAACGATCTTATCGTAAGTGTCACGGTTGGTATGCCAGGTATAATTCCAGTAAGACCAGTTTAGGGAACTTAAACTAAAACCAGGGGCGCCCGCAGCTTGAAATGAAGCATAGTCCGATCCTCCACGTGCTGGTGTGCCGGGGAAAGTAGTTTCAATTTCATCTTTAATACTTTTTGGAACGGGCTGTAACCAACGATTCAGGTAATCGTAAGCGTGTAAGAATCCGCCACCAGAAAGACTTACCACACGACCGGTACCATTATCCTGGTTGAATAATGCTTGTGTATTGGCAACGATTTCCGGATGGTCTTCCACAAAAGCACGGGAACCATTAAGGCCTTGTTCTTCACTTCCCCAATGCCCTACAAGTATAGTGCGTTTAGGATTTGGATAGTATTTCTTTAAAATTCGCATCGCTTCCATCATTACCAAGGTTCCGGTACCATTATCGGTTGCTCCAGTAGCGCCATCCCAGGAATCGAAATGTGCGGATAGGATTACATACTCCTCAGGTTTTTCTGAACCTTTAATTTCGGCAATGGTATTAAAGGTTGGGACGGTTCCAAGTTCTTTAGATAGGGCAAGGATGTTCAATTTTGGTTTTTGACCCGACTGTGCTAGTCTATATACCATTCCGTAGTCTTCCAGTTCCAGGTCTACTGTTGGAATTTTTTGGGTACGCGCGCTAAAGATCTTATTCACACCAAAACCCTGAGACCAATTGGAAGTTATAATTCCCGCAGCTCCGGCATTTTCAAGTGCTTCGTGAACATTCCTTGTGGAGTAGCCCATTCGTTTTATATTTTCACTGAATAGGTCGGATAAAGAGTCTCGGTTCTTTTTCATACGTTCCATAGACCCCTCTTTAGCAAACTCTTCCCAGTTATAGTCTGGTCTTCCGGTAGGTTGCATAAAGGATATCATCACCAGTTTTCCCTTTACGCTAGGGAGCCATTTTACAAAATCTAAAGAATCATTAACGGTGGGTAATAGTACTACTTCTGCAGTTACGCCGTCTTTCTTTGTACTTGGATTCCAGGCAAGTTGTGTACCACTCAAACTTTGTACACGAGGTTCCAGCATATCGATATGTGTGATCCCACGTTCCCAGCCACGCCATTCGCCCCATTTTTCATTTCTTGCTGAAATTCCCCAGTCTTTATAAGTATTTACTGCCCAATCGTGGGCATGTTGCATTCCAGGACTCCCCACCAATCTTGGACCAATACCATCCATTAATTGATGGCCGAGGGTTTCTAGTTGAGAATTTTCGGTAGCTTCTGTAATCATTTTTTGAATGACTGGATCTTCAGATTGTGCCCAAAGGGTTGTGGATAGCGCAATTGAGAATAATAATGTGCAAAGTTTTTTCATACGAATGGTTGGTTTTTATTTAAGTATTTAAAAATACAGCTATTTCAGCAACTGGAAAAGTGTAGCGGCAAAATAGGGCAAATAGCGTATTGATATTACATTACGAATCACTGAAATTAGCAACATAATTTAAAACTAAAATTATGAAAACTCAAAAACTACTTATGAAACAAGCAAGTGTATTGCTACTAGTATTTTTCTTTGGCTCACAACTGTGTACTTCCCAAAACTGGGAAGATCTAGGCGAATTGAGCGTTGGTGGTACTGAAATTGGATTTATTAACGTAATTCAAGGCTATGAATCCGGGCTGTACATTTGCTCCGACCTTGGCCTATTTAGAACCACAGACACGGGGAACAGTTTTACCAACCTTACTTTTGAAAACGGCGTAACTACAGGATTGCGTATTTACAGTATCTTTTATGATGAACTAGATGATATATTATACGCAGGAGGCGATACGGCTATTTATAAGAGTAGTAACAATGGTGCTAGTTGGACGGTTACAGGGTTAACTGGCTCACAAATTATAAATGGGATCGCAAGAAGTAACGGAAACTTAGTAGCATCTTATGGTAATACTTTTGGAAGTGGAGGAGCTTATTATTCAGCCGATGGATTTGCTACATTTACACAAAGTGCTGGATTACCAGATTTGCGCATGATAGGTTTTTATACACAAGATAATTTATTGTTTCTTGCTGGTGAAGAAGGCGTTTACGGGAGTCCGGACAATGGAGTGACTTGGGCGCTGCAAGGGACAGGACACGATAACGTGAGTACCGATATAAAGTTTATAAAAAACGGAAGTAAGATATTTGTAGCAGACAGAGATGGAAGTGGGTTGTATGAAACACTCGATAGTGGTGCAACCTGGACCGAAAGTGACCCTGTAACCTTTGCCGGTTTCTGCCAAGTTTTTGACATTACGCTTTCAAATGGAATTATTTACGTCGTAACAGATGGAATAGATTGTGCCGATAATACAGAGCCAATTAAAATAAGTGCAGACAACGGGGTTTCATGGAGTTCTGGAATGTTTAACCTTTCACAAGCTTATTTTGCAGCCATAGGAACCACTGTAGATGGCTGTGTATTTACGTATGCACCTTTTGAGGACAAATTGTACCGCCTATGTGACGGACCTTTGGAAGTACAGGATAACAGCAAAGAAGAAATGCTGCTATATCCCAATCCAACAAATGGCTTACTTACCCTACAAACTGTAACCAAGGGTACAATAAAAATACTGAACGCACAGGGACAAGTGCTTCTGCAAGATATGACAAATAATATACGGACTGAAATAGACTTAAGTAGCTATACAGCAGGGATGTATTTCTTACTTTTTGAAAGTCTAGAGGGAACAGACACCTTCAAAATAGTGAAGAATTAGCATAGGCTATTTACTTCTGAATGATTTGAAAAGCGAACTCAAAAAGTGTTCGCTTTTTTATTGAAATTTGTACAAGCAATGCGTATCTTTAAAAGAAAAATATGTTCGGATTATTTAAGAAAAAAACAGAAGCAGAGAAATTACAAAGTCAGTACGAAAAATTGATGAAAGAATCGTTTGAGCTTTCCAAAGTGAATCGCTCTCAAAGCGACGCCAAAGCGGCAGAGGCAGACGCTGTTATGAAAAAAATAGAAGCGTTAAGAAACTAGCAATCAAGAAGTTTGTAGGCTCCTTTTCGATTTTTTTACATACCATAAAATTCCCAAGGAGAGTGCACTACATACCGAAAACCCGATAAATAGTGGGAGGGTACCCTGCACCACAAACCTACCAATAAACGTACTAATAGGTACGGCCATTAAGGTGGAAATAAGACCTGTAATCGCTGCCGCAATCCCTGCAATATGTCCTACGGGTTGCATGGCCAGGGCTCTTAAATTCCCAAAGAGAAAGCCAATAAAAAAAAACTGCACCGCAAAGAACCCCAGTAAAATATAAATATTTGGGAGCGTAGTATTGGAGAATAATACAAGATACAATACTGAAACACTAAAGAAGCCCAGTAGGGAAGTGGTCACCATTTTTTCCATACCGAAACGCACTACAAAGGTCCCATTTAGAAAAATGGCGATCCCAATAGCAATAGCGAGACCTGCGAAGATGTATGGAAATTCTGCCTCAAGGCCATACTGATTCTGAAATATTTCCTGTGAAGCACTTAAGTATACCAGGAATGAGCCTACCACAAACCCTGAAATAAGCGTATATCCCATAGTTGTTTTAAAGCGAATGGTTTCTTTAAAACCATTGTAGATCCTGTTTGTTGAAAAAGGGATTCTCTTTTCCACAGTAAGGGTTTCCGTTTGTCGCCACCAAAACCAAAGGGCTACTATAATGCTAATTCCAATCTGTACATAAAAAATACCCTGCCAATTATAATGGTTCAAAATAAATTGTCCCATCGCAGGGGCCACGATAGGAATTAAAAGAAAAACCACGGTTACGAAAGACATAATACGTGCCATATAATCGCCATCATACAAATCTCGAATTATGGCTATACAAATAGTTCTGGGAGCGGAAAGGCCAACTCCCTGTAAAATACGGCCCAGAATCATGATTTCTAAACTTTCGGCATAGATACACACAAAACTAGCTGCCACAAATAGCACAAAGCCTATATAAACGGAAGGTTTCCGTCCTACTGAATCTGACAAAGGCCCAAAAAGTAAGGGCCCAATTCCAAGCCCTAGAAATATCATAGTAACCAATAATTGATTATCGGCTGAAGTAACTGTATGGATTGCAACACCAATTATATCTAATGCAGGTAAGAGTGCATCAATAGACAATGCAGTAACCGACATTAAAGCTGCCATCAAAGCAACAAATTCGGTTTGGGTGCTTAATTTTTTAAACATAGCGCAAAGCTACGCTTTAAATGAAAGTTTTGCTGGGGTGTTGTGCCAAGTATTCGTTAAAAAGACTATTTTTAAAATGTGAAGATATTTAGACGTTTTAGATTGAAATGGGCTGCCGGAAATGGCTTTAGAAAATATTTGCTGTATGCAATCGGAGAAATTGTATTGGTCGTAATTGGAATTTTGATTGCGGTTAGTTTAAATAACGCAAACGAAGAACGAAAGGCAACTCTTGAAGTAAAACAAATTGCTAATAAGGTTCAAAAAAAGATTGAGAAGGATATTGGCAGTATTCAGGAGTTGAGAGAAATTCTTTTTGAAGAACTTAAAATTATACAATTTATACCTTTCAAAAAAAGAGAAATCGGACAAGGAGAGACTTTATATTGTGTCTCAGACACCCTATTTAGTTACTATTAATGTAGATTTTTTGGATTATAGCAGTGTGATATCAAGCTCTCTGGATAAAGCTACCATTTTGAATGATACGCTTTCTAAAAAATTGTTAGAAATTGATCAGTTATATACTACTGCTTCTAAAAGCCTTAGTGCGATGGAAGCATTGATTGGAAATGAATTGATTGCCAATATTACACATATTAAAGATAATTATGACTGGTATGAGAAACTTGTTACCGCTGGAACTTTCACACCAGAAGAGTTTACGTATTTTGAAAGCATCGATTACCGAAATCGCGTAGTTCATATGAAGTTTTTATATTTGGAAAGCTACGGCCAAATGCTTGAAACATTTGAGCTGGAATTGAAAAAACGTGAAAACGACTTGACTGCTTTATTGAAATCGCCTAGTTAAAAATTCTAAAATCCTAGTTCGGAAAATAGAAGGGACGTCCTCCTATAATTTTAAAGCAGACCCTTAAAGTTCTATTAATAAATGAAGAAGATTCATTTTGTTTAGTAAATTTATAGTCTAATTAAACAAAATTTAACTCTATGGAAATTTTAATCATTATCTTGAAAGTAGTTGTAGCCGTAAGTCTTTTAAATGTATGGCTTATACAATACAACAAACCAACGCAGTGGAGGGGTGGTAATGCCCAGACAATAATAGAGGAGTTTAAGGTATACGGACTCCCAGTTTGGATGTGCTATATAGTTGGATTTCTAAAAGTAACCGCTTCCATAGCGTTGATAGTTTCTATTTGGTTCCCTGTATTAGAATTTCCTGCAGCAGCTGTAATAGCAGTGTTACTGGCGGGTTCAATTAGTATGCATATAAAAATTAGCGATCCGTTAAAAAAGAGTTTCCCGGCGGCATTATTTTTAGCGATGTGTCTCCTTATTATGTTTTTATAGGCTTACCAATACTGCAAAAGTCCCCCGAAGTAATAAAAGAAGTAGCCGTTAATTAATATTAGGATTAATGAAGGAGCAGATGCTATGAAGCTATCTCTAATCTTTAAACGTACCATAAAGCCCAGTAGCATTAAAACACTTAATCCCAGACTGGCAACAAATCCAATAGGATAGTACCACAAGCCAAACAGTAATCCCAACGCACCAAAAATTTGTGCGATACCTGTAATTTTTCGCTGTAGGGGCGTAAGCTGAAATCGATCAAACTCTTCGACCAGTTTGGTTGAGAACAAACAATTGTAGCCGTAAAATAAAAATGCTATCGCAATTGTGCCTATAAAGAGTTGATGAATTAAAGTCATATTTAAAGATAGGTATTGGTAGTTACATCTAATAAACTAGTTTTTTTTATTATAGATTTTCCGAATGCTAATAAATACAAAGATCATCCCTGTATAGGCAATAAAAAAAGGAATTATATACTCTATAAAACCAGTTACCAGCAGCAATCCAATTAATAATAACTGAAACCCTAATCCGAAGGTAGACACCACGGTCATAAGCCATTTTTGGGGTATTTTTCCTTGGGGTGCTTTACGATCCAAACGATAAATTATATAATCGAAGATGCCATATAAGCCTCGATAGATCTTGAATAAGGCAGAAACGTTTCGTTGTTTTTCTCCAGGAAGGGCGGTGGGAATTTCTCTTTCAAAAATCTGGATTGTAGTATCCCCATCTACTTTATTTCTAAGAATAACGTAGTAATAATTGTATAAGGTTCCTTGTAGCTGAATTCCCAAAAAAGCCAGGAAAGCTACTAAGACAGAGCTTTCTGTAAGATAATATAGCGTAAAGATAAAGAGTGCATTTAAAAGTATATCTGCTATAGAATCGAAATAGCGTCCTGTATAGGAAGGTCTGCTTGTAACTCGAGCCAATTCACCATCTGCAGCATCTAAAATAGATTTCAGGACTAAAAAAAATAACGCCAACCAAAAATATTCCAGGTACATACTCACTACTGCAAACAATCCAGCTATAATAAAAAGCCAAGTTACTTTTACAGGGGTCATAAATGTATGTTCTAACCGCAATGCAATTTGAATGGCTAAAGGCCTTCCATAATCTGAGAGATCAATAAATTTATGTTGCTTTGGAACTTTGGACATAGCGAATGGATACGCATTATAATTTCCTTGTTTCAAATAGAAAATAAACGCTTTGCAAGATACGGCTTATAGAAATGTTTATACTATGAATTAGCAGAAGGTGGGAAATACTAACTGATTCTAATATTCTATTTTACATAATATAAATTATAGGGCAAATAGGTTCATTCGAGCAAAACAGCGAATAGCGCCATTTCGCGCTATTTGATATAATCCTGTTATAGTGCCTTTAGGTCTATATAGGAATCATTTAATTAATAGCCGTATTACAACCTATTTCATTATAAATGGTAGGCTATAATGAACCAAGTAGATAAGCTTCACTAGCAGCAGCATTCACAAAATACATCTTCATGCTTCCTCGGTTCTTGACCTCAATTTCGCCACGGTAGCTACATTCCCATTGGTCTTTTACCAATTCATAAGTGGTTTCACTAATGTTCACTTTTCCGGGTTCGGACATTGCTTCCATGCGTGAAGCCACATTTACGGTGTCTCCCCAAATATCGTAAGCAAATTTCTTTGTTCCCACGACACCGGCAACCACAGGTCCGGAGTTAATACCAATCCGTATATCGAAAGTCAATTCCTTGGCATTTCCGTCTTTTTTTGTTTTTTCTACAAAGGCGGCAATTTCAAAAGCAGCCTGTACCATTTTGGTAGCGTGATCTTCCTTATTATGATGCAAGCCCCCAGCACACATATAGGCATCTCCTATGGTTTTAATTTTTTCTAAGCCATATTTTTCTATAATAGTATCGAATTCTGAAAAGTAAAAACCAACGGTTTCCACCAAAGCCTCTGGCGATAAGCCTTCGGAATAACTGGTAAAACCTTTAAAATCTGTAAATAAGACCGTGGTAGCATCATACTTTTTTGCGGTTACCCTTCCGTTTCTTTTTAACTCTTCGGCAGTTTCTTCAGGTAGGATGTTTAGTAGCAATCGATCAGATTTATCACGTTCTTCTTCGATGATCTGTTTTGTTTTCCGAATAAATATAATACGCCTGAATTGCCCAAATGCGAGAAGCGCAATTAAAAATAAGGCAATAATGGTAGCAATTACTAAAATACGCTGGTTCTCTCGTTTCTGTTCAGACAAGTCTATTTCCACCTGTTTTTGGGACACCTCGTAATTGGTACGCTGGTCTGCCATTTGTTGCACCCTTTCAATATTCTTTACACTGTCCCTATAGACGATATGATCTTTAAAAAATTTGTAGGCGGTGGCCTGGTCTCCCTGTGCTTCATGCAATTCTGAAAGCTTCAGATTGGCATCACTTATTTGGTTGTTAAGCCCGTAGCGCGTCGCCAAGGCTAAACTTCTCTGGGCGTACTTTAATGCGGTAGGGAACTCATTTTTTCTGAAATAAATATCAGACATATAGGTAAGATAGATGGAAATACCGTAATAATCCTCTAAGGTTTCCAGCAGTGAAATGGCTTCATTAATATTTTTTTCAGCTAGGGTGTCATTTCCTTGTTCGGCATAGACCATCCCAACATTTCCCAGGTTATAGGCGGTACCTATTAAGTAATCGATCTCTTTAAATAGTAAACCGGATTCATCGAAATATTGTAGCGCTTTTTTGTAATCCTTGGCGTTAAATGCTTCATCTCCTGCGTTGAGCAAAGCACTTGCGAGCGCAGTTGTATCGGTTGTTTTTCTTAAAATTTCAATACCCTGGGTATAGTATATCTCGGCATTGGTGGCATTTCCCATTTCAGAATATATATTTGCCACGGCAATGGTCACTGCACCCTCCCCTCTTATATCCTCAATGCGTTTTGCATAGCGAATACTTACAAAATAGGAAGCTATTGCCAGGTCGTACTCTCCCCTATGGTGCAACGCATTCCCTTTTTGAAGTTGTCCGCTAAGTAAATACTGAAATAAAGAATCTACAGCAGCCTCTTTAATAAGTAATTCGGAATACTCAAGTTTTTTATCGGGATTCGATTCTTCCTCTGCCATTTGTTTCAACAAAGCAAGCTTATCCCCTTCGTACGAATCTGACTCATACAAATTGAGTAAGCTGTCGGTTAATTTCTGGTCCTGAGCAGAAATACCTGAAATCATAAGACAAAAGAGTCCCATTGTCCATACAAATGATTTTCTCTTAAAAATCATAGTCCGTTTTATAGAGTTTTATACCTGTACACCAGCCTTAAGTTGTTGGTGAGGTAATTTCAAAATAACGCCAATCCCCTTTATTTCCTTCCGGCAAATATGTAAACCCCAGAAAGCGTAACCAGGTAAACAGGTTTGGATGTTGCGATATCGAATATATTCCAAGGGTGCAGCCCTTGTATTCTTTGGCTTTGTTTCTTAAGGTCTTTCGCATTTCAAAACTTAACTTCATTGCGTTTTCCTCATAATGATGGCTGCATACAAAGAACGTAGTGTATTTCTTATCGGCAACTTTGTAACCTCCCAAAATGGCAATGGGCTCGTTGTTGGATGTTCTCCAGATAGTTGAATATCCCTCTCCCGCTGTTAACTCAAGGAGCTCCTGAATATAAGAAAACATGCTTTTCCTACTGTTTTCATCACGAAGTCTCCACTCTGCTTCGGTTATGCTCCAGGGGTTGTTTAGAATATACCAAAGGTCCTCTGTAGTTATTTCAGTATCTGTTTCTGCCATAGTAATTTTTAAAACGTAGCCTATTCATACTTAAAGAAACACCTCTGAAAGTATAGAAAGTCTAATAGCATACCTACAATTCATATAAGTATCTTAAACGCAGTTGTTTTGTAAAATTAAAATGGATTACGCCTTCATATGAAGTTTAGGATCCTGTTGATAAACGGTTCCTTCGTGACCTCTTACCGTATAAAAAATGGTGTACTCACTTCCCACTATTGCTTTTTTAGGACCTATGGTACCCGAAAAATTATTAGCTGGAGTAGGATCAACACTGAATAGATCTCCTACGCTTTCTACAATACTTGTAAAGGCAATAATATCACCTGCTGCTACAAAATTGATTTGTTGTCCAGGGACAACTTCTGTAGTAAAAGCGGCATCATTGGGTCCCCCTACTGGAACAGATAGTAAGCCGTCTGAAAGACCGGGAGGCCAAGGAGTGGCTGTTGTTGCAGTTACAGTAATGGTAATGGGTAATGGTTTTGGTCCTGGGCACATAATTGTTAGTTTTAGAGATTATTGATTAGTTAGTTGTATGCTGAATTTAAATATGCATTTATAAACAAAATATCAATTTGGGACCAACACTTTAAGCGTCTTTGAATGGTGCTTTTTGCATTACATAAGTTATTTAAAACTAGTCATTTAATTTTTATAATCCTACGAATTTCTTGGAATTGATACAAAAGCAAATAAAATTAGCTAGATCTGTCTGTAGCTATTTGATCTTTTAGAAAATCTATATCTTTTTTGAAATGAATATTACTGCAACTTATAAAATATGAATTTCAACTTGCTGGCATCAAAGAGTTTTCAAGCAGTTACCTATAAAAGCCTGTGCAACCTACTTTTCTTAAAATAGAAAAAGCAACTAAGTTTATTTAAATGGGTTACAGGTAGTATCTTTGCCTATGCCTTTTAAAAAATTACATCCCGAAATTCAGGAAAAATTAGCAGCTTTTGAAATAACAACTCCAACGCCTTTTCAGCGTAAGAGTATTCCTGTTATAAAAAGTGGCGCCAATGTGTATTGTACAGCACCAAAAGATGCTGGAAAAACTACGATACTTATTCTTACCACCTTGCAAACTATTAATTTTGAGGCAGTTGGCGATGCGCCAAGAGCTGTTGTACTTGTTGAAAATAAGGAAAGAGCCTTGGAATTACATGATGCTTTTCTGGATTATACAAGACATACTCCAATACGTGTGTATGTAGGGTATGAACACCTTCATGTAGATGTTCAAAAATCTGAAATATTTATGGGAATAGACATACTTATTTCTACGCCTAAGTCCATGAATAAGTTGTTTTTAATGAATGGCGTACCCGTCTCTCAATTAAAAATATTCAGTGTGGATGATGCTGATTTTTTAGTACAGCAATCTGCTTATAAGGCACTTATGTCTATTACGCAGAGTATAAAAAAATGCCAGTATGTATTGTATTCAGAAAAAATTGACCCAAAATTAAAACGTTTTGAATCCTATTTTATGGAATATGCTAAGAAAGTCTCTATTTGAGAGAAAAGATATAAGACCGCTTTGCTGAAAGAAGAAAGAAAAGATATTTTAAGGGCATCTAAACAACAAGATTCTGAAACCTGAAATGATAAACCTAAGAAGATGATACCTAAACTACATTATATATCACAGGGAACTTCTCCAGAAGAACATATAGAGAATATCCAGAAGGCTTGTACAGCAGGTGCCGAACTGGTGCAATTGCGTTTGAAGGGGCAGTCAGAAAAAAAGCTTTTAAAATTTGCTCAGGAAGCCAGGGAAATCACCGCTCATTTCCAGACCAGGTTGGTTATAAACGATCATTACAAGATCGCAAAAGAGGTAAAAGCAGATGGGGTACATTTAGGAAAAACAGACTCCTGCCCTACTGTGGCCAGAAAGCATTTATACACCTGGCAGCTCATAGGTGGCACAGCCCATACCTTGCAGGATTGTGAAAGACTACTAGACAAACAAGTACATTATATTAGTTTAGGACCTTTCAGAACTAGTACCACCAAAGAAAATTTACCATCTGTTTTGGGATTAGCTGGTTATGCGGCCATTACTGATGTTTTAAAAACCGGTACTCCCCTTTTTGCCGTAGGAGGGATTACCACAGCAGATGTTCCCGCTATTTTAGAAAGGGGAATTTCCGGACTTGCTGTATCTGAAGCCATCACGCGTGACTTTAATACAATAAGAACCTTTAACAAATTACTAAATGCATCAGTTATAGCAGAGCAACGGTATGACTTTCAGTAGCGTCCGGACTTAATTTGACAAGTTAAAATTTAGTACAGCATTGGAAACCTCATATCCTAAGCGATACCCTTCTTCACAGTCCATTTTCATATGAACTCCAAGCGGAATTCTAGAGAAGGCATTTTCTTTGGCCATACTTGAAATTGTACTAAATTGTCTTGGTGTTCCTCTAAACTCTGTTCGCCCTTCGTGGGTTCTGTCTGTAAACGTAACATTATCTCCAAACTCATCTATAAGTATTCCAGCGGCTGCAGATGCAAATGTAGAGTGACCCGATGGGTACCCAGGGAATGAAGGATCTGGCCAGGAAATAAATCGGTATAAATTTGTTTGAAATTCTGGGTCTATATGTTCCTTAATATAAACACTTGGGCGCATTACCATATATTCATACTTATCTGCCCAAGCCGATACAGCGCCATCGTTCAAAGAAAAGCCCAGTTTTAATAACATGGCCAGCGTTCTATCATAGCTAAGCTCATGCTGACGTATTAATTGATTTGCTATAGAAATAGTTCGTCCTGGAGGACTCATCATTAAACCCTCTACATCATCCGACCAGTACTCTGCTATCCATAAATCCTCGTTATCTTCAAGTTTGGCAGTAGTGCTAACGTTATAAACCTCCAGCATTGTAGCAAAAAAGTCGCTATCCGGATTCGCATCATAAGGAATGGGAGGCGCTACAGTTGTTGTTTCAGTTGTAGAAATCACAAAGGTGCGTACGCTGCTCCAATAGGGAAATAAAGCGCGTTCGTTATCGTGACTGTAGGTCCAATAACCCTCTCCTGTTGGGGGTTCATAACTTAATGGTTGTGGCTCCAAAATTTGTTCTTCTGCTGCTAAATCCGTCTGGCTGTATAAAATCACCTGATTTGCTACATAGGTACCCCAGGCAATAGAGTTAGCTATTTTAGAATTGCTTAAATTCTCAGAAAATTCAGTTTCTTTTGAGGATTTTAATTGTGGAATCTTATTTTTTACAGACGTATTTACATTGATCATAAAGTGGTCTATTACAAGTGCATAACACGTATTTAATGCAATGTTTAAATTAACGTTTTCCGCCCGTCGCGTAGCGTCTATCGTAAAATTTGCCAATCTACTATTATTTGAAGTAAATCCTTCCATATCCATTACAGCGGTTTCATAACCCGCTAAATGTATATATGCCAATGCTCTGGAAGTTGAAGTAGGACGCATCCCATACGCATGTCTATCTATTTCTAGCCAGAGATCATTCCATTCTGTAATAAGATTGGTTGTTAAGGCAGGATCTACTTCAACATCGTCAAAATTATCATCGGTTGAACAAGACTGTAAAAGGATGAAAATGAAGCCCAATGCAAAAAGGGCCCTAAAGTTGAAATATTTCATAATACAATTAATTAAGAGTCAGTTGATCACAAAATTATAAAATAATTTAACATTATAATAACACCTATAATAGTAAATTGTAGGAAAATCCCAATTAAATGTTAAGATTGATGTGTTGTATAGCTTTTAACTTATCAGAAGTATGAAATTAAATTTAGTTTCTTGTGATGCGCAGCGGCCAGATAGAAGAGCGATTGCCAAATGTATTGTGGACATTTCATCAAATATTGGTGACTCTTTGGCTTATGAACTTACAGGCTATCTCTTAGATGGAGATACTGTAGACATTGAAGTGATAGACAAAGACACCGCTTCTTCGCTAAGGTCTTTGCGAAAACTAGCTATTAATTACGAGATTTTAGAATGAACTATTTAATTCGTTCACAACTGTGCTAAAAAATCAAAACCCTAGGTTAAATCTTTTATTTTCGAATAGGCAACCTAATTTGTGAAGGATATTTATTGGAGTGATGCACTTTGTTTTGAGCAACTACTGCTTCAGATTCATCATAATTATTACCCCCTGTATTAAGATTTCTAGCAAAACGAGGGAAATTACTGCTGGAGATTTCAATTCTAATGCGATGGCCTTTTTCAAAATAGTTACTTGTAGCCATAGGCGTTAACGCTAATGGATACACTTTGCCTTTCTCCATAAATACTTCTTTATCGTAGCCTTCTCTGTAGCGTACCCGTTGTATCGTTTCGTCCAGATTGTAGGCGGTTCCGTCTGGGTATACATCTATCAGTTTAATGGTGAAATCTGTGTCTTTTGCATTGGAAGATACATACAACATGGTTTCAATGAAGCCACTTACCTCCACTCCTTCTTTTAAAACTTCTGTGGTATATACCAGAATATCGTCACGTTCTTCCATTTTTTGCTGATCGAAAGCTCCCCCTTGAACTGCATTGCCTGTACAACATACATTTCCGCCTAAAGATGTCACTGGATTCATGGGATCGTACAAGAAAGAATCTGCCTTGTCTTTACCTGCTTTTTTTGTACTTAGCTTTCCTGTACCTGCTGAAGAATTTGCATTTCCGTCACTGTTCAGATAATAGGTGGTTAATTTTGAAACGGCAGGGGGCCATTGCGTTGCTGCCTGCCATTTGTTACTTCCCATCGTATAATATTGTACCCTTGGTGTTTTCTCTTTAAAATCGTTTTTTTCATCCTTCAACCAATAATCCCACCAACTGTAAATTTGTTCTTCATAATTATGGCGCGCATCTCCTACACTTCGCTCTCCAACGACTGTGTTTTCTGTAGCACGTGTATAGCCACAATGTAATGTAGGTGCAATAACCAAGTATTGATTGTCTCTAATTTCAGCATTTTTAGCGTTGTTGCGTACGTGATTGAATAAAGTAAGATTAGGAGTAATAGAGACATCGTACCAGGAGGCAAACCAAAAACTAGGCACTCCTATTTCCATATCGTCATGATACAAACCCCCATCAAACCAGGCTGGATCGTTGGGTTTACGACGTACCATTTTATCAAATATCTCGTGCTTTCCATTTATATTTTTCAATATGTCTTCTATGGGAAGATGTTGTAAGGCTTCGGCCATATCTATTGGCGGATTTTCCGGGGCAAGATCATAAAAACGGGAGATTCTAATAAGGTCTTCCTGGGAGGCACCTTCGGGAATTCTGGGTTTAAATGTGTCATGTTCTACACCGTAGAGCCATGAAAAGAATAATAATTGTTCTACACCCCCTCGATACCAGTTTCCTTGTTCCATAATGTCACCCACGCGCCCTACCCCGGCTCCAAAACCTTGTGGAACCATGGCGGCATGAGATGGATGGTCTAGTGCTGCAACGGCCATTTGCCATTCGGCAGTTGAAGAACATCCATAGGTGCCGATTTTCCCGTTGGACCATGGTTGGTCTTTCATCCATGAAAACGCATCGTAGCCATCAGTTAATGGCACGCCTAATATATCCCAGCTACCTTCAGAATAATAGCGTCCCCGCTCATTTTGTACCACATACGCATAACCTCTTTTTACGACTTCATATGCCTGCTCTGCGGTGCGTGTGCGTTGTTCGCCATCACCCCAGGAATTAAAATTATAGGGTGTTCGTGAAAAAATAATTGGAACTTTTTCCGTTCCTTTTGGTCTGTAAATATCTGTTGCCAATCGGATTCCGTCTCGCATAGGCATCATTACCTTCTGATCTACAATTGCGATCTTTTCCAGTTTAGCGTAAATATCTTCTTGTGATGTCTCTGTTATTTGCGCGGTGAAGTTTTGAAAAAAGAGAAGGAATAAAAATAAAGGAAGAGTCTGAAAACGTTTCATAAGAAAAGAGTTAGGTTAATGACATTATAAAGTTACTGAAAATAGATGAGGAAAATTGATCGGTTTCAGATTGAGACAAAAAATTCAACTTTAAACTACCAATCAATTGGAAAATAATCCTTTAAAAATTTTCCAGACCAGTGCTTACCTGAATTAATTCCATCAATTAAAGGATCCATGACACGTGCAGCGCCATCTACAATATCCAAGGGTGGCTGGAAGTCGTGAATTTCGGTTTTCTTTTTCGAGAGAGCTGCCGGATCTTCATCTGTTACCCATCCTGTATCCACCGCATTCATATAAATTCCAGACTTCGCAAAAGTTGCGGCGCTAGTGTGCGTAAGCATATTTAAGGCTGCTTTTGCCATATTGGTGTGTGGATGTCTGTCCTCCTTTTTAAAACGATGAAACTTCCCTTCCATGGCAGATACATTGATAATATGTTTCTTTCCAGTGTTCTCCTTCATCATAAGATGTGACAATCTATTGCATAAAACAAAGGGCGCTACTGCATTCACCAATTGGACCTCTACCATTTCAGTGGTTTCTATTTCGCCTAATTTTAAACGCCAGCTGTTCGTCTTCCGCAGATCTACCTGTTGTAAATCGGCATCTAGTTTTCCTTCTGGAAATGCTTCGGCAGTTTGTAAGGAATTGTCGAAACTATAAGGAATTTGGGATAAGGCAGCCGAATTACGTAAGCCTATCCCAGGTTCAGGACCGTGCCAGGTAACAGGAAGGATATTATTTTTACTGTTTTTTGAAGTGCTCACACTTAAATCTGAAAGTTCTTGTAAGCAGTTAACATGCGCTTTCAGTAATGCTTGGGCTTGTTCTGGAAGTTGGTCTACAGGCAATTTTTCTTTTTCCATTAAATGAAAATAGAAACCGGAAGGTCTTCGCACGGTTTGTGCTGCGTTATTTATTAAAATATCCAAGCGGTCGTATTGCTGCTCAATATAATTACAGAAAATTTCTACACTTGGAATGTGTCGCAAGTCGAGCCCGTGAATGTGCAAACGGTCATTCCATTGCGAATAGTCCTCTTCCTTTGAAAATCGAATAGCAGCATCTGCAGGAAAACGTGTAGTCGCAATAACTGTAGCTCCAGCTCGTAGTAACATTAAGGTGATATGATATCCTATTTTTAATCTGGACCCAGTGATCACCGCTACCTGGTGTGTTAAGTCTGTTGTTTGAAAACGTTTTGCATAGTTGAGATCCCCACATTTGGTACACATTGCGTCATAAAAGTGATGCAATTTTGTGTAGACAGTTTTACAGACATAGCAGTTTCTAGGAGATGCTAACTCTGGTGTTTCCGCATTGAGAGCTGCGGCAGTTAGTAATTTTGGTGCTATAAATAAGGTAGCTTCACGGGCAGCTCTAATGCCGGTGGTTTTTCTTGCGTGCTTGTCCTTGGCGATCATTTTACGCTTTGCTGCTTTTTTTGCATCTTTTCTTCGGCGTTTATGCTCTTCCCTATTAGGTCTTGAAAGCATTCCAGACACTTTTAACAATGCGGTTCTCTTTTCTTCTGAAAGTTCAAAAAGCTGATTGGTATCTGTAACCAATTGTTCTAATATGGAAATACACGCATCTATTTCCTCAGGGGAGATGACTCTTGGCGACTCAGTTTTGGATTGATCTTCCATCATATAGCTATCAGCTTTTATAGAAAACTATTTGATATAAAATAATTTTGGCAAAGGTACTAAACCCCTATTCAGAAGCTATTGTGTTCAGAGTGATTTTACAATATTTTAAGCGTTTAAAAGTGATTTTAATTCATTAAGTGGCAAAATTACTATTCCAACTCTTTCATAATTTCCGCAAATAATTTATAAGAACGAATTCTGTCTTTTATACCATAGATATTTGTAACAGCAATAAATTCGTCTGCTTTGGTTTGCACTATAAATTCTTTTACCTGCGCCTTTACAGTAGCCTTACTGCCAACGAAAGAATACTTAAGCATTTGTTGTGCTTGTGGGTGTTGCAGGAACTCCTGTAAATCGTTAGTCATTGCTGTTGGTGGTTGTACTCGCTCGCGTTTGCCTGTAAATAGGCCTATAATGAGTCGGATAAATGAGGTGTATATAGATTCGGCTTCCTCATCGGTATCTGCAATAATAATATTGACTCCAACCATTATATATGGTTCTTTTAAGACTGCTGAGGGCTGAAAATTATCACGGTAAATAGCAATGGCGTCCCATAAGTGCGTTGCAGCAAAGTGACTGGCAAAAGCATAGGGCAATCCTTTTTTTGCTGCCAAATAAGCACTATCGGTACTGGAACCTAAAATATAGATAGGCACCTCTACCCCTTCTGCCACGGTGGCACGTACTTTGGATGTTGCATTTTCTGTTGAAAAATAAGTTTCAATTTTTTCCAATTCAAGAGGAAACGAATGAGCGGCCTGCATAAAATCGGACCGTATGGCTTGTGCTGTTTCAGTATCGGTTCCTGGTGCTCTTCCCAGACCCAGATCAATTCGGTTGGGGTATAAGGAACCTAGGGTGCCAAATTGTTCGGCTATGATTAATGGGGAGTGATTAGGCAGCATGATACCCCCAGACCCAATGCGAAGTGTCTTTGTATTTTCAGCTAAGTAGCCAATTAATATGGTAGTGGCGCTACTTCCGATATTAGTCGAATTGTGATGTTCAGCCAACCAATAGCGTGTGTATCCAAACGCTTCAGCGTGTTGCGCCAATTCTAGAACACTATTGTAGGTTTGTTTGAGGGAATGACCTTCTGAAACCAAAGCAAGATCCAGGATGGAGTATTTTGTGTTTGAAACTTTCATACATGTATATAATGGGTTTTAAAATTTATGATTTAAAACTCAATAAAAATACGAATAGGAAATTCTTTATCCACGTATTTTCTGCCAAAGATACCCACTGGAAAAATCTGATATTTAGCAGTGTAATACTTAAAAATAAATATTTGTTAAAAAAGAATGAACGTTCATTTTTACAATTATCTTTGTACTTTCAACAGAAAAAAAATCGAGATGGCAATACTTCAAAAAAGTTTAGATAAGCGGAACGCATTGATACAAGCAACTATTGAGTTGGTGAACAACAATGGATTTCACGCTACGCCTATGAGTAAAATTGCTAAAATGGCAAATGTCTCCCCTGCAACTATTTATTTATACTTTGAAAATAAGCAGGATTTAGTAAACAAAACATATATAGAAGTAAAAGGAACATACACCAATTATGCCTTTGCTACCTATAAAGAGAATATGACGGTGGAGGCTGGATTTAAATTGATCTGGAACCGTATTGCAGATTTTAAACTTAATGAATGCGTAAACGCACTGTTTCTGGCGCAATGTGACAATACGCCTATCATAGATGAAGCTAGTAGAGAGGAAGGTATAACTCATTTGCAACCCCTACTCGACCTTTGGGCCCGCGGTAAAAAGGAAGGAATAATAAAGCCACTATCAGATTATCTCTTATATGCTTACAGTATCAATCCGTTGTCCTTTTTATTGATGGCACAACAAAGAGGTGCCTTACAGCTGGATGCTATACATATGGAAGAGGCATATCTGGCTGCCTGGAACAGTATTAAAGTTTAAAAAATTAAAACTCACGAGTATATAAAAAAGAAAAATTAACTATGGAATTATTAGATAAACTGAAATGGAGATACGCTGCAAAAGCCATGAATGGCGAGACAGTAGCGGAAGATAAGATTGGACGTATACTGGAAGCTGCAAGACTAGCTCCCACTTCCAGCGGATTACAACCCTTTGAGATACTTGTTATTAAGAACCAGGAGCTAAAGCAAAAGATTAGACCTATTGCCTGGAATCAATCAGTAGTTACTGAGTGCTCTCACCTGCTCGTTTTTGCGGCTTGGGATACTTATACGGAAGATAGGATCAATTATATGTTCGATTTAACCAATGAGATTCGTGGTTTTAAAAACGAAGGCTGGGAAAATTACCGACAGAAACTTCTTAGTTCTTATCCCAAACAAGATGCAGAAGAAAACTTTCAACACACTTCAAAACAAGCGTATATTGGTTTTTCGCAAGCCCTTATTGCGGCAGCATTTGAAGGTGTAGATGCCACACCTATGGAAGGTTTTGACCCTGTTGCTGTGGACGAAATGCTAGGGTTACGGAAAAAAGGATTGCGAAGTACTGTGCTACTACCATTGGGCTATAGACAAAAAGATGAAGATTGGTTGGTAAACCTGGAAAAGGTTAGAAAGCCTATGAAAGATTTTGTAACAGTCTTAGAATAAAAAAGAATTCGACAATTTTTAAATCAAGTAAACAAATGAGAATAGCACCATTTGTAGCAGTAATAATTACAACAGTTACAATTTCAAGCTGCACGAACACAAATACTAAAAAACCTTCTGAAAGAGTTTCAGAAGAAAAAACAGAAACTAAAAAAGAAAAAGAAATGAACGTATTATTTGTATTAACATCTCACGATAAACTAGGAGATACAGGAAAAAAAACAGGATTTTGGGTTGAAGAATTTGCAAACCCATACTACACCTTATTAGATAAAGGCGTACACATTACCATTGCAACACCTAAAGGAGGTGCTGCACCTATCGATCCAAGTAGCGACACTGAAGATGCTGCTACTGAAGCTACCAAGCGTTACGATAAAGATGCGGAAGCAAAAGCAAGAATCGCCAATACTAAAAAATTAGCCGATATGAATCCAGACGATTTTGATGCGGTTTTTTATCCGGGAGGTCACGGACCCTTATGGGATTTGGCGAATGACTCTTTTTCTGTGGCTTTAATTGAAAAGTTTAACAGTCAAAATAAGCCAGTAGCTTTTGTATGTCACGCGCCAGCTGCTCTAAAAAACGTAACGGACGGAAAGGGAAATTCCTTAGTAAAAGGGAAGAAAGTAACCGGTTTTACAAATTCAGAAGAAGCAGCAGTGGGACTTACAGACGTAGTGCCATTTCTGGTTGAAGATATGCTGAAGGAAAACGGCGGTATTTACTCCAAAAAAGAAGACTGGGCTGTACACGTGCTACAAGATGGTAATTTAATTACCGGACAAAATCCAGCGTCCTCTGAGTTGGTTGCTGAAAAGCTTTTGGAAAAATTGAAATAGTAAGCCCAGAATCAAAAAAAAGTTGTCCATATTGGGCGACTTTTTTTTGTTATTCCTTTTAAGATTTCAGCCTAAAAGATATGTAGATAGTAATTGGTTTTAAAGATATCTTTAGCAACAATACAGAGAAAGCAATTACTTACAATAATGTCACCCGAACCTTTTTCTTCTTTAAACGTGTATTGTTGGTTTTTTCAATGACACTTTTTGCTTTATGTTTGGGAACCGCTACAAAAGCACAGTCTTTTTTAAGTTCAATAACCCCTACTTCATCGCCTTTTAGGTTTCCTTGCTTAATGAACAAACCTGCTAGATCTCCTTTCGATATTTTATCTTTCCGACCCCCTGAAATAAATAAGGTTGCCCATTGAGAGTGTATGGCAGTTTCTTTGTCTTTTAGTTTTACTATATCCTTTGTTGTAATAAACTCTGGAGTATGCTCCTTTTCCCATTGCAAAACATAGGCAGTACCTTGGGCATTCATACGGGCGGTTCTACCATTTCTATGGGTAAATTCTTCGGCCTTTAGGGGCAGTTGGTAATGGATAATGAAATTAAGCTCAGGAATGTCCAATCCGCGTGCAGCCAAATCTGTTGCTATAATAATTTGATGGGTTCCATTTCTGAATTTTATAAGGGCTCTTTCTCTGTCAATTTGTTCTAAGCCTCCATAAAACAGTCCATGAGGAATATTGTGATCGACTAAAAATTCACTTACAAACTGAATGCTATCTTTGTAATTACAAAAAATAATCCCTGGTTGATTGCCAATGTGATGTAGTAAATCTACCAAGGTCTGTAATTTGTCCTTGTCTGGCGAAAGTACTTTCTTAATGGCCAAGTTGGAGGTCTTTGTACCCAGATAATTAATAATTAAAGGATTTTGTACTCCTGAAAAATTAGGGATTTCAATTCCTTGCGTTGCTGAAGTTAAAATTCGTTTGGTAATTTTTGGAAGGTGTTCTATAATCTCGCGCATTTCGCTTTCAAATCCTATTTCAAGAGACTTGTCAAATTCATCCAGCACTAAGGTTGTAATGTCTTCTACTAGAAAGGTTTCGCGTCTTAAATGGTCTGCAACACGGCCTGGTGTACCAATAAGGATGGCGGGCTTATGTGCGAGATCTATTTTATCTTTTGAAAAAGGCCTCCCTCCATATACGGCGTTGGCTTTATAACCCGTCCCCATCTCTCGGATAACCTGCTCGATCTGAATGGCCAGTTCACGAGAGGGCACCAAGATAAGTAATTGAACCTGCGCACACTGTACATTTAATGCCCGAAGCGTTGGAAGTAGGAAAGCAACGGTTTTACCTGTTCCCGTAGGAGATAATAATACCGTATTTTGAGCAGAAGTAATTGCCAAAAGTGCCTCTTCCTGCATTGGATTCAGTGTTTCTATACCTAATTTGGCTAAGATTTCTTTTTGAGATTTTAATGCGTTTGCCATAGAAGGTGAATAAGGAACTGTAAGCGGTATAATTGACTTAAAATATAAACAAATTCATTAGACTATTAAATATTGATATAGCTCGATACTTGCTAATTTCTTGTTTATTAGTTTTTTTGTGACTGATTTAAATGATCTGCGATCATTTTTTCGATAAGCTCTTCTTTAGTTAGATGGTGGAAGATGGTTTTGATAATTGTTTTGAAATCTTCTGAAACTTCTCGATTGGGTTTTGTTTTGAAAATCTTTCTCGCCCAGAGAATGGCATTGTTTTCTTCAATGGCCTCTGCGTCTGCTTTTTTCATTTCCGAAAAAGTAATACCTAGCTCTTTTTCCAGATCTGGTAAATCCTTTACCTCCTCTGGTTGGATAACGCTTAACGAAAGCCCCTTTGCGCCTGCTCTGGCAGTACGCCCACTTCTATGTACATAGGTTTCATAAGTGTCTGGCAAATGGTACTGAATTACATATGCTATTTCTTTTACGTCAATTCCACGGGCAGCAAGATCGGTGGCTACTAAAATATTAATATGCCCATCCCGAAACTGTCCCATCACACGGTCTCTAATCCCCTGCGTTAAACTTCCATGTATAGCTCCGGAAGAAAATTTATTGATGGCCAATTTTTTTGCAAGCTTATTAACTGCTGCTTTGGTTTTACAAAATATAATCCCCCGCTGACCCGCTTTTGTATTTAAAAAATGAAGTAATATCTCTAATTTTTCTTCGGGTTGTACCACAACATATTGATGGTCTATGCCTTGATGTCCAATAGTTTCCATATCTGCTTCAAGTTGTACTATGTGTTTAGACATATAATTTTGTACAAGTTGCTTAATAGTGCCAGGCATAGTAGCTGTAAAGAGAAACGTTCTTCTTTTTTTTGGAAGTGCTTTTACAATGGTGTCTAAGCCATCTTTCAGAACGGTGACCATTTCATCTGCCTCATCCAGTACTAGATACTGGGTGTCTTTAATTGAAACAGCACCCCGTTGCAACAGGTCTATCAAACGGCCTGGTGTTGCTACAACTATATGTGTAGCTACCTTAAGCCTTTCTATTTGAGGTTTAATTGGAATACCTCCACAAACTGAGGCAATCGAAATTTCAGGTTTGTGGGCTGCAAAGTCGCTTAAATTCTTGAAAATTTGCTGTCCTAATTCTCGCGTAGGGGCTAAAATAACTGCCTGTATAGCTGGATTTTTTATATCGATATTTTGAAGTAGCGGCAACCCAAAGGCCAGGGTTTTACCTGTACCTGTTTTAGCTAAGCCCACTACATCTTCTTTTTGGTTGAGTAGTACAGGAATAACCTTTTGTTGAATGCTGGTAGGAGTCTTAATACCCAATGCGTTCAGCCCTTCTATCAATGAAGTTTCTATTCCTAATTCTGAAAATGTTATACTCATATAAAAGGTTTATTTCTTTATTGATGTATCCAACCTCCTCAAATTCTTTATTTGAAAATATATGAAATCCATAAGCTTAGTTGTGACGCTATTGTTTAGACAATCCTTTTTTATTATTTGGTATTTGCCTTTTTTGAATATCTAAATTAGGCTTCCTGCAGGGTTCGCTTCGATTTTCGGTAAGTGTATTTTGGGTAGATGCTACGTTTTGCAAATCGGTTAAGGTTGCCAGCGTTTATCATTTTAAGATATACGGGCTTGGTTATTCCAAAAAATTCGTAGGTTGTTCCATCTGTAAAGGTGATTTCTAATAATAAACCTTTGTGTTGGTAATCTGCGATGGCGGCATTTGTAATGGTATTGGTATATTCCGGAAGGTTTTTATCCTTGGTCTCCGGTGCCATGCTTACTAAGAAGTGATAACCGTCAATAATTTTCCGACTTTGGATTTCGGCTTCTTGCTGTAATGCATCACCATCCTGAAATTTATCCGGGTGCCATTCTTTTACCAAGTCTCGATAGCTCTTTTTAAGAGTCTTAAGGTCGATTTCCTTTTCAATTCCAAATAATTTCTTGTACTCGTGTATGCGCTTCATAATCAAGGTTTTTATTAGGGCGCGAAACTACTTATTTTTAATGGATTTACTAAGGTAATTGGCATTAAAAAAGCCCATTCGCTAAGCAAATGGGCTTTTTTTTAACTATATGGATAGTACTTAGACAACTTTTACGTTAACCGCGTTTAATCCTTTGTTTCCTTCTTTAAGTTCAAATTCAACTTCGTCACCTTCTCTAATCTCATCGATTAATCCAGAAATGTGTACAAAGTGATCTTTTTCAACTCCTTCTTCAGTGATAAAACCAAATCCTTTGGTATCGTTGAAAAATTTTACTGTTCCTCTACTCATTTTACTATAATTTAATTATTAATGTTTAATATCCTGCAAAGATGGCTCCATTTATTTAAAAAACAATCATTTATCTGCTTTATTATTTATTTCAATAAAAGAAATTAGTAGTTAATACCACATCCTTTAAAACGCTATAAAGCAGAGAGACCTTGTAAACAAAGGAAAAATTCAAAATTATTTGTATGGATTTTTCAATTTAAATTATTGGACAGCATCTCAAAAAAAAGCTTTCAGTAACCTATTAATGGTTCTATGAAAGCTTTTTCTTACTGAATTATAAAGTTATTTTTCCAACTTTACTTTTACTGCGTTCATACCTCTTTGTCCTTTTTCAAGCTCGAATGAGACTTTATTACCCTCGGTAATTTCATCTATGAGTCCGCTTACGTGACAGAAATACTTTTCGCTGTTTTCGTTATCTACTATAAAACCGAATCCCTTAGAATGGTCAAAGAAATTTACTGTACCAATACGTACCGGATCAAATTTATCATCATCAGATTCCTCTTTTTTAGGAATACCTAATATTATTTCTTCTGCATCAACCTTCACCTTTTTCGAAGGATCTGGCGGTGTATCTACCAAATTACCCATGTGGTCTACATAGACAAAGTCGATACCGCTAGTGCCGTTTTCTTCTTTGTCGGCCTTGCGAGCATCCATTTTCTTTTTCTTGTCTTCACGCTTTTTTAAGCGCTTTTTTTCTTTTTCAGTCTTACTAAATGTTTGTTGTGATCTACCCATTTATATTTTTACATGTTAAGGGGTATAAGGTACGGCGATATTTTGAAGTTTAAAAATTTTTAAGAAAAACATATGTTTTTGACCTTTTGCAACGTAACTATTTGCTTTCAAGGAGCTTCAACAGCAAATTATTAGATCGTGGTATGAAATATTTAAAAAAAATTTTCATATCTATATTAGACACTTCAAAGACAGGCAATTTAGTCTTAAGGTACTAAGTTTTTTGTATTTTTATTACGTTGATTTTTATTCTTCTAGTCATAGTTTCTGATTTTTTAAATGATTGAAGTGTTAAAAATGAATTTCAAGTTGATACTATATGTTTAGAACAGAAAATAAATTAAATAAAGTTGTATGACAAAAACGCTCACATATATTTCAGCATTCCTCCTCCTACTTTCTTGTAATCACAAAACTCAAGAAAAAGTAAGTTCCGAAGAAGTGATTCGAGAAAAACAATTTGAAACTATTGAAAATTTGAAATGGCTTGTTGGAAATTGGACCCATTTTACTGAAAAAGAAAAATCCTACGAAAACTGGATATTAGCCAATGACAGTACCTTGATAGCACATAGTTTTACCTTAGTAGAAAATGATACAGTTTTTGCAGAGCGTGTTACCCTTCAGCAAATAGATAAGAATGTATTTTTCACTGTTGTTGCTTACAATCAAAACGATGACAAGCCGGTAACTTTTGAGTTGATTCCGTCAACTACAGGAACATTTACTTTTGAAAATGCTCAACACGATTTCCCTTCAAAAATAACCTATACCAATCCTGTGAAAGATGCTATTCATGCCTGGATTGAAGGAACCGTTAATGGAGAGGATCAAAAAATAGATTTTTATTACAAGCGGAACTGATACTTCTATCTTTAGACTGCTTTGTGAAAAGTTGGAACATAACTCTTATGTCATTATTATTATCTCTAGAAAGAAAATATTATGATTTGTCAATGGGCATATATAGCAGTTCTAAATTCCTAGCTTTAAGTGGATTTGTAAAAAATTGATATGAAAACTTAAATGTTAATGAAGACTAAATTTTTAACCGTATTTTACTTTTTATCGATGTTATTTGCATTTTGTGGGATTTATTTGTAACATTGACGATGATTAGCATATTGCCCCTGACCCTAATTTTAAATTTATGACTATGAAAATCAGACACATTTTATTGACCGTTTTTTTACTTGGAAGTATAACGACCGGCTTTGCACAAAAAAAAGACGAACAATCTTTTATAAGTGGAAATATTAGTATCGCGAAATACCATACTAGTGAGGAGCTACAGAATATGAATAAAGGGAAACTATTAGAACTTTATAATATTCGTATCGAAATCATCATTAAAATTTTGCCAAATATCGCTTTTGCAACCAAACCTGGCGTTACAATGACCACTCTTGGAATACCTGATACTAAAGAGCACCGTAAGGCATTGGAAGATAATATTCAGGCCACGACAACCTATTTTGAGAATACGATTGAGTTTCAGAAGTTGATTCTCCCCTATTCTGACAAATCAAGCTTAGTAGCTGCGATCCTCTTTTATGAAGATACGCTCAAAGCTTTGCATACTTATAACGAATTTAACTAAAACTAGTTTTTCGAAATAAGCTAGTTTTATATTTATAAAATAGTAAAGCCAAATTTAATGGCTTACATCACTACGCTCTAAATTTTATAGAGCGTAGTTTTTTTTAACAAAAAATTAACATTTAAAAGCTTTAAACAGTAAGTTGTCTTAAAATTTAATAGCTACTAGTCTCAAATAGTAGGTATTCATTGACTTCACCCCTACTAGAGAATAATCAATTCTAATATATACTCTGACCCAAATTTCCATTAAATGCGATTTATCCTACAAAATTCATAGACAAAACACAGTTAATCGATAATTATTGCATTTAAGCGATGCTTTTAATCGGTTTTATTTGCACTTCATAGAAAATATCTTTAAGTTTGATATCGTTATCACAAAAATTTTAACATTAAAGTATATAGATATGAAAGTAATTACCCCGCTCATTATCGTTTTATCCCTATTCCTATGTGGAAACTTAATTGCACAACAAGAAAAAGGAATACAAGGTTCTGAAAACTGGTTAAATTTCTGGACGGAGTTTAATCCTGTCGATTCAGACTATGGCGCACCTACGCAAATTCTTACCGGTAATATTTCAAAAGACCTTAAACTCTACAAAAAAGAAATATACCTTCTATTGGGAGATGTATTCGTAACAGATAGCTCGGCACTTACTATCGAGCCAGGAACCCTAATTTTAGCCGATTTTAAAACTAAAGCTTCTCTTACCATTACAAGAGGGTCTACTATTATTGCTGAAGGAACACAAACCGATCCCATTGTATTTACATCAAATAGAGATATAAATAAAAAAGGGGATTGGGGAGGAATTTTTATTCTTGGTGATGCGCCAGTAAATAAAATTGGAACACAATGGGGTCTCGACTTCGGATTAAATGCTTCAACTACAGAACACACATTGTATGGTGGAAATAATGAAGAAAGCAGTTCTGGCGTTATGCGATTTGTGAGAATTGAATATGCTGGTAAGCGAACAAAAAACTATGGATACTATAATTCCCTTACGCTTGCAGGAGTAGGAAACAATACTACCCTAGAAAATATAATGGTAAGCCATGGCGCCGGAAACTCATTTTATGTGTTAGGCGGTAATGTAAATTTAACGAAGCTGGTATCCTTGCGTTCCAGTGGTAACGACTTTAGATTCGATTTTGGAGCCTATGTAAATATTACAAACTCACTTGCGGTACGTTCTCCATATGTTTCTGAACCTGGAGGCGCAAGCAGTCTTTATATTACTTCCCATAGTAGCCATATTGAAGTAAATATTGAAAAGAGTAAAACTACCGTTGATGCACAAAACTTAACCTTACTGAATTTAAGTAAATCACTTGAAGATGATATTGATGTAGGATTGGTAAGGGAGGCAGTTTTTATTGATAAAGACGCTTCTTTAACAATGGGCATGAGTGTCCTCTCTGGCTTTAACCCAGCAGTAATTTTGGACAATAGCATTCCTGTTACCTATGACAACTTAAAGAACATCAAGTTCAGTAAAATGTATTTTAACAAGTGTCGTGGTAATATTTTCACCAAAGATGTCACCAACAATGAAGACCTAGAGAATTGGTACGGCAATCAATCTTTCTTTAATGTGTATTCTAAAGGTTCAGATAGAGAAACCTTTATAGATCCCAACAATGAGGATCGTCCTGATTTTAGATTGCGAATTAACAAAATTATTGCTTTGGAGGAAATGGACAGAGGTTAATACGATAAAAAAAATAGGTAAGACTTCACTTAAAATAAGTTAACACCCTTGAATTACTTTTAAGATAGCTGAACAAAATTTAAATAATACTACCGTATGCAAAAAACTACTATTCTGAAATTTTATGGTTTTCTTACATTGGTTCTTTTGGTTATGATGCCAGAACTAACCAAGGCGCAATTGATTATTGGAGCTCCGAACCTTCAATTTAATCAGGCATGCGCCAGTGATTCATTTAATGAATATAATATTAGTTTTGTTTTTAATCCAGAATCTGCTGTAGCCTCAAACAATCAGTTTATTTTAGAAATGTCAAATGCTGAAGGAGATTTTACAGATGCAACCGTAGTATTTAGTTCGGCTCCTGGATCGATAACGGTCTCCCCTGCCCTGGTAACTTTTTCAATCCCAAACACTACTTCGGGGGAAGGCTATAAACTTAGAGTAAAAAGTACCCAACCGGCCGCAATCAGTTCACCTTCTATCGAATTTTCGGCTTATTATAAATTACACGATACTCCCTTTACTATAAATAAACTTGTCTCTACTGGTGCATTCTGTCCTAATGGTAGTTACTTACTAACCATAGACAATCCTGGTTTTGGAGATACTACTTCTCCACTTATATTTCCATCCTTAACTTTTAATTGGTTTAAAGAAACGGGCCCTACCTCATCGGTTTTTATCACAGAAAGCGAAAGCTTAGTGGTTACAGAGGAAGGCACCTATTTTGCTGAAACCAATTATGGAAGTTGTACTTCGAATTCATTTTCGAACCGGGTAACCGTATCGGAAGCTTCATCTGGGCAAACTACAACCACGGTTATAGAATCAAGTGCTGGAAATCCCTTTTGTGCCAGAGAAGGCGCTACCACATTAAGTACGATGAATGGTGATAGTTTTATCTGGACAAAGGACGGAACTATCATCCCGGGAGCTACTGAAAGGACCTATCAAACAAGTGAGTCTGGAACCTATACGGTCACTGTACAATCCGGAGATTGCCAGGCCATTGGAACAATAGATCTTGAAACTGGAGATTTTGAAAGTAACATAAATGTACAGGCTATAAACGAATTGCCTGCTGGAGAATCCCTTGCTATTACTGTAACAACTACAGCAATTAACCCAGAGTTCGAGTGGTACTTAAATGATGAATTGCTTCCCGATGCTACGGGTAATACCTATGAAGCATTCGAATTTGGTATTTATAAGGTTCTTGTTTTTCAGAATTCATTTTGTGAAGACTTCGATGAATTTACTTTTGAAATTCGCGAATTAATAGATCTATTTCCAGAGGTGGCAAATATCCCTAATCTAATTAGCCCTAATGGCGACGGTATAAATGATACGTGGGTGATTCCAACTAAGTATGTAAGTGGCACTAATACCGAAATAATGATACTGACTAATCTAGGTGATGTTGTATTTCAAACAAAAGAATATCTAAATAACTGGCCACAGGATCAATTAAATCTTTCTAGTGTAAACTTAGTATACTATTATATAATAATCCCAGAGGATCAAGAAATTAAAAAAGGGTCGATAACGGTCATTCAATAACGTGAAAACAATAGGTCTCATCATATTGCTACTTTGCTGCACTGCGCAGGTATGCTATCCTCAACAAGAGGATGGTGTGGTTGGGCTTGAATTACCTGCAAGAAATTCCCTGATGTTTCAAAAATATGTGCTAAACCCAACCTTCAGTTTTGTTAGGGAGCAAAATAAATACATTACAGTAAATAATAAACGAGAGTTAATCCAGCTTGGAGATTCCCCACAGACCTATACTGCCAATTTTTCGGGAAGATTCGCAGAGAACATTGGTGGAGGGGTTGGCTTATTTCAACAAAATTATGGGGTACTAACTACTTTTGGAGGTCTTGTAAATTTCGCCTACAATGCAGCACTAGCAGCAGAAAGTAACTTAACATTCGGTATGAATATAGGCGCTTACAAAAGTGGTATTAATACAGGAAAAGTGATCACCAATTTTCCAGATCCATCGTTAAATACCATTCCAAGTAACTTTCTATTAACTATAAATCCTGGTATAAACTATGGCGGAGGATTTATGGACTTTGGGATTTCCATCAATAATCTCGTTGCTTATAATTTCAATACATCGAAACTATTAGATGAAAACCCCAAACGCGGACTTCAGGGCCATATCATGTATACAGGATATATGGGAGGCTATGGTTTTCTTGAAAGCAGTAAATTTTCTGCTTTGGGAAGGGTTGAAGTAAGAAGTGATACTTCCATTTATTCTGGAACCTTAATGCTTACAGTTCCCAAAGGTTTTTGGGTTCAGGGAGGTTATAACTCTTTGTACGGAGCCTCTGCAGGTATAGGGCTTAACATCACCTCACAAATTGCGATTGAATACAACTATGAAAAAGCATTAGGTGGACTAGCAGACTTTGGTTCCTCACACGAATTCACCTTAGCTTATATATTCCCGAACAATAATTATTTCGATTATAGTAGAGATGAGGAAATAGCGGGGCTACTTTCCTTCGAGAAAAAAACAAAGAAAAAGTCTATCAAACCTAAAGCGACTCCAACAGAAGAGGTTGAAGATACTATGCCAGATATTTGGAAAGAGGAAATACCTAGAGTAGCCGCCCAAGATAAAACAGAACTTGATACTGAAAATCAAACAAAACAAGCTAACGAAGCACAACAGCAACAAGAAGCAGAAGAAGCTGCAAGACTAGCTGCCCAAGCACAACAGGAACAAGAAGCAGAAGAAGCTGCAAGACTAGCTGCCCAAGTACAACAGCAACAAGAAGCAGAAGAAGCTGCAAGACTAGCTGCCCAAGCACAACAGCAACAAGCAGCAGAAGAAGCTGCAAGACTAGCTGCCCAAGCACAACAGCAACAAGAAGCAGAAGAAGCTGCAAGACTAGCTGCCCAAGCACAACAGCAATTAGAAGCAGAAGAAGCTGCAAGACTAACTGCCGAAGCACAACAGCAACTAGAAGCAGAAGAAGCTGCAAGACTAACTGCCGAAGCACAACAGCAATTAGCAGCAGAAGAAGCTGCAAGAGTAGCTGCCGAAGCACAACAGCAATTAGCAGCAGAAGAAGCTGCAAGACTAGCTGCCGAAGCACAACAGCAACTAGAAGCAGAAGCTGAAGAAAACGCAAGACTAGCTGCCGAAGCACAACAGCAACTTGAAACAGAAGGCAAAGCAATCGATCAATTAATTATCAATCCAAAAGATGAGTTAGGGAATTCTATCCGCGTTTTAGTAGATCAAGCAGAAATTTCAGCGATAACCCAAAAGGGATTAGTAAATGATTTAACAACCTCGGTAGACATTAAGGATAAAGACTTAAAGAGCCTTAAAAAAGAAAATGATCTAAGTGAACAAGGAGTTTATGTAGCACCTGCCCCTTTCAAAAGTATTACTGAAGAAAATGCTGCCATCGAGGACATCATTATAAACTTGGATGAAATCATCATTACTCAGAAGAGAAAAATTGCCCAGTTGGAAGCCTTACTTCAGGAAAGAGTACAACTAATAAATGACCCTAATGATGCGACCAACATATATTACCGTAATGCGCTTGCAGAATTAAAAGCAGCACAAGAAAAAGCGATTCGTTCTAAGGCACAGCTAGTTTCTACTTTGGAAGAGATTTCAGTTGCTATAGACTTTGAACGTAAACGACGTATCAAACGCGCAGCTTATGATAATGAGGAAGATAGATATCAAAAAGACAGAACTACTCTCAATGCGCTACGAAAAGGTGTTGAAGTTAGTGAAACTCCATTAACCTTAGCCGATTTCGATTTTGGAGAAGAACAAAGTGGAAACATACAAATATTGAAAAATGTTGAAAATACAGAAGATGCTTACTATTTGGTGCTTGCAATACATAGCGACATTGCAAAAAGGGATGAATTTTTAACACAGGTTATTGCCTCAGGACATACAAATGTAGATTTCTTTTATGATGTGAATACAAGTAAGTATTATATCTATTACGATAAATACGAAACGATTGAGAATGCCAACAATACATTAAAAATAAAAGGAAATGAGCCATTTACTGAAAAGCTGTCAATCATTAAAATAGAAAATTAATATACAATAGTTTGTTATAAGCCCCCTCCTCCTATTAAAATTGATTCCGGGAGTAAAATTTGAATCAGAAACTAAACTATTATGAACAAACCATCCCAACCCAATGCAAAGTTTTTAACACCTACTGTTGTAAAACTTTTTTCTGGTATACTTAGTGTACTAGTGAGTTATATCCTCAAGAAACGCACGTATTTTTTCAATCATAAACCTTTGTCAAGTACTAAAGATTTTATGGTAGGTAAAATAGTAGCTGTTAGTTTATTGATTTTCGCTCTAATGTTTAGTACAAATGCATTGGCGCAACTCCCTGTTCCATTTACCCCAAGGCTGGATGACGGTAGTATACGGGTTAAAGGAGATATCGTTTTTATTGGTAATAATATTGTAACGGCTAAGGATTTACCACTCCCTTATAATGGCAACGAAATTAATAACAATCATGAAGGAATTTATATCAATGTGGCTAGTGGTGGTGATCCTTCCATCTTTAGTTCCAGCAGTGCCGAATTAGCAATAGACAATAGTTGTAAAAAAATATTATATGCAGGACTGTACTGGGCATCTGTATATCCAAATGAAATAGCTACGAATCAAAGTTTACCCTTTGAAGGAACACCGCGTTTTGAAGATTGGAATGAAGTTAAATTCAAACTCCCTGGAGGTGGATTTATTGATTTAGTTGCTGATAACAATCCGGATCCAGTAGGAGAAGAAGATGATATTATTTTTGATGGATATAAATATTATGGTCCTAACGTTACAGATTCCTTTAAAGACTCTCCAATCATTTGTTATAAAAATGTTACCAATTTAGTCCAGGGTTTAACTGAAGCTGATGGTGAGTATACACTAGCAAATTTAAGAGCAACGAGAGGTAGAAGATTGGGTGGATGTTCAGCTGGATGGACATTGGTTGTAATTTATGAAAGTCCTATTTTACCTAGTAAATTTATTACTCTTTTTGATGGATATGCTGGAGTTCAGAATAATACAACTTTAGACATTCCTGTATCTGGATTTCAAACGTTACCTGCTCCATATCCTGTGAATGCAAATATTGCCGTCTCTGCCCTTGAAGGAGATATTGGCCTTACGGGAGATTCTTTTCAATTTAAGGCAAGTACTTCAGCTAACTTCACAATTTTAAGTGATGCTATTAATCAACCTAATAATTTCTTCAATTCTACGATATCTTATAATGGCGTACATAATCTTGACAGAAATCCAGCAAGTAGAAATACACTTGGACTGGATGTAAACAATCTGAAAATTCCAAATCCATCCAATATAGTACTCCCTAATGATGCAACAGCGGGCGATTTGAAATTAACAACAAGTGGTGATGGATACGGGGCCTTTGCGACTTCATTTTCCGTTGAGATAATTGAGCCAAAAATAATTCTCACAAAAATAGTTGAAGATGAATTTGGCAACAACATTGGAGGTCAAGTTGTGAATCTAGGTCAAGAATTAAATTATGTATTAGGTTTTCAGAACGTAGGAAACGATGATGCAACAGATTTTACAATTAGGGATATACTGCCAGTTAATATAATTTATAACCACCCAACAGATTTGGTACTACCCCCTGGGGTTACAGTTCAAAGCTACGATGCTCCTACAAGAGAAATTATTTTTGAAATAGAAGATTATTTAGTTGAAGAATTTGATCCAGTTACTGAATTGCGTATTGAGGTTCAAGTTGTAGACGACTGCAGACAACTAATTGATGCGTGTACTAATATTATTAATAATCAAGCCTTTGCTTCGTACAGAAGCGTAATAAATCCACAATTTCTTATTACAGATGATCCTAGTTACGGTAATAACACTGGTTGTTTATTGACACCTCAGGTAACCAATTTTCTTGCTGATATTGATGACTGTCTTTTTTCTCAAGAGGAAATACTCTGTGGAGCTAGTGTAGATTTAACAGCTGCAAATGGGTATGATTCTTATTCCTGGTCTACCAGTCCAACAGGTACTCCTGTAATTGGGACTACTCAAACCATAACCGTAACTGCAACAGGTACTTATTATTCATTTAATACAGCCATAGCACCATGTCAATCAATTATTGAAGAATTTAATGTAACGCTTTTTGGAAGTAACACCAACAATCCAATTATTCCGTTTGCAGACGAAGTTGTGATTTGTCCTAATGATGGAAAATTACTACCTAATATATTTTTATGCGGGATTAATGATTTCAGAGATCTTACTGTTGATTTAGCTGGGGCTATTTCCATTATTTGGGAACAGCTCGATGAAAGTAGTTGTCCTGCAGTTCCTAACCAAGATTGTGCAAATGAAAATAATAGTTGTATCTGGAATCAAGTAGCTACCGGAAATGACTATACAGCAAATACTGCAGGTCAATTTAGGCTCACCATAAACTATCAAGGAGGCTGTTTCAATCAGTTTTATTTTAATGTTTATCAAAATCTATTAAACCCTACTGTTGTAGCAACAGATATTATTTGTACAACCCCAGGAACCATTACTGTGAATAATGTACCTAGTGGATATGAATATAGCCTTGACGGTGTTACCTACCAAGCTAGTAACATCTTTACCGTTACTGCTCCTGGATTATATACTGTATATGTAAGACAATTAGGAGTACCGGGAACTGTATGTATTTTTACCGTGCCAGACATTCTTGTGAGAGAGCGACAATTTACAGTCACTACAAATATTATTCAGCCCTTATGTAATGGCGACAAGGGAGATATTCAATTAGCAGCTAATGATGTAAGGCCACAGTATTTCTTTGCCTTATACCAAGGTGCAACACTTATAAATAGTGTGGGTCCAATAGTTTCAAACAATTATCTTTTTGCAAACTTAAACCCCGGAACGTATACCGCGACGGTTTCAACAGAAGATGGATGTACCTATTCAGAAGATATCACGATCATTGAGCCACCCATCCTCACAGTTACTGCTGCAATTACGAAACCTCTTACCTGTACAGACGGGGAAATAACTGTATATCCAGTTGGGGGTACGCCGCCGTATTTTTATTTTGTAAACAGTACCACTGTTTTTCAAACTGTTCCTGAAATTGTTGTTACTACAGCTGGTGTTTATAATATCACTGTGGTCGATTCTAATAACTGTAGTGCCGATACAACAATAACTATAGAAGCTGCATTGCCTCCAGAATTTAATGTAACCAAAACCGATATCCTATGTGCAGATCCAGGGGATACAGGAACCATTACAATTAATGTTACAAATCCCAACGGAAATAGCTTAAGGTACAGTATTAATGGTGGTCTTAGCTTTTCTAATTCTCCTGTTTTTACAGGACTTACAGCAGGTAATTATAATGTTGTAGTCGAATATACCTTTGGTGGACAAGTATGTTTTAGTGATCCTCAAGTAATCACAATAACCTCTGTTACACCCATTTTTGGTATTGCCGAACTAACCGACCCCTATACCTGTATTTCTACAGGAACCATTACTGTTACCGGCGTTACAGGGGGAACTCCTCCCTATATGTACAGTATAGACGGTATAAACTTCCAAACAAGTCCTATTTTTACTGGGCTAACTCCAGGAACCTATGCTGTAGTGATCAAGGATGCGAATGATTGTACATTTGTTACAAATGAAATAACCATACTTCCATTAGATCCTCCAACCGATTTATCTTTTAGCAATACTCCCCTTACCTGTCCAACAAATACAACAACAATTACTATAACGGGAACAACTGGTGGGATTGCCCCATTAGAGTATAGAATTAGTGCCCCTGCGCCAGCAGTAACTCCATATCAGACATCAACAACATTTGCTGGATTGGCCCCTGGAACGTATACCTTCGAAGTTAGAGATGCCAACGAATGTGTTTACAGCGAATCCTATGCTATTCAACCACTTCCAGCAATAACGGTAGTTGGACAGCCCATTAATGATGTGGAATGTTTTGGTGATGCCAATGGTTCTGCACAATTTATAGTTTTTGGTACCACCAATTTTGTATATTCTATAAACGGAAATCCACCTGTTGCCGGGACTTCTCCTATTGTACTTACAGGATTAATAGCTGGCACATATACCATTGTTGTAACCGATACCATCACAAATTGTGAAGCTACCGATACGGTAACCATTCAAGGCCCTTCAGCTACATTAACGCTGACTTTGGACGTAAGTCCGATCTCTTGTTTAGACAGTGGTAGTGTAGTACTTAATGCTTCAGGTGGTTGGGGTGGAAATATTTACACACTTACCCTACCCGATGCAACTGTATTACCTCCTCAAGCTAATAATACGTTTACAAACCTAACACAAAGTGGAACCTATACAGCTACTGTAACAGATAGTAATGGTTGTACGGTTTCAGAAAATTTTGATTTAACCATTCCAGATCCCGTTGTGGCTTCAATTAGCCCAATATCTGATCTTTGTTATGATGCTACCAATGGAGCTACCATAGAAGTTACAGTTACTTCAGGTCTTGCACCTTTCGAATTTAGTCTTAATGGTGCACCATTTCAGACAAGCAATATCTTTACTGGTTTAGTACCAGGAACATACATAGTTACGGTACGCGATGCCTTAGGATGTGAAATTACCTTACCCGCTGAAGTAATTGCACGACAATTAGTTGTGAACGCTGTATTAACAACCGACTTAGATTGTACAATAACACCAGACGCTAGTATTACAGGAACTATAACTGGTGGCTCAGCTCCATTCAGCTATGCTGTATCTATCTCTGGAGCACCCTATACACCTTTAGGAGCGACAGGATCACCTTTTGTGTATACAACAGGTACAGCAGGAACATACCAGTTTCAAATTACAGATAATAGCGGATGTATAGCGGAATCGAATATTATAACGATTAACCCAATTTCCTTACCTGCATTAGACGTTATAGCACAAACACAGGATATTTTATGTAATGGCGACTCCAATGGAGCCATTAATATCACCTTCGATCCAACTGTGGGTACGCCTCCTTTCGTTATTAATGTAAACAACGATACTACAGGTACTAACTATGGTACGCAAACTTCGGGATTACCTGCAGGAACGTATACTATTACATTAACCGATGCCAATTCTTGTACCGATACCGATACTATAACTATAACTGAACCAGATCCAATTATAGTAGATTACGACACTGTTGATCTTACCTGTGTTCCAGGAGGTGTTTCAGAAGGCGAAATAACAATTAATAGCGTAACCGGTGGTGTGGCTCCCTACGATTACTACGTTACTGGCAATGGCTATTCCAATTCCGTTTTAGGAGCTACAGGTACAGTACCAGTTACATTTGGTGTCATTAATTTTGGACTATATCAAATAAACGTAATCGACTCGAATGGGTGTTCTGTCTTAATTCAGGATGTACTAATAGCCTCTCCACCATCAGATTTAGACATAACTATTGATACGTCAGTGGATTGTATTACTGGAGGAGAAGCCGTAGTAACTGTAAGTTCAACTTTAGGAAGTACGGGACCTTTTTGGTTTGCTATTTATCAAGGACCAGGAACTGTATATCCTCTTCCAGCGGGTGCATGGCAACCTGAAAACCCACCCATGAGTGCTTCAACAATTTTCTATAACCTTACCCCAGGAGTAACCTACACCTTTATAGTGTATGATGAATCTACGATGTGCAGTTATTACGAAACTGCTACAACACCCATACCAACAAACTCTACATTAACCGCTACGGCAGTTACAGCAAATAATATTACGTGTACGGGAAGTGCAGATGGAAATGTTTCTTTTGATATTAATAGTATCTACGCTATTCCAGTAATTGTAAACTATGAAATATTCGATTCACTTACTTTACTTACTACTGGAATAAATGGAACTGGAGCGGTGCCCGCAGGAGGAACACTATCTGTTCCCAATTTAGGCCCTTTACCTTTTGGAAATTATTTTGTATTAATTTCTGAAACTGTTGGACCTAATGTAGGCTGTGGGATTGCAACAGTACCATTTAACATTACGGAATCAACCATTGCTCTCGATTTAATTGTTTCAGTAGACCAAAATGCAAATTGTAATCCTACCTCGGGTGTAATTAGTGCGGTAGGTAATAATGGTACTCCACCATACCAATACCAGGTAACCACAACACCTGGATCACCGCCAGCAACAGACCCTAGTTGGGCAAATGCTAGTGTATTTAACTTAGATGCCGGAACGTATTACGTCCATGTTTTAGATGCATTTGGTTGTGTGGTTACAAGCCCAGCAACCATACTACCTATGGATCCTTCACCAGTTGTAGCAGCGGTTATTTCAAATCAATGTGATACCGATGAAGGAGATTTCGAAATAAATGTAACCCTGCCAACAGCTGGAATTCCACCATATAGTTTCAGTATTGATGGCGGAACATTCCAAACACAAACGCCACCTTTTACCATTCAGAATTTATCTTCTGGAACACATACGATTGAGGTTAGAGATGCAAACGGCTGTGGAAACTTAGTGACTGTTACCATTGAACCACCATTAGGAATAACACCTGCCGTTACAGCAACGCCAAGTTGTGATGATGATGATGGTGAAATTACTGTAACAGCCAATGGAGGTTCAGGAACCTATACCTATAGTATTACGCCAAATCCACCATCAATTGTTCTTACTGGAAATGTGTTTTCTGGAGTACCATCAGGCACCTATACCATCACAATTACAGATGTTACAACTACCTGTGATACAGATGTGGACGTAACCTTAGATGCTGCAACACCAGTTACATTTACAACTAGTACAACAGATGTAGATTGTAACGGAGGTAGCGATGGTGTTATTACTGTTAATCTTTTACCAGGAAACGACAATCCTGTATATCTATATGAAATTACAGCACCTATAATTAGACCCCAACAAAATTCTAACATCTTTACAGGCCTACCAGCGGGTACCTATACAGTACAAGTTACTTCAGGAAGGGATTGTGTTGCTGCTCAAGACGCTATTATTGGAGAACCAGCCCTTTTAGCAGTTACTGGTATGGTGACAGATTTTGCCTGTGCGCCAGATAATTCAATAAACACAGCTATCTTAACGATTACTGAAGTTGGAGGCACTCCTCCATATCTTTATAGTATCAATGGTATCAATTATTTTACAACCAATACATTCGATATTATTGATACTGGCACAGTACAAAATATTTCAATATATGCCAAAGATGATAATGGGTGTGTTGCTACAGATATAGTGGTTGTGAATCCGTTACCAACAATTACTGCAACAGCTTTTACCGAAGTAACACCAATTGATTGTAACAATACAGGTTCTGTTGAAATTACTGTGACGGGTGGATCTGGAAACTTTACCTACCAGCTATTGCCCAGTGGTACGCCACAGGCATCTCCAATTTTCCCTATCTCAGGACCAGGAACGTATTATTTTCAAGTAAATGATCTTGACACCAATTGTTACTTCTTAACACTTCCCCTAGTTGTAGACCCTTTCGACTCAATAGATGCGGTGCTTGTACCTACTGTAGATAATAGTTGTTTTGGTGATGCCCAAGGTGAATTAGAATTAACCATTAATGGCTACACAGGAAATTATACATATCAATTACTAGACGGTATGGGGGTTCCTGTTGGGCCAGTTGTTGCTACAAATACAGCATCGGACCCACAGTTGATTACTTTATTACCTTCTGGAAATTATAGTGTTGCTGTTATTGAAACAGATACACCTTTTTGTGATGCTATTTCAAACGTAGTCAATATTGATTCTCCTTCAGCTCCATTGTTGCTGGAGGCATTGGAAACATCGAATGTAACCTGTACAGACGACCGTGGAACTATTACTGCAACTGCCACTGGTGGAACACCCCCTTATGAGTATGAACTAACAGGAACAGCAACTGTTCCGTACTCCACAAACAATACCTTTACTGGTTTAGGAGCGGGTACCTATACTGTAAACGTGAGAGATGCGCAAGGATGTATTACACCCGATACAGTAATATTGGATGCCCCTATTCCTATAACTGCCATTTTTACTCCGAGTACAACACAATTGTCCTGTTTTGGTGATCAAAATGCATCCATAACGACTACGCTTGTGTCGGGTGGACAAGGATCAAATTATACTTATACACTTATCACACTTTCGCCTACTATTAGTGTTTCAGGTCCCCAAGCTTCAAACATATTTACAGATTTGGGAGCAGGCGTATACCAGGTAAGAATTACCGATGGGTATGATTGTGAGTTTATCTCGTTAGATATAACTATAGATCAGCCTACTGAAGTTTCCCCTGCACTAGTTGTGGAAAGTACGCAGACATGTTTAACAGAGTCAACCCTCACGTTAAGCGCAACAGGAGGAACTGGACCTTATGAGTATAGTGATGTTTCTAATTTCAGTATTATTTTAGGTTCGTTTACTACATCCATAAGCTTCCCGGTACCTGTAGGTACATACAACTATTATGTAAGAGATGCCAATGGTTGTATTTCGGATGCTTCAAACGATATTACCATAGATCCGCTACCCACCTTAACAGTACTTCTGGATTCAACAAATCCTACAATTAATTGTGTGGGCGATAACAACGGAGTCATTACAGCTACTGCCCAAGGTGGATTAGGAAATTATGTGTACATCCTGCAAGACACTGCGGGAAATACCATTCCTGCAAATCAGCCAAGTCCAGGAGTATTTACAGGACTACCAGCAGGTACTTATGTGGTATATGTTGTAAGCGACGATTGTAATGCAACTTCAGATACAATAACTATTACCGAACCTAATACATCACTTGATGTTGATTACATAGTAAATAACGTAAGATGTAACGGAGAAAATAATGGTTCTATAACCATTACTGCGAGTGGAGGAACTGGTGTTATTAAGTATGCGATTTCTCCTAACCTGAATCAATTTTTCGACACTTCTATTTTTAACAATTTACCTCCAGGAAACTATGATGTAATTGTACAGGATGAGTTAGGTTGCTTTGTTACTTTTAATTTTGATATTACTGAACCAGATGCTGTAGAACTTTCAATTGTCCCAGATTCCATTTTCCCTGAAATTTGTGAGGGTGATGTAGATGGCTCTTTCAGTATTGAAATATTTGGTGGTACACTTCCGTACAGTGTTGCGCTAGACGATCCTAATGGGCAGTATATTACAGGAGCTATTGACCAAAGAACTTTCGAATTTAACAATTTAGGAGGAGGCGATCATACTGTTTATATACGCGACAGTGAAGGCTGTGAATCTGAATGGAATATCACCTTCCCGGAAGCTGCTCTCATCAACCCTCTTGTGGAAGTTGAATATATTTGTATCGACAATGTTTCAGGAAATATAGTGACTGTCACTGTGGATGAAAGTAACACAGACCTTACTCAGTTGGATTATTCATTAAATGGAGGTCCATATCAAACTAGTAATGTATTTACAAATCTCCCACCAAGTAAAGACAACTATATACTAGTAAGACATACAAATGGTTGTATCCAGTCTACGGAGTTTTTCGACATTGAATCCTTTGAGCCTCTAACACTGGTATTGGAAGCTGGCGAATTAAATGAAATTATCGCAATTCCTAATGGAGGTACAGGAGGTAATCAATTCACTCTGAATGATGTGGATTATGGGTCAACCAGCATATTCGAGATAACAGAAACAGGAACCTATACTGTTATTGTTACAGATAGTAGTGGTTGTACTGCTGAAGCAACTATCTTTTTGGAATATATCCCTATCTGTATTCCTAATTACTTTACTCCAAATAATGATGGTGTCGTCGATACCTGGGCTCCAGGTTGTGCGGAAGATTATCCGAATATAGAAACTTCTATCTATGACCGTTATGGTCGTAAAGTAGCTATTATTCGAGTAGGAGAAGCCTGGGACGGAAGGTATAACAGTCAGGAGTTACCAACGGGTGACTATTGGTTTGTTGTAAATCTGAATAACGGTAACAGTAAAGAATTTGTTGGCCATTTCACCCTTTATAGATAAAAGATTTTTAATAGCAGTAATCCCCTAAATAAACCTACTCTTATGAGAAAAATTATAAAATATATACTGGTCTTAATGGCAATCCAAAGTCATTCGCAAGAATTAAATTTACCTGTATTTAGTCAATACTTAGCCGATAATGACTTTGTTGTATCTCCTACCTTTGCAGGCATTGGAGATAATTTCAGAATTCGAGCTAATGGGTTGATGCAATGGGTGGGAATAAAGAATGCACCTCAAAACCAGGCACTTTATGCAGATATCAGGATAGCAAATCAAACAGGAGTGGGCTTTTCTATGTATAATGATAAAAATGGAAATACAAGACAGCAGGGTTTTAAAATATCGTATGCACACCATCTTATCCTCGATTATAAAACGAAGCAGTATTTATCGCTAGGATTATCGTACAATATGAATAGTTTTAGAATTGATATTGAAAATTTTGAAACAACTTTCGATATCCCAATTATAGATCCAAGTATAAGAGATGATCGAAAGTCTACAAATATTAATTTCGATGTAGGTGCGCTCTATAGGCTGAATACTTTTTTTCTGAGTTTTAATGCTAATAATTTACTGAATAAGGATACAGAAAATTTTACTGGTTTTGAACCACAAAGCTTATTAAACTTCCAACTCTATTCAGGATATGTGGTTAAAAGTAAGAATTATTCACAATTAGAACCCTCTGTATTCTATCAGTTATTTGCAAGTGATCAACGATCCAGTACAGATATTAATTTAAAGTACCGTAAATTTAATAGGGACAATGATTATTTCTGGGTAGGCGGTTCCTATCGGTTTTTAAATGATCAAATAATGAAACCTTTAAGTATTGGACCTATGGTTGGTGTCAAGAAATCAATTGTGTACTTTTCATACGCATATCAAATTACCTTAAATGAGCTCACAAATTATAACTCTGGTACGCATTCAATTACCATCGGTCTTGATTTCCTTCAAGCCATAAGTGATTGTCCTTGTACAGTGGGTAACAATGAGCGATAGTTTGGGTATCTAACTACCATTTGATTTTTAAAATGCCGTATTAATTTCCAGCTTATATCCTACTCCATGAATGTTGGAAATTTTTATGCTATCATCGCCCTCTAATTTCTTGCGCAGTTTAGAAATGTAAGTATCGAGGCTTCGGCCTACGATAACGCCGTTATCTTCCCAAACTCTTTTAGTGAGTTCTTCGCGTTTTACTATCTGATTTACATTTTCAATAAAAATGGCTAATAGCTCACATTCCTTTTGCGTTAGTGGAATTTCCTGTGCTTCTTTCACCAGTTTACTCTGGTCTTGATAAAAGCTGAAATGTCCCAAACTTGTACCAGTTACAGTGCCTTTTTCTGAATGATAGACATGATATTTACTATAAAACACAAATCCCAAAAATGCCAGCACTAAAAAGACCAGCACATAAAATAAGGTGGCATTTGTTGAAGCAACAGCACTAGCAGTAAACTTCACCTGTATAGTATAACAACCTTCCGGAATAATCCTTCCACCACAGGGAATAATATTTTTTTCGGTCTCATTCGCTATTTTAAAACTGTAGGCCACTTCCCTATCGTCACATTTTAAAACCTCAGCTAAATAATCACTGGGTAAATTGGATTTTTCAATGGCAGCGGAAAGTATTGTATTTAAATCTGCTGGATCAAACGAAAGAGGTTCTTCAAAAGAAATTTCATATAGATTGGCATCTTTTTGAACCACAGGTAAAACAACCGAAGTGGTATCGTTTTGAGAGATCAATAATTGGTTTCCCACAGAACGAAGTGCAACTTTTAGTTCTTCTGGTGCAAGTGAAGTGTCATCTTTCTGGCATGATGAAACTACTAAAAGCAAAAGTACTAGGCATAAAAAAGAATTGTATTTCAGGAATTTTTGATTCATTACTGCAAATAACAATCAATTTACTCACTTTTCACAGCTGTTGACACTTCTTTTACATTCTTTTGACACTTTTTAAATGAGACCGATCTTAGTTTAGCAGAAAATATAACATTATGAAAAACATAATTTTTACATTCATCATTTTAGCCAGTCTATCCTGTACTGCACAACCACAAAAAACGTATCAGTTACAAACCGAAAAAAGTACAATTATCTGGAAAGGTTCCTATATGTTCCAAATGAGCGAACACAAGGGCACAGTAAAATTTTTGAAGGGAGAACTTACTACTGAAAATGAATCCATTATTGGTGGAAGTTTTAGTATTGACATGACAAGTATTACAAATCCCGAGTATGAAGAAGCCAGAGAAGGTCCCGTAGATCACTTAAAAAATAAAGATTTTTTTTATGTAAATAAATACCCGAAAGCACATTTAAAAATTATTTCAGTAATCTATCATGCTGAAAATAATATGCATCAATTTATAGCAGACCTAACTATTAAAGATACTACACAAGCTGTTGAGTTTTGGGGGATTGCCTTTGCTGAAACCAATCAAATAACAACTCAGTTTAAAATAGACAGAACTCGTTGGGGAATTAACCATAACAACAACCTAAAAGATCACGCTATTTCTGAAGCTATTGAGTTTGATGTAATTTTACAATTCTAAGAACGTACACAATGTTAAAATATATAACTATCACATCCCTCCTGTTTCTTTCATTATTTATGAATGCACAGGAAACCGAACATAAAAAATTGTTAGAAACAAACTGGGGTTCAGAAATGTTTACATTTCCCATTGGTTTTGCGCAGGAAATTCCATTGGAAGGCTATGAAGAAGCTATTTTTCCGAAAGGCTGGTCAACAGAAGAAAGTCCAGAGTTTTGGTCTTATGTTTTTGCGTGGAATGTAACAGCAGAAGCTCCATTAACCCCGTCCAACTTTGAAGCATACCTTGAAATTTATTTTGATGGCTTAATGGACATACGAAATATAAAGAACGGCGAAACCATTCTGCCCACCAATGCCCTATTTATAAAATCTGATGAAGTTGAAAATACATCTCAGTATACTGGTAAAATTAGGTTGTACGAAGGTAGGTCCACCAAAAAGATGATGATTTTACATGTACGCGCTACACAGCATTTTTGTGAGGCAAAACAGAAAACAGTAGTTGTATTTAGATTTTCACCAGCCCAATTTGAAAAACCTATTTGGGATACGATGAACTCGATTAAACTAATTGATATGATTTGTAATTAAAAAAGGTTGTTACACCAAAGTTTTTAAAACTAGCTAGTGCAACAACCTTTGCAGTTTAGGTATAAATATTTATTTTTTCACCACTCTTTTAAAAACAGCACCTGCTTCAGTTTCAATTTTCACAAAATAAAGCGCCGCTCTCAAAGCTGAAATATTAACTTGATAGTTAGTTGTATTATTAAATGTTTGTTGTGCTACCACTCTTCCATTTACATCGTACACTGTAGCTTTCGAAATGATATTATTTGGGGCAGTAATTGTAAATGTATTACTAGTAGGGTTAGGATATACAGAAACAGCATTTAATACCTGTTCAGATACTCCTAAAATTTCAGAAAGAACACGAATATTGTCTATAGCAACATCGCTGCGTTCCCCTAAACCCGTAGTACTATCCATCCTAATTTGAATGGTCTGTCCAACGTATGCTGAAAGATCTATATTTGCTGTATTCCATTGGTCGCCTTGGCTTCCATCCAATAACCAAATTGTATTCCAGCCAGTACCATCGTTCACGCGAACCGCTAGATTTCCTGTATTGTTTCCAAGCATATGATAGTTAAAAACAAAACTAGCTTCTGTAATTGCAGAAAAATCGAAGCATGGGCTATTTAAAACAGCTCTTTTGGTAGGAAAACCTACGTTACCCCCACTAGCTTCAGTATACAAATAAAAATCTCCATCAATTGCAGTTGTTGGTCCTGTAGCTGGTGTTGGAGTTTCCCCAGAATTTCGGGTCCAGTCAAAATCTGTATTACCTACCTGGGACAATTCTATATCGTTTTGCTCCCAAAGGCCTAGATCTGTTTCAAAACTTTCTACATACGGAAATTGATTTACGGTGTCGCTACACGTAGTTCCAGGATTGTTTAAGAAAAAATCGTAAGTTGTTTGTAAAAAATCTATAGGGTCTTCGGCAAAATCTGTTTTACTTACATTAAGATCTACAGTAAGATGTCCGTAATTGGTATATAAATCTTCTGTCTTGGCAACTCTTAGAAAAGCCGATTTAGAACTTGTTTGGTTACTAGTACAGCGATTGTCTGCACCTATACGTTTTGCGCCTTGCATTGCAGCCATCAATTTATTGGCTAAGGTTCCTGTTGCATTTAAAAACGCTGTTTCCATATCGTCCAGAACCGCTTGGGAAATCAAAATATTTCCCTGTATTGAATAATTAGGACCTGTAATATGGTTGGCAACGGGACTATTACTCATACCCGTATATCCTGAACTCCTAGGGTTGCCTCCTACTCCACCAATTAAATCTACCACTCCATATTGTCTGGAAGCAATAGTTCCTGGTGCAGGATCGTTGGCTACTAACCAATCGATTATTTCCTGCGGACTATCTCCTAATTCCATTCGCTCCCTTGCGGCAACCTGATTTGTAGGATTCCAGGCGGCTTGTGTGATTATACCACCAATGCCTAAAATTATATCGCTTATTACCAAAGCGCCCTCTTCCCCACCAAGATCGTCAATATCAAGGCAAGTCGCTCCTGCACTACCAATTTCCCCTGTTAAAGGATCTACGGCTACAATAGAAAAAGTATGCTGCGCTTGTAATGTTGTGGCGAGGCATAATAACCCAACCATTAAAAATAGTTTGTTTGTTTTCATAGGTTCAATTTTTTTCTAAAAGTAACAGAATCTAAAATAATATGCTAGCTATCTTTTTAATTGAGCTACCTCTTGTTCTAAAATTGAATACCTATCCTCTGCCTCCTCTCCTGGCATTTGGTCTGCTCCACTTACCATATTTAGTAGATATTCGATTTGGGAAACAAGCATTTGCTGTGGATAGGCGCCTTCGGCATTTTTAAGTTGTTGTAAAGTATTTTCAGTTTTTGAAATCATACTAGGATCTGGAATTGCCTCTTCGGATTTTAATTCTTTTAGTTGTGTTTCTAAGTCTGCTTGCAATTGTTTTGCTTCAGAAAGTAGTAAGAGTACTTTATTTTGAAAAGCCAACTGCTCTTTTATATTTTCAACGGTGAAATTTTCGTCTAGCACTCTTGGGTCTGGTACAATGCTGAAAGACTTTTCATGTTTTTGCCCACCAGCTGTTAGTACTGCTATATAATTTCCAGGTGCAACCATTGGACCTCTTTTGTAGCGTCTTTTAATATCTTTGTCCCAGGCACCGCGTTGTTTCAAATCCCAATCAAATCGATGCAAACCAGGTTTAGAACTTAATTTTTCATCAGTATATCTAAAGATCTGGCTTAGTTGCATATCTTCAACGATAGTTACTTCGCTTACCCCCTCTTGTTCTTGTACTTCCGTTTTAGTGGTGTCTATTTTAATTGCAGATGCGGCTAACGCTTTCAGCAAAGTGCTATCGCTTAAAATGGTGGTGATATTCTGTCTATTTTCATCTAGAATATCCAGTTGTACACTGCCTTTGTAGTCCTTCGGAAGATAATAATCTATGTTTACACTGGTGCTTGGATATTGCAAACCTGAAACACCACGAATTGTTGGATAACGATACCGAATAATAGTGTCTGGTTTAAATAACACAGCACTAGTATTCAACGTATTAATTTCTGGCTGACGTAAGGCGGTGATATTATCTAAAATCCAGAAACCACGTCCCATAGTACTCAAAATTAGATCTCCCCGAAAAATTTTAAGATCGGTAATTGGTGTTACAGGTAAGTTTTGCTGAAATGATACCCAGCTAAGCCCATCATTAAATGAAATAAACACACCGAATTCGGTTCCGGCATACAACAAACCTTCACGTTCAGGATCTTCCCGAAGCACCCGAGTAGTAAAATCTAAAGGAATCCCGTTACTCCCATCGCTCAATAATTCCCACGATTGTCCGTAATTTTCAGTTTTAAAAAGATAAGGTTTGGCATCGCCCAATAAATGCATGTCTATTGCAATATATGCTTTGGCAGCGTTGAAATGAGAGGGCGCTACAGATTCTACCCTTCCTCCTTTGGGAAGACCAGAAGGTGTTACATTTGTCCACGTTTCTCCGCCATCTTTAGTGACCGAGATCACCCCGTCATTGGACCCAGTCCAGATTAAACCTTCAACTAACGGAGATTCCCGTATGGAATAGAGCGTGCTGTAATATTCTTCTCCAGTAATATCTCTGGTAATTGGAGCTCCAGAATTTACTTGTTTATCGGCTTCGAAGGCTGTTAAGTCTGGCGAAATCGTTTCCCAAGCCAACCCTTCATTTGTTGTTCTATGTAAAAATTGCGACCCGTGATACACCACATCTGGATTGTGCGGCGATACATGTATGGGCGATACACGCTGAAAACGATATTCCAGATCTTTGGGATTGTGTCCATAAATATTGGAAGCTCCTACATAATAGCCCTTTTCAGTTCCTGTGCGTTTATCGAATACACTAAACCTACCTTTACAATTGGCATAGACAATGTTATGGTCTCCGGGTTTAGGAACTCCAGGTCCTGTTTCACAACCACCCGTATTTATAAGCCATCCTGTTTCTGGGTTCTGTACGGAGCTAGGTGGAAAACTAGGAACTGCAATGGTTGAACTATTATCCTGCTGCCCGGCATATAACCAATACGGATACTGGTCGTCTACCTCAACCTGATACAACTCTGCTGTAGGCTGATTAAATTGTGTAGACCAGGTTTTACCGCCATTATGAGATACGTTTGCACCACCATCGTTGGCTTGAATCAGCAACTCTGAATTGTTTGGGTTTAACCAAATATCATGGTTATCTCCGTGCGGTACTTCAAAATATTTCCAGGTTGTACCACCGTCAACCGATTTTAATCCCGGGTTTGCCATAGAGAAAACAATATTTGCATTGTTGGGATCTGCTTCTACGTTGGTATAATAAAAAGGACGGTTTACCAACCTAATATCTTCTGAAACGTGAACAAAGGATTTTCCTTCGTCTTCAGATTTATAGAGGCCTCTATCATCACCTTCAGCTTCTATGATGGCATAGAGTAATTTCGGATTGTCTGCTGAAACAGCCAAGTCTATTTTGCCAATGAGTCCTTGTGGTAAGCCATTGTTCAATTTTTCCCAATCTTTTCCACCATTTTTAGATTTATAGATGCCACCTTCAGCATTTGTTCCTCCTGAAATAATGGTCCAGGGTTTGCGTTGTCCTTTCCAGGCTGCTGCATAGATCAAATCATTTTTTTTAGGATGTATTTCTAAATCTGAAAATCCAGTCTCTTCTGAAACAAAAAGTATTTGTTTCCATGATTTTCCACCATCTTCCGTTTTATAAATTCCCCGTTCTTTATTATTTTTGAACGCATTACCAATGGCAGCTACATACACTACATTTGGATCTTTTCTATCAATTTCAACAGCGCCAATCTGGCCAACATCTTTAAGTCCAATATTTTCCCACGAGGTACCACCGTTTACAGATTTATAGACTCCCTTTCCACTAATCACATTACTTCTTAAACCATCTGAGCCTGTTCCTACATATACAATATTCGGATTTTTTGGAGCCACTTCAATAGCACCAATAGAGGGAGTTTCAAAAAAACCATCTGAGACATTATACCATGTAGTTCCGTAATCGTCAGATTTCCATACACCACCTCCAGTAGCACCTAAAAAAAATGTGCCTGGAATATCCGGAATGCCTGTAACTGCGGTAACGCGACCTCCTCGTAATGGCCCTACATTTCTGTATTGGAAAGCATCAAAATCCTGTGCAAGTAATGCGGTTGTACTTAAAAATAAGAGTAAAAATTTGGCATATTGTAAAGTAGAATTCATAAATATTATTTAAAAATTGGTAAGGATATAAATTTAAACAAATTACTTCTGAAGTTGTAATCTTAGATTTGAATTAACAGATTTTAGTTTTAAAAGAATGCGACAAACACCAAAGCAAAAAACCCTCATACTAGATGTATCAGGGTTTTATTTAAAATTCTTAAGGATCTTTTTAATGTAACGACTCCATATCTATTACAAATCGATATTTTACATCGCTATCCTGCACACGTTTGTAGGCTTTATTAATTTCTTTCATATCTATTATTTCTACATTGCTCACAATGTTGTGTTTACCACAAAAATCTAACATTTCTTGTGTTTCTTTGATGCCCCCAATTAAAGAACCAGCTACACGCTTTCTTCCCATGATAAGGTTTCCTCCGTGCATAGGTTCTAAAGGTTCAATGGCTCCTACCATTACCATAGTGCTATCACGTTTTAGTAATTCTAAATACGGATTTATATCATGACCAACTGGAACTGTATTTAGTAAAAAATCAAACGAACCTTTGTGTTTGTTCATATCATCTTCATTCTTGGAAATAAGAACTTCATCTGCTCCCAAACGTTTTGCATCGCTCGCTTTATCTGGAGAGGTAGTAATCATAACTACCTTTGCTCCCATCGCTGCAGCAATTTTAATGCCCATATGGCCCAATCCGCCTAAACCAATAACGCCCACTTTATCCCCATCTTTTACCCCCCAGTGTGCCAATGGAGAATAAGTTGTAATTCCTGCACATAATAGTGGTGCTACAGCTTTTTCATCTAAATTTTCGGGAATTGAAAGTACGTAATACTGATCTACTAAAATTTCTTGAGAATATCCACCAAAGGTATGACCGCCCAGATGTTTATTAGGACCATTATAGGTGCCAACCATTCCTTTTTCGCAGAATTGTTCCAGATCGTCTTCACAGGCGCTACAATTACGGCAAGAGTCTACCATACATCCGACACCTACTAAATCACCTTTTTTATGATTAGAGACATTTTCTCCAACAGCTTCCACTCTTCCAATAATCTCATGACCAGGAACTACTGGATATTTAGAATTTCCCCAATCATTGTTCACGGTATGGATATCGCTATGGCACACACCACAGTAAGTTATTTTAATGTGTACATCGTCTGGTTGTAACTCCCTACGTTCAATGGTCATTTGTGCTAGATCTCCTTTTTGCTCTTTGGCTCCGTATGCTTTTACTTTACTCATATTTATTTTTTTATTTACTAGCTTAAACTATGATTTTGAAATAAGATGACGGTTACGTTTAGGTTTTATTTAACTGAAATAAATCTAATTTAATGTTTTAAGATAGAATTTTAATAAGATTTTTTTTTCTGGATACTACCATCCTTGTTGTAATAGGTCCAAGTTCCCACTTTTTTTCTCCAATGTTTATAGGTGCCTTCGGCTTTTAGGGTTCCATCCTTGTAATACTGTTTAATAGCGCCTTCAACTAAATTGTTCTTATAAGTACCCACTTCCTTACGATTTCCATTTTCATAATAATTTATCCAGATTCCGTTGCCTATCCCATTTTTATATTCCTGAATTGAAAGGTACTTTCCATTGCTATATTTTCCATACAATACCCCTGTAAAGGGTGTTTGCTCATCTTTTTCATAATATACACTTCCAACTTTATAAGGCTTTTCATAGGTATCATTCATAGAAACCATTCTTTGCCGGAGTGTATCAATTTGTGAATAGCAATTGCTTACTACTGCTAGCATTATAGCAATAAAGAGTATTTTTTTCATAATTAAAATAGATTTTCTAATTCTAGTACTTCAGTTTCAATAAAATAAATATCACTTACGGGGTTTTCATCTTCGGAAGTAACAGCACGTTGTCTGGTAAAGAAAAAGTATTTTCCATCGGAAGTCATTCCCGTTGGGCATTCATTTCCCTTCGAATTTACCAAAGGACCTATGTTTTTAGAAGGTTGCCAGATTCCATCAGCATTTCTTTTTGAAATATAGACATCGTCCCCACCAGCGCTATCTGCTCTACCATATGCCTGGAAAATAAGGTATTGACCGTCTGGAGTGATTTTAGGTGCATATTCCCAGGCTTTCTCATCATTGATAGCTGGGCTCATTTTCTCTGGCTTTGTAAACCCCGAATCCATTCTGGTAGTTTGGTATAGATCTATACCCGCTTCCCCTGGAAGCATAGTACATAGGTAAAATGTTTTACCATCGTGCGTGCTAAAATGATTTTCATTACTAACAGGCCATTCTTCTCCTTCAGATTGTACATTATTAATAATAGGGCAATACTACGGGGGTAGTCCAATCCCCATTCTTAAAATCGGTTCGCCATACATTTGTATCGAAATTCCCATTATTTGGACAATCATGAATAGGCCGGGCGCTTCCAAAATAGATGGTTTTACCGTCGGGTGTTAGATTTGGATATTCATCACGATCTGTCGAAAATGAAGTAATCTTAGGAGTACTCCAGCTAGTGCCTGTGTAATGAGAAGTGTATATTTTTTGTTTACCATCACCCACTCTTCTCGTAAAATAAACTGTTTTATTGTCTTTTGTAAAAATAATGTCAAATTCAGAATGATCAGTAGAGATAATACCTGGAACAAACAACTTTGCTATTTTTACTGGATGAGCACTTAAATGATTGCTATCACTTAAAGTCCTTTTAATTGGGGCTTTACAAGAAGCTATGCTGAGTAGTACAATTGTTATAATCTTGTGTCTATTCATTTTTTATAAACTTTAAAATTAGCATCCAATTTTTCTTTAAGAGAACTATTGCCTCCATTTTGTCATTTTGATGTAGCGCACGAATTATCTTTCTATGATGTGTCTCTGAAGCGATATGATATTGTTGAATATTCATAAAATATTTTTCAAAAAAGAAAATTTTCACCTTCAAATCACTCAACAATTGCTGTGCTAATGGATTATGATATTCAGCTATCAAAGTTTTATGCCACTTCATATCAGCTTGCAACCGTTCTAAGGGTGTTTCGGTTTTCTCTAGCTCCAATTGAACTTCTTCAAGCCTGTTCAGTTGGTATGTATCAAAAATAATATGCTCTACTGCCAAACTCTCTATAGCAGCAACAAGTTCGTATGAGTGTGCTATAGTTGTAGTATCTATTTCCGGAATAATAAAACCTCGATTTGGAATTGCTGCTACTAAAGCAACTTGCTGAAGCTGTGATAAAGCTTCTCTAATAGGGGTAACACTTATATGTAACTCTCTAGACAATTGTGCAAGGGAAATATTATCTCCAGGTGAAAGACTTCCCTTATTCATTTGTTGTAAAAGATATTCTCTAACTTGATCTCTATAGTTAATCTTTTCAATCATTTATCAAAAATCGTATATCGTATACGATTTATAGCTATAATTAACAAAATTTTAATAAATATATTAAATAGGATTTGACCAAGTATATACCTCTCCTGAAATTTTAACATCCACTACTCAATTTAACTTGTATTTTTTATTTGTTTTCCTTTAATTTTAAGCACCAAACAAAAAAAGATGAAACACACTTATTCCCTTCTATTATTTCTATTAGTAACCCTTACTGTTGTTGGCCAACAAGCCGAAAATTATTTCGCACCAATGAAATACAGAAACATTGGTCCCTACCGTGGGGGTCGTTCGGTAGCCGCTTCTGGGGTGGTGGGCGATGCTCTCACTTATTATATGGGTACTACAGGTGGCGGACTCTGGAAAACCGAAGATGCTGGCGCTCACTGGAATAATATAAGCGACGGCTTCTTTAAAACAGGAACCGTGGGCGCTGTGGCGGTTTCAGAAAGCAATCCTAATATAGTGTATGTGGGAATGGGAGAACACGCTATTCGTGGAGTAATGACCTCCTATGGAGATGGGGTTTATAAATCTACCGATGCTGGAAAAACGTGGAAGCATATTGGTTTAACTCCAACCGAGCAAATTTCTAGGATCATCATCCACCCATCCAATCCAGATATTGTGTATGTAGCGGCTCAAGGCAAGTACCCAAGTCCAACCGCAGATCGCGGTGTTTACAAATCTACCGATGGTGGTACTACCTGGAATAAAACATTATTTGTAAACAATTTTACAGGGGCATCAGAATTATCTATGGATTATAACAATCCCCAAGTATTGTATGCGGCTATGTGGCACCACCAACGTACTCCCTGGAAAATTATAAGTGGTGGCGAAGGTAGCGGTCTATATAAAAGCATGGATGCAGGAGAAACTTGGGAGCGTTTAGAAGAAGGGCTACCAAAAGAGTTAGGTAAAATGGCAATTGCCGTGAGCCGAAGTAATAGCAATAAAGTTTATGCCCTTATTGAAAGCGATACCCAAACCGATCAAAGCGGTTTGTATGTTTCTAATAACGCAGGAAAAAGTTGGTCGCAAGTAAGCGGCGATAATAGGTTGACACAACGTGCCTGGTATTATATAGAATTGTTTATTGATCCCAATGACGACGAAACTGTCTATGTTTTAAGCGCGCCTGCCCTTCGATCCAAAGATGGAGGAAAAACATGGGATAGGATTACAGGAACTCACGGAGATTATCACGATTTGTGGATTAATCCCAACAATTCAAAAAACATGGTAATTGCCAACGATGGTGGCGCAGCCGTTTCCTTCAATTTTGGCGAAAGCTGGTCTTCCCAGGATATTATGCCTACTGCACAATTTTATAGAATTAATGTAGATAATTTATATCCATACAATATTTACGGAGGGCAACAGGATAATACTTCGGTTAAAATTGCAAGTATGAGTCCGGGAAGTCATAGTATTTCTCAAAGCGATTGGTCTGCAGCAGCTGGTGGAGAAAGTGCTTTTTTAGCATTCGATAAAGACAACCCGAAACTAACAGTAGGTGGCAGTTACTTAGGAACTATTGAAGTGTTAGATATGGAAAGCAAAGCGAGCACACAAATAATGGCTGCGCCTATTCAGTATCTGGGAAGAGCGGCGCGTGATATGAAGTATCTCTACAACTGGAACGCACCCATTGTATGGTCACAACACCAACCGCAAACCATCTATCACGGAGCGCAGTTAGTTTTAAAATCTACAGACCTTGGAAAAACCTGGACCGAATTCTCACCAGACTTAACACGTGATATTGATGAAAAACAAGGTAAAGGAGGGGGTCCTTATACCAATGAAGCCGTTGGTGCCGAAAGTTATGGAACCTTAAGCTATTTGGTAGAATCACCCCATACAGCAGGTGTTTTTTATAGTGGTAGTGACGATGGCTATGTTCATATAACACAGGATAATGGCAAGACCTGGCAAAACATCACGCCAAAAAACCTAGGCGAAACACTGGTAAATGCTATTGAAGTTTCTCCCCACGACCCTGCTACCGTATATATTGCTACTACCAAATATAAACTGGGAGATTATACGCCAGCTTTGTACAAGAGTACCAATTACGGAAAAACCTGGACCAATATAAGCAGCGGTATTCCTAATGGTGCTTATACAAGAGTGGTTCGTGAAGATGAAAAGACGAAAGGATTGCTATATGCCGGTACTGAACAAGGCATCTATATATCTTATAACGACGGCGCTTCTTGGCAATCTTTTCAGCTTAATTTGCCTGTTACTCCTATTACAGATCTTAAAGTACACCGAAACGACCTAATTGTTGCTACATCAGGACGCTCTTTTTGGATTTTAGATAATCTCTCATTGGTTTCTCAATTTCAGCAAAATAACAAAGATTTTAAGCTCTATACCCCAGAACCTATTGTTTACGGAAATTGGGGAAGTGCTATGTCTAGGGATTCCTTTAATGGAATGCAGGATTTTGAAGGTGTAAATCCAGTAAATGGTGTGGAGCTTTATTACTATCTGCCAACCGTTTCAGATGATAAAGACATAACGCTTACCATAACGAATGCACAAGGAAAAGTAATTAACACCTACACATCTACCAAAGATGAGAGTTATATCCCACATAACGGGGGTAGCGCTCCCCCAGATCCCGTACTTTCTAAGAAAGAAGGTTTAAATAGGTTTGTTTGGAATATGCAGCATGCTATTGTTCCTGGCGTTCCTGGGGTCTATATTGAAGCTGGTTTTGGAGGCCATAAAGTAATTCCAGGAACTTATACAGCTACTTTAAATTATGACAATCAATCTATTGAAAAACAGATGGTTATAAATGATAATAATTCTTATAACATCTCTCCTGCTAAATATGCTGAATATGATTCTTTTATGAATGAAGTAGAAAAGAATGTAACCGAAATGCACGAACTGGTAAACACCTTAAAAACTGCACAAGATGATATTTCTGTGTTGCTGAAAGATATGAAGGAAAACAACAAAAATGCCACATTAATTTCAGAAGGGAATGCATTGATCAAAGAATTGGAAGCCTGGGATGAACAAATGGTGCAGCGCCGCTCTCAAGCTTATGACGATGTTGAAAATTTTGAAAATAAATTTACTGCCGAATATTTATTCTTAATGAACCAAACCGACGGCAGTTCACCTCGAGTAAACCAAGCTAACATCAATAGAAAAGCAGAATTGGACATTCAATGGCAACAATTAAAAACCACTGGTACTATTTTGCTTACTAGCAAGCTTCCTGCTTATAATAAGAAGTTATGGGATGCTGGTTTTGGGGCGATTCGGTTGTGATAGTTAATTTGGTAACTGGTTAATTGGTTAACTAGTGAATTGGTGATAAGATTGACTTAGTCTTCGCAGCTGGTATAAAACAAACTTTTCTTTAAAAGTTCTATTTTAACTGAGTTTAGAATAGTTGCTTCTATACGGGTAAAAGCAGTAGTTTGTTGCGCTGTTGGTTGTTCTACGTATGGGAAAAATTCATTACCATAGTTTAATTTGGCGGGTAAAATTGAATTTTGAGCGTATGCTTTCAAATAAAAAGCATCCTCTTCAGAAAGACTTTCCAAAGGAAGTTTTGTGCTTCCTATTAAATTAGTGTCAAAATATAACAATTCGTTTTCTATTCTTGCTGAAAAATTAATGTCTGATGTATATTCATCCTGAAGGTTAATCAAGATAAATTCGTTGTAGCGCTCTAAATTTTCAAAATTAAAAACATTGGCAACATTTACTTCAGAAGCTGAATTGTAAGGAATATTTGTAATGTATAAGTCGGTTAAATTTTTAGTTTGTTTGTGGATATATGGATAGTTAAAACAATAGGGGTTTTCATTAAAGATGTGCTGAAGCAATAATTGTTCTTCATTAGTAAAACCTACTGCTACACCTTGAGATTCCTGCACATTGAAACGTATCTGGATGGTGTCTTTTGCATTGGGAATCGTTCTGCCATAGAGCACAAATTTAGGTTCTACCCTATTTTTAAAAGAAATGGAATTCCCCTCTTTTTTCCACGTTCCAGTAATCATTCCGCCAAAATAACCTACAACAAATGTATTGTCTGGAAAAAGCACATAATTGGTACCGCCCTCTGGACTATTTCCCTTTACATGGTATACACCTGTAACATCCTGGGCGTAAAACGTAGTTGTTATCATAAAAAACAATAAATAAAATGTCATGATTAAAACATTATTGTTTTTCATATATGAATAAGGATTAATTTAAAAGCTTAAAACTACAAATCCTGAGCACTAGCAATCATTTCGGCTACGTCCATGACTTCAACCTGACCTTCTTTTTCAGAATTTTTCACACCGTCTGTCATCATGGTATTACAGAAAGGACAACCCGCTGCTATAATATCTGGTTTTGTCTCTAAAGCTTCCTCAGTGCGCTCTATATTAATTTCTTTATCACCAGGCTCAGCCTCTTTAAACATCTGTGCACCACCAGCTCCACAACATAATCCTCTGGATTTACAGCGTTTCATTTCGGTAAGTTCTACCTCTAGTTTTTGAAGTAATTCTCGTGGGGCTTCATATTCACCGTTCGCACGACCTAAATAACAAGGGTCATGAAAGGTGATGCGTTTTCCTTTAAATTTTCCGCCTTCTACTTTTAACCGGCCCTCAAGCATCAAAGATTTTAGGAATTGGGTATGGTGCATGACTTCGTAGTTCCCTCCTAGTCCTGGATATTCATTTTTTATAGTGTTAAAGCAATGCGGACAAGCAGTTACCACCTTCTTAATTTCATAACCATTAAGCACTTCAATATTCATCATGGCTTGCATCTGGAACAAGAACTCGTTCCCAGCACGCTTTGCAGGATCTCCCGTACAACCTTCCTCGGTTCCTAATACCGCAAAGTCTACTTTAGCGTTGTGTAATAATTTTACAAAGGCTTTGGTAATTTTTTTGGCCCGGTCGTCAAAACTTCCAGCGCAGCCTACCCAAAATAATACTTCAGGTTTTTTGCCTTGCGCCATATATTCGGCCATTGTTGGGACTTGTATCGCTTCGCTCATGTTACTAGTTAAAAGTTTTAAGTTAAAGATTAAACCAATTTGTTCAACCTAACTGAATTATATTTTTGTTTACTATCAACATAGTACCGTTAACAGTAAATTTATTTCTAATCTTCAAAAACCTGAATGGTCACTTCCTTATCAACCAGATCTGTAAACTTCCCATTGTAGCGAGTTGCTTTTACCAAGTGGTTGTCTACCCAATGGTAATTACCCCCACGGGGTTTTCCCATTAAGAGGGAATGGTATTTAAATCCGTGTTTTTGTAGCCAGGTTTCCGTCACTTCTCTGTGGTCTTCTGTTCTGGAAGTGAAAAAGCATATTAAATGGCCTTTATCGTACCATTTGTTTAATGTTTTAAGGGCGTCTGGAAAGGGATCACAGGTTGCCATACGTTGTGGTTGTTCGTTGGGAACATCTTCGGTAATGGTACCGTCTATATCTATTAAATAGTTTTTAACGCCTTTAGGTAAAACGGGGCTAACTGTTTCGCCTCCTTCAACTTTTTGGTGTAGTAATTTTTCTGCGTCTTCCTTTTTCATCTATACTTCATTTTTCCAGTTCAATCTGTCCATTTGGTTAAAGGGCCAGGGTGCGCTGTTGTTTTCAATATTGGTCATTGTAACGTTCAGTTCGTTTGGTGCGGCACTTTGCTCCATTACCAAATACTGGCGCATATCCATGATAATACTTAATGGATCTATACTTACCGGACAGGCTTCTACGCACGCGTTACAGGTAGTACAAGCCCATAATTCTTCCCGGAGTATATAATCGTCTAACAGTTGCTTGCCGTCATCTTTAAATACGCCTCCATTCGCTTCCATATTTTTGCCTACTTCTACCAAACGGTCACGGGTATCCATCATGATTTTCCGCGGCGATAATTTTTTACCTGTAATATTTGCTGGACATTCGCTTGTGCAGCGGCCACATTCGGTACAGGTATAGGCGTTTAGTAATTGTATACGGCTTAAGTCCATGACATCGCTGGCACCAAATTTTGCGGGTGCTTCTGCTCCTTCGGCTGGTGCGGCGTATGGATCGGCTGAAGGGTCCATCATCAACTTCACTTCGTTTGTAACCGAATCTAAGTTCTTAAATTGTCCTTTAGATTGTACCCTTCCATAATACACATTTGGAAAGGCAAGGATTATGTGTAAATGCTTGCTGAAATATAAATAATTCAAGAATACTAAAATCCCTATAATATGGAGCCACCATGCAGCTCTTTCAATTATGATAAGGGTTCCTTCTGCCATTCCTTCAAATAAAGGAGCTATAAACTGACTTATAGGAAACGAACCCGCCTGAATGTAATGACTAGCAGTTTCGCTGGTATACGCGCCAGAAGCTACACCGTTTTGGAGGGCGAGGTCTGTAGCATTCATGGTAAGAAACAGTACCATAAGGACCATTTCAAAATAAAGAATATAATTGGCATCGTTTTTTGGCCAACCTGTCATTTCGCGAGCCCAGAAGCGTTTAATTTTCTGAATGTTTCTGCGCGTCCAAAAGAAAATAACACCTAATAAAACCAACAATGCTAATATTTCAAAGGAAGCAATCAAGAAGTCGTATACAGGGCCTAAGACTGAAAGTACGCGGTGGGTGCCAAACAATCCGTCAATGATAATTTCCAGCACTTCAATATTTATAATGATAAAACCAACATATACCACAACGTGAAGCAATCCAGATACAGGGCGGACCACCATTTTACTTTGTCCTAAAGCAATTTTAAAAACATTGCTCCATCGCTGTTTCACGTGATCACTAGCGTCTACTTCTCGACCAAGTTTTATACGGCTTATTACTTTGCGAATGTTTATGGTAAAATACCCGATACCTGCAGCCAAGGCTACAAAAAATAAGATGTTAGGAATGTATTGCATGTGTTATTTTTCTGGATCCTCTGGCTCTTTGTACCCTTTATCACGTTTTCCAAATACAGAGAAATGTACGTAGCGTTTAGGGTTTAACTTTAAGTCCTGAAGTAATTCTTCTAGTTGTCTTGTGGCACCTTCCAGATTTTCATAAACAGCATCATCATTCAACAATTTACCAACGCTACCTTCTGTATTGTTTACTTTTGCTACCATTTCTTTAAGTCCGGTGCTCGCATCTTCTAAGTTTTTAACTATTTGTCCTACTTCAATTTGGGCTAAAGAATCTGAAAGTTTTGCAAAATTTGCTGCTGTGTTATCCAGGTTTGAAAAAGTTCTGTCTAGTTTTTCGCCGTTTCTGCCTAATAATTGGTCTGCTTTACCGCTTAAACTACCAAAATTTTTAGTGGCTACTGAAAAGTTTGAGATAGCGTTCTTTAAATCGGTACGGGTATCTTCGTCTATGATTGCCGTAAATGAAATTAATAAAGAATCCACAACACCTAAGGTTGCCTGTAATTTTTGTTCTAGGGGAGCTAGGGTTTTGCTAAATTCGTCCAACATTCCGGCTTGTACCTCACCAACCAGCGTATCTCCGGATTGGGCTACACCAGATCGATCATAAATGGGAAAGATACCAACAGATTTACCACCAATAATACTGGTGCTATAGATCTGTACAATACTATTTTTAGAAAATTCGAAATCTCGCTCTACGCTAAAACTTACTATTAAGCCACCTTTATCATTTTCAAAATCTATTTTTTGAACTTTCCCTACTTTAAGTCCGTTAATTGTCACGGGAGCTCCTTGTCCCAAGCCTTCTACGTTTTGGTACTTTACAAAGAAGGTTCTGTTTTTTTCTAACAGGTTGGTTCCCTTTAAATAGCTATAGCCAAAAATGAAGAGCAATATGGCTCCAATGGCTAAAATTCCTGTCTTTACTTCTCTTGAGAGTCTCAAAAAATTTCTGTATTTGGTTATTGAACAAAGTTATAGAAATAACTTCTATTTATCTTGGCTTTTTAACACTTCTGAAAGTTTTTTCTTTTTACCATCCTTGAATGCTACTACATAACAAGAACTATATCCTTTTTCTTGTGCAAAGGTTTTCATTAACTCAATTTTATTATAATCTGAAGTTTCCCCGTAATAATATTTATAAAGGCCATCTTCTTTTTTTCTATCTACGTCTTTTAGTCCTTTAAAGTTGGAGGGCTTTGTGTCTGTTTTTTTACTGCTGGCTGCCAATTGTACTCTAAAAGCTATACCTTCATATTCTTTCTTTTCGGTAGTTTCTATGGCTTTTTCTATTTCCTGCTCAGTTATGACAGGATTTTGAGAACTATCTGTAGCTAGAGAAATATTCTTTTTGTAGCTAATGATTCCATTGGCAATCTCGTTGGCTAGTTCTGAGCGACCTTTTTTGGAATTCACGTAAGGACCCTCGCTATTGTTGGTCAAGAATCCAAGTTCTACTAAAACGCTTGGCATATAAGAGCTATGCAATACCCAAAAAGGGGCAGATTTTACACTTCTATCTTTTCGCTTTAAATTATTTATAATATTATTTTGTATTAAACCTGCTAATAATATACTTTGATCAAGATACTCCTCTTGCATTAATGTTAAACCAATTAGTGATTCTGGAGCGCTGGGATCAAAACCAGCATAGTTTTCTTCATAATTTTCCTCTAAAAAAATTACCTCATTTTCTTTTTTAGCCGTTTCTAAGTTTTGTCCAGATTTGTCCACACCCATTACAAAAGTTTCAACTCCGTAAGCCTGAGTTTTATGCGAATTACAGTGAATAGAAACAAAAATATCTGCATCTACTTTATTGGCAATGGGGCCTCTTTTATTTAAATCTACAAATACATCTGTAGATCTTGTATACACAACTTTAATGTTTGGCTGTTTTTCAAGTATTTTACCTACTTGTAAGGTAACATCCAATACAATATCTTTTTCATAAAACCCATTTCCACGGTTGCCCGAATCCTTCCCCCCATGCCCAGCATCCAAAACAACTATAAAGGGTTTTGTGGTATTGTTCTTGCTGCCAGAAAAACCGTATCCAATGGAAACTGCTATAATTACTAACGTAAAAACTATATGTGATTTTTTCATGGGTACTTTAAAATTTTTAATGTTTGCTGAAAATTGAAATTCGCTCCTTATCTTTTCGTCCTTAAACTTTTACCTATAGTATCTAATTTCATAAGTACACAACGCAGTTTGAAATTTGATATTTTAAAAATAGCAGGCGAAAAAATATGCTTACTTTTGAACATTCAAAAACTGAACCAAAGTTATAAAATAATAGGTTTCTAGTGTTGCATAATCAACGGCGTTCTTACTTACTTATCTACATAGTACTGTTCATAAACAGTGCGATTGTTTATGCACAAGACCTACCCAATAAAAATGAGGTAAATATCCCCTCAGCTACCGAAAACAAGGAAGATACGACTACAGTAAATATAAAACCTATCGTTTCTGAACGGTTAGAAATTGTAAACGATACCGTGAAAAACGACTCCATTAAGAAAAAAGACGAGTTTCTTACTGGAGTTCTAGACTATTATGGCGAAGATTATATCTTCATGGATCAAATAAATCAGAAAATATACATGTACAATAAAGCGTACATTGTATACGAAGATATGCGCATAGATGCGGGATTAATTATTCTGGATTATAACACCAATGAAGTTTTCGCTAAAGGAATTGACAGTGCAGGCACTTATTCACAACGCCCCGTATTTGTGCAAGCGGATAACAGAGTAGAGCCAGATTCTATGAAGTTTAATACCAAAACACAAAAAGCAATAGTCTATAATTCCAGAACCGAACAAAACGGTTTTAATGTCTTAGCAGAAACAACAAAAAAGGAAAACGACTCGGTTATTTATTTGAAAAATGTTCGCTTTACCACATCCACAAATCTTGATGATCCGGAATATTACTTTTATACCCGTAAAGCCAAATTTGTTCCCAAAAAGAAGATTGTAACAGGACTTACCAATATGTACATTGCTAATGTCCCTACCCCTTTGGGGCTTCCCTTTGCTTATTTCCCGCTTACCGAGGATAGGGCTTCTGGCTTTATAATTCCCTCCATTGGGGATAATAACAATCGTGGGTTTTTCTTTCAGAATGGCGGGTACTATTTTGCTATAAATGATTATGTAGACTTGGCTATTCTTGGGGATTATTATACAAACGGTAGTTACGGGCTGCGTGGAGAAACAGCCTATGCCTTGCGCTACAAATTTAGAGGTAATTTTAATGTGCGTTATGAAAGTTTAATAGACAGCGAGCGTGGTTTTCCGGATTTTAGTCAGTCCTCTGTGTATAACATACGATGGAACCATAGCCAGGATTCCAAGTCTAACCCTACGTCTCGATTTTCGGCTTCAGTGAACTTAGGAAGTAGCCGTTATTTCAGGCAATCTATTAATCAAACCAATAATGGTAGCGGACTTGTAAATACGCTAAGTTCTTCAGTTTCTTACTCCAAAACATTTGAAGGGGAACCGCAGGTAAACTTTACAGCCGCAGGAACACATACCCAAAATACGAATACGCAGGAGATAAATATGTCCTTACCCAATGTAAATGCAAGTGTTTCAAGGGTTTTTCCGTTTGCACCCAAAGATGGTGTAAAAAAAGGTATTATCAAGAACATCAACTTTCAGTATGATGTGGCCGCAGAAAATCGCTTTCAGACAACCGATTCACTTTTCTTTAAGCCTGAAATGTTTGAAACAGCTCAATTGGGAGCACGCCATAGTATACCGGTAAGTACCAATTTTAAAATTCTAAAGTATTTAAGCGCTTCTTTGAGTAGTAACCTGCAAGAAACCTGGGTAGGAAATACAACGGATAGGACATTTGAGACCAATGCAAATAACGGACAAGGAGCTGTGGTCATCGATACTTTGAAAGGGTTTGATCGGTATTTTACCTATAATTTTTCTACCAGTCTTGGTACTACATTTTATGGAACTTTCAATTTTGGGGAGGATACAAAATTTCAGAAACTTCGTCATGTGGTAAGACCCAACATAAGCTACAACATTAATCCTGGGTTTGACCAATACTACGAAGAATTACAAGTTCCAACTGCTGACCCAAATCTAGCAGCAGAAATAGTTGAATTTTCACGCTTTCAGAATACCTTATACGGCGCACCTAATGCTACCTATTCCAGTAATATAGGGATGTCCTTAAGTAACAGCTTTGAAGCCAAAGTGCGGGATAAGGATACTACTGCTACAGAACCCAAGAAAATCGTTTTACTAAACAACCTAAACTTTAGTACAGCGTACAACCTTGCAGGAGATTCTTTGCCTTGGAGCCCTCTTAGATTTACAGGTAATATTCCTGTTGTGCCTAAGCTAGATATTAACTTTACGGGCTCATTAGACCCCTACGCTCTGGACAATAACAACCAGAAAATAGATAAATTTAATATAGATAATGGGGGTAGTTTGTTTAGACTCACCAGTGGTAATATTTCCCTTAATTATAGTTTTTCTAGTAAAGATTTTGAAGTAGATAATCCAGACGATACAGATCGCTTAGACGATGAAACCTTTGCCAATGGTGGAAGACCAGATGATCTATTTGGTACTGGACAAGATATTGGGGATAGTTCCTTTAATAAGGAAAGAGAGAACGGTAATAGTGCAGATAAGGATTGGTACCAATTTGATATTCCCTGGGATCTTAGGTTGGCATACACCATAACGTATAATAATCTCCAGCGCCAAAGTGAAATATCTTCACAATCGCTCATGTTTAGTTCCAATGTGGAACTTTCACCACGATGGCAAGTGGGAGTTTCTAGCGGATACGATTTTACCAATCAGGGAGTAACATTAACACAGCTTAGGTTTGAGCGGGACTTGGAGAGTTGGCGCTTATCCTTTAACTGGACGCCAATTGGTGCAAGAAACACGGCATGGTACTTCTTTGTTGGCATAAAATCCTCGATATTGAGTGATATTAAGTACGATAAACGCCGAGAGCCGGATAGGAACCTTTAAATGAGTATTCAGTATTCAGTAGCTAGTAGTCAAGTTCATTAATAGAGTTTAACCAATTTTAAGCGTTGGCCCCTTTATGGATTGAGGGTGCGCGAGGGATAGGATTGAGGTTTACATTAAAAGCTTTAAAATAAATAGGCTAAATCTGTCAGACTAAGCTAAGTATAATAAAACAAATACAACAATTATGAAAAGAATAATAAATACCCCACACGCCCCTGCTCCTATTGGACCTTACAATCAGGCTATATTAAAAGGAAATATGTTGTACACCTCTGGACAAATTGCATTGCATCCTGAAACAGGAAAACTGGTTATTGACGACATTAAAACCGAAACCGAACAGGTGATGGAAAACATGAAAGCCGTTTTGAAAGAAGCCGGAATGACATTTGAACACGTTTTAAAAACCTCCATCTTCATAAGCGATATGGAAAATTTTGGAGCTATAAACGAAGTCTACAGCCGCTATTTTAATGAAGCTTCTGCCCCAGCCCGAGAAACTGTTGAAGTAGCCAACCTGCCTAAATATGTAAATGTGGAAATTTCCATGATAGCCAGCTTATAGAAAAGCTCACTAGTTTTCGTTCTCTTCTTTCTTTCCGTCGTTGTTAAAATCTATTGGAAAGGTATTGTCGTCTGGTGTTACAGGCATATCGGTATCTTCTTCAATCGTGATTTTTTTATTGAAGAGCTTATTCATAAGCTCCTTAAATGTATCGAAATCTACCGAATAGGAAACTCCAGCTCCCTGCTCAAAAATTTGATTTTCACCAATAAATTGAATATTGGCCTGGCGGTTAAAAAAGTTAATACGCAAACTACCATCTTCGTTTACGAGCCATTGAACTTGCAAATCTCCAGCTACGGCACTTTCTGTGGCTCCTCCAACGGGCACTCCCACTTTACCATTAACAAGAATACGTTCGGTTATATCTGCTGAGAAGGTAAGCCCTACCTGATCTGCTGTTTGTTGATTGGGCAAACGGGTGCCTGGTGAATAATCCAAGCCTACACTAAATTTACTATCCTTGTCTGAAAATAATTGATTCACCAATCCGGAAACACGGTCTACCAAAGTTCCTGTAAATGCTCCTGCGCCACCAAAATCATCATTTACAAAGGCGTCTGAAGCTACTAAAAACAATGCTTGACGTTCACGTTGTTCCTGGTTTTGCAATTTGTATTCCAATTCACTTCTTACAGTAGAAGTAGTTCTAGGGAATTCTATCCTAAATTCGATTTCTGGTTGTATCAATTCTCCTTTTAAATCTACCAATACATTTACAGGTATTTTTCGATTTACAGCCGGATTATCCAACAAAACAGAAGGATTTGCCTCGGTTTCATATTTTGCGGTGAGATTAATTTTTCCTCTTTCAGGATTCCCCTCCCACACAATAAATCCACCAGGTACAATTCCTATATTTTTTTGTATTAAACCTCCATACCTAAAATCGAAAATACCATCTAGTACCGTATATTCACCCCACATTTTAAATTTACCTAGCGTATTAATTCGTATTAACAGTGTTCCTATTCCTTTACCCGTAAGCTTGCTGTTGTTTTCCTGATCTACCACTACCTCCACTTCGGCATCTTTTGTAATATCCAGGTCAAAATTAAGTGACAAGCCTTTTACTTCTTTTTCAACCAAGATTTCTCCTCGCATCAAAGCTTCCTTTTCAGCTGGGGAAAGAAATGTTATAAAGGTATCTTCTCCTATACTCTGGGTATCGCTAATGGGTATTTTAAAAGAGGTATTTGGTTCTGTGGTCGCTACAACATTGATGGTTAATTCATCTACAGGTCCTGTGATATCCGTTGTTCCACTAATAAAAGCTGTACCGTAATAAAGGGCATCTTCTGTCTTAGGTGTGTTTAATGCTAACAGGTTATCTGTTTCAATGCGGAGGTCCAATTCCCAATCACTAAAATTGGTATGGCTTGCAAAACCGCTTAAAGTGCCTTGGGTATTATATTCGGTATCGGTTATGCCAGTACTTCCTATATCAAATTTATCTTTGGTCACTACTATTTGTGTACCATTATCTATATCGAAATCTGTATTTAAATACGGGACTTTTAAGCCACTTCCCTCCAGATTAAAACGTCCTAAAATATCTGGCGACTTATAATTACCGCTCACCCTTGCGTTTCCAGAGATTAAACCCCTAATATCTGTAATAACATCACCTCCAAAAGGGCTAAAGGCTTGCATATTAAAATCATTTAAATCTACAAGCAAGTTGATCATAGGATTATTTTTCGAAACGTCTATATCGCCACGGGCATTAATAGATTTCACACCTTCGTTAGTGAGGGTGGTATTTATGGTGTACTTTGAAAGGTTTTCATTTCCTCTAATATCTAAAACTAAATCTCCGAAAGCAATGTCATTAATATCAATTCCATCTACAGTCACAGTAGAATTTGGATAGTACGCGCCGTTTTTTTGAAGAAAATTAAGTTTCCCATTTACATTTCCCTTTAACCGAAGACTATCCACGGGCGGTACAATATTACCAATATTTACATCCCGAAATTCCGCCTTGATATCTTTATATGTTGAGTCCCGCAAAACACCCGCCAGCTGAATATATTCGTTTTCATGATTTAAAACCAGGGAGTCTATTTTTATGGTTGAAAAGTTATCGTCGAAAGTAACTTTGTTTAAATCGTTATTATCTTCATTGAGATACCACACGTTTTCTTTGTAGGTAATGTCAGATCTTTTTACCCCAACAACCGATTTCCCCTCTGGATTAATAGTGTGATAAAGTGAAAGGTTAAAAAGATCCTCTTTTTCTTTACCTCCCTTAAATTCTGAACGAATAAACAAGGTATCTTTAATAGTTTTGTTGATCAAACTAAGCTCTGTAATATTATACACCCCAGTATATACAGAGTCTATTGATGCATAGGTGTTAAATAAAGGGTTGTCATTATCTACTTGTAGATTCACATTACCCAAGTAATAATCGTACGCAATTAACTCTGGCGACTTAAAATCCAACTGAAATTTCGACTCGTCTGATGCCACAGATCCTTTGATCCTGGTATTATTTCCTAATTGAAGTTCTGGCACAAAGACATCCACAATTTTATTAAATACTTCAAACTCATATTTCAAGTATTGGTTGGTGGTGACTTCAGCAGGAATGTAGTTTGTGTAAATACTAGCGATACTATTCTGAAATAAATTTGGAATATCTTCCAATAAAAATTCTCCCGATATCTTACCATTTATGATATCTGGCGATTGAATTTGAATAGTACGAACGGGACCTTCAAAAGAGGAAGTAATTAAAAAATCGTTGAAATAAAAATCTCTATCCGTAGTTTGGTAAAAGGTTTGTGTAAATTCTATGGTTCCAGCCGCATCATTAATAGTTGTTCCATCCATGTCCATCACTACCCGCCCCGCAAATACCGAAATACTATCTCGTGTGAAAAGATTTAATTTATTCAATTCGGCATATTCAATATCTGCTTCAAAGTCAAACTGATTATAATCTTTAGAAACATCTACCAAACCTTTAAATTCCATCTTTAGGTTTGGATCGTCAATAACTAAATCTCCATCAAAAATTGGATTTTTCAACCTTCCTTCCACTTTAATGTTTTTATAAGTATACCCTTCAAAAGCAAAAGAACTTACCGTCCCTTTAACTTTGGTATTCACGGTTTCTTGAGAAAACCCACTTCCATCAAAGTTGAGATCTGCAGTCATGGTACCTAGCGAAGTAGTTCCTGCCAATTTACCCAGGTTAAATTTGTTCAATACCGCATAACCCGCATAAGAAGCTCTATTGGGGTCAGTGTAGTTGTTCATTTTTAGGTCAAGATCTGCACTACCCACTGCAGTTGTTAAGCTACTTTTAGTAACTAATGTGGTTTGGGTAATGGTCGTATTTCCCTGGAAAGAAACCCCTCCTAAATCTTTTAACTGTGCTGGTAACACATCTCCCAAAATCCTTGGCATAAACCTGCGCAATTCATAATAACTGGTTCGAATGCTATGATCTTGAGCTGTGATGCTAAAATCTTCTTCATTTAATAAATTCTTGATCGTATACGTACCATAAATTTGATTTCCTTCTGAGGTGATTTCAGTTTCCGAGAACGTAAAATCGTTCATCGTTCCATTAAATTTTCCGTCAACATTTATAATTTGATCGGGGCCAAACTCATTATACCAGGCATTTATATCGTCTGTAGAAAGTTTAGTATCATCAAAGGTGGCATCAATAGTAACTCCATCAATAAAATCTCCTAATCCTTTTTCACCATACGTAAAGAGAAAATCTCCTTTGATGATAGATTTTTTAGTTCTTAGCTCCAAGTCCGTAATGGTCATAGCTTCGGAAGTATACGAGAAAACTCCTTGGGCGTCTACAATGCTAAATCCTCTTTCAGCATCTACTGAGAGCAATGCAATGTTGGCAGCAACATCAGGACCTGTAATTCTAAAATCATCTGCGATAAGATTTACCTCCTTCAGAAACAGAACAGTGGGTGTTTCCAGATTTTGATCTACAATCCTAACCGTACTATTGGTTAAGGTTAGATCATTACTAAACAACGAAAAGGGCTTTACCTCTTCTGTAGAATTGGTATTAAATTTTTCTGAAAAAATATAAAGATTATCACTCTCCTCGCCCTTGTAAGTAGTAACGTACAGTTTTGCATTTTCAAGATCTATATTGCCAAACCCAAGATCCCCACCAATTAAATTACTGAAACTTAAGATGTTCGTTTGTAATTCTTTGGCATAAATAAGCGTATCGGCATGGTGGTCATTTATTAAAACCCCTCTTACATCTACTTCGCCTCGCCAATTGAGCCCTAAACGATCTATATTTATATCGGTTCCGTAGGTTTCATTTAAATTATCGGTTACCTTTTTTGCTACATAAGTTTGTACTGAAGGAATAGAGAAAATAATTACAATGGTGATAAGGAGCAATACCAAGATCACAAAACTCCTAATTATTATTTTCCTTAATTTTTTGATACGACTGTAATGTTTTAATTTTGACATTCAATAGATATGCCATTTTACTTTGAACGAAACAAATAGTTATATTTTAGGAATTGAATCCTCTTGCGACGACACGGCAGCTGCTGTTATACACAACGGCGTTGTGCTTAGCAATGTTGTTGCAACTCAGGAAATACACACACAATACGGTGGTGTAGTTCCGGAACTCGCATCTCGTGCCCATCAACAAAATATTGTCCCTGTTGTTCACCAAGCATTACGCCAAGCAAATATCGACAAAAATCAGTTACATGCCATAGCTTTTACAAGCGGTCCTGGGCTTATGGGTTCGTTGTTGGTAGGCACCTCATTTTCAAAGTCTTTGTCGCTTGGTTTGGGCATCCCCTTAATTGATGTTAACCATATGCAAGCGCATATTCTGGCGCATTTTATTAAAGCCGAAGGGCAAACGCCACCTAGCTTTCCATTTTTGGCATTAACCATAAGTGGTGGTCATACTCAAATTGTAAAGGTGACTCACTATTTTGAAATGGAAGTCATTGGACAAAGTATAGATGACGCTGTTGGGGAAGCATTTGATAAATCGGCCAAAATTCTGGGACTTCCGTATCCTGGTGGACCTTTAGTAGACAAATATGCGCAACAGGGAAACCCAAAAGCCTACCCATTTCCAAAACCAAAGGTGGGTCCATTGGATTTTAGTTTTAGCGGATTAAAAACTTCTGTATTATATTTTATTGAAAGAGAAACGGCCAAAAATCCAAATTTTATTTCAGAAAACATTGAAGATATTTGCGCAAGTTTGCAACATACCATTGTAAGTTATTTAATGGATAAGCTGAAAAATGCAGTAAAGCAAACTGGTATCAAAGAAATTGCCATTGGAGGAGGAGTTTCTGCCAATAGTGGGATTAGAAAGGCCTTACAAGACGCTAAAGACAAGTATGGCTGGAAAACCCATATTCCAAAATTTGAATATTGTACAGACAATGCTGCAATGATAGCTATGGTAGGCGAACTAAAATACAAAGAAGGTATCTTTGCTAAAACGAATGTGGTTGCGAATGCTCGGTTAAAATTTTAATCCTATGTCTACTTCCGAAGAACTTATAAGACGTTTAAAAGTAGCGACACTCCCTTGGTCATCACATATATCCGAAAAACAAATGTTTGGCGGCCATTGTATGCTCTTTAAAGGTAAAATGTGTGTAGGCGAAACCAAAGAACGTTTAATGGTTCGTGTGAAACCTGAGAAAATGGAAGAAACATTGGCACTACCCTACGTTGCTCCCATGGATTTTACAGGAAAAATAATGAAAGAATCAGTATTGGTGTTTAAAGAAGGTTTTAAAACCGAAGCGCAATTGCAACATTTTATAGAATTAGGGATCGCACATGCCGAATGGAAAATAAGTCAATAAAAAACTATATAATTTGAACCTCTTCTACCATCCAAATATAACTGATAAAGACACCCAAATAGTCTTCGACAAAGAAGAAAGCAGACATATTGGAAAGGTGTTGAGAATGCAAGCAGGTGACCAACTATTCACTACAAATGGTGACGGGTATTTATTTACAGTAATACTTCAGTTAGTTACACCTAAACAGTGCATAGCTAATATTTTAAATATCAAAAAAGAAAAACCATTGCCCTATGGTTTGCACCTAGCGGTAGCTCCTACAAAATTAAACGACAGATATGAATGGTTTCTGGAAAAAGCCACAGAAATTGGCATCACAGAAATCACCCCAATCATCTGTGAGCACAGCGAGCGAAAAGTTATTAAGCCTGAGCGTTATGAAAAAATTTTACAAAGTGCCATGAAGCAATCCCTTAAAACATATCTTCCAATTTTACACGAAGCGGTTTCATTTTCAGAATTTTTAGAAAGACAACAAGATCATAAAGGTTTGCGTTGCATTGCACATTGCGAAGAAACTAAGAAACAAACCTTTAAAAATTTGATTCAAACAAACAGCAATATATTATTATGTATAGGTCCGGAAGGAGATTTCTCTCCAACTGAAATAGATACTGCCATTAAAAAAGGTTTTGAACCAGTTAGTTTAGGAACTTCACGCCTACGAACAGAAACTGCAGCCATTGTAGCCTGCCATAGCGTTGCTTTTTTAAATGAGGTATAACTTTTGTAGGGTTCCCTTTTAAAATTTGTATTTTTAAGCGCTATGAAAAATTTTCTTATTTTATCACTTGTTTTTATAACTTCACTAACATATGCTCAGGAAGTTGCCGTATTAAAATATGGTGGTGGTGGTGATTGGTATGGGAATCCTACGGCCTTGCCTAATTTGGTTCAGTTTTGTAATGAGCAAGCCAATACCAATATAAATCGTGAAACCGAAACTGTGGCTCCAGGAAGTATAGATATTTATAACTATGCTTTTTTGCATATGACGGGACACGGAAATGTTTTTTTCAGCACCGAAGAAGCCGAAAATCTTAGAAATTATTTGCTAAGCGGCGGATTCCTTCATATAGATGACAACTTTGGAATGGACGAATACCTGCGGAAAGAGCTGGTAAAAATCTTCCCTGATATCGAATTAAAAGAATTACCTGGTAATCATCCTATTTTTAATTATAGGTATAAGTTTCCACAGGGGTTGCCCAAAATTCATGAACACGATAATGCACGACCTCAAGCGTTTGGTATTACATTCGAAGGCAGACTGTTACTGCTCTACACCTATGAAAGCGATTTAGGAGATGGTTGGGAAAACCCAGAAATCCATAACGACCCGCAAGAAATTCGCCTTAAAGCACTGCAAATGGGGGCTAATATTGTGACCTACGCTTTTGAACATTAATGTGTTGATAGGTGATAGTTTATAGTTTATAGTTTATAGTTTATAGCAAAAATATCTATTCTAATTACCTAGTTACCTAGTCAACCAATCAACTAATTAAAAAATGCTACAACACAATCACCAATCTACTCCTTTTTCTGTATTGAAAAACACTGTAGTTTTGTTGTGCGACGATCTGCAAAGCCCCGCAAATATTGGCGCTATCTTTAGATTGTGTGATGCTTTTGGCGTTACTGAAGTGATCTTTAAAAATCCTATAGACCTTTCATCTAACAGGTTAAAGCGTACCGCAAGAAATACCGAAAAAACAGTCACCCATAGGATTATAGAAAATCTAAAAACTACGCTTCTTGAATACCAGAAGAAAAATTATACTACGTTGGCGTTAGAAATTTCTTCAACCAGTATTCCACTTTCTCAAATTTCAATCGTAGAAAACAATCCTATCGTACTGGTCGTGGGAAATGAGCGCAGGGGAGTTTCTGAAGAAATTTTACAAATAGTTACACAGGTTGCACATATAAATATGTTTGGCACCAATAGTAGTATGAACGTCGCACAGGCTACTGCTATTGCCCTTTATGAGTTAACAAAACATTGAGATTTTGGCATCAAGATTATAGTATCTTTACATCGCTAAATGCTTAATTAAACTGTAAAATTAAATGATGTTACTTAATTTGAGCATTACATATCCAGCGATATCAAATACTCTAAACATATGAAACTAACCTCAAAGATCATCTCCAAGGGATTGTTACGCACCCTAGTTGTTTTGGGCTTAATCATTGTTTTCTTATGGTTTGTTTTTAAAATAAAAGTACTTATCCTTTATATTGGTATTGCTGCAGTTATCTCTTTAATTGGGAGACCTTTGATGCTTTTTTTAAGAGGTAAGTTAAAGTTTGGAAATACCATAGCAGCATTTGTAACACTATTAGCAGTAATTGGTTTTGTGTGCTTACTATTGTACGTTTTTGTTCCTATAATAATAGAGCAAAGTAAAAACATATCAGAAATAGACTTTGATCTTGTCAAGCGAGATTTAAATGAACTTAACATGCAGGCTAGTGATTATTTGGGAGTTAATAAGATTCATCTCATAGAGGCGATTAAAAATACCTCGGCAGTAGAGAATTTTGATATTGAACTAGTACCTAGCTTTATAGATATATTTTTCAAAAATTTTGCCGACTTTGTTATTGGTTTGTTTGCTGTCCTTTTTTTATCTTTTTTCTTACTGAAAGATCAAAATTTAATACCTAACGCAGTAATGGCATTTGCCAAGAAAGGTAAGGAAAAACGTTTTCTTGTAGTTTTAAATAAAATTAAAGAATTGCTTTCAAGATACTTTATAGGCCTTAGTTTTCAAATTCTTATTCTGGCCTTATTCTACACAGTTCTATTGTTAGTTTTTGATATTAAAAATCCAATTGCTATTGCACTTATCTGTGCCTTTTTAAATATTGTTCCCTATTTAGGACCACTAATTGGTTGGGCACTTATGTTATTGGTTGTAGTTTCAAACAATCTTGGAGCCGATTTTTCTTCTGAATTATTACCTACACTTGGGTATGTAACTCTAGGCTACGGAATCGCACAAATTTTCGATAACATAATTAGTCAACCTGTAATTTTTGGAAAAAGCGTTCGTTCACACCCATTGGAGATCTTTATTGTAATTTTAATTGGTGGTTATTTGTTTGGAATTCCTGGAATGATTCTGGCTGTGCCTGTTTACACAAGTATGAAGGTTATCGCCCAAGAGTTCTTATCTGAATACAAAATTGTAAAACGTCTCACCAAAAATTTATAGTTGGTTTGAATAAAACCCTTCTAAAACCTGAAATACAAGATTTTATCTTTTCGTATACTGAAGACACCTCAAAACTGGCTTTTGCAGGCAGTCCATTTCCAGAACTTTCTAGTGTTGAGCTGATACAACAAATTGAAAGTAGACGCGCTATTGAAAAAAAACTCCCAACTTGGTTTGCTACTAAAAACATTATTTACCCACCTAAACTTAATCTTGAGCAAACCTCTTCTGAAGCAACTGCTGCCTATAAAACCAGCTTATTACAAGGAAAAATAGTAGCAGATATTACAGGCGGTTTTGGAATAGACACTTTGCATTTTGCTGAAATATTTGAAAACGTCGTTCATTTTGAAAAAAATGAAGCACTTTCAAAACTAGCTGCACATAACTTTAATGTGCTTGACAAGAGAAATATCCAATGTAATCCTGAAGATGGCATACAAGGCATCTCAGACGCTACATTTGATGTAATCTATGTAGATCCTTCAAGACGTAACGAAAGCAAAGGAAAAGTTTTCTTTTTAAATGATTGCGAGCCTAATATACCAGAACATTTAGACTATATCCTAGATCGTTGCGATACCTTGCTTGTAAAAACATCTCCAATGTTGGATATTTCAGTAGGGCTACAAGAATTAAAACACGTTGCAGAAGTCCATGTGGTCGCATTGCAAAATGAAATGAAGGAAGTACTTTGGATCCTTAAAAAAGATTCTCAAAAACCCTTCAAGATTCACACTATAAATATCACTTCAAAAGAGATAGAAACATTTACCTTTTCACCTTCTAAAGCTTTTGAAACAGTGTATTCAAATCCGTTACGGTTTTTGTATGAGCCAAATGCTGCTATCTTAAAAGGTGGTGGATTTCAATATATTTCTGAAGCCTATAAACTTAAGAAGCTACATAAACACAGTCACTTATTTACCAGCGAGGCATTGCGTGATTTTCCTGGTCGAATTTTTTTAATAAAAAAAGTGCTTCCCTACAGTAAAAAAGAGATGCGTGGCATTACTTTTGCAAAAGCGAATATCACCACCCGTAATTTTCCCGAAAGTGTGGCAACTATTCGGAAAAAATGGAAGATTAAAGAAGGTGGAGATATTTATTTGTTCTTCACAACCCTTGAAAATCAAGATAAAATCATGTTAATTTGCGCAAAAGTTTAAAAATGAAACAACTGCTATTCTTAATTCTAATTCTAAGTGCACCAATTTTTGGTACTGCACAAAATCAAGACTGCAATTATAAAATACAAGTAGATACCGAAGATGAAATTTTTAAACTTACTAAGGAGCAACTTGCCGAGTTTTTGGTAGGAAGTGACCGTAATATTTTTATCTATTTCAGCCTGATGCAGGAAGCTGCTGTTAAGTCGCTAGTCATTCAAGTATCTGTAAATGCTAAGGAAATGCCACCATTAATGTGTTTCAATAAAGACAGTAGGGTTTCTTTTAAACTGGAAGATGGCAGTTTTGTATCCTTGCGTTATTTAGGTGTGGAAAATTGTGGTCGCCAGACAGAAAATCAAGAAACCTTAAACAACAGTAATTCAGAAGCTGCATTTTTATTGGATGAAACAAGCGTATCGCGATTAGCAGCATCCAAAATTGTCTCTATGCGTATCACAACCATGCGAACAGATTTTGATGTAGACTTCCAAAATGTATTAAGTAACAATCAAATTCCAATTCCTATTTATCCTAAAGAGTTCTTTCTGAATAACTTGAAATGTTTAGATTAAAAAACACTATTTTTTTTTGTTTGATACAGTGAATAAGCATACATTTGCACTCGAATAAAAAAACAACTAGTTCTTTATTCTTATTGGAGAGGTGCCTGAGTGGCCGAAAGGACTTGTTTGCTAAATAAGCGTACCTCAAAAGGGTACCCGGGGTTCGAATCCCCGTCTCTCCGCAATTGAAAAAAACACCTCGGGGTGTAGCGTAGCCCGGTCATCGCGCCTGCTTTGGGAGCAGGAGGTCGCAGGTTCGAATCCTGCCACCCCGACAAAAACCGGACAATGCATAATTGTTCGGTTTTTTAATTTTATTGTTTTGATTTCGAAGTGATCAATATGAATACAAACAACGACTTCGAACTCATTCTTCAGCTAGATAGAGCAATAAGCTTAAAAGCTGGATGGTCACAAGACTATAAAAAAAATATTAAAGTGAGGGCTCGTAGCTCAGCTGGATAGAGCACCTCCCTTCTAAGGAGGCGGTCACAGGTTCGAATCCTGTCGGGCTCACTTAACAACTCCCCTGCTTTTTAAGCGGGGGTTTTTTGTTTAAAATAAACTCAATGTCTATTTTTATAAGGTTATGGCTAAAGTATTTTTATTATGAGTAGATAATTGCGGTTAGTTTGATAGGATTTCATTATTTTTAGTTACAATTAAAGTACATATACAATGAAATATTTTCTTTTAATACTCCTTTTCATTACCGCAATTTATTCCTGCGAACCACCTAGAGAACTAAGCTCTACAGATCCTGTTAATTGGGAAAAACGTACAATGAAAAGTACTGTAAATGATTCTTTAGAAACCGGAAGTACATTTCTGTCTATTTATTCCCAAATATATTTGCGTACAGATCAGGATGAGGCAGACTTAACTGCTACTGTTAGTTTACACAACCCAAATATAACAGACAGTATTTTTATTAATAAGGCGGTATATTATAATACTGAAGGAACTGCCATTAGAACATATTTTGAAAAACCTATTTTTGTACGTCCTATGGAAACTGTACAAATTGTAATAGACGGAGTAGATAATGAAGGAGGTACAGGTGCTAATTTTATCTTTGATTGGAGCATAAAACCGAAAGCAAGAGAACCTCTGTTTGAGGCTGTAATGATTTCAACCTATGGCCAACAAGGTATTTCTTTTGTAACTGAAGGAAAACGGGTTAAATAAAGTGTTTCAGCTATTATTCTGGATATTCTACCCGTAGATGATAAATATTATTAAGTTTCTTTTTGAGTACTTTTTTAATAGTTTCAATCTCCTTAAACGTAATATTCGCATTTAAAAACTGCCCCTGTTCGGTTTGTCCATCAATAATTTTTTCAACAAACACATCTATTTTGGAGGAAGTTGGGTCTTTTAGACTTTTACTGGCTGCTTCTACACTGTCTGCCATCATTAAAATGGCAGTTTCTTTAGAAAATGGAATGGGCCCCGGATACCGGAAATCTTCAATATTGGCTGTTCCGTTTTGCTTCTCTTCTTTTTTGTAAAAATAATATACCACGCTAGTTCCGTGATGGGTCCGGATAAAATCGATTACCCTGTCTGGGAGATTACGTCTTCTGGCTATCTCAATACCCTTAATTACATGGTCTATAATAATAGTGGCGCTTTCTACAGGATCTAATTCGTCGTGAGCATTGTAGCCACTCAGTTGATTTTCGGTAAAGTTGGTTGGATTCTCCATTTTACCAATGTCATGATACAGCGCCCCTACTCTAACGAGCATGGCATTGGCACCAATTTCATTGGCAGCCGCTTCAGCCAGATTAGCAACGTTTAACGAATGGTGAAAAGTCCCTGGAGCCTTATTGCTTAATTCCTTTAGAAGCTTGCTGTTTGTATCACTTAACTCTAGCAACGATACATCCGATACCAATCCGAATACTTTTTCATATAAATAAATAAGCGGGTGGGCAAACAAAGTGGCAAGTCCAGCCAAAATAAAATAACCAAAGTTTTCCCACTGAATCTGTTCAATATTTCCTTCTTGAATGATGAAAAATGCAAAGTAACCAATGATATATACCAATGTAATTTGACCTACCGATATAAACAGATTGGCTCTTCGGTACAACTCAGATACTGTGAGTATGGTTACAATTCCAGCTATAATTTGCAAGAATAAAAACTCGAAACTATTAGGCACCACAAATCCCAATAACAGTAGCGTGAGCACATGTACATACAAACCAAGCCTAGGATCGAAAAAGGCTTTTACAATTAACGGTAAGATACATAGTGGAACAACATAGACGTAAGCTGCATCCAGTTTTACAACAATGGTGGTAAGAAATACCATTAATACCACATTAAAAAATATAAAAGTAACCTTGGTGCTGTTGTCGTATATTTCAGGTCGGTACTTTCTTAAAAATAAGAAAAGCATTAAAAACACCAGTGATACTAGCATGGCATAGCCAAATATTAGCCAGAATCTATTGCTTTTACTCCAGATTTGAGATTGAAATTCGTCTTTTAAAGAGCTAAGAATCTGATAGGTGTTCCCTTCTACTACTTCCCCCTTTGCTATAATTCTTCCCCCTTTTTCAATAATTCCTTGATTGGGATTAATGGCATCTAACTCTGAAGTAATTGCAGATTCGGTAAGTTTATTATTGGCCGAAACATTAGGGATTGCAGCCCTGTTAAGAAGAATGGAAAGTAAATCTGAAATAGCTTCAGCGTTTTGTTGTTTTATGAACTTGGTAATCTTATCAGGAATTTCTTCCTTTTTATTAATTTGTGAATACGCAATTTCATCAATTTCATTTCCTTTTTTTAAATAGACTAAATCGTCATTGTTTTGGGTATTTACTTCAGATAGAACACCAAAACGATATATATCCTCCAAAAACAATTCACCTAAAGATTTAACCTTTATTTTAGGCACCGTAAACAAGCTATCTACATAGGTGTTTTCTAGTAATTGCTCAAACTGATTATAACTTTCAGATACAATAGAGGCGTCATAATCGAAATAAGGAACTGTATTTTCTCTAATTGTATTGCGCTCTGTGTTGAGGGCATCATCAGATTTTTTAATAGTAAAGCTGAAAGGAGCATACAGGTTTTCATATTGCCAGGGTTTTCCTTTCTGAAATGTATACTTAAATTGCCCGCCTTTTGGCAACAGGTAAATCACTAAGAACGTGCATATTATAAACAGAAAAATCCTGTAAATATTAGACTGGTTCTTAGATAAGAAAGAAAAAAAATGTTTCATAAAACGTATACGTTTAGTAAAGGTACTGTTTAGCTTTCATTAGAACAAAACCGAGCTGCTAATAAGATTGACTGTTCGGTATAAAATATGTAATTTTGCATTCCTCATACAAGTTTTCAAGCTGGGTTGAGCCAGCTGAAATGTATAGAAAAATTACAATATAACACACGCATTAAAAATAGATATTATGAGTAAGAAAGTAGTTATCGTATCAGCCGTAAGAACTCCCATTGGAAGTTTTATGGGAAATTTGTCTTCGTTAACCGCAGTTCAATTAGGAAGCGCTGCCATTAAAGGTGCTTTGGATAAAATTAATCTGGATCCATCTGCCGTTCAAGAAGTATATATGGGCAATGTGGTGCAAGCAGGTGTGGGACAAGCGCCAGCAAGACAAGCTGCTTTAGGAGCTGGAATTCCAGATTCAGTACCATGTACCACGGTAAATAAAGTATGTGCTTCGGGTATGAAAGCTGTTATAAATGCTGCCCAGGCTATTGCGCTTGGTGATGCAGATGTTGTGATTGCTGGAGGTATGGAAAGTATGAGTAACATTCCACATTATGTGCATATGCGTAATGGAACTAAATTTGGTCCTACTACTTTGATTGACGGAATGCAAAAAGACGGTTTGGTAGATGCCTACGACCAAAATGCAATGGGGGTGTGTGCAGATGCCTGTGCTGCCGAATATAAATTCTCACGTGAAGATCAAGATGCGTATGCAGTACAATCATATGAGCGTTCTGCCAAAGCGTGGAATGAAGGGAAATTTGCCAATGAAGTTATATCCGTAAGTGTACCACAACGCAGAGGTGAACCAGTTATAGTTTCTGAAGATGAAGAATATAAAAATGTAAAAATGGATAAGATCCCGGCATTACGCGCTGCTTTTAGCAAAGATGGCACCGTAACTGCTGCCAATGCGTCCACCATTAATGATGGTGCTGGTGCAATGATTTTAATGAGTGAAGAAAAAGCCGCAGCCTTAGGATTTACACCACTAGCAACTATAAAAAGCTATGCAGATGTTGCTCAAGAACCAAAATGGTTTACTACAGCTCCTGCCAAAGCGCTACCAAAAGCACTTGCCAAAGCGGGTATCTCTCAAGACGATGTAGATTACTTTGAGTTGAACGAAGCCTTTGCAGTAGTTGGTCTTGCTAATATGAAAATTCTTGGATTAGACGACAGTAATGTAAATGTAAATGGAGGTGCCGTTTCTTTGGGACATCCCCTTGGTTGTAGTGGTGTGAGAATTTTAATTACATTATTAAATGTGCTTCAACAAAACGATGCAAAAATTGGTGCTGCAGCGATCTGTAATGGTGGTGGTGGTGCTAGTGCGATGGTTTTAGAAAGAAATTAATTTCTCCTAGCTACATCTTCACAAATGAAATACGGTTTATGTAATCTTAGTATTGTTCCGCTGCGTTTAGAGGCTTCAGACGCTAGTGAGTTAGTTACCCAGGTGCTGTATGGTGAAACGTTTAAAATACTGGAAGAACGTAAAAAATGGAGCCGAATTCGTTTAAAATTCGATTCTTATGAAGGTTGGATAGACAACAAACAATTTGTTTTTACTTCGGAAGAAGATCATCAAGAATTAAATAAAAATAGTCCAAAATTGGTCTCAGATCTAGTGGCAATGCTCACTACTGAAGATAATCAGTTATTAGCACTTCCAATGGGATGCAATGTGGCAGCGGCTCCGTATTTGAATCATACTGCAGAAGGAGCCACAGTGTCTAAGAAATTTTTGAAACAACATATTATTAACACTGCCCTACTCTATCTTAATGCCCCATATCTATGGGGAGGTAAGACTCCCTTTGGAATAGATTGTAGCGGATTTACACAAATGTGTTATAAAATGAATGGCTACAAACTACTTCGAGATGCCAGCCAACAAGCAACCCAAGGCGAGCCCTTAAGTTTTATTGAAGAAAGCGAACCTGGTGATTTGGCATTTTTCGACAATGCCGAAGGAAATATTATCCACGTTGGGATAATTATGGAAGATAACTACATTATCCACGCCCACGGTAAAGTCCGCATAGATAGGCTTGACCATACGGGTATCTTTAATTATGAAAAACGCCAGCATACGCATACATTGCGAGTGATTAAGCGGATTGTTTAGAGAAAAATCTTAGTTGTGGGACTAAAATTTATGATACTAACTTCCTTTTTATAATCTAAACGTTGTGTTTCTTTCATTTTCTTCTGAAGTGATACATAGAATAAGTTGTAATACAGAAATTATCATAAACAAAAACCACTTCGTTAAAAGTGGTTTTTGTTTATTAAATTAAAGGAAACTAATCTATCTTTTTTCCTGGCATTTGTTGTCCACCCTGCAATAGCGTCAAATTTTCCACTGCTCCTTCGGTATTTCTGGTGAAATGAATTTCAGCCGCAATAGCTTTGGTAAAGAATTTATTTTTTTCAAAAGCAAACAACTCTATCTCACCCTGTCCTGTTGCTATGGCAAATATTTTACCTTCTCTTACGCTAATGTCAATATTAAACCCAGGTTGTAATTCGTAGGTTCCTATATATTCAGCCTGTACTTTTGGAGCTAATGAAATCGTTGCACGCTCTGTTGGAGGGGCTTTATCAATACCTGTACCCACCGTTGTATTTCCATTTACCGTCATTTTGGTCATTCGCTTGTCCTTTTCCATGTAAAACTCATAGGAAGTATCTCCGCCATCAAAAATAAAATTGGTAGCTGTCATAGGGTATATTTCCAGATTGGTGCTACCTTCTCGCTGACTAAATAATTGTTTGTCTTTAAGAGTGACATGGCGTATCACATTTCCCTCAAACTCATAAGCACCCACCCATTTATCGAGCTGCTCTTTGTTTAGCGAAATAGCATCTTCTATCTTCGGAAAAGGTTTTCCAATAGCAATGGCTGCCACATTAGAAACAATAGCCTGAACAGCACCACAATCGCAATTGGATAATCCTATCACGTAGATGTCCTCCTCAGGGAGAAAAATTCCGTTTGTAGAATAGCCAAAAATTCCACCAGAATGTTCAACAGTTCTGGAGCCGTTTATATTTCCTGCAACCCAACCATATCCATACGGAATCTTTTCGCCTGTATTCAATGTAGAGCCATTTATCGCTTTTTCTAAAGAGCTTCTTTTAATCAATGTATTAGCACTAATTGCATTTTGCCATTTCAGTAAATCATCAGTAGTAGACATAATAGAACCTGCCGCATAGGGTAAGGTGAGACTTAAATAGTTCGCATTTCTATATCCGGACTCTGTTTCAGAGTAACCATTGGCTCGATTGGGTATAAGTTGCTTCATACTTCCGTAGTAAGAATTTGTCATACCTACTTTATCAAAAATGTTGGATTGAATAAAGTCGGCATAGCTTTTTCCTGAAATAACTTCTATAATATGTCCTAAAATAATATATCCAGAATTGTTATAATTATAGGCAGTACCGGGATCAAACTCCATCGGTTCATTTTTAAACTTGTCAATTAGCTCTGTAGGAGTCATATCGGTACGTGCAAGGGTCATAAAACTTGCCATGTTTGTATAACTTTTAATTCCAGAGGTGTGGTTTAATAACTGGTGTATTGTGATGATTTTGCCCTGTGTTGGGTAATCGGGGATAAACTTGGTTATTTCATCCTGAAGATTAAGTTTGCCTTGTTCTTCCAGTATTAAAATAGAAACCGCTGTAAATTGTTTGGTAATAGATCCTATTTCGAATACATGCTTAGGTGCAGCGGGTACTCCTAATTCTAGATTTGCCATTCCAAACCCGTTTTTATAAATGGTTTGTCCGTTTTTAGCAACGAGCAGGGAAAATCCAGGGGTGTCTGCCTTATAGAATTCACTCATATAGGAATTGATTTTCTCTTCTAAATTCTGTGCTACACTGGAGAAAGTAAAGAAGACGCAAAAGACCAGGAAAAATCTTTTTAATAGGTGTTGATTGCTATTCATGTGAAATGATTTTTTGATTGATTAATGATTTAATTTCTAGTTTGACGGCTGAACAAGAAAATGGTTACACGAATAAGAAATTTTTTTGAAGTGTGTACCCTTAAATAAGTTAGTCAATCCCAATAGCTATGTGGGTCGATTTTAAAGCTATCGCATATCGCTTACATATGCATCATTTTTATACGTATACATTTGTTTTAGGGTAAACATATTTCAGGACGGGACATTATCATATAAAAAAACCTCCTGAAAAATCAGGAGGTTTTTTTTATGATAAATAGGAAGTGGCTTATTTTGGCTCTTCCATTGCGGCTAGTTTTGCCTTCATTTCTTTAAATTTGGCGTCTTGGCCTGTTTGGCTATATATATTCATCAGCGTACGCACTAATTCTACATTATCTGGACGAAGTTTAACAGCAGATTCTAGGTAAGGAATCACTTCCATATACAAATCCTTACGTTTTTGCTTTAATGCATCATATCGCTTATTATCGGCAGAAGAAGTTCCTAGATTATTCATTTCTTCAACAATCGCTCCTTCTTGTCCTAACATAGTTGCAGCAATATTAATTTGCGCTGCTGCATAATTTGGATCAATTTCTAGTGCTTTTTTGTACTGCTCAATCGCTTTTTCACTTTCGTTATTTTTGGCAAAACCTACGCCAAGATTATATCTAAGCTCTGCGTTATTTGGATCTGTTGCGATAATCTTATCCATAAGTATATTATAGGTCTTCATATCATTAGCCTGATATGCCATATCTGCTTCGGCACGCATTAAAGAAACATCGTCTGGATTTTCTTTTCTGGCATCGGCCATTACTTTCATCGCTTTGTCTTTATCACCTTTGCTGATGTAGATAATGGCAATGTTCTTTAGGATATCTCCTTTAACAGATTCGGCCATGCGCTCATCAGGATTTGTGTATTTTCCAGATAACATACCTGTAGTTCTTCCACTTTCATCAGCAAAAGTTACAATTTCACCAGTCTCTATATCTGTCGCTATCCATTCTTTGCTAACGCCTGTATAGCCTAAATCCAATAAATTTTCATAATGCTTAAGTGCAGTGTCATAGTCTTTTGCTAATATGGAACTTTCTGCGGCATTGTAAAGATCTAATTCAATATTTGCAACGGTATAACTCGTGTATAATTTTTCGGTTGCCAATGCATAGTTATTTGCCCTTTGGTCTGCTACCGCACTATTTACAAGAGCTGCTCTTAATTGTTGTACACCAATTTGTGCATCTTTATTGGTAGCATCTATCTCTAATGCTTTTTTAAATGCTTCTGCAGATTTCTTCATTTTCTCAAAATCTTTGTTACCTGCATCAGCCAAATAAATTTTACCTTTCAAGAGATAGAATTCTGATTTCATGCCTGCGTCAGCGCTTTCGATGGAAGCTTCAGCTTCATTTATATAGCTCATTGCTTCGGCTACTTCACTATTATTTAAAGCTCTTTCGGCTTTCTTAATTTCCTTTTTCTGTCCAAAGGAAGCGGCAGTAACTAGGAGAATTCCTGCCAATACTACATACTTTTTCATGTGTTGAGGTTTTATGTTATTCGTTATTTTCATTTTCTGTTTCATCAGTTTCAAGAGTCGTGCCATTATCTTCTGCAGCATCCTCATCGCCTTCTGCAATTGGGATTACGTTACCATCTTCATCTACAACAACCTCCTCTTCATCATTCATTACTTTGGCAACAGCAGCAATTGAATCGTCTTCACGTACTTTAATGAGTCGAACCCCTTGTGTGGCGCGTCCCATTACCCGTAAATCTTCTACAGCCATACGTATAGCGATCCCCGATTTGTTAATAATCATTAACCCATCGTTATCGTTTACGTTCTTGATAGCCACTAAGTTACCGGTTTTTTCTGTAACACTAATGGTCTTAACTCCTTTTCCACCACGGTTGGTGATTCGGTATTCATCTATGCTAGAACGTTTACCGTAGCCATTTTCTGAAACAACTAAAATATCACTTTCCGCATCATTTATAGCAACCATCCCAACTACTTCATCGTTCTTATCGCGTAAAGTAATTCCGCGAACACCAGATGCATTTCGGCCCATTGGGCGTGTTTTTCCTTCTTCAAAACGGATTGCTTTACCAGATTTTACAGCTAACATTACCTGGCTATCGCCTCTTGTTAACTTCGCTGCCAGTAACTCGTCTCCGTCCTTAATAGTGATGGCATTAATACCGTTAGCACGTGGTCTCGAATATTGCTCCAAAGGTGTTTTCTTAACTTGTCCTTTTTTAGTCGCCATTATTACATAACGACTATTAATGTATTCTTCATCTTTCAGGTCTTGTGTACAGATAAATGCTTTCACTTTATCATCTGGTTCAATATTTACTAAATTCTGAATCGCTCTACCTTTAGATTGTCTGCTTCCTTCAGGAATTTCAAACACTCGCATCCAGAAACATTTTCCTTTTTGTGTAAAAAACAACATATATTGGTGGTTGGTACCTACAAACATATGTTCTAGGAAATCTTCATTTCTGGTGGAAGTTGCTTTTTGTCCCACCCCTCCTCTATGCTGTTGCTTGTATTCGGTAAGAGAAGTTCTTTTAATATATCCAGCGTGCGAAATGGTAATTACTACTTGCTCATCTGGAATTAGGTCTGTAATGCTCACATCACCACCAGCGTATTCGATAACAGAACGACGTTCATCACCATACTTCGCCTTAATTTCGGTTAATTCCTCTTTTATGATGCCCATTCTACGTTCCTTTTTGGCAAGGATATCTCTATAGTCATCAATAGTTGCCATTAATTCTTCGTATTCGCTGCGTAGCTTGTCTTGCTCTAAGCCTGTTAATTGACGCAGACGCATTTCAACAATGGCCTTTGCCTGAATTTCAGACAACTCAAACCTTTTAATTAATTTATCGCGGGCCTCGTCTGCATTGGAAGAGGATCTAATAAGCGCTATTACTTCATCTATATTATCTGAAGCAATGATTAAACCTTCAAGAATATGAGCACGTTCTTCTGCTTTCCTTAATAAGTATTCTGTACGTCTGGTTACTACTTCGTGACGGTGCTCTACGAAATAGTGAATCATTTCCTTAAGATTCAGCATACGTGGACGTCCTTTTACCAGCGCAATATTATTCACACTAAAACTAGATTGTAGCTCGGTATACTTAAATAAGGTATTTAAAACGATATTAGGAATCGCATCACGTTTCAGAATATACACAATACGCATTCCGTTACGGTCACTCTCATCCCTAATGTTAGCGATGCCCTCAATCTTTTTATCATTCACCAGGTCGGCTGTCTTCTTAATCATGTTCGCCTTATTTACCTGATAAGGAATCTCGTTCACTATTATGCACTCACGACCATTTACTTCTTCAAAACTAGCTTTTGCACGCATTACAACACGGCCACGACCGGTATGAAAAGCATCACGCACCCCTTCATACCCATAAATGATTCCACCAGTTGGAAAATCGGGTGCTTTAATGTGTTGCATTAAGCCATCAATATCTATATCGTTATCGTCAATATACGCGTGAATTCCGTCAATTACTTCCGAGAGATTGTGCGGGGGCATATTGGTTGCCATCCCTACGGCGATACCAGATGCGCCATTAATTAATAATCCTGGAACTTTGGTTGGGAGCACAGTTGGCTCTTTCAAGGTGTCATCAAAATTAAGTTGGTGATCTACGGTTTCTTTATCAATATCGGCAAGCATATCTTCAGAAATTTTCTGCATACGTGCTTCCGTATAACGCATTGCTGCCGGGCTATCTCCATCTACACTTCCAAAGTTACCTTGACCATCCACTAACATATAGCGCAAGCTCCATTCCTGTGCCATACGTACCATAGCGTCATACACTGAGGTATCTCCGTGCGGGTGATACTTACCAAGAACTTCTCCTACAATTCTAGCCGATTTTTTATGAGCTCCAGTAGCACGCACACCCAATTCGTGCATTCCAAATAGCACACGTCTGTGTACTGGTTTCATACCATCGCGCACATCTGGCAGTGCACGTGACACAATGACGGACATCGAATAATCGATGTAAGCCGATTTCATTTCATCTTCAATATTAATCGGGATTATAATTTCGCCTTCAGCCATATACTAATTCTTTATATATTTGAGTTAATCATAATGTTATCTGGTCATCAATAAATCACAAATTTTCTTTTAGCCAAACCCCTTAAGGGAGAAGAAAAGACAGAAAAATTAAAGGATAATCAGCTTAACAAATGGTTGTTTTATTTGAATTAATCAAGAAAGCAATATACTTATTTTTGAAGGTTTCAGCAGGCAAAACCCTTGTATTATTCAACGTTTTATTAACAAATATTTGGTAGGTTTTCGTTAATAACTATCGTACTTTATACTTGGTAAGTATTTGATTTTTTTGTCCTTTTACTTCAACCTGTAATGAAAGGGCATGATTTTTGACTTATTTGTTCTGAAATACCTTCAGAATTCAGTAATTTTAGACGTACAGGAACACACTATATGGATGATAATTTTTCCCCCAGAGTAAAAGATGTAATCGCCTACAGCAAAGAGGAAGCGCTGCGGTTGGGTCACGATTTTATAGGTACCGAACATTTAATGTTGGGACTTTTACGTGATGGCAGCGGTAAGGCAGTGACTATTCTCAATCAGTTAGATATCGATCTTAATCATTTACGCCGAAAAGTTGAAATATTGAGCCCTGCAAATCCAAATGCGGGTACCAATACCAACGATAAAAAAAACCTACACCTTACTCGCCAAGCAGAACGAGCGCTAAAGACAACATTTTTGGAAGCAAAACTGTTCCAAAGTTCGTCTATAAATACGGCGCATTTGCTGTTGTGCATTCTACGGAATGAAAACGATCCAACAACCAAGTTGTTGAATAAAATGAAAGTTGATTACGACGGTGTAAAAGATCAATTTAAACTTATGATTACAAACGACGACGATTATATCGAGCCAACTGCCGAAAGTTTTCCAAACGATGATGACACTTCAAGTGACGATGACAACAAAGAAAATTTATTTGGTACGACAGGCGGCGGCGCAAAATCCAACAAAAAATCCAAAACTCCTGTTTTGGATAATTTTGGTAGAGATTTAACCGCACAAGCCGAAGAAGGTAAATTGGACCCTGTGGTAGGTCGTGAAAACGAAATACAGCGCGTGTCGCAAGTATTAAGCCGAAGAAAAAAGAACAATCCATTACTTATTGGTGAACCAGGTGTTGGTAAAAGTGCCATTGCCGAAGGTCTCGCCCTACGTATCGTACAACGCAAAGTAAGTCGAATTTTATACGACAAACGTGTTGTTACTTTGGATTTAGCCAGCCTTGTTGCAGGAACGAAATACCGAGGACAATTTGAAGAGCGTATGAAAGCCGTTATGAACGAGCTTGAAAAGAATGACGACATTATTCTCTTTATTGACGAAATTCATACTATTGTAGGTGCCGGTGGCGCTACAGGATCTTTAGATGCCAGCAATATGTTTAAACCCGCACTGGCTCGTGGAGAAATACAATGTGTAGGTGCGACTACTTTGGATGAGTACCGACAGTACATCGAAAAGGATGGCGCATTGGAAAGACGTTTTCAGAAAGTATTGGTGGAACCTACCACAGTGGAAGAAACTATTGAAATTCTACAAAACATTAAAGATAAATACGAAAACCATCATAATGTACAATATACAGATGCCGCCCTGGTAGCCTGTGTAAAATTGACAAATCGCTATATGACAGAGCGATTCTTGCCGGACAAAGCTATTGATGCCTTAGACGAAGCAGGATCGCGTGTACATATTACCAATATTCACGTGCCAGAGAAAATCTTAACCCTGGAAGCAGATCTTGAAAAAGTTCGTGAAGATAAAAACTCTGTCGTAAAAAAGCAGAAATATGAAGAAGCTGCAAGACTACGTGATGATGAAAAGAACTTAGAGAAACAATTGGCGGAAGCGCAGGAAGCGTGGGAAAAAGACAGTGCCCTTCACAAAGAAACCGTGGACGAGGAGCAAGTAGCCGAGGTAGTCTCTATGATGACTGGTATTCCCGTAAATAGAATTGCCCAAACAGAAAGTACCAAACTAGCCGCCCTCCCCGACCGAATTAAAGGAAAGGTAATTGGCCAGGATGAAGCCGTTGCCAAAGTGGTAAAGGCAATACAGCGCAACCGTGCGGGCTTAAAAGACCCTAACAAACCTATTGGCTCGTTTATCTTTTTAGGACAAACAGGTGTAGGTAAAACACAGCTGGCAAAAGTGCTGGCGCGTGAATTGTTTGACAATGACAATGCATTGGTTCGCATAGATATGAGTGAATATATGGAGAAATTCTCTGTATCTCGTTTAATTGGAGCACCTCCAGGCTATGTTGGTTATGAAGAAGGTGGACAATTAACTGAAAAAATTCGTCGAAAGCCTTATGCTGTATTGTTGCTGGATGAAATTGAAAAAGCCCATCCAGATGTATTTAATATGTTGTTGCAGGTGCTGGACGACGGGTATTTAACAGATAGTCTGGGTCGTAAAATTGACTTTAGAAACTGTATCATTATCATGACTTCTAACATTGGAGCCCGCAAATTAAAAGATTTTGGAGCTGGTGTTGGTTTTGGAACCGCCTCACAAATGAGCCAGGCAGATGCGAATGCAAAGAGCGTGATTGAAAACGCCCTTAAGAAAACATTTGCCCCGGAATTCTTAAACCGTGTGGACGATGTGATGGTGTTTAACAATCTGGAGCGGGAAGACATCCATAAGATTATAGATATCGAACTAGGGAAGTTGTACAACCGTATTGACGAGATTGGCTATACTCTTAAACTCTCTGATAAAGCTAAAGACTATATCGCAGACAAAGGATTTGATAAAGAATATGGTGCAAGACCTTTAAAACGTGCAATCCAAAAGTATATTGAGGACGCCTTGGCAGAAGAGATCATTAACTCCAACCTTAAAGAAGGTGACACTATTAATATGGATTTGGATGAAAAAACCAATGAGTTAAAGATCAAAATTAAAAAAGCGAAGAAAGAAGCAGCCTCAGAGTCTGAAGAAACAAACTCCAAAGATTCCAACGCTACCTAGCAAAGTAACTTTTTTATAGTACTTTTAAAATTAGAATAACAGCCCTCTCCCCTTTCATAAGCTGAAAGTGGAGAGGTTTTTTAATTTTATGGATAAAGAATATTTTATTGTCTTTATCTGGAAATTGTACTTCATTACTACAAACCGCTACTCAATGATAAAATTCTTTAGAAAAATTAGGAGAAAAATGCTGACTGAAAATAAAATCAGTAAACAGCTCCTTTATGCAATCGGTGAAATTGTGCTTGTAGTTGTTGGTATTCTAATAGCTTTAAGAATTAACAATTGGAGTAATAATAAGGAGCTACGTCAAAGAGAACAAGTGTATTTGCTCTAACTCCAAAATGAATTCCAAACCAATCTTAACAAGATTGATAAGACCATTTCAGATAATAAAAACTTAATAATGAGATAGTGAAAATGCTGACTCTATTCGATCATACGTTCGTGATACCATTAGTGATAAATAGATTTCAGATATAATATATTCAATTTTTGGAAACACGGTAAGTTATCAACCTTCAAAGGAGTATTCACTGATATTATTAGTTCAGGGAGCCTTAATTTAATTCAAAATGAACAACTAAGACAACATCTTGCTTCTTTTGAAAACACTTTAGACATATTCGAATTACAAGAAAATGGTATTAATTCTGCAAAAGAGGAAATAGAACTCATTTTAATTGATCTTGATTCAGAAAAAAAATAACTAAAGCATAGCACAAGTAAAAACAATTGCTTGATTCTTTAACTACGTTTTGAACAGCAGGTCTCCATTGTCGCAAACTTTAGATCTATTTCCTTTTTAATACCTAGTATGCGAAAACAGGTGAATTTCAAAAATTATCAATGTTGAATAAATAATGTAACTTACAACTATAAAAAAATAATATGATATCACGATGTTCTCTTTTATTCACAATAGCAATTGCCATTCTTTTTTTTAGTTCTTGTTCAAATTCAGATAAAGAATTTGCTACTATGATTATTCATGGTGGAACTATATATACCGTAGACACAATCCAAACAACCGTAGAGGCAGTAGCTACAAAAAATAATAAGATTCTTTTTGCAGGAAGCTTGGCCGAAGCTGAAAGGTATAAAAACGAACAAACCCAACTTATTGACTTAAAAGGTAAGACAATGACTCCAGGCCTAATTGAAGGTCATGGCCATTTTATGGGATTAGGTTATAATGAACTGCGTCTCGACCTTATGAATACCAAAAGCTACCAAGATATTATTGATGCCGTGGCCGAACGCGTAAAAACAGCGCAACCAGGTGAGTGGATTACTGGGAGAGGTTGGCATCAAAGTAAATGGGATAGTATGCCTGCAGACCTTGTAAAGGGGTTTCAAACACACCATAGACTTAGTGAGGTGTCTCCGGACAATCCTGTGTATTTAAGTCACGCAAGCGGACACGCCGGCTTTGCTAATGCTAAGGCCATGGAAATTGCAGGGTTAGAAGCGTTCAAACTAGAAGGTGTTAAAACATTTGAAATTGAAGGTGGTGAAGTAATTGTAGATAATTTTGGACAACCTACGGGAGTTTTTAATGAACGTGCACAAACACTAATTTACAAACATATTCCAGAAAATACACCCGAAACAGACACTCAGGCCTTTAACCTAGCTATTGAAGCTTGCTATAAAAACGGTATTACCAGTTTTCACGATGCTGGAATTGGTAGAGAAACCATTTCGCTCTATGATGAAATGAAATTGAACAATAACATGGGCATTAGAATCTATGCGATGCTCACGGGTTGGGATGAAGAACTACTTAATGAATGGTATGAAAAAGGCCCCAATGTAGATCCAGATCATAGATTCACAATACGCTCTGTAAAATTAAATTGCGATGGTGCGTTGGGGTCACGTGGTGCTTGGCTTTTAGAACCCTACTCAGATAGACCAGACCACTTTGGCCATGAAACACTTCCCATGGATTTTGTTGGAAAAACGGCTTCAAACGGACTTAAAAATGGGTTTCAAGTATGCGCTCATGCCATAGGCGATCGCGCCAATAGAGAAATATTAGATCGCTATGAGGCTGCATTAAAAGAAGATTCTTTATTTGGAGCTGATCATAGATTTCGAATAGAGCACGCACAACATTTGCATCCAGATGATATTCCTAGATTTGCAGAATTAAACGTGATTCCAGCCATGCAGGCGGTACATATGTCTTCAGACAGACCGTGGGCGATTGATCGTTTAGGGGAAAAACGAATTACGGAAGGCGCATATATGTGGCAAGCCTTATTACAAAGTGGCGTTCCAATTGTTAATGGAACCGATGTTCCTGTTGAACCTATTAATCCTATACCCAGCTTCTATGCCAGTGTAAGTAGGAAAACTCTTAAAGGCACGCCAGAAGGAGGCTATGAACCCGATCAAAAAATGACCAGAGCGCAAGCGTTAAAATCCTATACATTAGATGCCGCCTATGGTGCTTTTGAAGAAACTATTAAAGGGTCTATTACCGCAGGTAAGTTAGCCGATTTCACAATTTACAATCAAGACTTAATGACGGTTCCCGAAAATGACATTTTAAAAACCACCGTAGTCATGACAATTTTTGACGGTAAGGTTGTTTATGAGTTGAATAAATAAAGCTAGCTGAAATAATTGTAAGGAAAGCATAAAGTAATTATCACTAGATTCTGATAGAATAAAAGGTGTGAATTTCGATCGGTTGAATTCGATAGACTTAAAATGACACTCATCGAATTGGACAATACTAATTATGAAATTTATCTTTTACATATGCAAAAGTACTTCTGTGAGATTAGCTATTTCTATCTAATTGGGTTACCTAAGTTTTCTGTCCTAACTAAAAATTAGTATATTTAGGTATAACAAACTTATCATGATAGCCTCAAAAATAATTTCCTTTGAATTTGGTGATATAGAATTATTCGACAACTATTTAGTTACGGTAATGAAACAAGGAATAACGGTAGTTCCAAAATACAATGACGAATTAGTCGCCTTAGCAAATTCACATTTTGGCGGAAAGCCTTTCGGCTACATTACACACCGAAAAAACTCCTATGCAGTAGATCCAAGTATTTATTATAGAACTTCTAAAATTGAAAATCTAGTTGCTTTTGCTGTCGTTTCAAACAAACCAATCGCTGAAAAAACAGTAGCTGTAGAAAAAATTTTCCTCGACAAACCCTTTCAGCTTTTTTCAGAAATGGAGGAGGCTATATCCTGGGTTTTGGACGTTGTGAAAACTCAAAGATAAAGTTAAATAATCCTTTAGTTTTAATAGGTTACCCTACTTCGCTCCCCCCATGTAAAATGTTTTTTTTAGTTTCAAAATAGCACTTCATTATCTATACTAAAGCTCTGAATAAAAGCTACTGCTGCGTGAATATCGTCTGCAAGTAACCGGTCATCTTCCATAAAAGGCACTACATTTCTAAAAGATCCTACAAAACTCTCAACCAAAGGAGAAGATTTTTTTGGACTTCTAAACTGAAGTGCTTGGGAGGCGTTCATTAATTCAATGGCTAGGACTGTTTCAAGATTATCTACAATACTCAGGCATTTGGTAGCTCCGTTGGCACCCATGCTCACATGGTCTTCTTGCCCGTTACTGGACACAATACTATCTACCGAAGCAGGTGTTGCCAATTGTTTATTCTGGCTCACTATGCTGGCAGCTGTATATTGCGGAATCATAAACCCACTGTTCAAGCCAGGATTATTCACCAAAAATGCTGGTAAACCCCGTAAACCTGAAACTAATTGATAGGTTCTTCTTTCTGAAATATTGGCCAACTCGGCCATAGCAATTCCTAAATAGTCCAACGCCAACGCAAGCGGTTGTCCGTGAAAATTTCCGCCAGAAATAATAGTGTCTGCTTCTATAAAAATATTTGGATTATCTGTAACACTATTGATTTCAGTTTTAAAGGTTTTATGTGCAAATAAAATAGTGTCTTTTGTAGCCCCGTGTACCTGCGGAATACATCGAAAAGAATAAGGATCCTGCACGCTTTCCTTTTCACTTTTTCCTATTTCGCTTTCTGAAAGAAATTCTAGAATACGCTCTGCTGTTTTTACTTGTCCGCGATGTGGCCGTACCAAATGTACCAAAGCGTTAAAGGGACTCATATTACAATCGAAAGCATCAATTGAAGTAGCACCAATTAAATCGGCTAAGTAGGATAACTTGTGTGATTTCAGCAATACATAAGTACCATAAGCACTCATAAATTGAGTTCCATTTAACAATGCCAATCCTTCTTTTGCTTGTAATACAATGGGTTCCCAATTGTACTTGTTTAAAATTTCAGCAGTAGGAACTATTTTTTTTCCTACCCATACATCCCCTATCCCCAATAAAGGCAGCGCCAAATGGGCTAAAGGAGCCAAATCGCCTGAAGCACCTAAACTTCCCTGATTGTAAATTACTGGCAAAACATTGTTGTTATAGAAATCTACCAATCGTTCCACAGTTTGTAATTGTACTCCACTATAGCCATAACTCAAGGATTGAATTTTCAGCAAAAGCATCAACTTTATAATGGGTTTTGGAACATAGTCACCTGTGCCACAAGCGTGAGATTTTACGAGGTTTTCTTGTAGTTTACTCAAGTTTTCCTCTGCAATCTTTACATTACATAGTGACCCAAAACCTGTGTTTATACCATAAATAGGGCTTTTGTAGTTTTTAATTTTTTCATGAAGATATTGGTGGGATTTTTTTATGTTAAGAATGGCTTCTTCAGAAAGTGCCAAGAGCATATTTTGTTCAAGTATAGTACTGAGTACGGGAAGATCAAGATTTTCAGAACTTATGTAATGTGTTTCCTGCATTGGTTTAGGTGTTTTTACAAAAATACAATTCTAAGTAGGAATATATATACTAATTTCGCAAATGCAAATTAAAATAGCTATTTTCAATTTAAACAGATATCTATGAAAAAAATTCTCCTGCTTACAGCTGCTCTTGCCTTAGTAGCTTGCCAAGAAAAATCAACTCAAAAAGACTATGTAACTTTTTCTGGAACTATATCCAACCCAAATAGTGACTCGTTGCTAGTTGAGAAACGTGGTTTTAAGAAAGTAATTGCCGTAAAAGCAGATGGAACCTTTAGTGATACCCTCAAAGTTGAAACTGGATTGTATTTTATATATGATGGTTCTGAAAGTTCCAGTATTTTTCTTAAAAATGGCTACGATTTAAACCTTACCATGGATACAAAAGAATTTGATGAGTCTATAAAATATACAGGGGAAGGTTCAGAAAACAGTAATTTTTTAGCTCAAAAAGCATTAAAAGAAGAAAAGATTTTTGATAAGGATTTTAGTAAAATGGAACGGGAAGGTTTGGATAAAGCTATGGCGGCTGCAAAAACTGAAATTAATGCTTTTATAAATAGTCAAAAAGACCTGGACTCTATTGTAATTGCAGAGAGCCGTTCAGGACTTGAGGGAAATATTAAAGGAATGACTGACTATTATGGCGGAATGATCGCATTGCGTGAAGCCTTCCCAAAAGGGTCTCCCTCTCCTACATTCGAAAACTATGAGAATTTCAAAGGAGGAACTACTTCTCTGGCCGATTTGAAAGGAAAATATGTATATGTAGATATTTGGGCTACGTGGTGTGCGCCCTGTAAAGCTGAAATTCCATTTTTAAAAGAATTAGAAGTCGAAATGCACGATAAGAATATCGCTTTTGTGAGTATGAGTATTGATGATGATAGATCTCATAAAGGTTCTTGGGAACAAGCCAATACAGACTGGAAAGCTATGGTGGCCGACAAACAATTAAGTGGAATACAGATTATGGCGCCTAAAGGATGGCAATCACAATTTGTACAAGACTATTTAATAAAGGGAATTCCAAGATTTATCTTAATAGATCCTTCCGGAAATGTAGTAGACCCTAATGCTCCAAGACCCTCCGATCCTGAGTTAAGAACAATGTTTGCAGCATTGTTGTAAGGTAACAATGAAAAAATAAAGCGTTCTAAAAGTTAAAGATTTTAATTTGTCTGGCAGAGCGTAGTCGAAATCTACTTTTAACTGAAATAGGTTGTTAATAGTTCTCGACTGCACACGAACAGACACGATCTAAATTTCAGAGCGCTTTTTTATTTATGCATTTTTATGCTCCTGCTCAGTAGGTTCTGGAGCGAATAATTCTAAAAATGCTGGCCCAATGTTTTCGATAAGATCACTTGCAGTTAAAGCTTCAAAACCAATATCCTGCGTAGCCAAATTCCCTGCACTCCCATGTAAGTAGACCCCAAATACGGAAGCAATTAAAGGATCGTATCCTTGGGATAACAAGCCGGCTATCATTCCAGAGAGTACGTCTCCACTCCCACCTGTAGCCATTCCAGGGTTTCCTGTCGTGTTTATGTACAATCTGTTTTCTACAACCACTATGGTATTCGCACCTTTAAGCACAATAATCACATTGTGTTTTTTAGCGAATTTCTTGGTCTTCTCTAGTTTCTCAAAATCGTTTTTCCAACTACCTACTAATTTCTTTAATTCTCCTGGATGTGGTGTTAATACGGAAAGTTCTGGAAGTTTTTTAAGTAAAGATTCATTTGCTGAAATACAATTTAATGCATCGGCATCTAATACCAAAGGACTTTTTGTAGAACTAAAAAACTTGTCTAACGCCAATACGGTTTCAGCATTTGTACCTATTCCCATTCCTACGGCAATAGAGGTTGGTTTAAAATCTACTTTAATGTTGGTGATTAAATCCTCTTCTACATCGGTTACAGTCATTGCTTCGGGCACGCTGGATTGTAAAATAGTATAACCACATTTTGGAACAAAGGCTGTTACCAAACCTGAACCTGTTTTATACGCAGCTTTGGTAGCTAGTACCGCGGCACCAATTTTTCCGTAGCTTCCTGCAACAATCAAAGTATGCCCAAAATCGCCCTTGTGTGCATATTTTTCACGTTGCTTATAAAATTGTTGCGCCTCAGGTTTTGCAATGATCTGGGCTAGGGCTTTGGTATTGTGTAAATATTCTGGATCCAGACCAATTTCTAAAACTTCAAAATAGGGAATAAATTTTCCTGTTTGGGGTAAAAAGAAACTCAATTTTGGCGCCTGGAAGGTTAGCGTATGACTTGCTTTTATAACAGCTTCGGCATCACCCAATGCTTGGTCTGCATACATTCCGCTAGGAATATCTATGGAAAGTTTAAATGATTTTTTACTATTAAGGTATTGGATCAATTTTTTTACCCAACCTTCAGGAGGACGGTTTAATCCAATTCCGAAGATCGCATCTATAATAATATCTTCAGGATTAATTTCGGGAAAATCTTCTTCCGAAGTCATTAATATTGGCCATTTTTTGGTGACTTCCTTTATACGGTCATAATTAGCGAGGAAACACCTGGAACGTTTATCGGTAAAATTGGCAACATATACTTGCACATTATAACCGTGTTCGTGCAGCATTCTCCCAAGAACGAGACCATCGCCACCGTTGTTTCCTATTCCGCAGAAAATATGCACGGGCACTTGTACTCCTTGCATTCTGCTGTGTAACCAATTAAATATTTGTGTTCCCGCACGCTCCATTAAGTCAAGTTTTGTAATGCCGTGTTTCTCGGTGGTTACCTTATCTGCTTCGTGAAGTTGTTTGGCTGAGAATATTTTCATGTGTAGTTTTTGAGTATTCTATAAAGATACTTTTATAAAATAATGAGACATATGTCGGTTTGAGCGAAGTCGAAGACTATTTAGAGAATGATAGATAGTTCCATTTCTAAAAAATAATCTAAATAAAAATCTAATAGCGCCACTCGCGTTCTTTATTCATTTCCTCTTCCTTGGTTAATTCCTCCTGCGGAATTACTTTTAAGAAAGAAGGATGTTGTTCGATGGCATATTCCAGTTTTTCTACGATTTGCTGAACCGTTTCGTTTTCATAATCTATTTCTAAAGGCTCTTTAATCTCCATAGATTGAAGAATTCCTCTTTTCTTTATCCGAATACCTTTTCGGTCAAAAGAACGTCTAAAACCATCTATAACGATAGGAACTACGAGAGGTTTGTTCTTTTTAATAATGTGTGCTGTACCACGTCTAATAGGTTTCCAAGGCCTTGTAGTTCCTTGTGGGAAAGTAATTACCCAACCGTCGTCCAGCGCCTTTTTAATATTGCTCACATCGCTCATTTTAACCTGGCGATTTACTTCCTGTCCTTCGGCGCGCCAGGTACGTTCAATACTTACAGAGCCAGCATATGCCAAAATTTTGGGTAATAATCCAGACTGCATTGTTTCCTTGGCAGCTACAAAATAGATATTTAGTTTAGGATTCCATAGATAACCTATATTCTTAATACTATCGTCACGGCCACTTAAACTCGCATTAAATACGTGAAACATGGCTACGACATCTGCAAAATATGTTTGGTGATTGGATACAAAAAGTACATTGGTTTCAGGAAGATTTTTTAAAATTTCACTTCCTTCTATTTCTAATTTATTAAATCCTTTGAAACGCCTGTGTGTTAGTGCTCCCAAAATACGGATAAGCCATCGCTTTAGGAAAAGTATATGTCCAAATGGATTCTTCTTAAAAAGCCCCATAAATAAATTTTCAGTTTTCAGTAATCAGTAAGCAGGGAATCTACTTAAACCGAAATGTAAAGATACAAAATATTGAATTTATAGCAGTTGTTTTAGCATTTCTCGCACTTCGTTGAGCATCATAGCTGTAGCACCCCAAACCACGTGATTCTGTAATAAAAAAGCTGGAACCTTGATCTCTTTTGCATAGGATGTTGTGAGTGTCTTGGTGATCTTAGTCGCTTCGTCCATAAATTCAACAAGCGGAACTTCAATAATAGCCTCCACTTCTTCCTCTTGGGGTACAAATGTTGGCTTTTCATTTGTTGTCCCTATATAGGGTTGAACAAAAAAGTTGCTTGGCGGAATATAGATTTCGGTAAGTTTTTTATAGACGCTAATGCTATCTTCAGAAACCCCCACTTCTTCTTTGGTTTCTCTTAGTGCAGTGGCTTGGTAATCTTTATCACCTTTTTCCCATTTTCCACCTGGAAAACCAACTTGTGCTGAATGAACCCCTTTATAAGTTTTACGAAGAATGAGTACAAAATTGGTTTTGTTATTTTCTGAAGGATAAAACAATATGAGTACTGCTGCTCTTTTGCCTGTTTTGGATTGCTTTGCCTGCAGTTTTAGTTCTAGCAAACGTTCGATAGGCGCCATTTTTAAATGAAACTGCTCACCGGGTAAGTCCATTTTTTCTATTTTTACAATCTTAGTTTTAAATTCTGAAAAATCCATTTATGAAAGTACTGTATGCGCTTTTTTTTATTGCATTCGTTTACGGTTGTGAAGATACCAAAAACACTTCCACTGTTAAAGAGAAAACTGCTACTACTGATAAAATGAAAACAAACAAGGGTGACGAATCTTCTTCCAATCATATTTCGGAAGAAAATAATATTGAATACTCAAGAATTATGGAGAAAGATGTAGTACCATTTTTTACTAATTACGGTACTAAGAATCCTGAAACCATGGTAAAGATTAGTACGCGTTTGGGCGATATTTATCTAGAGTTATACGAAGATACGCCGCTACATCGTGCAAATTTTATCTATTTGGTTAAGCGCGGTTACTTTAGCGACACCTTCTTTCATCGTGTAGTGCCTAAATTTATTATCCAGGGTGGCAACAGCGATTTACCCAGTACCAATAAAAAGAGAGCCGCTATAGGAGCCACCTACCTTCTACCTGCTGAAATTAATGGACGTAACGTTACCTATGGTAGTATCACTGGTGCGAAGGAATACCGAGAAAACCCAGATAATAAAACGGCTCCATTTGAATTTTTATATTCTTGGGTCCACAAACTTCAACTGCTCATTTAAATGGAAAATATACCGTATTTGGAGAGGTAACAAAAGGAATGGAAGTGGTGGAGAAAATTTCAGAATTGGCATCAGATGAAGGCGAATGGCCTTTACAGAATGTGTATATCACTGCGGAAATTATTAAATAACTCGATCACTTATTATGTGAAGTATTTGTTTAAATAATAAAATTTATATTATTTAAAACCAATGCTTTAAAATATAACTTTAACAATTTAAATTCAAAATATTTTTTTTAAAAAAGGGAATATTTATCTTCGAATTTGAAAGAATCAAATAATCTTATTATAAATTGCTTCCTTAGTCGCACAGTGACAATAAATCCTTATTTTTAGCGTCTTAATAAACGTAACTTCTTAGAGCAAGATAATGGAAAGCATCAGCGTTTTCGACATGTTAAAAATTGGCGTTGGACCTTCAAGTTCCCACACGCTTGGGCCTTGGCGCGCTGCAAATCTTTGGGTAAAGCGTCTACAGCGTTTGGAGCAATTTACGAGTGTCGCTAGCGTTCGCGTGCAATTATATGGTTCACTTTCTTTAACCGGAAAAGGTCATGCTACTGATATTGCTGTTGTTATGGGCCTAATGGGAACAGACCCTGTTACCTATCCTATTGAGGATATTCAAGGTGTAATAGACACACTCAAAAAAACAGGCATTTTGGTTTTAAATTCAGAAAAGAAAATTCCTTTTTCATTTACAGAAGATATAAAATTCAATCGCAAATTTTTAGAATTACACCCCAACGGAATCACTTTTGAAGCTACACTTCGTAATGGTGCCAAACGAAGCGCCACCTATTATTCTATTGGTGGCGGATTTGTAATTCAAAAAGAAAGAGCGCGTGCCAAACGGCAAAAAGAAAAATTTAGCAGCTTTCCGTACCCTACTGAAAACGCCGTACAGATCTTAAAATACTGTACAGAAGGAAATATGACCATTAGCGAAATGGTATATCAAAATGAATTGTCCCTTCGCGATCCCGATAGAATTGATGAAAAACTAAAAGCTATTTGGGAGGTTATGTTGGACAGTATGTACGTTGGCTGCCATACTGAAGGTATTTTACCAGGGGGGCTAAATGTTCGACGACGTGCTTTTGATACACACGAAAAATTAAAAGGAGAAACTCCATACTCGAATGCCGAAGAGTGGATACAATCCATAAGAAATACGGAAGTTAAATTCCGTCAAATTTTAAAATGGGTCACCTGTTTTGCGCTTGCTGTTAATGAAGTAAATGCATCATTAGGTCGTGTGGTTACCGCCCCAACCAATGGTAGCGCAGGAGTGATTCCAGCAGTTTTAATGTATTATCTGGTCATTGAAAACCACGATGCGAATTTCGATGATATTAAAAAATTCCTACTAGTTTCTGGAGAATTGGGGAGTCTTTTCAAAAAGAATGCTACTATCTCTGCCGCTATGGGTGGATGCCAGGCCGAAATTGGCGTATCTTCTGCAATGGCAGCCGGAGCTCTTGCTGAATTGATGGGTGGCACACCTGCACAAGTACAAATGGCTGCCGAAATTGCTATGGAACACCACCTTGGCTTAACCTGTGACCCTATTGCTGGTTTGGTTCAAATACCGTGTATTGAACGTAATGCTATGGGTGCTATAAAAGCAATTAACGCTTGTGAAATGGCGTTAGATGGAGATCCCTCCCAGGCTAAAATTCCACTGGACAAAGTAATTGCAACCATGTGGGAAACTGCAAAAGATATGACCTCTAAGTATAAAGAAACCAGTGAAGGCGGACTTGCAGTACAAGTTAATATGAGTGATTGCTAATTTATGGAGTACAAGTTACACGTCTAGAGTCTATAATATAATAGATTTTCCAACCTTCGTTTGTCTCTACCAGAGTAATAGAATTTGCGCCGCAGTGAGATAATTTACCATCCATATAAAAGGTATATGGAGTCCAAACGTGAGCTAGATTCCCATCTATAGAAACTCTGTACTCCGAAATTTCTTCCTTCCAATTATTCTGCTTGGCATTAGTTGCAACCATTTTTAAAAAATCGCTATCCCGTACCAAAGACATCTTGTTCCCTTCCGTTTTAGAAGTATATACAGATTGCATACGCATATTATTAACCATAACGGAACGCATAAGGGTAGTATCCCCTTTATGAAAGCCATCAAAGAAAACATTTACGATCATTTTGGCATTATCTTCAGACAAGCCGACCTGAGAAAATGATTGAACGCTAACAAATAAAAAACAAGCTAAAATTACAGTTCTCATAGTAGTGATAATTAATTAAAGTCTACTTCAAATTTAGTACTTTTACCTGTATTAAAGAAATTTTATGAGCGTAGCTAAAAAAGAGTATAAGAGAATTACTACCAAAACTTTGGTAGACATGAAAAAGAGAGGTGAAAAAATATCGATGCTCACAGCTTACGATTTTACAATGGCTAAAATTGTGGACGGTGCTGGTATAGAAGTTATTTTAGTGGGCGATTCTGCTTCCAATGTGATGGCTGGTCATGAAACTACCCTACCTATTACTTTGGACCAGATGATTTACCATGCATCCTCTGTGGTTCGTGCAATTACCCGTAGTTTGGTGGTTGTGGACATTCCTTTTGGGAGTTACCAAAGTGATCCTAAAGAGGCACTACGTTCGGCTATTAGAATCATGAAAGAAAGTGGTGCCCACGCTGTAAAAGTAGAAGGTGGGAAAGAAATAAAAGAGTCTGTAAAGCGAATTTTAAATGCTGGAATCCCAGTAATGGGACACTTGGGGTTAACGCCACAATCTATTTACAAATTTGGAACATATACCGTTAGAGCAAAAGAAGAACGAAGAGGCAGATAAATTGAAAGAGGACGCTATTTTACTTGAAAAAGCTGGTTGCTTTGCAATCGTTCTTGAAAAAGTACCTGCAAAATTAGCTAAAGAAGTTGCAGAAAGTGTATCCATTCCAATTATAGGCATTGGTGCAGGAAATGGCGTAGATGGACAAGTATTGGTAACACACGACATGATTGGAATGACCAAGGAGTTTAATCCTAGATTTTTACGTAGGTATCTAGATTTAGATGCCGAAATGACAAATGCATTTGAGCTATATAGTAAAGACGTTAAGTCTGGTGATTTCCCTAATGATAGTGAGCAGTACTAAAAGGGGCAACTGTAATTCAATTGCATTTATTAATGATTTATTATGCAGGCATAATACTTTAGTATAAAACCTTATTTTTACATATTAGAAAAATAATAAACCATGGATTTTAAAGCAAAAATGTTGCGTGACGACGCACTTAAAGGAAAAACAATTGTAGTAACTGGTGGTGGCAGCGGCTTAGGAAAGTCTATGGTAACATATTTTTTAGAATTAGGCGCCAATGTAGTGATCACTTCTAGAAATATAGAGAAACTCGAAACTGTTAAAAAAGAGTTGGAAGCTAGCACTGGAGGCACTGTGCTCCCTGTACAATGTGACGTTAGGAATTATGATGAAGTGGAATCTATGGTAAAAGCTTCGGTAGCTGCTTTTGGAAAAGTAGATGTGTTATTGAACAACGCCGCAGGAAATTTTATTTCACCTACCGAGCGTCTTTCAGCAAATGCATTTGATACCATTATAGATATTGTTTTAAAAGGAACCAAAAACTGTACGCTAGCATTCGGGAAGCATTGGATCGCCGAAAAAGAAACTAATAAAACAGTCTTAAATATAGTGACAACCTATGCCTTTACAGGTTCGGCCTATGTAGTGCCAAGTGCAACTGCTAAAGCTGGGGTATTGGCCATGACACGTTCCCTTGCCGTAGAATGGGCAAAATACGGAATCCGTTTTAACGCCATTGCACCAGGCCCCTTCCCTACCAAAGGCGCGTGGGACAGATTATTACCTGGAGATCTAAAGGAAAAATTCGATCTTGCTAAAAAAGTACCGCTCAAGCGTGTAGGTGACCACCAGGAATTGGCAAATCTTGCCGCCTATTTGGTGTCAGATTTTTCTGCGTATGTAAATGGTGAAGTAATTGTTATTGACGGTGGTGAATGGTTAAAAGGCGCCGGACAAATGAACCTATTAGAAGAAGTTCCTGAAGAAATGTGGGATATGCTCGAACAAATGATACGGGCTAAGAAAAATAAATAATAGCATACTCTTTGGGTTTTTCGGACAAAAAAAATAAATCGTAACTTACGGCGACTCCCCATTAACCTTAAAAAAATATTTATGAAACTGAAAATTATAGCTGTTACGGCTTTGGCGTTTAGCTTTTTAACTGGAAACGCCCAAACCGATTTACAAAACGACACAAAAAAATTAGAAAGTAAAAAAATTCCGTTGGATCCTAATGTAAAAAAGGGAACTCTTAAAAATGGGCTTACGTATTACATTCAGAATAACGGAAAACCTGCAGATAAAGTAGAACTGCGCCTTCTAGTAAATGCTGGATCTATTCTAGAAACCGAAGACCAATTGGGACTCGCTCACTTTATGGAGCATATGAATTTTAATGGTACTAAAAACTTTGAGAAAAATGAACTCGTAGATTATCTTCAGAGTATTGGTGTAAAGTTTGGCGCCGATTTAAATGCCTACACGAGTTTTGATGAAACCGTCTATATTCTTCCCATTCCAAGTGACGATCCAGAAAAACTGGAAAAAGGTTTTCAGATCTTGGAAGATTGGGCACACAATGCAACCTTAACAGACAAAGCTATAGACGACGAGCGCGGTGTAGTGTTGGAAGAATACCGTTTGGGTTTAGGTCCCGATAAGCGAATGATGCAAGAATACCTACCAAAATTAATGTACGGCTCTAAATATGCCAACCGCCTACCCATTGGTACCAAAGAGAACCTAGATAATTTTGAATATAAAGACGTACGCGAGTATTATACGAATTGGTATCGTCCAGACCTGATGGCCGTTGTAGCTGTTGGAGACTTGGATCCTGCAGAATTGGAGGCAAAAATAAAGAGCCATTTTGGTACTATAGAAAAAGCTAAATCTCCGAAAAAGCGCGAGAAATTTTCAATGCCAAATCATGAAGAAACACTGGTAGCCATTGCTAGCGATAAAGAAGCACCTTTTACACAGGTTCAGGTTGTTTATAAGGACAAGTTTGCAGCACCAAAGGTAGAAACAGTTGCCGATTATAAAGATGGTTTAACCAAAGACCTCTTTGCCACAATGATAAACAATCGCTTAACCGAGTTGACCAATAGTCCTAATCCGCCATTTGTCTTTGGATTTTCGTACTACGGTGGCACATTTGCACGAGGTAAAAATGCCTACCAAAGTATTGCTTCTACTAGTGAAACCGGTCAATTGAACGCACTAAAAACTTTGTTGGAAGAAAATGAACGCGTAAAACAGTATGGGTTTCAACCCGGTGAGTTTGATCGTGCAAAAGCTTCCATTATGGCGCGTTTGGAAAAGCAATACAATGACCGTGACAAGCAGGAAAGCAACAGGATTATTGGGCAATATGTTCAAAATTATCTGGACGACGCTCCTGCTCCAGGAGTAGCTTGGGAGTACGAAACCACAAAACAACTACTTCCAACCATTAAGTTAGAAGACGTTAGTAAACTCATTAACACTTTTATCCACGACGATAACAGGGTGATTATTTTAACAGGACCTGAAAAAGAGGGCCTTACAAAAGTGACTGAAGCCGAAGTACTTGCATTACTTAAAGATGTCCAGAATACAAAAATTGAGCCTTACCAAGATAATATGGTACGTCAAGATTTAGTTGAAAACTTAAAGCCAGCAGGGAGTATCACAAAAACTGAAACCGATTCGAACCTAGATGTAACAACCCTTACATTGAGTAACGGAGCCAAGGTAATTTATAAAAAAACCGATTTTAAAAATGACGAAGTTTTATTTGAAGCGTTTAGTTTTGGAGGAATTAGTTTGTATTCAGATAAAGAATTATTGGCTACAACGTACGCCAACGGAGGTATTAATGAGGCAGGAATTGGCGGTTTGTCAAAAACAGACCTCAGTAAAATGATGAGTGGTAAAATAGCTAGCGTTTTCCCAAGCATTGGTCTTACTACTGAAAATTTAAGAGGGCAAGCAGCTCCTAAAGATTTAGAAACGCTTTTCCAGATGGTGTATTTGTATTTTACAGATGTAAATAAAGACCCCGAAGCCTATCAATCGTTTATCTCGAAACAGAAAAGCTTTTTGGCCAACATTATGAGCAATCCTAATTTTTACTTTAATGATCAGATTCAGCAATTCGAGAATGAAGGTAATCCACGCTATACAGGATTTCCAACCGTTGAAGACTTAGACGCAGCAGATTATGATTTGGCGTATAAAAAGTTTTTAGAACGATTTGAAGATGCAGGAGACTTCAGTTTTTATTTTATTGGAAATGTAGACGAAGTAAAATTGAAAGAGTTTTCAAAAAAATATATTGCATCGCTTCCTACCACAAATAGCAATGAAACTTTCAATCCTACACAATTTAGAAGAGAAGATACTTATCAGAAAAAAATAGTAAACAAAGGTACCGATCCTAAAAGCTTTGTAAGAATTGCTTGGAGAGAAGATGATGTTCCTTTTAATGAAGAGGAACGTATTTTAGTAGACGCGTTAGGCGAAGTATTATCTATTAAACTTATTGAAAAATTACGTGAAGAAGAAGGTGGCGTTTATGGTGCTGGAGCTAATGGAACTTTCAGAAAACTTTCCTATCCTGGTGTTACTTTCACTATTTCGTTTCCTTGCGGACCTGAAAATGTAGATAAGTTGGTGGCTGCGGCCTTAGCTGAAGTTGAAAAGATTAAAAAAGATGGCCCTACCCAAAAAGATGTAGATAAAGTAATAGAAGCCGTGTTGGTTGAAAACAAAGAAAATCTAGAAAAAAATGATTTCTGGATGCGAACGTTGGTTACTGCAGCAACTGAAGATAGAAAGATAGATACGTTTATAAATGCCACAAACGAAGCAACTATTATCACTGCAGCGGGCATACAAAAAGTAGCTAATAAATACCTTGACGATAACTATTTCCTTGCAGTTTTAATGCCTGAAGAAAAATAGTAAATTTGTTCGATTTTTAACATAAAAACCCGTCCATCGACGGGTTTTTACATCTAGATAAAGTAAAAATAGAATTTTAATTTTGCTTATAACTTTCATCTCCAATTACAAAACAACCCATCAACTAGAGAAGATTCGCTGATTACTTGTACAATACAGCTGCAACTCCCAAGAAGGTAATTGTTCACTTCCTGTTAACAAATATCATTTTCTCTCCGCATAATTAATCGTATTTTTAGCCTTTAAACCAGAGGATACTTCATGGGTAAAATAATTGCTATTGCCAATCAAAAAGGAGGCGTTGGAAAGACAACGACAAGTGTTAATCTTGCCGCATCCTTAGGGGTCTTGGAGAAAAAAGTACTGTTGATAGACGCAGACCCTCAGGCAAATGCCACATCGGGGCTGGGTATTGATGTGGAAACTGTAGAAATAGGCACCTATCAACTTCTGGAGCATACTGCCAGTGCTTTACAAGCAATTGTAAAAACAGACTCTCCCAATCTGGATATCATTCCTTCACATATAGATTTAGTTGCTATTGAAATTGAACTAGTAGACAAAGAAAATCGGGAGTATATGATGAAACAGGCTATCACGAGCTTGAAAGAAAAATACGACTATATTTTAATCGATTGCGCTCCTTCATTAGGATTACTTACCCTAAATGCGCTAACTGCAGCAGATGCAGTAATTATTCCTATTCAGTGTGAATACTTTGCGCTGGAAGGGTTAGGTAAATTATTGAACACCATTAAAAGCGTTCAAAAAATACACAACCCTGCATTGGATATTGAAGGATTGTTACTTACTATGTACGATTCCAGATTACGTCTTTCAAATCAAGTAGTAGACGAAGTAAAAAAACATTTTGATGCTATGGTTTTTAAAACAATCATTCAAAGAAACGTGCGTTTAAGTGAAGCACCTAGCTATGGCGAGAGTATTATTAGTTATGATGCGGGTAGTAAAGGAGCCAATAATTACTTAAGTTTGGCACAAGAATTAATTGAAAAGAACCAATAAATAAGTACCCTGCCACGGTAGGATACTGAAAAAGTTACCCGCCTTCGCGGGCATTATATATGGCGAAAGCAATAAAAAAACAAGCCTTAGGCCGTGGTCTTTCTGCATTACTGAAAGATCCTGATAACGATATTAAATCTGTACAAGATAAAAATGCCGATAAAGTTGTAGGGAACATAATTGAACTAGAGCTAGATTTTATTGAAGTAAATCCTTTCCAGCCTCGGACCAGTTTTAATGAAGAATCGCTTAGAGAATTGGCATCATCCATCAGAGAATTGGGTGTTATACAACCAATCACAGTCCGAAAATTAGGCTTTAATAACTATCAACTTGTAAGTGGAGAACGCCGGTTTAGGGCTTCAAAACTTATTGGATTACCAAGTATTCCTGCATATATTAGAATTGCTAACGACCAGGAATCATTAGAAATGGCATTGGTTGAAAATATCCAACGTCAAGATCTAGACCCCATCGAAATTGCACTCTCTTATCAACGCCTTATCGAAGAAATTCAAGTTACACAAGAAGCGTTAAGTGATCGGGTAGGAAAAAACAGGTCTACTATTGCCAATTACCTTCGCTTACTGAAGTTAGATCCTATCATTCAAACAGGAATGCGAGATGGTTTTATTTCTATGGGCCACGGTCGCGCACTCATAAACGTTGAAGATGCAGATGAGCAATTAGATATTTACGAAAAGATCATCTCAAAAAAGTTATCCGTTCGAGATACCGAAGCGTTAGTTCGGAATACCAAATCACCCGAAGCGCAACCAGCTCCTAAAAAAAAGGCGCTTCCTACCTACGCCACTAAAGCGAGAAGAACACTAAGCAGTATATTAGATGCCAAAGTAGATGTGAAGGTTTCCAAATCAGGGAAAGGTCAAATTGTAGTTCCCTTTACTAATAAAGATGATTTTGAACGCATCCTCGGACTTTTAAAAAGTGAAAAATAAGCTTCTATATATTATCTTAATACTTGTTACGGCTGCAACCCTGGCTCAAACTCAAGATACGCTTTCCGTAGAAAATGAGACTCGATTGGTTGTAAAAGATACCCTTATTGCTAAAGCTCCTTACGATCCTTTAGCACCTAGTAAAGCTGCATTTTATTCGGCAGTGGTTCCCGGATTGGGCCAAGCTTACAATAAAAAATATTGGAAAATCCCTATTGTGTACGCAGGAATTGGCGCAGGAATTTACTTTCACGTTAAAAACGACCAAGATTATGATAGGTTTCGCGATGCTTACAAAAGAAGGTTGGCTGGATTTACAGACGACGAGTTTTTTGGTGATGGCGCCTCCCCTATTATTAGCAATGATCGGTTAATTGATGCACAACGTTCTGCGCAAAAGAATAAGGATGTGAGTATTATTGTTGCGTTGGCGTTCTATTTGGTAAATATTATTGACGCCAATGTAGATGCACATTTAAAGCAATACGATGTAAGTGATGACCTTTCTATTGTACCCAATTTTGAAGTAAATCCAATAAACACACGTCCTCATTATGGGCTCGCTTTAAAATTTAACTTGAAATGAAATTAGCTATAGTAGGATACGGAAAAATGGGCAAAACCATTGAGGCGCTTGCCATAGCAAAAGGGCATCAGATAGTTTATAAAAAAGGGAGTAATTTTGAAAATGGAAATCTGTCTGATGCCGATGCAGCGATAGAATTTTCAATACCTGAAGCAGCTATCGCAAATATTGAGAAGTGTTTAAGAAATAACATTCCAGTAGTTTCAGGAACTACAGGTTGGCTTTCAGGCTATGCTGAAATGGTGAAATTATGTGAAACAAGTAACGGAAGCTTCATTTATGCGTCCAATTTCAGTGTTGGCGTGAATTTGTTTTTCAGTATTAATGAATATGCTGCAAAACTATTGGCACCTTGGAAAGAGTATTCGGTTGCGATTGAAGAGATTCATCACACACAAAAAAAAGACGCTCCAAGTGGTACTGCCATTAGTATTGCTGAAGGAATTATAAAATATTCAGCTAAAAAATCCTGGTCGTTGGAAGGTCCTTCATCTGAAAGTATCCTTATTGAAGCTAAAAGAGAAGGCGACGTAAAAGGAACTCATACTGTTATATATCCTTCAGTAATTGATACTATTTCGCTAAAACACGAGGCACATACCCGAGATGGTTTTGCCAAAGGTGCTATCTTAGCAGCTGAATGGCTAGCAGATAAAAAGGGCGTGTATTCAATGAAGGATGTTTTAGGAATTTAATGTTGAGTAGTGAGTAGTGAGTAGTGAGTAGTGAGTAGTGAGTAAAATTATAAAAATAAAATGTTAGTAGATTAGGGTCTATAAGCTAACAACAAAAGACTATAAAAATGAGCTGGACTGGTTGGTTACTATTTATTTTGATTGTACAAATAATACATTTTTTAGGTACCTGGAAATTGTATTTAAAAGCTGGAAGAAAAGCCTGGGAAGCAGCAGTGCCTGTATACAATGCCGTAGTTTTAATGAAAATTATTAACAGGCCCTGGTGGTGGACTATTTTATTGTTTATCCCTATTGTGAATCTGATAGTCTTTCCAGTAATCTGGATTGAGACCATTCGTAGTTTTGGACGTAATAGCAACTTGGACACCTTTTTAGTGCTTATTACTTTGGGACTTTATATTTACTATATAAATTATACTCAGGATGTAACCCACATTCAAGACAGGAGTTTAAAGCCACGTACTTCGGCAGGTGAATGGGTAAGCTCCATATCGTTTGCTGTGGTTGCTGCTACTATTGTGCACACTTATTTTATGCAACCTTTTACAATCCCTACATCCTCGTTGGAAAAAACTTTGTTGGTTGGTGACTTTTTGTTTGTGAGTAAGTTTCATTATGGAGCTAGAACGCCAATGACGCCAATATCGTTCCCAATGGTACACGACACTATTCCTGTAGCTAAAGTAAAATCGTATACTGCCAAACCTCAAATACCATATTTCAGATTCCCAGGATTTCAGAAAATCAAGCGAAACGATATCGTAGTGTTTAACTGGCCTGTAGATACACTAATTGATATTAATCCTGCTACTATGCGAGGAAGTGTTCAAAAACCAATTGATAAAAAATCGAATTACGTAAAACGTTGTGTTGGTTTACCTGGCGATTCCTTATCGGTTAAAAACGGACGTGTATTTATAGATGGACAACCATTGGAGCTGAATGATAGAGCTAAGATTCAATTTGGATATCAAGCAGCTACCAAAAAGCCTTTAAACATACCTTTTATCAAAGAACGTTATGATATTACAGATATAAGCCCTTTGAATCGCGAGGGTACAGTGTATCAATTTCACGCCACAGATGAAGCCATAGAGAAATTTAAAAACTACCCAGATATTATTAAGGTAATTGCTATAAACGATACCGATAACGGTTGGGATCAAACCGTTTTTCCGAACGATGCACAATACGATTTTAACAATAACTTCTTTGGCCCTATTTACATACCGGAAGCTGGAAAAACAGTAGCTATCAATTCAGAAAGTATATCTTTCTACAAGCGTATTATTGAAACATACGAAGGCACCGAAATGGGTATAGATAATAAAATTACTCAAAGTGGAACTCAAGTACTCTTAAACGGACAACCCATTACCGAATACACATTCAAAATGGACTATTACTGGCTCATGGGTGACAACCGAAATAACTCTCAAGATGCAAGAACGTGGGGGTATGTTCCCTTTAACCACGTTGTAGGAAAACCTGTTTTTGTTTGGATGAGTTGGGATAGTAATTCTGGTTCAGTACGCTGGGATAGAGTGTTTACAACAGTTGGTGGTGCTGGCAAACCTGTTTCCTATATCATGTACTTTGTAATTGCACTCATAGCTTGGTTTGGTTTTAACTTTTTCAGAAAAAGAAAGAAATCTGCTCAATAGTAACAGAAAGGGTTTATGTTTATAAAATGTTGCAGTGATCCCCTTCAGCTGTTAGTGAAGGGTCTTGAGTCTTGAGTTAAAAATAATAATTACTTTTAACATATTCGTCTTACTTCTTTTTTCTAGGGCTTATTGCAATTATAAATAGAATATGAATACAGTCTTGCTCCACCCCACCTACTTTCCTAGTATACTACAAATGGCAGAAATAGCTCAAGCCGAAGAAGTTGTTTTTGAGGTAGAAGATAATTACCAGAAACAAACCTATCGCAATCGCTGTTATATTGCACATACAAATGGAAAATTACTACTTAATGTCCCAATAAAACACAGTAAAGACAGCTCCCGTCAAAAAATGAAAGCTGTCGTGGTAGAAAATGCATTTCCGTGGCAAAAGGAACATTGGCGAAGTATTCAAAACGCCTACCGCACCTCCCCTTTTTTTGAATATTATGAAGATGAATTAGCTCCTCTCTTTTCGGAGCCTGTTGGAAGTTTATTAGATTTCAACCTAAAAATATATAAACTATTGGCAAACTTGATTGGACTAGATATTCCAACTTCATATTCTGAAGTTTATGAAGTAACACCAACTATAGCCGACAAACGCTATTTGGCCAATGCAAAATCTCAGGAATTCTCAAATCAAAAGCCCTATAGCCAAGTATTAGAGGCACATCACGGCTGGTTACCAAATCTTTCGGTATTAGACTTGCTCTTTAATGAAGGTCCAAACACTTTGAACTATCTGGAATCATACCCACTACAAAGCGGAAATGATTTTTAGTCATCCCGGATTATATTTATAGATACCTTTATATAACTTCAAGCTAGAAGAGATAATTCAATAGTCACTTCACCAAGAAATTACCAAATTACCTAGTTACCAAATTACCAATTAAACAATAATTTACCTAGGAACTACAATAGCTCCCTCTGGCTTTGCAAAAACCTCTGCATCTAATGTAAGGTCTGATATGGCTATTTTATCAAACAGCATGTCGTTTCGCTCGTCCGTAGGTTTGTTGTCTTTTACATTGTACCAGGTTAATTTTTTGGGTAATATCAATCCGTTTACTTCTTGCCATTTGTCATATTTAATAAAATGCCAGTCTGTACTTTTTTCTTCACTTTTGTACGTCACAGTGTAACCCAACCAAGCCATTTGGTTGGTTTCTGGATCCATGTATAAAATATATTCATCTTCGGGAGAATCTCCAACTCCATCTTCATAGCCTATTTTAATACCATTGTATAGCTTGCCATCAAGTTCGGTAGCATCAACATTTGTATAGACAATTCCCTCGTCACCTAGGATATATGGCATTGCGTAAAAATAGAACATCAAATTATGATAAAAACGGGCATTGCCTTTGTAGGCATTTTCTTTATTCTGGAGTAACCAAACTTCAGAACCATCATAGCCAATAGACCAATCTTTATGTTCAATTTTAGATTTTCTGTTTTTTAAATCGGTTGTATGGGTTTCGGTTCCTCCTTTGCTGTCAAGTTCAAAACAAAGATTATTCATGTTATTCCAAGTGTCCCAACCACCGTGGGCTTTAAAAACATTTGCAAGAGCCTCAGGATAGCTTGGTTTCTCCATCTCTATTTGTGAAACTTCTACTGTATCGTTTATCACAAGCGGATCTTCCTCCTTTTTATCTTCCTTACAGGCTATTAGTGTTGATATTGCCAAAAGTAGAATCAATAATTTTTTCATTTGGTTTGGTTTAAGGTTCGTATAAATGTAAACAAGCTTCCACCTAAGTCGAAGCTTTTTTAGAAACCTTTATGATGAACGTATTATAATTTTTAATTTTTTTAGTAAACGTGCCGTATTCGATTGAAAATTTAAACTCAACACATTTTTATAGCAACTATAAATATGATTTACTTTTTTTAAAGTGTATAGTCAAAAATTCCTATTTCCTATCTTTGTACCATGCATAAGAATATTAGTAGCACTCAAAACCCTTTCATAAAACAGCTTGTCACGATTACTGAAAAATCAAGAGAACGTAGGAAAACCGGTTTGTTTGTAATTGAAGGTGAACGGGAAATAGCCCTGGCCAAGAAAGGTGGCTACATTTTTAAACAGTTGCTGTATTGTACTGAAATTTTCAACGGAATTCCAGAGGACTTTGCTACAGCAAATACTGAAATGATTCAAATTTCCGAAGAAGTATATAAAAAAGTTGCTTACAGAACGACCACAGAAGGAATTCTGGCAGTTGCTGAAATAAAAGAACACTCCCTCTCAAACTTAAAATTTCGAAAGGAAAATCCACTGATTTTAGTGGCCGAAGCACCGGAAAAGCCAGGAAATATTGGCGCTTTGCTCCGCACGGCAGACGCTGCCAATCTCGACGCTGTAATAATAGCCAATCAAAATACAGATATTTACAATCCGAATATTATTCGAAGTAGCGTGGGTTGCGTATTTACCAATCAAATAGCCACAGGAAGTACACAAGAAATAATTACATTTTTAAAAGAAAAAAAAATTAATTTTTACAGTGCTACCTTACAAAACAGCCATCCGTACTACGAATGTGATTACAAAAAAGCAACTGCCTTAGTCGTGGGTACTGAAGCAACAGGGCTTAGCGAATCCTGGCGCAATGAAAGCACTCAAAACATAATCATTCCCATGCAGGGTGAAATAGATAGTATGAATGTTTCAGTAGCTGCTGGAATACTTATCTTTGAAGCGAAAAGACAACGAAAATTTCTTTAAAAATTTTCAAAAGACAACCCCCAAACCCCCTAAGGGGGGCTAAAATCATATAAAAGTATTGAGCCCACAAACACTCTTCTACATTATAATAGGCATTATCGTTGTCAATTTCATCATTGATAAAGTATTGGGTGGTTTAAATGCAAAGCATTTTAACGATGCGTTGCCCAAGGAAATAAGTGATATATATGATGCGGCGGAATACCAAAAAAGTCAACGTTATAAGAAAGAAAAGTATCGTTTCGGATTGTTAAGTTCTTCAATTTCTATTGTAGCAACCTTATTATTTTTCTTTTTTGATGGTTTTGAATTAGTAGATACCTGGGCACGTTCTCATACTGAAAATCCTATTGTGATAGCACTTATTTTCTTTGGAATTTTAGTATTTGTAAGCGATATTTTAAGTCTTCCTTTCAGTTATTACAATACCTTTGTTATTGAAGAAAAGTTTGGTTTCAACAAAACAAATACCGCTACGTTTTTCTTAGACAAACTGAAAGGTTGGGCTATGATGGCTGTGGTAGGCGGCGGTTTACTGGCGCTTATTATTTGGTTTTATCAAATTACAGGGAGCAACTTCTGGCTCTATGCGTGGGGATTGGTAACCGTATTTACCATTTTTATGAATCTTTTTTATGCAAGGCTTATTGTGCCTCTTTTCAACAAACAAAGCCCATTAGAAGATGGCTCATTACGCAACAAAATTGAAGCTTACGCAAATACAGTACATTTCAATCTGGCTAATATATTTGTGATAGACGGTTCTAAACGCAGTACCAAGGCAAATGCTTATTTTTCAGGGTTTGGAAGTGAAAAGCGAATCACGTTATACGACACACTCATCAACGATCTGGAGGAAGAAGAAATTGTAGCTGTTTTGGCACACGAGGTAGGACATTATAAACGTAAACATATAGTTTACAACCTTTTCACCTCTATCCTACTTACTGGATTCACTTTCTGGCTCCTTTCATTATTTATTGGTAGTGAAACGCTTTCGGCTGCATTGGGAGTTTCTGAGCCTTCATTTCATATTGGTTTAGTTGCTTTTGGGATTTTATATAGTCCAATTTCAGAAGTTACCGGGTTACTCATGAATTTCCTTTCCAGAAAATTTGAATATCAGGCAGATAATTTTGCTAAAGAAACCTATGCAGGCTTACCTCTAATTTCGGCATTAAAAAAACTATCCAAAAACAGTTTAAGTAATCTCACCCCTCACCCAGCCTACGTCTTTATGAACTATTCACATCCTACAATGCTAGAGCGTTTCAGAAATTTAAATAAATAGAATAAAGTTACTTGTAATTATTTATAATAATAAATATTGAAACTAACACTTCAAATAATTTGTCATTTTATAGCTTAATTGTACATTTATTCAATGACCGAAGAAGCGATAGAAGCAGAGAAAAAAGAGCTTGCCAAACAATACAAACAACTTTTAAAAATCAGTTACCGAACACTTTCGGCAGCTGATAAGAAGTTGATTCGTTCTGCGTTTGACGTTGCTGTAGATGCACACAAAAACCAGCGCCGCAATAGTGGGGAAGCCTATGTTTTTCATCCCATTGCTGTTGCAAAAATAGTAGCTTCGGAAATTGGTTTGGATGCCACATCTATTGCTGCAGCCCTCCTTCATGATGTGGTTGAAGACACAGAATACACCCTTGCAGATTTAGAACAGCTTTTTGGAGAAACCGTTGCTCGAATTGTAGACGGGTTGACAAAGATTTCTAAAATGCCTTATGATGGTGATGTTTCACTTCAAGCTGAAAATTTCAGAAAAATGCTGCTTACCCTCAATGAAGATATAAGGGTAATCATTATAAAAATAGCCGACCGTTTGCACAATATGCAGACTATGGATAGCATGCCAGATTATAAGCAGGTAAAAATTGCTTCGGAAACACTATATATTTATGCTCCTCTAGCCCACCGAATTGGGCTTTATAATATTAAAACACAACTAGAAGATCTAGGTTTAAAATATACAGAACCAGAAGTTTTCAACGATATTTTAAGCAAAATAAAGGAAAGTAAAGAAGACCAGGATGCCTATATAGATGCTTTTACACAAACTATTAAGGATTCTTTGGATGCCGAAAATTTAAAGTATGAAATAAAAGGTAGGCCAAAATCTATCTTTTCCATTCGTAGAAAGATACTCGCACAAAATGTTTCTTTTGATGAAGTATATGACAAATTTGCCGTGCGTATTATTTACAAAAGTGATACAATTGAAGCTGAAAAATTTATTGCCTGGAAGGTATACTCTATTGTAACAGATCATTTTAGACCCAACCCTACGCGTTTAAGAGATTGGATATCTTCTCCAAAATCTACTGGGTATGAAGCTTTGCACATTACGGTAATGGGCCCAAAAGGTAGATGGGTAGAAGTACAAATACGTAGCGAACGGATGAACGAAATTGCTGAAAAAGGCTATGCCGCTCATTTCAAATATAAAAATAAAGAGAAGGATGACGGGTTAGAGGCTTGGCTTAACAAACTTCAGGATACGCTTGAGAATAGTGAAATAAGCGCGATAGATTTTGTAGAAGAATTTAAACTAAATCTTTACGCTAAAGAAATTTTTGTATTCAGTCCTAAAGGGGATTTGTATTCACTTCCCAAAGGAGCCACAGCCTTAGATTTTGCATTTCATATACATACAGAAGTTGGGCTTAAAACCCGAGGTACAAAAGTGAATAGCAAATTAACTCCATTAAGTCATGTGCTCAAAAGTGGTGACCAAGTGGAAGTAATTACTTCAGAAAAAGCAAAACCTTCTGCCAGTTGGTTAGATTATGCTTCTACAGGTAAAGCACGCAGTAAGATTAAGTCTGCTTTGAAAGAAGATCAAAAAACTATAGCGTCCGACGGAAAAGAAATACTTGCGCGCAAACTAAAATCGCTCAAAATTACGCTGGACGAGCGTACTGTAAATCAATTGGTTGTTTTCTTTAAAGTAAAAACAAGTTTAGATCTTTTTTATCGGGTGGGCTCTGGCATTATCGACAACCCGCAACTTAAAGCATTTGCCGCTTCGCGTAGCAATGCCTTGGTGAGCTTTTTCAAAAATAAAATACGGAAACCAGACAAACCAGCAGATATAGATAAAGACGAGATTTCGGTTAAATTTGACCAATTGGTTTTCGGAAAAGATGAACAGAAGCTGGATTATGTTATGGCAAATTGTTGTAACCCAATCCCGGGAGATGATGTTTTTGGTTTTGTGACTGTAAACGATGGTATAAAAATTCATAAACAGAATTGTCCCAATGCGATTCAACTACAAAGCAATTACAGTTACCGAATTATGCCTGCAAAGTGGATAGACTCTACCCAACGTGAGTTTAAAGCACAACTCAAAATTTCAGGGATTGATGCTGTTGGACTTGTGAATGAAGTAACCAAGGAAATAAGTAATAACCTTCATATAGATATGAAAAAGGTTTATTTTGATTCCGATGATGGTATCTTTAACGGTGAAATTATTGTAGTAGTTAAAAACAAAACCATTCTTGATAACTTAGTTCAAAACCTCAAAAAAATTAATGGAATTGACAAAGTTACACGGGCTTAAATAGCTACCTTTGTCCTTTGGTATGAGCGCATCTACAGAAAAAAATAATCAGGCAATAGTCAAGAATGTTTTTACAGGATTCTTGGAAGAAAAGGGGCACCGTAAAACGCCCGAACGCTTTGCTATACTTCAGGAAATTTACGATCAGGATATACATTTCGACATAGAATCTTTATATATAAATATGAAGAACAAAAACTATCGTGTAAGCCGTGCAACGCTTTACAATACTATAGAATTATTGTTGGAATGTGGTTTAGTTCGCAAACATCAATTTGGGCAAAATCAGGCGCAATACGAGAAGTCTTATTTCGATAAGCAGCACGATCACATTATTTTAAGTACTGGAGAAGTGATAGAATTCTGCGATCCGCGTATACAAACCATCAAAAAAACAATAGAAGAAGTGTTTGATATTGAAATCACAAAACATTCACTTTACTTCTACGGAAATAGAAAAACGACCAATTAATAGTATTATGGCAGTAGACTTACTACTTGGATTACAATGGGGAGACGAAGGCAAAGGAAAAATTGTCGATGTACTTACCAGCAATTATAACATTATAGCACGTTTTCAAGGGGGCCCCAATGCAGGTCACACCTTAGAATTTGACGGTATAAAACACGTTCTAAGAACCATTCCTTCAGGCATCTTTCATGAGAAGTCCATCAATGTGATAGGTAATGGTGTTGTCATAGACCCTGTAGTTTTTGTAAAAGAACTTGAAGGCCTTGATCAATTCAAAATTGATTATTTATCGAAGTTGATCATTTCAAGAAAAGCTCATTTAATTTTGCCCACGCATAGACTACTTGATGCAGCTTCGGAAGCTTCCAAAGGAAAGGCAAAAATAGGTTCTACCCTTAAAGGAATTGGTCCAACTTATATGGATAAAACCGGACGTAATGGGATACGTGTAGGAGATTTAGAACTTTCTAACTGGAGAGATAAATACAGAGCGTTAGCAAATAAACACGAAGCAATGATTGCCTTTTACAATGTAGATGTGCAATACGATCTAGCTGAAATGGAAGTGGAGTTTTTTGAAGCTGTAGAACGCCTAAAAGAATTAATTTTCATTGATAGTGAGGCCTATTTAAACGATGCCATTAAAAATGGTAAAACTATTTTAGCAGAAGGCGCACAAGGATCTTTACTCGATATTGATTTTGGAACCTATCCTTTTGTAACCTCTTCCAACACTACTGCAGCTGGCGCTTGTACAGGTTTAGGAATTGCCCCAAATAAAGTAGGAGAAGTATATGGGATTTTTAAAGCGTATACCACACGTGTAGGGAGTGGCCCTTTCCCTACCGAATTGTTTGATAGTGTAGGTGAAAAAATGGCAAAAATAGGTCGTGAATTTGGCGCAGTAACAGGGCGTCCAAGACGCTGTGGCTGGTTAGATTTAGTGGCTTTAAAATATACTTGTGAAGTAAACGGAGTAACCCAATTAATGATGATGAAGGGCGATGTACTTTCAGGATTTAAAGAATTAAAAGTTTGTACAGCGTATAAATATCAAGGCAACACTATAACGCATCTTCCATACAATATAGAGCCGGAAAATGTAACGCCTATATATACAACATTCCCTTGCTGGAAAGAAGACCTCACAAAAATGACAGAGACTTCGCAATTCCCGAAGGAATTAAACGAATACATTGCATTTTTAGAAAAAGAGCTGGAAATTCCTATTAAAATAGTATCTGTTGGTCCAGATAGAAAACAGACGATTCATAGATAGGGTATCATTTTTGATATATTAATTAAAATATTACATTGAAAAAATCATTTAAGATAATGAAGGTTCCGAATGTTCGTTTGAGCGCAGTCGAAACCTTCATTTTTTGTTTCACTTTATTTGTCTGTTCTTCACTTCTAGCCCAACCCAACACCCAAAAACAAAAAGTTGAAATCAAATCTGGTTATCTTGAAATCAAACCAGAAATCCCAGATGCAATCATTTATACCAAAGACGAAAATGGTCAAGTTTATGTAGTACACGAAGGTGTTGAAATGTGGTGTAATCAAGCCTACTTGTATAGCAAGGACAATTTTGTGAAAGCCTATGGCGAGGTAAAAATTTCTCAAGGCGATACTGTAACTATGAACAGTACTTATGCAGAATACAACGGCAATACCAGTTTTGCATTCGCCAGCGGCAACGTTGTACTTCGTGAACCACAAACTACATTAACAACAGATACTCTCTATTTTGACAGAGTTAAACAACAAGCCTATTACCGCTCGGGAGGTAAAGTTGTGGATACTGCAAGTACTTTAACCAGCCGGATTGGTCGCTATTTTGCTGAAACCAAAAAATATTCTTTTTTAAGCGATGTGAAAATCGTAAATCCAAAGTATACTGTTAATAGCGAACAGCTTGATTTTTATTCCGAAACCGGAGGCGCTTATCTTTATGGAGAATCTACCATTGTTAGTGAAACAAGTACTGTGTATTGCGAACGCGGTTATTATGATACAAGAGCAGATACTGGATATTTTGTAAAAAATTCCAAAATTGATTACGAAAACAGAACACTCTACGGCGACAGCATCTATTTTGACCGAAATAAAAACTTCGCCTCTGCCACCAACAACATTAAAGTACTCGATACACTCAATAAAAGTGTGATAAGGGGTCACTATGCCGAAGTATTTCGCGAAAAAGACTCAGTGTTCATAACCAAAAGAGCAGTGGCGGTAACTTTACGGGATCGAGACTCCTTGTATGTGCACGCCGATACATTGCGAATTACCGGAAAACCTGAAAACAGAATTCTACGTGGATTTTACAGAGCAAGAATGTTCAAATACGGCGCACCAGGCGAAGCACCTACCAGTGGTAAATGCGATTCAATCTTTTCATCAGAAAGCCTTGGAATTACTAAGTTACTGCGCGAACCTATTTTATGGAGTGGCGAAAACCAGATGACGGGTGATACGATTCATCTAATTTCTAATAAGGTTACTGAAAAATTAGATACATTAAAAGTGTTTAATAATTCATTTTTGGTGCAGAAAGATAGTGTTGGTTACAATCAGGTAAAGGGTGAACGCCTTATTGGTTTATTTACCAATAATGAATTAGACACCGTTTCCATCATTAAAAATGCAGAGGTTATCTATTATCCAAGAAATGAAGATGACGAATTAATTGGTATTAACAATACCGTTTCCAGTTCTATTGAATTGTATATGAAAGAACAGCGTATCACAGGCACTAAGTTCATTAAAAAAGCCAAAGGAAAGTTGTATCCCGAGTCCGAACTTCCCAAAAATGCCAGAATTTTAAAAGGATTCATTTGGCGTGGCGATGAACGTTTGCTTACCGTAAACGACTTATTCAAAGGAAAGCCGAAGCCTGTGTTGCCCAAAATTAAAGGAATTCCATTACCCGAAGACGAAGGTGATTTTTTTGAAAACCTCCCCGATGACAAAGTAATTCTTCCGGAAGCATCTAAATTAAAGCCTTCAGACCTTCAAAACCGAGAAGATGACCCTAAGATGAAGACCCGGGAAGATGGGGATGGTAATGGTGTTAAAGATGAAAACGAAACTGAAATCGAAAATGAAGGTGAAAACAAGAATTGAATTTTTATCTAAAAATTAAATTATAGATAGAAACAACACTATACTAGAAAAATTTCTGCCCTCGCGGGCTTCGTAATGAAAAAAGACTTCTACAAACATCAAGCCCAAACAACTCCTCACCCTTTGGCGATGGAGGTTTCGCACGCGCAAGGAAGTTATATTTACGATACAGCTGGCAATAAACACCTCGATTTTGTAGCAGGTGTTTCAGCCTGTAGTTTAGGGCATAGCCACCCTAGGGTGGTAAAAGCTATTAAGGAACAGCTAGAAAAATACCAACACGTTATGGTATATGGCGAATATGTTCAAGCTCCAGCTGTACAATTTAGCAAATTATTGGCACAACACCTCCCCGACCCTTTAGAAACTACTTATTTGGTGAACAGCGGTGCAGAGGCTATCGATGGCGCTATGAAACTGGCCAGAAGGGCCACAGGAAGATCAGAAATATTCTATGCACACAAAGCATATCACGGAAATACCTTCGGAGCTTTAAGCGTGATGGGCTATGAAGAACGTAAGGAACCTTTTGGCCCTTTAGTTCCGGAATGCTATCCCATACAATTTAATTGTGAAACGTGTTTGGAGCAAATCAACACAAAGACCGCTGCAGTTATTTTAGAAACTATCCAGGGTGGTGCTGGCTTTATTCTTCCAGAAAAAGGATATCTAGAGAAAGTAAAACAGCGTTGCCAAGAAGTGGGTGCCTTGCTTATTTTAGACGAAATCCAGCCAGGATTTGGACGTACGGGTAAATTATTCGGATTTGAACATTTTCACGTGGTTCCGGATATTTTGGTGCTGGGCAAAGGAATGGGCGGCGGGATGCCAATTGGTGCTTTTACAGCTTCAAAAAAACTCATGGCTTTGTTAAGTGATAAACCAAAATTAGGGCATATTACTACTTTTGGCGGGAATCCGGTGATCGCTGCTGCCGCTTTGGCAACCCTTCAGGAAATCACTGAAACCGATATAATAGCACAAACCCTTCAGAAAGAAAAATTAATTAGACACTACCTTCAGCATCCCTTAATTTTAGAAATTCGTGGTAAAGGCTTGATGTTGGCAGCTATGTTAGCAACAGATGCGATGGCTTCTGAAGTAATAATGAGGTGTAAAGACCGAAATCTTATTCTTTTCTGGCTCCTTTTCGAACCCTGTGCCATACGTATTACTCCTCCACTCACGATTAGCAATGATGAAATTAAGGAAGGTTGTGACATAATTACCGATGTATTGAATGAACTTCAGAAAAAATAATTAAAACATAACTATTTGATTTGTAGTGTTATAATTTCAATAACAGCTGTTAATAAGCCTGTTAACAAGAATAACGGCACAACTATTGAAAACAAGTATACATTGCTATCTTTAAAAAAGTAGTAATCGTTAAACCGTAGCGTATGCCCTCTAATCCTAACGAGTATAACAAATTTCCATTATCGCGTTTTGAATCTATGTTGAAAACGAACGATGTCTATTTCTTCGATTCAGAAGAATTTGAAGAGATCATTCAACATTATTTAGAAAACGGAAAAGTAGCACTTGCCAAAAAAGCAACCAAGCTTGGATTGGAACAGCACCCTACCGCTACGAATCTTAAATTGTTCCAGATTGAAATGTTCATTTTTGAAAACGATCTGGAAACTGCAGAAACATTATTAGATGATTTATACGCCCTCGAACAGAATAATGAGGAAGTGTATATTCAAAAGGCAAATATCTTTTCACGTCGTGATGACCATAAGAACGCCATAAAACTGCTACAAAAAGCATTGGAGATAACCGATGATGAAAGTGATGTGCTTTCGTTAATAGGGATGGAGTACCTCTTTCTAGAAGATTATACGAATGCGAGACATTACTTTATGCAATGTTTGGAGCAGGATGAACAGGATTATTCCGCCCTTTACAATATTATCTATTGCTTTGAATTTTTAGATGAATACGAAGCTGCCATAGATTATTTGAACGATTTTTTAAATAAGAATCCGTATTGCGAAGTTGCCTGGCACCAAGTAGGAAAGATGTATTACATCTTAAAAGATTACAAAAAAGCCTTAGCAGCTTTCGATTTTGCAATAATTAGTGACGATAGATTTATAGGAGCTTACCTTGAAAAAGGAAAAACTCTAGAGCGCTTAAAAAAATATGAAGAAGCTATCGAAAGCTACTCTATTACACTTGGATTGGACGATCCTACCTCTTTTGCACTATTGCGAATTGGTAAATGTTACGAACGCCTTGGAGATAGTGAATTGGCATTACAGTTTTTCACTAAATGTGTGGAAGAAGAACAGCTTGTTAGATAAAGGCTGGATTGCCATAACAGATAACTACTTAAAAGTTCATAATTACGAGAAGGCCCTTTATTTTATTGAAAAAGCGATACACATAGATGGTGAAAACGTGTTGTACTGGAAGCGCTATGCACGTATCAATTTACGTTTACAACATTTAGAAGAAGCCGAACACGGTTTTAGAAGAACCTTAGAATTAGGTAATTACGAATTAGAAACCTGGTTGTCGCGCACGGACTTACTTATTAAGTTGGGTGAATTTAACGCAGCAACAAACAACCTATTCCAAGCTACTGAGTTTTATCCAGAAAATGCGGAGATTGAATTTAGATTGGCAGGTTTATTTTATGTTTTGAAAGAAACCAGTAAAGCAGAATTCCATTTAAAGAATGGATTAAAATTTAATCCAGAATTTTTAATGATTTTAGAGGTGTTATTCCCTAAAGTTTATTTGCGAACTAAGGTGCGTCAAATTATTGCTAAACACAAAAATACCTCGGTATAAATTGTTTATTTTTGATCAACCTTAATCCACTCTAATGCCATCAAGATCGTTTCTTCAATATGTAGTCATCACTGCTAAAGGACTCGCTATGGGAGCTGCAGATGTGGTTCCCGGAGTTTCCGGAGGCACCATTGCATTTATCGCTGGTATTTACGAAGAACTTATTGAGACAATTCACAAATTAGATTTTGGTTTCTTTAAAATTTGGAAGAAAGAAGGATTTAAAACAGCTTGGAATGCTTACAATCTTTCTTTTTTATTGGCATTATTTTCAGGAGTTTTAATAAGTATTCTCTCATTAGCAAAAGCAATAACTTGGCTCTTAGCCCAACATCCTATTTTAGTCTGGTCCTTCTTTTTTGGATTAGTTCTAGCAAGTATTTTATATGTAGGTAAGCAAATTAAAGTATGGAATTTTAAAGTAATTATTGCTTTGATAATAGCAGCAGGATTAGCTTATGCCATTACTTTAGCAAAACCTATTGGTGATATAGAAAGTATATGGTTTTTATTTTTGGGTGGGTTTATAGCTATTATAGCTATGATTTTACCAGGTATAAGTGGTGCCTTCATATTATTGCTATTAGGTGCCTATACTTCTATAATAGGAACTTTGTCCCAATTAGGAGATGGCCTAACTAAGCTGGACAGTGCTATTTTCTTTTCTGCATTTGGAAAATTGCTTGTATTTGCAGCAGGTGCTATTGTTGGACTCAAGTCTTTTTCACGGGTGCTGAACTACATGTTTAAAAATTTCAAAAATAGTACCCTAGCTGTATTAACAGGCTTTATGATTGGCGCGCTCAATAAAATTTGGCCTTGGAAAGAAGTACTACAATACCGAAACAATCATGAAGGGGAACAAGTTCCGTTTCTGGAAAATAGTATTCTTCCTACTAATTTTGATGGCGACCCTAAGGTACTCTTGGCGATTGTATTTATGGTCGTTGGCTTTTTAACTATCTTTATCATGGAACGATTTGCCGCTTCCAAAAAAGAAAGTTAATGCAACAAACCCGAACCTTTTCAGATAAAGTATGGTTGGTTCTAAAAGGACTCTTTATGGGTGCTGCCAATAAAGTACCTGGGGTTTCTGGGGGTGTGGTAGCATTTGTAGCAGGATTTTACGAAGAGTTTATTTATTCCCTGCAAAAAGTGAATCGAAAAGCCTTCGCCCTTCTTTTAAATGGACGTTTTAAAAGTTTTTATCGCTATACCAATGGTCGCTTCCTAAGTTTACTATTACTAGGAATGGTGATAAGCTATTTCAGTATATCAAAAATATTAGATTACTTAATCGTTCACTATGAGCTCTTTGTCTGGAGTGCATTTTTTGGAATGATTATAGGTTCTATCTATTTTATTGCTAAAGATTTTGGCGAATGGAAGCGTAAGTATGTAGCTTACCTTTTATGCGGTATCATTGCAGGTGTGAGTATTAGTTTTCTAGAACCTGCAACAGAAAATAGCAATCTTATCTTTGTATTTTTCTGTGGAATCATTAGTGTCTCAGGAATGACTCTGCCAGGGCTTTCAGGATCGTTTATTCTTATTTTGCTGGGCAACTACGTATTGTTGTTAGTAGATTCTGTAAATGCACTTTTTGATACGTTTTCAGAATTAGTCCAAGGTGATACAAGTTTTTTATCAAATCCGGAGCGAATACAGATGCTAAAGATTCTGGCTGTTTTTACGTTGGGCTCTCTAACGGGATTAGTTTCGTTATCACATTTACTAGGCTATGTCCTTAAACGTTTTAAAAAAGCTACTTATGCCGTCATCATAGGCTTTATTGCTGGTTCACTAGGTGTAGTCTGGCCATGGAAAACCAAACAAATTGACTATGACAACTACGGAAATATTAAAGTAGATGCTAACGGTAATGAGATTATTAAAGGCTATGATAGATACTGGCCGTCAGATTTTTCTTTCGAAACGCTGTGGGCAATACTCTTTATATTTGTAGGTATAGTATTAGTTTTAAGTCTAGACATATACCATAAAAATAAAAGTGCCCCATCAAATGGCTAAATTCGGTTTATTAGGAAAAAATATTGGGTATTCATTCTCTAAAACATTTTTTTCAGTAAAATTTGAAAACGAAAATCTTTCCCACACCTATCATAATTTCGACATGTCTTCTATCGAGAATTTTGGAGAGTTTGTTGCCCAAAACCCAGATTTAAAAGGGATGAACGTAACTACTCCCTACAAAGAAGATATCATCCCTTATTTGTTTAAGCTGGACAAAGAATCAAAAAAGATTGGAGCCGTTAACACTATTAAATTTCGTAAGGACAGAAAATTAATTGGCTATAATACAGATCATTATGGTTTTGCAACTGCACTAGCCGAGTTTTTACCCATAAAAGAAAAAACTGCACTAGTACTAGGAACAGGAGGCGCTTCTAAGGCAATAAAATATGTATTGGAAGCGATGGGATTTCAGTATTTATCTGTATCGAGAAATGTGACTAATGAGACTCTAGGATATCATCAACTAACCAGAGATATTATAAAGAGTCATTTTTTGATTGTAAACTGCACCCCGCTTGGTACTGAACCTAACACACAAAAGGCTCCGGAAATTCCTTATGAGTTTTTGGGAAAAGATCACTTACTGTTCGATTTAATTTACAATCCAAGAGAAACGGAGTTTATGTTGCGTGGCGCAATGAAAGGTGCCAGAGTAAGCAACGGTTTTAATATGTTGAAACACCAAGCCCTAAAATCCTGGGCTATTTGGAATAGTTAATAAGTTTCTCATCTTCAAAATAAAGCAAACCGTTTTGTCGTTTCTATTGTTGTTAGTATCTTGAACCCTCATTAATACGAACCCTAACATTGAAACAAATGTCCGACGAAAAATTGCCCAAAAAGGAAAATACTACACCAGAAAATGATGCTATTGAAAAAGCAATGGTAGAAGAATCTGTCAAAAATACTGAAACTGATTCATCAAATTTAGAAGCTAATACAGATGAAAATCTAATAGAATCTTCCATTGTTGAAGCTTCAGAAAAAACTTCTGAAACCAATAAATTTAAAAACGAATCGGTAGACACTACAGCTAAAAATTCTGAAGAAATAGCTACTAATAAAGTTGAAAAAGATTCAAGTAAAACTTCAGTAAAATACACAGAAAAACCTGATAATGATGATGCTATAGAAAATAAATCTAAAGTTTCAGAAAATATTGAAACACCTGCTTCGGATGTTACGAAAAACGAAGAAGAAACAGAGGAAGAAGACACTTCAGAAGAAGATGAGGAAGAAGAAATAACTTCTAGCGATGAAGATGAAAAAGAAGAGACGGAGGAAGAAGAGGTAGATTACAGCGAGCTTTCAAAAAAGGAACTTATCGCTGCTTTTACAAAATTACTGAAAGACAAACCAGTTCAAGAAATAAAAAAAGAAGCCGAGGATATTAAAACAGAGTTTAACTCCAAATTCACGGAAGCTCTTGAAGAAAAGAAAGAAGAATTTTTAGCTGAAGGCGGAAATATCATAGATTTCCACTACTCTACTCCAATTAAACAGGAATTTAATTCGTTGTATTTCGATTATAAGGAGAAAAGAAACAACCACTATAAAAACTTAAAGAAAGATCTGCAAGCCAATTTGGCGAAACGGGAAGAATTAATTGAAGAGTTAAAAGGGCTCTTAACTACAGAAGAGAATATAAACACTACCTATAGGCATTTTAAGGAAATACAGGAGCGTTGGCACACTGCAGGCGCTATCCCTCGTGATAAGTACAATCTTACCTGGAATACCTACCACCATCACGTAGAGAATTTTTACGACTTTTTACACTTAAATAGAGAGTTTCGAGATCTTGATTTTAAACACAACCTAGATCAAAAATTAAAAATTATAATCAGGGCCGAAGAATTACAGCAGGAACCAGACATAAATAAGGCATTCCGTGAGTTACAAATGCTCCATAAAATGTGGAAAGAAGAAATTGGTCCGGTTGCCAAAGAATATCGGGACAACGTCTGGGATAAATTTAGTGAAGCTACAAAGGTAATTCACGATAAACGCCAGTTACAGCAAGAAGAGTTAGATAAAGAGTTCGAAAAAAATTATGAGACAAAAAAAGAATTAGTTGCTCAAATAGAAACGCTAAAAGACAAAGCGAAGCCAAATCACAGTTCATGGCAACACGGAATGAAAAAAGTGCAAGAACTTCGAGATACCTATTTTGCAACAGGCAAAGTACCACGTAACAAAAATAAAGAGATCTGGAATGCATTTAAGAATGCTACACGGGATTTTAATAAGGCAAAAAATAACTTCTACAAAGACCAGAAAAAAGAACAGTATGCTAACTTAGAAAAGAAACGTGAACTTATTAAAATTGCAAATGATAATAAAGATAATGACGATTTCGATACGGTAACACCTTTGATGAAAAAGATACAAGCAGACTGGAAATCTATTGGCCACGTTCCTAGAAAGGAAAGCGATAAAATATGGAAAGAGTTTAAAGCAGCCTGTAATTATTATTTTGATAGAATACACGCAAAAAAGAACGAGGCGAGCCAGGAAGAGGAAGAAAACCTCACAAAAAAAGAAGCCTTGCTCGAATCTTTAAAAGTTACTGAACTTACAGGTGATCACAAAGCAGATTTAAAAGCTATTAAAGCTTCCATTAAAGAATGGAAAGAAATTGGTCGTGTGCCCTATAAAAAGAAGAACATAGAACAAGACTTTAATAAGCTACTAGATGGATTTTTCAAAAAATTAGACTTAGGCAAAAATGAAGCTGAACTTATTAAATATGAAAATAAAGTAAGTTCTATGGTGTCGCAGGATGACGAAAGAAAACTACAAAATGAGCATTTTTTCATCTCTAAAAAGATAGATGAAGCAAAAGCGGAAATAAACCAGTTAGAAAATAACCTAGGTTTCTTTCAGCACGTGCCAGACGACAACCCACTAGTGGCCGAAGTGCATCAAAACATTGCACGCCACAAAGAACAACTAGAGGTTTGGAAAAAGAAGCTTATTAAAATAAAGTCTGCCCGTAGCGATTCGTAATGGCCTCCTGCATTCTTTGCAACAGTTCAACTACTTCGGAATATTTTCGGGACGAAAACCATCATTTTTTAGTTTGCAACGCCTGCACTACGGTCTTTAGGCATCCTAATACTTGGATGGTTCCTTCGGCTGAAAAGGAAAGGTATCTTGCACATCATAATAATGTTGATGATACAGGCTATCAAAAATTCGTAATGCCACTAGTAAAAGCAGTTTCATCTAATTTCTATAATGCTTCAGGATTAGATTTTGGTGCGGGCACAGGGCCGGTTGCAGCCAAATTACTTACAGAAAGAGGATATTCTGTAGCTTTGTACGATCCATTTTTCCATACAGATATAGGTGTTTTAGAAAAACAATATGATTTTATTATTTGTTGTGAAGTTATTGAACACTTTCACAAACCTTTAAAAGAATTCAAACTGCTGAAAAATCTTATTAAACCCAATGGAAAGTTATTTTGTATGACTACACTTTGGGCAGGAAATGTAGTAGAATTTGCAGGGTGGTGGTATAAAAACGACAGCACTCATACCCTATTCTACAACCCTACTAATTTGAATTTTATAAAGGAAAACGCTAATTTTAGCAAGGTTTCTATAAATGGAAATATTATAGAATTTAATTAGATTTTTATTTTTCAAGAACTATACACCAATTCTCATGGAAGATAAACCAGAATTATATTTTCCAAGAGACGTTGAGTGGCGTGATTGGTTAGGTCAAAATTATGATGTATACCCACGAGGTGTGTTTTTAATTTTTTATAAATTGGAAACAAATAATGTAACCATGCGCTGGGAGGAAGCTGTAAAAGTGGCTTTGTGTTATGGCTGGATAGACAGCACCGTAAAATCCTTAGGAAATGGAAAAAGGCGGCAATATTTCTGTCCTCGCAATCCAAAAAGCAGCTGGAGTAAACTAAACAAAACGTATATAGAAGAATTGGACCTTCAAGGTTTTATTCACGAAAACGGTTGGAAAGCGATCGAATTAGCCAAAGAAAATGGCAGTTGGTACGAAATGGATGCCATTGAAAATTTAGTAATTCCAAATGATCTTAAAAAAGCTTTTGAGAACAATTCTGTAGCGTATAAAAATTACAAGGCCTTTAGCCCTAGCTATCGTAAAAATTATTTAAGTTGGCTTCATAGTGGAAAAAGACAAATAACACGCAATAAACGTATCATCGAAATTATACGGCTTTGTGAAGGCAATATAAAATCCAGGTAATAAACTATTCTGCTACTAGTGCATCTATTATTTCCCGCACAGATTCGCTATCCCAATCTGCTGCACCTTTTTTGTTTATAATAATTTTTCCATTTTTTGAAATGAGATACGTTGTGGGAAATGAATTTGTTTCCAATGGTTTCGGAAAGTTGTCTTGTGTGGTGTAAACTGGGAAGCTATATTCCTTTTTATTAACAAAATGTAGTAGTATTTCTGTGTCTTCCATTGAAACAAAATAAAAGGACACTTGGTTGCCATAGCGATTGTACAAAGCTTGCATTGATGGCATTTCGGCTAAGCAGGGTGGGCACCAGGTAGCCCAAACATTTACCAAGGTTACTTTCTCTTCAGCGGAAGTGAAATTTTTTGAATTACCTTCTAAATCTTGTAATTTCCAGTTATAATCTGAAAGCGATTCTTGTTTATCTTCAGAAATTTCAGATGGACTAAAAGCTATCAATCTATTGAAGAATACCTTGATAGGAGTACCTGTTTGTGGTATAAATAACAAAGCAACTAAGGCCACTAGTACTAATGTACTCCAGTTTTTCTTTAAGAATGACATCATATACAAAGATATAAAACAAAAAGACCCTGATTTGCATCAAGGTCTTTTATAAAATATAAGAGATTTATGAAGCGTTTTCCCTCTTAATCACATTTAGTGCAGAGCCTTCTCTATACCAGGCAATTTGTGCGCTGTTATAGGTATGGTTTGCTTTTATGATGTCCTTGCTACCATCTTTGTGAGTTACTTCAATAGTCAACGGCTTATCTGGTGCAAAATCTGCGATATCAACAAAGTTGAACGTGTCATCTTCCTGAATTTTATCGTAGTCTGCTTCATTTGCAAAAGTAATTCCCAACATCCCTTGTTTTTTGAGGTTGGTTTCGTGAATACGTGCAAAACTTTTTACCAACACTGCCGCAACTCCTAAATGGCGTGGCTCCATTGCAGCATGCTCTCTTGAAGAACCTTCTCCATAATTATGGTCTCCCACTACAATAGTATAAATTCCTTTTTTCTTGTACTCACGCTGAGTGTCCGGCACACCGCCATACTCACCATCTAACTGATTTTTTACAAAATTAGTTTTCTTGTTAAACGCATTCACCGCGCCAATTAAACAATTGTTTGAAATATTATCCAGATGTCCTCTATAACGCAACCAAGGTCCCGCCATAGAAATATGGTCTGTAGTACATTTTCCGAAGGCTTTTATCAATAATTTTACATTGCTTAAGTCCTCGTCTTTAATTGGTTCAAACGGAGTTAATAATTGAAGACGCTCGCTATCTTCAGCAACTTTTACGACAACACTTGCACCGTCTGCATTTGGTGCTAGGTACCCATTCTCTTCAACATCGAAACCTTTTGGAGGTAATTCTAATCCAACTGGCACATCTAGTTTTACTTCTTGACCGTCTTCATTTGTTAATGTATCATTCATAGGGTCAAAATCTAACCTTCCTGAAATTGCAATAGCGGCAACCATTTCTGGTGACCCCACAAAGGCATGCGTATTTGGGTTTCCATCTGCACGCTTGCTGAAGTTTCGGTTAAACGAATGAACAATAGTGTTTTTTTCTTCTCCTTTTCTATCACTTCTATCCCATTGGCCAATACAAGGACCACAGGCATTTGTAAAGATAGTCGCTCCTAAGTTCTCAAATACTGAAAGCAGTCCATCACGTTCTGCTGTAAATCTAATTTGTTCTGAACCTGGGTTGATACCGAAATCTGATTTCGGTTTTAATTTTTTATCGATGGCTTGTTGAGCTATTGAGGCTGCTCTTGTTAAATCTTCATAAGAAGAGTTGGTGCAAGATCCTATTAATCCCCAATCTACTTTAATTGGCCAATCGTTTTTTCTAGCCAACTCTCCTAATTGTCCAACTGGTGTTGCTAAATCTGGTGTAAATGGTCCATTAAGATGCGGACGTAATTCAGAAAGATTGATTTCAATTACTTGATCGAAATATTCTTCTGGGTTAGCATACACTTCCGGATCTCCCGTAAGGTGTTCTCTTACTTTATTTGCTTCATCTGCAATATCAGCACGGTCTGTGGCACGTAAGAAACGTTCCATAGCGTCGTCATAACCAAATGTAGACGTGGTGGCACCAATTTCGGCCCCCATATTACAAATTGTCCCTTTTCCAGTACAAGAAAGGTTTTTAGCGCCAGGACCAAAATATTCTACAATAGCACCTGTTCCCCCTTTTACGGTAAGGATTCCTGCCACTTTTAAGATAACATCTTTAGAAGCCGTCCAACCACTCAATTCACCCGTTAGCTTTACTCCTATAAGCTTCGGAAACTTAAGTTCCCAAGCCATTCCTGCCATAACATCTACAGCATCTGCTCCACCTACTCCTATGGCAACCATTCCTAGCCCGCCAGCATTTACGGTGTGGCTATCGGTTCCAATCATCATTCCTCCGGGAAATGCATAATTTTCTAACACTACCTGGTGAATAATTCCTGCTCCAGGTTTCCAAAATCCAATTCCATATTTGTTAGAAACCGATTCTAAAAAATCAAATACTTCATTACTTGTCTCGTTAGCTCTTTTCAAATCTGCTGCAGCACCTTGTTTTGCTTGGATTAGGTGATCACAATGTACTGTTGTGGGAACGGCAACATTCTTTTTACCTGCTTGCATAAATTGCAATAACGCCATTTGTGCTGTTGCATCTTGACATGCAATACGGTCTGGTGCAAAGTCGACATAGTCTTTACCTCTTATAAAAGCCTTTTTAGGCATGCCATCCCAAAGGTGGTTGTAAAGAATTTTTTCTGAAAGCGTTAAGGGTTTACCCACAACTTCACGTGCTTTTTCTAAACGCTCTGCCATTTGAGCATATACCTTTTTGATCATATCTATATCGAAAGCCATATTTTTTTGGTTTTAAGTATTTAAAGTATCGTAAACCTAACATTTACAAGTCTTGCGAAGGTACAAAATTTTGAAATATTTTAAAAATATACAACCGAATTGGTTTTTTTACAAAAAATTATCAATATAATAAGGTTTTGAATACGTAAAAATATCAAATTGACAATTTCAATACCTTAAAATTATCAAATTGAAAAAAAATAAAAGTTTAGTATCATACGATTATAAGCCAAATAAACTCTTGAAAAGATAATTTCAGCATAAAAACTATAAATACCTATACATTTCCTCTGTAGATTTTTAGCAGCTTTAATATAGCAAAAACTATGGCGAAAAGTTGAAAAATGGAAGCAATAATTAATAGATTAGGAGCATTTAAAAGGCCAAATCCCCAATGTAAAATTTTAAAAAGTGCAGCAATAATGTAAAAACCAATCCCAATAAGGAATAGTACAATTGGGAATATAAATTGTTTAAACACTAGTATAAACTTTTAATAATCTCTTCGATTGAAAGTCCTTCGGCTTCTGCTTTGTAGTTTTTAATAAGACGGTGGCGTAAAATACCAATCGCAACTTTTTGTACATCCTCTATATCTGGCGAAAACTTACCATGTAAAGCAGCATTGGCTTTGGCTCCTAGTATAAGGTTTTGTGAAGCACGGGGTCCAGCTCCCCAATCTATATAGTTTTTAATTATTTCGGGAGCAGCCGGACTTTTTGGTCTGGTTTTGCCAACCAATGTAACCGCGTATTCCACCACATTATCTGCAACCGGAATTTTCCGAATTAATTGTTGAAAATCTATAATTTCCTGTGAAGAGAATAAAGCATTAATTTGCTGAGATGTCCCCCCTGTTGTAGTTTTTACAACATCTACCTCTTCGCTGAAGCTTGGATAATCTAAATTGATGGCAAACATAAAGCGGTCTAACTGGGCTTCTGGTAATGGATACGTCCCTTCCTGCTCGATAGGGTTTTGAGTAGCTAATACAAAATAAGGTAAGTCTAATTTGTAGTGATTTCCAGCAATGGTAACCGCTCTTTCCTGCATTGCTTCTAGTAAAGCTGCCTGTGTTTTAGGAGGCGTACGGTTAATTTCGTCAGCTAAGATAATATTGGCAAAGATGGGACCTTTGATAAATTTAAACGTCCTATTTTCATCTAGGATTTCAGAACCTAAAATATCACTAGGCATTAAATCTGGTGTGAATTGAATTCGTTTAAATTGAAGTCCAAGTGCCTGAGCAACGGTGTTTACAAGTAAGGTTTTGGCAAGCCCTGGAACCCCAATTAGTAATGCGTGTCCCCCAGAAAAAACAGATAATAATACCTGTTCAACTACTTGGTCCTGACCTACAATAACTTTTTTAATTTCTTGCCTTAGGGCATTATATTTTTTTACGAGTTGCTCTACTGCCGCTACGTCTCCCATACTATTTTAATTACTTGATTTGATCCAATCGCTAGAAAACTCACAGTCTTGGTAGTCTTCGTTCACGTTTACATACGTTTGCTTAATTTGCTTGTTTTGCCACGCTTCTATCGCTCTAATTTGTTTTTCTTTTAAAGCAAGTTCCTGAACACGTTCGTAATCTTTTACAAATTCCGCTGGATGTTCCTCATAACGTTTGTTTACAGTGTAAATTTTAAAAGTTGCTTTTCCTGTTCTATCTCTTTCTACAAATACTTTTGAAACCTCATTTTCTGCCAGATTATATACTTTAGCACTCAGGTCTGGATCCATTTTAGTAAGGTCGAATTTAGTATCAAAAGTGACTGGGTTAATTAGTTGCCCACCATTGTTACGTGTTTCAACCTCTTCGGAATACAAACGAGCGGCTTCTGCAAAAGGTACGGTACCCTCAGCAATACTTGTGCGTACTTTTTCTATTTTTTCTTTGGCTTTGTCAATGCTCCATTGTGGCACTTCAGGATATATAAGAATATGACGTACATCTACTTCCTGCCCTCTAATTTTATCAACTTTAAGAATATGGTATCCAAATTGTGTTTCAAAAGGTTCGCTAATTTCTCCTTCTAACAAAGAAAAGGCCTGATCTTTAAATTCTTTGACGTAGGCAGAATTTCTTTTTACCCCTTCCAATAAACCACCACGAGTTTTGGAACCATCTTCTGAATACAATCCGGCTTTGGTAGCAAAACTAACGCCGTTGTTGATTATATCTTCTCGCATTTGGTTAAGCCTGTCTATAGCAGTTTGCTTCGCTTCTTGTGGCACTTCTGGTTCTACGACTATTTGTGAAACTTCCACTTCGGCACTAAATACTGGACGTTCGTCTTCTGGTATGGCAAAGAAAAATTCTCGTACTTCTTCTGGAGTGATTTCAACTTTTTCTACCACTTTGGCCTGCATTCTCCCTGCTAATTTCAAATTTTTTCTTGCTTCAAATAATTCACTACGTAAATCTGGGAGGCTGTTTTTACGGTAAAATTGAAGTAGTTTTTCTTCAGATCCAATTTCAGTAGTCATATACTGAAGCAATTGGTCTACTTCTGGATTTATTTCTCCATCACTAACCACAATACTATCTTGTACTGCTTGGTGCAAATAGAGTTTGTCTTCCATAAGCTTTCCTATTAGTTGACATCTTGTGATGTCTTCTACAGAAACACCTTGCTGCTGAAATTCTAAATATCCTTTGTCAATATCGCTATCTAAAACAACATAATCTCCAACTACAGCCGCCACACCTTCTACCTTATATCTTGAAAATGGTTTTTTAATAGTATCCTTTTTTACTAAGGTAGTAGCGCTAGAATCTACCACTACTTCAACTTCGTCTTGTGCTTGAGCGAACATCGTGGTACATAATATCAAAAAAGCCAGCATTTTATTCATTTTCGTATATTTCAAAATTGTTATTTTTAATTGCATCTGTTGTAATATCTTTTTCTAATTTTTTTATAAGATCCAACTTTCGTTTGTTGAGAAGAATCTGCTCAATCGTAGGTTTTACATATACTAAAGGGGCTATATCATTGGGATTAAGCCTGTCTTCAATTTTCAGTAAATATACTCCTAATGAGTCTTGTAAGCGGATAAAATTGGTTTTTTTTAACTTTTGTTCGTCTGTGGTTTGCAGGATAGGTAGGACCATTTCCAATGCTTCACGTTTTACCCAAGTACTGTCGTTAAGGTTAAAACTTTTGTATTGTATACTTTCGGCCATTAAATCTTTCTTGTCCTTTACATTGTAGCGCTCTAATTTTTGAGAGGTTTGCGTAAGATTTGTAAAGTCTTTATCAATTTGAATGTAACGTACTTTAAATAACTGATCGTTGAGTTTGAAATTTTGATTGTTTTCGTTGTAAAAATTTTCAAGTTCATACGCCGAGACTGTACTGTCCAACTGCTTACTAATAATAGTGTTTTTATATGCTTCGGTATACAAATCGCGCTTGTACTCTGCTATCAGTTTATTATAATTCTCTTGTTTTTTTTCAGGTATATTTATAATGGCTTGGTCCATTAAAATTTGCTGTGTAGCCCACCTGTTAATATAATTACTCACAATTAGAGTACTATCTTCTGGGGATGTATTTTCTGAAATAAGCGCTTTAATATCTTCTTTATATAAAAAACTATTATTTACCCTAGCGATAGGCACACGGTCATCTTTTTCCTTAAAGTAATCGCAACTAGAAACTAGTAAACCTAAGCACATTATGTATGCTGTTACTTTCATTCGTTATTTAGTTCCTTTTTTATTTTTTTCAAGACTTTCTTATTGACTTTTACATTGTATTTTGCTCTAAGACTTTTCATCCAGTCCTCTTCAACTTTTATTTGGTAATCGCTTACCAATCTACCACGTACATCCTCTAAACTTTTTTGCATGGGAGGTAAAATCTCCTTAACATAAACCACTGTAGATGTTGTGCCGTTTTCATAGGTTTGTGATATACCTTCTTTTTTTATAAAACCATTGGGTAAATTTTTATTCGAAAGTTCAAATTTGCCTTGTGTTAAGATGGCTTTTACATCTTTATCCTTATTTAGAGCATTCTTCAGTTCTTGTACATCTTTTCCTTGTTTAAGCAAATCTCTTGCTTGCTCTGCATAATCTGGACTAGTTGCGTTTACAATAATAGCATCTACGCGTTCTTCCCAACTAAACTTATTTTTGTTTATTTCGAAATAGCGTTGCAGGCCAACAGAATCATTTTGAGCCTTATTCCAAATATTTATTTTCATTAAATCGAAAATGAGCAAACCATCACGGTATTCGTTAATAATTGCTGCATAATCTTCGTCTTCTTTTTCTAAGGCCTCACGATAATACTTCTTTAAAGCTTCTCTTTCAAATTTGTTATAATAATCCGACAAAGCTTCATCAATAGTCTTAAATTTCGCTCTGCGAGTTTGATTTTCAACAATAAATTCTGCAAAATCCCTATAGGTACTAGTTGCTTTTCCACCAATGGTAAACATGGCTTTATCTCCCTGATTCGACATAGGCTTCATAACCCACCGACCCGTTAGCAAAGAGTCGTTTAGATAGTTTTTGAAAAAAGGTATATACGGCTCTCCCATCTTAAAACCATATTTATCTTTAATCTTAGAATTAACAGTTGCTGTTACAATTTTTGAGCGAGTACCTTCTTTAACTTTCTTGGTTAGCTGTTCTTTCTCTTCTTCGAAACTTGTGCCCTCATTTATTTTATCCAAACGAGCAATGTGCCAACCCACCTCACTTCTAAATGGCTCCGTTACAGACCCCTCTTTTTTAATATCAAATATTTTTTCTTCAAACAACTTTGAATTTAATTCTCCTTTTCCAAAAGGACGCAAATTTCCTCCCGTTGTTGCAGAGCCTTTATCATCTGAATACTGCTTGGCCAGATTTTCAAATTTTTCACCTTGTTGGAGTAACTGATATATTTCTTCAATTCGCTCCTTGGGGTCAAAAGTTCTAGTTTCATCTTCTTTGTCATAAACCATAATATGCGATACAGATCGCTTTGGTTCTCGCTTGCGAATATCATTCACCTTAATTATATGATACCCGAATTGAGTTCGAACAATCTCAGAAATTGCTCCTTTTTTGGTGTTGTAAGCTGCTGTTTCAAAGGGATATACCATAGAAAACACCGTGAAATATCCTAAATTACCAGCTGTTTGATTCGCATTTGGTTCTTCTGAATTCTCTTTAGCTAAACTTTCGAAATCTTCTCCATTTAAAGCACGCTGGCGTAACTTTTCAATTTTTAAGTAGGCCTTTAAAGTATCAGCAGGGTTATCTGTATAATTTGAATTAATAAGAATATGGTTGGCACTAATTTCGTTTAAACCTCTATCATAGGCTTCTTTTGCAAGATCTGTTGTAACATTATCTTCATAGATGTAAAAACGCGATAGTTGTTCTTGATAATTACCTAACTCTTTTTTGTAAAGCTCACTTTCATTCAATTTTTGAGCATATGCTTCAGTGACTTTTAGTTTATAATCAATAAAAAGCTCTAAATAACCATCTATTGTTTTCTGGTTCTCATCTTGAACTAGGTCTAGATTTTTATTGTAAACCCTTTTAAATTCTTTTACATAAACGGGTGCTCCATCTATGGTTAAAAGAACATCTTTATTGTTCTGACCGAAAAGAACGGTAGACGCTATAAAAAATAAGACTACTAAAAATGAAATTTTCTTCATACCTGTAAAAAATTTTTTTCTGAAATTTGTGCAAAAATAACAAATAATAGCGCTTTGGGAGGTTATTTTATTAAACGTTTTTTATTCAAAATTAGTACCTTCACTATCGTCTCAAAAATTAAATAGTTGTAATTTGTAGCTATATGTATTTTTTTAATAAAACCTACCAAAAAAGTACTTGTAAACATCTGGATTACTCAAGTTATTTATAAGCTAAATTGAAATGGAACGTATAAAACTACTTTGGGATTTTAGAGGTCCAAATGCAGAGCCTATTGCCAAACATCATGCCGTTCACTTAAATGAATTTGTGGACGCAGAAGGTTTGCAAAACACAGTATGCGAAACCCAAAAAATGACCGAGATGTATTGGATAACATATCTGGTAGTAGAAAAAATACATATGAATGATTTGCGGGAACGCTTAAAACCAAATCGCGGACAATTATACACTGAATAAAAAACTTTTTTCAGAATTTGATTAAGTAGCATCAACAATCATAACGATTCGCATAGAGTGCAACTTCGTATCAAATTAAAATTAGAAAGATTTATTACTATTACAACTGATTGTCTTCTTTTAAACGGAAATTAACGAGAATAATTAGGAGACTCCTTTGTAATAGTGACATCGTGTGGGTGGCTCTCATTAATTCCAGATGCCGTAATTTTTACAAATCTACCAGTCTCTTTTAAAGTTTCAATGTCTTTACTTCCACAATACCCCATTCCAGCTCTCAATCCACCAATAAATTGGGTCATGCTTTCCAATAATTCGCCTTTATAGGGTACACGACCAACAATTCCCTCTGGAACCAATTTTTTAATATCGTCTTCAACATCCTGAAAATAACGATCTTTGGAGCCTTTTTTCATCGCTTCTACAGAACCCATTCCACGGTAGCTTTTAAATTTTCGGCCTTCGTAAATAATAGTTTCACCTGGAGATTCTTTGGTTCCAGCCAATAAAGAGCCTAACATTACAGAATCGGCACCCGCAGCAATCGCCTTTGGGATATCTCCTGTATAACGAATTCCACCATCTGCAATTACTGGAACTCCAGAGCCTTTTATAGCAGCAGCCACTTCCAAAACAGCCGAAAATTGTGGAAAACCAACTCCTGCAACCACTCTTGTAGTACAAATAGAACCTGGACCAATTCCAACCTTTACAGCATCTGCACCAGCATCTACTAAATATTTTGCAGCTTCTGGTGTGGCTATGTTACCAACCACTACATCCAGGTTTGGAAATCGCTTCTTTACTTCTTTTAAAACGGTTACCACTCCTCTTGTATGTCCGTGGGCTGTGTCAATAATAACCGCATCTACTTGTGCATTTACTAAGGCTTCGGCACGTTCTACGGCATCTGCAGTAACACCCAGTGCTGCTGCAACACGCAATCTTCCGAAAGCATCTTTATTTGCATTTGGTTTTTGGGTGAGTTTGGTAATATCCCTAAAGGTTATAAGACCTAAAAGCATGTTATTATCGTTCACTACAGGCAGTTTTTCAATTTTATTTTTTTGAAGGATTATCTCAGCCTCTTTTAGTGAAGTTCCTTCAGCAACAGTCACCAGATTTTCTGAAGTCATGATATCGCTCAACTTACGATCCAAGTTTTTTTCAAAGCGTAGATCACGATTGGTCACGATACCAATAAGCTTACCAGCTTCATCAATTATTGGAATTCCACCAATACTGTATTCACGCATCGTTTTTTGAGCATCGCCAACGTTGTTATCTTTTTTCAGCGTAACCGGATCCTGTATCATTCCACTTTCGGCACGCTTTACTTTTCGTACCTCGGCAGCTTGTTGTTTGATGGACATGTTTTTGTGTAGCACACCTATCCCACCTTCTCGGGCAATTGCAATAGCCATTGCACTTTCGGTCACTGTATCCATCGCTGCAGAAACAATGGGCACATTAAGCGTAATGTTACGAGAAAATTTGGTTTTTATGGAAACGTCCCTTGGTAATACTTCGGAATAGGCGGGTACTAAAAGTACATCGTCGTATGTTAAACCTTCGCCTAGAATTTTATTTTCGTGTGCAGTCATCGCAATTAAATTAACTTCCGAAGCTTCGGAAAGGGGTTACTGTTTAATTGCGTGCAAAAATACTCTTTTTAATTCTGAATATCGAATTATGAATGTAGAATAAGTCAAAACGGAAAAAATATACAACGGGTATTTCTAAAAATATAATTCGCCAAATTAATATTTAAACATCTCATAGACAATTTTGTTCAAAGCTCATCACTAAAACCTGAACTGCAACCCTGCATACCAAGTTCGCATTTGGCTTGGGATAATCCCGGGTCCTGGATATCCTGTGGCACGACGCACAAAGTAACTGTTGTCTAACACGTTGTTTAGACCTGTTTCCAAACGAAACATTTTATACGTATAGCTCAACGAAAGATCCAAAATATCATACGCTGGAATCTCGCCCACAATACCGCTCTGACTTGCAAAATCACGTTTGCTGTTGGTCGCATCTGTAAATTGCTTGCTTAAATACGTATACTGAAGACTTCCCAAAAAGTTTTTATACCCGAAATTTAAACCAGTTTTTAAATTGATATTCGGAATAAATTCTACCTTATTACCTTTCACATTGTTTTCTTCGGAAGAAATATATTGTGAATCAGTCAAGGCAAGGTTGGTAAATATACTTAATCTGAAATCTTCATTTTCCGCTCCATTGGATACGTCTGAAAACGTTTTCCAGATATTCCAATCTATAAAACTTTCAATACCATAGGTCGCTGCATCGCCTATATTACCACGAAAGCGCTCTTGTTGAATATCACTCACGGCTCGTAGAATAACCCCTAACCTATCTTCATAGCGCAAATAGAAAGCGCCTACATCGTATTTAACTACCTTTTTAAAAATTCCTCTCAAGCCTACATCTGCTGTGAACCCCTTTTCATCTGAGATATTTGGATCTACGGTTAACGACGGATTGGTAATTCGAATGTCATTAAACGTTACCGACCTATAATTCTGGCTCAAATTCCCATACAGTTCTAGCGCCCTATTAGACTTGTAGCTTAATCCTACGCCAGCCAAAACGAATGAACGATCAAATGTTCGGTTGTCGGGAAGTGTTTGGTTTAAAATTGGATTGCCTGCATTGTCAAAGTTAATTTGTTTGTAGGTTCCTTCACTTTCTGTTTTTATGTATTCAAATCTTAAACCAGGTGTTACTGAAAATTTATCTGTAAGCTGAAAAATATTCTCTGCAAATACAGCAAGATTCAAATTAGGAAACTCAAAATCACTTTGTCTTGGATAGTTAGGAAAGTCTACATCGGCAAAACTGAAATTGGCATCTGCTCCATTGGTTCCTGGACCTTGACGTTCTTCGTTATTAGATTGATAGTACTTTGATCCTACCAAAATAGTATTTTCAGTATCAAATAAATTATAGCGGGTAATGAATCTCCCCTCAGCTCCCCAATTTCTAAACTTTCCTGAAATTAATTCTCGGGGCGACTCTAAATCATCGGTTTGCGACACTCTATTTTCTCTAAAACCAACACTTTTTCTGGAAGCATCTAGGGCAAAAAGATTTAAAGAGACCTCAGTTTTTGATGAAAATTGATGCGCAAATAACAAGGAATACAATTTCCAATCTACTTTAAACCAATTCCGAGTACGATTGCTGACTGTTGGATCTTCTTCAAATTGACTATCTGTTAATCCGCCAGGTTGCTGTGCGAGATAATCTAAAAAACTAAATTCTCCGGTAATTTTTGTCTTTTCAGAAATCTCGTAGCTCACTTTTCCGAAGGCATTATAACTATCAAATTGTGAGTTGGGTCTAAAATCGTTTCCTGTTTTATAATTAAAATATGTGTAATAAGCCACTTTTCCCAGGGCACCACTCAAGCTATTAAAACTGGTAAAAAGGTTGTTACTTCCAGCTGTTTGTCTTGAAATTAATTCGATTTTCTTGTTCGGGTTGGGTTTTTTTAGTTTAAAATTTATGAGACCTCCAAATTGTGTTCCGTATTGTAAAGATGCAGCGCCTCGAACTACTTCAATCTGCTCGATTGCTTCGGCGGGTGGTGTATAGTAACTTTCGGGGTAGCCCAGTACATCTGCAGAGATATCGTAGCCGTTTTGACGTGTATTAAAATTGGCGGTACGATTCGGATTTAATCCACGGCCTCCGATATTTAATTGCAGTCCGGCATCATTATTTTCATAAATGTTCAAACCAACAACTTGTGCATAAATTTGGCGTGCGTTCCCCGCGGCAATATTTGCGGTAAGATTATCCATGACAACTACTTCACTCTTTTTTCCTGCGTAAATAGCAGTTCCCTCCACATCTCGTAATTGTTTTAAAGCAAAAATGCGCTCTTTTCTTTTGGTAATTAATACTTCCGTAAGTGTTTCTCCCAATAACGGCAGTTGAAAATTAAGTGTGGTGTTTTCATTAAAGTCTAGCACTTTTTCTTCTAATTCGTATTCAAAATTAAATACAACTACGGTATGATTCCCCTGAGGAATATCTTCAAAAACAAAATCACCTTCAGCATTGGTCTTGGTGCTTTTTGAGAGATTAATGATATAAACTTCTGCATTTGCAATGCTAATTCCGCTTGCTTCTGCAGTCACATTTCCTCTTAAGGAAAATTGTGCAGAAACAGATAATGAAACCAAACTAACTAATAATAATATTGAGTTTTTCATAGGTTACAAACCTTTAATGGGATCGTTAAAGGGAAGGATAAAGCCCTTGGGGGCAAAGCTTTCATTCACTTCCAATAAATTTACTTTAGGATCAATATACGGTGCGCTCAACCTACCATTAAGTGCCACATAACTCTCCACATACACTTCAACATTTTTATGTCCTTGTGCGGTAAAATGATCTCCTATAAAATGGGCATATTCCAAAATAAAATCGGGTTGAAAACTCATTTGTTTTTCCTGAAAGGCACTTAAAAAATCTGTATTGTCTACTAGAAATTGTTTTCCTGTAGCACCGTTCTTAACTTTAAATTGTGCATAGCCTGCTTTTTCCATTAGCATGACCCGCCAAGAAAAACGGTAACCTTCTTCGGTCCAGAATAATTCGCCGGGATACAACGCATATCGCCAAGGAAAAATGAGTTGAAATAGTATAAAAATACCTACTACAAAATATTGAAATTTATAAGTTTTTGATACTGAAGCGTTTTTTACCCTAAGATCCCAAGTCTCCTTGGATATTCGAAATACCTTAGAAATAAAACGTAGTATTTTATGATGAAACCTAGCATCAAAAAAGATGAGCGCGCTTACAATCATAATAAATGGAAATATCCCGATCGGGAATAATACGCGCGTTAAAACGTGGAAAATAATAACTAAACTAAAACCAATCCATCGGGTTTTTTTGTTCCAAAGTAAAAATGGAATCGCCAAATCGTAGCCAGCACCAGCCCAACTAAAGGCATAATGCACCCATTCTTGTTGTAAAAGGTCGCCAAGAAATGGAATGTCGTATTTTGAAGGCAACCAGATTTTAAGTGGCATTGCTTTTAAAAGCCAGTCGCTATTTAGTTTTGCCAGGCCTGCATACAAATAAACGATGCTCAATAAAATTTTTATAGCATCTATAGACCATTTGGGAACGTAAAAATTAGCCTTATTTGGACTCTTTTTTGCATCGAAAGAGAAATATTGGTGGGCAGGTAAAAAAATTAGTAAAAATGAAAGACAACTTATAAAATAGTAATGGTTGAGATAGGTCGTTTTATCCAATAGCTCAATGTAAGTAAAGCTTAGAAAGAGAATAACTATCGAAATTCTATATTTATAACCAACTGCTACTAAGAGCGCTGAAATACCACAAATAGCAAATAAAACATAGGTAAATCCACCCAAAGGCTGTACCCATTCAAACCCATAATAACTAAAATGAAACTTAGGCTCCAGATATAATTTCTCGATCCAACCGTATGACCAAAAACGAATAATACTAGCAAATAACATTAAACCAAAAAAAATACGAAAGACCGCCAATGGGGCAGCCTCTGTATTTTTTTTTAAATATGTTTGTATTGAAATTATGACTTTCTAAATTAAATTATAGTGTGGCTATACGCTGGACGGTTTGAATTACGAGATGTAGATTCACAACTATCTGCTGAAAACTACAAACTGATTAACTGGTTTACTAATCCCCATCTGCGTCTACAAAATCTACATTAATGCTCAAGGCTTGCAACATGTCAACTTTCAGTAAAATTACATTACGCTGCAACTCGTCGTAGGTTTCCAGCATTTTCGAATTATTTGTTTGTATCTGAACTTCAAAATTGGCATCCAAATCATTTAATTTACTTTTTGCTATGGTAAATTGCGCATTAATTAATGCACTTAAATCTTCACCATTTTTAATGGTATTTAAAAAATTGAGATAAGAAACATAACTAGGTCCTGTTTGGCTACCGTTAAAAGAGCGTCCTCTAAAAAAGCCTTCGGTAGCATCTAATGCTGCTAGTGCAAGTGTTTTTGATAGATTTTTTGCATACAATGCTTCCACAGTATTTGGAAGCGGATCGGTAGAAAATACACCCGCAGGAATACCAATTTTACCAGCTCTTAGTGACTTTTCGTAATAAAAAATAAAATCGTTTGTTAGTTTATCTACAGATGCGGAAGCGGTAGCACCACTATTACTTACAAAATTATCACGAAAACCACTTTCCCATTGATTTGTTACAGATTCAGAAAGCAATTCTATATTTTCCGTTAAGGCTCTTAAAAAATTTCTATTCTTTTCGGAATTATTATTTGTAGTATAAAAATCTAAAATTTCAGCATCACTACCACCTACTCCATACAGCATGTAATCTACGGAGGGAAATCCTTGTGCATCGTTGGTTGAAGGCAAAGTAAAATCTGGATTTCCAGAAGTAAGTAATCCTTCAATTTCTGAAACATTGGTAGGATACGTATTAAGTCTATCTCTAAAACGTAGCGTTTCGGCGGGGCCTATTTCGAACATAGAAACGTTTTGAAAAGAAATATATGCTTCTTTATAAGCATTGCGAAGGCTTGTTAAACTTGCTTGATCTGGTGACTGTATAAATGTAGCAGTAAGTATGGAAAGTGAATTTGCGTCTTCCGTAAATTGATTGTAGGAAGGTATAATTATATTATCTGCCCAATTTACAAGCATTTCAGAGCGGTCAAAGTTTTCTTCAGGTGCTACTGCTCCTGTATCATCGCTTTCAGAACACGCGTATATTGCTAATATACAAGTACATGCAATTAAAATATTTTTCATCATCTTTTTTTATTATGAGGGTGCAAAATTACTAAATAGCAACCTACTTTATTGCTTAAAACAGGCTGCTTTTACTACTTATAAAATATTTTATTCTGTGCTTGCAGCTTGTGCTACTGTAAATGAAAACTTAGCTGCAATAGCTTCTGAAACAGCATCCAAGGTCGCAGGAGTTACATTCCAAAGGCCATTTGCGCCATCGGTCATCATACTATTTATAAGACCGTCTACTTCACTTCTGCTGAATAATGACGTTTCATTAATGTTGTCTCTTGTAAACCGAAGGCTATATACAAAACCATATGCTTCAGAAAGGTCATGAAACGCACCTCCTAGATCGCTATTTTCAATGGCAGTCTTGCCATTTTGAAGGTAATAGATTCCGCGTATTGCAATAACTTCTGAAATTTTTTGACGAATAATAGCCGCTTGTGCATCACGTACTTCATAATTTTTTGCAACAATGGCGGCTCTTCCTAGTTTGAAAGCGTTGTAAATAGCTGTTGCGATTCCGTCAAAATCTGAATCATCATTTACCCGTCCTACATATTCATTCAAAAAATTATCATCTTCTCCAAGGGTTGTTAAAGGTGCAGCAGGATTGATACTTTTACCAAACAAATATCCATACGCCTCATCCCATTTGTGCTCCATAGTTGTATATGGTTTATCTGCTTCAGTTATAGTATTGTTGTTGTTCTCCTGGTTGTCGGCTTCATCTAAAACGGCTGTACTTAAATAGTTGTTAAGTATTTGGTCTACCATTAATGCTCCAATCAAACCCTTTGCGAATGTTTGGTTCATTTCCAGCCCTTTTCCAGTTACGTATCTGGTTGAAGAACCATCTGCAATTTGTCCTGCGATTCCAGGTGCCGCATTTACATTTTGATTTGGAAATACTTCATTAATTTGTGTTGAGATATACCCATCGAACGTAGCTTTTATGGAGGAAGCTTCTGTAGTATTTGCTCCAAAAAAGTCTTTAGAAGCAGCTACTTTACTTCTCACACTCTTATCCGATGCATTGAGGTTGGGATCACTAAAATCTTCAGCTCCTTCCACATGAGCAAACATATTTTGAAGAGAGGTTTCAGTAGCGGTGTCAAAATTTTTAAAAGCTTCTAAAATTTCTTCAGCCATTAAAATCCTTGTTGTTTGGCCACTAAAAGATACTGTAGAACTTCCTGCACGTTCGAACGTATAGGTTGCAGGTGCCTCAACATTTGTTGAAATAGGACTTCCAGCATCATCATCTGAAGAACAAGAAGTACATACAGCCAAGGCTAATACTGCGGGAATTATAAACTTTTTCATATTAATTTTATTTAGACTGAATATAAATAGGTGATTATTTCAGTGCAAAAATAAAAAGCAAAATGAAAACAAACAAGCTTATTTAGATTAAATTTAAATAAAAATAAGATTTTTTAATCGTTAAGAGAAATTTCTAATGTTTCCTTGTATTTAAGTCTCGTTAAACCAGCCCATTGTAAAATAAGCTTAGTATCATCTTCTGAAAGATCTCCATGTAACCAAGTATAAGAATCTAGTGGCATCTCCCCTTCTTCTACAAATTCTATCAATTCTTCTAGTTTGTGGTCTTTCTTTTTAGGTGAATATGTGCTCCATTCAGATACGTTAAAATGTCCTTTCCCGTGTTCAATATGTTCGTCAAGCCAAAATGAAATTGGCGCAATTTCAGCATACCAGGGATATTGTGTTTGATTGCTGTGACAATCGTAGCAGTTATTTTTTAATAGTTCAGCAACTTGAGGGCTGGGCACTGTTTCCTTTTCAAAAGCCATGACGCTTTCGTAACCACCGTTATTTTTCTCTGGTCGTATAAATTGAATAATAACTAAGGCTGCCAAAGCCAAAAATAAAAAATAACGTACAAATTTGTTCATAGTGATTGGTTTTATGCTTACAAAAGTAAATATTATTTAGAACAATTCTAATTAATTTGAGAGCTTCTTAATCTTTTGATTTCAAAAAATTTATCACAGCCTTTCTAATGTCGCCCGTCATTTCATTTTCTGATGGCTTATAGACTTCTAAAATACCCTCATTTTCTGGAGTTAAAAAAGGGATGTCAAAACCCTTCAACAAAAAATCACTTACAGCAGCGGTATAAATTTTATCATCTTCAATAGGACTTCCATTTAATAACCAAGGACCTTCAATAAATTTCTTGGCGACGGACATACGTTGTAAATAAGCACCTGTACCTGCTTTGGATTCTCCATAATCAAATATTTCTTTCAGCAAACTTCCTTTGAGTTTTATTTTATAGACACTTCCGCCAAAGGGCAACACCCTAAAAATATCCAGACTCGTTATATCACCTTCCAGCATATCATCTAATCTAAAAGAACCCCCATTTACAAAAACCAGATCTACTTCGCCTTTATACCCATATGCCATTCCTTTTGTAATAAGGCTACCTAGGTAGGTTTGCATGCTTCTATTGGCGGTATCGGTTCCATCCAGTGGAGTTGTTGCCTTATAAATAACCTCATAAGGATTAGATATTACTTCTTTAATTTTTTCATCCAGAATACTATTCCATTTATCAACAACCGTCTTTACCTTTGGAGAAGATGCAATTTTGTTGGTGATAGGAATTAATTCTGAATTAATTATCAAATTTTTAGTGTTCATCGTATACGTAAACGTATGCACATACACGGTCTTGGCATTAGCATCTGCTTTGACGATGTTTGTATTGTTCACAGATACCATCATAGCATTATGCTCGTGTCCACCCATTATTAGGGGTACTTGGGGAAGTGCATTTGCCACCTCAATATCTTGTGCAAGCGTTAAATGTGTGAGTCCTAGAATAACTTCGGCTTTTTGGGCTTCTAGCGTTAGAAAAGCGGTATTAGCTTCTACTAAGTAGTCACTGTAATAAACATAATCCTGCGGATTAGAATCTAAAGTAACACTAAACAAACCCACTGTAAGTGCTGTGGTATCTGCATTTTTGATCTGAAGTGTGTAGGTATCCGGAACTCTAATTGAGTCGCTATTTTTAATTGTATAAAAACTTGTAGGTCCTTCTTCAGTTTGCTGAAAAACATTGGCCGATGTCCAGGCAAATTCAGATTCATTTAACCGTTTTTGAAGATCTTCTGGTTTTAAATCGAATTCATGATTCCCAAAAGTTACCAAATCCACTTCCATAGCATTCATTACCTCTATCATGTGTTTTCCCCGAATGCCTTCTCCATTTACTTTAATAGTTCCTAGTAGTGACGGATTCAAAAAATCCCCAGCCATAACTAAAAAAGTATTTGGGTTTTCTGCTTTTATAGAGTCCACGACATGTGCAACACGTGCCAAACCACCAAATTTACCACCACTCAAAGGCGCTATTTCGTATACATCGTTCATTTGGACAATCTTAAAAACTATATTGGTGTCTTTAGCTTTTGTGATTGGTGATGGAGTTTTACAGCTAACGCATAGAAGAAAGAGAAGAGAAAAGAGAAAAGAGACGCTCTTCAACAAACTTTTAGAAAATGGTTTCAATTTCGGTTTCATTTTCATCTTCAGTTTCGTTAGTGGTATTTACTGAAAATTTTAGTGGCTTCATTATGAGAACTCTCAAAGGACATTGGGTTGATGTTAGTATCTATCTTTTCAGCAGTAAAAAAACTGAGCATTTTTTCGGTAGGCATGTTTCCAGTGAGTTCATCTTTTGCCATGGGGCAACCTCCAAAACCTTGTATAGCGCCATCAAATCTTCTACATCCAGATGTATAAGCTGCTTGTATTTTCTCATGCCACGCCGTTGGAGTAGTATGCAAATGCGCTCCAAATTCTATTTGAGGATAGGCAGGTATTAAATCTTTAAATAAATACTTAATAATTTCTGGTGTAGACGTTCCCACAGTATCACTCAAAGATAAAATAGTAACCCCCATTTTTGCTAATTTCTCCGCCCACTCACCAACTATCTCTACATTCCATGGATCTCCATATGGGTTTCCAAAACCCATAGAAAGATAGGTGACTACTTCTTTGTTCTGAATAGCCGCCAGTTCTAAAATTTCCTGCAACACTTCAATAGATTCTGCGATAGTTTTATGCGTATTACGCATTTGGAAATTCTCCGAAATTGAAAATGGATAGCCCAGATATTGAATTTCAGGATGTAACAAAGCTGCTTCTGCACCTCTTACATTGGCTACTATAGCTAGTAATTTGCTTTCGGTGACAGATAAATCTAACTTACTTAAAACTTCAGCAGTATCCGTCATTTGCGGGATAGCTTTAGGCGACACAAAGCTTCCAAAGTCTATGGTGTCAAACCCACAGCGGAGTAAAGATTGGATATATTGTACCTTCTGTTCAGTAGGAATCCAGTCTTTAATGCCTTGCATAGCATCCCTTGGACATTCTATAATTTTTACGTTTTGCATTACTTTCAAAGATAGTATTTGAAGTACAATTTACGATGTATGAATTACGATTTTCTGAAATTTAAAACTATAAAAAAGATGAATGACTTTTTAATAAATCTTTTTTAGCACGAGCTTCCCGTCCTTTACATCCATAGTATAGTACGCACTGCTGTCAATTAAATAATTGATGAAATTTATAAAAATATAAACAATGCAATTCCAACAAAAACAATAATCTGCAACCACTTTAATACTAAACCTACCCCTTCATGATTTTTTAAATAGGTTGAAATACTTCCAGCTAACAATGCAATACTGCTGAAAACTATAAAAGAAACTATCATAAAAACCCCTCCTAAAATAAAAAACTGACCCGCTGTTCCTTCCGAAGCATTCCATAGAAAAGCTGGGAAAAAAGCGATAAAGAAGAGCATCACTTTTGGATTTACCAAATTCATAAAAACGCCAATTTTAAAATATTGCCAGTTGGATTTTTTTAGTGAACTGTCTTTAGTAACTAGTATTGTAGCATCTGCCCTAAAAACTGTGTACGCCAAATAGAGCAAATATGCAGCGCCAATACACTTTATAATAAAAAAGAGCAAAGGAGAAGCCGTAATCAATGCTGAAACACCAAACGCCAGCAATGCCGTATGTACAATACAACCACTAATTAACCCAGCAACTGTAGCGATGCCACTTTTGCTGCCGTGTGCTAATGATTGGGTGAGTACGTAAATATTATCGGGTCCTGGCGAAATTGCTAATAGCAGTGTAGCAAGGGAAAAAGATAATAAAATTTCAACCATAAATTTTAATAAACTAATGAAAGGAACGATATTTGTTATCGACTCTATGAAAGTAAATCAAATTTTATGAAAAAAAATACACTTTTAGTTCTCTTTTCAATTTTAATATTTGTTACAGGTTTTTCACAGTCTAAAGCTACTTATTCGGTAGTGTTTGAGAGTACTTGGTCGCAAGCAACGCATCCACACAACAGTGGAGATTTACCAAATAACGCACATTGGTCTAAACTAGTTGGTGCTACCCATAATGATCAAATTACTTTTTGGGAACTAAATAGTATTGCCTCACCAGGTATTGAAGCTGTTGCTGAACAAGGTAGCAATAGTACATTTTTTACTGAAATAAATGCAGCTATATCTGCTAATAACGCTAATAACCTATTGGACGGTCCTAGTTTAGCAAGTCCCGCAGGAGAAATGGTTATCAACAATATTGAAACCACTACAGACTTTCCAATGCTCACCTTAGTAAGTATGATTGCCCCAAGTCCAGATTGGATGATTGCGGTAAATAGCATTGAACTTACTGACCCTTTTGGCGAATGGCAAGAAAGTATCGTAATAGATCTTTACCCGATTGATGCTGGTACCGATAGTGGTACCGATTACACATCGCCCAACTTGGATACAAATCCAAAAGAAAATATTACGAACGCTCAAGGAATACCACCATTTTCAAATGAAAAAATTGGAACGTTAACCATAACTTTAGAAGGTATTTTAGGAGTTAATAATACCCAAACCACAAAACTGAAATTATTCCCAAATCCAACAAAAGGAGAGGTGACTATATCTCTTAACAACGGTATTAAAATAATTGAAGTTTATGATGTTCTTGGGAAAAAAGTAATGGGTGTGAATACTCAAAATGCATTGACGCACACGCTGAATCTGCAATCATTATCCAACGGAGTTTATATCGCGCAAATTACTGACAGTAAAAACAATAAGTTAGTGAAGAAGATAATTAAGCAGTAAGTAACGCCTTGTTAATTTTAGTGATCAAAGAAGGTCCTTCATAAATAAAGCCGGTATACAATTGAATCAAACTTGCGCCGGCTTTAATTTTTTCCAGCGCGTCCTCAGCAGAATGTATGCCTCCTACTCCAATAATAGGAAAAGCACGGTTACTTTTTTCTGAAAGGAAGCGAATTACTTCGGTAGAACGATTTGCTAAGGGTTTTCCACTTAAACCACCTGTCTCTATGCTTTTTTCAGACTGCAAACCTTCTCTAGAAATAGTAGTATTTGTGGCAATTACGCCATCAATCTTAGTTTCAGCAACAATAGCAATAATATCCAACAACTGCTCATTGGTTAAATCTGGCGCAATTTTGAGGAGAATTGGTTTAGAATTTGGCTTTTTGGTATTTGAAGATTTCAAAACTTTTAAAAGCTTTGTGAGCGGCTCTTTATCCTGAAGCGCTCTTAGGTTAGGGGTATTAGGAGAACTTACATTCACCACAAAATAATCTACATACTCAAACAACGCTTCAAAACAAATTAGATAATCATTTACTGCCTCTTCGTTAGTAGTCACTTTGTTTTTTCCTATGTTTCCACCAATTAAAACGTGTCCTTTTTCTCCTGGCTTTGGATTTTTCTTTAGCCTTGCAACAGCCTCAGCAACGCCCCCATTATTGAAGCCCATTCGGTTTATAATAGCATTGTCCTCTTTCAATCTAAACAAACGCTTCTTTGGATTTCCTTCTTGTGGCTTTGGAGTAACAGTACCGATTTCAATAAAACCAAAACCAAAATTTGCGAGTTCCTTATACAATTTTGCATCTTTATCGAACCCAGCTGCCAATCCAACAGGATTTGGAAACGTTAATCCAAATAAATTTCGTTCTAAGCGTTTGTCCGTTTTTTTATAAATAGCTCGAAAAAGACTTGCAAAACCTAACTTGTGAAGATTTCGAACCATCTTAAATGTAAAATAATGCACTTTTTCAGGATCTGAAATAAATAACAAGGGGCGGAGAAAAGATTTGTACATGCTAGAATATTGTTCTGCAAAAATAGTATTAAAACCATTAAAAATGTTTCGGTTATTCCGTTAATTTGTAATGAAATTTTGAAGCTATGATAGATAAACAACACTTAATTAACAGATTTATAAGTTACGTAACCGTAGATACCGAAAGTGATCCAGAAAGTGACTCTACCCCCAGTACGGCAAAGCAGTGGGATCTTGCTAACGCTCTTGTAGAAGAGTTGAAAGCGATAGGACTCCAAGAAGTAACTATAGACGAAAATGCCTATATCATGGCTACACTTCCGTCCAACATAGAAGAAGAAGTTCCTGTAATTGGTTTTGTTTCTCACTTTGATACTACGCCAGATTTTACAGGTGCTAATGTAAAGCCACAAATTATCGAAAATTATGATGGTGGTGATATAGTTTTAAATGAAGCTGAGAACATTGTGCTGTCTCCTAAAGATTTTGACGATTTACTCCAATACAAAGGTCAAACACTTATCACTACAGATGGCACTACCCTTTTGGGGGCAGACGATAAGGCAGGTATCGCTGAAATAGTTTCGGCAATGGAATATCTAGTGCAACATCCAGAATTAAAGCACGGGAAAATTAGAGTTGGATTTACTCCAGATGAAGAAATTGGTCGTGGTGCTCATAAATTTGATGTTAAAAAGTTTGGTGCAGATTGGGCGTATACTATGGATGGCAGCCAAATTGGGGAACTGGAATATGAGAATTTTAATGCCGCAGGAGCCGTAGTTACGGTAAAAGGTAAAATTGTACATCCAGGCTATGCCAAAGGGAAAATGGTGAATAGTATGTATATAGCAACAGACTATATTAACTCACTCCCAAGAATGGAAACTCCGGAGCATACTGAAGACCGCCAAGGCTTCTTTCACCTATACAGCATACACGGTGAAGTTGACGGAACCAAGCTACAATACATTATTAGAGATCATGACAAAGGCCATTTTGAAGCGAGGAAAGAGATGATGGTAAAATTGGCAACTGAGCTAAATACACAATTTGAAAAAGAAATAATCACGATTGAAATTAAAGATCAATATTTCAACATGAGGGAAAAGATTGAACCTGTAATGCATATTGTTGCTATTGCTGAAGAAGCCATGAAACAAGCAGGAATAAAGCCACTTATTAAACCCATTCGCGGCGGTACTGATGGCTCCCAATTGAGTTTTATGGGACTTCCATGCCCTAACATTTTTGCAGGTGGACATAATTTTCACGGACGTTATGAATATGTTCCAGTAGAAAGCATGCTAAAGGCTATTGAAGTGATTGTGAATATCGCTAAGTTAGTACCATTGAAACAATAAAGAATAATTACCAGACGTTGTCAATGAAAACATAATAAACCTTATCTGATTATGAAAAAAACACTTTTAACCTTACTGTACTTATGTGCTATTGCCGTAAATGCACAGGAAGATACAAATGAAACTATTTCAAAATTAAATAGCAAACATGAACTAAGGTTAGACGGATTGGAAGCACTGGCCATACCTAATATTGAGATTAATTACGAATATGTGATTAGTAAATATTCTGGTGCAGGTGCAGCCATAAGCATAAGCCTTGACAGTGATAGTTTTGATCAATATCAAAAATTTGCCTTTACTCCTTATTATCGTCAGTATTTCCTGAATAAAAAAGAATATGGTGCTCGAGGGTTATTTGTGGAAGGAATGTTACAATTTGCAAGTGGAGAAGATTATGACGACTTTTTGGAAGAAGTATCTCCAGGTGTCTTTAGGGACACTGATAGGGGTAACTGGTTTAATTTTGGACCAGGTTTAGCTATTGGTCAAAAATGGGTTAGCAACAATGGCTTTGTTTTTGAATTGAGTGGTGGTGCTGGAAGATATCTTTTAGACACCAACAGTCCTGACGCCTTTTTTAGAGGTGGAGTTTTAGTTGGTTATAGATTTTAAAATTTAAGCATAAAAAAACCTCGCAATCTTCATTGCGAGGTTTTTTAATTTATAAGGAATCCTTATTTTTTTTCAAGTATCGTGCTGTTTTTATCTTCCTTCAATTTCATGCTCAACTCCATAGACAGGGCAGATCGTTCAAACTTCATTTTACCAGCACCGGTTTCTAAGATACACGTCCCATCATCATTTAGATCAAGGATTTTGCCGTGCAAACCACTTTTGGTAATTACCTTATCACCTCGATTAAGGTCTGCAGCAAATTTTTTCTCATTTTTTGAGCGTTTCATTTGCGGGCGTATCATAAATAGATACACTACCAAAAACATTAAGATGAGTGGGGCAAAACTTTGTAATGATTCCATAAATAGGTTTTAGTCGATATTAGTTTCCGCTAAGTGGCGTTCCTGTAGCAGCACCGTCTGCAGCATTTACAAAAGCTTTAATCTGTAAAGTTTCTTTACCTGCTTTTGTGTTTGCTGTAATAGTTACTGTTTTACTTACTTGGTTTTTACCACTCCCGTTAAACTTAACTAACAACTCACCTGTAGCTCCTGGAGCAACTGGTTCTTTGGTCCAAGTAGGAACAGTACAACCACAACTACTCTTTGCATCTACAATTACCAAAGGTGCTTCCCCTGTATTTGTAAATGTAAAAATAGTCTCAACGTTTGTACCTTGGTCTATAGTACCAAAATCGTGAACTGATTTGTCAAACTGCATTGCTGGAAATTTTCCAGAATTTTCGTCTCTATCTGCTGCTGCTGCAACGTTTTCTTCTTTTACTTTGTCTGAAGCTTCGTCCTTACAAGAAGTAAAAATGAACGCTGAAAGTACAGCAATGATCAAAAATGATTTTTTCATAGTATAAATTATTTTAAAAATTTCAAGGTGTAAAATTAACCATTTTTTTGCAGTTATTGCAAACCACGACCTAATTTATTTAAAGTCTTATTTTCTGTGAACTCCTTCACAAGTTTGTCTAAGATTCCATTTATGAAAATACTGCTCTTTGGGGTGCTGTATTCTTTGGAAACTTCCAAGTACTCATTAATGGTAACTCTCACTGGAATTGAAGGAAAATATAAAAATTCTGCTATTCCCATTTTTAAGATTGTAAAGTCAATTTCGGCAATGCGTTCTTTGTCCCAGTTGGGGGTTTTACCGTCTATTTTCGAAGCTAATTTTTCTTCGTTTAAGATAACTTTTCGAAGTAATTGAATAGCATATTCCTTATCATCTTCGTTTTTGTACAAGGCAGGTATCACAGCAGCACTATTTCCTTCTGAAATTTTACCCAACATTTTTACGATAGCTGTATTTACAATAGGGAAATCGTCTACCCACGTGAGTCGTCTATCTTCAATATACTCGTATAACTTTTCGTTGGGGGCAATAACTTCTTTGAATACTTTTACCAAGAATGTCCTGTCTTCTTTAAATGAAGTTTCTCTTTGAGATAGATAATTGATATACCATTCTTTTGAAATTAGCTCTCTAAAAAGTATAGCAATATACTCATCGTTCTTCTTTCCAGTAATTCAATTTTTTCTTTTTCAGAATTTCCTGAAGAAAGGAATTTTCGGCTAAAAGCGCAATGGCTTTATTATCCACAAATCTTCTGCTAGGATTTAATTCTAGATCTGTAGCCAAATGTTTCTGTTGCGATTTTTGCAAGTAATCTTCGGCGTGATTCTTTAAGGCAACCATACTTTGTAGCAATAACACGTAAAGATCGTGCATTTGCTCTATGCTATACCAAAGAAACTTTTCCTGCTTATCCAGATCTGCGTGCTGTGTCTGGTTGAAAGCGTAAACAGATTGTAAAACTTTAACCCTAATATGTTTTCTCGTGAGCATAGATAATAAAGAACTTTTGTTAAAAAAAAACAGCGCACAAAATTTGATTGATGTGCGCTGCAAAGATACTATATTCTATTGCTGAAAAAACTATTTTTCGTTCTTTCTAGCATCTATTCTTGACTGAGCAATATCGAGTGCAGCTTGATGAGTTGTGATATCTTTTGCTTCAGCATTTTTCAATATTTCTAAGGTGGTGTTGTAAATATTTTCGGTTTTACGGATAATCTCTTTTTTTCCATAGTTTTCTAACTCGGCATATACATTAATGATTCCACCTGCATTAATCAAAAAATCCGGCGCATAAACAATACCTCTTTCCTGTAACATTTTACCGTGTCTTAACTCTTCAGCCAATTGATTATTAGCTGCCCCAGCGATTATCTTCGCTCTTAATTGTTTAATAGTAGTATCGTTAATGGTTGCTCCTAACGCACAAGGGGCATAAATATCCATGTTTTCTGAATAAATATTATTACCTCCGTAGATATCTACATTGTATTTGTCTCTAACTTCTTCAAGACGTTCCTGGTTTATATCTGCAATGTATACTTTAGCACCTTCGTTCGATAAATGCTCTACTAACGCTTCCCCTACATTTCCAATACCTTCTACATACACTGTTTTATCTTCCAGAACATCACTTCCGTATGCGTGTTTTGCTGCAGCTTTCATTCCCATAAAAACGCCATAGGCTGTAATAGGTGATGGATTTCCAGCTCCTCCTTTTTCTTCAGATATTCCAGTAACATATGGAGTTATTGTTCGTACTAAATCCATATCGCCAGTTGTCATTCCTACATCTTCTGCTGTGATATATTTACCACTTAAGGAATGTACAAACTCTCCAAAACGTTTCATGAGTTCAGGTGTCTTTTGGGTTTTAGCGTCCCCAATAATCACCGCTTTACCGCCGCCAAGGTTTAATCCTGTAATTGCACTTTTAAATGTCATTCCGCGAGAAAGGCGTAATGCATCATTTAATGCATCCCATTCGCTGTTATATTGCCACATTCTGGTACCTCCCAATGCAGGTCCTAAGACTGTGCTGTGGATTCCAATTATTGCTTTTAATCCTGTATCTTTGTCGTTGCAAAAAACAACTTGTTCGTGATTGTCAAAAGATAGTTGGCCAAAGACCGGAGCCATTTTTTTTAAGTCTTCTTTGTTTACTATGTCAGTTACCATAAATTGTGTTCAGTTTTTAAGATATCCTCAAAAAGGAGGTGCAAAAGTAGTCTTAAATTAATAATCCCGCAAAACAATAGTTGTCAAAACAATTATATTTTAAAAAAAATTTAGCCCCAAATGAAAGAACTACAGTATATTAATCGCTTTTTTATTAAATATAGAGGAAGGTTATTACTAGGGCTTATTGTAACTATAATTGCTGCAGTCTTCAAACTATTTGTACCCATTGTTATTGGAGATACCGTAAATGTTGTAGATGAATACATTCGTGGCGAAACTACAGATCTTGCCTACGTAAAGTCTGAGCTTATTAAGAACATACTTTTAATTTTGGGAACTACCCTACTTGCCGCATTATTTACGTTTATTATGCGACAAACCATCATAGTCGTTTCCAGATATATTGAATTTGATTTAAAAAATGTGGTGTTTGAACAGTATGAACGCCTCTCTTTAAGCTTTTACAAGCAAAACCGAACCGGTGACCTAATGAATCGCATAAGCGAAGACGTTGGTAAAGTGAGAATGTATGCTGGGCCTGCAGTAATGTACAGTACTACTACAATTACGTTGTTTATTGTAGTACTTTCTTATATGTTTTACAAGGCTCCAATACTAACCTTATATGTAGTTGCCCCCTTACCTATCCTTTCGTTCTTTATCTATAAATTAAGTAAAGCAATTCATAAGCGAAGTACTATTGTACAGCAAGTGCTTTCTAGACTTACCACATTTGCACAAGAGAGTTTTAGTGGAATTTCAGTTATAAAAGCGTATGGTATTGAACCAAGAATAAATGACGGCTTTGCAACACTTTCTGAAACGAGTCGAGACAAGAATATAGACTTAGCAAAGATACAAGCTTTGTTTTTCCCTTTAATGGTCTTACTTATTGGTGCTAGTAACTTAATGGTTATTTATATTGGGGGTAACCAATATATCAATAATGAAATAGATTTTGGAACTATCGTAGAGTTTCTAATTTATGTAAATATGCTTACCTGGCCCGTTGCCATTGTAGGATGGGTTTCCAGCATGGTGCAACAAGCAGAAGCTTCCCAAAAACGAATCAACGAATTTTTAAACGAAGTTCCTGCCATACAAAACACCGTTTCAAAAACTGAAACTGTAGCAGGCACCATTGAGTTCAACAACCTATCATTTACCTATCCAGATACTAATATAACCGCATTAAAAAATGTGTCCTTTTCAGTAAAAGCTGGGGAAACACTTGCCATTGTTGGAAATACCGGAAGTGGTAAATCTACCATTCTAGAACTTATTGGAAGATTATACGATGTGCAAAGCGGTACCCTAAAAATAGATGGCATTCCAATTGCCGAACGTAATCTAGACAATATTCGCCAGGCTATTGGTTATGTACCCCAAGACGCATTTTTATTTAGCGATAGCATTAAGAATAATATAAAATTTGGCAAAGAAGAAGCAACAGATATAGAAGTGTTTGAAGCTGCTAAAAATGCAGCAGTACACAAAAATATTGTCGGTTTTTCAAACGGATATGACACCATTTTAGGAGAACGAGGAATTTCACTAAGCGGCGGACAAAAACAAAGAGTTTCTATTGCGCGAGCTATCATAAAAGATCCAAAAATATTGTTGTTTGACGATTGCCTTTCTGCAGTAGACACCGAAACAGAGGAAGAAATCTTACAGAACTTAAACAATATTTCAGCTAAAAAGACCACAATTATAGTAAGCCACAGGATTTCTTCAGCAAAAAATGCAGACACAATTATCGTACTGGAAAATGGTGAAATTATACAGCAAGGCGCTCATTCACAACTCATAAATAAGGAAGGCTACTATAAAGAATTGTATCATAAACAACTTTCTGAAAAAGAAATGTAGTCAACCATTTGGCTTATTTGGATTTTTTTTTCACTTTTGGCAGACGTATAAAAACAAATACTACTATGAGCGATACTTATTCGATGGAGAAAGAAGAAATTTACAGCAAAGTAATGCGCGCCGGTCGCCGTACTTACTTTTTTGATGTACGATCTACCAAAGCAGGAGATTACTACCTAACCATTACTGAAAGCAAAAAGTTTACCAACGACGACGGTTCTTTTCATTACAAAAAGCATAAAATCTACCTGTACAAAGAAGATTTTACAGAGTTTAAAGAGCACGTAAGTGAAATGATAGACTACATTATCGATGAAAAAGGCGAAGAAGTAATAAGTGAACGCCACCAAGCCGATTATAAAAAAGAGGATGAAATTGGAGGTCCGCAAACCGCTCCAGAAGCTGGTACTGTAGCAGACGAGCCAGCAACAACCAACTTTACCGACATAGATTTTGACGATATATAATTGTAAAAATGTCTAGTCCTAAATAACCGATACAGATTATTAAAGGATTAAATTTATTAATTAAAGCTGAACAATGATATCATTGTTCAGCTTTTTTGATTTGTACTGTTTTCTTTTCAGTTTATTCTGTGCGTGCATTTGTACAGGTGTGAGCATATGGTTTGACAAATGAGGTCTTTGATTGTTATAGATTTCTATTGCATTTTTTATGAGCGCCCTTTTTAATGCTAAGCTTTTGATATTTCTTGCCACCCCAAATTCTTGTTTCAATATACCATTAACCCTTTCGGCGATTGCATTTTCATAGGGGTCATACTTTTCTGTCATACTTGAGCTTATGTCGTTGTCGTTAAGTAGTTGTTGGTACTCGTTGGAACAATATTGCAACCCCCTGTCGGAGTGATGTATCAGCGTTTGGTTCTTATGAACTCTTTTTTTAAGTGCCATACCTAGTGCTTTCAAAGACCCTGTCACGCTTAAGCTTTTTGACACATTATAACCTACAATTTTCTTTGAGTATGCATCTGTAATCAAAGCCAGGTAAGATGGGTCTGCCCTGGTTCCAACATAGGTTATGTCGCTGACCCATATGGTTTCTGGTTTTTCTATTTCAATAGTAGTGATAAGGTTCTTGTGTTTTCTGAAACGGTGATGGGAGTCTGTTGTGATATGATAACTTCGCTTTGGTTTTATGAGCATATGGTTGGCTCTTAAAATTCTATAGAGTTTGTCCCTGCCCACATTTAAGATAGCAAGTTCAGCTTTGAGTAAATAGTACAACTTTCTTGTACCTAGTCTTGGCATAATACCGCGTATGTCTCTAACTAACGCTATAACCTTTTGAGCTACAAGTTGTTTGTAGGCTTTTGATTTGATGGATCTATAGTAAACCTGTCTGTTTACCCCGAGTAAATCACAGGTAGAAACTAACGTTTCTTTGTGTTCTTCTTTGAAGCGGTCGATAACTCGGGTTTGTAATTTTTTCTGATTTGGATATCATATTCCTTCTCTGCCATATCTACCAGCATATCGAAGATGATGACTTTCTTATCCGCCCTTTCAGCAAGATGCTCTGCACGAGCCTTCTGTTTCTCCAATAGTTTGACTTTGGCCTCTAGTTCAAGGATTCTTTGTTCAGGTGTCTTTGCCACGGTTGTCTTAGATTGATTTTCCCAATCAAAGTTACCATATTTTCTGAGCCATTCCCTAATAGTAGATTTAGCTTGGATGCCATATTTGTGGCAAGCTTCCGTTCTGCTTAATTCACCAAGCTCTATTTCTTGGACAACTTGGAGTTTAAAAGAAATCGAGTAATCTTTCTGGGTACGTTTTACATAACCCGTGTTTTCTGATGTTTTCATTACACTAGAGTTTTAGTGTATCGCTATTTTAGGACGGGACAAAATATATTTAACAACAAACCGTCTCTTAATTAGAGGCGGTTTTTTTATTTTTACGGATGTGGGCGTTTCCCATTTCTTCGCTGAAAAAGCGAAAAATGGGTCGGGCTTTCAGCTATATCCCCGATATCCATCGGGGGATGCCGCTTCAATCCCTAACGCAATGCTTAAAAATTTACAACACCAACTATGAAAAAACTATTGCAACTCTCTGTATTATTAATTGCTATTACTTCAGCAGCACAAGATTACAATGTAGATTTGGAGTACTACCTCCCTACCGATGTAACTTACAACAAAAACATCCCAACACCTAAAAGCGTGATAGGCCACGAAGTTGGGGAATGGCACGTTACCCATGACAAACTTGTGTACTATATGACTGCTTTGGCCGAAGCAAGTGACCGAATTACTTTAGAAAATCGGGGAAACACTTTTGAAGGTCGTCCGTTGTTATTGCTTACCATTACTTCTCCAGCAAATCACAACAATATTGAAACCATAAGAAAAAACCACCTAGCCTTGACCGAAATTGGAAGTGGTTCATTGAATACCTCAGACATGCCAATTGTGGTATATCAGGGTTTCTCCATTCACGGAAACGAACCTAGTGGTTCCAACGCATCATTAGCTGCTGCTTATTACTTAGCAGCCGCAGAAGGACCTAAAATTGATGAATTGTTAAAAAACACCGTAATTCTGTTTGACCCATCCTTAAATCCAGACGGATTACAACGTTTTTCCTATTGGGCAAACATGCATAAAAGTGAGAACGTAAATCCAGATCCTTACGACCGTGAATATGACGAAGTTTGGCCCGGCGGACGCACCAATCATTATTGGTTCGATATGAATCGCGATTGGCTTCCTGTACAATTACCCGAAAGTCGAGCACGTATTGCAACATTCCACGATTGGTACCCGAATATCTTGACAGACCATCACGAAATGGGTACCAATTCAAGTTTTTTCTTTCAACCAGGAATTCCATCGAGAACAAATCCGTTGACACCTAAATTAAACCAGGAACTTACTGGTAAGATTGGAAACTACCACGCGAAAGCTTTGGACAAAATTGGCAGCTTTTACTACACCGAAGAAAACTTCGACGATTTCTACTACGGAAAAGGAAGTACCTTCCCGGACATTAATGGTGGGATTGGAATTTTGTTTGAGCAAGCCTCGTCTCGCGGACACGCACAGGAAAGTGAAAATGGCATTCTCACTTTTCCATTTACAGTTCGCAATCAGTTTACCGCAGCGCTTTCCACCTTGGAAGCAGCTGTTGGGATGCGTAAAGAGATTTTAGACTACCAACGTGGCTTTTATAACGACGCACTTGGCGAAGGAAGTGCTGGTGCTATTGTCTTTGGAGACGAAAAGGATGCTGGAAAAACCTATGAGTTGGCTCAAATTTTACAACGTCATAAAATTAAATTTCACGAAGTAAAAACCGATTTCAGTAAAAATGGAAAGAACTATAAAAAAGGGTTTAGTTATATCATTCCGAAGAATCAAAAACAATCACGTCTTGTAAAGGCAATGTTTGAAAAGAGAACTACATTTCAAGACAGTCTGTTTTATGATATTTCTGCGTGGACATTTCCCTTAGCCTTTAACCTAGACTATGCAGAAGATGTAGCATTAAGCCAAGCAGGTGAGGAAGTAACTGACTTACAAATGAAAACTCCCGCTGCGCCAAATTTATCCAATTATGCCTATTTAATGGAATGGCACGAGTATTATAGCCCAAAAGCGCTCCATATGATTCTTAAAGAAGGTTTGAGAGTTAAGGTAGGAATGACTCCTTTCAGTTTAGAAAATAAAGATTATGATTACGGGACAGTCATGATTCCTGTGCAAAACCAAAAGTTACAGGGTACCGAACTCACTAACTTTTTAGCCCAAGTAGGCAAAGAAACAGGGATTAAAATTACAGGCGTACAAACTGGATTAACAAAAGGAATTGATTTGGGAAGCGGGCAATTCAGAGCTATTGAAATGCCTAAAGTAGCCATTTTGGTGGGCGAAGGTGTAAATCCAAGTGATGCTGGGGAGATCTGGCATTTGTTTGATACGCGGTATGATATGCTTATTACAAAGTTAGACACTAAAAATTTTGGACGGATGGACTTAAGTAAGTATACCGATATTATTTTACCAGCCACCTGGGGAAGTGCGTTAGGAAAAAACGAAACCGAAAAATTAAAAGATTGGGTTCGCGCCGGAGGAACACTCATTGGTTTTAAAAATGCAGGAAATTACCTAGAAAGTAATGAATTGCTGAAGATGAAATTCAAGACAAAACAAGATACTGCAAAAGCCATTAGCTTCGAGCAGCGTGGTGACTATTTTGGTGCCCAAGTAATTGGAGGTGCTATTTTTGAAGCCAAATTAGACCGCTCCCACCCTATTGCTTTTGGGTATAAAAACAGTACTTTACCTATGTTTAGAAATACCACGCTTTTTGTGGAAGCAGATGAGAACAGTTATAACAATCCAATTCAGTATACAGATTCACCCTTGATGGCAGGCTATATTTCCAAACCTAATCTTGAAGAATTAAAAAGTACGGTTCCCTTTAAAACAGGAAGTCTAGGACGTGGACAAGTTATCTATTTTACAGACAATACCAACTTTAGAGCTTTTTGGTATGGAACGAATAAATTGTTGATGAACGCTATTTTCTTTGGAGATGAAATGTAGCGTTAGCGTGTAGACGTTAGGACCTGTCTGTCGAGCCTTGGCAGGCAGGCGCTTCGCTTGTAGCTATTGGCTGTAAGTTTTGAGCATAGAGCATAGAGCATAGAGCATAGAGCATAGAGCATAGAGCATAGAGCATAGAGCATAGAGCAAAATTAAAAACAGCTCTTCAAACCATTCCTTTGAAAAGAATTTAGCAGTGTTTAAGCTTCATAATTAATGAAACAAATCTATTGACAACAGCAGTAGTTATTTTAAATTGGAATGGAAAAGCGCTTTTGGAGCAGTTTCTGCCTTCAGTAGTTCGCTATTCTGAAGGGGCGACGATTTATATAGCAGACAATGCTTCGACCGACGATTCTATAGCTTTTGTTTCATCGAAGTTTCCTAGGGTGCAAATTATTCGAAACACTTCAAATGGTGGCTATGCGAAAGGGTATAACGATGCTTTAGCAAATCTTACTGAAGATATATTTGTTTTACTGAATAGTGACGTCGAAGTCACCGAAAACTGGCTCCAACCCGTACTTGCAGAATTTAAAAAAGATGACCAACTCGTTGCTGCTCAACCAAAAATCTTGGATTACAACAACAAATCGAAGTTTGAATATGCAGGAGCAGCGGGCGGATTTATCGATCAATTAGGATATCCGTATTGCCGAGGACGTATTTTTAGCACTCTAGAAGAAGACAAAGGACAATACAACGATGTTATCCCAATATTTTGGGCAACAGGAGCTTGCCTTTTCGTAAGCAGCCACGCCTTTAAACAACTAGAAGGCTTTGATGAAGATTTTTTTGCGCATCAGGAAGAAATAGACCTCTGCTGGCGACTGCAAAGTTTGGGAGGCGTTATTAAATATGTAGGAACATCAACAATATATCATGTGGGCGGAGCTACATTGGGAGCCGCCAATCCACAAAAGACATTTTATAATTTTAGAAACACATTACTCGCTTTGGTGAAAAATGTAAAGGGAAGTAACGTCTGGTGGTTGATACTTCAGCGGTTAGTTTGGGATGGTGTTGCGGGTCTTCAATTTATATCTCAAGGTAAATTTGCTCACTTTTTTGCGGTATTACGTGCACATTTTAGCTTTTATGGGTTGTTGCCAAAATTTCTTCAGAAAAGAAAAAAATGGGCTTCAAACTTTCGTTATTACACGATTCCCTCTTTAGTATGGCAGTATTTCTTCCGAAGGAAAAAAAAGTACCCAAGCCTTGTGTAGATTTTACTTAAAGTATTGTTAATCGTACTAGTGGTCGTGTTTCATTTTATAATTTTGGGGATGAATTAATTTTCAAAATATACATTTAAAATCAACCTCTTAAAAATAAATAACAATGAAAAAACTGATAGTGTTGGCCCTTTGTTCCGGGTTATTTTTTACTTCTTGTGTTTCTAAAAAGAAATACGCAGAATTAGAAACCAAGCAACAAAAGACGCAAGATTTACTAAATACAGCAACTGTTAAACTGAACGACTGCTTAGAAGAGCGTTCTGGACTTAGAGCTCAAAATGAAAGCTTGAAAAGTCAAGTAGCTTCTCTTAACGCTACTAATGGTGACTTAATAAGACAAGTTGGTGATTTTACCGATTTAACTAAAAAAGGAGCATCAAACTTAGAAAAGTCTTTGGAAAGTTTACAGGAAAAAGATTTAACCATTCGCAGATTACAAGATGCCCTTACACGAAAAGACAGTGTAACCTTAGCGTTGGTAACTAGCTTAAAGAAAGAAGTTGGTTTAAACGATCAAGACATCGAGATCAATGTTGAAAAAGGTGTGGTATTTATTTCATTAAGTGATAAAGTATTGTTTAAGAGTGGTAGTTACAACATCACTACTCGTGCTTCTGAAATTTTAGGTAAAGTTGCTACCGTGATCAACGGAAAGCCAGAATTTGAAGCTTTGGTAGAAGGACATACAGATAATGTACCTTACAAAAATGGTGTGTTATTGGATAACTGGGATTTAAGTGCAAAACGTGCAACTGCGATTGTTCGTGAGTTGGTTAACTTGGGAGCAAATCCTGCACAGTTAATTGCTGCTGGTCGTGGAGAGTTTGTACCTAAAGTACCTAATACTTCCGCTGAAAACAAGTCTACCAACCGTAGAACAAAAATCTATGTGTTGCCTAAGATTGATCAATTCTATGAAATGGTTGAAACATCTATGGAAAACTTAAGCAAAGAAGGTGGTCAATAAGCCACTTTGAAACTATAAATAATTGAAAACCCGACAAGCAATTGTCGGGTTTTTTATATACAATTTCTAACACACATTTACCAATTGGAGACTGAGCGGAGTCGAAGTCTAAATTTCCAGACTTCCCTTCCCTTCCCTAATTAAAACAGGTTCAGCACCTGTTAAATCAATAACTGTAGAAGGTATGTTTCCTCCATAGCCGCCATCTATAACAACATCCACAAGCTTCTCCCATTTCTCGTAGATAAGTTCGGGGTCTGTAGTGTATTCTATAACTTCATCTTCATCTTTAATAGATGTTGAAATAATTGGATTTCCTAATCCTCTAACTAAAGCGAGAGCAATGGCATTATCTGGAACCCGAATACCTACTTCTTTTTTCTTTTTAAAAACGGTTGGAAGGTTATTATTCCCAGGCAGAATAAAAGTATAAGGTCCTGGTAAGGCTCGTTTTAGTAATTTGAAGGTAGCAGAATCAATTTGCTTTACATAATCGCTTAAGTTGCTTAGATCTTCGCATACAAAGGAGAAGTTTGCTTTTTCTAGTTTGACACCTTTAAGCTGGGCAACTCTTTCCAGCGCTCGGTTATTGGTGATATCACACCCTAATGCATAGACTGTATCACTAGGATAGATGACCAAGCCTCCGTTGCGAAGCACATCCACCACTTTCTTGATGTCCTTGGGGTTTGTATTTTCTTCGTAAATTTTAATGAATTGTGCCATTGCCTACTTTTTAATTTTAAAGATACGATAGGAAAAATTTAAATCCCAAAAAACATTTTCCAAATCCCAAAAAATTTAGGAATCGGTGCGAGTAACTTCACGCTCCAATTTCAAAACCATATCACCATTTTCCTGCTCAATATAGAGCGCTTTATTGCCTGCTTCTCCTTTTCGGGTTACTTGAGTTCCTTTAATGGTTTTAGTGATTTCCTGGGTATAGGTAGCGGTTACTTTTCCTTTAGCGGTTCCATTGCCCCATTTCCATTGTACGTTTGTTCCTTCTTTTATCATTTTTTATTTTAAAGATAAAAAAGGTCGTTGAAAATGCAGTCTAGTCTAACAAGCTATTAACATTTTATGTAAACAGAAAGTTTAGCTCTTAAAAGATTTTTTTAATCTAATTAACCATCTCCCCACTATTAACTCACCAATTATCTGATTTTCTAACTCCCCAATGAACCAATTACCCAATTCCCCAATTCACCAACTCACCAATTCCCCAATTCACCAATTCACCAACTCACCAATTCACTAATTCACCAATTACCCAATTACCCAATTACCTAATTCACTAATTAACTAATTCACTAATACCCCAATTCACCAACTCTCTAATTCACCAACTCACTAATTCACTAATTCACTAATTAACTAATTAACTAATTCACTAATTTATCTCCCCAAAACATTTTTAATATGTGCTAAGTGATGCTTACTGTGCCAAGCATAGATCAAGGCGTTTTCTTTTAGCGAGGTAGGCACTTCTTTATCGGGATGTTGATAAGTTCTCTCCCATTGTTCTTCCGTAAATGATTTCAGCAAATATGTTATTTTGCTATGAATAACCTCTACGTGTGTTAATGACCATGCAATGGGCATTGTGTGATTTTCATTTAATGAAGCCCAAGATTTTTCATCATATGCTTTTATAGTTGGATTATCCTCTGTAAGCGCCCATTTAAATCGAATATAGCTATGTTGGTGGCTATCGGCTATGTGGTGAATTAATTGCTTGATAGTCCAACCCCCTGGTCTGTATTGCTGCTGAAAGGTTTCTTCTGGTAAATGCGCCGTTAGCAATCTTAATTGTTCAGGAAAAATTTCAAGAGTGGTGATGGCATTTTGTAGGACTTCTTCTGAAATTTCTTCAGACAGTTTAAACTGGCCTATTGGATATTTTAAAGCTTCTATGTTCATATAGTAAAAATAAAAAACGCTTCAGTTTCCTGAAACGCTTTTAATAATTGTTCTTTACAAATTGTGAATTATTTTTTTACATTCACTAATTCTACATCAAAAACCAGGGTAGCATTTGGTGGTATAACACCACCGGCACCTTGTGCTCCATATCCTAAGTGACTTGGAATTACAAAACGTGCTTTGTCGCCAACGTTTAATAACTGAATACCTTCGTCCCAACCTGCAATTACATTACCCATCCCTACTGGAAAATCAATTGGATTACCTCTTTTGTAAGACGAATCGAATACGCCTCCATCTGCAAACATTCCTTTGTAATGTACAGAGACATTATTTCCAGCTTCTGCTTTTACACCGTCTCCTTTTTGGATGATTTGATATCTCAAACCACTTTCAGTTTCTTCAAATCCTTCTGAAAGGCTTGTCAATAATTCCTTTTGTGAGTTTAAAGCAGCTGCTTCTCTTTCAGCTTTGGCTCCATTAAAATTTCTGAAACTTTCCACAGCATTCCAGGCCTGTGCTTCTTCGCCTACTCTAATAATTTCAACTTTCTGAAGTGTATCGCCCTGAGCAATACTATCTACAACATCTTGTCCTTCTATCACTTTTCCAAAAACAGTATGCTTATTATCCAACCAGGGAGTTGCTACGTGGGTGATAAAAAACTGACTTCCATTAGTTGCTTTTCCAGAATTTGCCATTGAAAAAATCCCAGGGGTATCGTGACGCAAATCCTTATGAAACTCATCATCAAAATTATATCCAGGGCCGCCAGCTCCAGTTCCGTCAGGATCTCCTCCCTGTACCATAAAATCTGGTATCACCCGGTGAAATGTTAATCCATCATAGTATGGAGTTCCTTGTGGTTTGGCTTTATTTTCCAAGTTTCCTTCGGCTAGTGCTACAAAGTTACCAACCGTTCCCGGGGTTTTTTTATAGGTTAACTGGCCTAGTATTTCACCTTTTTCAGTAGTTATCTTTGCGTAGATTCCGTCTTGCATTTCTTTGATTTTAAATGATTTTTCGCTTCAGTAAATAGAGGCGCAAAGGTACTAAATTCTACTTTCAAAATCTTTACTTCAACTTCAGAATACTCTTCAAATAAGACAATTTCAGCAAACTTTATAAAAACTTTAAGAGACTGTTTCACTGCAGTGGCTACTTTTACGGACTTAATTTTTAACAAACTTTAAAATTTCAGAAAAAATGACACACCAAGACCTTTTGGCCGTAGCGCAGGAGTTTGGAAATCCTGTTTATGTGTATAACGCCTCAATTATGGAAGCACAATACAAACGTTTGGCGAAGGCTTTTAAAGGTGTGAAAAAGGTGAAATTTAACTATGCTGTTAAAGCATTGTCTAATATTTCAGTTTTAAAAGTGTTGAATAGTTTTGGATGCGGTATGGATACTGTTTCCATTCAAGAAGTACGTTTGGCTTTGGAGGCAGGTGTTCCTGCCGAAGACATTATCTTCACTCCTAATGGAGTTTCATTAAAGGAATTAGAAAAAGCCAAAGAATTTGGTGTACAAATAAACATCGACAACCTTTCTATTTTAGAGCAGTTTGGAACACTCTATCCTAAAACGCCAGTTTGCATCAGGATTAATCCGCATGTAATGGCAGGTGGAAATACAAATATATCGGTTGGACACATTGATAGTAAATTTGGTATTTCCATACACCAATTGCCACATATTGAGCGTATTGTAAAAAATACAGGGATGCATATAAATGGAATTCACATGCATACAGGTAGTGATATTTTGGATATTGATGTGTTTTTATATGCCTCGGAAATTTTATTTGATACTGCTAAACATTTTAAAGATTTAGAATTTATAGATTTTGGCAGCGGATTTAAAGTTCCTTACAAAGAAGGGGATATTGAAACCAATGTTGAAGAAATGGGTAAAAAATTAACCCAACGCTTCAACGAGTTTTGTAAAAACTACGGTAGGGATTTAACGTTAGCTTTCGAACCCGGGAAGTTTCTTGTAAGCGAAGCTGGAAAATTTTTAGTACAAGTAAATGTAGTAAAGCAAACAACATCTACCGTTTTTGCGCAAGTGGATAGCGGCTTTAATCATTTAATCCGCCCGATGCTCTACAATTCTCAACACCATATAGAAAATATAAGCAACCCTAAAGGTCGTGAACGTTTTTATAGTGTGGTAGGCTATATCTGTGAGACCGATACTTTTGCTAATAATCGTAGAATTTCCGAAATTACAGAAGGTGATATCCTTGCCTTTCACAATGCGGGAGCTTATTGTTTTTCGATGGCCAGCAATTATAACAGCCGCTACCGCCCTGCCGAAGTGCTTTGGTACAAAGGCAAAGCACATATCGTAAGAAAGCGTGAAAAATTTGAAGATCTAGTGGCGAATCAGGTTACAATAATACTATAAACTTACTCCCAAGTAAGGGTAGCTTTTATGGGATAATGATCTGAAAAGGTAGTGTCTATGCGTTCAAAATTTAATACTTCAAAAGTTGGCGAAGTGAAAATATAGTCTATCCGCATCGGAAAAAAATCGAAGGTAAAAGTCGTTCCCAACCCATTACCCTTTTCTAAAAACGCATCGTTCATCGTATCGCCCAAAAGTTGATATACAAATGAAAATGGTGTATTATTAAAATCGCCCATCAATACCGTTGGATAGCGAGATTTTGTTTTGTGTGCGATAATTTTTTCGGCTTGTCGTTCCTGCTTTGCAAATGCTGAGGACAATCGCTTTCGAACCCGTGTTTTATCCTCTTCCTGCAATTCCTCTACAGAGGGTTTTATGCCAAAGGATTGCAAATGTAAATTATATACTCGAACGGTGTCTTTTCCTACCACTACATCGGCATATAGGGTATTGTTAAAGGTGTCTTCAAAATCGAAAGCACCAGTGTTTATCAATTTATACTTGGAAAAAATAGCGTGACCTAACTTATGATTTTCCTTACCATAATGTTTGTAGCTGTAGGGATAGTCTGAAAAATCTGTTGTGTTTTTCTCATAGTATTCCTGAAGGCAAAGAATGTCTGGTTTTTCATTTTTTAAAATTTCAGAAAGTACTCTAGAGGTTTCATCCACGTTCCCTTGATCTTCATACAAGTTGAACAATCTTACATTATAAGATAAAACAGAGAGCGTTTTTTGAGACTCCTTTGCATCACCTTCCGAAGAAAATTTATAAAAAGGATTAAAAATAAAATAGGCTAATATTAAAGTAATCGCTGGAAGTAAGAAAATTCGTTTTCTTCTTAAAATCCAATACACCAAAAAGATAGCATTGAGCCATAACAATGGTAAAACAACAAGGCTTAACAACGATAAATTAGGAAATTTTTCTGGAGAAATGTATGGTAAAAAGAAAGATATAAGTAACAAAAATGCCACTATGGAATTTATCCAAAAGAGTACTTTACCGAAAAACCCCAAATTTTTCAATCGTCTAATCTTTACCTGCTTTAAATAGAAAATCCTTTTCAGCTTTTGTTAAACTCTCATAGCCACTCTTGCCAATTTTATCTAGGATAGCATCTACTTTTTTTTGTGTAGTATTCTTGTCTGCCCCACCACCAGAACGTGGAGTCGCCTTTGTTGTTGTTGTGCGATGTACCTTTTTAAATGGTTTTTGTTTTCGGGTTTTAAAGAGGTTTACAAACCAATCCATAAAATTCTCGAACCATTTCCCAATATCATTCCCTTTTAAAAGCTGAGAACCGTACACATATCCAAAAAGAGCGCCCCCCATATGCGCTAACATGCCTCCAGGATTTCCACCACTTGGCAATCTTATGAGGTCTAGTAAGACTAAAAATAACGCTATTTTCCATAGCTTGATGTTCCATTTAAAAATGCGCATTTCAGCATTTGGAGTATACGTGGCTATAAAAACCATCATCGCTGTCACTGCTCCAGATGCGCCAATGAGATAACTTCTGGAATTTTCAAAAACTGGAAATATATTATAAGATACTACGTATAACAATCCGCCAAATAATGCTCCTAAGAGATACACCGTTAAAAATCGTTTACCATCAAAAAGATTGAGCACAAAGTTTCCAAACCAGTACAGCCAAAGCATATTAAAGAGCAAATGCCAGAACCCAAAATGAATAAATGCATATGTAATGAACGCCCAGGGTTGAATAATTAAATCACCAACAGCATCAGGTAACACAAACCATTTAACCAAACTTACTGGCGCTAGCTGTATAAAAAAAGCAACTAGATTTACCACCAAGAAAATCGCCAAATTAATAACAATTAGCTTTATAATAATGCTTGAAGTTTTAAACTGATATGAAAGATTTTGTGTATTCATATTTAGTTCCATCGGGTTTTATCAAAACTATTCTTTTTCCAGTAATAGGACATTATAAAACCTGCTAGTGCTCCCCCAATGTGAGCAAAATGAGCAATAGGGCCTATAGAATACGAAGTTAATCCAAAAAATAAGTCGATACATAAAACCCCTGGTACAAAATACTTCGCTTTAATAGGAATGGGTAAAAATATAAGCATTAATGGGGTATTCGGGAAGGTCATCGCGAAGGCAACCAGCACTCCATATAAGGCACCAGAAGCTCCTAGCATTGTGCCATAATAAGGATTTGTCAATTTAAAGAATAAATTTTCACCTACCACATTTTTTAAATTAAGTAAAGCTCCATTATTATTACTCTCTAGAACTGCAATTACATCAGCTTTATCTATTCCTAATGCTACAATATCATTTAAGGTACTACTGTACTGAAAATATAATATACCTATATACAACAACAGTGACCCCAATCCAGCCGAAATATAAAAGAAAATAAACTTTTTCTTTCCCCACATCTGTTCCAATGGCGTACCAAACATCCATACGCCAAACATATTAAAAAGGATATGATAAAATACAATACCACCACCCTGTTGGTAACTGGCGTGCATAAACATATGCGTAATAATTTGCCAAGGTTTAAACCCATCATTCAACGGAAAATGCATGGCAAACAGGCTGTTCATAAAATCGCCATTTGAGCCAATAAGCAATGTTGCCACCCAAAAAATAACGTTTATAATAATTATGTGCTTAACTGTATCGCTAATTCCTCTCATATGTATTACCCGCGAAGGCGAATATCTTTTTGAACCCAAACCCGGGTTCACTTAATTAAACTTCCTATCCAACTCATTGGTGTCAATAGTGACCAAAACTGGTCTGTTATCTGGAGAAACACTAGGTTCTTTACAGGCAAATAGCCTGTTTACCAAATGTTCCTGCGCTTCTTTGTTTAAAGGCATTCCCGTTTTTATCGCCATGCTTTTTGCCATGCTTTTTGCCAATAAATCGTTTTGACTAAACCCCGCATCTGGTACTTCTTCTCTAATATCGTTTACCAATTGTGCTAAGATAGTTTCTGCCTGACTTTCGGTTACTGCAACAGGAATTCCTTTAATTTCAAGGTGTTGTGTATTAATTTCTGAAAAAGCAAAACCTGTATGCTCCAACTGTTCCTGGATCTTATGTAAAATTTCAAGATCTGGCTTGGAAAATTGAAGTTGTAAAGGAAATAACAATTGCTGGCTTACTGCTTCCTGAACTGTAATATTTTTTAATAATTCTTCATACAAGACCCTATAATGCGCCAAATGCTGATGAATCACTAACATCCCATTCTTAATAGCACTTACTATATACTTTTGCTGTAACTGAAACGTAGTGAACTGATTTTCATTTTCTGAAGTAGAAAATAAACTACCCGTTATTTCGTCACTTTCAAATTCGATTGCGTCTGTTGAAGTTGCCTGACTTCTTTCTGCTGAAGGAAACGAAGTGTTTGTTGCATCTTTCAGCCCAACATACAACGATTCCCAATGCTGTTGTTTCTCTCTTTTAAAGGGAAAGTTGATATTTCCTTGTCGTGGTTTACGATCGTCTACAAAAGGATTAAAGTCGCTATCCACTTCAATTTTGGGCGCTGTAGGCTGTTTTTTACTGTATTCGTAAGGTGTTTCAAATCCAGTATCTTTATTGAAATCGAGTACCGGAGCTACACTAAACTGTCCCAAACTGTGTTTTACCGTAGCGCGAAGCATGGCATAAATACTATGCTCATCATCAAATTTAATTTCAGTTTTTGTAGGATGAATGTTAATGTCGATAGATTTGGTGTTTACATCCAAAAAAAGAAAATAGCCTGGATGTGTGCCTGGCCTCAGCAAGCCTTCAAAAGCTGAGCTTACTGCGTGATGCAAATAAGAACTCTTTATAAAGCGATCGTTCACAAAAAAGAATTGTTCTCCCCTGCTCTTTTTTCCGAATTCTGGTTTTAGTACAAATCCTGAAACTTTTACAATTTCGGTTTCTTCGGAAACGGGTACCAGTTTTTCATTGGTTTTAGTTCCAAAAATGTTTACAATACGTTGTCTGGAGTTGCTCGCTGGTAAATTGAATACATCACTGCCATTGTGTACCATGGAAAATTCTATCTGCGGGTGTGCCAGCGCCACACGGTGAAACTCGTCAATAATGTGGCGGGTTTCCACTGGATTACTTTTAAGAAAATTTCGGCGGGCGGGAATGTTATAAAACAAATTCTTTACTGAAATTGTTGTACCAGTGGGAACTACTGCGGGTTCTTGTTCGGTAACATGGCTTCCTTCGATGGAAATAGTTGTGCCAATTTCAGCATCGTCTGTTTTGGTTTTAAGTTGTACGTGGGCAATAGCAGCAATAGATGCCAATGCCTCTCCCCGAAAACCTTTGGTGTGAAGATTAAAAAGATCGTCTGCAACTTTTATTTTGCTTGTGGCATGACGCTCAAAACACAATCTGGCATCAGTGGTAGACATTCCCAAGCCATTATCTGTTACTTGCACAAGTGTTTTTCCTGCATCTTTAACTACTAAAGTAATGATGGAGGCTTTTGCATCAATGGCATTTTCCAATAATTCCTTTACAACCGAAGCTGGGCGTTGCACCACTTCTCCGGCAGCAATTTGGTTGGCAACATGATCTGGTAATAAGGCTATAATATCTGCCATGTAAATAGGCTAGCTAAAAATTGAAAGGTCAAAATCTAAAATCCACAAACAAACAAAAACCAGAATAAGAACGATAAAAAGAATGGTTTTATTAAATACCCCATTGCTACGGGTACGACTCGCATAGCGTGCATCGCGCCAGTGAGAACCAAAATCGTTTTTATTATAGGTTTCGTAATACTTCTCGAATTTATTAGCGAAATTATACTCGTTTGCATCTTCTTTCCCTTTGTAGTAGCGGGGTGTGTAGTTGTAACGGTTGTTTTGTTTGGTACGTTTTAGTAAGCTAATTTTCATAATCCTTGAATTACCTTCAAAATTACTGAAAATGTCTCAGTTTTGAAGCGGTTTAACGGGTAATCTATAAACAATTTCTGTACCAGTTTGCTATTCGACTTCTTCTTCGATTTTGTAAATACTGGGAAGCGACCAATTAAAGGTAACTGCAAGCAATCGTATGGTGATTACAACAGAAAAAGAAATAATAATTACCCAATTTTCAGATATAGGAAATTTCAGCAGTAGGAAATAAACCAATCCACCTAAAATACAAGCAGTTGCGTAAATATTTTTTCTAAAAATAACTGGAATCTCATTACATAAAATATCGCGAATTACCCCTCCAAAACAAGCAGACATAGTTCCAAGTGCAATACAAATTAACGCTGGAAAGCCTGCAGCGATTCCTTTTTCGACCCCTACAATCGTATACAAAGCGATCCCTATGGTATCGAACAAAAATAAAGAGCGACGCACATACCCCAGTTTTTTCCTAAAGATGATAGCAAGAATTGTGGCAATAATAATTACATACACAAATGTAAGGTTACGCATCCACACTACGTTTGCATCAATAAGTACATCACGTAATGTTCCACCTCCCACCGAAGTTACAAAAGCAATTATGAAAATACCGAACACATCCAATTGCTTTTTCATCGCCGTAAGTGCTCCCGATACGGCGAATGCGATAGTCCCTAAAATATCTATGATTAGGAAAAGATCTACTGATGTGGAAGGAATTAAGGATACACTCACATGTTCTGGGTAAAATAGTTATAATCTTTTATCACTTTGTCTATAAAAGCTATCGGGGTCTCCTCGGGAGTGATTTCCATAACTTTAGCGAGGCGTGTTGTTAATTTTAGCACTACTCCATGATTTCCGTTATATTTTGCTTCCCAAAAGAGGTTTTTAATGGTACTCATTTCAGTATCTGTGAAAATGGTGACTTGTGGATACTTAGGTTTGTAATCATCTGGCAAATCTATCACTAATGTTTGCGAAAGGCTTATGGTTTTCTTTTCAGTAATTACGGTCGTAGCTGCAGCGATATCTCCTAAACGCTGGCCTTTACCATTCAATAAAACCGTTACTAAGGCTAAGGCACCACTGGTAATCGAAATATCGATAATGCGCAACAACCAACGGATAAAATAATTTGAAAATGATGGTTTAGAGCCGTCCAATTTTACGACCCTAAGTTTCATAAGCGCTTTTCCAGGGCTACGACCGTTCCAAAAAGTTTCCCACAATAAACTATATACGAAAATTGGTAAGCCCGCTGTCATATAGACAATAAACATATAGTCACTATCAAACTCCAGAGCAGATATAGCAATGGATATTAGAATTATATAAAGGAATATAATAAAGTAATCCACTATAAATGCCAAGACCCTTTCGCCAATCCCACCGACATTTTGCGCAATGTTTACATTTTGCGCTGTTTCTATTTGAAAATTATCCATTTAATATGTTACTTTGGAAAAAAAACTCCACGAATGCGCGAAGCTGCTTTTGCGAAACAAAATAAAGACAAATGGCTAAGATTTGAAAATGTTCTGCGGAATAATATTCAAGTTCCTCCAGACGAATTGAGCGCTTTGTATGTGGAAATAACAGATCACCTTAGCTACGCACAGACTTTCTACCCAAAAAGTAACACATTAAATTATTTGAATGGAATCTCAGTTTTAGCACATCAAAAAATTTATAAGACCAAACGAGAGTCCCGAAAACGGTTTATAACTTTTTACACTAAGGAGTTTCCGTTGTTTTTTGCCCAATACCAAAAGCAATTACTTATTGCCTTTGTCACTTTTGCTATTTTTACAATTGTTGGCGCTTATTCTGCTGCAACAGACGGAGATTTTGTTCGGCTTATTTTAGGCGATACATACGTGAATATGACCATGCAAAATATTGAAGACGGCGACCCCATGAGGGTTTATAAAGATATGAACGAGCTTAATATGTCCTTGGGAATTACTATTAATAATATTAGAGTAGCACTGATGGCGTTTGCATTTGGTTTGTTTTTGAGCCTGGGCACACTTTTTATTATCATGCAAAATGCCATTATGTTGGGATCGTTTCAATATTTCTTTTACGAACAAGGATTGCTTTGGGAAAGTGCCAGAACGATTTGGATTCACGGAACTATAGAAATTTCAGTCATTATCATTGCTGCTTGTGCGGGACTGGTTTTAGGGAATAGTATTTTATTTCCAGGCACCTATTCCAGGTTGCAATCTTTTGTAAGAGGTGCAAAAGATGGCGTGAAGATTTTAATTAGTACCATTCCTTTTTTTATTGTGGCAGGCTTTTTAGAAGGCTTTGTAACCCGCCACACCGAAATGCCCGATTGGCTTGCTATTGTTATCATTGGCAGTTCCTTGTCACTCATTTTATTTTATTATGTTTTTTATCCGTTACAATTGAAACGGAAATTAAGATTACTGCAAAAATAGTAACGCAACCCAAAACGAATAGACTTATTTCCAATCCATAATTATACAAATGCAAGATTTCATTCAGTTTAAGAAACAGCGAGAGCTAGGCAGTATTTTAACCGATACTTTTAAGTTTATCCGTTTACAATGGAAACCACTTTTCGGGTTAATTTTTCGTATTGCTGGCCCTGCGCTTATTCTTTTGGTTCTAGCCTATGTGTTTTATATGCAAACGGTTTTCGGTTCGCTCGGTGTCATAGATAACAATCCTTTCGTCTTTGGCAGCTCAGAATTTGGCTTCTCTTTAATCATATCACTTATCCTAATCATTTTGGCAGGAATTGCCTATTACGGATTAATGTACGGTACCGTCATGTACAGCATACAATCGTATATAAAAAATAATGGTGAGATTGATAAAAAAGAAGTGATTGCAGGTGTTAAGAAGGACTTCTGGAAACTTATGGGAATTAGTGTCCTAACGGGTTTAATGATTATAGTAGGTACTATAGTTTGTATTGCACCAGGTATTTATCTTGCAGTAGTATTAGCAACTACGTACGGTATTTTAATCTTTGAAAAACGTAGCGTAACAGAAAGCATAAGCTATAGCTTTGAGCTCATTAAAGGAGAATGGTGGATTTCATTTGCCACACTTTTGGTGGTTTTAATTCTTTATTATATTATCATCATGATTGCTCAAATCCCACAATACATCTACTTTTTCATTAAAATGTTTACGGTAGCAGAGACTATGTCTTCAGACCCATCAGGTATGTTCGATGGTATTTATATAGCCCTAAACGGTTTTGCGCTCATCATGCAATATATATTCTATGTGATTATTGTAATTACAACTGGGTTTATCTATTTCAATTTAAACGAAAAGAAAAATTTTACAGGAACTATAGAGACTATTGAGAGCTTGGGGGCCAGCCAGGACAAGGAGTAGAGAGTAAAGAGCAAAGAACAGAGAACAGAGAACAGAGAACAGAGAACAGAGAAAGTAAACTTTCATTATGGGAAAAAGTAGACACAATTATAAAAACTTGAAAATCTGGCAACTAGGACTGGAAATTTCTTTAGAAATATCAGATTTATTAGACACTTTTCCAAAACACGAAATATACAACTTGACCTCTCAAATGAGTCGTTGTTCTATTTCAATGCCAAGTAATATTTCTGAAGGCTCTGCTAAAACAGACAAATCTTTCAGCAACTATTTAGATATTTCTCTTGGATCCTCTTTTGAGTTAGGAACTCAACTTATTATTGCAAAACATAAAAAATATATCAACCAAGAACAACTTGAAAAATTTGAACTAAAAATTGAAGAATGGCAAAAAATGACAATGGGTTTCCAAAATGGTCTTAACCCTTAATCTCTTCTCTATTTTCTATTTTCTTTATTCAAAAACGTGCGCTATATACTATCCTTCTTACTGCTATTTATTTTTGTTGAAGCTATTTCGGCACAAGATAGTATTTCTGAAATTCAAGAAAACCAAGCTGCCTTAGCGCAAGACAGCATCTTTTCTTCCGAAAAAAAAATAGTCCAATACGATACCAATTCAGAAAAAACACCACTTTCCCTTAATAAAGATACTATTGAAGCGTATAAAAATAATCCAGATTTCAACTACCAGCCGCCAGAAGAAACCGATAATTGGTGGAAACAGTTTACGAGTTGGATTGGCGATTTAATAAGCAGGTTTTTTAGATGGTTAGGAAACGTTTGGAGCTCCTTTTGGGAATGGGTGCTTCCTAATGGACAAGGAAGTCCGTTATGGAGTTTTGTAATCCATGTGTTACCGTATTTAATTTTGGCGCTACTCGTCGGTTTTATTGTTTGGCTCTTTTTTAAGCTGAATCCAGGTGCGAAACTGATGAAATCCAAAGCAAAACCAGATGTGTTTTTTACCGAGGATGAAGAGATTATCAAGACTCGTGACATTCAGAAGTTAATTAACAAAGCAGTACGGAAACAGCATTACCGCCTAGCAGTGCGTTATTACTATCTCTTAATTCTGAAACGCCTTACTAATGCGGAACTTATTGAATACGAATTTGATAAAACCAACAGCGATTACTTTGGCGAAGTCACTTCAGAAAAACTAAACTCCGGTTTTAGAAAAGCCACCAATATTTATGAGTATATCTGGTACGGAAACTTTACAGTAACCGAAACCGATTTCAACAAAGCACAAAGTATTTTCACCAACCTAGAACATAGCATTCCAAAAGCCAAATGACGAAACTTCAAAAAATAGCGTTGTTTTCTGTGTTGGGTTTACTGGCGCTTCTGGTGTATGTAGAAGCGACCAAACCGCAGCCTATCAATTGGTTTCAGAGCTATAGCAGAGTTGATAAAATTCCGTTTGGGACCTTTGTTTTGCACGATTTACTAGATGAAAAGCTAGATGATAACTTTATTGAAATGAACCGTCCGCCGTTTGAGAAATTAGCAGATTCAACTTTAAAAGGCACATATTTTTTTGTAAATAATTACGTTGGAATAGATGGTGACGAGTTGGATAGATTACTTCGCTGGACCGAAAAAGGGAATACCCTATTTATAGCTTCGCATGGTTTTAGCAGAGACTTAATGGATACACTCTCCTTAAAGGATGATACGCAGTATAGCTTGAACACACTGGGCACACAACCTTTGTTGGAGCTGGTAAATACAAATTTAAAGGCCAAGAAACCCTTTTTAATTGAACGTGATATAAACATCCGTTTTTTTAGTGAACTGGATACACTTACGCAAACAGTCTTAGGGCAGACAGCCATTTACAACGACACGTTTACATTAAAAGATGCAAAGCCCAACTTTATTAAAGCACCATTTGGCACAGGAACCATCTTTTTACACAGTCAACCCGAAGTTTTTACCAACTACTTTCTACTAGAAAAGGATAATGTGCTTTACACAGAAGGTGTTTTATCATATATAAATCCGAATGAGAATTTTTACTGGGACAACCATTACAAATCTGGAAAGCCTATAGAAACCTCTCCATTATATATTTTACTGAATAACAAATACTTGAAATGGGCGTATTATTTCATGCTGATTGGTGCATTACTCTTCGTATTATTTGAAGGCAAACGAAAGCAACGTAAAATCCCAATTGTAACGCCGCCCGCCAATAAAACCTTTGAATATACTCGTACTATTGCTGGAATGTATTACGACCAGAAAGACCACAAAGCCATTGCCGAAAAACAAATCGCCTTTTTTATGGAATACATACGCACACGTCTACGTATTCCAACTGAACAAATCAACACACGATTTTTTGCACAAGTAGCAGCACGCAGCGGCAACACAACAGAAGATACTAAAGCATTGTTTACTTTTATGGAGCAGATACAGCACCAGCCAGAAATAACTCCAGAAACCTTATTAAAACTGAATCGAGAAATCACCACTTATAAAAATACAACAGATGGAAAATCCTGAAGAAAACCCAATCATACCACAACAAAACGAAGAGTTGCAGTTTAATAACCGTATTCCGTTGGAGGAATTAAAATCTTCGGTAGAAGCTATTAAAGCACAGTTACGCAAAATAATTATTGGGCAGGAAGACTTTATAGAATTGCTTATAGTTGGCTTGTTAGCCAACGGTCATATTCTTATTGAAGGGGTACCAGGAATTGCAAAAACAATCACTGCCAAGTTGTTTGCAAAGACCTTGAAAACCAATTTCAGTAGAATTCAATTTACCCCAGATTTGATGCCTAGTGACGTCTTGGGAACTTCTATTTTGAATATGAAAGAGTCTGAATTTGAATTTAAAAAAGGCCCCATCTTCAGTAACATAATTTTAATTGATGAGATTAACCGAGCGCCTGCAAAAACACAAGCTGCACTTTTTGAAGTTATGGAAGAACGTCAAATTACAATAGATGGAAAAAAATATGCCATGGATTATCCTTTTATGGTGCTGGCTACACAAAACCCTATTGAGCAAGAAGGTACTTATGCCCTACCAGAAGCTCAGTTAGACCGTTTTCTTTTTAAAATTAAGGTGGGCTACCCAAAATTGGAGGAAGAGGTGACTATTTTAAAATCCCATCATGACCGGAAGCTCGCAGTGCCTGCAGATGCCATTGAAGGAATATTAACCCCCGAAGATTTAAGGAAATTTCGTGGACAGGTACAGGAAATTTTAATTGAGGATAAAATCTTTAACTATATTGCCCAGGTGGTGGATAAAACCCGAAATCACCCACATTTATATTTAGGAGGATCACCAAGAGCTTCATTGGCTATAATGAATGCTGCTAAAACTTTCGCAGCAATTAACGGGCGTGATTTCGTTACACCAGATGATGTTAAAAGAGGCTTAGCACCCGTATTACGCCACCGAATTATCCTTTCACCTGAACGTGAAATGGAAGGTATGACCCCAGAAACCGTGATAGATATGATTGCGCAAAGTGTTGAAATTCCGAGGTAACATCAAAATATGATCAACTTCTTTAAATCGCTATACCTAACCCCACGTTTTTTTTACGTGCTTGCTGTTTTAGTGGTGCTTTTCATCATTTCAAATTGGTGGTTAGAGCTCTATGGCATCTCGTGGATTTTGGTATTGGGTATTACTGTTTTTATTTTGTTCGAAATTTCGATGCTTTACAGTAGCAGAGGCTTAAAAGGAACTCGAGTTTTACCCGATAAATTTTCAAATAGCGATGAAAATGAAGTGCTCATTCAATTAGAAAACAAGTATTCTTTTGCCATTGAAGTTAGTATTGTAGATGAATTACCTGTTCAGTTTCAGAAGCGGGACTTCTTTCAGACAACAAAAATTCCTGGGAAGCAACGGCATACGTATACGTATTTGGCGCGTCCTGTGGAGCGTGGTGAATATGTCTTCGGAAATTTGAATCTCTATGCATCTTCGGTCATTGGACTGATTCGAAGACGGTATACTTTTAACAATGAGCAGCTAGTGAAAGTGTACCCTTCTTTCATCCAAATGAAAAAATACGACTTCCTAGCTATTGATAATAGGTTATCACACATCGGCTTAAAGAAAATACGAAAGATTGGCCACACCATGGAATTTGAGCAAATCAAGGAATATGTGGTAGGTGACGATGTTCGCACTGTGAACTGGAAAGCCACCGCCAAACACGCGCGGTTGATGGTAAACCAATTTCAAGATGAAAAAATGCAGCCAGTATACAGCATTATCGATACGAGTCGGGTGATGAAAATGCCCTTTAATGAACTGAAATTAATAGACTACGCCATAAATAGCACCCTGGCTTTCAGCAATATTGCCTTAAAGAAAAATGATAAAGTGGGATTGGTAGATTTCAGCAATAAGATAGGTAATTTCCTGCCTGCCCAGGCTAAAAAAACCTATCTCAATAACATTCTGGATACGCTGTACAATATAGATTCTAGGTATTTAGATTCAGATTTTGGGGCTTTGCAGGCGATGGTTCGCAGACGCATTAACCATCGAAGTTTATTGTTACTCTATACTAATTTTGAACATATTACTTCACTACACAGGCAACTCCCCTATTTGCAGGCAATTTCAAAAAAACACGTGTTGGTAGTTATCTTTTTTGAAAACACCGAGCTCCGTAAGCTAAGCGAAATCGAAGCTAACACCATCCCCGATATTTTTGACAAAACCATTGCCGAGCAATTTCAATACGATAAAAAAGTAATGGTACGCGAGTTACAGCAGCGAGGCATACAAACGGTTTTAACTGCCCCTGAAGATTTAACGGTGAACACCATCAATAAGTATCTTGAAATAAAAGCGAAGGGGCTCTTGTAATTTGGGTAACTGGGTAACTGGGTAATTAGGTAACTAGTAAATTGGTTAATTGGTTAATAATGTTTTTAGCTTGATCATAAATTGGTCAATCATATGCTCATTATCTATTTTTAGAGGAAAAAGCATAAATTAGCTTTAAACACGAGTACTTTTTCAATCGGAAGGGGTGTAGTTTTAAATATTCAACATATACGTAGGATGAAAACCATATTAAGAATTACGATATTTGCACTCATACTACTCTCTTTTTTATTTCCTGCATTTTACTACTCGCAATTACCTGAAGAAATTCCTATTCATTTTAATGCAGCTGGAGATGCAGATGGTTTTGGAAAGAAAAACACCATTTGGTTATTACCTATTTTAAATATTGTAAACCTATTAATTGTATTTGCCATAACAAACGGCGCCAAGTATATGCCGGAACAGAAAAAACAACCGCCACTTTTTGCCGAGATTGTTGGGTTATACGTCTTGATCTTAACAACTTACATAAGTATTGCTAACGTTTTAATTACTTTGGGTAAAATGAAATCGCTCGGGATTTGGTTTTTACCTTTTGTAATTGTCCTCACCGTTTTATTGATTGTGTATTTAATGTTTCAGCAGAAAAGGATGAAAAAGGCTAAAAAATAAATAAGCAACAGTTCATCTTCTTAATTTAACAGTTCGGTATGTTTCAATTTGTTTGCCCTCACATTCTTCGCACTTTTGAACTATTCAAAACAATAACACTTTAAAACACATCTTATGAAAACTTTTATCACGACAATCTTTTTAGCATTTACAGTAGCATTTATGACTGCGCAAGAAAGTACTAAAACTGAAGGAACCACCATTACAGTATCCGTACCCGTAAAAACCGACAATGGCGAAATTATTGTAGGACTTTATAATGAAGGTACTTTTATGAAAGCCGCTCCAATCCAAGGTCTTAGTAGTAAAATTGAAAACGGAAAAGCAACTGTAACCTTTACAAATGTTGCTCCAGGAGACTATGGAATAACACTTTTTCACGACACTAACAGCAACAAAACAATGGATTTTGAAGCCAACGGAATGCCAAAAGAAAACTACGGTGTATCTAACAACATCATGACCTTTGGTCCTCCACAATGGAAGGACGCTAAGTTTACAGTTGCTACAGAACCTGTTGAAATGGAGATTATTATGTAGTTTTTAAAACCATAAAAAAACAAATCCCAAAGAGGTTGAATCTATGAATTCAACCTCTTTGGGATTTGGAATAGAAGATGCTAACGGGAGGTTCTAAATAAGATACTTTTTTAATAAGTAAAAGCTTTAAAGAATAATATTGAAATAAGTTTTGTCGATAGTATTCGTATATTTGAATGGTTTTATTTTTTTTGAAATCGTACATCGTACCTCTAAACTCGTACTTCATATGACTATCACTCAACTTAAATACGTTCTCGCAGTAGCCGAACAACAAAACTTCACAAAAGCTGCTGAAAAAACATTTGTTACGCAGCCTACTTTAAGTATGCAAATACAAAAGCTTGAAGACGAACTGGATATCTTAATTTTTGACCGGAGTAAAAAACCCATAGAGCTTACCGAAATAGGAAAAAAAATAGTAAATCAAGCAAGAAATATTGTAAACGAAGCAGATAGAATGCAGGACGTTGTAGACCAGCAAAAAGGATTTATTGGCGGTGAATTTAAATTAGGAATTATCCCAACCATTATGCCTACACTCTTACCTATGTTTTTACGAACATTTACCAAAAGGCATCCAAAAGTTCAACTTAAGATTGAAGAGCTGACTACAGGTGAGCTAATTTCAAAAATTAACGACAACCATTTAGATGCGGCGATTGCAGCTACACCTTTATATCAACAAAAAATAAAAGAGCGCGCACTATACTATGAGCCGTTTGTTGGATACATTCCCAAAACGCATAGGTTAGCTGACAAAAAAGAAATTGAAACAGCAGATCTTGATATAGACGATATTTTATTGTTAGAAGACGGACATTGCTTCAGGGATGGTGTGGTAAATCTTTGTAAATCATCACAATTAAACACAAATCAATCCTTCCAACTACAAAGCGGGAGTTTTGAAACATTAATAAAATTGAGCAACGAAGGGTTGGGAATGACACTACTCCCCTACTTACACACTCTGGATATGGAAGAAAAGCAGAGAGGAAATTTAAAACATTTTAAAAAACCATTACCGTCAAGAGAAGTAAGTTTAATTTACAGCACGAGCGAATTGAAACTTCAAATCATAAATGCATTATACGATACTATTGCTGGCGTGGTGAGAGGTGCTATTGCATTTCAAGATGTTGAAATTATAAGCCCCAATAAAAAATTAAACTCATAAAAATGCCTCGTAAATATACGAGGCATTTTTATTAGGGATTTAGATAAATTAAACATTTATTTAATTGTGGGTTTTGCTTTATTAAAGCATCTACCCAAACTTTTAATTCTTCAATTTCATAGGGAAGTAGTCGTTCCATTGCTTTTTTCAACTCTTTACAGAATAAGTTTACATCAAAGCTCACTTTTTTTAATACAGCTTTGGTGTAGTCGTACATTGCTCTAGCCATAGTTAATTCAGGATTTTTCAGGTTAAGTAGTGTTTATCTATACGCAAAAGGGTATTAGTAATTAATATGTATGTAATATAATGAAAAAAAAATAAGAAAATTGCCCTTGTTCATAAATATTATAGATTAAAACCTATTATCTCCGTCCAATAGATCTCCTAGGCCTCCCAATATACTACCTTCTCCTTTATTTTTTCCGCCTCCCTGTGGTGCAGACGCCCATACTCTTTTTGCCAGTCTGCTAAATGGTAATGATTGGACAAAAACAGTCCCAGGTCCCGTTAAGGTTGCAAAAAAGAGTCCTTCACCCCCAAAAAGGGAATTTTTAATACCTCCAACAAATTCAATATCGTAATTTACAGTATGGTCAAAACCAATAATACATCCTGTGTCAATCTTTAATTTTTCTCCTGCAGCCAATTCTCTGGTAGCAGTGGTTCCGCCAGCATGTACAAATGCCATGCCGTCTCCTTCCAGTTTTTGCATAATAAAACCTTCACCTCCAAAGAGGCCCCGACCTAATTTTCTTGAAAATTCAATTCCTATGCTTACTCCTTTTGCTGCACATAGAAACGCATCTTTTTGGCAAATAAATTTATTTCCGAATCTAGTTAAATCTATTGGAATTATTTTCCCTGGATAGGGTGATGCAAAATTTACTTGCTTCTTCCCTACTCCAACATTGTAAAAAGCTGTCATAAACAAGCTTTCCCCCGTTAACAATCGTTTTCCTGCTCCAAATACTTTCCCCATAAAACCTTTATCGTTTGCAGAGCCATCACCAAAGATGGTTTCCATTTTAATGCCGTCGTCCATCATCATAAAACTTCCTGCTTCAGCAATTACAACTTCATTGGGATCCAATTCTATTTCTACAAATTGCATTTCTTCGCCGTGAATTTTGTAATCTATTTCGTGTGCGTTCATTTTTTTGGGTTTAAATGTTGAGATGTTGAGTCGCTTACCTTCGTGTTAGCTATTTATATGTGGGAAAGATTAGAGGAATGTTACAATGTGTTTCTTAAAATTATCAATTCTTCTGAAGTTATTTCACAGAGATTCACGAAGGAACTCAGAATTGCACGGAGGCATTGGCACAAGATTTTAAAAACCTTTCAACAAATTAACTAATTACCTGTTTACCTGATTAACCATTCTTCCTCCTCACCGTCCATTCAAACTCAAATACGGAAACTACATCTCCAGCTTCATCAACTCCTTCGGCTTTCATCCAGCAGGTTTGACCTTCTCCAGTTGCAACTGTTGCTATAATAGCTTCTTTTATGGCAGCACCGTTGTTGCAAGTAAACGTGATTCTTCCCGTCGCTTTTTTGGTAAATGTAGCCTTATTGTTTGCTACCAACATAGAAACTTTGGCGCCACTCGCTCGTATTTGCGCCATGACCAATGCACCAGTACTTAATTCTGCTGCCATTCCTTGTACTGCCCAAAACATGGAGTTAAAGGGATTCTGGTTAATCCACCTATGTTTTACAGATGTTTTACACCTTTCCTCGGAAATTTTCTTCACGCGCACTCCCATAAAATATGCTGACGGAAGTTTCAGCATGGTAAATGCGTTAATTTTTTTTGGCGATAACATTATGCTTCATTTAAGCTACTAATATAGTAAAAACAATAGTTTCCAAAGTATTTGCATGAATTCAATAAAATAGAATTTGTTAACATTATGTTAATTTTTAGTACTATGCGTAACATAATACCAAGTAATAGACATATATTTGTATAAGAAATTAATGAACTATGGAAACCAACCTTTCAGAAAACGATAAAAATGTAGCTGCGGTAACGCACCTTTCAACGTTCTCAAAATATTTTATACCATTTGGTAATTTTATTTTCCCACTCTTATTATGGACGGTGAATAAAGATAGACCATTTGTAAATGAACACGGCAGGCAGGCGCTCAATTTCCAGTTAAGTATTTTGGTTTATACGATTTTAGTGGGAGTTGCCTGCTTGCCGTTCTTTATCATTTTTGCGACCGACTTTGTTTCCCTTATAGAAGCTATGGAAAACCAGTATCACGAAGTTTCACTACAAAATATTAAGAATTTTTCCGGCTACATCATACTCTTCGGAATTGTAGGCCTTTTATTACTAGGACTATTTGTTTTTGAATTGTACGCCATTATAACGGCTACCACTAAAGCTTCAAGAGGAGAACTCTATACATACCCGCTTACCATTCCTTTTATAAAAAAACAACCATTAAAACCTCAAGAACATGAACACGTTAATTAGCATTGTAATGGCCATCGTACTCAATTTTTTAGGAGTAGAAGTACAGGAACGAAAATTAGCAGCCAACGCACAAACAGAAATTACGAAACAAATTAGCACAATTGAATGTGCTAAAATTTCAGCAAAGCAAATACATATAAGTACAGCATCATCAATCAGAATCGAACAAAATAATAAAATAAGCAAATGAAGATCGAAAACACAAAAGCGCAAATGCGCAAAGGGGTCTTAGAGTATTGCATCTTATCTATATTACAGGATGGGGAAGCATATACCAGTGACATACTGGATACCCTTAAAGACGCGAAAATGCTTGTGGTAGAAGGTACTATTTATCCGTTACTTACACGGTTAAAAAATGCCGGGCTTCTTGGCTACCGCTGGGAAGAATCTACCAGCGGACCGCCACGCAAGTATTACGAACTCACAGAAACAGGAACTCTGTTCTTAAATGAATTAACTACCACCTGGGGCGAATTGCAACAGGCCGTAAATAAAGTAACCAGCACAACCTCTAAGAAATGAAAAAGACAGTAAACATAAATTTGGCAGGCACCTTCTTTCATATAGACGAGGATGCCTTTGGAAAACTTTCACGCTACCTCGATGCTATAAAGAAATCGTTGAGCGACCCACTGGGCAAAGACGAAATTATACGTGATATTGAAGCGCGAATTTCTGAATTATTTTCAGAAAAAATTGAATCCAGCTCACAGGTAATCAGCTTGAAAGAACTAGACGAAGTTATCGCAGTAATGGGGCAACCCGAAGATTACCGTGTAGACGAAGAATTATTTGATGATGAACCACTAGCTTATACCAGTAGCAGAAGAGATCGTACTAATGCATCTCACAAGCAATTGTTTCGCGATGTAGATAATAAGTTTATCTCTGGAGTTTCTTCAGGATTGGCGCATTATTTAAAAATAGATGCTATTTGGGTACGGCTCCTTTGGATTTTACTTACCATACTTAGTAGTGGAACGTTTATCATCATATATATCCTGTTTTGGATTTTGGTGCCAGCTGCACTTACTACTTCAGAAAAACTGAAAATGGGTGGCGAGGCTGTGACGATATCGAATATCGAAAAAAAGTTCAAGGAAGGATATGATACAGTTGCAGATAGAGTAAAAAATGCAGACTATGACAAATTCGGGCAAAAGGTGGGCAACGGTGCAGTTACTTTTGTTGAAACGCTCGGTAATATCTTTCTTACCATTCTCAAAATATTTGTCAAATTTTTCGGTATCATTTTAATTTTAATTGGCCTTATGGTATTAATAAGTCTAATTATTAGCTTATTCACCTTAGGAACTATAGACCTTTGGGGCACTGGAGAAGTGTTGGATTATATCAACTTGGTTGATACTTCAAATAGTCCTATCTGGTTGGTATCATTACTTGCTTTCCTGGCAGTGGGTATTCCATTCTTTGTGATCTTTATTCTAGGGCTTAAATTACTGGTAAGTAATTTGAAATCTATTGGTACCAAAGCTAAAATTATACTTCTAGTTCTTTGGGTTGCTTCTTTGGTAGGCCTTGGAATACTTGGTGTTCGTCAAGCAACGGAAAAAGCATATAATGGAGAGATAATTACTGAAGAACCTCTACCCATAAGAACTGGTGATACGGTACATATCGCTATGCGAGCCAACAGCCAGTACGATGCTTATGTATCGAAAAGCGGTGGCGTAGAAATTAGATATGATGAAAACGACCAGAAAATAATTTATAGTAGCGATATACGACTTATTGTAAAATCTACAACCGATAGTATTGCAAAGATGATGATTGATAAGAATGCTGAAGGTAATAGCTTCCTAAATGCGAAGAAACGTGCCGAAGCCATTGATTACAACTATACTTTTGAAAACGGAACATTATACTTAGATGGTTATTTCTTAACTGCTATCGAAAATAAATATCGTGATCAAGAGATAGACATCACCCTCTTTTTACCAGAAGGAAGTGTACTAATTGCTGAAGACAATACGTACTCCTACCATAGAAACGACTCGCGTCACAATGATATCCTACACAATGGTATGGAGGGTAAATCGCTATTAATCTTGAAAAACAAAACCGAATGCCTGGATTGTCCAGAAGATGAAATGAAACAAGATATTAATGAGATGAATGCTTCTGGTAATGCAGATTGGAAAAAAGATGTAAATCAAGATTTTTCAGACGACACCCAAACTGAAGTAAAAGTCAAAAAGGCAGATACTATAAAGACAGTCGTTCCTGTGATAGTGAATGATACGATATATTAAATTATAAATGAGAACATCCCTCTAAATTTCCCTTCAAAGGGAGACTTTAACCCCTCCCCTTTGAAGGGGAGGTTGGGTAGGGATGTTTTAAAAGATTAAACAAATTTTAACAACCAAACAAACACCATGAAAACAATAAAAATAATCTTGCTCACCATAGCAACCGTAACCCTTACCTCTTGTAATTTTAATATGAACTTCGGCCAGACAGATGGTAATGGCAATGTAACTACTGAAACCAGAAGTGTCTCTGAAGATTTCACCAAGATTCGTGGTAGCGCCGGCTTGGATGTGTACCTAACAAAAGGAACTACCGCCAGTATTAAAGTTGAAGCAGACGAAAACTTACAGGAAATTATTGAAACTGAAATTACAAATGGCAAATTGCACATTACCACCACAAACAATAATAACATTGGTAGAGCAAAAGCAAAAAAAGTTTATGTGACCTATATTTCGTTGGACGAAGTTGCCTCTTCCAGCGGAGCAGACGTTGTTGTAAATGGAATTTTAGAAGCCGAAAATTTAACTCTTGACTCTAGTAGCGGATCTGACCTTGATGTAGAGGTATTTGCTAAAACACTTTATATAGATTGTAGTAGTGGAGCAGACATAAAAGTTTCGGGACGAGCATCCCAACTTACGGCTGATGCTTCCAGTGGCAGCGAAATTAATGCCAAGGATTTACTAGTAGTAACATGCAAAGCCGAAGTTTCTAGCGGGGCAGATATTACGGTAAATGTAAAAGAAAGCCTAGAAGTTGATGCCTCCAGCGGTGGCGATGTAAATTACTACGGAAATCCATCAGCAGTAAAAAATAACAGTGGTAAATCTGGAAGTGTTCGGAAAATGTGAGTTGGTGACTTAGTGAATTGGGAAACTAATTAATAAGGTAATTAAATCATTATACACTTAAATTTATAAGGAAGCTATCGGCTATAACAGCCGGATCCGTCTTGGTTTATTTATTGAATCGGGACGGATTTTTTTAAAACAAAAATTATGAAAATTCTTATACAACTTTTAATACTGCTCATTTCAATAACGGGCTTCGCACAGGTTGAAAAAACTTCAGAATTGCACCTACAAATGAAACAAATGGACAGCATTGTTTTTGAAGAAGGTTTTAATAATTGTAATCTAACAGCGCTGGAAGCTGTTTTAGCTGAAGATTTAGAATTTTACCACGATATTGGTGGAATTCAAGACAAAGCTGAATTCATGGAAGCCATGGCTAAAAATATCTGCGGTAATCCTTCAGCAAAAATAACACGCAGGTTAATTTCGGGCAGCTTACAAGTATTTCCTTTGAAGTCTAACGATAGTTTGTACGGAGCTTTACAAAGAGGCGAACACGAATTCTACCAGCAAAAACCAAACGAAGCTAGGGAAAAAACAGGCTATGCAAAATTTACATCCTACTACGAATTAATAAATGGTTCTTGGAAATTAAAACGAGTTTTTAGCTTTGATCATAAAGCGGCCGAATAATACTATTAATTAATTATAAAAAAAAGCCGCTGTTATTAGCGGCTATTACATTTCATAATCGTTATTAATACATAGGTGTATTAATTTGTTCAACACTGTCTATACTTACCAAATAACGTTCTGCATCTAAAGCAGCCATACAACCTGTTCCTGCTGCTGTTACTGCCTGTCGGTATTCTTTATCTTGTACATCGCCACTTGCGAATACGCCTGGCTTATTTGTTTTGGTAGACTTCCCTTTGGTAATTAAGTACCCAGTATCGTCCATAGTTAACTGTCCTTTAAAAATATCGGTATTTGGCTTGTGACCAATAGCTATGAACAATCCGGTGATTTCGATTTCTTCTTTTTCTCCTGTTATATTATTCTTCATTCGTAGCCCTTCAACTACCATGTCTCCAAGTACTTCATCTACTTCGGTATTGTATTTCAATATAATATTCTTGGTGGAGGTAACGCGGTGTTGCATTGCTTTGGATGCTTTCATATGGTCTTTACGCACAAGCATTGTTACTTTGTTACAAATATTGGCTAAGTAGGTTGCTTCTTCAGCAGCTGTATCTCCTGCCCCTACAATCGCTACATCTTGTCCTTTATAGAAAAATCCATCACATACAGCGCAGGCAGAAACGCCACCACCTCTTAATTTTTGTTCACTTGGCAATCCTAAATATTTTGCTGTTGCTCCTGTTGAAATAATTACAGTTTCAGCCTCTATTTGGGTAGCATTATCCACAGTTATTTTGTGAATCCCTCCTACTTCATCGCTAAAGTCTACGGCAGTTACCATCCCAATACGTACTTGAGTTCCGAAACGTTCGGCTTGTTGCTGTAGTTGCACCATCATGGTAGGACCATCAATTCCCTCAGGATATCCAGGAAAGTTATCTACTTCAGTAGTAGTAGTTAATTGCCCTCCGGGTTCCATTCCTGTGTACATAATAGGTTTCAGATCTGCTCTAGCTGCATATATAGCCGCAGTATATCCTGCTGGTCCAGAACCTATAATCAAACATTTTATTCTTTCAATTGTATCACTCATAGCTTGGTTGTCTTTGTAAAATTTCAAAATGTAAAAATAGCATGAATGTAGAAAACCATAGTGCAAAAGTTATTAAGAATTATAATGTAGATATTGCTTCCGTTTATGAGCATATTTACAATGAAATATAAAAAACACGTAAAAAGTTCTTAAACATCATACTCTTCCTATAGAATAAATACTTTTTGAACACGTTTTTAAACATTATAAAATCATTTTTGTAGCCAACTAAACAACAAGATGGTAAAAGTTCAATTATTTCACTCTCCTCATTTATATATTGAAATCAATTAATCAATTATAAATTTTAGTAAAGCTTCTCTACATCAAATTTTAGCTGCTTTTTTTAAAACCTTAAACGAAGTTTTTAACTGTTTTTAAAATCACATAAAATTGATTAAATATTTATAGATTATTATTTTTATTTGTTAAAAATTCAACATATTATTAAATTATTAATTAAATCTTAAATACTACTTTAGTAACTGCTTTTTAAGTATATTATAAAAATCTAATTATTTTAATACCTGCCAATTTTTATATGATAAAACAAATGACGAAGTCACAAGAACTTCTTGAAAGAAGGAAGAATATTGTGGCAAATGGTGTGGGTGTGTTTAACACCGCCACTGTGAGTAGCGCGAAAGGTGCTATAATTACCGATGAAGATGGTCGAGAACTTATTGACTTTGCGGGAGGAATTGGAGTTGTTAACGCTGGCCACTGCCCAGAACCAGTTGTTGCCGCCATACGCGAACAAGCAGGAAAATACCTCCATACCAGTTTTAATGTAGTGACATATGAACCTTATATTGAATTGTGTGAAGAGCTAGCAGAAATTCTTCCCCACGGAGAACATACAAAAGTAATGCTCATAAGCACAGGAGCCGAAGCCGTTGAAAACGCTATAAAAATCGCAAGGCAAGCTACAAAACGTCCTGCAGTTATAAGTTTTTCTGATGCATACCACGGACGCACTATGATGGCGATGACTTTAACCAGTAAGTTAACATATAAGCCAAATTGTGGTCCATTTGCGCCTGAAGTATATAGACTTCAATTCCCTAATGTTTATAGATATAAAGGTCAAAGAGATGAAGCTTCTTATATAGAAGACCAATTAAGATTATTAGAGGAAAGCATCCTAAACCTTGTAGATCCTGAGAGTGTTGCAGCGATTATCATGGAGCCTATCCAAGGAGAAGGTGGTTTTAACCCAGTTCCAAAAAAATACTTGCAAGGCCTACGTGAATTTTGTGATACACACGGGATTATGTTAATCTTGGACGAAGTGCAAAGTGGTTTCTGTAGAACTGGACATTGGGCAAGCTGGCAACACTATGGTATTACACCAGATATAAGTACTTATGCAAAGTCTATGGGTTCTGGCCTTCCAATTGCCGCAGTGGTAGGAAAAGCCGAAATTATGGATGCAGCAGCACCAGGCTCTATTGGAGGCACCTACATTGGAAGCCCCGTTTGTTGTGCCGCATCTCTGGCGACTATAAAATACATGAAGGAAATAAATTTGAACGAGAAAGCTGTAATTGTTGGAGAAATAATTATGAATCGTTTGAATGCATTAAAGTCCGAATGTCCTGAAATTGGTGATGTTCGCGGTGTTGGAGCTATGATCGGATTTGAGTTTGTAAAAAATGGAGATCCAAGCCAACCAGACGGAGCACTATGCCATACTATTGTAGCCAATTGCGCCGAACGCGGTTTGGTTATTATAAGTGCTGGAACTTATAAAAACGTTATCCGTATCCTAAGTCCCTTGGTAATTACATTGGAACAACTAAACAAAGGCCTCGATATTCTTGAGGAGGAAATTAAAAAAGCAACAAAACATACTTTATGAAACCATTTACCATAGCAGGAATCCAAATGCGAGTTTCTGCCACCCATTCTAATCTACCAATGATGAAGATTAAACTGGATATATGTATGAACTTGTATCCATCGGTACACATGGTTATGTTCAGCGAACTTTGTGCCTATGGGCCATTAACACACTTTGCAACCGAATTTCCTTGTGACTTTGAAAGCGAAATGCAGAAAATGGCAAAAAAATACGGAATTTGGATACTACCAGGTTCCATTTTCGAAAAGGAAGGTGATAGAATCTACAACACCGCAACAGTAATTAATCCAGAAGGAGAGATTGTAGCCCGTTACCGAAAAATGTTTCCCTTTTATCCATTTGAAGTAGGCATCACCCCAGGAGATAGCTTCTGTACGTTTGATGTTCCTGATGTAGGAAAATTCGGGGTGTCTATTTGCTACGATATGTGGTTCCCAGAAACCATCCGAACACTTGCTGTCATGGGTGCCGAAGTAATTTTACACCCAACAATGACAGGTACAATGGATCGTGAAATAGAGCATTCTATAGCACAGACGAATGCTGCAGTAAATCAGTGTTTTTTCTTTGATATCAATGGTTTGGATACGGGAGGTATTGGTCGTTCTACCATTTGCGGTCCAGATGGCAGAATTATGTATCAGGCAGGTGCCACGGAAGAAATTATGCCAGTAGAGATTGACATGGAACGTGTAAAACGAAGTCGGGAATTGGGTGTCATGAGATTAGGACAACCCTTAAAGAGCTTCCGAGATCATTTGGGTGATTTCAGTATTTATCAGCAAGGAATAAAACATCCGTATTTAGAGGATTTAGGGCCGCTTATAAAACCAACTAAACTGGATAAACTCGCCCAACTTAAAAAAATGGAAAGCGAAATAGAGTTACCAACGGCAGCCATTGGTTATAAAGGAGACGGTATAGTATAAACAATTAAAAAAAAGTATGGGAACTTTAGGATCTAAACAAAAAGCCAAAAAAATAAAGAATTATGTAAACTGGTTCGAGATACCAGTACTTAATTTAAATAGAGCAGTAGCATTCTATAATCACTTATATGATATACAAATGGAAATGACTGAATTAAACGAATATGCTATGGCTTTTTTTCCTACAGACAACGGTATTGGTGGCGCTTTGGTTATGGGACCCGGTTCTATTCCCAGTGAAACAGGTTCCCTTATTTATTTAAATGGTGGAGAAAACCTTCAGATATTAATGACTAAAGTGGAAAATGCCGGGGGTCGGATTATTTTAGAGAAAACTAAAATTGACGACGATAGCGGTTACTTCGGGCTCTTTATCGATACAGAAGGGAATAAACTTGCGCTTCATTCAAAAAAATAAACTATGCCAACCAAAAATAAACATGTTACATCACCCTATTACAGTATTGCCCAATTACGTCTTGCAAGATGGAATAACCTTAAATTGGAATGTAATGAACTCTCACATTCCAAGAAAGGTTCTGCATCCGAGAAAAGCCATTCTGAACAAGTAAAAACTATTTTAAATCACCTTAAATGTATTGAGTGTTATTTTGTTTTTCCAGGAAAAATAAAAATTGAAAAGTTACTTCAATGTTTAGACCGATCTGAATATACCTCACTCACCCACCAGGTAGCAGAAATTACGCGTCAATTAGTAAGTGATGATTATTTACTTAATAATAATTCCAATACACCAGACGAGCCCGAACAAGCACGTCCAGAAGAGCTTCGAGAATTATCTTCTGGCCAAAAAAAGAACTACTTTGAAGTACTTTTTGTAGAAAACCTTTCAACCATTGAAGAAAATGCCTTACACGAAAAATTAAAAGAATTACGGGAACCCAACGAACCTTTTACATACGATTTTATTGTACAGCCTTCTTTTCAGGACGCGATGATTGCCTTGATGTTTAATCCAAATATTCAGGCTGTTGTGATACGCTATGCGCCACCATTTGTGTCCTCAAATATTACAGAACTTATTACCCCGTACATTCAACACGTTTTAAATATAGACTTAAAGTCTAGGTCAGAATCTGAACTTGGTCCACTCTTAGGAGAATATGTAAAACAGTTTCGTCCCGAGCTAGACACTTACTATGTAACCGACACCTCTCTAACCGATCTAAAGAACAGTACGTTACAGCAGTTTAGCCGTATCTACTATCGTCGTGAAGATTTACAGGAATTACATTTGGGAATAATAAGAGGAATTCGTGAACGCTTTGATACCCCCTTTTTTACAGCGCTAAAAGAATATAGCCAAAAACCAACCGGAATTTTTCATGCGATGCCTATTTCCAGAGGGAATTCAGTATTTAAATCACGCTGGATAAAGGATTTTGGAGAATTTTATGGTAGAAACATGTTTCTTGCTGAAACATCTGCTACTACTGGTGGTTTAGATTCGTTACTACAACCCACTGGACCATTAAAAAAGGCTCAGGAAATGGCAGCCGATACCTATGGAGCACAACGTACATTTTTCGTAACCAATGGTACTTCTACTGCAAATAAAATTGTGCTGCAAGCCATTATTGAACCGGGCGATTTAGTGCTCATTGACCGAGATTGTCATAAGAGCCACCATTATGGAATGGTACTCGCAGGCGCCTATCCTGTTTACTTAGATTCCTATCCTATCCAGGAATACTCCATGTATGGGGCGGTGCCCCTAAAAAGTATTAAAGAGAAAATGCTTCAATTAAAAGAAGCAGGGCGTTTGGATAAAGTAAAAATGTTGTTGCTTACCAATTGTACCTTCGATGGTTTGGTTTACAATGTAGAAAAAGTAATGGAGCAAATTCTTGCCATAAAACCCGATATGATTTTCCTTTGGGATGAAGCTTGGTTCGCTTTTGCTGGTTTTACCTATATATACAAACAACGTACAGGTATGTTTGTAGCGAAGAAGCTGTTCAAAAAATATCGAAGCGAGGCGTATAAAAAAGAATACAAAGCACATATTAAAGGGCTTTCAGAAGGAGAAACACCTACTTTACCAGATCCTGAGAAGGTCTGTATTCGTGTCTACTCTACTCAGAGTACACATAAAACACTAAGTAGTTTCCGCCAGGGATCTATGATACACATTTGGGATGAAGATTTCAGAAAAAAATCTGAAAACACCTTCTTGGAAGCATATATGACACATACTTCTACCTCACCCAATTATCAAATGCTAGCTTCACTGGATGTAGGTAGAAAACAAGTAGAATTTGAAGGATACGAAATGGTAGAAAAAAGTATAGAGATGGCTATGGTGCTGCGGGCCAAAATTAATAACAACCCGCAACTCAACAAGTATTTTGATGTGCTCACCGTAAAGAATTTTATCCCAGATGAATACAGAGAGAGTGGTTTAGACGAATATTACGATACCGAAACCGGCTGGAACCGAATGGAGACAGCCTGGGAAAAAGATGAGTTTATGCTCGATCCTACAAAAATTACCTTATTCATTGGAAGAACAGGCGTAGATGGCGATACCTTCAAAAATAAATATTTGATGGATCAATTTAACATCCAAATTAATAAGACTTCCAGAAACACGGTACTATTTATGACTAACATTGGTACCACAAGAGGTAGTGTAGCTTACTTAACTAATGCACTATTAAAAATATCGGAACAGTTGGATGAAGAATTTAGGTCATTAAACAGTCGTGAAAATGAAATAAATCAGCAAAAAATCAATTCCTTAATATTCGAGGTACCGCCATTGCCCGATTTTAGCTTTTTTCATTCGTCATTTCGTGCCGTGCCTAATGTACCTGGAGGAAATATACGTGATGCCTATTTTATGGCTTACAACGAGGAAAACTACGAATACATTTCTTTAAAAGATTGTACACAAGCTATGGAAAATGGACGTGAGTTAGTCGCTTCTTCTTTTGTAATCCCCTACCCACCTGGATTTCCAGTTTTAGTACCCGGTCAAGTGGTGAGTCACGAGATTATTAATTTTATGTTGGCGCTGGACGTATCGGAAATTCACGGATATCGGGCAGATCTTGGTTTGCGAATATTCCGTCAAAGTGTTTTGAACCGACAAAAAACCGCTACAGCCATGGGTGCCATGGGTATGGGCGCATCAAAAAAGATAACAAGTAAATAGTAATTAAAATTTTAGAAATTATGAGTGATACTAAAACCAGTCTAACATTAAATGGAGTGCATGATATACGACGCTTTTTTCATAAAAATGAAGAGCCTATCTATTTTATTAGCGCCACGAATTTCAACCTTTTAGGAGCAGATGAATGGATAAAGGGTTTTAAGTTTATCAATTATATAGATTGTTTTGATGGCCAGCATCCTAACGTTTTTTCGCCTAAAGAAGAGATTCCTCATGATGATTTTGAAAGCATCGAGGATATTAATAACTACCTATTACAACACCCAGAAGTACAAGAATATATTAATTCTAGGAAAAAAGGGAAAAAAGCAGGTAAGGTAATGTTCCTCATGTTTACCCCAAAAACAGAAAAGCTTGCCAAAAAACTAGGCCTTGAAATTATGTTTCCATCTGCAAAGATGCGAACATTTATGGATAATAAAGTAAACACGAACCGCATTGCCGAGAAAGCTGGTGTTGCTTGTGTTCCTTATGTGCTCTCGCCTGTAAAAGACTATAAACACTTACAACAAGTTTCAAAAAAACTGGGTAACGATCTAGTGATCCAAACTCCTTTTGGAGATTCTGGACATACTACGTTCTTTATTTCAAATGAAGAGGAGTTTAAAAAACACGAAGATGAAATCGTTGCAGAAAAAGAAGTAAAGGTTATGAAACGTATCAACTGTCGTGGATCGGCTATTGAAGCTTGCGTTACGCGTCATGGTACTATTGTGGCTCCTTTAATGACGGAATTGGTTGGCTTCAAAGAATTAACACCTTATAAGGGTGGCTGGTGCGGAAATGAAATTTATCCGAACTCATTTAGCCCTAGACTTCGAAAAAAAGCAAGAGAATATACAAGGCTTTTTGGAAATCAATTGCGTGAAGAAGGCTATAAGGGATATTTTGAGCTTGATTTCTTGATAGATCAGGACAATGGAGAAATATATTTAGGCGAATTGAACCCACGAGTTACCGGTGCTAGTTCTATAACAAACCATGCAGTTTTCGCCCTGGCAGATGCCCCTCTATATTTATTTCATATTCTGGAATGGATGAATGTAGATTATAAGTTAAGTATAAAAGCTCTAAATGATCGTTGGGCAAAACAAATAAACACAGATAGCTGGAGCCAGCTTATCATTAAACATACCAAAAAGACCATTGAAGCGGTTACAGAAGCCCCAGAATCTGGTATTTGGAAAATTTATGATACGGGACATATTAAATTTGACCGTATGGACTCGCACCGTCGTGCTGTAGAAAGTGAAAACGAAGCTTTTTTCTTAAGGATTACTAACAAAGGAGATTATCTCTATGAAGGAGCAGATATGGGAATTTTGGTAACAAGAGGACGCATGATGACCGATAATTTTGATTTGACAGAACGTGCAAAAACTTGGATCAATGCCATTCACGCTAAATATACTTCGCACGTATTGGAAGATAAAAGCGAACAACCCGAAATTATTGGAACACTAGCTAAGTAACTAAAAAGTAATTCTCAAATTAAAATCATGATGAAGCCTCACAGCGTATAATTACTTGTGAGGTTTCTGAAATTAAAACCTGAAATGTACCCAATGGAGTTTAAAAGCATTAACCCTTACAACACTAATGAAATTGCAAGCTATACTTCACAAACCGATGGTGAAGTAGAAGCAATTTTAAATAAATCACAAACTGCTTTTGAAAAATGGCGAAAGGTTTCTTTTGAAAAACGAGCAGATTTAATGGTGAATGCAGCCAAGATTTTACGTGACAATGTTGAAATTTATGCAAGGACCATTACACTTGAAATGGGCAAACCCATTACAGAAGCAAGAGGCGAAGTAAATAAATGTGCTTGGGTTTGTGAATATTATGCCGAAAACGCTGCTGTTTTTTTGAAAGACGAAAGTATCAAAACCGAAGCATCACAGAGTTTCGTAAAGCATGATCCAATAGGTGCTGTATTGGCTATTATGCCGTGGAACTTTCCTTTTTGGCAGGTATTCCGTTTCGCAGCTCCAACATTGATGGCAGGAAATGTAGGTTTGTTGAAACACGCGCCTAATGTTTTTGGTAGTGCGAAACATATTGAAGATATATTTACTGAAGCCGGTTTTCCTGAAGGTGTTTTTCAGAATTTAATTGTGCATCACGATAAGACCGAAGCTATAATTGCCCATGATAGTGTAAAAGCAGTAACCTTAACGGGAAGTGAGCAGGCAGGATCTGCAGTTGCTGAAATTTCAGGAAAATATATCAAAAAATCTTTATTGGAACTTGGTGGCAATAACGCCTTTATAATTTGGGAAGATGCAGACATAGATGCCGCTGTAGCCACCGCATTAACAGCGCGAATGCTCAATTGTGGTCAAAGCTGTATCGCTGCAAAGCGATTTATTCTTCTAGAAAGTGTTTATGATGAATTTGTAGTAAAATTTACTGCTGCGGTACAACAATTAAAATCTGGCGATCCACTAGACGAAACAACAAAAGTAGGACCCTTGGCAAGAAAAGATTTGGCAGATCAATTGCAAACACAAGTAAAACGTTCTATTGAAAAAGGGGCAAAATTAATATTGGGTGGAGACCAAGATGGTGCCTACCACGAGCCTACCATTTTAGGTAATGTACAACCTGGTATGCCAGCTTTCGATGAAGAAACTTTTGGCCCCTTGGCAGCGATGATAAAAGTAAAAAGTATTGAAGAGGCTTTTGCTCTATCCGAACAATCAAAATATGGTCTGGGCGTCACTGTCTGTACTCAAAATATTGAAAAAGCACTTTCATATGCAGCGACCGTTAGTGATGGGGCCTATTTTATAAACGAACTCGTAAAGAGCGACCCAAGACTTCCTTTTGGCGGTACAAAAAAGTCTGGATATGGTCGAGAGCTTTCAAAAGACGGGATTCTCGAATTTGTAAATCGGAAAACTATTTACGTAAAATAATAATAACCTCATTTAAAATATAATTCTAGATTCACCTTAGTTTCATAACTATTTTGTGATTTTGGATTTTTTTCCCTTACATATGTTACAATTAAAATTTCATTCAATTTCAGAAAATATACCTGGAAAAAAATGGCAAGCACTCTTTCAAAAACATTGGCCTGCCTACAAAGCTTGGTTTCAATCAAAAGGAGCTGTAAATAATCCAGACCTGAAGACCGCACAAGCTCAATTGGAAAAATACATGCCCAAATTTTTGCCCACCTACAAAAAATTATGTGAGTTGTCAGGAAATGATCCAATTGCTGCTCGTTTTTTAACTGGTTATCAACCACCTGCCTATATAACAGGTTGCTCCCAGGTAGTGTGGCAAGACCCACCACAATTGGTCCGCAATTACGATTATCACCCCAATCTGTGTGAAGGGACATTGCTTAACAGTGCCTGGAATGGTAAACACGTTATTGCCATAGGAGATTGTTTATGGGGTGTTGTTGATGGTATGAATAGTGACGGATTAGTAGTCTCACTTACTTTTGGAGGGCGAAAAGCGGTAGGTAAAGGTTTTGGAATTCCCTTTATCATTAGATATGTTTTGGAATTTTGTAGTACCCTAACTGAAGCTGTTGAAGAATTGAAAAGAATACCTACCCATATGTCTTACAATGTGATGGTTCTCGATAAAACGGGAAAACATAAAATGCTGCAGTTATCGCCAGACCATGAGCCTATTGAAAAAGATGCGCTTTTATCTACAAATCATCAAGGCAAAATTGACTGGCCAGAGCACGCACAATTCTCTAAAACTATAGAGCGGGAAAAATTTATAAAGGGATTGTTGAAAAATGAACAGTTAGATGAAGAAAAAATAGCCGACTCATTTTTGAAATTACCTCTCTTTAACACACAATATAAGGAGGGATTTGGCACTGTATATACATCGGTTTATCGTCCTTCGGAAGGATATATGGAACTGCGCTGGCAAGGAGAAAAGCTAACACAGAGTTTTGCAGATTTTGAGGAAGGAGAGACTTTGATATCATTTGCAGATAGTAATCCATCTACTACAGAGTTAGAGATGCCACAATTGCATCCATCATCAGACACTTTAAGTAAATGGGAAGGCTACGATTGGGAAGGCTATGGAAAAGAATGGACTACCGGTGAGCCTAATGAACTCGCCAAGCACGTAGTGGAATCTATTGGCAATGCACTAGGAATTCCAGACAGCCCGATCCTAAAAGAAATAAAAGAAGCTATGAAAAGCGAAACTAAGGAACGTGGCCAGGTTCCGTGGGAGATGTTGGCTGACATCTGGGCAAATATGGGAAAGGTCTAGAAAATTCATACTTTTTGTAAATACCAGAGTAGGCCTTCCAGTTTATTATAATAGATTTAATTGATCCCAATAAACCCTTAGTGAAAATCAAAAATGAACGCTCACCGCGTCCTCATTTTTTAGTTCCATACGCTTACAAAAGTTGCACTTTTGACACTTCTGGAACTAAAAAATGAACCAGATAAACTGGTTCATTTTCGGTTAAG
>CAWCWV010000016.1:0-2500 GCA_963799365.1 uncultured Flavobacteriaceae bacterium
TCGTTCCCTTTGGCAGGCAGGTGATTTGAAGAATGGTATTTATTGATATGAAAAGGGTTGATTATTTCAAATAGTATTGAAGGATTTTTTCTTATTTCTCTAGTGTTCCAGTAAACCTTTTTGCGTTTTGCAAAAAGTTGTTTATATATATAGGTATAAAGGTGTAAAAAAAACTTTAGAAGCTAAGCTTGGTATTTCCAGTGTGTTAAGAATTTTCTCAATAAAAACGATAAAAAAGATTGAATTATGTTTGTTTTATAAAGCTAAGTGGGTGTATATTTGCACCCGCTTTGAAGGAGAGATCTGGAAGAGTTTTTCAGCAAAGAAATTGACGTTCTTATAAATTTTTGAATTATTTTTAAAACCTGCTTGCGGGTTTAAAAAAGGTTGTATATTTGCACCCGCTTTGAAGGATAGATCTGGATTAGTTATTAGCAGATATTACAGGTTCATAATTTATTTTGATTTATTTTTACAACTTGCTTGCAGGTTTAAAAAAGGGTTGTATATTTGCACCCGCAAAACGGATGAGTGACTTAAAACACGGGTTCGGAGTAGTGGAGAGATGTAATAAAGAAGTTCATTGATATATTGAAATTGACAGCGTATGGGTAGTAATCGAAAGATTATTATCTGTATTGAAACTAAACTAAGAATAGTACCTGAGAATTTTTTGAGAGAGAGCTTTTCGTAATACTTGAATATTATTTAAGATTACACGATGAAGAGTTTGATCCTGGCTCAGGATGAACGCTAGCGGCAGGCTTAACACATGCAAGTCGAGGGGTAACGGGGTGCTTGCACCGCCGACGACCGGCGCACGGGTGCGTAACGCGTATACAATCTACCTCTTACTATGGGATAGCCCAGAGAAATTTGGATTAATATCATATAGTATCATATTACGGCATCGTATTTATGATTAAAGGTTACGGTAAGAGATGAGTATGCGTCCTATTAGTTTGTTGGTAAGGTAACGGCTTACCAAGACTACGATAGGTAGGGGCCCTGAGAGGGGGATCCCCCACACTGGTACTGAGACACGGACCAGACTCCTACGGGAGGCAGCAGTGAGGAATATTGGACAATGGGCGAGAGCCTGATCCAGCCATGCCGCGTGCAGGAAGACTGCCCTATGGGTTGTAAACTGCTTTTATACGGGAAGAAACACCCCCTCGTGAGGGGGCTTGACGGTACCGTAAGAATAAGGACCGGCTAACTCCGTGCCAGCAGCCGCGGTAATACGGAGGGTCCGAGCGTTATCCGGAATCATTGGGTTTAAAGGGTCCGTAGGCGGGCAGCTCAGTCAGTGGTGAAAGTCTGTGGCTCAACCATAGAATTGCCATTGATACTGGTTGTCTTGAATCAATGTGAAGTGGTTAGAATAAGTAGTGTAGCGGTGAAATGCATAGATATTACTTAGAATACCGATTGCGAAGGCAGATCACTAACATTGTATTGACGCTGAGGGACGAAAGCGTGGGGAGCGAACAGGATTAGATACCCTGGTAGTCCACGCCGTAAACGATGGATACTAGCTGTTCGGTCGCAAGACTGAGTGGCTAAGCGAAAGTGATAAGTATCCCACCTGGGGAGTACGTTCGCAAGAATGAAACTCAAAGGAATTGACGGGGGCCCGCACAAGCGGTGGAGCATGTGGTTTAATTCGATGATACGCGAGGAACCTTACCAGGGCTTAAATGTAGTGGGACAGGCTAGGAAACTAGCCCTTCTTCGGACTCATTACAAGGTGCTGCATGGTTGTCGTCAGCTCGTGCCGTGAGGTGTCAGGTTAAGTCCTATAACGAGCGCAACCCCTGTGGTTAGTTGCCAGCGAGTAATGTCGGGAACTCTAACCAGACTGCCGGTGCAAACCGTGAGGAAGGTGGGGATGACGTCAAATCATCACGGCCCTTACGTCCTGGGCTACACACGTGCTACAATGGTAGGTACAGAGGGCAGCCACACCGCGAGGTGGAGCGAATCCTTAAAACCTATCTCAGTTCGGATCGGAGTCTGCAACTCGACTCCGTGAAGCTGGAATCGCTAGTAATCGGATATCAGCCATGATCCGGTGAATACGTTCCCGGGCCTTGTACACACCGCCCGTCAAGCCATGGAAGCTGGGGGTACCTGAAGTCCGTCACCGTAAGGAGCGGCCTAGGGTAAAACTGGTAACTAGGGCTAAGTCGTAACAAGGTAGCCGTACCGGAAGGTGCGGCTGGAACACCTCCTTTCTAGAGAAAGCCCGCAAGGGCAGAGAGAGTGCGACGAGAAGCTTATAGCTTTTCAAAATAAGGTGCTATTTTTGGTTTAGTTGTCAATTTTAATTTTTTATAAAGTCTGTAGGCGGTAGTCTATAGTTGGTGGTATGATATGCTTCTAGCTTTTACTAACGACTAAAAACTAACGACTATCGACTATTAAAACAGTCTCATAGCTCAGCTGGTTAGAGCGCTACACTGATAATGTAGAGGTCGGCAGTTCGAGTCTGCCTGAG